>NZ_JARVKW010000023.1 GCF_029813775.1 Streptomyces sp. DH24 | reverse complement strand
GGGTAGTCGCCGAAGTAGTCGACGACGTCCTCGGGCCACTGGTTGGCCTCGGCCAGCAGGACGGTGTCCGGGTACTGGGCGTCGATCTCCTTGCGGACCCGCTTCAGGAAGTCGTGGGTGGCGGGCAAGTTCTCGCAGTTGGTGCCCTCCGCCTGGTAGAGGTACGGCACCGCGTCGAGCCGGAACCCGTCGATCCCGAGGTCCAGCCAGAACTTCAGCGCGGAGATCATCTCCTCCTGCACCGCCGGGTTCTCGTAGTTGAGGTCCGGCTGGTGGGAGAAGAACCGGTGCCAGTAGTACTGCTTGCGGACCGGGTCGTAGGTCCAGTTGGAGGCCTCGGTGTCGACGAAGATGATCCGCGCGTCGGGGAACTGCTTGTCGTCGTCGGCCCACACGTAGTAGTCCCCGTAGGGCCCGTCCGGGTCCTTGCGGGACTCCTGGAACCACGGGTGCTGGTCGCTGGTGTGGTTCATGACGAAGTCGATGATCACGCGCATGCCGCGCTGGTGGGCGGCGTCCACGAACTCCACGAAGTCGGCGAGGTCGCCGAACTCGGGCAGCACGGCCGTGTAGTTGGAGACGTCGTAACCGCCGTCGCGCAGGGGGGACTTGAAGAACGGCGGCAGCCAGAGGCAGTCGACGCCCAGCCACTGGAGGTAGTCGAGTTTGGCCGTCAGGCCCTTCAGGTCGCCTACGCCGTCGCCGTTGCTGTCCTGGAAGGAACGGACCAGGACCTCGTAGAAGACGGCTCGTTTGAACCACTCCGGGTCCCGGTCCTTCGCCGGGGTGTCCTCGAAGGTGTCCTGAACGGGTTCGTTGACGATCATCGTGTGGGTGACCCTCCGATCTGCGGGGTGGACGGTCGCAGAACCGTGAACACATGCGCGGGACGCCGGCCCGGTTCGAGACGCACGTAGTTGGCCCTGCCCCAGTGATAGGTCTCTCCGGTGAGCTCGTCCCTCACCGGCACCGACTCGTGCCATTCCAGGCCGAGTTGCGGCATGTCCAACGAGACCGTGGCCTCCTGGGTGCGGTGCGGGTCGAGGTTCGCGACCACCAGGACCGTGTTCGCCCCCCGCCGCTTCGAGTACGCGATCACCGCGTCCTGGTCCGCGTGGTGGAAGTGCAGATCGCGCAGCTGCCGCAGCGCGGGGTTCTCCCGCCTGATGGTGTTCAGCCGGGTGATGAGGGGGGTGATGGTGCGTCCGTCGCGTTCGGCGGCGGCCCAGTCGCGGGGTTTGAGCTGGTACTTCTCCGAGTCGAGGTATTCCTCGCTGCCCTCGCGCAGCGGGGTGTTCTCGCACAGTTCGTAGCCGCTGTAGATGCCCCAGGTGGGGGAGAGGGTGGCGGCGAGGACGGCGCGGACCTCGAAGGCGGGCCGGCCGCCGTGCTGGAGGTAGGCGTGCAGGATGTCGGGGGTGTTGGCGAAGAAGTTCGGCCGCATGTAGGCCGCCGCCTCGCCCGAGAGCTCGGTCAGGTATTCGGTGAGCTCCTGCTTGGTGTTGCGCCAGGTGAAGTAGGTGTAGGACTGCTGGAAGCCGATCTGGGCCAGGGTGTGCATCATCGCGGGCCGGGTGAACGCCTCGGCCAGGAAGATCACGTCCGGGTCGGTGCGGTTGATGTCCGCGATCACCCGCTCCCAGAACACCACCGGCTTGGTGTGGGGGTTGTCGACGCGGAAGATCCGCACGCCGTGGTCCATCCAGTGCCGCAGGACGCGCAGGGTCTCGGTGACCAGGCCGTCCATGTCGGCGTCGAAGGCGATGGGGTAGATGTCCTGGTACTTCTTCGGCGGGTTCTCGGCGTGGGCGATGGTCCCGTCGGGACGGTGGTGGAACCACTCGGGATGCTTGTGCACCCAGGGATGGTCGGGCGAGCACTGCAGGGCGAAGTCGAGCGCGATCTCCATGCCCAGCTCACGGGCGGCGGCGACGAACGCGTCGAAGTCCTCCAGCGTGCCCAGGTCGGGGTGGACGGCGTCGTGGCCGCCCTCGGGAGAGCCGATCGCCCAGGGCACGCCCACGTCGTCGGGGCCGGGGGAGAGGGTGTTGTTGCGGCCCTTGCGGAACGTGGTGCCGATCGGATGGATCGGGGGCAGGTAGACCACGTCGAACCCCATCGCCGCGATCGCCGGCAGCCGGCGGGCCGCGGTGCGGAACGTGCCGTGCGGCTGCTGGGGCGTGCCCTCCGACCGGGGGAAGAACTCGTACCAGGAACCGAACAGCGCCCGCTCCCGCTCCACCAGCAACGGCAGCGGATCGGACGCCGTGACCAGGTCCCGCAGCGGATGCCGGGCGAGGACCGCGTCCACGTCCGGGGTCAGCGCCGCCGCCAGCCGGGACGCCGGGGGGCGTGAGCCGTCGCGGAGCGCCGCCACGGCTGCCCGCAGCACGTCGCGGCCGGTGTCCTCGGGGACGCCCTCGGCGGCCCGCTCGTACAGTTTCGCGCCCTCCTCCAGGACCAGGTCCGTGTCCATGCCCGCCGGGATCTTGATCTCCGCGTGGTGCCGCCACGTGGTGACCGGGTCGCCCCACGCCTCCACGGTGTACGTCCACAGGCCCGGCTCGCCGGGGGTGACCGTGGCGCCCCAGCGGTCGGTGCCGGGGACCAGCTCCCGCATCGGTGTCCAGGGGCCGGGCCGGCCGTGCGGGTCGGTCAGGACGACGTTCGCCGCGACCGCGTCGTGACCCTCACGGAACACGGTGGCGGTGACCTCGAACGTCTCCCCGGTGACCGCCTTCGCGGGGCGGCGGCCGTGCTGGACCATCGGGCGGACGTCCAGGACGGGGATGCGGCCCACCGCCGTGGCGGTGGGGCGGGACCGGGGGGCCGGGGGTGGTGCCGGGGCGGGCGCCCCGGGTGTTTCGGGCGCCCGGCCGGCCGGGCGGGCGGCGCCGGGGGTGGTGCCGGGGGTGGTGCCGCGTGGTGGTGACGAGTGGTGCTTGGCGGGCATGACCGCTCCTGTCCGCGTCAACGATGGTGGGCGGATGACTGTGGGGAGGTGGGTCCTGCGTGTTCTGCTGGTCCTGCGGTGGTACCTGCTGGGTTTCCCGGAGGAGCCTTCCCACCCACTCCGGGTGGGCAATCCGGCGCTTTGTTAACTACTCGCGCGTATGTCGACACACAAGACCGGCCTCGTCCGGGCGGCCGGGGCGCCCGCCCCCCCGGGCACGGCCCCGTCCCGCCCCGCGCGGCCCCGGGTTCGCTCCCCCCGTGCGCCGGATTCGACCCTACGGGCTCCCCGAGCTCCCGTGTCGGCGGCGTCGTCGCCGGTACTGTCGTGCGGGACGCAGACCGCGTCCTCTCCAACGCGCCGAGGTGGAATGTGAAGGCGATCCGTCGATTCACCGTCCGTCCCGTCCTCCCCGAACCGCTCCGGCCCCTCAGCGATCTGGCGCGTAATCTGCGCTGGTCCTGGCATGCGGAAACCCGCGAACTCTTCCGGTCCGTCGACCCCGAACGCTGGGACGGCGACCCCGTGCGGCTGCTGGGCAGCGTGTCGCCCGTACGGCTCGCCGAGCTGGCCCGCGACGCCGTCTTTCTCGAACGGCTCACGGCCGTCGCCGACGACCTGCGCGAATACGTCGACGGCACCCGGTGGTACCAGGAGCAGTCCGCCGAGTTCCCCGCCGCCGTCGCCTACTTCTCCCCCGAGTTCGGGATCACCGCGGCCCTGCCGCAGTACTCCGGCGGGCTGGGGATCCTCGCCGGTGACCATCTGAAGGCCGCCAGCGATCTCGGAGTGCCGCTCGTGGGTGTCGGACTGCTGTACCGGCACGGGTACTTCCGGCAGTCGCTGTCCCGGGACGGCTGGCAGCAGGAGCACTATCCCGTCCTGGACCCCAACGAGCTGCCGCTCACGCCGGTCGAGGAGGAGGACGGCACCCCCGCGCAGGTCGTCCTCGCCCTGCCCGGCGGGCGGTCCCTGCGGGCCCGGATCTGGCTGGCCCAGGTCGGCCGGGTTCCGCTGCTGATGCTGGACTCCGACGTCGAGGAGAACGACCTCGGCGAACGCGGCGTCACCGACCGGCTGTACGGCGGCGGCAGCGAGCACCGGCTCCTCCAGGAGATGCTGCTCGGCATAGGAGGTGTGCGGGCCGTGCGGACGTACTGCCGGCTCACCGGGCACCCCGAACCCGAGGTCTTCCACACCAACGAGGGGCACGCCGGCTTCCTGGGCCTGGAGCGCATCGCCGAGCTGTGCGACCGGGGGCTGGACTTCGACTCCGCGCTGGAGGCCGTGCGGGCCGGGACCGTGTTCACCACGCACACCCCCGTGCCGGCCGGCATCGACCGGTTCGACCGGGAACTGGTGGCCCGGCACTTCGGACCGCAGGCCGAGCTGCCCCGCATCGACGTCGAGCGCATCCTGCGGCTCGGCATGGAGACCTATCCGGGCGGCGAGCCGAACCTGTTCAACATGGCCGTCATGGGGCTGCGGCTCGGCCAGCGCGCCAACGGGGTGTCGCTGCTGCACGGCAAGGTCAGCCGGGAGATGTTCGCCGGGCTGTGGCCGGGCTTCGACCCCGACGAGGTGCCGATCACCTCGGTGACCAACGGCGTGCACGCGCCGACCTGGGTGGCGCCCGAGGTGTTCCGGCTGGGCGCCCGGCAGATCGGCGACCGGCGTGCCGAGGAGGCGCTGACCGTCGGCGGCTCCGACCGGTGGGACTCCGTCGCGGAGATCGCCGACCAGGACATCTGGGACCTGCGGCGGTGCCTCAGGGAGCAGCTGGTCCAGGAGGTCCGGCGGCGGCTGCGCGCGTCCTGGCGGCAACGCGGCGCCGGGACCGCGGAGTTGGGGTGGATCGACGAGGTGCTCGATCCCGACGTGCTGACCATCGGGTTCGCCCGGCGGGTGCCGTCGTACAAGCGGCTGACGCTGATGCTGCGGGACCGGGACCGGCTGATGGAGCTGCTGCTGCATCCCGAGCGGCCCGTGCAGGTCGTCGTCGCCGGGAAGGCCCACCCCGCCGACGAGGGCGGCAAGCGGCTCATCCAGGAGCTGGTGCGGTTCGCCGACGACCCGCGCGTGCGGCACCGGATCGTGTTCCTGCCCGACTACGGCATGGGTCTCGCGGAGAAGCTCTACCCCGGCTGCGACATCTGGCTCAACAACCCGCTGCGGCCGCTGGAGGCCTGCGGGACCAGCGGGATGAAGGCCGCGCTCAACGGGTGCCTCAACCTGTCGGTGCTCGACGGGTGGTGGGACGAGTGGTTCCAGCCCGACTTCGGATGGGCCATCCCCACGGCCGACGGTGCCGGTACCGACCCGGACCGGCGCGACGACATAGAGGCCGACGCGCTCTACGACCTGCTGGCGCAGCGGGTCGCGCCGCGCTTCTACGAGCGCGGGCACAGCGGGCTGCCCGACCGCTGGATCGAGATGGTCCGGCGGACGCTGTCCCTGCTCGGGCCGAAGGTGCTGGCGGGCCGCATGGTCCGGGAGTACGTCGAGCGGCTGTACGAGCCGGCGGCCCGCGCGCACCGCGCCATGACCCCGGACGCCGCCCGTGACCTCGCCGCCTGGAAGGCCCGGGTGCGCGACGCCTGGCACGACGTGACCGTGGACCACGTCGAGACGTCGGCGGTCATGGGCACCGCCGAGCTCGGCGCCACGCTGGGGCTGCGGGTGAGGGTCGGGCTCGGCGGGCTCGGGCCGGAGGACGTCGACGTGCAGGCCGTGTCGGGCCGGGTGGACTCCGAGGACCGCATCGCCGACGCGACGTCCGTGCCGCTGAAGCCGGCGGGCGGCCCCGACCAGGACGGGCGCTGGGTGTACGAGGGCCCGCTCTCCCTGGACCGCACCGGACCCTACGGCTACACGGTCCGCATCCTGCCCGCGCACCCCCTGCTCGCGTCGAGCGCGGAACTCGGCCTGATGGCGGTCCCGTCGGACGACGTGGTGGAGGCGGCGGGGGTGCTGATGCGGTGAGTCAGTCCTTCGGGCCCTGCTCGCACAGCTGACGCAGCACGCTCCCGCACCTGCGCGCGTACGCGTGCTGGAAACCCCGCGTGGCCGGGCCGCCCGCCTTCGCGTACCACTTGGCCGGGCGGCTGAACGCGGACACGGTGAGCCACACCGTGCCGTCGCCCGTGCGGTCCACGACGAAGGACTCCTCGCCGCACTCCGGGTGGCCCGGCAGCGTGCCGTACGCCCAGCCGGCGCGGCGGGGTTCCTCCACCGTCCAGACCACCCGGCACGGGGCCTTGATCACGCCGGCGAGGGTGACGGTGACGTCGACGCCGGGGGCGGCACGGTCCGCGCCCGCGTCGATGCCGACGCCCAGTGTGCGGTGCATCTCCCAGGTGAGGACCGCGTCGGCCGCCCGGCGGAAGACGTCGTGGCCCTCGCCCAGGCGCGTGCGCACGTGCAGGGAGTGGAAGCCGGGCGGGCAGAAGCCCTGGTCCCGGGTGGCGCCGACGTCGTCGTACGTGAAGGACATGGGGCCCAAGCGTAGGGCGGCACCCGGAAGCGTGGTGTTCCGGGTGCCGCCCGTGGCAACGCGGGAGGGTCAGGCGACGTTCACGGCGGACCAGGCGGCCGCGACCGTCTTGTACTCGGTGCTGGTGGCGCCGTACAGCGCCGACGCCGCGTTCAGGGTCGCCGTGCGGGCGCCCGCGTACTTCGTCGTCGACGTCATGTACGTGGTCAGCGCCTTGTACCAGATCTGCAGTGCCTTGGCGCGGCCGATGCCGGTGACCGTGGAGCCGTTGGAGGTGGGCGAGTTGTAGCTCACGCCGTTGATCGTCTTGGCTCCGCTGCCCTCGGCCAGCAGGTAGAAGAAGTGGTTGGCCGGGCCCGAGGAGTAGTGCACGTCGATCGAGCCGATGCCCGAGTACCAGGCGTCCTTGGAGGCGCCGTCCTTGCTGGGCTTGTCCATGTGACGCAGCGGGGTGCCGTCGCCGTTGATGTTGATCTTCTCCCCGATGAGGTAGTCACCGGGGTCGGCGGCGTTGTTCGCGGCGAACTCCACGCCGGTGCCGAAGATGTCGCTGGTGGCCTCGTTCAGACCGCCGGACTCGCCCGAGTAGTTGAGGCCCGCGGTGTTGGAGGTGACGCCGTGGGTCATCTCGTGGCCGGCGACGTCCAGCGAGGTCAGCGGGTGGGTGTTGCCCGAGCCGTCGCCGTAGGTCATGCAGAAGCAGCTGTCCGACCAGAAGGCGTTGACGTAGTTGTTGCCGTAGTGGACCCGCGAGTAGGCGGCCTTGCCGTCGTTCTTGATGCCGCTGCGGCCGAAGGTGCTCTTGTAGAAGTCCCAGGTCACCTGGGCGCCGTAGGCGGCGTCCACGGCCGCGGTCTGGTCGGTGGACGAGCTGGAGGCCACACCGGTGCCCCACACGTCGTCCGCGTCGGTGAACAGGGTGCCGGTGCCCGAGGTGGAGCGGGCCAGGTTGTACGTCTTGTGGCCGCCGCGCGTGGGGTCGTACAGCTGGTACGCCGAGCCCGACTGGGTGGTGCCGAGGGTGACGGTGCCGGAGTACAGGCTCTTGCCGCTGCCGGTCTCGATGCCCTGGTACTCGTAGAGCTTCTCGCCGGTGGCCGCGTCGGTGATGACGTGCAGTTCGTTCGGGGTGCCGTCGTGCTGGAGGCCGCCGACGACCGTCTCGTAGGCGAGGGTGGGTTCGCCGTCGGCCGCCCAGACGACCTTGCGCGGGGCCTGGTCGGCGTCGGTGTTCTCCGAGCCGGCCTTCCTGGCGAGCGTCACGGCCCGCTGCTCGGCCTCGGCCGCGGGGACGGCGGCCTTGAGGGAGGCGACCTTGACGGCGGCCTTCGTGGCCTTCGTGACGCCCTTGGTCTCACCCGAGGCGGCGGTGTGGACGACGAGGTCGCCGCCGAGCACCGGCAGGCCCTCGTAGGTGCGCTCGTAGCGGGTGTGGACCGTGCCGTCGACGTCCTTCACGACGTCTCTGACGATCAGCTTCTCCTGCGCGCCGAGGCCCATCTCGCGGGCCGTCTGCGGCGCGGACCGCTGCTGTTCCCGGATGAGCGAGGTGCGCGCGGCGTTCGACAGCAGCATCGGCGCGGCGGCGAGGGCGGGCCGGGCGGTGGTGTCGGCCGGGCTCTGCGCGCCGGCGCTGGTGGTCACACCGGTGGCGAGGAGGGCGCCGACCGCGACGGTGGTCGCGATGGCCGGCGTGGTGCGCTTGCGACGCGCGAAGTGGGGGGTCACGCAAGCTCCTTGGTGGGGAGGTCCGGCCGCCTGCGGGGCACCGGGCCGGAGTGGGGGTGAGGTTGTGCGGTGAGTGACGGAAGAGTGACATTCGCGGCGCGTACATGTCATGACCCCAAAGTGATGTTGGCCGAAAAGTGCCCTCCGAGTGAATGTTGCGGGCGTGTGAAAAGCCGTGACCTCGGTAAAGGCCCAACAGTCCGGGTGTATGGACTTGGCAAAAAGCGGGCGCCGCCCCGGGGAGTCGAACCACCGGGGCGGCGCCCTGTCCGGGAGGCGCGGAGCGCTCTACGGGAAGATCAGCTTCCAGCTGTTGATGTGGCCGGTGTCCTGCGCCGCCTGGTCCTGCACCCGCAAACTCCAGGTGCCGTTGGCGACTTCGGAGGACGCGTCGACCGTGAAGGTCTGGTTGACGTTGTCCGCCGAGTCGGAGGAGCTGAAGTTCTTCAGGCGGTACGCGGTCCCGTCCGGGGCCAGCAGGTCGATCACCAGGTCACCGCGCCAGGTGTGCACGATGTCCACCGCGACCTGGAGGCCCGCGGGCGCGTTGCCCGTCCGGCCCGACACGGTGATCGACGAGGTCACGGCCGCGCCGTTGTCCGGAATCGACACGTCGGCGGTGTTCTCGAAGGAGGTGCCGCCGCCACCGCCGCCGCCGGACCGCGCGCCGACGTTGACGCCCGCCCACGCGTCCTGGACCGCCTTGTACTCGGCGCTGGTCGTGCCGTAGAGCTCACCGGCCGCCGCGAGGGTGCCGGTGCGGGCGCCCGCGTAGTTGGTGGTCGACGTGAACTTCGTGGTCAGCGCGCGGAACCAGATCTTCTCCGCCTTGGCGCGGCCGATGCCGGTCACCGGAAGGCCGTCGGAGGTGGGCGAGTTGTAGGTGACACCGTTGATGGTCTTGGTGCCGCTGCCCTCGCTCAGCAGGTAGAAGAAGTGGTTGGCCGGGCCCGAGGAGTAGTGCACGTCGATCGAGCCGATGCCCGAGTACCAGGCGTCCTTGGAGGACCCGTCCCTGCTGGGCTTGTCCATGTAGCGCAGCGGGGTGCCGTCGCCGCGGATGTTGATCTTCTCGCCGATGAGGTAGTCGCCGGCGTCGGAGGAGTTGTTGGCGTAGAACTCGACCGTGGCGCCGAAGATGTCGCTGGTGGCCTCGTTCAGGCCGCCGGACTCGCCCGAGTAGACGAGCCCTGCGGTGTTGGACGTCAGGCCGTGCGTCATCTCGTGCGCGGCCACGTCGATCGAGGTCAGCGGGTTGGCGTTGCCCGAGCCGTCGCCGTAGGTCATGCAGAAGCAGCTGTCCGACCAGAAGGCGTTGACGTAGTTGTTGCCGTAGTGGACCCGCGAGTAGGCGGCCCGGCCGTCGCCGCGTATGCCGCTGCGGCCGTGCACGTTCTTGTAGTAGTCCCAGGTCAGCGCGGCGCCGTAGTGGGCGTCGGCGGCGGCCGACTCCAGGTTGGACGGGCTGCCGTTGCCCCACACGTCGTCCGGACCGGAGAACAGCGTGCCGGTGCCCGAGGTGCCGCGGTTGAGGTTGTAGGTCTTGTGGCCGCCGCGCGCGCCGTCGGTCAGGTTGTACGCCGACCCCGACTGCGTGGTGGTCAGGGGGACCGTGCCGCTGTAGACCGTGTGGCCGGTGCCGGTCTCGACGGCCTCCCACTCGTACAGCTTCTCGCCCGTGGTGGCGTCGGTGACGACGTGCAGCTCCTGCGGGGTGCCGTCGTGCTGGAGGCCGCCGACGACCGTCTCGTACGCCAGGACCGGCTTGCCGTCGGCCGCCCAGATCACCTTGCGGGGCGCGCGGTCGACGTCCGGGCTCTGCGCCTTCTCGGCCTTCGCCGCGTTCAGGGCCTGCCGCTCGGCGTCGGCGGCGGGCAGCGCGGCCTTCGTCGTCGCCGGCTTCACGGCGGCGCGGGTGGCCTTGACGACGCCTTCGGTCGCGCCCGACTTCGAGGTCTCGACGACGAGGTCGCCGCCGAGGACCGGCAGGCCGTCGTAGGTGCGCTCGTAGCGGGTGTGCAAGGTGCCGTCGCGGTCCTTGAGGACGTCACGGACGACGAGCTTCTCCTTGGCGCCGAGGCCCAGGTCGCGTGCGGTCTCCGCGGCGCGGGCGTCGGCGCCGCGCAGCAGCTCCGCCCGCTCGGCGGGGGACAGCCGCACGGACTCGGAGCCCGGCGCCGCCTTCGGGGCCTGCGCGGGCGCGGCGGTGGCGGTGCCGGTCTGGACGGCCGCGGCGATCAGGGAGGCGACACCGGCGAGCGCGACGGCCGCGGTGCGACGGCGCGGGGCGGTGCGAGATGCGGTGTGGGAGGTGCGTCTGTGGGAGGACCTGCTTCTCAACACTGACTCCTTCTGCGTGGCCGCGGGTCACGCGGCCAGGGGAGACCGGTCGGCGGGTGGGCCGGCCGGACACAACGGGGTGTTGCGCAGAACCACGTGCGGGAGCTTCGGCCGCCCGCGCAGCGCCGGGTCGTGAAACTGTGGGGTTGCTGTGAAGCGGCCGTGGGAAGCGTGGCAGGAGACTCCCAGGTCTGTCAGGGCCGCGTCAGAAAGTTGGCCGGAAACGGTTCGTTGTCCGGGCGTTCACGTTCGATAAACGGACGCGTTACGGGAGTGCGGGGGAGCGACCGCGTGCGGCGGGGGTGCTTTGGGGGTGCTGTGCCGTTCCGCGGGGCGGGGACGCCGTACGGCTCAGGCGGCGCCGGACGGCCGGTCGCCGTGCCAGGAGTGCCACAGCGCGGCGTACGCGCCGTCGGCCGCCACCAGCTCGTCGTGCGTGCCCAGTTCGGTGAGCCGCCCGTCCTCCATCACCGCCACCCGGTCGGCGTCGTGCGTGGTGTGCAGCCGGTGCGCGATCGCGATGACGGTCCGTCCCTCCAGCACGGCCGCCAGCGCCCGCTCGGTGTGCCGGGCGGTCGTCGGGTCCAGCAGGGCCGTCGCCTCGTCCAGGATCAGCGTGTGCGGGTCGGCCAGCACCACGCGGGCCAGGGCGAGCTGCTGGGCCTGCGAGCCGTCGGTGCGGTGCCCCCGCTGCCCCAGCCGCGTGTCCAGACCGGCCGGCAGCTCACGCACCCAGTCGCCGGCGCCGACCGCGTCCAGCGCGGCCCACAACTCCGCGTCACCGGCGGCCGGTTCGGCGATGCGCAGGTTGTCGCGGACCGTGCCGAGGAACACATGGTGCTCCTGCGTGACCAGGACGACCTGACGGCGCAGCGCCTCGGGCCCCAGCGCGACGACCGGCACCCCGCCGACCGTGACCGTGCCCCCGGTCGGCGCGTCGACCCCCGCCAGCAGCCTGCTCAGCGTGGTCTTGCCCGCCCCGGACGGCCCGACGACGGCCAGCCGCTCCCCGGGCCGCACCGTCAGGTCCACCCCGCGCAGCACCTCGCCGCCGCGCTCGTAGGCGTAGCGCACGCCGGTCACGTCGATGCGGTCGCCGGACGGCGTGGGGGAGTCGCCGTCCGCGGCCGAACGCGGGGCACGGGCCAGGCCCTCCACGCGGGCGAACGAGGCGCCACTGGCCTGCAGTTGCTCGACACGGACCAGGATCTCGTCCAGGGGCGCGTTCAGCTGGTGCAGATACAGGGCGGCCGCCACGACCGCGCCGAGCGACACCGCGCCCCGCGCGTGCAGCAGCCCGCCCACCAGCAGGGCGCCGGCCACCGGCAGGACGTAGGACACCTCCACCGACGGGAAGAGCACCGTGCGCAGGTACAGCGTGCGCAAGCGGGTGCGCCGGGACGTCTCCAGCGCGTCACGGCTCGCCGCGATCCGCCGCTCCCGCAGCCCGAACGCCTCGACCGTGCGGGCGCCCGACGCCGTCGCCGCGAGGATCTCCGCGACGTCGGAGGTGGCCGCGCCCTCGGCGAGGTAACCGTCCCGCGCCCGCCGCAGATACCAGCGCAGGGCGAACCAGACCGGCGTGAGGCCGAGCACGCCGACGACGCCGAGCAGCGGGTCCAGGGCGAAGACCGCGCCGGTCATGAACAGCGCCTGCACGGCGTTGACGAGCAGTTCGGGCCCGGCGTCGCGCAGCGTCGTGCCGACGGCGGTCACGTCGGCGGTGCCGCGCGCCGTCAGGTCGCCGGTGCCGGACCGCTCCACCACGGACGCGGGCAGCGCCAGCGCCCGGTCGACGAACCCCTCCCGGACCCGGGCCAGCGTGCGCTCCCCGAAGCGGTGACCGACGTAACGGGCCCAGCGGGCGAGCAGCAACTGGGCCAGGGTGCACAGCAGGATGGCGAGCGCCATCCGGTCCACGGCGCCGACCCCGCTCCCGGCCCGCACCTCGTCGACGATCCGCCCGAGCAGCCAGGGCCCGGCCAGCCCGGCGACGGCGGCGAGGCCGTTGAGGACCAGGACGGTGGCGAAGGCGCGTCCGTCCGCGCGCACCAGCCCGGCGGCGGCCCGCCGCACGTCCCGCCGGGTGGCGACGGGAAGCCGGCCGTCGGCCGCCGCCCCGGCCAGGGGCCGGCGCGGGGAACCGGCGGACGTGTCCTTCTTCTCCGGGCTCCCGGTCGTCGCCGTTGTCATCGCACCGGTCCTCCCGCCGCCCTCTCGTCGGACGGTCCGGCCGTCCGGCCCGCCGTCCCCTCGTCCCCCGGCCCCTCCGTGTCCCGCGCCACCAGCGCGCGGTAGCCCGGCTCGCGGTCCAGCAGTTCCAGGTGGGTGCCCGTGGCGACCGCCTTGCCGTCGTGCAGGTACGTGACCGTGTCCGCGCGGGCCAGGACCAGCGGGGACGTCGTCGTCAGCACCGTCGTACGCCCGGTCCGGGCCGCCCCCAGCCGGTCCGCGACCGTGGCCTCCGTGTGGGCGTCCAGCGCGGACGTGGGCTCCACGGCGAGCAGCACCTCCGGGTCGGCGTGCAACGCCCGCGCCAGCCGGACGCGTTGACGCTGCCCGCCGGACAGGCTGCGGCCCTGGGCGGCCACCGCCGAGTCCAGCCCGTCGGGCAGCCCGGGAACGATGTCGTCGGCCGCCGCCGCGTGCAGCGCGCGCCGGATCGCGTCCTCGCCCCGGCCCTGCGGCCCCCACCGCCCGCCGACCAGCTCACGCAGCGGCCCGGCGAACAGGTCGGCCTCGTGGTCGGCGACCAGGATCCGCTCCCGTACGCGGGGCAGCGCGATCCCGTCCAGACGCACCCCGCCCCAGGTGGCGTCCGACGGGGCGCAGCGGCCGAGCCGGTCCAGCACGGCGGCCGCGTCGGCGGGCCGGGCGCAGGCCAGCGCGGTCAGCCGGCCGGGCAGCACCCGCACCCCGGACGCCGGGTCGTGCAGCACCGACGGCTCGGCCGGGGCGTCCCGCGTGCCGGTGTCCGCCGCGGGCTCCAGCCGCAGGAACCGCACGACGCGGCGCGCGGCCACCAGACCGCGGCTGATCTGGTAGCCGCACTCCACCCAGAACGCCACCGGCCCCACCAGCACCGCGACATACCCGTACACCGACACCAGCTCGCCGAGGCTGATCTCCCCACGCGCCGCGAGCCGGGCCGCCGGCCACGTCACCACGGCCAGGAACAGCGTCGGCAGTCCGACGCCGAGCGCCTGCACCCAGCTGGTCACCGCCCCCACTCGGTAACCCTGTTCGCGCAGCCGCCGGGAGTCCGCCCGGAAGGCGTCGGCGACCAGGCCCTTGCCGCCCAGCCCGTTGAGGACCCGCAGCCCGCCCGCCAGGTCGCCGATCCGCTCCGTCAGCACCCCCTGCCGCTCCCGGTACTCGGTCTCCGCGCCCTGCAACCGGCGCAGCAGCGGCCCCACCAGCAGCACGATCACCGGGATGCCGAGGAGCACCAGCACGGCGATGAGCGGCGACAGCGACACCAGCAGCACGGCGACCGTCACATAGGCGACGACCGAGCCGACCCCGGGCCCCACGACCGTCAGCGCCTGACTGATCGTCTGGACGTCGCCCACGCCGATCGTGACGACATCCCCGGCGCCCACCTGCCGCGACAGCGCCGAGCCCAGCCGCACCGCCTGGCCCACCACGACCTTCACGGTGCGGAAGTTGGCGTCCATCCGCACCCGCGTCATCGTGCGGTGCCGCATGATGCCCAGCCACGCCGACAGACCCCCGAACGCGACCAGCGCCGCGCACCACCGGGCCAGCGCACCCGTGTCGCCCGCCTCCAGCCCTTCGTCGATCGCCCGGGACATCAGATACGGCGTCGCCGCCAGCAGCACCATCCACACACTGGCGATCAGCGCCCCCGCCGCGCATCGCGCGCGCTGCCGCCCGACCAGCCACCACAGGTACCGCGCCCCGCCCCGGGTGTCGGGCGTGCCGGGGTCCTCGTACGCGTCGATCCCCCTGACCCGCGTCACGCCAGGCTGTCCCGCCACGCCCGGTGCAGATCCGCGAACCTGCCGGTGCCGCCGACGAGTTCGGCCGGGGTGCCGTCCTCGACGACGCGGCCCCGCGCCATGACCAGCACCCGGTCCGCGATCTCGACCGTGGACAGCCGGTGCGCGATGACGACCGCCGTACGCCCCTTCAGCACCGTCGCCATCGCCCGCTGCACGGCCCGCTCACCGGGGACGTCCAGCGAACTCGTCGCCTCGTCCAGGATCACCACCGCCGGGTCGGCGAGCAACGCCCGCGCGAACGCCACGAGTTGCCGCTGCCCGGCGGAGATCCGGCCGCCGCGCTTGCGGACGTCGGTGTCGTAGCCGTCGGGCAGGGCGCTGATGAAGTCGTGCGCGCCGATCGCCTTCGCGGCCCGCTCGATGTCCTCGCGCGAGGCGTCCGGGCGACCGATGGCGATGTTCTCGGCGACCGTGCCGGAGAACAGGAACGCCTCCTGCGTCACCATCACCACCCCGCGCCGCAGCTCCGGGAAGGCCAGGTCCCGCAGGTCCACGCCGTCCAGCAGCACCCGCCCGCCGGACGGGTCGTAGAAGCGGGCGAGCAGCTTCGCCAGCGTCGACTTGCCCGCGCCGGTCGAGCCGACCACGGCGACGGTCTGCCCGGCCGGGATCGTCAGGTCGAAGCGGGGCAGCACCTCGCCGCCGGTGCGGTAGCCGAAGCTCACCCCGTCGAAGACGACCGTGCGGCCGGGCCGGTCGCCCGCCGGCGGCGGCAGCTCCTTCGGTGCCACCGGCTCCGGCACCGACGGCGTCTGCGCCAGCAGCCCCGCGATCTTCTCCAGCGAGGCCGCCGCCGACTGGTACGAGTTCAGGAACATGCCGAGCCGGTCGATCGGGTCGTACAGCCGCCGCAGGTACAGCACCGCCGCCGCCAGCACACCGAGGGCCAGCGTGTCCTGCGCGACCCGGTGCGCGCCCCACAGCACGATCAGCGCGACCGCCGTGTTCGCGACCAGCCGCGAGCCGACCACGTACCTTGCCATCTCCAGCAGCGCGTCGCCGTTCGTCCGCTCGTGCCGCCGGTTCAGGACCCGGAAGTCCGCGTCGTTGACGGTCTCGCGGCGGAACGCGCGCACCGGCCGGATGCCGTTCATCGTCTCCACGAACTTCACGATCACCGCCGCGATGGCCGTGGACCGGGCCCGGTACACCCGGCCCGCGCGCCGCCGGTAGACCCGCACCAGCAGGTACAGCGGCCCGAACGACGCCACCGCGACCGCGCCGAGCCCCAGGTCCAGCCAGAGCAGCAGCGCCGAGATGTAGACGAAGGACAGGATCACCGAGACGAGCTCCTGAAGCCCTTCGTCCAGCAGCTCGCGCAGCGACTCGACGTCCGTGGTGGCCGGGGAGATGAGCCGGCCCGAGGTGTAGCGCTCGTGGAAGTCGACGCTGAGCGCCTGGGCGTGGCGGAAGATCCGGCCGCGCAGATCGAGCAGCACGCCCTGGTTGACGTGGGCGGAGGCGACGATGAACGCGTACTGGAGCACGCCCGAGGCGAGCGCGCACAGCAGATAGCCCACGGCCACCGCGATCAGCGGCCCCCGGTCGTGGTCGCGGAACGCGGGCACCGCGCGGTCGATGGCGTACGCCACCAGCAGCGGGCCCGCCTGCACCGCCGCCTGCTGGAGCAGCAGCAGGAGCGCGGTCACGGCGACGCGCGCCTTCATCGGCGCGAGCAGGGAACGCAGCAGCGCGCCCGTCGCACCCGGGGCGGAGGGCAGGACGTCCCGGTCGAAGGCGTCGCCGGCGCCGGGCGCCGGGTCCGGCCGGTCCCCGTCGTCGGTGGCGGGAACGGACGTCGTCGGCGCGGTCATCGCTCGGCCTCCGCTTCCTCTTCTTCCACGGCCTCGCGCGGGGTGCGGTCGAGGCCGGACATCAGATACGCGTACTCCGCGTTGGTGCGCAGCAGTTCGTGATGGGTGCCGACGGCGGCGATCCGGCCCCCGGACAACAGGGCGACGCGGTCGGCGAGCTGCACCGTGGACGGGCGGTGGGCGACGATCAGCGCGGTCGTGTCGGCGAGCACCCGGCGCAGCGCGGCCTCCACGGCGGCCTCCGTGTGCACGTCCAGCGCGGACAGCGGATCGTCCAGGACGAGGAAGCCGGGGCGGCCGACGACCGCGCGGGCCAGGGCGAGGCGCTGACGCTGGCCGCCGGAGAGGCTGAGGCCCTGCTCGCCGACCTGGGTGTCCGCGCCCCGCGGCAGGGCGTGCACGAAGTCGGCCCGGGCGACGTCGAGGGCGCGGCGCAGCTCCTCCTCGCCGGCGTCGGGTCCGGCGCCCATCAGGACGTTCTCACCGACGGTCGCCGAGAAGAGCGTGGGCTCCTCGAAGGCCACGGCGACCTGGGAGCGGAGCGTCTCGCGGGACATGCGGGTGATGTCGACGCCGTCGAGGGTGATGCGGCCCGAGGTGAGCTCGTGGAGGCGGGGGACCAGGGCGGTGAGGGTGGTCTTGCCGCTGCCGGTCGCGCCGACGAGGGCCATCGACTCGCCGGGGCGGATGTGCAGCGTCACGCCGGCCAGGACGGGCGGGGAGCCGGGGGCGGCGTCGGGATAGCGGAAGGTGACGTCGTCGAAGCGGATGCCGTCGGGGCGGCCGGCCTCGGGGCGGGCCCGCACCTGCGACTCCTCCTCGGCGTCCATCACCTCGAAGTAGCGCTCCGTCGCCGTCGCCGCCTCCTGGCTCATGGCCAGCAGGAAGCCGATGGAGTCGATCGGCCAGCGCAGCGCCAGCGCCGTGGACAGGAACGCGACCAGCGTGCCCGCGGACAGCTCGCCGTCCGCGACCTGGACGGCGCCCACCACCAGGGCCGCGCCGATGGCCAGTTCGGGCAGGGTGACGATGACGCCCCAGATCGTCGCCAGCAGGCCCGCCTTGCGCAGCTCCGTGCCGCGCAGGGTGTCCGACAGCTCGCGGAAGGCGCGGGCCTGGCTGCGGTGCCGGCCGAAGCCCTTGATGACGCGGATGCCGAGCACGCTCTCCTCGACGACCGTCGTCAGATCCCCGACCTGGTCCTGCGCGAGCCGCGCCACGCGCGCGTACCGCTTCTCGAAGATCACGCAGGTGACCATCAGGGGGACGGCGGGCCCGAGGATGACGAGCCCGAGGGTCCAGTCCTGCATCAGCATGATGATCACGCCGACGACGATCGTCACGCCGTTGACCAGGAGGAACGTCAACGGGAAGGCGAGGAACATGCGCAGCAGCATCAGGTCGGTGGTCGCCCGCGACAGCAACTGCCCCGACGGCCACCGGTCGTGGAAGGCGACCGGCAGCCGCTGCAGATGCCGGTAGAGGTCGGCCCGCATCTCCGCCTCGACGCGCGACAGGGGCCGCGCCACGAGCCAGCGCCGCAGCCCGAACAGCAGGGCCTCCCCGAGCCCGAGCAGCAGCAGGTACAGCGCGCCCAGCCACACGCCCGCCGGGTCCCGGTCGGCGATCGGCCCGTCCACCATCCACTTCAGGACGAGCGGGATCACCAGGCCCAGGCAGGACGCGGTGACGGCGACGAACGCGGCGGTGAACAGCCGCACCCGCACCGGCCGCACGTACGGCCACAGGCGCAGCAGGGCACGAACGGCGGAACGGTCCTCGGCGGCGGCGGGTTGGGTCGGCATCAGGCGCGAGCCTACGGAACGCCACTGACACTGCCCACCGAGTTTTGGCCGGGTTCGAGGTCAGGCCTGTACCGCCACCCGCAACAGCAGCACCGCCCGCCCCGGCACCGTGATCGGCGCGCCCGCCGGATGCGTCACGCCCGGCTCCACGTCCTGGTCCTCGCGCGAGGTGTCCACGACCACCTCGTACCGCCGCGCCCACGGCGGGCCCGGCAGCACGAAGTCCACCGGCGCCTCCCCGGCGTGCAGCACGGCGAGGAAACTGTCGTCCACGACGGGGTCGCCCCGCTCGTCCCGGCCCGGGATGTCCCGGCCGGACAGATACATGCCGAGCGTGGCCGCGGGCGCGTACCAGTCCCCTTCCGTCATCTCCGCGCCCCGCGGGGTGAACCAGGCCAGGTCCCGCAGCCCGTCCGCGGAGTGCGGCCGACCCGAGAAGAACGCCCGGCGGCGCAGCACCGGATGCCGGTGGCGCAGCGCGATCAGACGGGCCGCCAGGTCGGACAGCGCCCGCCAGCCGGGCTCCTCCAGCAGACCCCAGTCCAGCCAGCCGATCTCGTTGTCCTGGCAGTAGGCGTTGTTGTTGCCGCCCTGCGTCCGGCCCATCTCGTCGCCCGCGACCAGCATCGGCACACCCGTCGACAGCAGCAGCGTGGTCAGCAGGTTCCGCGCCTGGCGGCGCCGCAGCGCCCGTACGGCCTCGTCGTCCGTCTCGCCCTCGGCGCCGCAGTTCCACGACCGGTTGTCGTCGGTGCCGTCCCGGTTGCCCTCGCCGTTGGCCTCGTTGTGCTTGCGCTCGTAGGAGACGAGGTCGCGCAGCGTGAAACCGTCGTGCGCGGTGACGAAGTTGACGGAGGCGTACGGGCGGCGCCCACCCCACGCGTACAGGTCGCTGGAGCCCGACAGGCGGTAGCCCATCTCCCGCACGTCCGGCAGCGCGTGGCGCCAGAAGTCCCGCACGGCGTTGCGGTAGCGGTCGTTCCACTCCGTCCACAGCGGCGGGAACGCGCCCACCTGGTAGCCGCCCGAGCCGACGTCCCACGGCTCGGCGATCAGCTTCACCCGGCGCAGCACCGGGTCTTGGGCGATCACCGCGAGGAACGGCGACAGCATGTCCACGTCGTGCATGGACCGGGCGAGCGCCGCCGCCAGGTCGAAGCGGAAGCCGTCCACGCCCATCTCGGTCACCCAGTAGCGCAGCGAGTCCGTGATCAGGCGCAGCACGTGCGGCTGCACCACGTGGAGCGTGTTGCCGCAGCCCGTGTAGTCGGCGTACCGGCGCGCGTCCGGCTGGAGCCGGTAGTAGCCGCGGTTGTCGATTCCCTTCAGCGACAGCGTGGGCCCCAGCTCGCCCGCCTCCGCGGTGTGGTTGTAGACCACGTCGAGGATCACCTCGATGCCGGCCGCGTGCAGCGCGCGCACCATCCGCCTGAACTCGCCGACCTGCTGCCCGCTCGTCCCGGAGGCGGCGTACGCGGCGTGCGGGGCGAAGTAGCCGATCGAGTTGTAGCCCCAGTAGTTCTTCAGGCCCCGCCGCAGCAGGTGGTCCTCGTGCGCGAACTGGTGCACCGGCAGCAGCTCCACCGCCGTCACGCCCAGCCTCGTCAGGTGCTCGACCGCCGCCGGGTGCGCCAGGCCCGCGTAGGTGCCGCGCAGCTCCTCGGGGACGCCCGGGTGGCGCATGGTGAAGCCGCGCACGTGCAGCTCGTAGATTACCGAGTCGGCCCACGGCGTCTTCGGCCGCCGGTCGTCCATCCACTCGTCGTCGGTGGCGTCGTCGTGGACGACGACGCCCTTCGGGACGTACGGCGCGGAGTCACGGCTGTCGCGCACCGTGTCGGCGACGTGCTGCTCCGGCCAGTCCCGCACGTGCCCGTACACCTCGGGCGGCAGCCGGAAGTCGCCGTCCACCGCGCGCGCGTACGGGTCCAGCAGCAGCTTCGCCGGGTTCCAGCGGGCGCCGGTCCACGGGTCCCAGCGGCCGTGTACCCGGTAGCCGTACCGCGTCCCCGGCAGCACGCCCGGCACGAACCCGTGCCAGATCTCGTGCGTCAGCTCGGTCAGCCGCAGCCGCGTCTCCGTGCCGTCCTCGTCGAACAGGCACAGGTCGACCGCCTCGGCGCCGCCCGCCCACAGGGCGAAGTTGGTGCCCGCCACCCCGTCCGGGCCCACCCGGTACCGGGCGCCCAGCGGCGTCGGCGCCCCCGGCCGCGGGGCCACCGCCGGCGCCCGGCGCGGGGCGCCGTTCACCACGACGGCGGCGGGGCGCCCGTTCCCCGTGGCGGGCCCGCCGGCCACCGCCTCCTGCTCGGCTGCGCTGGACACCTATCCGCCTCCCACGGCTCCCGGAACGGTCCGCACGGGCCCCCGGCGTCCCGGCCCGGGGCTCCCGTCGCGTCGTCCTTCCCCTCAGTCTGCCCACCGCACGGCTCGCACTCACGTTTCCCCGGGGCGGGGCTGATCGTTGTGCCCTCACGTGAGGCACGTACAAGGGCGCGCGCGGCGCGCGGGGGCCGCACTGGCCGCCGTACTGACATGGGCAGGGCTGCTGGCCGGGGCCGTCGGCTGCACGGGTGACACCCCCGGCGGCATCGGCATGGGCGGACTCGGCAAGCCGCCCGGACCCGAGGAACACATCCGGATCACGCCCGACGACGGCACCCGCGGCGTCCGGCCCGACGAGAAGCTGCGGGTACGGGTGCCCGGCGGGCGGCTGGAGAGGGTGAGGGTGGTCAGGTCCCAGGACGCCCGGGAGACGCCGGTGCCCGGCCGGATCTCCGCCGACGGGCTGCGCTGGGAGCCCGCCGAGGACCGGCTGGCGCTCGCCGCCCGGTACACGGTCGACGTCGTCGCCCTGGACGGCCACGGCCGCCGCTCGGCCCGGCACACCACGTTCACCACCCACGTGCCCGAGGAACGCTTCATTGGCTACGTCACCCCGGAGAACCGCGCCACCGTCGGCACCGGCATGATCGTTTCCCTGGAGTTCAACCGGGAGATCACGCACCGCGCCGCCGTCGAACGCGCCGTCCGCGTCACCGCAAGCCCCGCCGCCGAGATCCGCCCGCACTGGTTCGGCAGGGACCGCCTCGACTTCCGCCCCGAGCACTACTGGAAGCCCGGCACCCGCGTCACCGTCGACCTCCGCTTCCGCGACGTCGAGGGCGCGCCCGGCGTCTACGGCCTGCAGGACAAGACGTTCACCTTCACCGTCGGCCGCAGCCAGGTCTCCGTGGTGGACGCCGCCCGGCACACCATGCGGGTCCGGCGCGACGGCGAACTCCTCGCCACCGTGCCGGTCACGGCCGGGGCGCCGAAGACCACCACGTACAACGGGAAGATGGTGGTCACGGAGATGCTCGACGTGACCCGCATGGACAGCCGCACGGTCGGCTTCGGCGGCGAGTACGACATCCCCGACGTCCCGCACGCCATGCGCCTGACCGAATCCGGCACCTTCCTGCACGGCAACTACTGGGCGCCGTCCAGTGTGTTCGGACGCACCAATGTCAGCCACGGCTGCGTCGGACTGCGCGACGTGAAGGGCGGCGGCGCGGACACCCCGGCCGGCTGGTTCTTCGACCGCAGCCTGATCGGGGACGTCGTCGAGGTCGTGGGCAGCAAGGACCGGAAGGTCGCCCCCGACAACGGCCTCGGCGGCTGGAACCTGGGCTGGCGGGCGTGGAAGGCGGGCAGCGCGGTGAAGCAGAGGTGAAGTGGAACGGCCGCGGCGAAACGCGCCGGTGCCGCCGAAGTCGGTACGGAACAGTGACAGTCGCACCACGTCAACGCCCCTGACCATGCGGTTAATATGCGCCAAGTGCGCGCGGGACGCGCTTGGGGGTGGGCCCCGACGGGGCCCTGTGAGGGGAGAAACAAGTGAATGTGCGACCGATACCGGGGGCTTCGGTTGACGCGCGGGGGCGACACCGGGGCCGAGGCGTCCTGGCGCTGACACTCGGGGTCCTGATGCTGGCCGTCACCGCGTGCGGGGGCGGCGGTCCGGACTCCGCCTCGGGCGGCGAGGACGGCAAGGGCAACGGCGCCGGCGCCGCGCAGAGCAAGCAGTCCGAGGCGGTCGTCACCATCGCCCCGAAGGACGGCGCGAAGTCCGTCGACACCAGCGGCGCCCTCAAGGTCACCGCCGCCAAGGGCCGGCTGACCGAGGTCGTGGTCAAGGACTCCGACGGCGGCCGGATAGCCGGGAAGATATCCGGCGACGGCGCCACCTGGACGCCGTCCACCCACCTGGCCGCCGCCACCAAGTACTCGGTGCACGCGGTCGCCAAGGACTCCGAGGGTCGCGCGGCCGCCGCCGAGTCCGGCTTCACCACCCTCACGCCACAGAACACCTTCATCGGCCACTTCACCCCGGAGGACGGCTCCACCGTCGGCGTCGGAATGCCGTTCTCCCTGCGCTTCACCCGGGGCATCACCAAGCCCGAGGACGTGGAGAAGGCCATCACCGTCAGGACCGAACCGGCCGTCGAGGTCGCCGGCCACTGGTTCGGCAACGACCGCCTCGACTTCCGCCCGGAGAAGTACTGGAAGGCCGGCACCGAGGTCACCGTCGAACTCAACCTCAACGGCGTCGAAGGCCGCCCCGGCGTGTACGGCGAGCAGGCCAAGACCGTGAAGTTCACCATCGGCCGCAGCCAGGTCTCCACCGTCGACGTCAAGACCAGGAAGATGAAGGTCGTCCGCGACGGCAAACTGATCAGGACCATCCCCGTCACCACCGGCAAGCCCGGCTACGACACCTGGAACGGCCAGATGGTCATCAGCGAGAAGCTCACCGTGACCCGCATGAACGGCGAAACGGTCGGCTACGGCGGCGAGTACGACATCAAGGACGTCCCGCACGCCATGCGCCTGACCACCTCCGGCACCTTCCTGCACGGCAACTACTGGGGCGGCGACGCCTTCGGCAACTACAACGCCAGCCACGGCTGCGTCGGCCTGCGCGACGTGCGCGGCGGCTGGGACAAGAAGGCGCCCGCCGCCTGGTTCTTCAACCGCTCGATGATCGGCGACGTCGTGATCGTCAAGAACTCCGACGACAGGACTGTCGCCCCCGACAACGGGCTCAACGGCTGGAACATGCCGTGGGAGAAGTGGAAGGCCTGAGCCTCGCGCGAGACGGCGGGCCCGGTGTGAGGTACGGCACCGGGCCCGCCGCCGTTAGTGCCCGTTAACCTGCCTGCATGACCGTGAATCTCGAAGTCGCCGAAGGCGTCGGCACGCTCCGCCTGGACCGCCCGCCGATGAACGCCCTGGACATCGCCACGCAGGACCGGCTCAAGGAACTCGCCGAGGAGGCCACGCGCCGCGACGACGTGCGCGCCGTGGTGATCTACGGCGGCGAGAAGGTGTTCGCGGCCGGCGCGGACATCAAGGAGATGCAGGCCATGGACCACATCGCGATGGTCCTGCGCGCCCGCGCCCTGCAGGACTCCTTCACCGCCGTCGCCCGCATCCCCAAGCCGGTCGTCGCCGCCGTCACCGGCTACGCCCTCGGCGGCGGCTGCGAACTGGCGCTGTGCGCGGACTTCCGCGTCGCCGGGGACAACGCCCGGCTCGGCCAGCCGGAGATCCTGCTCGGGCTGATCCCGGGCGCCGGCGGCACCCAGCGGCTGGCCCGGCTCGTCGGCCCCTCCAAGGCCAAGGACCTCATCTTCACCGGCCGCCACGTCAAGGCCGACGAGGCACTCACGATCGGCCTCGTGGACCGCGTCGTCCCGGCCGCCGACGTGTACACCGAGGCGCACGCCTGGGCCGCGAAGCTCGCGCGGGGACCGGCCATCGCCCTGCGCGCCGCCAAGGAGTCCGTCGACACGGGCCTGGAGACCGACATCGAGACCGGGCTCGCCGTCGAGCGCAACTGGTTCGCGGGCCTGTTCGCCACCGAGGACCGGGCGCGCGGCATGCGCAGCTTCGTCGAGGAGGGCCCCGGCAAGGCCAAGTTCCTCTGAGACCGGCCGTGCTGGTGCTTTCCCCGGACTTCGGCCGAAGCACTTGCAATTGACGCGATGTCTGATCCGGGTCCCTCGGCGGGGTGGTTTGTGGCAGCCTTGAGCCTGCCTCACCCCTGCCTTGTCGAGGGAGTCCGTCGATTGCCTCCTACCGAGCCGTTGCCGCAGGTCGGGCGGGATGCCATCGATACCGCAGTGTCGCCGGCACACGCCGATCAGCGGTCGCGAACCGGGACGTTCCGGGGAGCGCGTTCCCCCGGAACGGCCCCGGAGCCGTCATCGTGCGGCCATGATGGGGGCATGGCGGGGCTGGAAGGCATGGATCAGCCGCGGGGAGACGCAGGTGCGACCGCGGCGCGCTGGTCGCCGGCTGTCGAGGACGAACGCGCCCTGAAAGCATTGGAGTTGTACGGCAACCCCGCGGAGCGGGACGTGCCGCTGCCGTCCCTCCCCGAGTCCGCCGCCACCGCCCGCCGCCTCGCCCAGGTCGTCGTCCTGCGTCACTGGGGACTCACGCCGAGGCTGGCCGAGGGTGTCGTCCTGCTCGTCTCCGAACTCGTCGGCAACGCCGTACGGCACACCGGCGCCCGGGTCTTCGTGCTCCGGATGAAGCGCCGTCCCGGCTGGGTGCGGTTCGAGGTGCGGGACCCGTCCCGGGGGCTGCCCTGTCTGATGCCGGTGCAGGAGATGGACATCAGTGGCCGGGGGCTGTTCCTCGTCGACAAGCTGTCCGACCGCTGGGGCGTGGACCTGCTGCCGCGCGGCAAGACGACGTGGTTCGAGATGAGGGTCGCCGACCGGTGAGGGCGCCACGGGGCGTACGGCCGCGGCTCGGGACGCCGACGCCCGGTGGGCCGCCGACCGGGTGAATGACCCGTTTTCGGCTGCGGCGCACCTTAAATGGTGCGCGTGACCACGACTTCACGTCGCAAGAACCGCGCCGCCCTCACCCGCGCCCTGCTCGCGGGCACCGCGCTCCTCGCCCTCGCCGCCTGCGGCGCGGGCACCGAGGACCGGGCCGCCCGGGACCGTGCCGCGCGGGCCGGCGGCACCGAGGCCGCCGTACCCGCGCCGCGCGAGAAGCGGATCGACGGGCTGCCCGGCATGCCGCCCGTGCTCGACCCCGAGGACGTCTACGCGGCCGACCGCCCCGGCAAACTGTCCCCGGTCGTGAAGGACTTCCCGTCCCGCGTCTACGTCCCCAACACCGAGTCCGACACCGTCACCGTCATCGACCCCGAGACGTACGAGGTCGTCGACACCCTCCGCGTCGGCCGCCAGCCCCAGCACGTCGTCCCGAGCTGGGACCTGAAGACCCTGTGGGTCAACAACAACCGCGGCCACACCCTCACCCCCGTCGACCCGAAGACCGGCAAGGCGGGCAAGCCGGTGGAGGTGCACGACCCGTACAACCTCTACTTCACGCCGAACGGCAAGTACGCCGTCGTGATGGCCTCCCTCGACCGCGAGCTCGTCTTCCGCGACCCGCACACCATGAAGCGGAAGAAGACCGTGCCGGTGACCTGCTACGGCGTCAACCACGCCGACTTCTCCCTCGACGGCCGCTACTTCATCGTCTCCTGCGAGTTCAGCGGCGAACTGCTCAAGGTCGACACCGAGAAGATGAAGGTCGTCGGACAGCAGCGGCTGCCCTTCGACGGGGCCATGCCGCAGGACGTCAAGGTCTCGCCCGACGGCAAGAAGTTCTACATCGCCGACATGATGGCCGACGGCATGTGGATCGTGGACGGTGACAGGTTCGGCAAGCCCACGTTCCTGCCCACCGGCAAGGGCTGCCACGGCCTCTACGTCAGCCGCGACTCCCGCGAGATGTACGTGTCCAACCGCGGCGAAGGCACCGTCTCCGTCTTCGACTTCACCCGGGCCAAGCTCACCAAGAAGTGGCGCCTGCCCGACGGCGGCAGCCCCGACATGGGCGGCGTCTCCGCCGACGGCAAGGTCCTGTGGCTCTCCGGCCGCTACGACGCCGAGGTGTACGCCATCGACACCCGGACCGGCATCCAGCTCGCCCGCATCAAGGTCGGCCACGGACCGCACGGCCTCGCCGTCTACCCGCAGCCCGGCCGCTACTCCCTCGGCCACACCGGCGTCTTCCGCTGAACGACCGGCCCGCGCAAGGCAGGAGGGGCACGGGACACGCCCCCGATGGGGTGATGATCCCCAACGTGCCGCAGCCCGACGGCCAGGGTGCTGCCATGATCACAACTCGTCTGCGGCGGCGGACCGCTGCCGCCGCCGTCTCCCTCGCCGCCGTCCTCGCCACCACGGCGGCCACCAACGCCGGACCGGCCGCCCCCGCGCAGCCCGCCGCCCCCGCCAAGGCGGCCCCGGCGTGCCCGACGTTCGACGACAAGCTGAAGGCGGCCGCCAACCGTGCCGTCGACGTCGACCGCATCACCCCCGAGCCCGTGTGGCGCGCCACCTGCGGCACCCTCTACCGCAGCGACAGCCGCGGCCCGGCGGTCGTCTTCGAGCAGGGCTTCCACCCCAAGGACGTGGTGAACGGCCAGTACGACATCGAGAAGTACGTGCTGGTCAACCAGCCCTCCCCGTACGTGTCGACGACGTACGACCACGACCTCTACAAGACCTGGTACAAGGCGGGCTACAACTACTACATCGACGCCCCGGGCGGCGTCGACGTCAACAAGACCATCGGCGACCGGCACAAGTGGGCCGACCAGATGGAGGTCGCCTTCCCCGGCGGCATCGCCCGGGAGTACGTCGTCGGAGTCTGCCCGGTCGACAAGAAGACCAAGGTCGAGATCATGAGCGACTGCGAGAGCAACCCGCACTACAAGCCCTGGCACTGACCCGGACCCCGCCCCGGCCGTGCTGTGATCGCCGGTTAATCTGACCTGCGTCAGTAGGACGATCACGTGATCACAGCATGGAATGAGGGGCGGGCCGGTGGCCGACATCGAGGAAGCGCGCAAGCAGTTCGAGCGGATCGACCTGGACGGGGACGGCCTCATCACCGCCGCCGAGTTCAAGAGCGCCCTGGCGCAGCAGGGCGACTGGCACGTCACCGAGTCGGTCGCCGAGGCGATCATCAACAGCCGCGACCTGAACGGCGACAAGGTCATGTCGTTCGACGAGTTCTGGGCGTACCTGAACAAGTAGCCGCCCCGGAAGCATCGCCCGGCCGGCACAATCCGGCCGGGCCTTGCCGTCAGCCCTTCTTCGCCCACTCGCGCAGGGCGGCCCGGCTCTCGAAGTCGGCCACGTTCTTGTCCAGCGGGTTGTCGGTGTACTGGTGGAAACGCCACCTGGCCTTGATGCGGGGCTTGCCCGCGGTGACGTAGTCCGCGATCCAGAGGGCGTCGCCGGCGTACGAGGTCGTGTCGATGTTCAGCCAGAAATGGCGGTTGCAGTACAGCACCACCCGGTGGTCCGGGCGGAGTTCCCTCACCTTCCTGATGAAGCGGTCCTTCTCGGAGTTGCTCGCGTGCGTGCCCTCGCCGGTCGTCTCCCAGTCGACCGCGAGGATGTCGCCGGCCTTCTCCGGGGCCTTGCTCACGAAGTACTCGGCCTGGGCCGCCAGGTTGCCCGGCCAGAGGAAGTGGTAGAAGCCGACGACGAGTCCGGCGTCGCGGGCCGTCTTCGTCTGGGCCGCGAGTCTGGGGTTGACGTAGGTACGGCCCTCGGTCGCCTTGACGAAGACGAAGGACAGGCCGTCGGTGTCGTAGGACGAGGGCTGGTAGGCGCTCACGTCGATGCCGCGCAGCATGCGGGACCCCCTTGAGGTGCGGTCGCGGGGAGAGGAGTCGGGATAGTTGTATGCCCCCTGCCGGCGCGGCCGACCCCACGTCCGCCCGATGTTGTCGACTTCGGTCGTCGGACGGGCACATCCGGCCCACCGCGCAGGCGGGATCGTTCCCGTCCGTCCACCGGACCTTGTCGATAGCATTGCGGCCACAGGGAATTGGGGGAGTTCTGCGTGGAACCGCTGATGGGAATGGTGCTCTCGGCCGTGGGGACCGTCGCCTCGGGCGCGCTGTCCGGAGCGGGCGGCGAGATGGGCAGACGGACCTCCGAGCGCCTCTTCGGCCTGCTGAGCCGGACCCGCACCGGGCCCGGGGAGGCCGGCCCCGGGTCCGCCGACGGTGAGCGGCAACCGACCCTGCCCGTCACCGAGCCCGAGCAGACCGCCGCCGCGTTACGGCTCGTGGAAGTGGCCCGCAGCTCACCGGAGTTCGCCCGCGAGGTCGCGGAGTGGGTGCGCGAGGCGTCCTGGCTGGCGCCGCGTGCCGTGCCCGCGGTCGCCCACGACGCCTCCCGCCCGCAGATGCTGCCCCCGGTGACCGCCGTGTTCACCGACCGCGAGGACGTGCTCGCGCGGATCACCTCACTGCTGGACGAGGAGGACCGCCCCTCGGGCGCGCCGGCCGTCGTCGCCCTCACCGGCCCCGGTGGCATCGGCAAGACCGCCGCGGCCGTGCACTGCGCGCACGCCCTGCGCGAACGGTTCCCCGACGGGGTGCTGTTCGTGGATCTGGCCGGTGCCTCCGCCGGTACGGCGCTCTCGCCGTCCGACGCGCTCGCGCGGTTCCTGGAGCGGCTCGGGGTGCCGCCCGCGATGGTGCCGGGCGACGAGGCGCGGCAGCGGGACCTGTACCGCGACTGCACCGCGGACCGCCGCATGGTCGTCGTCCTGGACAACGCGCACAGCGACGCCCAGGTGATCCCCCTGCTCCCGGCCGCGCCCGGCTGTCTCGTCCTGGTGACCAGCAGGCACCGGCTGGGCGCGCTGGTCGCCGAGCACGGCGCCCGGCATCTCACCCTGCCGCCGCTGTCCACGGCGGACTCCGTCACGTTGATCCGGCGCGTCGTCGGCGGGGAGCGCGCTGCCGCCCCGGACGCGGTCGTGCGGGCCGTGGCCGAGGGTACGGGCGGCATCCCGCTCGCGGTGTGCACCACGGGCGCGGGGCTCGCCGTCCGGGAACACCTGGCGTGGGAGCGTGTCGCGCGGGAGTTGTCCGACCGTACGCACGGCCCGGGAGGCAGCGGCATGGCAGACGGGGGTCCCGGCGGCGGGCCCGCCGACGATCCGGTGCGGCTCGCGCAGGACGTCTCCTACCGCGAACTCGCCCCCGAATGCGCCGCCTTCTACCGCGCCCTCGCGGTGTGGCCCTGGCCGACGGTGACCGTCAGGTGCGCCGCGTCCGCTGCCGACGTGAGCCCTGAGCGGGCCCGGGAGCTGCTGGAGCAACTGGCCAGGGTGCATCTGCTGACGGAGGTCGGTGAGGAGCGCTACCGGTTCCACGACCTGGGGCGGGCGCACGCCCGTGAGCTGGCGCTCGCCGAGGACGGGCACGGGTGGATGGCCGCCGCGGTGCGCCGGGTGACCGTCGCGCAGCTGCGGTTCGCCGTGGCGGCGGACTTCCGGGTCATGCCGCTGCGCTGGCGGCTCGGCCCCGCGTACCGCGGACTCGAACTGCCGCAGGAGCGTGATCCGTCCGACGGGAAGCTGGCGCTGGCGGAGCTGCGTGAGGAGCGGGAGAACCTGGCCGCGGTCGTCCGGGCTGCCGGGCACCACGGCTTCGACGAGCTCGTGTGGCAGTTGTGCGAGGCCATGTGGGGTCTGCATCTGCTGCTCGGCTTCCACGCCCAGTGGATCGACACGCACCGGCTCGGCGTGGAGGCCGCCCGGCGCTGCGCGGCCGAGTTCGGCGATCCGCGCGCGGTGGGCCGGATGCTGGTGCAGCTCGCGTTCGGGCACATGGGCGCCGGGCAGCCGGACGAGGCCGAGGCGGCGCTCGTACAGGCCGCGGAGGCGGACCGGGCGTGCGGGCACCATCGCGGCCGGGCGAGTGCCGTCGAGGCGCTGGGGCTGCTGCGTCTGAAGCAGTGGCGGTACGCGGAGGCCCAGCGGTGCTTCGAGGAGGCGCGGGACGTCCTGGGCCTGATCCGCGAGGGTGACGACGGGTGGCGGGACGTGCCCCGTGCCACGGCCCTGCTGGAGCACCACATCGGGCGGGCCGAGGCCCGGCAGCGGCACTTCACGGCAGCCGTCACCCGGCTGAACGACGCGCTGGCGCGCTTCCGCCGGCTGCCGGGCGGGGGCGACGCGTACAACGCGGGCCGCGTCTACATGAGTCTGGGCGAGGCGCACCTGGACGCGGGGGACACGGAACTCGCGCTGGTGTGCCTGGACCGGGCGGTCGAGACGATGGAGACGGCCGGGGCCGGGCTCCAGCTCGCGGACGCCACCGAGTTGCGCGCCCGCTGCCACCGCCTCGCGGGCCGCCCCGCGCGGGAGGCCGGGGATCTGCGGGCCGCCGCCGCGCGCTACGAGGACAACGGCGACCGGGTCGGCCTCGACCGGGTGCGGGCGCGCCTTTCCGAACTGGGAGCGTGAGCCGCCCGGCGGGTCACGGCGCGGGAACGGACAGCGGTTCGACGGCGACGCGGTGGGCCGTCGAGCCGGTGCGTACGGTGATGCCGGGGAGGACGCCGGCCAGGGGCCTGCCGTCGGACAGCCAGGCGTGCAGCGCGGAGGCGTAGGCGGCGGGGTCGCACAGGTCGGGCCGCCCGTCGGGACCCGGGGCGGCGGTGAGCCGCAGGAGGTCTCCCTCGCGGGTGCGGACGACGCAGCGGTCCGGGCCGTCCACATAGACGGCCAGGGAGCAGTACGAGTGGCGCGCGAGCGCCTCCGACGTCCACGCGGACGGCGGTCCGAGGCGTGGGTCGTCCGCGGCGGCGTACCGGACGACGAGGTCCGCGATCCGCAGCCTGCCGGTGTCCCGGGTCTCCTCGTCGACCGCCGTGTGGGCGGAGCGGTCGTGCCCGGCGGGGCCTTCCGAGGGGTCGGGCGCGTCGTCGGCGACGGCGTACCGGACGACGGTGACCCCCGGCGGGCCGGTGTCGACGGGGCCGGTCAGGACGCGCACCGGGGCGGTGCGGCGGGCGGGGCGGAAGGGCGGCAGCGGCAGGGGTTCGAGCAGCGCGGGGCGGCCCTCGGGTTCCGGGAGGCCCATGAGGTCGTAGAACAGCCGGCGCAGCAGGGCGGCCGACTCCCCGGGCGACGAACTGGTCTGCTCCGCGAGGTTCTTGTACCGGTCCGGCTCGTGCGAGGCGATCGTCCGGTCGATCTGTGCCCGCAGGCTCCCGGCGCGGTCCAGCCGGGGAGCCGTACGGCCGAGGGCGGCCACCGGGGAGAGCGGGTCGAGGTCCTCCTGCGGGAACGCGCCGAGCAGGACGGGGACGCCGATGGACGCCGCGTAGTAGGTGACGCTGGAGTGGTCGCCGATGACGCAGTCGGCCGCGATCAGGGCCTGCCGCCAGCCGTCGAGCGGGTCGATGGCGTCGAGGCCGGCGCGCCGGGCGCTGTCGAGCCAGGCGCGGACCTGGCCGGGGCCGTGACCGTGCCAGATGTTCGGGTGCAGGACGGCGGTGGTCCGGTACTCGTCGGCGGGCAGTTCGCAGGCCAGCCGGGACAGCAGCCAGGGCAGCAGGTCGGCGCCGAAGAGGGACCGCGCCGACCAGGTCGAGCCGACGACGATCAGCCGCTGGCCGGGCGCCACGCCCAGCGCGCGGCGGAAGCGGTCGCGCTGGGGGAGAGCGGCGAGGACGCGGTCGTAGCACGGGTCACCCGCGAGGACGGCCGTGGGCGCCGCCTCCGGGCAGGACGCGCGCAGCCGGTCGAGCTGCTCGGGGTGGGACAGGACGGTCGCGGTGGCGATCGGACGTCCGTCCACCAGGAGCCACTCCGGCGCGAGGCCGAAAACGGGGTTTTCCGCTGGGGGGGGGGTGCCCGTTCTCGCCAGCCGCTTGTTGTATCCGACGCCGTGCGACAGGACGACCAACTCGCCCTGTATCTCGTCCAGTTCACCGCCGTAGCTGGCCGTGACCGCCAGCTCGAACGCCGTGTCCCTGGCCTGCTCCCAGGGCAGCACCGGCAGCCCGGCCCGCGCCAGCAGCTCGGGCACGCCGGACAGGAACGGGGAGGACCCGGTGCAGGTGGCGAACAACTGCACGCGGACGTCGCTGTGGAACAGCGGCAGCACGTCCAGCAGCCGGGTCGCGGAGGTCACGTTGTGCACGACGAACAGCACCCGCCGGCACCCGGCCCGCGTGACCCACCGCTCCGCGTCGGCCCCCACCGGCACCCGCAACCGCCCTGCTCCGCCCGTCACCGCCGGTGCGCCCCCTCGACCGTTCCCTCAGCACTCGATGATGTTGACCGCCAGCCCGCCCCGGGCCGTCTCCTTGTACTTGACGGACATGTCCGCGCCGGTCTCCTTCATCGTCTTGATGACCTTGTCCAGGGACACCTTGTGGGAGCCGTCGCCGCGCATCGCCATGCGGGCGGCGGTCACGGCCTTCACCGCGGCCATGCCGTTGCGCTCGATGCACGGGATCTGCACCAGGCCGCCGACCGGGTCGCAGGTCAGGCCGAGGTTGTGCTCCATGCCGATCTCGGCCGCGTTCTCCACCTGCTCGGGGCTGCCGCCCAGCACCTCGGCGAGCGCGCCCGCCGCCATCGAGCAGGCGGAGCCGACCTCGCCCTGGCAGCCGACCTCGGCGCCGGAGATGGAGGCGTTCTCCTTGAACAGCATGCCGATCGCGCCGGCCGCCAGCAGGAAGCGGACCACGCCCTCCTCGTCGGCGCCGGGCACGAAGTTGATGTAGTAGTGCAGGACCGCCGGGATGATGCCGGCCGCGCCGTTGGTCGGGGCGGTCACGACCCGGCCGCCGGCCGCGTTCTCCTCGTTCACGGCCATCGCGTAGAGGGTGATCCACTCCATGGCGAGGGCCTTCGGGTCGCCCTCGGAGCGCAGCTTGCGCGCGGTGTTCGCGGCGCGGCGGCGCACCTTGAGGCCGCCGGGCAGGATGCCCTCGCGGGACATGCCGCGCCTGACGCACGCCTGCATGACCCGCCAGATCTCCAGCAGGCCCTCGTGGATCTCGTCCTCGGTGCGCCAGGCCCGCTCGTTCTCCAGCATCAGCGCGGAGATGGACAGGCCCGTCTCCCGCGTCAGGCGCAGCAGTTCGTCGCCGGTGCGGAAGGGGTACTTCAGGACCGTGTCGTCCAGCTTGATGCGGTCCGCGCCGACCGCGTCCTCGTCGACGACGAAGCCGCCGCCGACCGAGTAGTACGTCTTCGACAGCAGCTCCGCCCCGGAGGCGTCGTACGCCCACAGGGTCATGCCGTTGGCGTGGTACGGGAGGGTTTTGCGGCGGTGCAGGACCATGTCGTCGTCGTAGGAGAAGGCGATCTCGTGGTCACCGAGGAGGCGGATCCGGGCGGAGTCCTTGATGCGCTCCACGCGCTCGTCGGCCGTCTCCACGTCGACCGTGCGGGGCGAGTCGCCCTCCAGGCCGAGCAGGACGGCCTTGGGCGTGCCGTGGCCGTGTCCGGTCGCGCCGAGCGAGCCGTACAGCTCGGCCCGCACCGAGGCGACGGAGCCGAGCAGCTCGTCGTTGCGCAGGCGCCGGGCGAACATGCGCGCCGCCCGCATCGGGCCCACCGTGTGGGAGCTCGACGGGCCGATGCCGATCGAGAACAGGTCGAAGACCGAGATGGCCACGGGGACTCCTTACAGCGGGGGTGGTGCGGGGTGCCGGGCACCGCGCGCGTCGCCGCGCGCGGTGCCCGAGGGGGTTACTTGTTCAGCCCGGGGTACAGCGGGTGCTTGGCGGCCAGCGCCTGCACGCGGCCCCTGAGCGCCTCGGCGTCGTAGGACGGCTTCAGCGCCTCGGCGATCACGTCCGCGACCTCGGCGAAGTCCTCGGCCGTGAAGCCGCGGGTGGCGAGGGCGGGCGTGCCGATCCGCAGGCCGGACGTCACCATCGGCGGGCGCGGGTCGTTCGGGACCGCGTTGCGGTTGACGGTGATGCCGACCTCGTGGAGCCGGTCCTCCGCCTGCTGACCGTCCAGCTCGGAGTCGCGCAGGTCCACCAGGACCAGGTGCACGTCCGTGCCGCCGGACAGCACGTCCACGCCGACGGCCCGTACGTCGTCCCGGACGAGACGCTCGGCGAGGATGCGGGCGCCTTCCAGGGTACGGCGCTGGCGCTCCTTGAAGTCCTCGGAGGCGGCGACCTTGAACGCGACGGCCTTGGCGGCGACCACGTGCTCCAGCGGGCCACCCTGCTGACCGGGGAAGACCGCAGAGTTGATCTTCTTGGCCAGCTCGGCGGTGGACAGGATCACACCACCGCGCGGGCCGCCCAGCGTCTTGTGGGTGGTCGTGGTGACCACGTGCGCGTGCGGGACCGGGTTCGGGTGCAGGCCCGCCGCGACCAGACCGGCGAAGTGCGCCATGTCGACCATGAGGTAGGCACCGACCTCGTCGGCGATCCGGCGGAACGCGGCGAAGTCCAGCTGCCGCGGGTAGGCCGACCAGCCGGCGACGATCAGCTTCGGCCTGGCCTCCTTGGCGAGGCGCTCGACCTCGGCCATGTCGACCCGGCCGTCGTCGCCGACGTGGTAGGCGACGACGTCGTAGAGCTTGCCGGAGAAGTTGATCTTCATGCCGTGGGTCAGGTGCCCGCCGTGCGCGAGGTTCAGACCCATGATGGTGTCGCCCGGCTTGAGCAGCGCGAACATCGCGGCCGCGTTGGCCTGGGCGCCCGAGTGCGGCTGCACGTTGGCGTGCTCGGCGCCGAACACGGCCTTCACGCGGTCGATGGCGATCTGCTCGACCACGTCGACGTGCTCGCAGCCGCCGTAGTAGCGACGGCCGGGGTAGCCCTCGGCGTACTTGTTGGTCAGGACCGAGCCCTGCGCCTCCATGACCGCGACCGGCGCGAAGTTCTCGGAGGCGATCATCTCCAGGGTGGACTGCTGGCGGTCCAGCTCGGCGTCGACCGCGGCGGCCACGTCCGGGTCGAGCTCGTGCAGGGGCGTGTTCAGAAGCGACATGTGTGCTACGACCTCTCAGCCGGCGGAAAAGGCGGTGTACTCGTCGGCGGAGAGCAGGTCGGCCGGCTCCTCCGCGACGCGCACCTTGAACAGCCAGCCGCCCTCGAAGGGCGCGGAGTTCACCAGCGACGGGTCGTTGACGACGTCCTCGTTGACCTCGGTGACCTCGCCGGAGACGGGGGAGTACAGGTCGGAGACCGACTTGGTCGACTCCAGCTCGCCGCAGGTCTCGCCCGCGGTCACGGTGTCACCGACCTCCGGGAGCTGGACGAAGACGACATCGCCGAGCGCGTTCGCCGCGTGCTCCGTGATGCCGACCGTCGAGACGCCGTCCTCGGCGACCGACAGCCACTCGTGCTCCTTGCTGTAGCGCAGCTGCTGGGGGTTGCTCATGGCCTGAATTCTCCTGTACGCGAGGGAGTGCTGGTGAATGAGGGACTGCTGGGACCGCTGGTGAACAGCGGAAGTGTGCGCGGAGCCACGCCGTCACGCCTGCCGGGCACGGACCCGTGCTTCAGTGTCCGCTTCGGGCGCCGGGAAAAGCGTCACTTCCGGTCCGGCGCCCGGCGAGGCGTGGCCTTCCGGTGCCCGCAGAAGTGTCTACTTCTGGCGCTTGTAGAACGGCAGCGCCACGACCTCGTACGGCTCGTGACTGCCGCGGATGTCCACGCCGACCCCGGGGGTGCCCGGCGCCGCGTGCGCCGCGTCGACGTACGCCATCGCGATCGGCCTGCCCAGCGTCGGGGAGGGGGCTCCGGAGGTGACCTCGCCGATCACCTCGCCGCCGGCGACCACGGGGTACCCGGCGCGCGGGACACGGCGGCCCTCGGCGACCAGGCCGACCAGGACGCGCGGCGGGTTCTCCCGGGCGCGGGAGGCGGCCTCGGCCAGCGCCTCGCGGCCCACGAAGTCGCCCTCCTTGTCGAACTTCACCACCCGGCCGAGCCCGGCGTCGAAGGGCGTCAGCTCCGTGGTCAGCTCGTGCCCGTACAGCGGCATGCCGGCCTCAAGACGCAGAGTGTCCCGGCAGGACAGGCCGCAGGGCACCAGACCGGCGCTCTCGCCGGCCTTGGTCAGCGCCTGCCACAGCTCGGCGGCGTGCTCCGGCTTCACGAACAGTTCGAAGCCGTCCTCGCCGGTGTAGCCGGTGCGCGCGATCAGCGCCGGGACGCCCGCGACGGTGCCGGGCAGCCCGGCGTAGTACTTCAGGCCGTCGAGGTCGGCGTCGGTCAGGCTCTTGAGGATGCCGGGCGACTCGGGGCCCTGCACGGCGAGCAGCGCGTAGGCGTCCCGGTCGTCGCGCACCTCGGCGTCGAAGCCGGCCGAACGCTCCACGAGCGCGTCCAGCACGACCTGGGCGTTGGAGGCGTTCGCGACCACCAGATATTCGGGGGCCCCGGTCTCCGCGAGCCGGTACACGATCAGGTCGTCCAGGATGCCGCCGTCGGCCCGGCAGATCATGGTGTAGCGGGCCCGGCCGACGCCGACGGAGGCGATGTTGCCGACGAGGGCGAAGTTCAGCAGCGCGGCGGCCTGCGGGCCGGTGACGGTGATCTCGCCCATGTGGGAGAGGTCGAACAGGCCGGCCCGGGTGCGCACGGCGTTGTGCTCGTCGCGCTCGGAGCCGTAGCGCAGGGGCATGTCCCAGCCGGCGAAGTCGGTCATGGTCGCGCCGAGCGAGCGGTGCAGGGCATCCAGCGCGGTACGGCGAGGTTCGTTACTGCTCATCGGACGGTCGTCTCCAAGGCATGACAGGGGGTCGTTCCTCCCCATCTGTCATCGGAACCTGAGAGGTTCGCCATGACCAGCCCGGGAAAGGGATGGGCAATGGCTTGCACCTTGGGTGGAGCCACTGACACAGCGGCCCGCTTTTCAGATGTGCCTCGCCCGCGCGGTAACGGGGCCTGAGAGATTCAAGGGAGGGACTTGCTCCTTCGGCGCCCCGGGCAGTGCCGGGGACTCTCCCGCGCGGATTCAAGCGGCCGGTATGCAGTTGGCGGCCACATCATTGCACGCCGGGTCGGCTCGCCGACAGGCCGCACTTGTAGCCGGCTTGTGGCAGTAAGCGAACGAAAATGCGGGACAGTCTGAATTACCTTTTCTTTACACTCGGCGGGGATGGGACTCCGTACCCGACCCCAGGGGGGACGATCACGGTGAACAGGACCACGGTGTACGCCACGACCTCGGGCGTCGCGCTGCCCAAGCAGGCCGCCGCTCCGGCCCGGGAGGCGTGCGGCCCGCAGTCCGCACCCGTCGTCCGCGATCTTCGCGACCGCGGCGGACACAGCCCGCACGCCCTGCTCTTCGGGCCCCGCGACCTCGTCGTGGTCACCGGCCTGCCCGGCAGCGGCAAGTCCACGCTGATGCGGCGCGCCGTGCCCGGCCGGCGCGTCGACTCCCAGGACACCCGGGACCGCTGGGACCGGCGCATGCCGCGCTTCCTGCCGTACGCCGTCTACCGCCCGCTGGTCCGCCTCGCGCACTACGCCGGGCTGCGGCGGGCGCTGCGCTCCGGCGAGGGCGTCGTCGTGCACGACTGCGGCACCCAGGCCTGGGTGCGCGCCTGGCTGGCCCGCGAGGCCCGCCGCCGGGGCGGCAAGCTGCACCTGCTGCTGCTCGACGTCACACCGCGGGAGGCGCTGGCCGGCCAGCGCGACCGCGGCCGGGGCGTCTCCCGCTACGCCTTCCGCAGGCACCGCACGGCCACCACACGGCTGCTGCGCGCGATCACCGAGGGCGACCTGCCGGCCGGCTGCGGCTCGGCGGTCCTCGTGGACCGGGACGCGGCGAACGCGCTGCGCCGGATCGGCTTCACGGGCTGACCCGGCCGGGCCCGGCACCCGTTAGCCTTTTCAGCCACAGCAGTGGCACCAGTCAGGCGGTAGGCAGAGATGGACTTCCCGGCGGAATTCTCCGCGGACTTCCCGGCGCAGGCGCACCCCCATCCGCACGGTGGATGGCCCGGCAACGAACTGGAGGAGGTGCTCTCCGCCTCCCTCGGCGTCCCCTCGGCCGGCGGCCGGATCGTCGAGGTGCTCGGCCGCAGCTTCCTCTGGGTCCCGCTGCCGGGCGGCGGCGGTCCGCACACCGGCCCGCTGGACCTGCCCACGCTGGAGCTGGAGGGCCAGGCCTATGTGCCGGTGTTCAGCTCCGAGGAGCAGTTCCGCCAGGTCGTCGGCGCCCACATGTCGTACGCCGTCGCGCCCGCCGTGGAGTTCGCGCGTGGTCTGCCCCCGCAGGCGGGCATCGCCGTCAACCCGGGCGGTGTGGTCGGCATACCCCTGCCGCCGCCCGCGGTCGCCGAGCTGTGCCGGGCCGGGCGCACCCCGCTGGACGGTCCCGCGAGCGGCGGCCGGGTCCGGCTGTTCGAGCCCGACTGGCAGGAGGACCCGGTCGACTTCCTGTCCGCCGCCGGGACCGAGTTCGAGGGCATCGGTGTGGTCCGCACGGCCCGCCGCTGCCTCGCCGCCATCGAGACGGCCGACCCGGTCATGTTCGTCGGCGTCGAACTCTCCCAGTGGGAGGGCGACCTGCGGGCCCTGCCCATGGACGCCCTCGGCCGCGCGCTCGGCACGTCCCCGGTCAAGTGGCCGGTCAACCTGGTCCTCCTGGACGTGGCGCAGGACCCGGTGGGCGACTGGCTCCGGGAGAACGTACGGCCCTTCTACCAGCGGGCCATGTGAGGAACGCGCGCCGGACGTCCCGAAGGGCGCGACGAGACCTTCACGACCGGCGCCCGGAGCACACCACCGGGCACCGAACTCCCACACCGGCGTCGGCCACACTTAATCTGGTTTCATAACCCACGGCACTTTTCCGAAGGGGCACAACGTGAGCGCGAGCGGCACAGCCGCGGCCGGACAGGTCGAGCACATGCTGCGCCAGGTGACGCCCGGGCGCTACGACGCCTACGAGGCGCTGCTCCGCGCGCTCGCGAGCCCGTCCTCCGGCCAGATCTGGATGCTGCTGTGGCACGGCCAGGCCGGCTCACCGGACGCCCAGTACGGAAACATGGAGGTCGACGGCCACGGCTACGCGCCCTGCGTGACCTCCGCCCAGGAGCTGTCGGCCAGCGGCTGGAACCGGTCGTACGAGGTGGTCGACGGCCTGGAGGTGGCCCGCGCGCTCTACCCGGACCACTTCGGCCTCTGGCTCAACCCGCACGCCCCGGGCGGCGGCGTCGGCATCCCGTGGCTCGATCTGCGCCGCATCGCCACCGGCCTGGACCGGCAGCCCGCGGGCCCGCTGCGGCTGTCCGAACCGGCCATCGAGATCCCGCAGTTCTACGCCCTGATCGCGCAGAACGCCCACCGCACCCCGGCGGTCCGCTCGTTGCGCCGCGCGTGGGTGCAGCCGGCGCTGGGCGCGCCGTACCTCGCCATCGGTCTCGACGTGTACGACACGAGCCCGCCGGCCGTGGACGCGGTGCGCGCGATGATGCAGCAGTCGATCGGCGCGGTCCCGGAGGGCCTGCCGGTGTCGACGGTCGCGCTGTCCGACGAGCACGACCCGGTGGCGATGTGGCTGCGCGCGAACGCCCGGCCCTTCTACGACCGCGAGGCGCACGCGAGCCCGGCCCAGGCGCCCGCGGCGGGGTACGGATTCCCGCCGGCGCAGGGCCGCTACTGATCCGTTCCGGACAACGAGCGGGCGGGTCGGCCGGGCCGACTCTCCGCGCGTAGAGAAGGGCGGTAGGTTCCGGTCTGTGCCGAATGTCCTGACTCGCCTGCGTCCGACGGCCGCAACCGTCTGTTCGGATAACGGAAACCCCCGGACAGCATCACGGTTGCGCATCCTTTCTCCGTCAAGTCTGGCAACAAAACGCCGAAGCGTTGAAGACTCCCGCACCAGGGGTGTTCACCCCTGTGTACGACGGACTGAATCGCCGCCACAGCGGCAAGTGCGGGCCGGCCACCGCCGGTTGAGAGGGGTCCCTGCCAGATGACGGCACCATTGCACGAGCCGACCGCGGAAGCGGCCCCGAGTGCGGCCGAGGAAGCGGCGGTAGGCAAGTCCGACGCGAAGGCCGTGCAGGGACGCTCCTTGGGCCGGATCGCCTGGGAGCGCCTGAAACGGGACAAACTCGCCCTCGCGGGCAGCGTCGTCGTGCTGTTCCTGATCGCCGTCGCACTACTCGCGCCCGTGATCACGAGCCTCGTCGGGCAGGATCCCGAGGCGCACCACGAGGAGCTGATCGACCCGCTGTTCGGCACGCCGACGGGTTCCTGGGGCGGCATCAGCAGTGAGCACCTGCTGGGCGTCGAGCCGGTCAACGGCCGCGACATCTTCGCCCGCATCGTCTACGGCGCCCGGATCTCGCTCCTCGTCGGCTTCCTGTCGGCGCTGGTGGCGGTGGTCATCGGTACGGTGCTGGGTATTCTCGCCGGCTTCTTCGGCGGGTGGGTCGACGCCGCGATCAGCCGTGTGATGGACGGTCTGCTGGCCTTCCCGCAGCTGCTGTTCATCATCGCGCTGGTCTCCGTCATGCCGAACGAGATGCTGGGACTGACCGGTACGGGCGTCCGCCTGTTCGTGATGATCCTCGTCATCGGCTTCTTCGGCTGGCCCTACATCGGACGCGTGGTGCGCGGCCAGACGCTCTCCCTGCGCGAACGGGAGTACGTCGAGGCGGCCCGATCGCTGGGCGCGGGGCGGTTCTACATCCTCTTCAAGGAACTGCTGCCGAATCTCGTCGCGCCGATCATCGTCTACACGACGATGATGATCCCGACCAACATCCTCACCGAAGCGGCACTCAGCTTCCTGGGCGTGGGCGTCAAGCCGCCCACGGCCTCCTGGGGCCAGATGCTCTCGAGCGCGATCGACTACTACGACTCGGACCCCATGTACATGGTGATCCCGGGCGTGGCGATCTTCATCACCGTTCTTGCCTTCAACCTCTTCGGCGACGGCGTGCGTGACGCGCTCGACCCGAAGGGCTCCCGCTGAACTGCCGTACCCCAAGCGACCCGTGGCATCTGGCACGGGACCTCTCATCAAAACCGGAGGATCCGAGATCGTGACTACCCAACGCACCTCAGGGCGGCGCAAGCAGGCCATGGCCGCTGCCGCCGTGGTCGCCGCGCTGCTGGCCACGGCAGCGTGCGGCGGCGGCGACGACAGCGACGGCGACGGCACGAAGGCGGCCGGCTTCGACGCGGCCAACAACAAGCTGGCCAACGCGTCCACCACGAAGGGTGGCGAGCTGAAGTTCGCGGGCGCCCAGGACGCCGACTCGTGGGACACCACGCGCGGCTACTACGGCTTCGCCTGGAACTTCATGCGCTACTACAGCCGCCAGCTGCTCAGCTTCAAGACCGAGCCGGGCAAGACGGGCGCCGAGCTGACGCCGGACCTGGCCACCGACGCGGGCAAGGTCTCGGACGACGGCAAGACCTACACGTTCACCCTGCGCGACGGCATCACCTGGGAGGACGGCAAGCCGATCACGTCCCAGGACGTGAAGTACGGCATCGAGCGCCAGTGGGCGCAGGACGTGCTGTCCGGCGGTCCGGTCTACCTGAAGGACATCCTGGACCCGAAGGGCGAGTACCCGGGCCCGTACAAGGACAAGTCCGCCGACAAGCTCGGCCTGAAGGCCATCGAGACGCCGGACGAGAAGACCATCGTCTTCAAGCTCCCCTCGGCCAACAGCGACTTCCCCGAGATGCTCGCGATGCCGTCGGCGTCCCCGGTCCGCCAGGACAAGGACACCAAGTCGAAGTACGGCCTGAAGCCGTTCTCCAGCGGCCCGTACAAGTTCCAGTCGTACTCCCCGGGCAAGTCCCTCACCCTCGTCCGCAACGCGGAGTGGAAGAAGGACTCGGACCCGATCCGCAAGGCGCTGCCGGACAAGATCAGCGTCCGGTTCTTCACCAACGCCAACGACATGGACCAGCGCCTCATCAACGGCGACTACCACCTGGACATCAACCAGACCGGCATGTCTCCGCAGGGCCGCACCACCGCCCTGAAGCAGCACAAGGAGAACCTGGACAACCCGGTCACCGGCTACATCCGCTACGCGGTCTTCCCGCAGAGCGTGAAGCCGTTCGACAACATCCACTGCCGCAAGGCCGTGCTGTACGGCGCCGACCACGTCTCGCTGCAGAACGCGCGCGGCGGCCCCATCGCCGGCGGTGACATCGGCACCAACATGCTGCCCCCGTCGGTGCCGGGCTCCGAGGGCCAGAAGTACGACCCGTACGAGATGGCCGGTGCCAACAAGAAGGGCAACATCGCCAAGGCCAAGGAAGAGCTGAAGGCCTGCGGTCAGCCCAACGGCTTCAAGACCCGCATCGCGGTCCGCAACAACAAGCCGGTCGAGGTGGCCACCGCGGAGTCGATGCAGGCGTCGCTGAAGAAGGTCGGCATCCAGGCCGAGATCGACCAGTACGACGGCTCGCAGACCTCCGGCATCATCGGCAGCCCCTCGAACGTGAAGAAGAAGGGCTACGGCATCATCGTCATGGGCTGGGGCCCGGACTTCGCCACGGTGCAGGGCTTCGGTCTGCCGCTGTGGAGCAGCAAGTACATCCTTGAAAGCGGCAACAACAACTACGCCCTGATCAAGGACAAGACGATCGACGGTCTCTTCGACGACTACGTTACGGAGCTCGACGAGGCGAAGAAGGCCCAAATCGCCACGGAGATCAACCACAAGGTCATGGAGGGCGCGTACTACCTGCCCTTCGTGTTCGAGAAGTTCATCAACTGGCGCTCGTCCGAGCTCGCGAACGTGTACACGACCGATGCCTACAACGGCCAGTACGACTTCGTGAACCTGGGCGTCAAGAAGTAACCCGGCCGGCACACCCGCCATACGGCACGAAAGGCAGGTGAAGGCCGGGGCGGTGTGACCGCGGGCCACCGGAGGACCTCCGGTGGCCCCGGTCCGCCGCCGGGCCGAGAGCTGTGCTCGCTTACCTCATCAGGCGGCTGTTCGCCGCCGCAGTGATGCTGGTCGTCATCATCCTGGTGGTCTTCAGCATCTTCTTCCTCGTCCCCAAGTGGGCGGGAGTCGACCTGGCCACGAGCTTCGTGGGCAAGCAGGCCGACCCGGCCGCCGTCGAGGCGGTGCGGCAGAAGCTGGGCCTGAGCGACCCGGTCTACGTCCAGGTCTGGGAGTTCTTCAAGGGCATCTTCGTGGGCCGCACCTACGCGGCCGGCGGCGACGTCACCCAGTGCGCCGCGCCCTGCTTCGGGTACTCCTTCCGCAGTGAACAGGCCGTCTGGCCGGTGCTGACCGACCGCTTCCCGGTGACCCTGGGACTCGCGCTCGGCGCCGCCCTGCTGTGGCTGCTCATGGGCGTCGCGGCCGGCGTGCTCTCCGCGCTCAAGCGGGGCAGCGTGTGGGACCGCAGCGCGATGGTCGTTGCCCTGGCGGGCGTCTCCCTCCCCATCTACTTCACCGGTCTGCTCAGCCTGGCGATCTTCTCCTACGGACTGGGCTGGATCGACGGCGAGTACGTGCCGCTGGAGGACAGCCTCACCGGCTGGCTCGGCGGCATGATCCTGCCGTGGGTCACCCTGGCGTTCCTGTACGCGGCGATGTACGCCCGTATCACCCGCGCCACCATGCTGGAGATCCTCGGCGAGGACTACATCCGCACGGCCCGTGCCAAGGGCCTGCGCGAGCAGGTCGTGATCCGCAAGCACGCGATGCGCTCGACGATGACGCCGATCCTCACCATGCTCGGCATGGACATCGGTGCCCTCATGGGCGGGGCGATCCTGACCGAGACCACGTTCAGCCTCCCCGGCCTCGGCCAGAAGGTGCTGGACGCGATCAAGAACCAGGACCTGCCCTTCATCCTGGGCGTCACCCTGATCACGTCCCTCGCCGTGCTCATCGCCAACCTCGTGGTGGACATCCTGTACGCCGTGATCGACCCCCGAGTGAGGCTCTCATGACCGGACTCAGCAAGACCGGAGCGGCCGTGGGCGAGCCCACCGGCACCTCGCGGGCGCCCGGCGCCTTCCTGGAGGTGCGCGACCTCAAGGTGCACTTCCCGACGGACGACGGCCTGGTCAAGTCCGTCGACGGGCTCAGCTTCCAGCTGGAGAAGGGCAAGACCCTCGGCATCGTGGGCGAGTCCGGCTCCGGCAAGTCGGTGACCTCGCTCGGCATCATGGGCCTGCACACCGCCGGCCAGTACGGCAAGCGCAAGGCGCAGATCTCCGGGGAGATCTGGCTGGACGGCACCGAACTGCTGTCCGCCGACCCGGACTACGTGCGACGGCTGCGCGGCCGCGAGATGGCGATGATCTTCCAGGACCCGCTGTCCGCGCTGCACCCGTACTACACGATCGGCGCGCAGATCGTGGAGGCGTACCGCATCCACCACGACGTCGACAAGAAGACCGCCAAGCGGCGTGCCGTCGAGATGCTCGACCGGGTCGGCATCCCGCAGCCGGACAAGCGCGTCGACAGCTACCCGCACGAGTTCTCCGGCGGCATGCGCCAGCGCGCGATGATCGCCATGTCGCTGGTGAACAACCCCGAACTGCTCATCGCGGACGAGCCGACCACCGCCCTGGACGTCACCGTCCAGGCGCAGATCCTCGACCTGATCCGCGATCTGCAGAAGGAGTTCGGCTCCGCGGTCATCGTCATCACCCACGACCTGGGCGTCGTCGCCGAACTGGCCGACGACATCCTGGTGATGTACGGCGGCCGCTGCGTCGAGCGCGGGCCCGCCGAGAAGGTCTTCTACGAGCCGCGCCACCCCTACACCTGGGGGCTGCTCGGCTCGATGCCGCGCCTGGACCGCGAGCAGCAGGACCGGCTCATCCCGGTCAAGGGCTCCCCGCCCTCGCTGATCAACATCCCGTCGGGCTGCGCCTTCAACCCGCGGTGTCCCTACGCGGACGTCCCGAAGGACGACGTCACCCGCACGGTCCGTCCCGAGCTGGCCGAGGTCGGCAGCCGGCACTGGGCCGCCTGCCACATGAGCACGGAGCAGCGGGAGCGTATCTGGACCGAAGAGATTGCGCCGAAGCTGTGAGCGAGAACTCCGAGGACACAGTGGTGACCACTCCCGCCAAGAGCGACGGTGCGACGCTCACCAAGGACGCCGCCCCCGGCGAGGTCCTGCTGAGGGTGACCGGCCTGAAGAAGCACTTCCCGATCCGCAAGGGCCTGCTCCAGCGGCAGGTCGGCGCGGTGCGCGCGGTCGACGGCATCGACTTCGAGGTCCGCTCGGGCGAGACCCTGGGCGTCGTGGGCGAGTCGGGCTGCGGCAAGTCGACGATGGGCCGGCTCATCACCCGGCTGCTCGAACCGACCGCCGGCACGGTGGAGTTCGAGGGCAAGGACATCACGCACCTCGGTGTGAGCGGGATGCGCCCGCTGCGCCGCGACGTGCAGATGATCTTCCAGGACCCGTACTCGTCGCTGAACCCCCGGCACACCATCGGCACGATCGTCGGCGCTCCCTTCAAGCTCCAGGGCGTCGAGCCCGAGGGCGGCATCAAGAAGGAAGTGCAGCGGCTGCTGTCGGTCGTGGGGCTCAACCCCGAGCACTACAACCGCTATCCGCACGAGTTCTCCGGCGGCCAGCGCCAGCGCATCGGCATCGCCCGCGCCCTGGCGCTCAACCCGAAGCTGGTCGTGGCGGACGAGCCGGTGTCGGCGCTGGACGTGTCGATCCAGGCGCAGGTGGTGAACCTGCTGGACGACCTCCAGCAGGAGCTCGGCCTGACGTACGTGATCATCGCGCACGACCTCTCCGTCGTCCGGCACGTCTCGGACCGTATCGCGGTGATGTACCTCGGCAAGATCGTCGAGCTGGCCGACCGCGACTCGCTGTACAGGGCGCCGATGCACCCGTACACGAAGGCGCTGATGTCGGCGGTGCCGATCCCGGACCCGCGGCGCAGGGCCGCCAAGAGCGAGCGCATCCTGCTCAAGGGCGACGTGCCCTCGCCGATCGCCCCGCCGAGCGGCTGCCGCTTCCACACCCGGTGCTGGAAGGCGACGGAGATCTGCCGTACGACCGAGCCGCCGCTGCTGGAGCTGCGGCCCGGACAGCGCGTCGCCTGCCACCACCCGGAGAACTTCGCGGACCAGGCGCCCCAGGACACGGTCCTGCTGTCGGCCGCGAAGGAGGCCGGCGAGCTGGTCGGCGAGGCGGTGCTGGAGGAGTCGGCGGAGACGTCGGCTGCGGTGGCCGAGGCAACCAGGGACACCGCCTCCGCGGACAGCTCGCCCGAGGACGCCGTTTCCAAGGACGCTCCCGCCAAGGACGCCTCCTCCGAGGACTCCACCGAGAAGTAAGCCTGACCGAGCCCCCGCCTTGCAATGTAAGGCGGGGGCTCGCTGTCGGGTGAGAATGGCAGGGTGCTTCAGCAACTGTTCAGCCCGTCCGTCCAGCACACGCTCGACCTGATCGGCATCTTCGTCTTCGCGATCTCCGGCGCCCTGCTGGCCGTCCGGAAGAACTTCGACGTGTTCGGCATCGCCGTCCTCGCCGAGGTCACCGCGCTGGGCGGCGGGCTGTTCCGCGACCTGATCATCGGGGCCGTGCCGCCCGCCGCCTTCACCGACCTCGGCTACTTCCTCACCCCGCTGCTCGCCGCCGCGCTGGTCTTCTTCCTGCACCCCCAGGTCGAGCGCATCCAGGCCGGGGTGAACGTCTTCGACGCGGCGGGCCTCGGCCTGTTCTGCGTCGCCGGGACGACGAAGGCGTACGAGTACGGGCTCGGCCTGACCGCCTCCGCCTGCCTCGGCCTCGCCACCGCGGTGGGCGGCGGCGTGCTGCGGGACGTCCTCGCCAACGAGGTGCCGTCCCTGCTGCGCTGGGACCGTGACCTGTACGCGGTCCCGGCGATCGTGGGCGCCACGATGGTCGCGCTGTGCATCCGCCACGACGTGCTCACGCCGGTCACCAGCGGCCTCGCGGTCGTCACGGCCTTCGTGCTGCGGCTGCTCGCGATGCGCTACCACTGGCGGGCGCCGCGCGCCTGGAACCGCAGGTCGACGGTGAGCGAGGAGGACCGCGGGGCCTCGTCGTTCACCTGACCACCGGCGTTCACACGGCCGACATACAGAAAGCTACCGCTCAGTAGTTACTTGTTGTACCGTACCGCCATGGCTCAGGCATCCCAGGCGACCATCGGCAGCAGCGAGTTCGACCGCGACACCGCCGTCACCCGGCGCGCGGAAGGCGTCTACGACATCGACCTGTCCGCCGGCTGGACGATCATCAACGCCGTCAACGGCGGCTACCTGCTGGCCGTACTGGGCCGCGCCCTCTCGGACGCGCTGCCGCATCCCGACCCGTTCACCGTCTCCGCGCACTACCTCACCGCCTCCCGGCCTGGCCCGGCGGTCGTGCGCACCGAGACCGTCCGCACCGGCCGCACCCTCTCCACCGGCCAGGCCTCGCTGTTCCAGTACGACGACGAGGGCAACGAGGTCGAGCGGATCCGCGTCCTCGCCTCCTACGGCGACCTCGACGCACTCCCCGACGACGTCCGCACCTCGGCGCTGCCGCCCGCGATCCCGCCGATGGACCAGTGCTTCGGACCCGAGGACGGACCGGCGCCCGTGCCCGGCAGCTCGGCCATCGCCGACCGGCTGATGATCAAGCTGGACCCGGCCACCCTCGGCTGGGCGCTCGGGCAGCCGTCCGGCAAGGGCGAGATGCGCGCCTGGTTCGGCCTCAAGGACGGCCGGGACGCCGACCCCTTCTCGCTGCTCCTCGCGGTCGACGCGCTGCCGCCCACCGCCTTCGAGCTCGGACTGTCCGGCTGGGTGCCCACGGTCGAGCTGACCGTGCACGTGCGGTGCCGCCCGGCGCCGGGCCCGCTGCGGGTGGCGATCACCACGCGCAACCTCGCCGGCGGCTTCCTGGAGGAGGACGCCGAGGTCTGGGACGGCGCCGACCGGCTGGTGGCCCAGTCCCGCCAGCTCGCGCGGGTCCGGCTCGGCTGAGGAGGCGCGGGGGAGCGGCGGCTCTGCCGGTGTGACGCAGGCATCGGCGTGGTCGGCCGGGCGGCGCGGTCGGCGTGGCCGTACGCGTGCCGCGTGTGTGTGCCGGCTCGGCGGGCGTGGCCGTACGCGTGCCGCGTGCCGCGCGGCGGGTGCGGCTCGGCCGGTGCGTTCGTCCCGCTGCCGCCGGCCGGGCAGTGGGCGTCAGTCCAGCCAGTGCCGCCGCCCGAGGCTGATCAGTCTCAACTGGCGGGCGGCGAGCCGTCTGACGCGCTCGCGTTCCGGGGCCGGGGCCTCCAGCGCCTCCAGGAACAGTGACGCCGTGACGAGCATCTGGTCGACGTAGAGGTGCGCGAGCATCAGCAGGTCGTCGTCGTTCCAGCCCGCCGACACCGGGTCCTTGGCCAGCTCGGCCTTCACCTCCCCGGCGAACCGCGCCAGTTGGGCCCGGATGGCCTCCCGCACCGGCTGTACGCCGCCGTGCCGCTCGCGCGCGACGAACCGGACGTGCGCCGGGTGCGCGGCCACGTGGCCGGCGATCAACCCGACGGCGCGGTCGATGCGTTCGTCGCTGTCGCCCGTCGTGGCCACCGTCGTCCGGATCATCGGGTGCAGACTGCCCAGGGCCTCCTCGACCAGCGCCACGCCCAGGTCCGCCGTGCAGCGGAAGTGCCGGTAGAAGGCGGTCGGGGCGACGCCGACGGCCCGCGTGACCTCGCGCAGCCCCAGGCTGCTCAGGCTCTGCTCCTCCAGCAGCCCCAACGCCGCGTCCAGCAGCGCCTGCCGGGTCTTCTGCTTCCGGGCCTGCCGGACGCCGAGGGTGTGACTCATGACATGCAGTTAACAACCGTTCTCCGCAAGGGGAAAGTCATGGGCCGCGTTAGACTGGGAAGTCAGTGAACAAGTGTAACTGCATGTTGTTCACCCGACCGTAGGGGGAAATTCCATGCTGTTCCTGGTCGCAGCGCTCCTGCTGCTCGGCGTCGTGCTGGGCACCGTCGCCCACGCGCCCCTGTCCTTCACCCTCGTCGCCGCCGTCGTGATCGCCGCGTGGCTGGGCGTCTTCGCCCTCCGTGAGCGCCACGCCCGCCGCCGCGGCACCTCCGCCGGCTGACCCGCACGTCCGACCCCGAACCGACCCTCGGGAGCTGACCCGCCATGCACCTGACCGCACCGGCCACGCACCGCACCGGCATCCGCGACACCGACGGCATGGCCGTCGCGTCCTTCGTCCTCGGCCTGCTCGGTCTGCTCGTCCTCAACGTGTTCCTCGGGCCGATCGCCATCGCGCTGGCCGGCGTCGCCCTGCGGCGCGGCACCGCCCGTCGCGGCCGGGCCTTCCTCGGCCTCGGACTCGGCGTCGCCGACCTCGTCGTCCTGGCGGCGTTCATGCAGGCCGACCACACCATCTCCTGGAGCTTCTGAGCCCGTCACCGGGAGCTTGCGGGCCCCGGCCGCGAGGACCGCGGGGCGGCACGGGGGGGGCGGGCGGGGCAGGGCCGGAAGGGCGCGCGGAGCAGCCCCGTAGAATCGGGCTCACCATGGCTTACCTCGACCACGCCGCGACCACCCCGATGCTGCCCGAGGCGGTCGAGGCACTCACCGCACACCTCGGCGTCACCGGCAACGCCTCCTCGCTGCACGCGGCGGGCCGCCGCGCGCGGCGCACCGTAGAGGAGGCCAGGGAAACCCTCGCCGAGGCCCTCGGCGCCCGCCCCAGCGAGATCGTGCTCACCTCCGGCGGCACCGAGGCCGACAACCTCGCGGTCAAGGGCCTGTACTGGGCCCGCCGCGACGCCGACCCGGCCCGCACCCGCGTCCTCGCGAGCCCCGTCGAGCACCACGCCGTCCTCGACGCCGTGCACTGGCTCGGCGAACACGAGGGCGCCACCGTCGAGTACCTGCCCGTCGACTCCTACGGCCGCGTCCACCCCGACGCGCTGCGCGAGGCCATCGCCCGCGACCCCGACGACGTCGCCCTCGCCACCGTGATGTGGGCCAACAACGAGATCGGCACGATCATGCCGGTCCGTGAACTCGCCGACGCCGCCAGCGAGTTCGGCGTCCCGCTGCACGCCGACGCGGTGCAGGCCTTCGGTCAGCTGCCCGTCGACTTCGCCGCCTCCGGGCTCGCCGCGATGACGGTGTCCGGGCACAAGATCGGCGGCCCGTACGGCATCGGCGCCCTGGTGCTCGGCCGTGAGTACACGCCCGTGCCCGTGCTGCACGGCGGCGGCCAGGAGCGGCACGTGCGCTCCGGCACCCTCGACGTGCCCGCCGTCGCCTCGTTCGCGGTCGCCGGACGGCTCGCCGCCGAGCAGCGCGAGTGGTTCGCCCGCGAGATCGGCGCCCTGCGCGACGCCCTGGTGGCCGCGGTCCGGGCCGCCGTGCCCGACGCGATCCTGGGCGGGGACCCGGAGGACCGCCTCCCGGCCAACGCGCACTTCACCTTCCCCGGCTGCGAGGGCGACTCGCTGCTCCTGCTGCTCGACGCCCAGGGCATCGAGTGCTCCACGGGCTCCGCCTGCACCGCGGGTGTCGCCCAGCCCAGCCACGTCCTGCTCGCCACCGGCACCGACCCGGAACTGGCCCGCGGCACCCTGCGCTTCTCCCTCGGCCACACCTCCACGCAGGCCGACGTCGAGGCGCTCGCCAAAGCCATCGGACCGGCGGTGGAGCGGGCACGGGCGGCGGGGCTGACGTAGCGGAGCGGCGGGCCGGGCCGCCTCAGGGTGAGTGGCGGGGCGCTCAGGATGAGCGGCGGGACGGATGCCCCGTCAGGGCTCGCCCGCGCCCTCCTCGCCGCCGCCCCCGGCCGGCTCACGCCACGGCGGTCCGTGCCCGCCGGACGAGCTTCAGGTAGCGGTCCCAGTCCCAGTGCGGGCCCGGGTCCGTGTGGTCGGTGCCCGGCACCTCCACGTGGCCGATGATGTGCTCGCGGTCCACGGGTATCTCGTACCGGGCGCAGATCCGGGCAGTGAGGCGGGCCGACGCCTCGTACATCTCGTCCGTGAAGTCCTGCGGCCGGTCCACGAAACCCTCGTGCTCGATGCCGACACTGCGTTCGTTGTAGGCGCGGTTGCCCGCGTGGTACGCCACGTCCAGCTCGCGGATCATCTGCGCGATGTGGCCGTCCTGGCCGACGATGTAGTGCGTGGCCGCCCGGTGCCCCGGGTCCTGGAACGCCCTCACCGCGCTGTCGAAGCTGCCCTGCGTGACATGGACGACCACCATGTCGATGCCGTAGTCGTCGGGCCGGTCCGCGCGGCGCCAGTTCGCGTCCGACGCCGCCACCCAGCGCGCACCCCGGAAGTCCACCTCGCCCGCCTCGCGCGGCTTCTCCACGCCCGGTGTCCGCCACCACAGCCGGGCCAGCTCGTCGCGCGCCAGCGCCGCCGTGCCGACGGCGGCCGCCGCACCGCCGACGATCAGCGCCCGCCGCCCCATGCGCCGGTCGGTGTCCTTGGATGCTCGTCTCTCCCCCATGTGATCGTGAACGGATACCCGGGAGTCCAGGTTCCCGGGCCCCCGTACCCTGGAGGGGCTATGACTGACACCCCGCAGCGCACCCGACCCCTCCGCGTCCTCGCCGCCATGTCCGGCGGCGTCGACTCAGCCGTCGCCGCGGCACGCGCGGCCGAGGCGGGCCACGACGTCACCGGCGTCCACCTCGCCCTCTCGGCGAACCCCCAGTCGTTCCGCACGGGCGCGCGCGGCTGCTGCACCATCGAGGACTCGCGCGACGCCCGCCGCGCCGCCGACGTCATCGGCATCCCGTTCTACGTGTGGGACCTCGCCGACCGCTTCCGCGAGGACGTCGTCGAGGACTTCGTCGCCGAGTACGAGGCCGGCCGCACCCCGAACCCGTGCCTGCGCTGCAACGAGAAGATCAAGTTCGCCGCCCTGCTGGACAAGGCGCTGGCGCTGGGCTTCGACGCGGTCTGCACCGGTCACTACGCCAAGGTCGTCGTGAACGAGGACGGCACGCGCGAGCTGCACCGCGCCTCCGACATGGCCAAGGACCAGTCGTACGTGCTGGGCGTGCTGGACGACCGGCAGCTCGCGCACGCCATGTTCCCGCTCGGCGACACGGTCACCACCAAGGACGAGATCCGCGCGGAGGCCGAGCGGCGCGGCCTCGCCGTCGCCAAGAAGCCCGACTCGCACGACATCTGCTTCATCGCCGACGGCGACACCCAGGGGTTCCTCGCGAACCGGCTCGGCAAGGCCGAGGGCGACATCGTCGACGAGTCCGGCGCCAAGCTGGGCACGCACGAGGGCGCGTACGGCTTCACCATCGGCCAGCGCAAGGGCCTGCGCATCGGCACCCCGGCCCCCGACGGCAAGCCGCGCTACGTCCTGGACATCTCGCCCGTCGACAACACGGTCACCGTCGGTCCCGCGTCCGCGCTCGACGTCACCGCGCTCACCGCGATCAAGCCCCGCTGGTGCGGAGCCGCCCCGACCGGCCCCGGCACCTACACGGCCCAGCTCCGCGCGCACGGCGACGAGACCGAGGTGACCGCCGAGCCGTCCGACGGCGGGCTGAAGGTGCGCTTCGCCGAGCCGGTCCGCGGCGTCGCGCCCGGCCAGGCGATCGTCCTGTACGACGGCACGCGCGTGGTGGGCTCGGCGACGATCGCGTCGACGGTACGGGCGACGGCGGCGGGCGTCGCCTGAGCGGCACCTACGGGCTTACGGCACGGGTGCCGGCCCTCCGCCGAGGCGACCCCGCCGGCCGGGCGGTCAGTCCGCGAAGAACTCCGCCAGCACCGGCGCCAGCACGTTCGGATCGACCACGTGGGTCTGGTCCTCCAGGGAGCGGTACGTGCCCCGCGCGGCGGCCCCGGCGATCTCCTTGGCCGCCTCCCGCATCCACGCCGGGCTCGCCCCGCCCGCCAGCGACAGCACCGGCAGGGTGAGCGAGGCCAGCTTGTCGCGGGGGACCCGGCCGTCGCCCATGCAGGCGTCGTCGTAGGCGAGGCTCGGCGCGATCGACTCCATGGCGGCCCACATCGGGGACTGCCGCGCGCCCTGGATCATCTCCTCGGCGAGCCCCGTCAGCCGCAGGAAGTGCTCCACCGCGTCCCCGGGCCTGCCCTGCCCCAGCGCCTCGGTCAGCCGCGCGGTGTACTCCCGCCGCTGCCGCACGGCGTCCTCGTCCATGGCGTACGGCACCTCGTAGACGGCGACCCGGCGCACCGGCAGTCCGCTCGCCGCCGCCTCCAGGACGAGCGCGCCGCCCGACGAGACGCCGTACAGCGATGCCTCCCCGCCCACCTCGTCGATCAGCGCCGCCAGGTCCTCCACCTCGCGGCGCACCTCGTACGGCTGCGTGTCGCCGCTCTCGCCGCGGCCCCTGCGGTCGTGGACGACGACGGTGAAGTGCCGCGAGAGCGGTCCGGCCAGCGGTGCCACCGTGGCGCCCGTCGACATCGCACCGCTCACGAGGATCACCGCGGGCCCCTGGCCGGTGCGCCGGTACGCGATGGACGTGCCGTCCTTGGAAAGCGTCTTCTTGTCCATGCCTGTGCAGACTGCCCTACGGCGGGCGCTTCACCCCTCACGACACCGCGACGGTCAGCCCACCTCCACCTCGTAGAAGCACAGGTGGTCCTTGATCGGGGCCACGGCCGGCTTCGGGTCCGGGTACGCCCACACGAGGTCCGCCGCGTCCGGCAGGGACCAGTAGGACGCGGTGCCCTTGAAGGGGCAGTACGTGTGCGTGCGGGACGGCGTCAGCAGGTCGAGCCGGACGTCCACGGGCGGCAGGTAGTAGCGGTCCGGGCAGCCCGTCTCCCGCAGGACCAGCGCCTCGTCGCTCTCCGCGAGGACCTGGCCGCCGTGCACCACGCGCACGTGCCGGTCGCTCTTCTCGACGGTGATCCGGTGTCCTTCGGTCACGATCGTCCCTCCTTGGGTAGCCGAGTCCTTCCGCACAGCGCACCCTGAAGCGGAGTTCTTCCCGCAGGAGGCCCCATGGCGACCACCCGACCGGCCAGGAACCGCAGCAGCCTCGCCCATCAGGTGCGGTACGCCCTGTCCCACCCGGACAGGGTCCCCGCCCACGTCCGGCGCATGGCACGCGACACGTGGCTGCGGCTCAGGCACCGCGACCACATCGCGTACTACCGGGCCGTCATGGCCTCGGACGCCGCCCGCGACCCCAGGGCCGCCGTCGGCCACAACCCGTCGGCCGAGTCCTGGGAACGCATCGGCCGCATGCAGTTCGACTACCTGCTGCGGCACGGGCTGAAGCCGCAGCACCGGATGCTCGACATCGGCTGCGGCAACCTGCGGGCCGGGCGGCTGTTCATCGACCACCTGGACAGCGGCAACTACTACGGCATCGACATCTCCCCGGCCATCCTGCTCGCCGCCCAGGACACCCTCGTACGGGAGGGGCTGCAGGCCAAGCTGCCGCACCTGACGCTCGCCGACGACCTCACCTTCGCGTTCCTGCCCGAGGGGCACTTCGACGTCGTCCACGCGCACAGCGTCTTCTCGCACTCGCCCCGGCACGTCATCGAGGAGTGTTTCGCGCACGTCGGCCGGATCCTCGCGCCCGGCGGCTTCTTCGACTTCACCTTCGACCGCACGGAGGGCGAGGAGCACCAGGTGCTGCACGAGGACTTCTACTACCGCACCGAGACCCTGGTGGACCTCGCCGCCCGGCACGGCCTGACCGCCCGGTTCATGGACGACTGGGAGGACCTGCCGCACCGGCAGTCGAAGCTGCGCGTGACGGCCGCGTCCCGGGCGGCGCGTACGGTGGCGCCATGAACATCTGCGTCTTCCTCTCCGCCGCCGACCTCGACGACCGTTACACGCGCCCCGCGCGGGAGTTCGCGGAGCTGCTCGGCAAGGGCGGCCACACGCTGGTGTGGGGCGGTTCCGACGTGGGCCTGATGAAGGTCGTCGCGGACGGCGTGCAGGAGGCCGGCGGCCGTCTCACCGGCGTCTCCGTGGAGTTCCTGGCGGCCAAGGCACGCCCCGGCGTCGACGAGATGGTGATCGCCAAGGACCTCGCCGAGCGCAAGCGGCTGCTGCTGGAGAAGGCCGACGCCGTCGTGATCATGGTGGGCGGCACGGGCACCCTCGACGAGGCCACCGAGATCCTGGAGCTGAAGAAGCACGGCCACACCGACAAGCCGGTCGTGCTGCTCAACACGGCGGGCTTCTACGACGGCCTGAAGGAACAGTTCCGGCGCATGGAGGACGAGGGCTTCCTGCCCCGCCCCCTGACCGAGCTGGTGTTCTTCGCCGAGGAGCCGGTCGGGGCGCTGGCCTACCTGGAGGAGAGCCGGGGCGTGGCCTGAGCGCCGGTGGTGCGAGCATGGCGGGCATGGCTACACATGTGATCACCGGGGCCGGGTCCGGCATCGGCGCGGCCGTCGCCCGCCGGCTGCACGCGCGCGGGGACGAACTCGTGCTGCACGCGCGTGACGCGGGCCGGGCGAAGGAACTGGCCGCGGAGTTTCCCGGGGCGCGCACCCTGGTCGGCGACCTGGCGGACCCGGACAGGCTGAGCTGGGCGCTCTCCCACCAGACACTGCCGGAACGGGTGGACACGCTGCTGCACATCGCGGGCGTGGTCGACCTCGGGCCGGTCGGCGAGCTGACCCCCAAGACGTGGCGGCACCAGCTCAACGTCAACCTCGTCGCGCCCGCCGAGCTGACCCGGCTGTTCCTGCCCCAGCTGCGGACCTCGCGCGGACACGTCGTGTTCGTGAACTCGGGAGCGGGACTGAACGCCCACGCGGACTGGTCCGCGTACGCGGCGTCCAAGCACGGGCTGAAGGCGCTGGCGGACTCGCTGCGGCACGAGGAGCACCCGAACGGCGTCCGGGTCACGTCGGTCTACCCCGGGCGCACGGCCGGCCCGATGCAGGCGAGGGTGCACCAGCAGGAGGGCAAGGAGTACGACGCGTCGAAGTGGATCGACCCCGAGTCGGTCGCGACGACGATCGTCATGGCACTGGACCTCCCCAGGGACGCGGAGGTCAACGACCTGACGGTGCGGCCGGGCCGCTGACGTCCCGCCGGCCGGGCCCGGACGTCCGGCCGGCCGGGAGGACCGGGCACCTCCGACCGCCCGGCGCGGCGAACCGTAGGCTTCCACCGTGAGCGACACGAGCGACAACACGCACTTCGGTGGGGCCACCGGTATCGGCTCCATGCCCGGCGGTGACGTCCGCGAGGCCGTCAAGACCGTGACGGGGACCTTCGAGGACTTCCCGTTCCTGCCCGAGCTGCCCGCCAGGGGGCCCGGCGCCGACATGGTCGGGCGGACCGCCGGGATGCTCGTCGAGCTGTACGCGCGCGTGGAACCCAGCGGCTGGCGGCTGGGGGACCGGCCGGGACGGGACACCAAGCGGGCGAGGGCCTGGCTCGTGGAGGACCTCGACGCCCTGGAGGAGTTCACCCAGGGCTACGAGGGCCCGCTGAAGGTGCAGGCCGTCGGGCCGTGGACGCTCGCCGCCGGCCTGGAGCTGAGGAACGGCGAGGCCGCCCTCTCCGACCCCGGCGCCACCCGCGACCTCGCCGCGTCCCTCGCCGAGGGCCTGCGCCTGCACCTCGCCGAGCTGCGCCGCCGCGTGCCCGGCGCGCGGCTCGTGCTCCAGCTGGACGAGCCCTCCCTCACCGCCGTCCTGCAGGGCCGGGTGAGGTCGGCCAGCGGCTACCGGACCCACCGGGCCGTGGACCGGCAGACCGTCGAGGCCACGCTGCGCGACGTCGTCGCCGTCCAGGACGGCGGGCCGGTCGTCGTCCACTCGTGCGCGCCGGACGTCCCGTTCGCCCTGCTGCGCCGGGCGGGCGCGGCGGCGGTCTCCTTCGACCTCGCGCTCCTCACCGAGCGTGACGACGACACCATCGGCGAGGCGGTGGAAGGCGGCACCCGGCTCTTCGCCGGTGTCGTGCCGGGCACGGACGGCCCATTGTCAGACCCTGCCGGTAGCGTCATGGGTGTCAGGACGCTGTGGCGCAGGCTGGGGCTGCATCCGGGGCTTCTCGCGGAGGCGGTCACGGTCACGCCGTCGTGCGGACTCGCGGGCGCGTCCCCCGAGTACGCGCGCCGGGCTCTCGCCCACTGCGCCCGGGCGGCGAGATCCCTCGCGGACAACCCTGAGTAACGGGAGGACAACACGGTGGCCGGCGACAAGCAAGCGGAAACCACGGCGGTGCCCGCCGAGGCGCGGGAGAAGCACGCCCAGCTCGCTGAGCAGATCGAGGAGCACCGCTTCCGGTACTACGTGAAGGACGCTCCCGTCGTCAGCGACGCCGAGTTCGACCGGCTCCTGAAGTCCCTGGAGGCGCTGGAGGATCAGTACCCGGAGCTGCGCACCCCGGACTCGCCGACGCAGAAGGTCGCCGGGTCCTACGAGACGGAGTTCACGGCGGTCGAGCACCGGCAGCGGATGCTGTCGCTGGACAACACGTTCAACGACGAGGAGCTCGCCGCCTGGGCCGACCGCATCGCCCGCGAACTGGGCGAGCAGGAGTACCACTTCCTGTGCGAGCTCAAGGTCGACGGACTCGCCGTCAACCTCACCTACGAGCACGGCCGGCTCACCCGCGCGGCCACCCGCGGCGACGGCCGCACCGGCGAGGACATCACGCCCAACGTCCGGACCATCGCGGAGATCCCGGACCGCCTCACGGGCGACCGCGTCCCCGGCCTCGTGGAGATCCGCGGCGAGGTCTACTTCCCGATGGAGAAGTTCGAGAAGCTCAACCGCCGCCTCGTCGAGGCCGGCGACAAGCCCTTCGCCAACCCGCGCAACGCGGCGGCCGGTTCGCTGCGCCAGAAGGACCCGCGCGTCACCGCCACCCGCCCGCTGCACATGGTCGTGCACGGCATCGGGGCCCTGGAGGGCCTCGACGGCATGACCCGCCTCTCCCAGGCCTACGACCTGCTGAAGACCTGGGGCCTGCCCACCTCCCGGCACAACAAGGTGGTCGACGGCCTCGACGGCGTACGGGAGTTCATCGCGTACTACGGCGAGAACCGGCACTCGGTGGAGCACGAGATCGACGGCGTCGTCGTCAAGCTCGACCAGATCCCGCTCCAGGGCCGGCTCGGCTCCACCTCCCGCGCGCCGCGCTGGGCGATCGCGTACAAGTACGCGCCGGAGGAGGTCAACACCAAGCTGCTCAACATCCGCGTGGGCGTGGGCCGCACGGGCCGGGTCACGCCGTACGCCCAGGTCGAGCCGGTGACGGTGGCCGGCTCCGAGGTCGAGTTCGCCACGCTGCACAACCAGGACGTCGTCAAGGCCAAGGGCGTGCTCATCGGCGACACGGTGGTGCTGCGCAAGGCCGGTGACGTCATCCCGGAGATCCTCGGCCCGGTGGCCGACCTGCGCGACGGCAGCGAGCGCGAGTTCGTGATGCCGTCCGAGTGCCCCGAGTGCGGTACGCCGCTGAAGGCGATGAAGGAGGGCGACGTCGACCTGCGCTGCCCCAACGCCCGCACCTGCCCGGCCCAGTTGCGGGAGCGACTGTTCTACCTCGCGAGCCGCAAGGCGCTGGACATCGAGGCCTTCGGCTACGTCGCCGCCGCTGCCCTCACCGCCCCGCTGGAGCCCGAGGACCCGCCGCTGAAGGACGAGGGCGACCTGTTCGACCTCACCGTCGAGCAGTTGCTGCCCATCAAGGCGTACGTCCGGGACCAGGACAGCGGTCTTCCCAAGCGCGACCCGGAGACCGGTGAGGAGAAGGTCGCCCGGGTCTTCGCCAACAAGGAGGGCGGGCCGCGGAAGAACGCGCTCGCCATGCTGGAGAACATCGCGGCCGCAAAGCAGCGCCCGCTCGCCCGGATTCTCACCGGCCTGTCCATCCGGCACGTCGGACCGGTCGCCGCGGAGGCGCTGGCCCGCGAGTTCCGGTCCATCGACCGCATCGAACAGGCCAGCGAAGCAGAGCTCACCGCAGTCGACGGAGTGGGCGAAATCGTGGCAAAGGCCCTCAAGGAGTGGTTCGCCGAGGACTGGCACCAGGAGATCATCCGCAAGTGGAAGGCCGCCGGTGTCCGCATGGAGGAGGAGCACTCCGGGGAGGACGAGGGCCCGCGCCCCCTCGAAGGGCTCACCGTCGTCGTCACCGGCACCCTCGAACACTTCACGCGGGACGGCGCCAAGGACGCCCTGCAGGCCAGGGGTGCCAAGGTGACCGGATCGGTGTCGAAGAAGACGTCGTTCGTCGTTGTGGGTGACAGCCCCGGATCGAAATACGACAAGGCGATGCAGCTCAAGGTTCCGGTTCTGAACGAGGACGGCTTGAACGTCCTGCTGGAGCAAGGGCCGCAGGCCGCCGCCGACGTCGCGCTTTCGGCCGAGGAGTAGCGGTTGAAGGCCACCCGATCGGCGCATATCAGATGCATAAGGGTGGCAGGGGCGCATTCGGGCAACCGGCGACGACCGCTGCCCGTGGAAGCCTTCAGCGGCCTACTGTTGAGACGTGCGCCTGCCGTGCCCAGCTGCGGTCGGGGCATCCCCGTGCTGCCGCAGAGCCGGGGGCAGGGATTTCCAACGCGGAACCGTTGATGGTTGTCGGGCGTCGAGCCGCGTGGCGTGGGCACCGCCGGCTGTGAGAGGGACGGGAATGGAACCGACCGAGAGCGCCGCCCCGGATTCACGGCTGCGCCTGCGCCGCGTGACGAGCGCGTGGCGGGTGAGACACCGGTCCGCACGGCCTTCCGGGCACGGCGCCGCCGGGGGACACGTCGCCGGACACCACCACCCCGCGGCCGGCGGCCGCGGCACCGCCTATCCGGCCGCCGGGCACGCCTCGGCCCTGCCCGGCGCCGACCAGGACCGGCAGTCGTCCTGGCCGGCGCTGCCCGCGGTGGTCGTCGCGACGGCCGGGCTCGTCCTCGGCGCCGGCTTCTACCGCGCGTTCGCCGGCGGCCACGCCCTCTTCCCGTCCGGCCGGGTCGGCTGGTCCCTGGCCCTGCTGACCGGCATCATCGTCGGCCACCTCGTCATGCTCGGCCGCTCCCGCTGGTGGGGCGGCACCGGCTCCGGCGCCGCCCTGACCCTCGCCGTCCTGCTGCTGTACGGCTGGGTGCCGGCCGGCATGGTCAGCCTCACCGTCGTCGTCCTGGTCGGCATCGCCCGCCGGGGCCGCTGGCGGCAGGGCGTGCTGCACGGCTCGGTGGACATCCTCGGCATCGGCGCCGGCGCCCTCGTGCCGGCCGCCTTCGGGTCCGTACCGTCCGTCGAGCACCCCTGGACCCCGGACACCTGGACGCTCTACGCGGTGCCCGAGGTGATCCTGATCGCCGTCGCCTACCTCGCGGTCACCCGCCTGCTGTTGTGGTACCTGCACGCCCCGCACCGCGGACTGCCCACCGTGGCGCGCACGGCCCTGGTCAGACAGGGGCTGGTCGCGGTCGCGCTGCTCGGCATCGCCCCCCTCGTGTGCGTCGTCGCCGCCGCGCGGCCGGTGCTGCTGCCGCTGTTCGCCATCCCGCTGATCGCCCTCGACTCCACGCTGTGGATCGCCCGCGCCCGGGCCGAGGAACAACTGCGCGACCCGCTGACCGGACTGCCCAACCGGCAGTGGCTGCTGGAACGCACCTGGACCGCGCTGGACGACGCCGAGCGCATCGGCGCCCGCGCCGCCCTCATGCTGATCGACCTCGACCGCTTCCGTTCGGTCAACGACACCCTGGGCCACCTCGCCGGCGACCGGCTGCTCCTCCAGATCGCCGACCGGCTGCGGCTCGCCCTGCCGCGCGGGGCGGAGGCCGCGAGGCTCGGCGGCGACGAGTTCGCCGTCTTACTGCCCGTCGCCGACTCCACGACGTCCGCGACCCGCGTCGCCCGCAATCTCGTGGCGGCCCTCAGCTCACCCCTCGACCTCGACGGCCTCACGCTCGTGCTGGAGGCAAGCGCCGGGGTCGCCGTTTTCCCGGACCACGCGCTCGACGCCGAAGGGCTGCTGCGCCGCGCGGACGTGGCGATGTACCAGGCGAAACGGGACCGCACGGGCGTCGAGGTCTACGAGTCCAAGCGCGACTCCAACACCCCCGACCGGCTGGGACTGCTCGGCGACCTGCGCCGCGCGCTCGACGCGCACGAGGTCGAGCTGCACTACCAGCCCAAGGTCCGCTTCGACGGCCAGGTGGCGGGTCTTGAGGCGCTGGTGCGGTGGGTGCACCCGGAGCGCGGCAAGGTGCCGCCGGACGAGTTCATCGCGATCGCCGAGTCCTCCGGGCTGATGCCCCACCTCACCGAGTACGTGCTGGAGACGGCGCTCGCGCAGGTCGCCCGGTGGCGCTCGCAGGGCCTGTTCGTCCCGGTCGCGGTCAACGTCTCCCCGCGCGACGTCCACACGCCCGGCTTCGCCGGCTCGGTCGCCGCCCGGCTGGCCCGGCACGGCGTCCCGGCGGGCGCGCTCCAGCTGGAGATCACCGAGCACGTCCTGCTGGAGGACCCGCAGCGCGCCGCCGACACCCTCAACGGCCTGACCGGGCACGGCGTGAAGATGTCGCTGGACGACTTCGGCACCGGCTACTCCTCGCTGGTGCACCTGCGGCGGCTGCCCGTCAGCGAGCTGAAGATCGACCGTTCCTTCGTGGCCCGGCTCGCCGTCGACACCGAGGACGCGGAGATCGTGCGCTGCACGGTCGACCTCGCGCACTCCCTCGGCCTGCTCGTCGTCGCCGAGGGCGTCGAGGACGACGAGACCTGGGAGCGCCTGCGCGACCTGGGCTGCGACGCCGTGCAGGGCTGGCTGGTCGCGGCGGCGATGCCGCCGGAGGAGACCACGGCCTGGCTGCGCGCCCGCGGTTCCCGGGGCTGGCAGCGGCCGGCCGCCGCGCTGCCCGCCGCCGCGGCGGACGACCCGGGGCGCGTGGGCTAGCCGCGGGGCGCGTGGGCTGGCTGGCCGCAGGACGCTGCGCAGGATGATCCGCCGGGTGCCGGGTGCGTGCCGGTTCGTCGTGAGTTCTCGTGACCCGCGGCGCGGCCGCATACCGGGCAGCGCCCCGTGCCCCTGGCGGCGATGCCGTACCGTCGCGCGTCGGGGCCCGTCCGCCGTACCGCCTCCCTGGCCGTGCCCGGGCGAAACCGTTTCACGAGCACCGGTCCCGGCCCCATAGGATTGGGCCAAACCACACACACTCACCCCAGAGGATCGCTGCATGCCTGGCATCACGCGCGAGGAGGTCGCCCACCTCGCCCGGCTGGCGCGTCTGGAGCTGAAGCCCGAAGAGCTCGACCACTTCGCGGGCCAGCTGGACGACATCATCGGCGCGGTGGCCCGCGTCAGTGAGGTCGCCGACCAAGACGTACCGCCGACCTCGCACCCGCTCCCGCTGACGAACGTCATGCGCCCGGACGAGGTCCGTCCCTCGCTCACCCCCGAGCAGGCGCTCTCCGGCGCCCCGGCCCAGGAGCAGCAGCGTTTCAAGGTGCCGCAGATCCTGGGGGAGGACTAACCACCATGACGGACATCATCAGGCTCACGGCCGCCGAGACCGCCGCGAGGATCGCCTCCGGCGAGCTCACGGCCGTCGAGGTCACCGAGGCGCACCTCGCCCGGATCGAGGCCGTCGACGAGAAGGTGCACGCCTTCCTGCACGTCGACCGCGAGGGCGCGCTGGCGCAGGCCCGTGCCGTCGACGAGAAGCGGGCCAAGGGGGAGAAGCTCGGTCCGCTGGCCGGCGTCCCCCTCGCGCTCAAGGACATCTTCACCACCGAGGGCGTCCCGACGACCGTCGGCTCGAAGATCCTCGAGGGCTGGATCCCGCCGTACGACGCGACGCTCACCAAGCGGCTGAAGGCCGCCGACGTCGTCATCCTCGGCAAGACCAACATGGACGAGTTCGCCATGGGGTCCTCCACCGAGAACAGCGCCTACGGCCCGACCGGCAACCCGTGGGACCTCACCCGCATCCCGGGCGGTTCCGGTGGCGGCTCGTCCGCCGCGCTGGCCGCGCACATGGCGCCGCTCGCCATCGGCACCGACACCGGCGGCTCCATCCGCCAGCCGGCCGCCGTCACCGGCACGGTCGGCGTGAAGCCGACGTACGGCGCGGTCTCCCGGTTCGGCATGGTCGCCTTCTCCTCCTCCCTCGACCAGGGCGGGCCGTGCGCCCGTACGGTCCTGGACGCGGCGCTGCTGCACGAGGTCATCGCCGGGCACGACCCGCTGGACTCCACGTCCATCGACGCGCCCGTCCCGCCGGTCGTCGAGGCCGCCCGCAACGGCTCGGTCGAGGGCATGCGCGTCGGCGTCGTCAAGCAGTTCCGCGGCGAGGGCTACCAGGCCGGCGTCATGCAGCGCTTCGAGGAGTCCGTCGCGCTGCTGAAGGAACTCGGCGCCGAGATCGTCGAGCTGGACTGCCCGTCCTTCGACCTGGCGCTGTCGGCGTACTACCTGATCGCCCCGTCCGAGTGCTCCTCCAACCTCGCCCGCTTCGACGGCCTGCGCTACGGCCTCAGGAGCGGCGACGACGGCACGCACTCCGCCGAGGAGGTCACCTCGCTGACCCGCGAGGCCGGCTTCGGCCCCGAGGTCAAGCGCCGCATCATGCTGGGCACGTACGCGCTGAGCTCCGGCTACTACGACGCCTACTACGGCAGCGCCCAGAAGGTCCGCACGCTGATCAAGCAGGACTTCGACAAGGCCTTCGAGCAGGTCGACGTGATCGTCTCCCCGACGACGCCGACCACCGCCTTCCCGATCGGCGAGCGCGCCGACGACCCGATGGCGATGTACCTGGCCGACCTGTGCACCATCCCGACCAACCTGGCGGGCAACGCGGCCATGTCGCTGCCCTGCGGTCTCGCCCCGGAGGACAACCTCCCGGTCGGCCTGCAGATCATCGCCCCGGTCATGAAGGACGACAGGCTCTACCGGGTGGGCGCCGCCGTCGAGGCCGCCTTCGTGGAAAAGTGGGGCCACCCGCTGCTAGAGGAGGCACCGTCGCTGTGAGTGCACTGACCAAGGCCAAGGGCTTCAAGAAGTCCAAGTCCGGTACGTACCTGTCCATGGCCGCCACCGCCTTCGGCGCGCTCGGCGTCGCCAAGCGGCTGAAGACGGCCCGCGCCGAGAAGGACACGCTGGTCCTCATCGACGCCACCGTGTCCGCCGCCGCGATCGTCACCGGCCTCGCCATCCTCTACCGCGAGCTGAAGCGGCTGGGCGACGACGACGTCCTGCTGGGCTGAGAGGGAAGTTTTCACCGTGACCACCACGACCGACCTGGTGTCGTACGAGGACGCGCTCGCGTCGTACGACCCCGTCATGGGCCTTGAGGTCCATGTCGAACTCGGCACCAGGACCAAGATGTTCTGCGGCTGTTCGACCTCGCTCGGCGCCGACCCGAACACCCAGACCTGCCCGGTCTGCCTCGGCCTGCCCGGCGCGCTCCCGGTCGTCAACGCGACCGGCGTCGAGTCCGCCATCAGGATCGGCCTCGCGCTGAACTGCGAGATCGCCGAATGGTGCCGCTTCGCCCGGAAGAACTACTTCTATCCGGACATGCCCAAGAACTTCCAGACCTCCCAGTACGACGAGCCGATCGCCTTCAACGGCTACCTCGACGTGCAGCTGGAGGACGGCGAGACCTTCCGCGTGGACATCGAGCGCGCCCACATGGAGGAGGACACCGGCAAGTCGACGCACGTCGGCGGCGCCACCGGCCGAATCCACGGCGCGTCCCACTCCCTGCTGGACTACAACCGCGCCGGCATCCCGCTCATCGAGATCGTCACCAAGCCGATCGTGGGCGCCGGTGAGCGTGCTCCCGAGGTCGCTCGGGCGTACGTGCGTGAGCTGCGCGAGGTCATCCGCGCGCTCGGCGTCTCCGAGGCCCGTATGGAGATGGGCCAGATGCGCTGCGACGTGAACCTGTCGCTGCGCCCGAACGGCACCGAGAAGTTCGGCACGCGTTCCGAGACGAAGAACGTGAACTCGCTGCGGTCCGTGGAGCGCGCGGCCCGCTTCGAGATCCAGCGCCACGCGGCGGTGCTCTCCTCCGGCGGCACGATCGTCCAGGAGACCCGCCACTTCCACGAGGACACCGGGTCCACGACCTCGGGCCGCGTGAAGGAGGAGGCCGAGGACTACCGGTACTTCCCGGAGCCCGACCTGGTGCCGGTCGCCCCGTCCCGCGAGTGGGTCGAGGAGATCCGCGCCTCGCTGCCCGAGCTGCCGCTGGTGCGCCGCAACCGGCTCCGCGAGGAGTGGGGCATCTCCGGCACCGACATGCAGGCCATCCTCAACGCCGGCGCGCTTGACCTGATCGTCGCGACGATCGACGCCGGTGCCGACGCGGCCTCCGCCCGCAAGTGGTGGATGGGCGAGCTGGCCCGCAGCGCCAACGAGTCCGGCAAGGCCCTGGACGAGCTGGCGATCACGCCGGAGCAGGTCGCCCGGGTCACCGAGCTGGTCTCGAAGGGCGACCTGAACGACAAGCTGGCGCGCCAGGTCATCGAGGGCGTCCTCGCGGGCGAGGGCACCCCGGACGAGGTCGTCGACAAGCGCGGCCTGAAGGTCGTCTCGGACGAGGGCGCGCTCACCGCGGCCGTGGACGAGGCCATCGCCGGCAACCCGGGCGTCGCCGACAAGATCCGCGGCGGCAAGGTGGCCGCGGCCGGTGCCCTGGTCGGCGCGGTCATGAAGGCCACGCGCGGCCAGGCCGACGCGGCCCGCGTGAAGGAGCTCATCCTGCAGAAGCTGGGCGTCGAGGGCTGACGTCCGGCAGCAGCCGAGGAGGGGGAGGCACCGCGCCCGGTGCCTCCCCCTCCTCGCGTGCGCGGCCGTGCCGGAGTGGCTCCTCGCGCGCGGCCGTGCAGGAGTGGCCCGGTCCCCGGGTTCCCCGCCGGGGGCGCTACGCTCCCGCGCCATGAGTGGACGCGCTGATTCCGAGCCGCCCGCGGACCCGGCGGACGACGTCCAGGACGGCCCCGCCGACGTCCAGGACGATCCCGCCGACGTTCAGGACGGCCCCGACCACCCGGCGGGTGAGGCGCGGCGGGCCCGGTGGCTGGCCACCGGGACCGGCGCCCTGCTGGCCGCCGCGGGTCTGGCCGCCGCGCTGCTGCGCCTCTCCGGCCCCGTACCGCCGCTCGTCCCGGCCGCCTACGCCCTCGGCGCCGCCGGGTGCGCCGTCGCCGCGGTCCTCGGCGCGGGCGGACGCACCCGGCGCGCCCTGTGGCTGCTGATCGCCGGACTGATGGTCATGGCGCTCGGCGACCAGTTCGACTGAGCCGCGATCCTTCGGCGCACGGGTCTGTGACGGCCGCACCTGCGCGGACGGAGACCCGGGTCCGTGCCGTGAGCTGCCTCCCTGTCTCTGTGAATAAGCCCACGAAACAGACAAAAAAGCACTACTGCCTGCAAGAGTGGCCCTGCTTTGCCCTTGCACAGACCCCCCTGGAGCTCTTTCCGTGGCAGCCCTCGCTCGCTGGTGTGTCCGACGCCGCCTGTTCGCGGTCCTGCTGTGGCTGCTCGCCTTCGGCGGGGTGTCCGCGGCGGCGGTCGCGGCCGGATCGGACTACTCCAACGACTACAAGGTCCCCGGCACCGAGTCCGGCCGGGCCACCGAGCTGCTGCGGGAGGGCTTCCCGGACCTCGGCGGCGACAGCGACACGATCGTCTGGCACACCGACTCCGGCACCGTCCGCGCCGCCGACGTCGAACAGACCATGACCCGCACCCTCGACCGCATCGAGGACCTGCCCGGCGTCGCCTCCGTGACCGGCCCGTACGACGAGCAGGGCGCCGGCCGCGTCAGCGCCGACGGCCGCACCGCGTACGCCACGGTCACCTTCGACGAACAGTCCGAGGACATCGACGCGGCCGACGCCAAGGCCGTCGTGGACACCGCCAGGGCCGCCGGGACCGACGGGCTGCGGGTGGAGCTCGGCGGCAGCGCGGTCGGGCTCACCGAATCGTCCGGCGGGCACCTCGCCGAGGTCGTCGGCGTGGTCGTCGCCGCGATCGTGCTGTTCCTCGCCTTCGGCTCGCTCGCCGCGTCCCTGCTGCCCATCGCGACCGCGCTGGTCGGCGTCGGCACCGCGTACGCCGGGATCGCGCTGCTCGGGCACGCCATGACCGTCGCCGACTTCGCGCCCATGCTGGGCATGCTGATCGGACTCGGCGTCGGCATCGACTACGCCCTGTTCATCGTCACCCGCCACCGGCGCGGCCTGAAACGGGGGCTGTCCGTCACCGAGGCCGCCACCAACGCCGTCGCGACCACCGGGCGCGCGGTCGTCTTCGCGGGCGCGACCGTGTGCATCGCCCTGCTGGGCATGCTCATCCTCCGGCTGAGCTTCCTCAACGGTGTCGCCGTCGCCGCCTCGCTCACCGTCGTCCTCACCGTCCTGGCGTCCGTGACGCTGCTGCCCGCCCTGCTGTCGTTCATCGGCATGCGCGCCCTGAGCCGCCGCGAGCGGCGCCGTCTCGCCGAGCACGGACCCGAGCCCGAGCTGCCCACCGGGTTCGCCGCCCGCTGGTCGGCGTTCGTCGAGCGGCACCCCAAGCTGCTCGGCGCGATCGCCCTCGCCGTCATGGCCGTCCTCGCGCTGCCCACCCTCTCCCTGCACCTGGGCACCTCCGACCAGGGCAACGACCCGCGGACCTCCACCACACGCCAGGCCTACGACCTGCTCGCCGACGGCTTCGGACCCGGCGTGAACGGCCCCCTCACCCTCGTCACCGAGGTGCACGGCGGCGACGACCGGCTCGCCCTGGACAACCTCGACGCCACCCTGCGCCAGACCGACGGCGTCGCCTCCGTGACCCCGGTGACCTACGACGCCGGCGGCGACACCGCGTACCTCACCGTCGTACCGGAGTCCTCACCCCAGTCGCGGCAGACCAGCGATCTGGTGGACCGGCTGCGCGACGACGTGCTGCCGCGCGCCGAGGGCGGCACCGCCCTCGACGTCCAGGTCGGCGGCATGACGGCCGGCTACGACGACTTCGCCGACGTCATCGTGGACAAGCTGCCCCTCTTCGTCGGCGTCGTCATCGGCCTCGGCTGTCTGCTGCTCCTGCTGGCCTTCCGGTCCGTCGGCATCCCGCTGAAGGCCGCCGCGATGAACGTCGCCGCCGTCGCCGCCGCCTTCGGGGTCGTCGTCGCGATCTTCCAGTGGGGCTGGGGCAGCGAACTGCTCGGCCTCGGCGCCGCCGGACCCATCGAGCCGTTCCTGCCCGTGATCATGGTGTCGGTCCTCTTCGGCCTGTCCATGGACTACCAGGTCTTCCTGGTCAGCCGCATGTACGAGGAGTGGCTGGAGACCGGCGACAACCGGCGTGCCGTCCGCGTCGGCCTCGCCGAGACCAGCCGCGTGATCAACTCCGCGGCGGTCATCATGATCTCCGTCTTCCTCGCCTTCGTCCTCAGCGGCGACCGCGTGATCGCCATGTTCGGCATCGCGCTCGCCGCCGCCGTCGCCCTCGACGCCTTCGTGCTGCGCACCCTGCTGGTGCCCGCCCTGATGCACCTGCTCGGCGGCGCCAACTGGTGGCTGCCCCGCCGGCTCGACGCGTGCCTGCCGCGCATCAGCATCGAACCGCCCGAGGCCCGCGCCGCCCATGAGAGGCTGGCCGCCGTGACGGACGCCGAGGTGGCGGACGTCCTGGCGGAGGAGGAACGGCAGCGGGATGTACGCGATACCACTGGGTGACGACGGCGCGGAACTGCGGCCCCTGGAGCCCTGGCACGCCGAGGAGTTCCTGGCCCATCTGGACCGGGGCCGGGAGTTCATCAACCAGTTCGTCCCGTTCGGCTCCACGGCCAAGGACGTGGACGGCGCGCGGGAGGTGCTCCAGCGGTACGCCGACCGGCGTGCCGCCGACACCGGTTCCCTGCACGGCCTGTGGCTGGAGGGCAGGCTCGTCGGCGGTGTGCTGCTGCTGAACTTCGACGCCGCGAACGGCTCCTGCGAGGCCGGCTGCTGGCTGGAGCCCGACGCCACGGGACGCGGCCTCGTCACGCGCGCGATGCGGGTGCTCGTCGACTGGGCGATCGAGGGACGCGGCATCCACCGCGTCGAATGGGTCGCCGCCGCCGGCAACGAGCCCAGCCTCAACGTCGCCCGGCGGCTCGGCATGAGCCGTGACGGCGTCCGCCGCGATGCCCACCTCCACCACGGCGTACGGCACGACCTGGAGGTGTGGTCGGTGCTGGCCCCCGAGTGGCGGGCGGCACGCGCGCGCGGCGCTCACAACGATCATTAAGCAGACTCTCAGACAGCGTCCGTACGGTGCGGGGCATGGGAACGAAGACAGTGGACGGAACCGGGCCCGCCGAGGCCGCCGAAGCCAACGGGGTCCTTGAGGCCGACGAGGCCGCCGAGGCCGCGCACGACGAGGAGACCGCGGAGGTCGCCGAGCCCGAGGACGCGGAGGCGGCCGGGACCGCGAAGGCCCCGGAGGAACAGAAGGACGCGGTGGCCGGCCCCTCCGGCGTCGGCCAGGGCGCCGGAGCCGTCGTGTCCGCCGCGCTGGGCCTCGTCTCGCTCACCGGCAGCTGGATCGGCACCGTGGCCGCCGCGCGCGAGACCCTGATCGGCCAGCTGGAGACGTCGTCGTCGGCGGGCGTCGCCGAGCAGGTCCAGGCGGTGTACGGCAACGCCTGGCAGACCAGCGCCCTGTGGGGCGGCCTGTTCGCGCTGCTCGCCCTGGTCGTCGGCGCCGCGGTGCTCGCCCGGCCCGCGTTCGGCGCGCCCGGCAGGCCGCAGGCGGGCTGGATCAAGTCGGTCGCCTGGGGCGGCGTCGCGCTCGGCGCCCTCGGCCTGCTGCTGGCCGTCCTCAAGTACACCGACGTCCTGCTCGGACTGCCGTCCACGAGCTGACCCCGCGCACGACCCGAGGGGCCTCAGGGGCGCCGTAAGCACCTTACGGAGCCCTCTGAGGCCCCTCAGGCACGTCTGAGGTCCGGGCGGCCCCCGAAGATGCGGAACACGCCCGATGCGGCCGGACCACCTGGGAGACGAAGGTGGAAGCGGGCCCGGAACGAGCCGGGCACCCACCTCTCACCAGGGACCCGCCATGTACGAGTACGAGCTCCAGCAGTACCGCTCCGCCGACCTGATCCGCCGCGCCGAGCACCAGCGCCGGATCCACACCGCCCTCCTCGCCCGCCGCGCCGCCCGCCGGACCGCCGCCCAGGACGCCGCGGGCCCGGAGGACCATACGCACCGCTCCCGGCGCCCTCGATACACCCGGGCCGCGTGACCGGCACGGCACGCGGCGACGGCCCGGGCCCCGTCCGGGCACGCCGCGTGGGCGCCCACCGCCGGGAGGACGACCGGGCGCCGGCCGACCTCCCGGCGCGGCGCGATGCCCTCCCCGCGCGGCGCGCTCCTCTGCCCGCGAAAACGAGTGCCGCACTGTCCGACCCGCGTGCGATGCTCGGGCCCGTGGAGACCAGGTCCGTCAGTCCCGTGTTCGTCGGCCGCGCAACCGAGTTGGACATCCTGCACGACGCGCTCGCCCGCGCGGCCGGGGGCGAGCCGCAGGCCCTGCTCATCGGCGGCGAGGCCGGCGTCGGCAAGACCCGGCTCGTCGAGGAGTTCGCCGGTGCCGCCGGCCGGCGCGGCGCCGTCGTCGCCGTGGGCGGCTGCGTCGAGATCGGCGCCGACGGGCTGCCCTTCGCCCCGTTCTCCACCGCCCTGCGCGCCCTGCGCCGCGCCCTGCCCGCCCAGGTGGCCGCCGCCGCGGCCGGGCAGGAGGACGAACTCGCCCGCCTGCTGCCCGAACTCGGCACGGCCGCCGCGGGCCGGCACGACGAGGACGGCACCGCCCGCCTCTTCGAACTCACCGTCCGCCTCCTGGAGCGCCTCGCCGCCGACCGCACGGTCGTCGTCGTCCTGGAGGACCTGCACTGGGCCGACGCCTCCACCCGGCACCTGCTCGCCTACCTCTTCCGCACCCTGCGCACCGGCCGCCTCGTCGTCCTCGCCACCTACCGCGCCGACGACATCCACCGCCGCCACCCGCTGCGCCCCCTGCTCGCCGAACTGGACCGGCTGCGCACCGTCCGCCGCGTCGAACTCGCCCGCTTCAACCGCACCGAGGTCGGCCGCCAGATCGCCGGCATCCTCGCCAGGGACCCCGACCCGGACCAGATCGACGAGATCTTCGAACGCTCCGACGGCAACGCCTTCTTCGTCGAGGAACTCGCCGTCGCCGCCCACGAGGGCTGCCGCACCGGACTCACCGACTCCCTGCGCGACCTGCTCCTCGTCCGGGTGGAGGCGCTGCCCGAGAGCGCGCAGAACATCGCCCGGATCGTCGCCGAGGGCGGCTCCACCGTCGAGTACCCGCTGCTCGCCGCCGTCGCCCGGCTCGCCGAGGACGACCTCATCGAGGCGCTGCGGGCCGCGGTCAACGCCAACCTGCTCACCGCCGCGCCCGGCGGCGACGGCTACCGCTTCCGGCACTCCCTGGTCCGCGAGGCCGTCAGCGACGACCTGCTGCCCGGCGAACGCTCCCGCCTCAACCGCCGCTACGCCGAAGCCCTGGAGGCCGACCCGACGCTCGTCCCGGCCGACCAGCGCGTGATGCGGCTGGCCAGCTACTGGTACCACGCGCACGACGCCGCCAAGGCCCTGCCCGCCGTCCTCGCCGCCTCCGTCGAGGCCCGCCGCCGGCACGCCTACTCCGAGCAACTCCGGCTGCTGGAACGCGCGATGGACCTCTGGGACGCCGCCCCCGACGAGGTCCGCGCCCACCTGCGCCCCGTCGACTACACCGAGGCCTACCCCCGCCCGCTGCCCGAACGGCGCGCGGCCACCTCCGGCGGCCGCGACCCGGCCGCCGTGCCCCTGGGCTACCTCGACCTGATGGCCGAGGCGGCCGTCGCCGGGCGGCGGTGCGGAGAGCGCGAACGCGCCCTGAAGATCACCAAGCGGGCGCTGCGCCTGCTCCAGGACGACCCCGACCCGCTGCGCGCCGCCTGGTTCTGGGTCCAGCGCTCGCGGCTCGTGCAGGCACTGGCCCGCGGCGACGGCCGGCAGGAGCTGGGCACCGCCCAGGAACTGGTCCGCGGCCTGCCGCCCTCCGAGGTGCACGCCGAGGTGCTCGCCATGGCCGCCGGCTGGGCCATGCTCCACGAACCCGGCCCGGAGGCCGTCGCCGCCGCCGAGCGCGCCGTCGAGTACGCGCGCATGGTCGGCGCCGCCGACATCGAGCTCAACGCCCGGCTCACGCTCGGCGGGCTGATGGTCGACGCCGGTGACATCGAGGCCGGGCTCGCCGAGATGTACCAGGTACGGGAGCTGGCCGTGGCGCAGGACCGCCCCGTGGTGCTCGGCCGCAGCCACATCAACCTGCCCTCCTCGCTGGAGGGCGTCGGCCGCTCGGCCGAGGCCGCCGGCATCCTGCGCGAGGGCACCCGCCTCACCTCCCGCAGGGGGCTGCTGGAGTCCGAGGGCTGGGTGTGGGTGAACCTCGCCGAGTCGCTGTACTCCCTGGGCCGCTGGGAGGAGGCCGCGGACGCGGCGGCCAGGGCCGCCCGGCGCACCGGACAGGCCGCCAAGCCGCGCGGCGGCGCCTGCCTCCAGCTCGCCGGCATCGCACTCGACCGCGGCGAGGTCGCCGAGGCGGCCCGGCTGCTGGCCGACGCCCGCGCCTCCTACGGCACCCACGACCCGATGCCGCAGAACAACCTCCCCCTGACCCGCATCTGCATCGGTGTCGGCGCCGCCGAGGGACGCGTCCTCGACGCCCGCGCCGAGGCGGGCCGCGCCCTGGACGCCGGCTTCCCGCCCGGCACCCACCGCTACGCCTGGCCCCTGCTGCTCGCCGCCGCCACCGCCGAGGCCGACGCGCGCGGGCAGACCGCCGCCGAGCCGGGCCGCGCCGCCTTCCTCGACCGGCTCTTCCGTGCCGTCAAAAACCTCACCACGGGCGCCCCGGTCTGGCTCGCCCACGACAAGTGGGTCCGCGCCGAACTCCTGCGCGCCGAGGGCCGCGACACCCCGGACACCTGGTCCGAGGTGGTCACCGCCGTCGAACCCCTGGAACGCCCCTACGACCTCGCCCGCGTCCGGTACCGGCTCGCCGCGTCCGTCCTGGCCGCCGGCGGCGACGACGAACGCGCCCGCGCCACCGAACTGCTCCGCCTCGCCCACGCCGTCGCCGACCACCTCGGCGCCCGCCCGCTCGCCGACGCCGTCACCCTCCTCGCCCAGCGCGCCCGGCTCGCCCTGGGCCACCGCGCCCCGGAGCCCGCCCCGGCCGACCCCGCCGAGGCCCTCGGCCTCACCAGCCGGGAACGGGACGTCCTGCGCCTGGTCGCCCTCGGCCGCACCAACCGCCAGATAGCCGGGGAACTGTTCATCTCCCCGAAGACCGCCAGCGTCCACGTGTCGAACATCCTGGCCAAGCTGGGCGTCACGGGACGGGGAGAGGCGGCGGCGGTGGCGCACCGCGAGGGACTGTTCCCGGCCGACTCCCTCGCCTCGGAAACCGTGGGCTGAGGCGCCCCGGCCCGGCGGGACGCCTCGCCGCCCGCCGCACGGGCTACGTCACCCGCAGCTCCAGGATCCGGTCGTCGCCGCCCTTGGGGTCGCCCCGGCCGTCCGTGTTGCTGGTGGCCAGCCACAGCCGGTCGTCGCCCGCCGCCACCACCGTGCGCAGCCGGCCGTAGTCGCCCTCCAGGAAGGCCTGCGGGTCCGCCGCGGCCTCGGTGCCCTTCAGCGGCACGCGCCACAGCCGCTCGCCCCGCAGACCCGCCATCCACACCGAACCCCCGGCCAGGGCGATGCCGCTGGGGGAGGCCTCGTCCGTGCCCCACTGGGCGAGCGGGTCGTGGTACCCGGCGTCGTCCGAGCGGCCCTCAGCCTCCGGCCAGCCGTAGTTGCCGCCCGGCTTGATCGCGTTCAGCTCGTCCCAGGTGTTCTGCCCGAACTCCGCCGCGAACAGCCGCTGTTCGTCGTCCCAGGCGAGCCCCTGCACATTGCGGTGCCCGTACGAGTACACCGGGGAGTCCGGGAACGGGTTGCCCGGGGCGGGCTCGCCCTCCGGCGTCAGCCGCAGGATCTTGCCGCCCAGGGACTCCTTGTCCTGGGACAGGCCCGTGTCGCCGCTCTCGCCCGTGCCCGCGTACAGCATCCTGTCCGGCCCGAAGGCGATCCGGCCGCCGTTGTGCACGAAGCCCTTCGGGACGCCCTTGAACACCGTGTCCGGGGCGCCCAGTTGCTCACCGGCGGGCTTCTTCGCGTCGTACAGCATGCGGACGATGCGGTTGTCGGAGGCGGAGGTGAAGTACGCGTAGACCATGTGGTCGGCGGCGAAGTCGGGGGACAGGGCGATGCCGAGCAGGCCGCCCTCGCCCTCCGGGGCGACGCCCGGCACCTCGCCCAGCTCGGTCTTCCTGCCGGTCTTCTCGTCGATCCGCGTGATCGTCGCGTCGTCCCGGGAGGACACCAGCAGGCCGCCGCCGGGGACGGGGGCGAGGCCCCAGGGGCTGTCCAGGCCCGTGGCGACCGTGCGGACCACCTTGACCGTGCCCTTCGCGGGCGGGCCCTGCTCGGTGCTCTGCCCGGTGGGCGAGGAGCGGGCCGTCGTACTCGGCGACGCGGTCCTGTCACCCTCGGGCGGCCCTGCGCCGTCGGAGGAGCAGCCGGCCGTCAGCAGGAGGGCGGCGGCCAGTACGGCCGTCGCGGCTCGACGTTGCACGATCATGGTCCCTTCGACGCGGTGGCTTCTCCCTTGTCATACACCGCCCGGGCGCCCCAGGTTCCCGATCCGGGGGCCCTCAGTCCCACGACTCCCGCGCCCGCGGCAGCCCCGCCACCTCCGCCAGGTCCCGGTCGGTCAGCCGCAGGGCCGCGGCCCGCGCGTTCTCCGTGGCCCAACGTTCCTGCTTCGTCCCCGGGACCGGCACCACGTGCCGGCCCTGCGCCAGTGCCCAAGCCAGCGCCACCTGCGCCGGAGTCACCGCGTCGCCGTGCCGGGCCGCGACGCGGCGCAGCCCCACGACGATCGGCTGGTTCGCGGCCATCATCTCCGCCGTGAAGCGCGGGTGCCGGGCCCGCAGGTCGTCCGGCTCGAAACCCTCGCCGGGCGTCAGCGTGCCGGTCAGGAAGCCGTTGCCGAGCGGCATCGCGGCGAGGAAGCCGACCCCGCGCGCCTCGCACCACGGCAGCAGCGTCTCCAGCGCCTCCCGCGACCACACCGACAACTCGGCCTGCACCGCGCTCACCGGGAACACCTGCTGCACCCGCTCCAGCTGCCGCAGCGTGCCGTCGTGCAGCCGCGCCCCCGGCCGCCGAGCCGACCGCGCGCCCACCGCGCACAGCCCCAACGCCCGTACCTTTCCGGCCCGTACGAGCTCCGCCATCGCGCCCCAGGTCTCCTCGACCGGCACCTCCGGGTCGGCCCGGTGCAGCTGGTAGAGATCGATCACGTCCGTCTGCAGCCGCCGCAGCGACGCGTCGCACGCCCGCCTCACATAGCCGGGGCGGCCGTTGGCCACGATGTGCTGGTCGCCGACCAGGAGCCCCACCTTCGTCGACACGAACGCGTCGGCCCGCCGCTCCTTCAACACCCGGCCGAGCAGCAGCTCGTTGGTGAACGGGCCGTACATGTCGGCCGTGTCCAGCAGCGTCGAGCCCAGGTCCAGCGCCCGGTGCACCGCCCTGAGCGACTCGTCGCCCCGCTGCCGCGAGGCGCTGTACGCCCAGCTCATCGGCATGCACCCGAGTCCGACGGCCCCCACCGCGAGCGCCGCCGCGCCGATCGTCCTGCGCTCCACCTGCTCGTGACCCTCCCTCTCCTGGCGCCCCCAACCTAACCTCTGCGCCTCCCGGCTCCTGACATAGCCTCCGGACATGACTGCTGACGTGTGGCTTCCCATCCCGCCGGAAGAGATCGAGGGCCTTCCCGAGGGGCCCGCCTACCGCTTCTGGGACGGCGCCGAGGAGTACCCGGCCGACCCCGCCGACTGCGCCTTCTACGTCGTGCCGTACATGAAGCCGCCGGGCCTCGGGCAGCGCCCGCTGCCGGAGATGAGCTCGGTCGAGGTCGTGCAGACGCTGTCGGCCGGCACCGACCACGTCGAACCGGGCCTGAAGCACCTGCGGCCGGGTGTGCGGCTGTGCAACGCGCGCGGTGTGCACGAGGCGAGCACCTCCGAGCTCACCCTCGCCCTGATCCTGGCGTCGCTGCGCGGCATCCCCGACCACGTGCGGGCCCAGGACCGGGGCGAGTGGCTCGGCGGGTTCCGGCCCGCGCTGGCCGACAAGACCGTCCTGATCGTCGGGTACGGGTCGATCGGCGCCGCGATCGAGGACCGGCTCGTGCCGTTCGAGGTCGCGCGGGTGGCGCGCGTCGCGCGCTCCGCGCGCACTACGGCGCGCGGCCCGGTGCATCCGCTCACCGAACTGCCCGCCCTGCTCCCCGAGTCGGACGTCGTCGTGCTCACCACGCCCCTCACCGACGCCACCCGGGGGCTGGCCGGCGCCGACTTCCTCGCGCGGATGAAGGACGGGGCGCTCCTCGTCAACGTCGCGCGCGGCGCCGTCGTCGACACGAAGGCCCTGCTCGCGGAGCTGGAGAGCGGCCGGATCACCGCCGCCCTCGACGTCACGGACCCTGAACCGCTGCCCCGCGAGCACCCGTTGTGGCGGGCGCCCGGCGTGCTGATCAGCCCGCACGTCGGCGGTCCCACGTCCGCGTTCCTGCCGCGCGCCAAGCGTCTGCTGGCGGACCAGTTGAGCCGCTTCGTGAACCGGGAGCCTCTGCGGAACGTGATTCTGACGACGGGCGCGACAAGCGCGTAACACGGATCGAGTACCGTCCGCGACCCCACGGAAGCGGTGGGTACTCGCATCTTCCCTGGTCGTCACGGAGCGTAGAGAACCTATGTCCCTGAGTGACGATACTGGTGTATCGTCCCGACAGGGGTTGCGCCGCGCACTGTTCGGCGCCGGGGACGGACATTCAGAACTGTGAGGGGGGCGACGGGCGATGCACGGCCTATGGACGAGCGATCCGATGCGGCGGGGCCGCCGGCGGCGACCCTGGCGGACGGCCGCGCGCAGACGCGGCTGCCACGCCCAGCAGGGCGGCCTTCACAGCAGTCACAGCCGGCACAGTCAGCAGCGCAGGCACGGCAGCCGCAGAAGGCATGCCCACCCGGCGCACCCGGACCGGCGCGACCCGGGGCCGACGCGGACCAGGAGGGACCGGTGAGTTCGCCGCCGCCTCCCGCGCCGACCCTCGACGGCGCGCTGCGCCCGCAGCGGACGCCGGGAACCGTGCTGCCCCGCCCGCCGGCCGCCGCCGACGGCCCGGGCCGCCTGGCCCACCGCCTCGCTCTCGCCCTGGTCTGCGCGGCCTACGCACTAGGCGCCGCGTTCGGCTGGGGGTCCCGGCAACTCGCCCTGATCATGGGCGACTTCGGGCTGAGCGCCGCCGCCGCTGCCGCCGCCGTCTCCTGCCTGGTGTACGCCCGCGGCCCACGGGTCCGGTTCCGCCCCGCCTGGCTGCTGTTCGGCCTCTCCTCGGCGATGGCGTGCCTGGGCAACCTGGTCTGGGGCTGGTACGAGGTCGTCCTCGGCGTACCCGTGCCCAGTCCCTCCTACGCCGACCTGTTCTTCGTGTGCTTCGCGCCGCCCGCGATCGTCGGACTCCTGGTGCTCGCCATACGGCCGGTGACCAAGGCGGGCTGGGTCTGTCTCGCCCTGGACGCCTGGCTGATCGGCGGCTCGCTGCTGACGCTGGCCTGGAGCCTGGCGCTCGCCCAGGCGGCCAAGTCGGAGGGGCCGGGCGTCGCGCACATCGCGCTGTCGCTGGCCTACCCGCTGCTGGACATCGCGCTGGTCAGCATGGTGCTCGCGCTGCACTTCCGGCGCTCCTCGGTGAACCGCGCGGTGCTCAACACCGCGGTCGGCGGGCTCGGCCTGACGGTGCTGTGCGACGCCCTGTTCACCTCGCCGCTGTTCCAGGACAGCTACCGCTCGGGCCAGTTGCTCGACGCGGGCTGGTTCGCCGGCTCCCTGCTCCTCGCGTACGCCCCGTGGGCCGCGCCCCGGGACGCCGGGCCGCAGCACGCCGACGGGCACACACGCGTGGTGCACGAGCACCTGCCCGGCCGCACCGGGGCACGCCGCCCGCAGCCCGAGCAGAGCGGCGACCTCGCGCGCTACACGGCCGCCCGGCCCATCACCGGCTCCCTGGCCGCCCTCACGCCCTACCTCGCGGCCGCCGTGTGCACCCTGGGCATCCTCTACAACGTCCTCAACGGCCGCAGCGTCGACCGCGTCGTGCTCATCACCTGCGGCACGGTGGTGCTCGCGCTCGTCGTGCGGCAGGGGATCATGCTGCTCGACAACATCACCCTCACCCAGGAACTGGCGCAGAAGGAGAACCACTTCCGCTCCCTGGTGCAGGGCTCGAGCGACGTCATCATGATCGCCGCCCCCAGCGGCATCCTCCGGTACGTCTCCCCGGCCGCCGCCGGTGTCTACGGACGCCCCGCGGAGGAACTCGTCGGGCAGGAGCTGTCCAGCCTGATCCACCCGGAGGACCTGGGCCGTGTGGTGCACGAGGTGCGCAGATTCCTCGCCGCCGGCCCGGCCGACGAACCCACTACGCGCATCGAGTGCCGTTTCCGGTCCGGCGGTGGGGGCACCTCCCGCTCGAGCGAAGCCGAGAGCGGGGAAGGCTGGCTCAACGTCGAGTCGACCGTCAGCCGGCACCACGGCGGCCTCATCTTCAACAGCCGGGACGTCACCGAACGGGTCCGCCTCCAGGCGCAGTTGCAGCACAACGCCGAGCACGACCCGCTGACCGACCTGCCCAACCGCACGCTGTTCACCAAGCGGGTCCAGCAGGCGCTCTCCGGCCGGCGGGCGGGCGACCGCGGCGCCGCCCTGCGCGGCACGGCCGTCCTCTTCATCGACCTGGACGGCTTCAAGGCCGTCAACGACACCATCGGGCACCAGGCCGGCGACGAACTGCTCGTCCAGGCCGCCCGCAGACTCCAGGAGGCGGTCCGCCGCGGCGACACCGCCTCCCGGCTCGGCGGCGACGAGTTCGCCGCCCTGATCGTCGGGGACGGTGCCCGCGACCGCACCGCCCGGGAACGGCACATCCTGGAGCTCGCCGACCGCCTCAGGCTGACGCTGTCCCAGCCGTACGTCATCGACGGCAACGACGTCAGGGTCAACGCCTCCATCGGCGTCGCCTTCGCGGAGCCGGGCATCGGAGCGGGCGAACTGCTCCGCAACGCCGACCTCGCCATGTACCGGGCCAAGGCCGGCGGCAAGGGCCGCGTCGAGCTGTACCAACCGCAGATGCAGCAGGACGTCGTCCGCAAGGCCGAGCTGGCCACGCGGCTGCGTGCCGCGCTGCACGACGGCGAGTTCGCCCTGCTGCACCAGCCGGTGGTGTCCCTCCAGGACGGCCGGATCACGTCCGTGTGCGCCCAGGCCCGCTGGCGTTCGTCGCAGGGCGTGCTGTTCACCCCGGCCGAGTTCCTGCGGGTCGCCGAGGACAGCGACAAGACCGCCGAGCTGGGCCGCTGGGTGCTGGAGGAGGCCGTCGAGCAGGCCGCCGAGCGGGCCACGACCGGACTGTACGTACCCGTGGCCGTACGGATCGCGGCCCGCAGGCTGCTGGACCGCGCCATGCCGCTCGGCTCCATCGAGGCGCTGCTCACCCGGCACGGACTGCCGCCCGGCTCGCTGGTCGTCGAGCTCGCCGACACCGACCCGCGCGTCGGCCTGGACGAGCTGGAGCGCCGCCTGAACGCCCTCAAGCGCGCCGGCGTCCGGATCACGCTGGACGGCTTCGGCACCGGTTACGGCACGATCACGGCCCTCAGACGGCTCCCCGTCGACTTCCTGAAACTCGACCGCGGTCTGGTCGAGGGCGTCGTGGAGTCCGCCCGGCTGCACAAGATCACCAGCGGGCTGCTGCGCATCGCCACCGACCTCGGGCTGCAGTCCGTGGCCGACGGGGTGGACCTGCCCGAGCAGGTCCTCGCCCTGCGCGCGATGGGCTGCACCCACGGGCAGGGCATGGCCTTCTCCGGGCCGCTGGACGAGTACCGGCTGCGCCGGGCCCTCACCGCGGGCCACTACCCGGTGCCGCACGGACCGGCCGAGCCCGCGTTCGCGGGGGGCGCCACGGGCGTGTACTCCACCGGAGTGACGGCCGTCCTCCGAGGCGGGACGGCCCTGCGCTCACATAATGAGACTCCCGTCCCACCCACTTGACAGTGAGTGCGTGCCGGGGGGAGGGTCAGTGCCATGCGCACCCGAATTCTCGTACTTGGAAAGCGCGTCGGCTGAAGCTGGTGACGTCCGGATCGACCCGGAACTCCCAGCGACCCCACCCGGCGCGCTCCCCTCGCTTGCCTTATGGCACGAGGGGTTTTTTGTTGCACAGGCACCTGCCGCACAGCACGCGTACACCGCACGAACTTCGCAAAAACCCTCAGCATCGAGAAGAGAATGCCGATGACCGAGCAGGCCACCGGGGCCCATCATCCGCAGCCGCGGCCCCGATCCGGAGGACAGCACTCCGCCCCCGAGCACGTCACGGGCGCGCAGTCCCTCATCCGCTCTCTCGAGGAGGTCGGGGCCGACACGGTATTCGGCATTCCCGGTGGCTGCATCCTTCCGGCGTACGACCCGCTGATGGACTCCACCCGCGTCCGCCACGTCCTGGTCCGCCACGAGCAGGGCGCGGGCCACGCCGCCGAGGGGTACGCGCTCGCCACCGGCAAGGTCGGCGTCTGCATGGCGACCTCGGGACCCGGCGCCACCAACCTGGTCACCCCGATCGCCGACGCCCACATGGACTCGGTGCCGCTGGTCGCGATCACCGGTCAGGTCGCCTCCAAGGCGATCGGCACGGACGCCTTCCAGGAGGCGGACATCGTCGGCATCACCATGCCGATCACCAAGCACAACTGGCTGGTCACCAACGCCGACGACATCCCGCGGGTCATCGCGCAGGCCTTCCACGTCGCTTCCACCGGCCGCCCCGGCCCGGTCCTGGTCGACATCGCCAAGGACGCCCTCCAGGCGAAGACCACCTTTTCCTGGCCGCCGGTGATGGACCTGCCCGGCTACCGCCCGGTGACCAAGCCGCACGCCAAGCAGATCCGTGAGGCCGCCAAGCTGATCACCGCCGCCAGGCGGCCCGTCCTCTACGTCGGCGGCGGCGTCCTCAAGGCCGGAGCCACCGCCGAGCTGAAGGTCCTCGCCGAGCTGACCGGCGCGCCCGTCACCACCACCCTGATGGCGCTCGGCGCGTTCCCCGACAGCCACCCGCAGCACGTGGGAATGCCCGGCATGCACGGTGCGGTCACCGCCGTCACCGCGCTGCAGAAGGCCGACCTGATCGTCGCCCTCGGCGCCCGCTTCGACGACCGCGTCACCGGCAAGCTGGACAGCTTCGCCCCGCACGCCAAGATCGTCCACGCCGACATCGACCCGGCGGAGATCGGCAAGAACCGCGCCGCCGACGTGCCGATCGTCGGTGACGCCCGCGAGGTCATCGCCGACCTGATCCAGGCCGTCCAGAAGGAGCACAGCGAGGGCCACACGGGCGACTACACCGCCTGGTGGAAGGACCTCGACCGCTGGCGCGAGACCTACCCGCTCGGCTACGACCAGCCCGAGGGCGGCTCCCTGTCCCCGCAGGCGGTCATCGAGCGCATCGGACAGCTCGCCCCCGAGGGCACGATCTTCACCGCGGGCGTCGGCCAGCACCAGATGTGGGCCGCGCACTTCATCCAGTACGACAAGCCCGCCACCTGGCTCAACTCCGGCGGCGCCGGGACCATGGGCTACGCCGTCCCGGCCGCCATGGGCGCCAAGGCCGGCGCCCCCGACCGCACCGTCTGGGCGATCGACGGCGACGGCTGCTTCCAGATGACCAACCAGGAGCTCGCCACCTGCGCCCTGAACAACATCCCGATCAAGGTCGCCATCATCAACAACGGCGCCCTCGGGATGGTCCGCCAGTGGCAGACGCTGTTCTACAACCAGCGGTACTCCAACACCGTGCTGCACTCCGGTCCCGACGACGTCAACCCCGAGGCCCGGGGCACCCGCGTCCCGGACTTCGTGAAGCTGTCGGAGGCCATGGGCTGCTACGCCATCCGCTGCGAGGACCCGGCCGACCTCGACAAGGTCATCGAGGAGGCGAACTCGATCAACGACCGCCCGGTCGTCGTCGACTTCATCGTCCACGAGGACGCGATGGTGTGGCCGATGGTCGCCGCCGGCACCTCCAACGACGAGATCATGGCCGCCCGGGACGTCCGCCCCGACTTCGGCGACAACGAAGACGACTGAGCGAGGAAGAGCACACGAACATGTCCAAGCACACGCTCTCCGTCCTGGTGGAGAACACCCCGGGCATCCTCGCCCGCATCGCCGCCCTGTTCTCCCGGCGCGGTTTCAACATCGACTCGCTGGCGGTGGGCGTCACCGAGCACGCCGACATCTCCCGCATCACCATCGTGGTGAACGTCGAGGACCTGCCACTGGAGCAGGTGACCAAGCAGCTCAACAAGCTCGTCAACGTGCTGAAGATCGTCGAACTCGAGCCGTCCCAGGCCGTGCAGCGCGAACTCGTCCTGGTGAAGGTGCGCGCCGACAACGAGACGCGCTCCCAAATCGTCGAGATCGTCCAGCTGTTCCGCGCCAAGACCGTGGACGTCTCCCCGGAGGCCGTGACCATCGAGGCCACCGGGTCCGGCGAGAAGCTGTCCGCCATGCTCAAGATGCTGGAGCCGTACGGCATCAAGGAGCTGGTCCAGTCCGGCACGATCGCGATCGGCCGCGGCGCCCGTTCGATCACGGACCGCTCGCTGCGCGCTCTCGACCGGTCGGCATAGCGACACAACCGGGCGGCCGGGCTCATCCGGCCGCCCGCATTCCGAGACCCCGAAACTTCCCCTCCCCCCACCGTCATACGGTGGGACGCGACACCTGCACACAAGGAGAGAACCCAAAGTGGCCGAGCTGTTCTACGACGCCGACGCCGACCTGTCCATCATCCAGGGCCGCAAGGTCGCGGTCATCGGTTACGGCAGCCAGGGCCACGCCCACGCGCTGTCGCTCCGTGACTCGGGTGTCGACGTGCGCGTCGGTCTGCACGAGGGCTCCAAGTCCAAGGCGAAGGCCGAGGAGCAGGGCCTGCGCGTGGTGAGCCCGTCCGAGGCCGCCACCGAGGCCGACGTCATCATGATCCTCGTCCCGGACCCCATCCAGGCCCAGGTCTACGAGGAGCACATCGCCCCCCACCTGAACGACGGCGACGCCCTGTTCTTCGGCCACGGCCTGAACATCCGCTACGGCTTCATCAAGCCCCCGGCCGGCGTGGACGTCTGCATGGTCGCCCCCAAGGGCCCGGGCCACCTGGTCCGCCGCCAGTACGAGGAGGGCCGCGGCGTGCCCTGCATCGCCGCCGTCGAGCAGGACGCCACGGGCAACGCCTTCGCGCTGGCCCTGTCGTACGCGAAGGGCATCGGCGGCACCCGCGCCGGCGTCATCAAGACGACCTTCACCGAGGAGACCGAGACCGACCTGTTCGGCGAGCAGGCCGTCCTCTGCGGTGGCACCGCCGCGCTGGTCAAGGCGGGCTTCGAGACGCTGACCGAGGCGGGCTACCAGCCGGAGATCGCCTACTTCGAGTGCCTGCACGAGCTGAAGCTGATCGTGGACCTCATGTACGAGGGCGGCCTGGAGAAGATGCGCTGGTCGATCTCCGAGACCGCCGAGTGGGGCGACTACGTCACCGGCCCGCGGATCATCACGGACGCCACCAAGGCCGAGATGAAGAAGGTCCTCGCCGAGATCCAGGACGGCACCTTCGCGAAGCAGTGGATGGACGAGTACCACGGCGGTCTGAAGAAGTACAACGAGTACAAGAAGCAGGACTCCGAGCACCTGCTGGAGACCACCGGCAAGGAGCTGCGCAAGCTCATGAGCTGGGTCGACGAGGAGGCGTAAGCCGCCCGCCCGAGGGGCCGGAGCATCTCGCTCCGGCCCCTTCGGCGAACCCCGGGTAACGTCGTAGGTGCGGCGTTGTCCATCCCGTCCGGCCACGGACGGGTGATCCTTCCGTAGCGGCGTAAGACGACGCCCTCGGCGCCACTACACTGCTGCAGAACATACGCGTCAGGCCCACAGCGTCGTGCGTCTTCCACGCGGCTAGCAACCCTCCACCGCATGCGGCCGTCGGGACGGCCGTCCGCATTGGACTTGTGAGGACTCACGTGAGCTCGTACCCCAGTCGAAAAGCTACGGTACTCATCGCTGAAGAGCTGTCGCCCGCGACCGTGGACGCGCTTGGTCCGGACTTCGAGATCCGCCACTGCAACGGCGCCGACCGGGACGAGCTGCTCCCGGCCATCGCCGACGTGGACGCGATCCTGGTCCGCTCGGCCACCAAGGTCGACGCCGAGGCGATCTCCGCCGCCCGCAAGCTGAAGGTCGTCGCGCGAGCCGGCGTCGGCCTTGACAACGTCGACGTCTCCGCCGCCACCAAGGCCGGCGTGATGGTCGTCAACGCCCCCACCTCCAACATCGTGACCGCCGCCGAGCTGGCCTGCGGTCTGATCATCGCCACCGCCCGCAACATCCCGCAGGCCAACGCCGCTCTGAAGAACGGCGAGTGGAAGCGCAGCAAGTACACGGGTGTGGAGCTGGCGGAGAAGACGCTCGGTGTCGTCGGCCTGGGCCGCATCGGTGCCCTCGTCGCCCAGCGCATGTCCGGCTTCGGCATGAAGGTCGTCGCCTACGACCCCTACGTGCAGCCCGCCCGGGCCGCGCAGATGGGCGTCAAGGTGCTCTCCCTGGACGAGCTGCTGCAGGTCTCCGACTTCATCACCGTCCACCTGCCCAAGACCCCCGAGACGGTCGGCCTGATCGGCGACGAGGCGCTGCGCAAGGTCAAGCCGAGCGTCCGCATCGTCAACGCCGCGCGCGGCGGCATCGTCGACGAGGAGGCGCTGTACTCGGCGCTCAAGGAGGGCCGCGTCGCCGGCGCCGGCCTCGACGTGTACGCCAAGGAGCCGTGCACGGACTCGCCGCTGTTCGAGTTCGACCAGGTCGTGTGCACCCCGCACCTCGGTGCCTCCACGGACGAGGCGCAGGAGAAGGCCGGTATCGCCGTCGCGAAGTCGGTGCGTCTCGCCCTCGCCGGTGAGCTGGTCCCGGACGCGGTGAACGTGCAGGGCGGTGTCATCGCCGAGGACGTCAAGCCGGGCCTGCCGCTCGCCGAGCGCCTCGGCCGCATCTTCACCGCGCTCGCCGGTGAGGTCGCGGTCCGCCTCGACGTCGAGGTGTACGGCGAGATCACCCAGCACGACGTGAAGGTGCTGGAGCTCAGCGCCCTCAAGGGTGTCTTCGAGGACGTCGTCGACGAGACGGTGTCGTACGTCAACGCCCCGCTGTTCGCGCAGGAGCGCGGCGTCGAGGTGCGGCTGACGACCAGCTCGGAGTCGGCCGACCACCGCAACGTCGTGACGGTGCGCGGCACGCTCGGCACCGGCGAGGAGGTGTCGGTCTCCGGCACGCTGGCCGGCCCGAAGCACGTCCAGAAGATCGTCGCCGTCGGTGACTACGACGTGGACCTCGCGCTCGCCGACCACATGGTGGTGCTGCGCTACGAGGACCGTCCCGGTGTCGTCGGCACGGTCGGCCGCATCCTCGGCGAGTCGGGCATCAACATCGCCGGCATGCAGGTGGCCCGCGCCGCCGTCGGCGGCGAGGCGCTGGCGGTGCTGACCGTGGACGACACGGTGGGTCCCGCGGTGCTGTCGGAGGTCGCCGCGGAGATCGGCGCGACGTCGGCCCGCTCGGTGAACCTGGTCTGAGGCTGCCGCTGAAGCAGCGGGGCGCCGGGCGGGCTGGAGACCAGCTCGCCCGGCGCTTTCGCGTGTGCGCTCAGGGAGCCCGCATCTCCAGCACCCGGTCAGCGAAGTGCCGTACGACGGCCCGGTCGTGGCAGATGAAGAGGTAGCCGAGGCCCAGCTCGTCCTGGAGGTCGGCGAGCAGGTTCAGCACCCCGGCCCGGACCGACGGGTCGAGGGCCGACACCGGTTCGTCCAGGACCAGCAGACGGGGGTCGGACGCCAGGGCCCGTGCGATGCCGGCGCGCTGGCACTGGCCGCCGGACAGCTCGTGCGGGCGGCGGTCGCCGTAGGAGGGGTCCAGGCCGACCCGGTCGAGCAGTTCGGCGACGCGCGCGGGGCCGTCGGTGGCGTGCCAGCGGCCCTGCACCTTCAGCGGCTCAGCCACCGCGTCGCGGATGCGGTGGCGAGGGCTCAGGGAGCCGTAGGGGTCCTGGAAGACCGGCTGCATGCGGGGGCGGAGCGGGCGCAGTTCCCGTTCCGGGAGAGTCGTCAACTCCCGTCCCTCGAAGCGTACTTCGCCCGCGTCGGGGCGGCGCAGCTGGAGCACGGCCAGCGCCGTGGAGGACTTGCCGCAGCCGGACGGCCCGTCGAGGGCGAGGGTCTCCCCGGCGTCCAGCGAGAAGGAGACGCCGTCCACGGCGGTGACCGGGCCGTAGCGGACGACGAGGCCCCGGACGTCGAGCAGGGGTGGTGGCGGGGTGCTCATGCGGACTGCGTCTCCTGGAACAGCGCGAGGGCGGGGGAGGGGACGTCGTCCGGGCGGTGGCAGGCGACCAGGCGGCCGTCCGTCCGCCGCGGCTCGGGGTCCGTCTCCTGGCACACGTCCGCCGCGAGCGGGCAGCGCGGGGCGAAGGCGCAGCCCGCCGGCAGCGCGCCGGGGGCGGGCGGGGTGCCGGGCAGCGCGGGCAGCCGTCGGCCGGGCGGCGTGTGCTGCGGGAGTGAGGCGAGCAGACCGGCCGTGTAGGGGGCGCGGGGGCGGGCCAGTACGTCGCCGGCCGGGCCGAGTTCGGTGAGCCGCCCGGCGTACATGACCAGCACGCGGTCCGCGTGGTCCCCCACGGCGTCCATGTCGTGCGTGACGAGGACCAGCGCCGCGCCGACCGCCTCCCGCCGCTCGGCGAGCACGCCCAGGACCTGGTCCCGGCGCTCCTCGTCCAGCGCGGTGGTCGGCTCGTCGGCGACCAGCACGTCGGGCTCGTTGACCGCGGCCATGGCGATGACGGCGCGCTGGCGCATGCCGCCCGAGTACTCGTGGGGGTAGGCGCGTGCCGCCCGGGCGGCGTCCGGGATGCCGACGCGGTCCAGCGCCGCGACCGCCCGCGCCCGCGCCTCGGCCCGCGACACGCGCCGCACCGACCGTACGGCGGCGGCGAGTTGGTCACCCACGGGGTGCACCGGCGAGAGCGCGGCCAGCGCGTCCTGCGGGACCAGCGCGATCCGCCGGCCCCGCTCGGCGGCGAGGTCGCGGGAGCCCCGCAGCGTCACGCTCCCGCTCGTCACCGCCCCGCGCGGCACCATCCCGAGCAGTGCCCGCGCCGTGAGCGACTTGCCCGCGCCCGACTCGCCGACCAGGGCGAGCACTTCACCGGGGCGGACGTCGAAGGAGAGACCGCGGACGGCCTCCACGCCGTCGAAGGCGATGCGCAGGTCGCGCACGGACAGCAGCGGCTCATCCGGCTGCAACGGGGGCCTCCTTCACCGGGGTAGGGGTGCCGGGCCGTGCGGGCCGCCCGGCGCGGGCGGCACGCCGCGCGGTTCCGCCGCGCCCCGCCGTCCGGCCCCGCGCGTACGCCGCCACGGACACCGCGAGGCCGGCCAGCAGGGCCAGGGCGGCCGCCGGGGCGAGCGCCGCCCACGGGGCGCGTTCCACGTAGGCGCGGGACTCGTCCAGGAGCAGGCCCCACTCGGGGGCGGGCGGCTGGGCGCCCAGGCCGAGGAAGCCCAGGGACGCCAGCGCGAGCGCGATGCCGGGCAGCCGCAGCAGGGCGTGCCGGGCGACCGGCGCGGCCACCGACGGCAGGACGTGCCGGGTGACGATCCACAACGGGCCCGCGCCGATGGCCCGTTGGGCGGTCAGGAACGCCGACGCCCGCACCTCCTGCACCAGCGCGGCGGCGTGCGCGGCGAGCGGCGGCCAGGAGATCAGCGCGACGGCGAGCGCCGCGCCGCCGGTGCCCGGCCCGGCGACCGCCGCGACCAGGATGCCCACGATCACCGGGGGCAGCGCGTTGGCGATGTCCGCCGCGCCCGCCGCGACCCCGGGCAGGAAGCCCAGCGCGAGCCCGGCCAGCAGGCTCAGCAGGCAGACGGCGGCGGCCGTGCCGACCGTGGCGGCCGCACCGTGCCCGAGCCGGGCCAGCACGTCGCGGCCCAGGCCGTCGGTGCCGAGCGGATACGTCCAGGACGGCGCGGCCAGCCGGGCCGACGTGTCCACCGCGTACGGGTCGCGCACCAGGCCCCAGCCGATCGCCGCGAGCAGTACGGCGCCCAGGACGACCGGCACCGCCGGGTGCGCGCGGACCGGCCGCACCGGCGGCAGGGCGAGCCCCGCGTCGCGCAGCGCAGGGCCCAGCAGCCGGCGCCGCAGCAGGGCGGCCAGCGCGCCGGTGACCAGGCCCAGCGCGAGCAGCGCGAGCACCGCGCCCTGGAGCAGCGGCAGGTCCTGCGACTTGGCCGCGCCGAGCGCCGTACGCCCGATGCCCGGCACCGCGAACACCGTCTCCACGGCGACCGCGCCGCCCGTGAGGCCCACGGCGGCCATCCCGAACTGCGGTACCAGCGGCGGCAGTACGCGCCGCAGCGCGGCCCCCGCGATCCGCGCCCGGCTCACCCCGGCGCCCCGCCACAACTCCACCCACCGCTCGTCGAGCACGCCGGGCAGCGCGTCCGCGACCAGCCGTCCGAGCAGACCGCCCGCCGGGACGCCGAGCGCGACGGCGGGCAGCACCAGATGCGCCGGTCCCTGCCAGCCGGACGTGGGCAGCCACCCCAGCCACACCCCGCACACCAGCAGCGCCACCGTGGCCAGCAGGAACTCCGGCACGGCCGCCAGCATCGCGGCGAGCACCCCGCCCGTGCCGCGCCCCCGCCACAGCACCGGCGCCACCAGCGCGACGGCCAGCAGCAGCGCGACCCCGAGCGCCGCGCCCATCAGCGTCAGCGACACCTGGAGCCCGGCGACGACGGACGGCAGCACGTCGGTCCCCGAGACCCACGAGGTCCCGAGATCGCCCCGCGCCAGCCCGCCGGCCCACCGCCCGAGCAGCGACAGCGGCCCGGCGTCCAGGCCCAGGTCACGGCGTACGGCGTCCAGGGCCTCGCGGGTCGGCTCCTGCTCGGCGGACCTGGCCCGCAGCACGGTCAGCGCCGGGTCCCGGCCGGACAGCCAGGGCAGCAGCCCGACGGCGGCCAGTACGGCGGCGAGCGAGAGGGCGCGGGTCGCCCCCGCGGCGGTCGGTCTCACTTGACGTACGTGTCCGCCGTGACCAGTTCCCGCTCGCGCGGGTCGTGCGCGGCGCCGGTCACCCCGGCGGCGTCGCCCTGGATGACCCGCTCGTGGAGCATCGGCACGGCCGCGTCGGTGGCCAGCACGGCGGCCTCGGCGGCGACGACCGCGGCGCGCCGCGCCTCACCGGTGCGGGTGCCGCCGGCCTTCCGCAGCGCCTTGTCGACGCCCGGGTCGGCGAGCTGGGAGATGTTGAAGGAGCCGTCGGAGGCGAAGTCGCTGTAGAGGTAGGCGGCCGGGTCGCCGGAGTCGAGGACGGTCGCGCGGGACAGCACGAACGCGTCGAACTCGCCCGCCAGCGCGGCGGATTCGATGTTCGCGTACTCCCGCACCTCCAGCTTCACCCTGAACCCGGCCTTCTGGAGCTGCTGTTGCAGCGCGGCGGCGACCTCGGGCAGCTCCGCGCGGTCGGTGAAGGTGCCGATGGTGACGGTCTTGCCGTTCGGATCGCCGGCCTCGGCGCGCTCGACCGGCCCGCGCAGCCCGGCCGCCCACGGCAGCGCGGGCCCGAGCAGCCCCTCGGCGACGTCGGCGCGGCCCTCGTACACGCCCTTCACGATCGACTCGGCGTCGATCGCCTCCCGGGCCGCCGCCCGCAGCGCCGGACTGCGGAAGGCACCCTTCTCGGTGTTGAGGTACAGGGTGTTGGTGCGCGGCATCGGCACCTCGGTGATCAGGTCCTGGTCGAGCAGCGCGGCCTGCGACACGGGGACCGCCTCGACGATGTCGGCCTCGCCGCTGCGCAGGGCGGCGGCGCGCGCGGTGCCGTCGGGCACGAACGTCACGTCGATGCCGGGGGACTTGGCCCGGCGGCCCCAGTAGCCGTCGTAGCGGTCGAGGGAGGCGGAGGAGGTGCCGACGACCTTCGTCAGCTCGAAGGGGCCGGTGCCCGCGCCGACCGGGTCGACGGTCTTCCCGCGGTACGCCTTCGCCGCGAGGATCGACAGCTGCGGGGAGCTGAGCCGCTGCGGGACCAGCGGGTCCGCCTCCGCGGTGGTGACGACGACGCTGTCGCCCCGCGCGCGGGCCGTCAGTTCGACGCCGTCCAGGATGCGGGGCTTCGGGGCGGCGGAGGCCGCGCGGGTGAGGGAGCGCACCACGGCCTCGGCGGTCAGCTCGCTCCCGTCGTGGAAGGTCACGCCGTCGCGTATCTCGAAGGTCCAGCTCCGCCCGGACTGCTGCCACTTGGTGGCGAGCGCGGGCACGGCGTCGCCGTCCGCGTCCAGCTTCACGAGCGTCTCCGCGGTCGACCAGCGCGACAGCTTGAACGCGTCGTCGGACAGCGGGGACAGGCCGGAGCGCGGCGGCTGCATCATCGCGACGCGTATGCGGCGGCCGTCCCCGCCGTCGCCATCCTGGGACCCGGTGGCGGCGAAGCACCCGGTGAGCAGTGCGGACGCCGCGGTGAGCGCGGCGACGGGAAACAGACGGGCGGGCAGGCGCACGGGACCCTCCGGGCAAAGGGGGTGATCAAGGCGGTCGGTGCGCCGACGGTAACATGATGACAATCGTTTTCAACAATCCCGTGTCCGGGGTGCGGCTCAGAGCCGGTGCGCCTTTAGGGCCATGTGCAGCAGCAGACGGTCCTCGCCGTCGTCCAGGTCCAGGCCCGTCAGCTTCTCCACGCGGGACAGGCGGTAGTAGAGCGTCTGCCTGTGGATGCCCAGCTCGGCGGCCGTGCGGCCGGCCTGGCCCGCGCAGTCGAGGTAGACCTCGGCGGTGCGGGCGAGTTCACGGTGGGCGGGGGAGAGGAGCGGGCGTACGACGGGGTCCTGCGGGGCGTCCGGCGGCAGCGCCGTGAGCAGGCGGAACGGGCCGATCGACGCCCAGTCGGCGACCGGTCCGAGCCGGGGTTCGGCCAGGGCGGCACGGGCCGCGGCCGACGCCTCCCGCCAGGCCGTGCCCAGCTCCGTGAGCCCCACCCGAGGGGCCCCGACGCCGGCGGCGACGCCGTCTCGCGCGCCCGTGCCCTTCGCGCCGGCGGCGCCACCGGTGCCGCCGCCCGCCGCGGCCCTCCCGCGCGCCCTCTCCAGCAGCCGCGCCGCCGCCGTGGTCGCCGGGGCCGGGGCGTCCGCCGAGCGCAGCCGGACCAGCAGGGCGAGGGACAGGGCCGTCGCGTCCCACGGCACCGTGCACAGCGCCGTCGCGCCCGGCACCGTACGCACCGACGGGGCGTCGTCGGGGTCGGCCGACGGCCAGGGGGCCACGCACACCACCGTGTGCAGGGCGTCGGCGCGGGCTCCGAGGGCGGTGCGCAGTTCGGCGACCGCCATGTCCCGCTGCCAGTCGCGCTCGGCGGTCAGTACCGCGCGCAGCTCGCGGGTGAGGTCGGCGCCGTGCTGGGCCTCGTCCGCGAGCAGCGCCCCGATCCGGGCCGCGACCCGCATGGCCGCCGCCAGCTGCCGCTCGCCGGGGCCCGGGTCGCCGTCCAGCAGCCAGACGTAGCCGAGGACGACGCCCCGGTGGCGTACCGGCAGGCAGATCCGGCCCCGGTACACGCCCGCCTCCGTGCTCGGCGGGATGCGGACCGGGCCCGTGGCGCGCGTGATGCCGAAGCCCTCGAACCAGGCGCGGACCGCGGCCGTCGAGCGGCGGGTGAGGATCGAGCGGGTGCGGACCGGGTCGAGCGCCGACGGATCGAGGTCGCCCTCACTGTCGTAGGCGCCGAAGGCGATCAGCTCGAAGTCGCGGTTCTCCAGCGTCGCCGGGGCGCCGAGCAGCTCCGAGATCTCGTCCACCAGCTCCTGGTAGGCACCGCTGTGTTCCGACGTCACTCCAGGCATTGTGCCGCATCCCGGCGCGGCCTTCATACATCTGTCTGAGATCTGCGGCAGGGATGCGTGACAGCTGTCGATGGCCCACGATCGGAGGGATCCTTAGGTTTCACGGTGGTTCTCCGTGCCGTACCCGGATCGTCGGGTCACGGCCTCGTGTTGGTCGTCTTGTGGAGGTGCCCCGTGCTGGGTCCCGTGATTCTCGCCGCGTCGCGCAGTGACCGGATGCGACGCCTGGTCTCGGCGGCCCCCGTGACCAAGCAGGTCGTCGACCGCTTCATCCCCGGCGAGACCGTCGACGAGATCCTGCCGATCGTCGAGGACCTCACGGGCAAGGGCCTGGAGCTGACGATGGACGTCGTCGGCGAGGACATCACCACTCCCGAGCAGGCCGGCGCCGCCCGGGACGCCTATCTGGAGCTGATCGACCGGCTCAAGCCGCTGGAGCTCGGCCCGCGCGCCGAGATGTCGGTGAAGCTGTCGATGTTCGGGCAGGCCCTGGACGGCGGCCACGAACTGGCGCTGAAGAACGTCCGCCCGGTGGTCGAGGCCGCCGCGGCGATCGGCACCACGGTCACCCTGGACGCCGAGGACCACACCACCCTCGACTCGATGTTCGCGATCCACGAGGAGCTGCGGAAGGACTTCCCGCAGACCGGCTGCGTCATCCAGGCGTACCTCTTCCGCACCGAGGCCGACGCCCGCCGCCTCGCCGGGAACGGCAGCCGGGTGCGGCTCGTGAAGGGCGCGTACAAGGAGCCCGCCGAGGTCGCCCACCAGGACAGGCACGAGATCGACAAGGCGTACGTCCGCATCCTCCGGACGCTGATGGAGGGCGACGGCTACCCCATGATCGGGTCGCACGACCCGCGCCTGATCTCCGTCGCCCAGGAACTCGCCCGGACCGCAGGGCGCAAACTGGACGAGTACGAGTTCCAGATGCTCTACGGCATCCGCGGCGACGAGCACCTGCGGCTGGCCGCCGAGGGCCACCGCATGCGCGTCTACACCGCCTACGGCACCGACTGGTACGGCTACTTCATGCGCCGTCTGGCGGAGAAGCCCGCGAACCTGCGGTTCTTCCTCCGCTCGATGGTCAGCAAGGGCTGAGCCCCCACCCACCCGCTCAACAAGGAGTTACGGAACCCATGGACGCTGTGACCCAGGTCCCCACCCCCGTCAACGAGCCGGTGCACGGCTACGCCCCCGGCTCTCCCGAGCGTGCCCGTCTGGAGGCCAAGCTCAAGGAACTGGCCGACAACCCGATCGACCTGCCCTGCACCATCGGCGGCGAGAAGCGGATGGGCGGCGGCGAGGCCTTCGAGGTCGTCCAGCCGCACAACCACAAGGCCGTCCTCGGCACCTTCCGGCACGCCACCCAGCAGGACGCGCAGGACGCGATCGACGCGGCCCTGGCCGCCGCGCCGGCCTGGCGTGCGATGTCCTTCGACGACCGCGCGGCGATTATCCTGCGCGCCGCCGAGCTGCTGGCCGGCCCCTGGCGCGAGACGCTGGCCGCCTCCACCATGCTCGGGCAGGGCAAGACCGCCCAGCAGGCCGAGATCGACACCCCCTGCGAGCTCGTCGACTTCTGGCGCTTCAACGTCCACTACGCCCGCCAGATCCTGGCCGAGCAGCCCCCGGCCAACTCCCCGGGCGTGTGGAACCGTCTCGACCACCGCCCGCTGGAGGGCTTCGTCTACGCGATCACGCCGTTCAACTTCACGGCGATCGCGGGCAACCTGCCGACCGCGCCCGCGCTCATGGGCAACGTGGTCGTCTGGAAGCCGTCCCCGACGCAGACCCACGCCGCCGTGCTGCTGATGCGGCTGCTGGAGGAGGCCGGTCTGCCCAAGGGCGTCATCAACCTGGTCACCGGTGACGGCATCGAGGTCTCCAAGGTCGCCCTGGAGCACCGCGACCTCGCCGGCATCCACTTCACCGGCTCGACCAAGACCTTCCAGTACCTGTGGAAGACGGTCGGCAACAACATCGAGAAGTACCGCACCTACCCGCGCATGGTCGGCGAGACCGGCGGCAAGGACTTCGTCGTCGCCCACCCGTCCGCCGATCCGGCGATCCTGAAGACGGCGCTGACCCGCGGTGCCTTCGAGTACCAGGGCCAGAAGTGCTCGGCGACCTCCCGGGCGTACATCCCGGCGTCGATCTGGAACTCCGGCTTCAAGGAGGAGTTCGCCACCGAGGTCGACGGCATCCGGATGGGTGACGTCACCGACCTGTCGAACTTCATCGGCGCCGTCATCGACGAGCGGTCCTTCGCCAAGAACAAGGCCGCGATCGACCGCGCCGAGCAGGACCCGGCCTGCACGATCGTCGCGGGCGGCACCTACGACGACTCCGAGGGCTGGTTCGTCCGCCCGACCGTCATCGAGTGCGACGACCCGGAGAACGAGGTGTTCCGCACCGAGTACTTCGGCCCGATCCTCGCCGTGCACGTCTACGAGGACGACAAGTACGACGAGATGCTGACGCAGATGGAGTCGGTGTCCGACTACGCCCTCACCGGGTCGGTCATCGCGGGCGACCGCGCCGCGGCGGCGTACACGATGGAGAAGCTCCGCTACGCGGCGGGCAACTTCTACATCAACGACAAGTCGACCGGCGCCGTCGTCGGCCAGCAGCCCTTCGGCGGCGGCCGCGCCTCCGGCACCAACGACAAGGCCGGCGCCCCGCAGAACCTGATGCGCTGGACCCTGACCCGCGCCATCAAGGAGACGCTGGTCCCGCCGACCGACTACACGTACCCGCACATGGGCTGACGCGCGGTCCCCGGTCCCGCCCCCGGTCCCTGGCACGCCGCCAGGGACCGGGGGCGTTTCCCTGGGACGAAACGGCCGGCTCCAACCGGTCGGACAGAAGTGAGGGGTTAGGCCGTCTCAGATAGTAGGAAGTCCGAGTAATTGTGGAGACAGCCGCGCGGTCCTCACCTACTTTTGTAGGAGCCGAACGTCTCGCTCGATCAAGCGAATGGCGGTCGTGAGCGCGCCCCGTGCAGGCCACCCCTGCGGCACCGCTCCCCGCCCCACCCGGCGTCTCGTAACCCCTCCCAGCACTCCGTTGAAGTCGAAGGAGTCGATTTCCCATGGCCGAGACGACCGTCCGCCGCCGAGTCCGCCACGCGTCCCGCACGAGCGAGTCCGACCGCAAGAACGCCGCCGCCGCCCTCCAGCGCGCCCTGGACCGCAGGGACAACGGCGGTTCCACCGGGCACTGAGCCCACCCGGCCCCGGGAGCCGCACCCGCGGGGCGCGGCGCGGCCTCAGCCGCCGCGCCGCACCTCGAAATGGTCGATCCGCTCGCCGCCCGGCGTCAGCGCCGACACCGTCAGCCGCGGTGCCGCGCCGGCCTCCGCCTCGACCCTGAGGAAGGAGAAGCCCCGGTAGCGGACCCGGGACCACTCGACCGACTCCGGGCTTCTCCGGCGCGACCTGGTCCAGCGGAAGGTGTCGACCGACTCGCGGTCGGCGACGCTGCCCTCGTAGCTCTCCTTCACGCCCGTCGGGAAGCCGTACAGGTCCTTGCCGCCACCGCCCGCCGTGACGTACACGATCCCGTCCCGCGCCGGGTCGGTCGATCCGCCGACGGGCACCGGCCTGCCGACCTCGCCGCCCCTGATGGCGTCGGTCCGCTCGTACACGTGGTTGTGGCCGTTGATCACCAGGTCCACCCGGTGCCGCGCGAACAGCGGCAGCCACTCGGCGCGCACCCCGCCGTCCGAGGCGTGCGTCGACGTCGAGTAGGCGCAGTGGTGGAAGAAGACGACCACGAAGTCGACGTCCGGCGCCGCCCGCAGCTCCCTCAGCGTGCGGTCCAGCCACGCCGTCTGCCTGCCGTCCGTGCAGCCGCGGTTGGCCGGGAGCTCGTACGACACGTCGTTCGCGTCCAGGGCCACGACGCCGACGTTGCCGTACCGGAACGCGTACACCCCCGGTGCCGTACGCGGGTCGAAGCCGCTGTCGGGCAGCGAGAACCGGGCCAGCTGACCGCCGTAGCCGTCCGGCGAGTACCACGCCTCCATGTCGTGGTTGCCGGTCGTCACCATCCACGGCACGGACCTCGCCACCGGCTCGGTCTGCTTCAGGAACCGGTCCCACTGTGAGGCGTCGAAGAGGTCGGACTCCTTCCCCCGGCCCGTCGGGTTCGCGTAGCAGATGTCGCCCGCGTGCAGATGGAAGGCGGGGTCCTGGCGCAGCAGTAGACGATTGTTCGCCACCGCCTCCTCGCCCACGCCCTGGTCGCCGAACGCCGTGAACACGAAACGCCCCGGCGGGGTCGCGGGCGCGGTGCGGAACGACGCGATCGTCGGCCGGTGCCGGGGCGCGGCCGGGTCGAAGCCCTCGTGGCCGACGCCGTAGTAGTACGTGGTGCCGGGCCGCAGGCCGTCCAGGGCCGCGTGCAGGTAGTACTGCTCGACCGCCGGGCGCACGCCCCCCAGTTCCGGTGTGCGCAGGTCGCGCACCTCCGCCGGGATGCGCCGGTCCAGGTCGTCGGGGCGCAGGCCCACCCGGACGTACGGCCGTCGCACCGCGAGCGGCACCTGCCAGGAGATCCGCATCTGCGTCTTCGGGTCGGCGCCGAAGGCGAGATGCCGGCCGAAGGGGGCGATCACCGCCCCGGACACCTCGGAGGACGAGGAGGCGACCGGGGACGCGCCCGCCGTCGCGCCGCGCGGACCGGACCCGCCGGAGCAGCCCGCCAGCAGCCCGCTCGCCACCGCGCCCGCCGTCACCAGCGCCCGGCGCCGGGACAGCCGCAGCCGCAGGTACTCGTGCTGCTCCGCCATGCTCATGCGGCGGGCGAGCGCGGGCGGGATGCCGAAGTCGGGAAGGCCCATGGCAGTGAACTTCCCAGCGCGGGCCAACACGCGTGGGACGCACGGGTGAACGGCGGTCGACGCCCAGGCGGTGTCCCCCGAGCGGGTGTCCGTATCGCGGACAGCTCGTGTCATCCCATGGGACGAGGAGTAGGGTGCTGCGCATGTCGGCAAGCTCTCGCATCCTCAATCTCGCAGTGATCCCCGGTGACGGCATCGGCCAGGAGGTCGTGACCGAAGGCCTGAAGGTCCTTTCCGCCGTCCTTCCGCAGGATGTGAAGCTGGAGACCAAGGAGTACGACTTCGGCGCCCGGCGCTACCACGCCACGGGTGAGACCCTCACCGACGCCGACCTCGACGCCCTGAAGCGGCACGACGCCATCCTGCTCGGCGCGATCGGCGACCCCTCCGTGCCGTCCGGCGTCCTGGAGCGCGGCTTCCTGCTCAAGCTCCGCTTCGCCTTCGACCACCACGTCAACCTGCGGCCGTCCAAGCTCCTGCCGGGTGTCGCCACCCCGCTCGCGGGCCAGCCGGAGATCGACTTCGTCGTCGTCCGCGAGGGCACCGAGGGCCCGTACACCGGCAACGGCGGCACCATCCGCAAGGGCACCGAGCACGAGGTCGCCACCGAGGTCTCCGTCAACACGGCCTTCGGTGTCGAGCGCGTCGTCCGCGACGCCTTCGCCCGCGCCCAGGCCCGCCCGCGCAAGAAGCTGGCGCTGATCCACAAGAACAACGTGCTGACCTTCGCGGGGCACCTGTGGACCAACGTCTTCAACAAGGTGGCCGAGGAGTACCCCGAGGTCACCACCGAGTACATGCACGTCGACGCGGCGACCATCTACCTGGTCACCCAGCCCGAACGGTTCGACGTGATCGTCACCGACAACCTCTTCGGCGACATCATCACCGACCTCGCCGCGGCCGTCTCCGGCGGCATCGGCGTCGCCGCGAGCGGGAACATCAACCCGAGCCGCGACTTCCCGTCCATGTTCGAGCCCGTCCACGGCTCGGCCCCGGACATCGCCGGCCAGGGCAAGGCCGACCCCACCGCCACGGTGCTCTCGGTCGCCCTGCTGCTGCGCCACCTCGGCCGGGACGCCGAGGCGACCCGCATCGAGGACGCCGTCGCCGCCGACCTCGCCGAGCGCGTCGGGCGGCCCGCCCGCAGCACCTCGGAGATCGGCGACGCGCTCGCCGTACGAGTAGCCGGCTGACCCCGCGCCGCTCGACCGACCGTCGAAGCCGCCGGGTCTCGCGCACCCGGCGGCTTTCGCATGTTCGCCACCGGGTGGGAACATCGACCCCTGGGCCGCATTCACGCCGATTTCTTCCGTGGTACCCGCTTGCGATAATCGGACGCGGAGCCGCGGAATGAGGGAATGCTCGGACGTCCTAGCACTGGCCACTGGCAGTACAGGCGTGAGCGCGGCCCGTCACTACAACCGGTGAAGGACATCAACCCATGACGACGCCCACAATCGAGCTCAAGCCCTCCGCCAGCCCGCTCGCCGACGCCGAGCGCGAGGCGATCCTGGCCAGCCCCGGCTTCGGCCGCCACTTCACCGACCACATGGTGACGATCAAGTGGACCGAGGGCCGCGGCTGGCACGACGCACAGCTCGTCCCGTACGCGCCGATCTCCCTCGACCCCGCCACCACGGTGCTTCACTACGCGCAGGAGATCTTCGAGGGCCTGAAGGCCTACCGGCGGCCCGACGGCTCGGTCGCCACCTTCCGCCCCGAGAAGAACGCCGAGCGCTTCCAGAGCTCCGCGCGCCGCCTCGCCATGCCCGAGCTGCCGGTCGAGACGTTCATCGCCGCCTGCGACGCCCTGGTCCAGCAGGACAAGGCGTGGGTGCCGGCGCACGGCGGCGAGGAGTCCCTCTACCTGCGCCCGTTCATGATCGCCACCGAGGTCGGCCTCGGTGTGAAGCCCGCGAGCGAGTACCTGTTCCTGGTCATCGCCTCGCCCGCCGGCGCCTACTTCCCCGGCGGCGTCAAGCCGGTCTCCATCTGGGTCTCCGAGGACCGCGTCCGGGCCGTCCCCGGCGGCATGGGCGACGCCAAGACCGGCGGCAACTACGCCGCGTCCCTGCTCGCCCAGGCCGAGGCCGCCCGCAAGGGCTGCGACCAGGTCTGCTACCTCGACGCCGTCGAGCACAAGTGGGTCGAGGAACTCGGCGGGATGAACCTGTACTTCGTGTACGGCGACAAGATCGTCACCCCGACGCTCACCGGGTCCATCCTGGAGGGCGTCACCCGCGACTCCCTGCTCACCGTCGCCCGCGACCTCGGCTACCAGGCCGTGGAGGAGCGGGTCTCCGTCGAGCAGTGGCAGCGCGACTCCGAGAACGGCAGCCTCACCGAGGTCTTCGCCTGCGGCACGGCCGCCGTCATCACCCCGGTCGGCACGGTCAAGCGGGCCGGCGCCGAGTGGCAGCAGAGCGGCGGCGAGCCCGGCGAGGTCACGCGGCGGCTGCGCGAGGCCCTGCTCGACATCCAGCGCGGCACGGCGGAGGACAAGCACGGCTGGATGCACACGCTGGGCTGAGGCGGCCTCGTCGTCCCCGGCGCTTCGCAGGCACCCCGCGCGGGTGCCGGCCCCGCCGGGGGCTGCCGCCCCGGGCCTCCGCTTCGGCCTGAACGGCCTCGACCTCAATCGCCGGCCGGGCTGGTGGCGCTCACCTCGGGTTCCAGCGCCGCCCCGGCCGTCTCCCGCCCCGGCGTCAGCAGCACGTACGCCAGGCCGCCCACCGCCCCCGACAGCAGGAAGCTGACGTCCACCCCGCCCGTCAGGGACAGCAGCGGGCCCTGGTACCCGGGCAGGGACACCGCGAGGACGCCGACGGTCGCGCCCAGCGCCCAGGACGCCGTCGCCGGGACGTTCCAGCCGCGGTCGAACCAGTACACGCCGCCCTGCGCACGCCGGTTGAAGACCTGGAGGGCGTCCGCGTCGTAGACGCCGCCGCAGCGGGCGAAGCCGATCAGCGTGATCACCGCCCACGGCGTGCCGATCGCCGTCAGCAGCAGCACGAACGACGTCATCGCGTCCTGCGCCGAGGACGCGTAGTGCCCGGCGAAGACGCAGGCCGTGGCGACCACGGCGACCGCGTACGTGGCCGTGGCGCGGGAGGCGCGCGGCACGATCGCGTCCAGGTCGAGGCCCATCGAGTACAGCATCAGACCGGCGTTGCCCACCGAGCCCGCCGTGGCCGCGAGCAGCAGCGGCACCAGGTACCAGCCGGGCGCGGCGTCGACCAGCGGCCCCGCGTAGTCGAGGGCGGCGCGCGCGGCGAACGCCGTGAAGGTGCCGAAGAGTTGGGGCACCAGCAGGCCCAGCATCAGACCGAGCCAGGTCGCGCGCAGCACCCGGCGCGAGGAGTGCCGCGCCGGTGAGATGTAGCGGGTGTAGTCGCCGAGCAGCGTGATGAAGGCGATCGGTCCGGACAGTCCCGCGGCCACCGCCGACAGCAGCCAGGTCGGCCAGAACCCGCCCAGCAGATACCCGCCCGCCTCGGGCAGCGCCCGCGTCGTGAAGTGCGGCGCGTAGGCGATCACGCCCAGCACCAGCAGGGCCGTCATGCCGAACGCCAGCACGCGGGACATCGCGAGCAGCACCCGGTAGCCGTACACGGCGCCGGCGACCGTCGCCGCCGCGAGCAGCGCGTAGACGACGCCGTACGTCACGCCGTTCACCGGCAGTCCGGTCAGCCGGGCGAGGACGCCGAGCATCACGTCGCCGCCGATCCACACGGTCAGGGCGGTGTAGCCGAGGGCGAGCAGCAGGCCCACGACCGAGCCGACGAGCCGGCCGCGCACGCCGAACTGGGCGCCGGAGGAGGTGGACAGGTTCGTCGCGGTGCGCAGCGAGATCAGCGCCAGCGGGGCGGTGAGCAGCGTGCCCGCCACCGTGCCCGCGACGACCGAGGTGACCGAGGCCCACCAGTCGAGGCCGAACGACGGCGGCAGCCAGCCGAAGACGATCACGCCCAGGCACAGGTTGGAGCCGAGCAGGATCGTCACGAGGTCCCGCGGCCCGCTGGTGCGTTCCTCCTCGGGGATGGTGTCGACTCCGCGCTGTTCCATCGGCATGGCTGGTCTCCTTCGACGGCCGCCAGTGTTTAGAGTGCCGTTCGATGTGATGTCGCCCGAGCTGTCCCGTCAATATTTCCGTCACGGGAATTCCAGGTTTAGAGTGGTGCTCTAATCTGGTGGAAGGCAAGGAGGTGGCCGCGTCGTGAGACTGACCCCCACGGAACGTGACCGGCTGCTGCTGTTCGGGGCGGCCGAACTGGCCCGGGCCCGCCGGGCCCGCGGCCTCCGGCTGAACGTGCCCGAGGCGACCGCGCTGATCGCCGACACCGTCTGCGAGGCGGCCCGCGACGGCGCCCGGCTCGCCGAGGCCGTCGAGCGGGCCCGGTCCGTCCTCGGCCCCGACGACGTGCTGCCGGGCGTCGCGGACGTCGTCACGGAGGTGCACGTCGAGGCCGTCTTCGACGACGGCTCCCGGCTGGCCGTCGTCTCCGACCCCATCGGCGGCGGACTCGGCGACGGGGCCCCCGGCGCGCTGCTGCCCGGCCCGCGGCACGCCGAGCCCGAGCCGGCCGTGCGGCTGACGGTCACCAACACCGCGACCGTGCCGGTCTCCGTCACCTCCCACTTCCACTTCTTCGAGGCCAACCCGCGGCTGGACTTCGACCGCGAGCAGGCCTACGGCATGCGGCTCGCCGTACCCGCCGGATCGTCCGTCCGCTTCGGGCCGGGCGAGAGCGTCGAGGTCGGGCTGGTGCCGATCGGGGGCGAGCGCGTCGCCATCGGCTTCGCCGGCCTCGTCGACGGGCCGCTGGACGCGCCGGGAGCGAAGGAAGAGGCCCTGCACAGGGCCGCCGCCTGCGGATATCTGGGAGCCGCGCAGTGAACCCGTACGAGTACGCCGCCACCCACGGCCCGCGCGCCGGCGACCGCGTCCGGCTCGGCGACTCGGGTCTGGTGATCCGCGTCGAGTCCGACGCGCAGCACTACGGCGACGAGTTCCTCGCCGGATTCGGCAAGACCGCCCGTGACGGACTGCACCTGAAGGCCGCCGCCGTCCGCGACACCTGCGACGTCGTCATCAGCAACGTCGTCGTGATCGACGCGGCCCAGGGCATCCGCAAGGTGTCCATCGGCATCCGGGAGGGCCGGATCTGCTCGATCGGGCGGGCCGGCAACCCCGACACCCTCGACGGCGTGGACGTCGTGGTCGGCACCGGCACGTCCATCGTGTCCGGCGAGGGTCTCATCGCCACCGCCGGGGCCGTGGACACGCACGTCCACCTGCTGTCGCCGCGCGTCATGGAGGCGTCGCTGGCCTCCGGCGTCACCACCATCGTCGGCCAGGAGTTCGGGCCCGTCTGGGGCGTGGGCGTCAACTCGCCCTGGGCGCTGCGGCACGCGTTCAACGCCTTCGACGCCTGGCCGGTCAACATCGGCTTCCTGGGCCGGGGTTCGTCCTCCGACCCGGCGCCGCTGGTCGAGGCGCTGGCCGAGGGCGGCGCGAGCGGCTTCAAGGTGCACGAGGACATGGGCGCCCACACCCGCGCCCTGGACACCGCGCTGCGCGTCGCCGAGGAGCACGACGTCCAAGTGGCCCTGCACAGCGACGGGTTGAACGAGTGCCTGTCGGTGGAGGACACCCTCCGGGTGCTGGAGGGCCGCACGATCCACGCCTTCCACATCGAGGGCTGCGGCGGCGGACACGTCCCGAACGTGCTGAAGATGGCCGGCGTGCCGAACGTCATCGGCTCCTCCACCAACCCCACCCTGCCCTTCGGCCGGGACGCCGTCGCCGAGCACTACGGCATGATCGTGTCCGTCCACGACCTGAAGACCGACCTGCCGGGCGACGCCGCCATGGCCCGCGACCGCATCCGCGCGGGGACCATGGGCGCCGAGGACGTGCTGCACGACCTGGGCGCCATCGGCATCACCTCGTCCGACGCGCAGGGCATGGGCCGCGCGGGCGAGACCGTCCGCCGCACGTTCGCGATGGCCGGGAAGATGAAGGCCGAGTTCGGCGCCCCGGACGAGGACCACGACAACGAGCGCGTCCTGCGCTACATGGCCAAGCTGACCATCAACCCCGCCATCGCGCACGGCCTCGCGCACGAGGTCGGCTCCATCGAAGTCGGCAAGCTCGCCGACATCGTGCTGTGGCGCCCGGAGTACTTCGGCGCCAAGCCGCAGCTCGTCCTCAAGTCCGGCTTCCCCGCGTACGGCGTGACCGGCGACCCCAACGCGGCCACCGACACCTGCGAACCCCTCGTCCTCGGGCCGCAGTTCGGCGCGCACGGCGCCACGCCCGCCGACATCTCCGTCGCGTTCGTCGCGCGGGCCGCCCTCGACCAGGGTGGCGACCGGATGCCGACCCGCCGCCGCCGGGTCGCCGTGCGCGGCACACGCGGCATCGGCCCGGCCGACCTGCGGCTCAACTCCCGCACCGGACAGGTCGACGTCGACCAGCGCACCGGCCTGGTCACCCTCGACGGCGAACCGGTCCGCTCCGAACCGGCCGACTCCGTCACCCTCAACCGCCTCTACTTCCTCTAAGGACCCGCCATGTCCGCAGCCGCCGACGGCTTCCGCATGCCCGCCGAGTGGGCGCCGCACGAACGCACCTGGATGGCCTGGCCCGGCGCCAACCCCACCTTCGACGGCCCCGAGGAGCTCGCCGCCGCCCGCGAGGCCTGGGCCTCGGTCGCCCGCGCCGTCCGCCGCTTCGAACCGGTCACCGTGGTGTGCGGGCCCGGCCAGTCCGCCGGGGCGCGGGCCCTGCTCGGCGCGGACGTCGACACCGTCGAGCGCGACCTGGACGACGCCTGGATGCGCGACATCGGGCCGACGTTCCTGACCAACGGCGAGGGACAACTCGCCGCCGTCGACTGGGTGTTCAACGGCTGGGGCGCGCAGGACTGGGCCCGATGGGAGCACGACGCGAAGATCGCCGCGTACGTCTCGGACCTCGCGGGGGCCCGGACGTACCCCTCGCGGCTGGTCAACGAGGGCGGTGGCATCCACGTCGACGGCGAGGGCACCGTGCTGCTCACCGAGACCGTGCAGCTCGGCCCCGAGCGCAACCCCGGCTGGACGAAGGCGCAGATCGAGGCCGAGATCCACGCCCAGCTCGGCACCCGCAAGGCGATCTGGCTGCCGCGCGGCCTGACCGGCGACTATCCCCCGTACGGCTTCGGCACCCTCGGGCACGTCGACATCGTCGCCGCCTTCGCCGGTCCCGGCGTCGTCGTCGCCCACCACCAGCCCGACCCGGCGCACCCCGACCACGAGGTGACGAAGGAGGCCATCGGCCTGCTCAGGGCGCAGACCGACGCCCGGGGCCGGCGTCTGGAGGTCGTGGAGGTGCCCGCCCCGACCGTCCTGGAGGCCGACGGCCACTGGGCCGACTACTCCTACATCAACCACTACGTCTGCAACGGCGGCGTCGTCCTGTGCGCCTTCGACGACCCGCGCGACGAGATCGCGGCCGGGATCTTCCGCCGCCTGTACCCGCGCCGGACGGTGACCCTCGTGGACGCGCGTACGATCTTCGCCGGTGGAGGAGGCATCCACTGCATCACCCAGCAACAGCCCAAGATCTAGGAGCCGTCGGATGGCCGGTGCGCGCAAGAACGCCCCGCCGCGCGAGCGGGTTCTCGCCGCCGCCATGGAGATGATCGCCGAGCGCGGCCTGGAGAAGCTCACCATGGCCGCGCTCGGTCACGAGGTCGGCATGAGCAGCGGCCACCTCCTCTACTACTTCCGCTCCAAGGACGAGCTGCTGCTGCAGACCCTGGAGTGGAGCGAGGGCCGCCTCGGCGCGGAGCGCGGCCGGCTGCTGACCCGAGCGGGCACCGCTCGCGAGCGCCTCGACGCCTACGTCGACCTGTACGTCCCCGACGGTCACCGCGACCCGCACTGGACGCTGTGGCTGGAGGTGTGGAACCGCTCGCAGAACGCCGACGACGACGCCCGCGACCGGCAGGCCGCCATCGAGGGCGCCTGGCACCGCGATCTCGTCGCGCTGCTCGCCGAGGGCATCTCGCACGGCGAGTTCCGGGCCGTCGACCCCGACCGGTTCGCGGCCCGGCTGCGCGCCCTCCTCGACGGCTTCTCCATCCACGTGGCCATCGGGCTCCGCGGGACCGACCGGGAGCAGATCCTCGGGCACGTCCGGGACTTCCTGGCCGAGAACCTCGGCACGGACCGCTGAACGGGCCCCGCCCGCATCCTGAGACGCGTGGTGGGCAACGGTCCGTTCTGTGCCAGACTGCCCCCGTGCTCTCGTTCGCCATGATTATTGGCAGCAGGCGCGCCGGTCCGCAGTGACCGCCACGTACGACCAGGTACGGGCGGACACCGTCGTCCTCGACCCGCGCGCAGACCTCTCGCACCCGCGAGAGGTTTTTCTGTTTCCTGGCCCACCCCAAGCCGGGAGCGGAGCGCGAGGGATCATAGGGGCGGTGGAACCGGTCATTCCGGTAGACCGAGATCCCATATCAGGAGCCTTCAGATCATGACCGCAACCAGCGAGCTCGACGATTCCTTCCACGTCTTCGACACCACCCTGCGCGACGGCGCGCAGCGCGAGGGCATCAACCTCACCGTCGCGGACAAGCTGGCCATCGCCCGGCACCTGGACGAATTCGGCGTGGGCTTCATCGAGGGCGGCTGGCCCGGCGCGAACCCGCGTGACACCGAGTTCTTCGCCCGCGCCCGGCAGGAGATCGAGTTCCGGCACGCCAAGCTCGTCGCGTTCGGCGCCACCCGCCGCGCCGGTGCCAAGGCGAGCGAGGACCCGCAGGTCAGGGCGCTCCTGGAGTCGGGCGCCGAGGTGATCACCCTGGTCGCCAAGTCGCACGACCGGCACGTCGAGCTCGCCCTGCGCACCACCCTGGACGAGAACCTCGCCATGGTCCGCGACACCGTGGCCCACCTGCGCGAGCAGGGCCGCCGCGTGTTCGTCGACTGCGAGCACTTCTTCGACGGCTACCGCGCCAACCCCGAGTACGCCAAGGCCGTGGTCCGCGCCGCCTCCGAGGCCGGCGCCGACGTCGTCATCCTGTGCGACACCAACGGCGGCATGCTCCCCGCGCAGGTCCAGGCCGTCGTCTCCACCGTGCTCGCCGACACCGGCGCCCGGCTCGGCATCCACGCCCAGGACGACACCGGCTGCGCCGTCGCGAACACCCTCGCCGCCGTCGACGCGGGCGCCACCCACGTCCAGTGCACGGCCAACGGCTACGGCGAGCGCGTCGGCAACGCCAACCTCTTCCCGGTCGTCGCCGCCCTGGAGCTCAAGTACGGCAAGCAGGTCCTGCCCGAAGGCCGGCTGCGCGAGATGACCCGCATCTCGCACGCCATCGCCGAGGTCGTCAACCTCACGCCCTCCACCCACCAGCCCTACGTCGGCGTCTCCGCCTTCGCGCACAAGGCCGGACTGCACGCCTCCGCGATCAAGGTCGACCCGGACCTGTACCAGCACATCGACCCGGAACAGGTCGGCAACACCATGCGGATGCTGGTCTCCGACATGGCGGGCCGCGCCTCCATCGAGCTCAAGGGCAAGGAACTCGGCATCGACCTCGGCGACGACCGCGAACTGGTCGGCCGGGTGGTCGAGCGCGTCAAGGAGCGCGAGCTCCAGGGCTACACCTACGAGGCCGCCGACGCGAGCTTCGAGCTGCTGCTGCGCGCCGAGGCCGAGGGCAAGCCGCTGACGTACTTCCAGGTCGAGTCCTGGCGCGCGATCGTGGAGGACCGCCCCGACGGCACCCACGCCAACGAGGCCACCGTCAAGCTGTGGGCCAAGAGCGAGCGCATCGTCGCCACCGCCGAGGGCAACGGCCCGGTCAACGCCCTGGACCGGGCGCTGCGCGTCGCCCTGGAGAAGATCTACCCGCAGCTCGCCAAGCTGGAGCTGGTCGACTACAAGGTCCGCATCCTGGAGGGCAAGCACGGCACCCAGTCCACCACCCGGGTGCTGATCTCCACGTCCGACGGGACGGGCGAGTGGTCCACGGTCGGCGTCGCGGAGAACGTCATCGCCGCCAGCTGGCAGGCCCTGGAGGACGCGTACACCTACGGTCTGCTCCGGGCGGGCGTGGAGCCGGCCGCGTAACGCGACCGGCCCACGGTCGTCCTACTGGAGGCGCCACTTCTGGTTGGCGGCGCCCGTGCAGCTCCAGATCTGCGCGCGGGCGCCGTTCGCCGACGAGTTGTCCGTGACGTCCAGGCACTTGTTCGCGGCCAGGTTCACCACGTCACCGCTCGACGCGTTGTACGACCACTGCTGGGCGCCCGAGCCGTTGCAGTCGTACAGCTGCACCTTCGCGCCGTCCGCCGTCGAACCGGACGTCACGTCCAGGCACTTGCCGAGCGCCCGGACCGAGCCGTCCGCCTGCACCGTCCAGCGCTGCGCCGTCGAGCCGTTGCAGTCGTAGAGCTGCACGGGCGTCCCGTTGGCGGCCGAACCCCCGGCCACGTCCAGGCACTTGCCCGCCAGGCCGACGAAGGCACCCGAGCGGGCGGCGTCCCCGGACTGCGTGCCCGACCAGGTGAAGGTCGCCGACGTCCTGCCCGGCAGCGAGTACGTGGCGTGCTGCCCGCCCCAGTTGATCGTGACGGTCTTCGCGCTCGACGCGTCGTTGTACGCGATCAGCGCCTTGGAGCCGTCCTGGTTGCGCCACGCCACGTTCGGCACCGACGACGAGGCCGTGGACGCGATGCGCTGCGCGCCCGGCTTCACGAACTTCGTCAGGTGGCCCATCGTGTAGTACTCGATCGTGAAGTCGACCTGCCCGTGCCGGCTGTCGCCGTTGTGGACGGTGATCAGCCCGTCGCAGGTGCCGCAGCCGCCGTTGTGCGGGCCCCGGTTCTGGTCCACCGCGAGGGACCACTTGGTCACCGACTTCGCCCAGTTCCGGGTGTAGTCGATGATGTTCATCATGTCCTCGCGCTGCTGGTTCGCGATCCACGTGCCGCCCGAGTGCTCGGTGCCGAACGCGTCCAGCTGCGGGTACTGGTTGTGCACGGCCGTCTGCTTGGCGACGTCGCCGCCGTAGCCGTGCCAGGCGATCCCGCCGAAGTTCGGGTGCGAGCGGATTGCCGCGTCGTCCACCGTCTGCGCCGCGTACGCGTCGTAGGTGTCCCAGTTCCAGTCGTGCGCCAGCACCTTCGTCGACAGGCCGGCCGCCTGGAGCTTCGGCAGCAGCTCGTTCTTCGTGAAGTACGCGAGCCCCGAGGCGTTCCAGCTCATCGACGGATAGCCCGAGCAGCAGGTGGGCTCGTTCTGCGCGGTGACGTAGGAGATCGGGATGCCCTGGGCCTGGTAGGCCTGGACGTACTTCACGAAGTACTGCGCGTACGTCCCGTAGTGCTCCGCCTTCAGCCAGCCGCCGTTGAGCTGCCCGCTGTCCTTCATCCAGGCCGGGGCGGTCCACGGCGACGCCATCACGGTCAGGCCCGGGTTCAGCTGCCGTGCCTGCTTCGTCAGCGGCACGACGTCCTGCAGATCGTGTGCGATCGAGAACTCCGACAGGTCCGCGTCGGTCTGCCCGGCCGGCATGTCGTCGTACGTGTAGCCGAACCGCGCCAGGTCCGAGCCGCCCATCGGGTTGCGCAGGAACGACAGGCCGATGCCGTCCGTCGGCGAGAACAGCTTGCGCATCGTGTCGTCCCGCGTGGCCTGCGACAGCGCCCCGCTGCCGTCCATCAGCCAGGCCGCGGTGTCCGTGAAGGACGCGCCGCCGCCGGTGAAGCTCTGGTAGCGGGTGTTCTCGTCGACGGTGATGTTCTCGCCGCCGCCGCCGGAACCGGCCTGGAAGGCGAACGGGGCCTGCGCCTGGAGGCCCCGCACCACGTGCCGCCCGCCGCTGTCGTCCGTGGTGGTGAGCCAGGCGGTGACCTGCTCGCCCGCGGCCCGCGCGGGCGTTGCGTTCGTGACGCCGGCCGCGGTGACACCGGCCGTGGTGAGCAGCCCGGCGAGGAGCAGTCCGAGCGTCCGCGCGGGTGGTCTGGTGGATCTCCTCATGGAGCGCCGCCCTTCTGGGTGGGGGAGTGGGAGGCGTGCGAGCCGTGAGTAAATGACGGCTTCGAACAGGCGTCAAGAGGGCGCGTGTTCACCTTCTGAAGGGGCAATCCGTGCGATCGGGCCGGGACTTGGGGATGTACCGGTTCCGGTGTGAAGTCTTGACGGCAACACGCCGCGCCAGTTAACTCACGCCCTGATCTAAGTCATGAGATGACTGGGGGATGACCCCGAGAGCCGAGGGAAGGTCCATGCGAAGAACCGCCCTGCTCGCCTCCGCCGCGTTGCTCACCACGCTGCTTCCGCTCACCGCGGCGGCCCCGGCCGTCGGCGCCACCGACCCGGCCCCCGTCCCGGTGGACCGCTTCGAGGGCGAGGTGCCCTTCGCGAACCAGCCCGCGGAGGGCCTGTTCACCTGGGGCGGCGACGCCGACGACCCGCCCGCCCTGGAACTGACCGCCCGCGACGACGCCCCCGAGGGCGACAAGGTGCTCACCGGCAGCTACGACATCAGCGGCTACGGCGGCTTCACCCACGACTTCGCCGCCGCCGAACCCGCCCACGACTGGTCCGCCCACCGCGGCGTCCGCTTCTGGTGGGAGGGCCGCGACACCGGCAAGAAGATCGCCTTCGAGCTCAAGGACGGCGGCGCCCACGGCGAGGCCTCCGAGCTGTGGACGACCTCCTTCACGGACGACTTCACCGGCTGGAAACAGATCGAGATCCCCTTCTCCGACTTCACCTATCGCACGGACCACCAACCGGTCGGCGGCATCGACCAGGTCCTCGGCCTCACCGAGATGTGGGGCTACGCCGTCACCCTTCCGACCGGCGTCAAGAGCGACTTCGCGATGGACGCCGTCGAGCTGTACGGCACCGCCGACCAGACGCGGCGCGCCACCGTCACCACGGGCGCCGCCGTCTACCCGGTCGCCGAGGGCGCCGCCGCCGACGTGGAGATCGGACTGGCCACGACCGGCGCGGCCCCGCTCGACGAGCCGGTCACCGTCACCTACGAGACCGCCGCGACGGGCACCGCCGATCCCGGCAGGGACTACTCGCCGGTCACCGGCACGCTCACCTTCCCGGCGGGCACCGCCTCCGGCACCACCCGCACCGTCGAGGTGCCCACGCTGAAGGACCGCTCGGCCGAGTCCGCCGAGACGATCCCGCTGAAGCTGACGGTGACGGGCGCCAGGGCCCCGGCCGAGACGCCGCAGGTCGTCGTGGACGCGCACGGACTGCCGTACCTGGACAGCCGGTTGCCGGTGAAGAAGCGCGTGGCGGACCTCGTCGCTCGCATGTCCCTCGCGGAGAAGGCCGGGCAGATGACCCAGGCCGAGCGCGGCGCGCTCACCGCCCCCGGCGACATCGCGGCGTACGACCTCGGCTCACTGCTGTCCGGCGGCGGCTCCACGCCCTCGCCCAACACGCCCGAGGCCTGGGCGAAGATGATCGACGGCTACCAGCTGCGGTCGCGGGCCACCCGCTTCCAGATCCCGCTGATCTACGGCGTGGACGCGGTGCACGGCCACAACAACCTGGTCGGCGCGACGATCATGCCGCACAACATCGGCATCGGCGCCACCCGAGACCCCGGGCTCGCCGAGCGGACCGGCGCGGTGACCGCCGCCGAGGTCCGCGCCACCGGCGTCCCGTGGGACTTCGCGCCCTGCCTGTGCGTGACCCGCGACGAACGCTGGGGCCGCTCCTACGAGGCGTTCGGCGAGGACCCGGCGCTCGTGGAGGCGATGGGGACCGTCGTCCGGGGCCTCCAGGGCCGCGCCGACGGACGCGACCTGGACCGCTCCGACAAGGTGCTCGCCACCGCCAAGCACTTCGTGGGCGACGGCGGCACCGAGTACGGCTCGTCCACCACCGGCACCTACACCATTGACCAGGGCGTCACCAAGGTCACCCGGCAGGAGCTGGAGGCCGTCCACCTCGCGCCCTACGGCGACGCCGTGCAGCGGGGCGTCGGCACGGTCATGCCGTCGTACTCCTCCCTCGACCTGGTCGGCGACGGCAGGGGCCCGGTCAAGATGCACGCCCGCGCCGACATGCTGAACGGCGTCCTCAAGGACCGCATGGGCTTCGAGGGCTTCGTCATCAGCGACTGGCAGGCCATCGACCAGATCCCCGGCGACTACGCCTCCGACGTGCGCACCTCGGTCAACGCCGGCCTCGACATGATCATGGTCCCGTACGCCTACCAGGACTTCCGCACCACGCTCGTGGACGAGGTGAAGGCCGGCCGCGTCGGCGAGAAGCGGATCGACGACGCCGTGGCACGCATCCTCACGCAGAAGTTCCGCCTCGGCCTCTTCGAGAAGCCGTACGCCGACACGAGCGGCGCCGACCGCATCGGCTCCGCCGCACACCGGGCGGTGGCCCGCGAGGCGGTCGCCGAGTCCCAGGTGCTGCTGAAGAACGCCGGCGGCCTGCTGCCGCTGAAGAGGGACCAGAAGGTGTACGTCGCCGGCTCCAACGCCGACGACATCGGCAACCAGGCCGGCGGCTGGACCATCACCTGGCAGGGCTCGTCCGGCGACATCACCCCCGGGACGACCGTCCTGGAGGCCCTGCGGAAGAACTCCCCGGACCTGACCTGGTCCAAGGACGCCTCCGCGCCGCCCGCCGGTCACGACGTCGGTGTGGTCGTCGTGGGCGAGACCCCGTACGCCGAGGGCGTCGGCGACGTCGGCAACGGCCACGACCTGGAGCTGTCCGACGCCGACAAGGCCGCGGTCGACACGGTGTGCGGCGCCATGAAGTGCGTGGTGCTGATCGTCTCCGGCCGCCCCCAGCTCATCGGGGACCGGCTCGGCGGCATCGACGCCCTGGTCGCGTCCTGGCTGCCCGGCACCGAGGGCGACGGCGTCGCCGACGTCCTCTACGGCAGGCGGCCCTTCACCGGACAGCTCCCCGTCACCTGGCCCAAGTCCCAGGCGCAGCTCCCGATCAACGTCGGCGACACCTCCTACGACCCGCAGTTCCCGTACGGCTGGGGCCTGACCACGGGCACGGAGGTCCCGCACGGCGGGGCGGCGACGCTGAAGGCGCTGCGCGTCGCGGCCACGGCGGTGGAGAGGACGGGCGCCGAGTCCGCCGGGCGCGCGCTGGTCACCAAGGCCCGGCTGATCGTCCAGCGGAAGGCCGACGGGCACCTGTCGGCGGCGGTGGCGAAACCCTTCGCCGAGGCGGACCACCTGCTGCTCACCGGCCGGTACGGAGCGGCCGTGGAGAAACTGACGGAGGCCTACCGGGCCGCGTGACCGGGCGGCACCGAAGCCCCAGGGGCCCGGTGGGGGGAAATCCCCACCGGGCCCGACGCCCGTTTCCCGCCCGATTCGGGTACTTTCGAACATATGAAGGGCGCAATGGCGCGTACCCTCGTACGCCTGCTGATCGTGCCGGTCGTCGCCGCCCTGGCGGTGCTGATGGCGGGTGCGCCGGGTGCGCACGCGGCCACCGACCTCTCCCGGATCGCCGCGTCGCTGCGGGAGAGTCCCGTCTACGTGGACCCCGCCGCGTCCGACCTGCTGTCCGAGTCGGACGCCGAGGCGCTGGCCGACAAGATCCAGGACGCGGACAAGCCCGTGTTCGTCGCGGTCCTGCCGGACGGCTACCCGACGGCGAACCTCTTCCAGAACCTGCGCACCGAGACCGGCGTGACAGGCCTCTACGGCATCCGTCTCGGCGACCGCTTCGACGCGCGCGCCGACAGCGCCGTCCTGAGCCGCGACGGCGTGCGCAACCTGGTCACGGCCGTGCAGGACGCGGGCGACACCAAGGCCCAGCTGAACGACTTCGTCGACGACGCGCTGCGCAACGTGGGCGGCTCCGCGCCGAGCTCGTGGAGCGAGGGCGGCGACGGTGTGCCGACGGGCGCGCTGATCACCACGGGCGCGGTGCTGGCGGCCGGCGGCGCCGGCGCGTACGCCCTGGTCCGGCGCAACCGCCGCCGGCACGAGGAGGAGCAGCGGGCGGCGCTGGAGAAGCTGCGCGTGGTCGTGGACGAGGACATCACGGCCTTCGGCGAGGAACTCGACCGGCTGGACTTCCACCCCTCCGAGCCCGGCGCCGACGACGCGATGCGGGCCGACTACGAACACTCCCTGGACGCCTACGACCAGGCCAAGTCCCTGATGGCCGCCGCACGGCACCCGGAGGAGGTGCGCGGCGTCACCCAGGCGCTGGAGGACGGCCGCTTCTCGCTGGCCCGGCTGACGGCCCGCCGCGAGGGCAGGCCCCTGCCGGAACGCCGGCCGCCGTGCTTCTTCGACCCGCGGCACGGCCCGTCGGTCGCCGACGCGACCTGGACACCGCCGGGCGGCGCGACCCGCGAGGTGCCGGTCTGCGCGGCGGACCGCACCCGGCTGGCCGACGGCCGCGACCCGATGGTCCGCGAGGTCGACACCGTCGACGGCCGCCGCCCCTACTGGGAGGCGGGCCCCGCGTACGGCCCCTGGGCGGGCGGCTACTTCGGCGGCGGCATCCTGCCCGGCCTGCTCGTCGGCACGATGCTCGGCAGCATGATGGCCGGCCCGGCCTACGGGGCCGACTACGGCGCCGGTTACGGCGACTTCGGCGGCTACGGCGGCGGCGACGTCTCCGGTGCCGACTTCGACTCGGGCGATTTCGGCGGCGACTTCGGCAGTGGCTTCGGGGGCGGCGACTTCGGCGGCGGTGGCGGGGACTTCGGCGGAGGCTTCTGACAACGCCTCGGCGTGAGCGCGAGCGGCGAGTGCGCGAGCGCCGGCCCGCACACGACGAACGCCCGCCCTCCTGCGGCGGAGCAGGGGGCGGGCGCGCTCGGGTGGCGGACGGTGGGCCGCCGGGGGAGCGTCAGGCGTTCCGGATCGCCGAGACGTCGAAGTTCAGCCTGATCTTGTCGGAGACGAGGACACCGCCGGTCTCCAGGGCCGCGTTCCAGGTCAGGCCCCACTCGGAGCGCAGGATCTCGGCCTTGCCCTCGAAGCCGACGCGCTCGTTGCCGAACGGGTCCCTCGCGGCGCCGTTGAACTCCAGGTCGATGGTGATCGGCCGGGTGGTGCCGAGGATCGTCAGGTCACCGGTGATGCGGTAGTCGTCGCCGCCGAGCGCCTGCGCCCCGGTGGAGCGGAAGGTCATCGTCGGGAACTCGTCCGTCCTGAAGAAGTCCGCGCTCCTGAGGTGGCCGTCGCGGTCCGCGGAACCGGTGTCGATGCTGTCCATCTTCACGTCGAGGGAGGCCGTCGAGCGGGCCGGATCGGTGCCGTCCAGGTGCAGCGCGCCACTGAAGTCGAGAAACTTGCCCTTGACGTTGGTGACCATCGCGTGGCGGGCGGTGAAGCCGATGGTGGTGTGCGACGGGTCGATCGTGTACTCGCCGGTGAGGGCGGCGAGCTCCGGGTTCACGGCCGCCGGGGCGGCGGCGACGGTCTCGGTGTCGGTGGTCTTGCGGCCGAAGATGCCCATGACTGCTCCTTGGGGGACGGGCCGCGGTACAGGCGGTGTCGCGGCCGATTCTGTTGAACATTCAACGATGTCAACGACTCCGACGGTAGACCTATTCCGTTCAAAGTTCAACATCTTTGGCCGGTGCGCCCCCGGAGCATGCCGATACGCTGGTGCGGCCGACGGCCGGACGCCCCCGCGTCACCCGGGAAGGCCATTCGGCGCTCACGATGTGAGACGACTCTCAGGCCGACGTGTTTGTGCGAGCCCTACAACCGGCAGACCCCCTGAGCAGTCGGAACGGCTGCATGGCGCTTCGGTTCTGTTCAGGGCTACCAGGAAAACGGTCCGGAGACTGTACGGAGTCGACGGCCCGCTTTTCTTGCCGGGCTTCGTAAGGTCACTACATGACCGTTTTGGAAGAGGCGCCGGGTGAGCCGACGGACGCGCGCGGGCGGGTGGCCGAACTGCACGACATCCGTGCGGCGGCACTGGCCGGGCCGAGTGAGAAGGCGACCGAGGCGCAGCATGCCAAGGGGAAGCTGACGGCTCGGGAGCGGATTGAGCTTCTTGTCGATCCGGGGTCTTTCCGTGAGGTCGAGCAGTTGCGGCGG
>NZ_JARVKW010000022.1 GCF_029813775.1 Streptomyces sp. DH24 | reverse complement strand
TAGTGTTTCGGTGGTCATAGCGTAGGGGAAACGCCCGGTTACATTCCGAACCCGGAAGCTAAGCCTTACAGCGCCGATGGTACTGCAGGGGGGACCCTGTGGGAGAGTAGGACACCGCCGAACAATTATTGGGAAAAGGCCCACACCTCACGGTGTGGGCCTTTCTGTTTTTCCCGGTCTTTTCAGGACGGGTGCACCAGTTTCGTGTCGTAGGCAAGAATCACCGCCTGAATACGGTCCCGTGAACCCGTTTTCGCGAGGACGCGGCCCACGTGGGTCTTCACCGTCGACTCGGCGAGGTGGAGGCGGGCGGCGATCTCCATGTTCGTCCAGCCCTTGCCGATGACTGTGAGGATCTCCCGTTCGCGCTCGGTCAGGGACGCGAGACGCGGGTCCTCGGCCGCGTCGCCGGAAGCGTCGTGAGGGCCCGCCGGCAGGTGATGGGCGTAGGCGTCCAGGAGCCGGCGTGTGAGACCGGGGGCCACCACCGCGTCGCCCGTCGCCACCGCGCGGATGCCGGACAGCAGCTCCTCGGGCTGGGCGTCCTTCACCAGGAAGCCGGAAGCCCCGGCCCTGAGCCCCGAGTAGGCGTACTCGTCGAGGTCGAAGGTCGTGAGGATGAGGACCCGGGTGCGGTTGCCCGCCGCGGCGATGCGGCGGGTGGCCTCGATGCCGTCCAGGCCGGGCATGCGGACGTCCATCAGAACCACGTCGGGGCGGAGTTGCGCCGTCATCCGGACCGCTTCGCTGCCGTTGGTCGCCTCACCCACCACCGTCATGTCGTCCTGGCTCTCCAGAAGCATCCGGAAACCGAAGCGCTGCAAGGGCTGGTCGTCGGCGATCAGGACCGTGGTCACTGCGGGGGTTCCTCCGGTAGGTGAAGGTGGACGCGCCAGCCCTGTTCCGGGGCGGGGCGGGGGCCGGCCTCAAGTGTGCCGCCGTACAGGGCCGTACGCTCGCGCATTCCCGGCAGTCCGCGGCCGTCGGACGCGGTGACGGGCGGGCCGCCGCGGCCGGTGTCGGTGACCGTGACGGTGACGGCGCCGCCGGGGCCGTAGGAGAGCACGACGTCGGCCGTCGCGTCGGGGCCGCCGTGCCTGAGGGTGTTGGTGAGGGCCTCCTGGACGACGCGGTACACGGCGAGCTGCCGGCCCGGGGGGAGGGCGGGGTCGCCGTGGACCGCGGCCGTGACGGGGAGGCCCGCCGACCGCACGCCGGCGAGGAGCTGGTGCAGGTCCGTGAGGGTGGGCTGCGGTGTCAGCGTGGCCGGGTCGTTCTCCTCCTCCTCGCGCAGGACGTCCAGGAGGCGGCGGAGTTCGCTCATGGCCTGGCGGCTGGTGGTGCCGATGGCGGCCAGGGCCTGGGCGGCGCGCTCGGGCGCCCTGGCGGCCGCGTACTTGCCGCCGTCGGCGAGGCCCGTGATGACGGAGAGGTGGTGGCCGATGATGTCGTGCATCTCGCGGGCGATGCGGGCGCGTTCGGCGGCGGTGGCGAGCTGGGCCTGCTGGTCGCGTTCGGTCTCCAGGCGGCGGGCGCGGTCCTCCAGGGCCTCGGTGTAGTTCCGGCGGGTGCGGACCGTGACGCCGATCAGGGCGGCCACCGCGACCGACATCAGCTGGGAGCCGATCTGCTGGTCCCAGGTGCCCTCCCCGTACCGGGCCACCGACACGACGACCGGCGCGAGCGGCAGGGCCGACGCCCACCACAGCGAGCGCAGGCGGCGGCTCAGGGCGATGTGGTAGACGACGCACAGCTGGAGCAGCGCCGCTTGGAGCGCGGCGCCGGTCCACGCGTTGAGCAGGGCGACGGGCGCCATGGCGAGCAGCACGGCCGCGGGATGACGGCGCCGCCAGAGCAGCGGCACCGAGAGGCCGAGGCTCAGGGCGAGGACGAGCCAGCCGGGCAGGCCCAGGTCGTGCGCGTTGTTGCGCCAGCCGCCACCGGCGTAGTCCATGAGCGCGGCCGTCACCCAGAAGCCCGTGAAGTGCACGTCCCACAGCAGCGGGTGGCGCCTGTCGAAGGCGCGCACCCGCCGGTTGATGCGCTGGACGTGTTCGGTGAGGGGTTCGGCCGCCCGTTCCTGCGTCACGGGCTCCATGGTGGAGTGTGCGGCCGCCGGGGAGAACCTCATACGTCCCGGCGCCTCAGTGAGACCGCGGCCAGTGCCAGGGCCGCCGCCGCCCACAGGACCATCGCCAGCAGTGCCGCGCCCCACGAGACGGCGCCCGGGAGCGGTGCGGCGGTGGTGAGGGTCTGCAGGGCCGTGCCGGGGAAGTACCGGACGGCGTCGTCGACGATCTCGTACGGCAGCATCGCGAGGACCTCCGGGACGATCATCACCAGGCCGATGAAGGCGCCCGTGGCGATCGGGACGGAACGGGCCAGCGCGCCGATGCCGAGGGCGAGGACGGTGAGCAGCGCGAGGCCCGCCGCGTTGCCGACGAGGGCGCGCAGGATTCCGTCGTCGCCGAGGGAGGCTGCCTTGTCGGTGCCGGAGAGGAAGGACTGGGCCAGAGGGAAAGTGAGCAGGTTGGTCCACAGGGTGAGCGGGAAGGCGACCGCGGCCAGGACCGCCGCCTTGGACCACAGCACGGGCAGGCGGCGCGGCACGGCCGTCATCGTGGCCCGGATCTGACCCGTCGAGTACTCGCCGGCCGTCGCCAGGATGCCCAGCACGCCCAGGTTGATCTGCGCGAACTGCATGCCGAGGAGCACCAGGACGACCGTGTCCAGCTGTTCCTCGCCGCCGTCGTACGCCGCGCTGACGCCCGTGCCCATCGCGACGGTCAGGACGCTCGTCGCGACGAGGGTGATCCAGGTGGAGCGCAGTGTCCACAGCTTGTGCCATTCGGAGCGCAGGACTCGCGCCGGGGTCACGCGGTACGGGCCCGGGGCCGGGACGGTGGTGCTCATGCTGCGGCTCCTTCCAGGGTCGCGGTGAACTCCACGTCGTCGCGCGTGAGCTCCATGAAGGCCTCCTCCAAGGACGCTCTGCCGGGGGTGAGTTCGAAGAGGGGGATGCCGTGGGCCGCGGCGGTGCGTCCGATGTGCTCGGCGTCCGGTCCCGCGACCCGGAGCGTCCCGGGTGCCTCGGAGGTGATGTCGGCGCCGGACGCGGTGAGCAGCCGGACCAGGGCGTCGGCCTCGGGAGTGACGACCCTGACCGTGCCCGCGCCGGACTGCCGGACGAAGTCGGCGACCGTCGTGTCGGCGAGCAGCCGGCCGCGGCCGATGATGACCAGGTGCTCGGCCGTCAGGGCCATCTCGCTCATCAGGTGCGAGGAGACGAAGACGGTACGGCCCTCGGCGGCCAGCGACTTCAGCAGGGTGCGGATCCACAGCACGCCCTCCGGGTCGAGGCCGTTGACCGGCTCGTCGAGGACCACGGTGGCCGGGTCGCCGAGCAGGGCCGCCGCGATGCCGAGCCGCTGGCCCATGCCGAGGGAGAAGCCCTTGACCCGCCGGCCGGCCACCTCGGTCAGCCCGGTGAGACCCAGGACGTGTTCGACCCGGCTACGCGGGATGCCGTGGGTGAGGGCGAGGGCGCGCAGATGGTGGTGGGCCGTGCGGCCGGGGTGGACCGAGCGGGCCTCCAGCAGGGCGCCGACCTCGGTGAGGGGCGCGGGGTGGCCGGCGTAGGCCCGGCCGCCGACGGTGGCGTGGCCGCGGGTGGGGGCGTCCAGGCCGAGGATCATCCGCATCGTCGTGGACTTGCCGGCGCCGTTCGGGCCGAGGAAACCGGTGACGGTGCCGGGCCGCACGGTGAACGACAGGTCGGTGACGACGGTCTTGTCGCCGTAGCGTTTGGTGAGTCCCTGAGCCGTAATCATGCTTCGATGCTCGGCCGTGCGGGGGCGTCGGGCGTCGGGCCGTGGGCCGTATTCCAGGTGAGCGCGGTGGTACCCCGGTACTACGGTGGCCGGCATGAGTACGACGACCCCCGGGGACTATGTGATCCGCTCCGTACGAGCCGACGAGTGGCGTGCCGTGAAGGAGCTGCGCTTGGCCGCGCTGCGCGATCCGGTCGCGCACCTGGCCTTCCTGGAGACGTACGAGCAGGCCGCGGCCAAGGCCGACGCGTTCTGGCAGGACCGGGCGGCCGGGTCGGGCGAGGGGTCGACCGGGGTGCGGCAGTTCATCGGCGAGGCGCCGGACGGGAGCTGGGCCGGGACGGTGACGGTGCTGCTGGAGGAGGCCGGGACGACGGACTGGGCCGGGCATGCCGTCGAGCGGCGGCAGGGGCACGTGGTGGGCGTGTTCGTGCGGCCCGAGCACCGGGGGACCGGGCTGATCCAGGCGCTGTTCGACGCCGGTCTGGAGTGGGCGTGGGGGCGCGGCGCGGAGCGGGTGCGGCTCATCGTGCACGAGGACAACGAGCGGGCGCAGCGCTTCTACCGCAAGGCGGGTTTCGTGCCGAGCGGTGTGGTCGTGTCGCTGCCGCAGGCCGACGGGGAGCGGGAGCTGGAGTTCGTCCTCGAACGGGGGTGATCCCGGGCGTGGGCGTCACACGGGCAGGTCGTGGTGCGGCCAGCGGGCGCGGCCCTGTTCGCGGGAGCGCAGCAGCGCCAGAGTCGGCATGCCGCGGTCCGTGCCGTCGGCCAGCAGCTCCGGGAGCTGGGGGAGGGGAGCGACGGCGGCCACGTCGTCGAGGACGAGGGTGAGTGGTGGGTCGAGCCGACCGGAGGATGACCGTTCGGCCATGCGCCGGCCGTGCTCGACCACGCTTGCGACGAGCGCCGTCAGGAGCGGCATCGCGCCCGGGTTCGTCCTGGGGTCCTCGATGGATTCACCCACCACATAAAGCGTGCCCCCTTCGTGGACGAAGGAATCCAGGGCGAGGGCATCACTTCGGTTGGGATTGCACGCCTCGCGGACGTTGACCGTGAAGAGGGCGCCCAGGGCACGGCTCGTCAGTTCCTGGGCGATGTCGCGGCGTTCGGGGTGCGCGGTGAGCGCGGCCTCCAGTTCGCCGGCGGAGCCCGGTGCCGCCTTGGGGTTGGTGCGGAGGATGCGTACGGCGTCCTGCACCTGCGTGCCCTGCGCCCAGCGGTGGACGTGCCGGACGGTGCGGCCGTCGACGGCGGCGGCGTGCAGATGGCAGCGCAGCAGGGTTTCGGCGGTGTCGCTCACTGCCTGGTCGATCTTGGCGGTGGGGCGGACGGGGGCGAGGAGCGCGGCGGCGCGGGCGGCTGCCGTCTGCTTGTTCTCGCAGCCCGCCGTGGGCGACCAGTGGAGGCGGGCCGGGGTGTCGCAGAGGTGGGTGGGGTCGTAGAGGAGGACGGGGCCCAGTTTGGTGCGGGCGTCCTTGGTGTCCTCCCAGAGGGCGGCGTTCGAGGTGACGACGAGGGCGGGGCCGACCGCGTCGTGCACGGCGGTGGTGGCGGTCGCGCGGCGGGCGTCCTTCGGGCCCACGAGGACGTTCTCCCGGCCGGTGCCGGATGCGGCGTCGAAGGAGGGCGCCGCGGGGTGGGGCGCGGTGGCCGCCGCGAACAGGGGGGCCGGGGTGTGCTCGACCGGCGACGGCTGGGCGGGGGCGGGACCGGGGGCCGTGCGCGGGGTGGGCAGCTCGTGCGGGGCGGGGGCGGGGGCCTGCTCCACGGCCGGGGTGGGGGACTGCTCCACGGCCGGGGTGAGGGCCGCGGTGGCCGTCTCCGGGTGGACCGGTGGCTGCTGCGGGCCCGCGATGGCGGTCTCCCGCGGGGCCGGCGCCGGCGCTGCCGTCCGCTCCGCGCGCCTGCGCAGCCGTACGGCCTTCCAGCGCGCCCACGTGCCCACCGCGAACACCGTCAGCACGAACAGCACCATCAGCTCGCCGATGAACAGCCCCCAGAACAGGCCGTATCCCGACAGCTGGGCCGCCGGGGTGTCCGGCCAGGCGCCCGCGAGGTCGTGCGGCTCGCCGATCAACCGGCGCATGGCCAGGGGCGTACGGGTGAACGTGACGCCGTCGGGCCAGGCGCCGTGGGCGAACAGCCCGGCCAGACCGGTGGCCGTCCACACCAGCAGGGTCATGCCGAGGAGGAACGCCAGGATGCCGATCAGCAGGCCGTCGGGGATGCCGCCCTGGCCGTCCCGTCGCCGGTCTCGGTGATCGTCCGGTCTCACGTCCGTCCTCCCCCTACGCCACCGTCGATTCGGAGTCGCCGATGTGCTGCTCCACGAAGGCCGCCGCCCGCTCCTCGGCCTCCCGTTCGGCGGCGCGCAGGGCGTCGTCCGTCAGGTGGTCGTCCGACGACTCGGTCATCGCCCGGTCGGTGAAGACCAGGGGGCGTTCGGCCTCGGTGATCAGGTGTTTGACGACCTGGACGTTGCCGTTGACGTCCCAGACGGCGATGCCCGGGGTCAGCGACGGGATGATCTCCACGGCCCAGCGGGGCAGGCCGAGCACCCGGCCGGTGGCCCGTGCCTCGTCGGCCTTCTGGGCGTAGATCGTCCGGGTCGACGCCATCTTCAGGATCGCCGCGGCCTCCTTCGCCGCCGCGCCGTCGACCACGTCGGACAGATGGTGCACGACGGCGACGAACGACAGGCCGAGGCGGCGCCCGAACTTCAGCAGCCGCTGGAACAGCTGTGCCACGAACGGGCTGTTGATGATGTGCCAGGCCTCCTCGACCAGGAAGATGCGCTTCTTCCGGTCGGGGCGGATCCAGGTGTGCTCCAGCCACACGCCGACGATCGCCATGAGGATCGGCATGGCGATGGAGTTGCGGTCGATGTGGGACAGGTCGAACACGATCAGCGGCGCGTCCAGGTCGATGCCGACCGTCGTGGGGCCGTCGAACATGCCGCGCAGGTCACCATCGACGAGCCGGTCCAGCACCAGCGCCACGTCCAGGCCCCACGCGCGTACGTCGTCTATGTCGACGTTCATCGCCTCGGCGGACTCCGGTTCCGGGTGCCGCAGTTGCTCGACGATGTCGGTGAGGACCGGCTGGCGGTCGACGATGGTCTCGTTGACGTAGGCGTGCGCGACCTTGAGGGCGAAGCCCGAGCGCTCGTCCAGGCCGTGCCCCATCGCGACCTCGATGATGGTGCGCAGCAGCGCGAGCTGGCCGGTCGTCGTGATCGCCGGGTCGAGCGGGTTGAGGCGGATGCCGTGGTCCAGGGCGGCCGTCGGGTCCAGCCGGATCGGCGTTATGCCGAGCTCCTGCGCGATGAGGTTCCACTCGCCGACGCCGTCCTCGCCCTGCGCGTCCAGGACGACGACCTGGCGGTCCTTGAAGCGGAGCTGGCGCAGGACGTACGTCTTCTCCAGGGCCGACTTGCCGTTGCCGGACTCGCCGAGGACGAGCCAGTGCGGGGCGGGGAGCTGCTGGCCGTACAGCTGGAAGGGGTCGTAGATGTAGCCCTTCCCGGAGTAGACCTCGCGGCCGATGATGACGCCCGAGTCGCCCAGGCCGGGGGCCGCCGTCGGCAGGTAGACCGCCTGGGCCTGACCCGTCGAGGTGCGCACCGGCAGTCTGGTCGTCTCGACCTTCCCGAACAGGAAGGACGTGAAGGCGTCCGTGAGGACGGACAGCGGATCCCGCATGTGTTCCTCAGCCCCTACCTTCGAATGCCGGTGGCGAACGGAAGCGTGTTCACGAAGGCGCGGTGGTGCTCGCGGTCGCACCACTCCAGCTTCAGGTACGACTTCCCGGCCGACGCCCGGATGGTCCGCTTGTCGCGGGCCAGGGCCTCGGGGGAGCGGGAGGAGACGGTGATGTAGCCGACGAGGTTGACGCCCGCCGCGCCGCTCGCGAGGTCCTCGCCGCGCTGGTCGAGGCGGTTGTGGGCGGCGATGTCACGGGGGTCGACGGTGCGGTTCATCTTGGCGGCGCGGGACGCCTCGGCCTCGTCGTTCGTCTTCTCCGTCAGCATGCGTTCGATGGCGACCTCGGTGGGCTCCAGGTCCATCGTCACGGCCACGGTGCGGATCACGTCCGGCGTGTGCACCAGCAGCGGTGCGAGGAAGTTGACCCCGACCGGGGTCATCGGCCACTCCTTGACCCAGGCGGTGGCGTGGCACCAGGGGGCGCGGGTGGCGGACTCCCGGGTCTTCGCCTGGAGGTAGGTGGGCTCCATGGCGTCGAGTTCGGCCGGCCAGGCGTTGCGCTGCGACATCGCCTGGATGTGGTCGATCGGGTGGTCCGGGTCGTACATCGAGTGGATGAGGGAGGCAAGACGGCCCTGGCCGAGCGGCTGGCGGACCCGGATGTCGGCCTCCTGCAGCCGCGAGCAGATGTCGGTCAGCTCGCGGGCCATGACGACCGCGAGACCGGCGTCCCGGTCGAGCTTGCGGCCGCCCAGCGGCCGGGCGGCCCGGGCCATGGCCTGGCCCTCGGCGGCGAGCTCGCGCGTGTAGTGCATGCAGGCGACGAGGTACGCGCGGTGCTGCTCGCTGCTGGTCGACACCATCGACTGGAGCTGGTCGTACGACTGCTGGAGCCACGCCGGGGCCCGGTCGTCGCCGCGGACGGCGACGTCCTTGGCGTGGGCGTCCGGGTCGGCGGGCAGGGTGCGGGCGAGCATCTGGATGCGGGTGACGAAGCCGTCGCCGTTCGCCACGTGCTTCAGGAGCGTGCCGAACCGGTCGACGAGCGCCTCCTGGTCCTCGGAGTCGCGCAGGCCGACGCCGGGGCCCTCGATCTCGATGGCGGCCGTCACGGTCTTGCGGTCCGCGTGCAGCAGGACGGCGATCTCGTCCGGCCCGAACGGCGCGGACAGCCAGGTGATGCGGCCGATGCCGGGCGGCGGGCCGACCTCCACCTCCCGCCCGTCGAGCCGGGTGCCGGCCTCCATGACGGAGGAACGGTACGTCGCGCCCTGCCGGAGGGTCCGCTTGTAGCTGCGGTTGATCTCGTACCACTTGTAGAACGTGCGGCGCTTGTACGGCACGTAGACCGCGGCGAGCGCGAGCATCGGGAACCCCATCAGGAGCACGATGCGCAGGGACAGGACGGGGACGAGGAGCCCGCACATCATGCCGAGGAACGCGCCCGCGATGATCAGGGCGATCTCGCCGGACTCGCGGTTGCGGCCGACGATGCCGTTCGGCCGGGCGCGGCCGATCAGATACGTGCGGCGGGGCGTGACCGGATGGGACACGTGGGACTCGGTCGTCAACGCCCTTCACCTCCCGTGCGGTTGGTACTGCTGTTGCGGGTGTTGCTGGCGTGCGGGGTGTTCGCCGGGCTGGCCTGGCGGGGCGCGGGTGCGGCGGAGGGGACGGAGCCGCCGCCGTTCGAGGCGCGGGAGCTGTGCGCGGCGACGCCGCTGGAGGCCGGGTTGGCCTGGCGGGGCGTGGACGAGTTCGCCTGGCCGTTGTTGTCCGCGCGGGAGCTGTGCGTCTTGATGCCCTGGGCGACGAGGGTCGCCGGGGAGCTGATGACGGCGGCGGCCTTGTTCTCGGCGCCCTGCATCAGGCGGTTGTTGCGCGAGCCGGCGATCTCGTCGCCGAAGCCGGGGACGAAGCGGTAGATCATCGCGGACGCGAAGATGGCCAGCAGGATGATGGCCAGGCCCGAGACGACGGCGGAGAAGGCGTCGGGCCCGTCGTCGGCGGACAGCGCCCCGGCCAGGCCGAGCACGATGACGATGACGGGCTTGACGAGGATGACGGCGATCATGATCCCGGCCCAGCGCCGTACGTGGCCCCACAGGTTCTTGTCGACGAGCCCGGCGTAGACGACGGTGCCGAGCAGGGCGCCGACGTAGAGCAGGGCGGCGCGGATGACGAGTTCCAGCCACAGGACGCCGGCGGCGACGATCGACACCAGCGACACGACGATGAGCATGATCGGGCCGCCGCCGATGTCCTCGCCCTTCTTCAGGGCGGCGGAGAACGTCCCGAAGAACGTGTCCGTCTGCTCGCCGGTCGCCTTGGCGAGGACCTCGGTGACACCGTCGGTCGCCGACACGATCGTGTACAGGATCAGGGGCGTGAAGGCGGAGGCCAGGACGGTGAGCCACAGGAAGCCGACGGCCTCCGACAGCGCCGTGGTGAGCGGCACGCCGCGCACCGCCCGCTTGGCGACGGCCAGCAGCCACAGCAGCAGCGTCAGGATCGTCGACGCGGCGAACACGACGGCGTACTGCTGGAGGAACGTCGGGTTGGTGAAGTCGACGTCCGCGGTGTCCTCGACGGCGGCACTGAGCTTGTCGACGGTCCAGGCGGCGGCGTCGGCACAGCCCTTGGCGAGGGAGGACAGGGGGTCGACGGTGCCGGTGGGGTCGAGCGAGGTGGCCCCGGGCCCCCGACTGCCGCCGCCTTCGCTTTCGCAGTAGTCCTTGGCGGGGCCGACGATGAGGTCGCAGTTGTCGTCCGACGGAGTCGGTGAGGGTGAGGGCGTCGGTGCTGCGGCGGCTCGGGTGGCCAGCAGTACGGCAGTGACCTGTACGGCAGTGACGGCAGCGGCGATCTTGAGGACGCGGCGCGGGCTACCGGGCATACGTAAACCCTCCGTACTGCTCGACGGCCTTGGCCATCTCGTCGGCGCTGGATGCCTTGTTGTCGCCCGGGACGGGCGCCGGGCCCTCCTTCTGGGAGAAGCTGTCGACCTTCCAGTCACTGTCTGCCCAGCGAAGCCGCAGCGTCATGGTGAACCAGTCACTGCTGACCGGGTTGGTCGAATCCTCACCCGCGGTCCCGAACACCCCGGTGCACCACACCTCGACGGTCGCGGCAGCATCGGAGTAGTTCGTGACCTTGGTGCCGATCGGCATGGTGCGGGACACGTAGGTACGGCCCGCGGCGGCGTTGCCGTTCTCGTCCAGGCCGATGTTGTTCAGGAACTCCTTGGTGTACGCCTTGCTGAACCTGTCCTCCAGCGCGGCCTGCTTGTCGGCGACGAAGACCTGCCGGATGATCTCGGTCCGCCGAGCGGGCTTCAGCATGTCGGCGGAAACCAGCGCGACCGCATAGTTCGCCCCCGCGCTCTCCGCCCCCCGCCCGTCACGCGAGAACCCCGATGGAATCCCGCCGTTCTTCGACTCCACCGGACGTTGGCCGGAAGGTGCCGTCGAGGCGGCTTCCGGTTTGTCGGCCGTTGTCTCGCTCGGGGCGGAATCGTCTCCTCCGCGGTTCGCGAAGGCGATCGCCGCGATGAGGAGGGCGATCACGCCGACGACCGTCACCATGCTGCGGGACGACGACCGGCCGCCCCGCCGGGCGCCGCCGTAGACGTCGCCGCCCGCGTCGGGCAGCCGGGTGCGTGTCTGGCCCGTGCCGCCGTAACCGCCGGAGGCCTCGTGCTCGTCACCGGGACTCATGCCGCGTACGCCCCCTCGACGTCGAACGGATACACCTCGTGCGGGAATCCCTCGCGGTACGACGGTAGCCGCGCTGGGTCCTGCGCGGGCGCGGTGTGGTGACTCGGCATCAGGGAGACGCAACCTCAGTCGGTGGCACGACGGGCGTGTGGGGTGGGAGGAGGAACCGGACGTGCCGTCGCTACACGGCCATGCCGTACACGATGGTGAAGAGCGTGCCGAGTGAGCCGATGATGAACACACCGGTCAGGCCCGCGATGATGAGGCCCTTGCCCTGCTCGGCGCTGAACGTGTCGCGGAGCGCGGTGGCGCCGATGCGCTGCTTGGCGGCGCCCCAGATGGCGATGCCGAGGCAGATGAGGATGGCGACCGCCATGACCACTTCGATCATGACCTTGGCCTCGTTGCCCAGGCTGCCGAAGGGGCCCCAGTCCGGAGCGATCCCGCCGATGATGGTGTTGATGTCTCCCTCGTCGGCCGCAAAGAGCATGTAAGTCACCGCCCCTGGTGGGTAGTTCCGCTGATCTCCCCTGCGGTGCGCAGAGGTCAGGCCCCATTGTCGCCGACAAATCCGCCGTCGCATGTCGACTTGGCGTCATTGGTTGGCAGGTTTCGTACGAATACCTTGCCGCCGCTCCACGCGGGCCCTGTCCTGGGGTGTGGAGCGGTGGGTGAGGAGTCGTATCGTCACTCTGTGTATCACGGCAGGTCACGCCGGGCAATGAGGCCTGGGCGGAACCTGTCGTGTGGTTCCGTCGTTGGGCCCTTTCGCGACTGGGCAGGGTTTCTGACGGCCGGTCGGGTGAGTTTCGCGACGGTGCTCCCCGGGTGAAGGCTGCCACGGGACGGCGGGGCACGCGCGCCGAGCAGGGCTCCGGGCGGGCCGGCGGGCTGGCGGGCTGGCGGCCCGGCGGTCGGCCGGGAAGCGCGGGGGAGGGATTTCGCCGACCCTGAGTGATCACCCCACGGCGGGTTCCCCGCCTCTACACTGATTCCGGCGACGGACTCGTGCGCGGCGAGGGGCGGTTGACGGTGCGTAAGGCGTGGATCGTGGGGATCGCTGCCATCGGTTCGGCACTCGCCTTCGTGATGCTCCTCGTCGTCGGGGTCTACGTCGTCGCGGGGAACCTGGTCGGCGGCGTCGGCGGCGCGGGCAAGCAGCTCGCCAAGGGATCGGTGCCCGCCGCGTACCAGAAGCTCGTGCAGCGGTGGGGGAACCTCTGCCCCGCCATCAACCCCGCGCTGCTCGCCGCCCAGCTCTACCAGGAGAGCGGCTTCAACCCGGGCGCGCAGAGCCCGGCGCAGGCCCAGGGCATCGCCCAGTTCATCCCGGGCACCTGGGCCACGCACGGCATCGACGGCGACGGCGACGGAGACCGCGACGTCTGGGACCCGAATGACGCGATTCCGTCGGCCGCGTCCTATGACTGCGAACTCGCGAAGTACGTCAAGGACGTCCCCGGGAACGCGACCGAGAACATGCTGGCGTCCTACAACGCGGGCGCCTACGCGGTCATCAAGTACGGGGGCGTGCCGCCGTACAAGGAGACGCAGAACTACGTCAGGAGGATCACCACGCTGGCCGAGAGCTTCGCCGCTCCGGTCAGCCGCGTCGACCCCTCCGAGCAGGCCGCCGGCGCCATCGCCTACGCCCAGAAGAAGCTCGGCACGCTCTACCTCTGGGGCGGCAACGGCACCGCTGAGCAGGGCGGACGCTTCGACTGCTCGGGTCTGACCAAGGCCGCCTACGAGAGCGTCGGCATCACGCTGCCGCGGGTCGCCAACGACCAGTACAACGCCGGGCCGCACCCCAACCGGGACGAGCTGCTCCCCGGTGATCTGGTGTTCTTCTCGGACGACCTCACCAACTCCCGCGCCATCCGGCACGTCGGCATCTACGTCGGTGGCGGATACATGATCAACGCGCCCCGTCCGGGTGCCGTGATCCGCTTCGACCCGATCGACACCCCCGACTACTTCGGCGCCACTCGGGTCACCGAAGATGGCGCGAAAGCGCTCCCCACCACGGTGTGAACCGAGCGTGAAGCCACCCCCTGAGCTGCGATGATGAGTCTCTCTTCGATAACGTCTGAGTGATCATTCGGTGGAGTGTGGAACGTATTAACGGGAGCCGTGCGTTCCTGATGACGTATCCGGACGACCGCGCGGACGCACGTCGGTGGCGGATCCACAGACCACGGGGGTGGCAAGCGGCGCACACAGGTGTGCGCCGGGGAACGAAGACGACGAAGGGGCCGCAGCATCATGGCTGGACTCGCCGCATCCGGGTCGAACCCCGACGTTGAGCTGCTCTACGACATCAACGGCCTGGCCAAGGCCGCACCACCCTGGTTCGACCGGGTCATGCAGTACGTCGGTGAGTACGGGCTGCTGCTGGCGATGGTGCTGCTCGTGCTGGGGTGCTGGTGGACCGTGCGGCGCCGGGGCGGCGCGGAAGCCGCTCCGTCGGTGGCGGCGCTGGCGTGGGCCCCGCTCGCGGCGGGCGTCGCCGTCCTGGTGAACGTGCCGATACGCGGGTTCGTGGAGCGGCCCCGCCCGTTCCGTGTCCACCAGGGCCTTGAGGTCCTCCAGCCCGGCAAGACCGACTTCTCGTTCGTCAGCGACCACGCCACCATCACCATGGCCATGGCCGTCGCCCTGTTCGTCGCCAACCGGAAGTTCGGCCTCGTCGGCATCGGCCTGGCGCTCCTCGAAGGCTTCTGCCGCGTCTACATGGGCGTGCACTACCCGACGGACGTCGTCGGCGGTTTCGCGCTCGGCACGGCCGCCGCGCTGCTGCTCTCGCCGGTCGCCATGGCGCTGCTGACGCCGCTGACCAGGACGATCGAGCGGTCCCCGCGCGCCGGACGGCTGATCACCGCCCGCCGCACGCCCGACGGCCACGACACGGTGGTCCCGGGCGCCACGGCGGGCCGCCTCCCCGGCTCCGAGGAGCGCGACCTCGCCGCCTGAGGCGGACGCCCGCGGCGCCTACAGGGCGTGCGGGTGGCTGAAGAAGCGGTGCGGGTCGTACTGCCGCTTCAGCCGGGCCAGGCGCGGCGCCGCGTCCCCGTAGTAGGCCGTGCGCCAGTCGGCGAGCGTCGGGTCCGGGTAGTTCTGGTACGCGGCGCCCGACGCGTAGGGCCGCATGGCCCGGTGAGCCTCCGTCAGCCAGGCCTGGGCGGTCGCGCCCGAGGTGCCCGGCCGCCAGGCCGCGATGTACTGGGCCAGCATCCGTGACCGCCGGTGCACGAACGCCGTGGCCGTCGGGGAGACCCGGTTCACGGCGCCGCCCAGCGCCGTCAGCGAGAAACTGCCCGCCCCGCCCCGCACCGACCGGATGCCCGAGAGCAGCGCGCGGATGCCCGCCGCCGGCAGCGACCGGTCGTAGAAGTCCGAGCGTGCCGCGTACGTCTCCCGACCCAGCGAACCCTGCGGGGTGCGGCCCGGGGTGCGGCCCGGCAGATGGCAGGCGGCGTCGGCCGCGAACGACGAGCAGCCGGCGTAGACCTCCATCGACTCCTCGTACGAGCGGCGTCGCAGCGAAACGCCGCTCGCCGAGGCGCCGATCCGGTCGGCGAGCCGGTCCACCGCGTTCTGGAGCTCGCCGTGGGTGCCGAGCGAGAACGCGCTCACGGAGACCGCCGGGGTGCCGTCGGCGGTGCTCGCCAGGTGCAGCGACGACCAGATCTCGTCCGGCTGCCCGGGACCCCACTCCTGCCAGGCCCGCACCACCTCGGCGGCCTTCGGCCAGGGCCAGGTCAGGTACGCCGTCACGCCCTGCGGCGCGGGACTGGTGCGAAAACGCAGCTCCGTGACGACGCCGAAGGTGCCGTTGCCGGCGCCGCGCAGCGCCCAGAACAGGTCCGGGTGCTCGGTCGCGTCGGCGGTGAGCTGCCTGCCGTCCGCGGTGACCAGCGTCGCCCGCGTCAGGCTGTCGCAGGTCAGGCCGTACGCGCGGGAGACCACACCGTGCCCGCCGCCGAGGGCGAGTCCGGAGACGCCGACCGTGGGACACGAACCGGCCGGGACGGTCACGCCCTTGGCGGCGAGGGCCCGGTAGACGCCGATGAGCTTGGCCCCGGCGCCGACGACCGCCTCGCCGCCGCTCGCCCTGATCCGGGCCAGCCGGGAGACGTCCACGACGAGACGGCCGTTGCCCGAGGACCAGCCGGCGTAGGAGTGACCGCCGTTGCGGATGGCGACGCGCAGGCCGTGCGCGCGGGCGTACGCCAGGGTCGTGCGGATGTCGTCCGGGTGGGCGACGTAGGCGACGGCGGCGGGTTTCAGGCCATCGAAGCGGGTGTTGTAGAGCTGCCGGGCCGTCGTCCAGTCCGCGTCGCCGGGCCGCACCAGTGTGCCGTCGAGGTCACCGGCGAGGGCCGACCAGTCGGCGGCGGCCGTGACCGTCGGGCGCGGCGGTGTGCGGGAAGCGGAGGCGGCCCCGGGGCCCGCGTGCGCCGTGCCGGACCCGCCGCCGTCGCAGGCGCCCGCGACGACCGCCGCGGCGGCCACCGCACCGCCCGAGATGAACGTACGCCGGTCCATGTGCGCCTCCCGGGAGTCCCGTGGAACGAGACGGGGCGGCGGGTGCCGGGGTTCCACGGCGTGCGCCCGGCGTGCTCAGCCGGTCGTGTGCCCCTCCGCGTCCGCCCGCGCCAGACTGCGCGCCCGGCGCGCGGGGCCGCGCCAGCCGCAGGAGCAGCGGGCCACGCAGAACGGCCCCTGTTCGACCGTGGTGGTCCGGTGCTGTGCCGTGTCCCCGGAAGGTTCGAGCCCGTCCTGCTGCGTCACGCGTTCCACGGTAGCGGTGTCGGGCGGCGGGCTCGTACACGGGCGCGTGACGGGGTTCCCTACCCGTCGTTAACCGGAACGACGAAGGGCCCGGGACGGACGGCGGCGGTTGGGGGTAGGCAGACGATGGCTGGGCGGCGGCGCAGGCGGATGGGCGGGGCGTTCGTCACGGTGGGTCTCGTGGGCTGCGTCTGTCTCGGCGCCGGCGGCTGCTCCGGCGGTCCGCGGGCCGCCGCCGACGACGCGCCGAAGGGCGATGCCGTGGAGGTGCTGCACCGGGCGGCGGACCGGCTGGCCGAGGCGGGCAGTTCGCAGGCCCGCACGTCGATGGAGATGGCGACCGGCGGCACGCGGGTGACCATCCGCGGCGAGGGCGTGTACGACTACCGCAGGCAGCTCGGGCGGTTGCGGGTGCTGCTGCCGCAGGACCCGGCCGGCCCGCGGCGGCCGATCACCGAACTCCTCGCGCCGGGCGCCCTGTTCATGAAGAACCGCGGTGCCGGGGTGCCCGCCGACAAGTGGGTGCGGGTGGACACGGCCACGCTGTCCGACGGGAACCTGGTCACCGGCGGTGCCACGGACCCGTTCGTCGCGGCCGAGGTGCTGCGCGGCACCCGGCGGGCGACGTACGTCGGGCCCACCGAGGTCGCCGGGGCGCAGGTGCGGCACTACCGGGGGACGGCCGATCTCGCGGTGGCCGCGCGGAGGGCCACGACGGCCAACCGGCAGGCGCTCGCGGCGGCGGCCGAAGGGTTCGCCACGACCGACGTCCCGTTCGACGCCTATCTCGACGACGAGGGCCGCATCCGCAAGGTCCGGCACCGGTTCAGCTTCGTCAACGGGCGCCAGAAGGGGCCCGTCGCCGTCGCCTCCACGACCCTGCTGTTCGACTTCGGCACGCCCGTGCGCGTACGGCTGCCGGAGGACGAGGACATCTACGCCGGCCGGATCGCCGAGGAGTGAGGAAGGCCACGTGCAAGCCTGACGGGCGTCAAGAACTAGCCCTTCCGTGCCATGCGCGGCGCGCGGACCGCTCCCTACTCTAGGAAGCCGGTGACGGCAGAGACGAGGTGATGCGCGTGGCTCCGGTCGGCGGTACGGCAGTTCAGGACCACGTGGCCCTCGCCGAGATCGAGCTCTGCGGTGAGCTGATCATCGCGGCCTCGGCCGCCCACGAGGAGCGGCTCAGCCTGGAGAGCATCGACGAGGTCCTGAAGGTGGCCGAGGAGCGGGCCCGCGCCACCGCCGAGTGACCGGAAACCGCCCCCGCCCGGTTTCTGGCCGGATTCCGCCCCCGCTCAGGTGCGCAGCAGCCGCCCGATCGCCTTGGTGGCCTCCTCGACCTTCGCGTCGACCTCGGCGCCGCCCTTGACGGCCGCGTCGGCGACGCAGTGGCGCAGGTGCTCCTCCAGCAGTTGCAGCGCGAAGGACTGCAGGGCCTTGGTGGAGGCGGAGACCTGGGTGAGTATGTCGATGCAGTAGACGTCCTCGTCGACCATCCGCTGCAGGCCCCGGATCTGGCCCTCGATGCGGCGCAGCCGCTTGAGGTGCTCGTCCTTCTGCTTGTGATAGCCGTGCACGCCGCGGTCGTGGTCGGTCAAGACGCCTGTTTCGTCCGGTACTTCCGTTACTTCCGGTGCGGAGGGCGCACCGGCGCCGGCCTCGGTGGTCGTCATCGCGTCCTCCTGGTGAGCGGATGGCGGACATATACCCCTAGTGGGTATATGGTAGCGAACTTCCTGGGTAGAGACCTCTTGGCCGACGCCGAGCGCGGAGGCCGGTCCGCAGTGCGCCTGCCGCCCCCCTGCTCATCACTGTGCCTGATGGGCGACACTGGTGGGCGGCCCGATAGCCGTGGCCGGATGATGCGCCTAGCATCAGCCTGACCGAAACCGATGCATCCCGAGGACCCCACGTGCGCTTTCGTCTGACCCCCAGGGAGACGAGCTTCTACGACATGTTCGCCGCATCCGCGGACAACATCGTCACGGGCTCGAAACTCCTCATGGAACTGCTCGGGGCGGACGCTTCCGCCCGGGCCGAGATCGCAGAGCGTATGCGGGCCGCCGAACACGCGGGTGACGACGCAACGCACGCGATCTTCCACCAGCTGAACTCCTCGTTCATCACGCCGTTCGACCGTGAGGACATCTACACCCTCGCGTCGTCCCTCGACGACATCATGGACTTCATGGAGGAGGCCGTCGACCTCGTCGTCCTCTACAACGTCGAGGAACTGCCGAAGGGCGTCGAGCAGCAGATCGAGGTCCTGGCCCGGGCGGCCGAGCTGACGGCCGAAGCGATGCCGAACCTCCGCACCATGGACAACCTGACCGAGTACTGGATCGAGGTCAACCGCCTGGAGAACCAGGCCGACCAGATCCACCGCAAGCTTCTCGCCCACCTCTTCAACGGCAAGTACGACGCGATCGAGGTGCTGAAGCTCAAGCAGATCGTGGACGTGCTGGAGGAGGCGGCGGACGCCTTCGAGCACGTGGCGAACACGGTGGAGACCATCGCCGTCAAGGAGTCCTGACCCGTACATGGACACCTTCGCTCTGGTCGTGACCATCGGGGTCGCGCTCTTCTTCACGTACACCAACGGCTTCCACGATTCGGCGAACGCGATCGCCACGTCCGTGTCCACGCGCGCGCTGACGCCGCGGGCCGCGCTGTCGATGGCCGCGGTGATGAACCTCGCCGGCGCGTTTCTCGGCTCGGGTGTCGCCAAGACGGTCAGCGAAGGGCTGATCGAGACGCCCGAGGGCTCGACGGGGATGGGCATCCTCTTCTCGGCACTCGTGGGCGCGATCACCTGGAACCTGATCACCTGGTACTTCGGACTGCCGTCCTCCTCCTCTCACGCGCTGTTCGGCGGCATGGTGGGCGCGGCCCTGGCCGGCGGCACGGCCGTGTACTGGCACGGGGTGCTGGAGAAGATCGTCATCCCGATGTTCATCTCCCCCGTCGTCGGCCTCCTCGTCGGCTACCTGGTGATGACGGCGATCATGTGGATCTTCCGCCGGGCCAACCCGCACAAGGCGAAGCGGGGGTTCCGTATAGCGCAGACGGTCTCGGCGGCGGGCATGGCGCTGGGCCACGGTCTGCAGGACGCGCAGAAGACGATGGGCATCGTGGTGATGGCCCTCGTCATCGCCGACGTCGAGGACTACGGCGATCCCATCCCGATCTGGGTGAAGATCGCCTGCGCGGTGATGCTGTCGCTCGGTACGTACGCCGGTGGCTGGCGGATCATGCGGACGCTGGGCCGCAAGATCATCGAGCTGGATCCGCCGCAGGGGTTCGCCGCGGAGACGACGGGTGCGTCGATCATGTTCGCGACGGCGTTCCTGTTCAAGGCGCCGATCTCCACGACGCATGTCATCACGTCGGCGATCATGGGCGTCGGGGCGACGAAGCGGGTGAACGCCGTGCGGTGGGGTGTCGCCAAGAACATCATCCTGGGCTGGTTCATCACGATGCCGGCGGCGGCGGCGGTGGCGGCGGTCGCGTACTGGATCGTGAACCTGGCGTTTCTGTAGTCCCCGAGTCTCCTTACACACCCGGCGCCCTTCTGGACGCCGGGTGTTGTACGTCGTGGGGGGGGCGGGGCGGCGTTGCGCTGACCGCAGGGGGTTCGCGCGGCCCGGCGCTGCGGGGTTGCCGCCCGCGCCCACCCGTGCCGCCCCAGCGGCACGACTGCCCGCGGCGTGACGGACCCGCAGCCGCGTACGGCGGGAAGGGGACGTGTCGGGGGGTGTCCGCCCGCAGCGGTTGGCGCGTCAACGCCGGGGCGTTTTCAAGTGACCGATTTCGCGCCGTTCCGAGGACGGACACCCCCCGGCGCGGCCCCGACCCACCCACCGAACCGACAGCGCAACGCACGCCCCCACCGAACCCGCACAGGCCGCCGCAGGCACCACACCCGCCACCACCCACCCCGCACAGGCCGCCGCAGGCACCCGCTCCGCCACCACCCACCCCGCACAGGCTGCCGCAGGCACCCCGCCCCACCGCCGGAGGCCGCCGCAGGCACCCCGCCCCACCGCCGGAGGCACGGCGCGGGCCCGCCCCCGGGAGCCAGGGGCGGGCCCTTTGGCCTCGCGGTGGCACCGCCATGCAGCACCGCGAGGAGTCTCGCGCCGTCGGATCGCGCCGTTGGCCGACACCGCCGAACGGACACCGCCGACCGACACCGTCGAACCGGCGTCGCCGGACCGGCGTTGGCCGATCAGCCGAAGCGGCCGGAGATGTAGTCCTCGGTCGCCTGGACCGACGGGTTGGAGAAGATCCGCTCCGTGTCGTCGATCTCGATCAGCTTGCCCGGCTGCCCCACGGCCGCCAGGTTGAAGAACGCCGTGCGGTCGGACACCCGCGCCGCCTGCTGCATGTTGTGCGTCACGATGACGATCGTGAAGCGCTCCTTCAGCTCACCGATCAGGTCCTCGATGGCCAGAGTGGAGATCGGGTCAAGGGCGGAGCAGGGCTCGTCCATGAGCAGGACGTTCGGCTCGACCGCGATCGCCCGGGCGATGCACAGCCGCTGCTGCTGACCACCGGACAGGCCGGACCCCGGCTTGTTCAGACGGTCCTTCACCTCGTTCCAGAGGTTCGCGCCCCGCAGCGACTTCTCGACCACGTCGTCCAGCTCGGACTTCTTGTACTTGCCGTTCAGCCGCAGCCCCGCCGCCACGTTGTCGTACACCGACATCGTCGGGAACGGGTTCGGCCGCTGGAAGACCATGCCGACCTCACGCCGCACGGCGACCGGGTCGATCCCGGTGCCGTACAGGTTCTCGTCGTCGAGCATGACCTTGCCCTCGACGCGTCCGCCCGGCGTGACTTCGTGCATGCGGTTCAGCGTCCGCAGGAACGTGGACTTGCCGCAGCCGGACGGGCCGATGAAGGCCGTCACGGAGCGGGGCTCGATCGTCATCGAGATGTCCTCGATGGCGAGGAAGGAACCGTAATAGGCGTTGAGGCCGCTGACATCAATGCGCTTGGCCATGGTGAATCACTGCTTCTTTCGAGTCCGAGTCGCTGACTGTTCGTCCTTGGCCGCGTCAGCGACCGGTCTTCGGGGCCTTCCAGCGGGCGATGCCGCGGGCCCCCAGGTTGAGGATCATGATGAACGCGATGAGCGTCAGTGCCGCCGCCCAGGCACGGTCGTAGGCCGCACCCGAACCGCCGCTGTTCGCGTACTGGAGGTAGATGTACATCGGCAGCGAGGCCTGCGGGTCGGAGAAGGGGTTCGCGTTGATGAAGTTGGTACCCCAGACCAGCAGCAGTACGGGCGCGGTCTCGCCGGTGATACGGGCGATGGCGAGCATCACACCGGTGGTGATGCCGCCGATCGACGTCGGCAGGACCACCTTCAGGATGGTGCGCCACTTCGGCACGCCCAGCGCCAGCGACGCCTCGCGCAGCTCGTTCGGGACGAGCTTGAGCATCTCCTCGGTGGAGCGGACGACCACCGGGATCATCAGGATGGACAGGGCGAGCGAGCCGGCGAAGCCGGAGTAGCCCATGCCCAGGATCACGATCCACAGGCTGAGGATGAACAGACCGGCGACGATCGACGGGATGCCCGTCATGACGTCGACGAAGAAGGTGACGGCCTTGGCGAGCTTGCCGCGCCCGTACTCGACGAGGTAGATCGCGGTGAGCACACCGACCGGGACGGAGACCAGGGTGGCGAGGCCGACCTGCTGCAGCGTGCCGAGCAGCGCGTGGTAGATACCGCCGCCGGGCTCGGTGTCGGCGACGACGCCCATCGAGTGGGTGAGGAAGTAGCCGTCGAGGACCTTCACGCCCTGCTTGACGGTCTCCCAGATCAGCGAGGCGAGCGGCACGAGGGCGATGATGAACGCGACCCAGACCAGGCTGGTCGCGATGCGGTCCCTGGCCTGCCGGGGGCTCTCGACGGACGCGGAGATCCCGTACGTACCGAGGACGAAGGCGAGTGCGGCGATCAGGCCCCACTGGATGTTGCTGTCCAGCCCGGCGGCGGCGCTGATGCCGAGGCCGACGCCGACGGAACCCGCGGCGAGCGCCCAGGGGAACCACTTGGGCAGGGTCGCGCCGCGCAGGGCGCTGCGCTCTTCGGTGACGGTTGCGTTGCTCATGCGTTGGCCCCCGAGTACTCCTTGCGGCGGGCGATGATCAGGCGGGCCGCGCCGTTGACCAGCAGGGTGATGACGAAGAGCACCAGACCGGACGCGATCAGGGCGTCGCGGCCCATGGTGGTGGCCTCGTTGAACTTGCTGGCGATGTTCTGGGCGAAGGTGCCGCCGCCCGGGTCGAGCAGGCTGGCCGGGATGTCGAAGCTCGGGGAGAGGACCATCGCGACGGCCATCGTCTCGCCGAGGGCACGGCCGAGGCCGAGCATCGAGGCGGAGATGACGCCGGAGCGGCCGAACGGCAGCACGGTCAGGCGGACGACCTCCCAGCGCGTGGCGCCGAGAGCCAGGGCCGCTTCCTCGTGGATCTGCGGGACCTGCCGGAAGACCTCACGGCTCACGTTCGTGATGATCGGCAGGATCATGACCGCGAGCAGGATGCCGACAGTGAACAGCGAGCGGGGCGCGCCGCCGTTCCACTCCAGGACGCCGGTCCAGCCGAGGTACGCGTCCAGCCAGCCGTAGAGGCCGTTGAGGTTCGGGACCAGGACGAGGGCGCCCCACAGGCCGTAGACGATGGACGGCACGGCGGCGAGCAGGTCGATGACGTAGCCGATGGTGCCGCCCAGCTTGCGCGGGGCGTAGTGCGTGATGAACAGCGCGATGGCCACGGCGATCGGGACCGCGATGACCATGGCGATGATCGACGACACGACGGTGCCGAAGACCAGGACGGCGATACCGAACTCCGGCGGGGTGCCGCTCGGGTTCCACTCGAAGCTGGTGAAGAAGTTGGCCTCGTCCTTGCTGATGGCGAGGACGGCCCGGTAGGTCAGGAAGGCCGCGATGGCGGCCATGATCACCAGGACCAGGATGCCGGACCCGCGGGAGAGGCCGACGAAGACCCGGTCACCGGGGCGGGTGGCGCCGCGTGCGGCGCGCTTCTGCTCGGCGGTGCTGGGCTGCACGGGTGGGGGTGCGATGGTTTTCTGTGTCGATATGTCCATTGAGTTCTCCGGTCTGCGGAGTCACGCGGGTCGCGCGCTCCTGGCGGCGGTGCACCGGACGGTGCGGTCCGGCCCTGGCGGGCCGGACCGCAACTCAGGTCAGCTCAGGCCCGAGATGGTCTCGCGGACCTTGGTGATGATCTCGGTGGGCATCGGGGCGTAGCCGGCGTCGGCCAGCAGGTTCTGGCCGTCCTCGGAGGCCATGTAGTTCAGGAAGGACTTGGTGGCGGGCAGGGTGTCCGCCTTGTTGCCCTTGTCGCAGACGATCTCGTACGTCACGAGGACGATCGGGTACGCGCCGTCGGCGGACGGCGTGTAGTCGAGCTCCAGCGCCAGGTCCTTGCCGGTGCCGACGACCTTCGCGGCGCCGATGGCGGCGGTCGCGTTCTCCACCGTGGCCTTGACGGGCTCGGCGGCCTCGGTCTTGATGTCGACCGTCTTGATGCCGTCCTTGGCGTAGGACAGCTCGAAGTAGCCGATCGCGCCGGAGGTGGCCTTGACCTGCTGCGCCAGGCCGGAGGAACCGTTGGCGGACTGGCCGCCCTTGGCCTTCCACGCCTTCTCGGGCTCGTACTTCCAGTCCTTCGGCGCGGCGGCCTTCAGGTACTTGGTGAAGTTGTCCGTGGTGCCGGACTCGTCGGAGCGGTGGAAGGCCTGGATCTGCAGGTCAGGAAGCTTCGCCTCGGGGTTCAGCTTCTGGATGGCCGGGTCGTTCCACTTCTTGATCTGCGTGTCGAAGATCTTGGCCAGCGTGGCGGCGTCCAGGTTGAGCGTGTCGACGCCCGGGACGTTGAAGCCGACCGCGATCGGGCCGCCGACCATCGGCAGGTCGATGCCCTGGCCGCTCTTGCAGACCTTCTTGGAAGCCTCGATCTCCTCCGGGTCCAGCGCGGAGTCGGAGCCGGCGAACGCGGTCTGACCCTGGGTGAACGCGGTGATGCCGGCGCCGGAACCGTCAGGACGGTAGTTGACCTGCACGTCCTTGCAGCTGGCCGTGTACTGCTTGATCCACGCGTCGATCGCGTTCTTCTGCGCGGAGGAGCCGGACGCCTGCAGCTGGCCCTTGGCGTCGCCGCAGTCGATGTTGCCGGCCTGGGTGGTTTCCGAGGAGCCGTCACCGCTGGTGTTACCGGTGTCGTCGGAGCCGCACGCCGTGAGGGCCAGGGCGCCGGAGACGGCGAGAGCACCGAGAGCGAGGGCCCGCCGGTTCATGCGCTGAAGCTTCACTTGAGGGAGTTCCTTCCAGGAGCCGCCGTCCTGAATCCGGCGGCGTGCGAAGTCTGTTTGATGCGGACGCGTGGTCGAGGGATTTCGCGGCACGGCTCGCATCGGCTAAGGCCGAAATTAGGCAGAACAGGTGAAGCCGCCGATGGCCGTAAATGAACGTGGGGTGAACCCCTGAGGACGGTGCGGTGAGGTAACGGAACGCTTACGTCGAGGACACGGAGTGATTCCGGCTTCCCGGGCATCCCGGGGGCAATGGCCTAGTCCAAACGCAGGGCGTCGAGCAGCGCGTCGACCAGGTCCCGGTCGTGCGGCCGGGTGAGCCGGGCCCTGGCCGGTCCGGGGGCCAGCCACAGGATGCGGTCGACCTCGTCGGACGGGAGGAAGGAACCGGACACGGCCTCGGCCGCCCAGTACCGCACCTGCTTGGGGCGGCCGTCCGTCACGTACCGCACCGTGGGCAGCGCGGCGCCCGGCGCCGCGACGTGGCCCGTCTCCTCCTCCACCTCGCGCAGCGCGCCGGCGAGCGGTTCCTCGTCGGGTCTCAGCTTGCCCTTGGGGTGCGACCAGTCGTCGTATTTCGGCCGGTGCACGAGACAGAGCTCCAGCTCGCCGTGCACCGGGGAGCGGCGCCACAGGACGCACCCGGCCGCCTGAACGGTGCCGTCGCCGGACGTACTCACCGCGTGCTCACCGCCTCCGTCTCCGGAATCCTCGTACTCACTCGCGTACTCACGTGCTCGCGTCCGGGCCGTCCCGTCGGACGGGTCGGCCCGGACGTGCCCGCGAGGTGGGGCCTGCCGCGCGGACCCGGCCTAGGCCGTGCCGACCGCTTCCTTCTGCCAGCAGCGCTGGAACGCGTACCGTGCCGCCTCCACTTCATGCCGCTGATCGGCGTGGAGCACGCCGAGCGCGTACGCCGTCGCCGGGGCGATCCGCGGCGTACGGGCCGCCTGGGCCGCGGCGGCCGCCGCCTCCGAGGCGTCGCGGTGCCGGTCGAGGGCCTGCCCGGCGGTCAGCAGCCGCACGTCCACGGGCGCGGCCTCGCCGTACTCGCCGTGCAGCACCTCGCGCGCGTACCGGTGCAGGCGCAGCAGCAGGCGGACCTGGTGCCAGGGCGCGTCCTGCGGGTGCGGGGCCGGGTCCGGGGACAGGCCGTGGACCAGCGCCTCCGAGTTGTACGGGCTGCCCGCGGTGACCAGCGGCAGCGCCGCGACCGCCGCGGCGAGCCGCTCCTCGGCCGCCGCGGCCGGCGGCCCGAGCTCCGCGCTCGCCCCGGACGCGGCGAGCGGGACCTCGCTGGCCAGTACGGCGACCTTGTCGGCGACCGCGTGGAAGCGGCTGCTGCCCAGGGCCTGGAGGGCGGTGGAGTGGGCGCGGGTCCGGGCGAGGGTCAGCTGGCGTTCGAGCAGGGCGCCCGCCTTCGCCGCGCCGACCGTGAGGTTGCCGCGCTCCGCGGTGGCCGACGGGTGGGGGCGCGGGCCGGTGCCGCCGGGTTCCACCGCGCTCACGGCCACGCCCCCCTGGGCCGGGAGCACGGCCGCCCCGGACAGGCGGTGCAGGGCCTGCAGCAGCCGTTCCAGCCGGGACGCGTACGCGTGCTCCAGCGCCAACGTGCCCGACACCCAGGCCAGTTCGGGGCGCATCGACTCCGCCCAGTCCGGGTCGAGGAGCGCCTGGAAGGTGTGCAGGCTGCCGCTGATCCGGCGGGCCGAGCGGCGCAGCGCCCGGGCCGCATCCACGGCACCCTCCGCGCCGCCCGCCGCGGCCGACCCCCCGGTCTCCCGGTGCAGGCGCAGGGCGCGCAGGAACTCCGTCGCCTGGCCGCGCAGGTAGTCCGCGAGGGCGTCGCCGGTCACCGGCGAGGCCGTGGGGTCCGTCGGGTCAAGGTGTTGCTTTGCCACGCCGGCGCCTCCGGGCGTCTATGAGCATCTCCTGGATGTTGCGCAGCGGCACGCCGTCCGCGTCCGTCGCGTGCCGGGTCCACTCGCCGTCCGGGCCGAGGTGCCAGGACGCGGTGGTGTCGGACATCCCGGTCTCCAGCAGCCGGTTGAGGGCCGCCCGGTGCGCGGGGTCGGTGACCCGGACCAGTGCCTCTATGCGGCGGTCGAGGTTGCGGTGCATCATGTCGGCGCTGCCGAACCACACCTCGGGCTCGCCCCCGTTGCCGAAGGCGAAGACCCGGGAGTGCTCAAGGAACCGGCCGAGCACGGAGCGGACCCTGATGTTCTCCGACAGGCCCGCGACGCCGGGGCGCAGCGCGCAGATGCCCCGCACCCACACGTCCACCGGCACCCCCGCCTGGGACGCGCGGTACAGGGCGTCGATGACGGCCTCGTCGACCATCGAGTTGACCTTGATGCACACGTACGCGGGACGCCCGGCACGGTGGTGCTGGGCCTCCTTGTTGATCCGCGAGATCAGCCCGTCGCGCAGCGACTTCGGCGCCACCAGCAGCCGGCGGTACGTCTCGCGGCGCGAGTAGCCCGACAGCCGGTTGAACAGGTCGGACAGGTCCGCCCCGACCTGCGGGTCGGCCGTGAGCAGGCCGAGGTCCTCGTAGAGGCGGGCCGTCTTCGGGTGGTAGTTGCCGGTGCCGACGTGGCTGTAGCGCCGCAGCGTGTCGCCCTCCTGGCGCACCACCAGGGACAGCTTGCAGTGCGTCTTCAGGCCGACCAGGCCGTAGACGACGTGGCAGCCGGCCTCCTCCAGCTTGCGCGCCCACTTGATGTTGGCGTGCTCGTCGAAGCGGGCCTTGATCTCGACCAGCACGAGGACCTGCTTGCCGGACTCGGCGGCGTCGATGAGCGCGTCGACTATCGGGGAGTCGCCCGAGGTCCGGTACAGGGTCTGCTTGATGGCCAGCACGTCCGGGTCGCCCGCGGCCTGCTCCAGGAAGGCCTGCACCGACGTCGAGAACGAGTCGTAGGGGTGGTGCAGCAGCACGTCACGGCTGCGCAGCGCCGCGAAGATGTCGGGCGCGGACGCCGACTCGACCTCGGCGAGATCGCGGTGGGTGCCGGCGATGAACTTCGGGTACTTCAGCTCCGGCCGGTCGAGGCTGTGGATGCGGAAGAGGCCGGTGAGGTCCAGGGGGCCCGGCAGCGGGTACACCTCGGCCTCGCTGATCTTCAGCTCCCGCACCAGCAGGTCCAGCACCTCGCGGTCGATGGACTCCTCGACCTCCAGGCGCACCGGCGGCCCGAAGCGGCGCCGCATGAGTTCCTTCTCCAGGGCCTGGAGCAGGTTCTCCGCGTCGTCCTCCTCGACCTCCAGGTCCTCGTTGCGGGTGAGGCGGAAGGCGTGGTGCTCCAGCACCTCCATGCCCGGGAACAGCTCCTCCAGATGGGCCGCGATGACGTCCTCGATCGGGACGAACCGGCCGGGGGAGGCCTCCAGGAAGCGGGACAGCAGCGGCGGCACCTTCACGCGCGCGAAGTGGCGGTGCCCGGTGACGGGGTTGCGGACGACGACCGCGAGGTTCAGCGACAGGCCCGAGATGTACGGGAAGGGGTGCGCGGGGTCGACGGCCAGCGGCGTCAGCACCGGGAAGATCTGGTGCTTGAACAGCGTGAACAGCCGCGCCTGCTCCTTCTCCGCCAGCTCGTTCCAGCGGACCAGGTGGATGCCCTCCTCGGCGAGGGCGGGGGCGACGTCCTCGTGGAAACACGCCGCGTGCCGGGCCATCAGCTCCCGGGAGCGGGCCCAGATCATCTCCAGGACCTCGCGCGGCTGGAGGCCCGAGGCGGAGCGGGTGGCCACGCCCGTGGCGATGCGGCGCTTCAGGCCGGCCACCCGGACCATGAAGAACTCGTCCAGGTTGCTGGCGAAGATCGCGAGGAAGTTGGCGCGCTCCAGCAGGGGCGTGTTCGGGTCCTCGGCGAGTTCGAGGACGCGCTCGTTGAACGCGAGCCAGCTGCGCTCCCGGTCCAGGAACCGGCCCGTCGGCAGCGGGACGCCGTCCGACGGCGCCTCCTCGTAGCCGTCGAGGTCGGCGTCGATGTCCGGTTCCAGGTCGGAGACCGTGGCCGCCACGGTGTGCGGGCGGTGCGCGGCTATGGAGCCCACGGAGGGCTGCGCGTGCTGGACCTGTGCCTGGGTGTTCGGCTGGCTCATGGACCCATTGTTCCGCGCGTGGGGCGTCACGGGCGCGTCGGAACGCGCGCGCGGCAGCGCGGTGGCGATCCGGAGGTCCCCGTTTCGCACGTTCCCCTCGGGAGGCGGCGAAGGCTCTGGCACGGCGGGCGTCATTTGCCGAGCGTCGCAAGGTCGTCTGAATCGATGGTTACGGCGACATGACGTGAGGGATAGCGGGGGGCGGCTCGCGGGGGTCGTGGGGAGCGGCGGAAGCAGGGGAAAGCGGGGGGACGCGTGCCGGCACAGGGGGTGTGGCCCCTCCCCAGGTCCTCCGACTGAAAGGTGTGTGGAGAACCTGTGGAGAGGGTGGCCCTCAGGCGGTTCGGCGGCGCAGGAGCGTGAAGGCGGCGGCCGTGGCCAGGGCGGCGACGACCAGGACGATGCCGGTCGCCTGGCCGGCGGCAGCGCGGCGGACCGCTCCCTCACCGTCCGTGAGCGTGTCCAGGCGCGTTACGGCCTGGGCTCGGACGCCGCCCTCGCTCCGCTGACGAAGCCGTCACAGGTGACCGTCGGCACCGCCTGGGGCGGCAACCGCGTCCCCGAGTTCGCGGTCGGCGTGGCCTTGGTCCTCGTCGCGGGCGACGAGTCGAGCGGCAGCCAGGTGTGCCACGCACGCGTCGTGACGTTCATGTGGCCGGCACTGGCCGCGCAGGACGACCCGACGACCGCTTGGCCCTGACGGCCTGCGCAGGGACGGGGCTGCTGCTCGCCGCGGTGCCCCGTCTCCTGCCGGACGGGCCCGACCCGTGGCTGTCCCTCACCCTGCTGCGGGCCGCCATGGTCTGTCTCGCCCTCGTCCCGGCGTTCCTGCTGGACGACTCCGCCCGGCACACGACCGCCACCGTGCCGACCGGGCGCCCGGTCCGCACCGGCCTGCGTGTGCGGCTCGCCGTGCCGTTCGTCGCCGTGTGGTGGACGGCGGCCCCGCACCTCATACCGCCGGACGTCAAACCCCCGGCAGGTGCCGTCACCCTGGAGGCGGCCACCGTCGCCGCCACGGCACTCGCCCTCGCGCACTCGCGGTGCGCCGCACGTCGAGCGCGACGCCGGGCACGGCCACCGCGGTTCGGCTGCCGACGCTGCTGGTGTCAGCGGCGCTCCTGCCGGACCGGTGGGGCGTGTTCGTCGCGCGGACCAGCCCGGAGTGGGAGGCGGCGCACGCCCGTTGGGCAGCGGCGCTGGCGGTGGCGCTGATCCTCACGGCGCTGAGCTTGCCGGAACCGTGCAGGCGCCGGCGCCTGAGATTCAGTCGGGCCGAGGGCTTTCGGTGACGTCGGCACCGGCACGGGTGCCGGACGCGGAGACCGGTCGTTCCCGGAACTCACCGCTTCGCCCGATACATCCGGAAAGCGCCTGTCGCGATGCGGTGGTCCGGAACCTCACGTCTCCGTCCGGTACATGAGGTCCGTCTCGTAGGTGGTGAACCCCAACCGCTCATACACGGACACGGCCGCCTTGTTGTCGGCGTCGACGTACAGCATCGCCGTGGGCAACCCCTGCGCCGCCAGGTGCCGCAGGCCGATCGTGGTGAGGGCCTTGCCGAGGCCGGTGCCCTGGGCCGTGGGGCTGACGCCGAGGACGTAGACCTCGCCGAGCCGCTCCTCCGCGTGCACCTTCGTCCAGTGGAAGCCGACCAGCTCGCCGCCGCGCTCGGCCAGGAAGAACCCGGTGGGGTCGAACCACGGTTCGGCCTTGCGGTCGTCGAGGTCGCGCTGGGTGAGGGAGCCCTGTTCGGGATGGTGGGCGAAGGCGGCGGCGTTCAGTGCGAGCCAGGCGGCGTCGTCCTGGCCGGGGACGAAGGTGCGGACGGTGACGCCCTCGGGCAGCACCGGCTCGGGCGCGTCCAAGCCGGCCAGGGGGCGGCGCATCTGCCGCAGTTCGCGGAACAGGGTGAGCCCGAGGACCTGCGAGAGATGCCGGGCGGCGGAGTGCCCGCCGTGCGCCCAGACCCGCAGCCGCTTGCCGGAGGCCGCGAGGAGCGCCGCGCCGAGCGCCCGGCCGTGCCCCTGGCCGCGGTGCGAGGGGTGGACGACGAGTTCGGCGGCGGGCGGCTCCACCGGGTCGGTGTCCTCCAGCTGGGCATAGCCGACGAGCTCGGTGCCGGACAGGGCCAGCAGATGGGAGACGCCCTCGCGCTCACCGCCGCGCAACTGGAGCCGCCCCTGCTCGGACACCGCCTGCTGACCGTCGTACCGGGCGGCCTCGGCGAGCAGGCCGAGGACGGCCTCGGTCTGCTCCGGGGAGAGCGCGGCGGAGGTCTCGATGGAGCGGGCGCTGCCGGGCTGTGCGATGTCGTCGCTGGTCATGCGTACGAGGGTACGGCCAGACACCCCCGAAGCGGCGGTAAAGAAGCAACCAGGATGTAACCACGAACACACTGTCGCGCTACGCGCGTTGACCTTAGGCTGCGCCGGACGGGACCCACACATTCCAGCCAGATCCTCAGGGGGGCGAATGCCAACCACATCCCAGGCGAATCCGCGCCGCAGACGTCGGACGTACCGTCTGATCGCGGCGGCAGCCGGTGTCGCCACGGCCGGTGCGCTGGCCGCCGCGCTGCCCGGCTCGGCGAGCGCGGACGAGAGCCCGCGGTCGGCAGCCCACAAGCCCGGCCGTTACCAGGACGTTCAGCTGCTGTCCTTCAACGACCTGCACGGCAACCTGGAGCCGCCGTCCGGTTCGTCCGGCCGGGTCACTGAACTGCAGCACGACGGCACGACGAAGACGGTCGACGCGGGCGGCGTGGAGTACCTCGCCACGCACCTGCGCACGGCGCGCGAGGGCAACCCGTACTCGATCACCGCCGCCGGCGGCGACATGGTCGGCGCCTCGCCGCTGATCTCGGGCCTGTTCCACGACGAGCCCACCATCGAGGCGCTGAACAAGCTCGACCTGGACGTCACGTCCGTCGGCAACCACGAGTTCGACGAGGGCGCGCGCGAGCTGTCCCGCCTGCAGAAGGGCGGCTGCCACCCCACCGAGGGCTGCTACACGGACGACGAGTTCACGGGCGCCGACTTCCCCTACCTCGCGGCGAACGTGCTGGACGAGAAGACCGGCAAGCCGATCCTCAAGCCGTACTGGGTGTGGAAGAAGAAGGACGTCAAGGTCGGTTTCATCGGCGTGACGCTGGAGGCCACCCCGGCCATCGTGTCCGCCGAGGGCGTCAAGGGCCTCACCTTCAAGGACGAGGTCGAGACGATCAACAAGTACGCCAAGGTGCTGCAGAAGCAGGGCGTGAAGTCGATCGTGGCGCTCATCCACGAGGGCGGCTTCCCGGCCTCCTCCGCGTACAACTACGACTGCGACGCGCCGGGCGCCGGCGACGGTGTCTCCGGTCCGATCGTCGACATCGCCAAGAACATCACGCCGCAGGTCGACGCGCTGGTCACCGGTCACACGCACAACCCGTACGTGTGCACCATCGACGACCCGGCGGGCAACCCCCGCACGGTCACGTCGGCCGCGTCGTTCGGGCGGCTGTACACCGACACGACGCTGACGTACGACCGGTGGACGGGTGACATCGCCCGTACGGCGGTGAAGTCGGCGAACCACGTGGTCACGCGGGACGTCCCCAAGGCGCCCGACATGACGCGGCTGATCGACAAGTGGAACACCCTGGCCGCCCCGATCGGCAACCGCGCCATCGGCCACATCTCCGGCGACATCGGCAACACCGGCACCGAGTCCCCGCTCGGCGACCTGATCGCGGACGCGCAGCTCGCCCACGGCAAGGAACTCGACCCGGAGACCGACCTGGCGCTGATGAACCCGGGCGGCATCCGCGCGCCCCTCACGTACGCGGCCAAGGCCGGTGAGGGCGACGGTGTGGTGACGTACGCGGAGGGCTTCACGGTGCAGCCGTTCGCGAACACCGTGAACCTGCAGGACTTCACGGGCGAGCAGCTGATCCAGGTCCTCAAGGAGCAGGTGAGCGGCGCGAACGCCGCGTCCCCGAAGGTCCTCCAGGTCTCCTCGGGCCTCACCTACACGCTGGACCTGACGAAGACGGGCGCGGACCGTGTCGTCACCGGCTCCATCAAGCTCGACGGGGCGGCGATCGACCCGGCGGCCACGTACCGCGTCGCGACGAACAGCTTCCTCGCGGGCGGCGGCGACGGCTTCCCCACGCTGGGTCAGGGCACGAACGACCTCGTCGGCCTGGACGACCTGTCGGCGCTGGAGAAGTACCTGACGGCGAACTCCTCGGCGTCGAACCCGATCGCGCCGCCGGCGGCGAACCGCATCACGATCGTGAAGTAGGCCGCCCGGGGGGGAACGGCCGCGACCGCCGCCGCAGGCGGGTGGTGTGGCCGTCCCGCGGGGCTGCCGTTCGCGGCGAAGGCGGTGGTGGGCCCGAGGGCCCCCACCGCCTTCCTCGTTCTCACGGAGAGCGGGGCCACCGGCGAGTGGCGCTCGCCCGCGCCTCTGTCGAACGGACCGGTGTGGCGCACCGGCATGGGGACCGGCATCAGGGCCACGCCTTCCGCGCGTTGCGGTGTCAGTGGGGTGTGCGAGGGTGCCGCCATGGCTACGACACCCGATGGGCGGACGATCCCGCCCGCGCACGCCGACGAGCGCACGATGCTGGAGGCGTGGCTGGACTTCCACCGCGCCACGCTGGCCCTGAAGTGCGCGGACCTGAACGACGAACAGGCGCGCACGGCATCGGCGGAGCCGTCGCCGATGACGCTGCTGGGCCTGGTGCAGCACATGGCGGAGGTGGAACGGAACTGGTTCCGGAGGGTGTTCGCGGGCGAGGACGCGCCGCCGCTGTTCGGCCCGGACAACGGGCACGGGTTCGGCCTGAGCCCGGACCGGGGCCTGGCGGAGGCAACGGCGGCCTGGCGGACGGAGGTCGAACGGGGCCGCGAGCTGATCGCGTCGGCCTCCCTGGAGGACGCCGGTCACCTCCCCGGCCACGAGGCGCGCCATGTGGGCGGCAACAGCGTCTCCCTGCGCTGGATCTTGGTCCACATGATCGAGGAGTACGCCCGCCACAACGGCCACGCGGACCTGATCAGGGAACGCATCGACGGCCGCGCCGGCGTCTGAGCCGGACGCAGGCCTGTCGCCGGGGAGGCGTGTGCCGGGCACGGCGTTCGAGCGGCGCCCGGCACACGACGGACGCCGGTGGCGGCGGCCGTCGGCCGGATCAGTTCAGATTGCCCTCGAAGCCGCTGTAGATCTCGGTGGCCTCGCAGAAGGCGAAGCCGAGGTGTTCGGCGACCCCGAGGGCCTCGTCGAGCTTGCGCAGTTCGAGGCCGTCGCAGTCGAGGCGGGCCCGCTCCCGGGCCAGTTGGGCCCGCGCCGTGGGCACGTCGGGCGCGGGCACCAGACCGCCCACCGTGTAGTTGGCGACGATGGTGTCGGGCAGGACGGGCCAGTCGAGCGCGGGGAACTGCTCACGCAACAGCCCGGTCAGCGCCGAGGCGTCGGTGAACCCCTCGGCCGGCAGCCCGGCGTCGGCACACAGCCGGGTCGGCCAGGTGTATCCGCGGGACATCCAGCCGGGCAGCAGGGCGGCGGCGAAGTCGAGCAGATTGAACGGCACCTCCTGGGCGAGGAGCCGCGCGGCGTCGAACTCCCGCTCTCCCCGGGGATGCCGCACCGTCCGCTGCCCGGCCCGCAGGGCCACAGCCGCACCGCGCAGAATCCGCAGGGGCAGCCGGAAGCTGTCGGCCAGCGCGGCGTCGTCCGGCAACTGCCCGCCGGGATCGGGCTCGACGCGCCCGCTCAGCGCGGGATCGATGCGCCCGGCCATCTCGCCGGCGATCGCGTCCACGGCGTCGAGGTCCGGGGCCGACAGATACCGCCGCAGGCCCTCGACAACGCTTCCCACCCCCTCACCGATGATGAAGAACGGCCGTCCCCAGAGATGCAGTTGTGAGTCGAAGGCGCTCTCACCCGCATCCGGGACAGCCTTCGACACACCAAGCGCCCATGCCTTGGCCCGGAACCGCGTCCTGCGTATCCGGACGGCCCGCTCCACCAGGTCCTCGATGTCGCCGTCGTCCCCGTGCCCCGCGAGATACGGCAGCAGCCGCGACTCGATCAGCCGCATGTCGACGGGGTGATAACTCGTGTCGAAACCCATGGCCGATCACCTTAGTGAGGCCCTCTGACACGCGCCCCGCGGCTGACAGCCACCCGCAGCACGTCCTCCAGGGACTCCGCGGCCCTGGGTGAGCGCGAATCGCAGGGCACGCTCACCGGCCGCCCGGTCGGCGAGAACGGCCCGCGCACCGCCGAGCACGTCCTGCCCCGAACCGATCTGCGCCTCCTCGATGTCGTCGGCGAGCCGGGAGATCACCCCGCGATCACCGTCGCTGCTGAGATAACAGGGTTTGCCGTCCGGGGTGGTCCACGGCAGAAGACGAAGGCCGGTGCTCACGGGGGCTCCTCACGAGGGGTGACTGATGACTGTTCGCACCCTGATCGTCACGGCCCGTGCCTACGCTGCGGAAGAGGGTCCGCGTTGACTCGGGCCCGGGACAACGAGGAGGAGCAAGGTGGCCGAACCGGCCGACGGGGAACGGGAGTCGGGGCGCGCCGTCCTGGGGCGCACGCTGAGGTACCTCCGGGAGAAGGCGGGCAAGTCCCTGGGCCAACTGGCCGAGGAAACCGGCTACGACAAGAGCTACCTGTGCCGACTGGAGTCGGGGGAGCGGCTGTCCAAGGTGACGGTGATGGAGGATCTGGACAGCTATTACGGAGCGGACGACCTGCTTGTCGGGTTGTGGAAGCTGGCCCGGTACGACGCTTTCAAAGACAAGTACAAGGAGTACATGCGCCTTGAGGCGGCGGCCCGGGTCATGCGCGTCTACACGCCGGACGTCCCGGGGCTGTTGCAGACGGAGGACTTCGCTCGCGAGGTGTTGTCCGGGCCGCAGGCAACGGAGCGCGACGCGGAAGCAGTCGAGGAGCAGGTGGCGGCGCGCATGGGACGGCAGTTGCTGCTGCGCCGGAATTCGCCGCCCAACGTCCGCTTCATCATTGACGAACTCGCCTTCCGCCGTCCGTCCGCGAGCGCCGAGACCTGGTTGGGACAACTGCGCCACATCGAGAGCACGGCGGACTTGCCCAATGTCGTCGTCCAGGTCCTGCCGTTCGCGGCGGGGGTCCACCAACTCATGGGCAGGGGCTCCCTGACCTTGCTGTGGCAGGCGGACGGAAGTGCCGTGGCCTATACGGAAGGCGACAGCAGCGGTCTGCTGATCGACGATCCGGAGGACGCCCTCCGACACCGTTTGTCCTACGATCACCTTCGGGATCTGGCGCTGACCCCGTCAGACTCGCTGACGTTCATCCGGGACGTACTGAAGGAGTACCGGCCATGACGTACACCCCCGACCTCAGCGGTGCGACTTGGCGCAAGTCGAGCTACAGCGACGGCGGCGCGAACAACTGCGTAGAAGTAGGCATAGGCCTCCCCGGCGTCGTCCCCGTCCGCGACAGCAAAGTCCCCCACGGCCCGGTGGTCGTCTTCCGGGTGTCTTCCTGGGCGGCGTTCGTGACGTCGGCCGCCGTCAGGTCGTAGTCGGCTGAACCTCGTACGGATCACGCCAACCCCTGGTGTGCCGCATTGCAGTCGCAATACTCTCTGCGACAGTATGTTCGACATTTCGCGCGTCGGGTGACGCGAGAGGCAGAAGTGCACCGGGGGAACGTGTGACGGGGTGGGACATCTCTGTGTCCGGCGTCGAGTTCGTGACGTCGCTCGTGCAGGACGCGATGGACGAGATGGCGAAGGACGTCAAGTCGTACGGCAAGCACATGGAGAGCGCGGTCGCGTCGGCCGGGACCGTCAGCGGACCGACGTGCGGGGTGTCGACGCCGACCGGACCCGTCGGCGCGGCGCTCTCCACGTTCGTGTACAGCACCACCAAGGACGTCCTGTTCCTGAACGCCCGCGCCGCCAAGTCGGTCAACGGCGCACGTGAGGCGATGGGGTGCTATCTCCAGGGGAATCTGGAGATGGCCGCGCACGCCCAGGAAGCCGCCCTGGCGGTGCCGAAGATCGACATGCCCGGCAAAGGTGCGGGCGGCGGCGGTGCGAAGGGCGGCGAGCAGTGATCGTCCCCGCGGGCATACCGCAGTTCACGGGCGACTTCGAGCAGTTGGCCAGGGACGTCACCGGTCTGCGCAAGGACGCCACCGGCATCCGGAACAACGGCTCGGACATCCACTCCCGCTTCCAGATGATGGAGGCCTTCTACGTCGCGCCCGAGGCGGACGACCTGTTCGCCACCACCCAGCCGGTCAGGACAAGGCCGAGACCTTCGCGACGAAGCTGGAGACGGTGGCCGACGCGCTCGACACCTACGCCGCCGAGGCGGCCCCGCTGGCCAAGCGGTTGGCGGAACTGCAGGAGGACGCCAAGGCGTTCGCAGCCTCCGTCGAGGGCGACGACGACTGGACCGAGGACGAGGACAAGGTCAGGCGCAACGAGGAGCTGATCAACGAGGTCACGGCCATCCACCTTGCCTTCCAGGAGGCGGAACGCCGCGCCGCCAACAAGATCTCGGCGCTGGTGGGCGGCCCGCAGTTCGTGGCGGATCACGGCAGCGGCTTCTACCGGCGCAACACCGTCACGTACGGCGTCGACAAGAAGCTGCTGGAAGGCGCCGAGAATCTGCCCTGGGGCAGTGTCGACGAGCAGAACTACGAGGCCTGGAGCGCGGGCTGGTTCGGACACGGAATCAAGAGCGCGCTGTGGGACGGCGTCTACAAGGACGGCATCGAGGCCGGGGTCGTCGGCCTGTGGACGCTGGCTGGCGGTAACGGCGCCGAGGCGAGCAGCGAGGCATGGGGCGGGCTGCTGGACGTGGTCCAAGGCATCGGCCTGTACACGGTGAAGCCGTACGACGCGCTCATGGACTCGGTCTTCGGCCCCGACAAGGAGAGCGCGGAGGAAATCAAGGCGAAGAAGGCGGCGAAGGAGTTCGGCAAGGGGTTCCTTGCCTGGGACCAGTGGGAGGAGAACCCCGCCCGCGCCGCGGGGACTGTCTCCTTCAACCTACTCACCCTGGGCGCCGGTCCGCTGATGAAGGCCGGTATGGCGGGCGAGGCGGGCGCCCTGGCGAGGGGTGCGGGAGCCCTGGGCAAGGTCGGCCTGTACATCGACCCGATCGCCGCTACCGCGATGGCCACCGGCAAGGCGGTAGGGAAGATACCCACCCTCTCCGAACTCACCGCCAGACTCACGGCGGGCTCCGCCGCCGCGGCTGACGCCCAGCGGCTGCACAGCGTCATCGAACTGGACGACGGGTCCCGGGTGGTCGTCGAGAACGGCGAGTTCATCGCGTACGACAAGCACGGTCAGGTCGTGAATTCCAGCGCGCCGCCGGAACGGCCGCGGACGGAGTCGTCGGCCGCGGATGTTACGGCCCACGCACGGGACCGGGAACTCGCCACGGTCGGCGGCGGGGCGCGCGCCGGGGAGCCCACGGTCGGGGGGTCTGGCGGTGGCGGTACGGCGGCCGGGCATGTTGCCGGCGACGGGGCACGCTCGAACGGGGGCCATGGTGACTCCAGCGGCGGGGGCGCGGCCCTTGGTGGGGCTGACGGCGCCGGCGGGATGGCGGAGAAGGTCGCCGCCGCCCAACGAGAAGCGATGCGACGCCCGGAGTTCATGCGTGACGGGCCCAACCCGTACGGACCCAGGGGCTCCTTGACCCGCGAACAGATCGAGCAGATCCAGGTCTACCGGGCCAATCACGATCCCGACTATCTGAGTCGGCACTACCGCAGGGACGGCACGCGCAAAAACCTCTCCGTCTATGACGAGAGCGGTTTCACGCCTCCTCAGCTCACGCGCTTTTCCGACGACGCTCCCTGGATTCGAGCAAAGGACGTTCCGGAGCCGCCTCAGCCGCATTATCTTGGTGATTCACAAAAGTTGAGCGCAGACAGTGTGTCAGACGCGAGACGCCGACAGATCTTGGAAGAATCTGCCGAGAGGCGCCATGCTGCGATTCAGCGAGACAATCAAATGGCGGACTGGAAGGCAGAGGCCGATCGAAACCACCGTGCGCAGGGGACTCCTGAGTCGGCGGCCGGCCTGGAAGAGGCCACCAAGGCGTACAAGGATTCTCACAGGCAGATGATCGGTGCCGCCGAGGAATTCGGTGGGAATGCGGCACGGCATCATTTTATCGCCGAACATTACCCGGGCTTCACGGATGAGCCACTTCTTGGTCCGAAGAACGGCAACGACCAGTTCGATCAGGTCTGGACCCACGAGGACGGGCGAGTTGTCGTGGTCGAGGCCAAGAGTAGTGTGGAGACGGATCTCGGCAGACGCACGCTGCCCGACGGTACGCAGGTCTCTCAGGGGAGTCGTGAATACTTCGATGACATCATGGAGCAGATGAGGCATCGGGGCGAGTGGGACTTGGTCAGCCGCATGGAAGACGCGCTGGATGCAGGAAAGTTGGAGTACGTCCTGGTCAAGGGCGAGAAAAACGCTGGGGCGTACAATGGCCTCCGCTATCGACGATTTGACATCAGTAAGGGGACTCTTTGGTGACCGTGTACTTTCCTCGGCATGAGCTGAACCGGCCAGATCCGGAGCGCTATGCGGAGCAGTTCAACGAGTATCTGGTCAAGCGAATCGACAAACTTGAGACGTCAAGCGCCGTCATTGATGGCACCTTCCAGGCGGCCGTTATGTATCTCAGGGCCCGGTGTCTGGTCGATCCGCCGGCGGCCAAGGCCGAGACCTGGGACGCGGCCGTCAACGCCATGCAAATGGGTTCGGCGCTGTTCGCGGCGACGGGAGTGAGCGAAGGAACCATCGAATGCCGCATCAATCGACGGGTCCGCCGCATCCCGGCGATCGGCACGCTGCCGACTGCCAACGCAGGTGCCTGGCTGTCCGCGTTCTGGTTGGCGGTGATCTGCCGAGAGCCGGACCGGATGACGCAACTGTGCGAGATCCCCGTGGACAGGCTCCGGGTGACAGAGGGAATCGTCGACGAGTACATCTACCACTGGGTCGACACCCTCCAGACCTACTGGCTCCAGCGCCCCGGCCTCGTGGAGAAGCTCACGGCCACCCTCAACGCCTCTCATCCGGACGTGGCCACAGTCGCCCCGCGTGACCTTCTCGACGGGGTCCTCTATCCGCCGATCAACCTCTTCTACCGCTTCGTCCGCAGGGACGTTGAGGGCTTCAGTCCGGCCCTTGAGGAGGCGCTTCACCTGCACCGCGCCTATTGGACGGCGACGGAGGAGCGTAGCTCCCATATCGACGGTGCGCTCCCGCTCGGCCCCCTCGCCATCGCCTGCTGGGCCTACGACGGCAAGTTGCCGATCAACGTCGAGTCCGAGTACCTCCCCAAGCACCTCCTCCAGCACGACTGGCTCGGCGAGTACCCCACCTGACATGACCAAGGACGTCATAGCCCTCACCCCCCGGATGCCCGACCTCCGGACCCTGCTGGCCGGTTTCTACGCGGGCGGGCCCGGCGTCGGGGTGGGGGCCGCCGCCGGCGGGGCCGTGGTGCAGTTGTGTGCCTCCGACGGGCGGCCCCTTGTCTCCGTCGAGGCGCCCGTTCTCGTACAAGTGCCCGGCGAGACCGTCAGGTTGCTGGGGGAGCACGGGCAGGAAGAACCCGTGTGGTGGACGGAGGCGCGGGCCTCCACCGCCGTCGAGGAGGCGGGCCGCCTCGCGGGGTCGTTCGCCGGGCGGCTCGCCACCGTGCTCGGCGGCACCGTATGGCCTCCGCACGCCGCGACCACCGAGGTCGTCCCGTTGACCACCGACGTGGCCGCCGTTCCCGTCCCGCCCACCGCGCACCCCGCCGTGGACGTCCTCACCGACGGCGCGGTCGTCGTCATCCAGGACCGCCCCCTCGTCCCCATGACGTCCTGGCTCTCCGACGCCCTCCGCCTCGCCGCCGACACCGGCCGCGCCTTGCAGATCGTCACCCCGCCCACCGCCCGACTCACCCTCCCCACCCGCACCGCGCTGCGCGGGCTGCCCAACCGGTGGGTCGTCAAGGACCCCGACTGCGGCTACTACGACGGTCTGTCCGGCGCCGTACTGCACTGGCAGGGCGGCGTCTTCACCCCCGTGCGGGACGCACAGGGCAACGGCACTCTCGCCGACGCCCACGGCAGGACCCGCCCGACCCGCCAGCGGCAGCTCCTGCTCACCCTGCGCACCCGGCACGCCCCGACCCCGGGCCTGACCCTCGGCGACGCCCTCGAAACCGTCTTCCGGCACCTCACCGGCGAGCCGCCCGCCGGCTGGAGCACCGCCGAGCCGGTCAACCTGCCCTGGTCCACGCGGCAGTTGACCGACCTGGCGCGATCCCGCGCACCGCGCCCCACCTGGCTCGTCGCCGTCGGCCGCGCCGACCGCCCCGCGCTCGCCACCCTGCGCGTGACGCGCACGCCGGGCGGTGTGGAGGAGGACATGTCCGTGGCCGTCGGATACGGCGCCGACGAGGAACCACCCCTTGACGCCGTCGAGCCGCTGGCCGCCGAACTCGGCGCCGAGCACGCTCTGGTCAACCTCCTGACCACCGTGCGGGCCGCTCGCCGCGACCTCACCGTTCCCGCCCGCTGCGAAGCGTCGCCGCATCCCGTCTCACTGACCGTCGGACACGACGAAGCCCGTCGTATCGGCATCGACGGCGCCTCGGCCGGCTCATCGGGTGCCCCCTCGGCCGTCAGGCTCGGCCGCCCGACCGAGGCCGCCCTGCACTACCGGCTGGGAGACGGCACGCAGAGCGACGCATGGGCGAGGCTCCGCGCGCTGGTCGCCCAGTGGGGACCCGAGGGGAAGTCCGGGGTTCCGACGGCGCCGTAGGTCGCGGCAACCTTTCCGCCCCGGGCGGCAACCGGCCATCGGTCGGTATTCCCCCCGCACGGAACGGAGTTCCGCATGACTCAGGCCCGCAACAAGGCTCGTGCACGGCATCGCAGAGGCGGGACGGCGCTTGCGCTCGCGGTGCCGGTGGTCCTGGCGGCCGCCGGGACCCTGGCGTACGGCACGGACCTCGGCGTGTTCGGCGCAGGCGCCGAGCAGCGGGCGTCCGCCGCGACGGCCGCGGCACCGGCGTGGGCGACGGCGAGCGCCGACGGCTTCGCCTCGGTGAACGCGCTCGGGCAGAACGGCACGTACGGCGGCCGGGACGGCCAGACCGTCACGGTGCGGACGCAGGCGGAGCTGGAGAAGTACGCGACGGCGGCCGAGCCGTACGTCATCGTCGTGGCCGGGACGATCGACATCGCGCCCGTCGGCAAGGAGATCAAGGTCGCCTCCGACAAGACGATCGTCGGGTCCGGGACCGCCGGTCACATCGTCGGGGGCGGCTTCTTCCTGGGCCCCGGCGTCCACAACGTGATCATCCGTAACCTCACCGTCCGGGACACGTACCAGGGCGTGTGGAACGACAAGGACCACGACTTCGACGCGATCCAGATGGACGGCGCCCACCACGTGTGGATCGACCACAACGACCTGCGGCGCATGGCGGACGGTCTGATCGACGTCCGCAAGGACAGCACGAACGTGACGGTGTCCTGGAACAAGCTCAGCCAGGACAACAAGGCATTCGGCATCGGCTGGACCGAGAACGTCAAGACGGACATCACGATCCACCACAACTGGATCCGCGAGACCGAGCAGCGCAACCCGTCCACGGACAACGCCGCGCACGCGCACCTCTACAACAACTTCCTCGAGGACGTGGCCGGCACGGACATCAAGTCGTCCTACGGCAACTACTCCCGCGGCGCGACCAGGATGGTCCTGGAGAACAGCTACTTCCAGGGCGTCAGCAACCCCGTCATCAAGGACGCGACCGCGACCGTCGTGCAGCGCGGCAATGTGTTCAAGGGCACGTCCGGGCGGAACGAGAGCGGCGGCACGGCCTTCGATCCGAAGTCCTTCTACGGTTACACGGCGGATCCGGCTGCTGATGTACCGGCGCTGCTGAAGTCGGGTGCCGGCCCCCGCTCGACCATCGGCACGACCACCACGACCACCGAGACCAAAGACGCCGCGGCCGCCGCCGCGACGACGCTCACTGTGGCCAAGGACGGCTCCGGCCAGTACAAGACCGTGCAGGCCGCGGTGAACGCCGTGCCCGCCGGGAACACCTCGCGCGTGGTGATCGCCGTGAAGCCGGGCACGTACCGCGAGACGGTGAAGGTCCCGTCCGACAAGCCGCACGTGACCATCCAGGGCACGGGCGCGAGCCGCAAGGACACGGTGATCGTCTACAACAACGCGTCGGGCACGCCGAAGCCGGACGGCTCCGGCACGTACGGCACGTCGGGCAGCGCCACGGTCGCCGTCGAGGCCGACGACTTCCAGGCCCGCAACCTCACGATCTCCAACGACTTCGACGAGGCCGCCAACCAGAACCTGTCCGGCCACCAGGCGGTGGCGCTGCGCACGGCCGCCGACAAGGTCTTCCTGGACGGCATCATCACGACCGGCGACCAGGACACGCTGCTGCTGGACACGGCGGCGAAGGACCGGCTGGGCCGGGTCTACATGACCAACTCGTACGTCGTCGGCAACGTCGACTTCGTCTTCGGGCGGGCGACGGCGGTCATCGACCGATCGGTGCTCACTCTGAAGAAGCGCTGGGACGGCACGTCGGCCGGGTACATCACGGCCCCCAGCACGGCCGCCAACCGCAAGGGCTTCCTCATCAACCGCTCGACGGTGAACGGCGACGTGTCCGCGTCCACCTTCTACCTGGGCCGACCCTGGCACGCGGGTGGCGACGCGACCCTCGACCCGCAGACCACGGTCCGCGACACGGTCCTGAGCGCGGCGATCAAGTCCACGCCGTGGACGGACATGAGCGGCTTCTCCTGGAAGGACGACCGCTTCGCCGAGTACCACAACTCCGGCCCCGGCGCGGGCGCCCCGTCCTCCAACCGCCCTCACCTGACCGACGCACAGGCGGCGGACCAGGAAGTCGCCGACTGGCTGGCGGGCTGGACGCCCTCGGCGTCGTGACGTCGTAGCGCCGCACCGCCCGTTCTCGCAGCCTCCTTACGGCAACTTTGGCGGTGCGCCTACGGCAACTCCGGCGGCGGCGTGGGCGCCCCCGGCAGCCGGATCGTCGCGACCGTGCCGCCGCCCTGTGCCGGGGACAGCCGCACCTCGCCGCCCGCCTGCTGCACCGTCCGCGCCACGATGGACAGGCCGAGCCCCGAGCCGGGCAGGGCGCGGGCGCTCGGGGAACGCCAGAACCGGTCGAAGACGTGCGGGAGTTCGTCGGCGGCGATGCCGGGGCCGTGGTCGCGGACGGTCAGCGCGCCGTCGGCGAGCCGCACCTCGACCGTGCCGCCGGCGGGGCTGAACTTCACCGCGTTGTCGAGGACGTTGACCACCGCCCGCTCCAGCGCCGACGGCTCCGCCCGGACGTACCACGGCTCGACGTCCGCCGTGATCGTCAGCTCCGGGCCGCGCAGCCGGGCCCGGCGCAGGGCGTGCTCGACCGTGTCGTGGAACGCCAGGACCCGCGCCCTGCCGGTGTGCTGCCCGGTGTCCGGACGCGACAGTTCCTGGAGGTCCCCGATCAGCGACGCCAGCTCCGTCATCTGCGCCTTCACGGACGCGAGCAGCGCCTTGCGGTCCGCCTCGGGGATCGGGCGGCCCGTCTCCTCGCTGCGGCTGAGCAGTTCGATGTTGGTACGCAGGGAGGTGAGGGGCGTGCGCAGCTCGTGCCCGGCGTCCGCGATGAGCTGCTGCTGGAGATCGCGGGACGAGGCGAGCGACGCGGTCATCGAGTTGAACGACCGGGACAGCCGGGCCACTTCGTCGTCGCTGTCGTCCGCCACGGGAATGCGGATGCCGAGGTCCTCGGTGCGGGCGACCTCCTCCACGGCCTCGGTGAGCTCGTCGACGGGCCGCAGCCCGGCCCGCGCGACGGCGAGCCCGGCCGCCCCGGCGCCGACGACCCCGATGCCGGACGCGAGGAGCAGCAGCAGGGCGAGCTCGTTCAGGGTGCTCTCGGTGTCCTCCAGCGGCAGCGCGATCAGCAGGGCGACACCGTCGGCCAGGGGGACCGTCATCGTGCGCACGGCCTTGCCCTCGGTGTCCTTGCCGTTGCGGAACCGCAGGGCGTCGTCCGGGTTCTCCGCCACGTCGACGTCGGCGGAGGCGACCTTCACCGCGCCGGCGGAGTTCTCGAAGAGGCAGTAGTCGCCGTCGGCCTTGACGAGCTGGAGGTAGGGCCGGTTGCGCGGGCCGGGCTGCCAGGTGTCGTCGGGCACCTGGGTGCAGTTGTCCAGCGTGGACTGGACCTGCGGGACGGTCATCCGGACGTTCCCGAAGCGCAGGTTGTCGTCGATCTCGCCGTACAGCTTGCCCCGCACGATGAACCAGCACGTCACGGAGACCGCCGCCACCGCGAACGCCACGGCCGCCGCGACCAGCAGCGACAGCCGGGCGCGCAGGGGCAGCGCCCGGAACCGGCGGACCAGCCTGCTCACTCGGCGCCGCCCTGCCGCAGCACGTATCCCACGCCCCGCACCGTGTGCACGAGCCGCGGCTCGCCGCCCGCCTCGGTCTTGCGGCGCAGGTACATCACGTACACGTCCAGCGAGTTCGACGACGGCTCGAAGTCGAAGCCCCACACCGCCTTGAGGATCTGCTCCCGCGTGAGGACCTGACGCGGGTGCGCCATGAACATCTCCAGCAGCGTGAACTCGGTGCGCGTCAGCTCCACCGGCCGCCCGCCCCGGACGACCTCCCGGGTGGCCAGGTTCATGCGCAGGTCGGCGAAGGTGAGCGCGTCGTCGTCCTGGGCGGCGTCCGCGACGGCGGCGGCGTACGAGCTGCGCCGCAGCAGCGCGCGGATCCGGGCGAACAGTTCGTCCAGCTCGAACGGCTTGACCAGGTAGTCGTCGGCGCCCGCGTCGAGCCCCGTGACCCGGTCGCCGACCGTGTCGCGGGCGGTCAGCATCAGGATCGGTGTCGTGTCGCCCGAGCCGCGGATCCGGCGGGCGGCGGTCAGGCCGTCCATGCGGGGCATCTGGATGTCGAGGACGACCAGGTCGGGCCGGTACGCGCTCGCCTTCTCCAGCGCGTCGGCGCCGTCGACGGCGACCTCGGTGTCGTACCCCTCGAAGGCGAGGCTGCGCTGGAGGGCTTCGCGCACCGCCGGCTCGTCGTCGACGATCAGGATGCGCTGGGTGTCACGGTCGCCTTCGGCGGGGGTCATGGGCTCGGGTTCCTCGGGTGCGGTGGGACACGGGCAGGACGCCTTCAGCGTCGCACGTTTCCCTGTGACGGCGGCGGGCCCCGCCGCGTACGGGGAGGTCAGCGGCGTGCGGTACGACGCCGGCGGTTTTCCGCGCGGGCCTTGGCGCGGCCCCGTGCCGCCGGGCCCGCGGGGCTCACCGCGACCTCCGCCGCCCGCGGCACCGGCGGGTGCAGCCCTGCCGCGACCGCGAGGGCGAGCGTGAGGGCGGCCGGGCCGGCGGCGCCGGACGCCTGGTGGGAAACCTGCGGGATCATGACGTACTCCTGTCGGGGGGCGGAACGGGAACGGGGCGGGCCTCAGTCGGTCGCGCCCGCCCGCAGCTTGGCCAGGTCGGCCTTGAGCGTGTTGACCGGGATGGCGAAGCCGAGGCCGACGCTGCCCGCCTCCGACGAGGAGCTCTGCGCCGCGGCGGAGTACATCGCGGAGTTGATCCCGATGATGTTGCCGTTCATGTCGATCAGGGCGCCGCCGGAGTTCCCGGGGTTGAGGGAGGCGTCGGTCTGGATCGCCTTGTACGTCGTCGTGGACGTGCCGGTGTCGCCGTTGAACTCGCGGCCTTCGAACTCGAACGGCCAGGTGCCGCCGCCCTGTTGCCGGCGCTGACCCTCGTCGGTGGAGACGGTGACGTCACGGTCGAGGGCGGACACGATGCCGCTGGTGACGGTGCCGGTCAGGCCCTCGGGGGAGCCGATCGCCACGACCTCGTCGCCGACCCGCACACCGTCGGAGTCGCCGAGCGTCGCCGCTTTGAGGCCGGACGCGTCGGCCGGCTTGATCAGCGCGAGGTCCTTGGAGCTGTCGGTGCCGACGAGTTCGGCGTCGTACTCCTTGCCGTCGCTGGTCGTCACCTTGATCGAGGAGGCGCCGGAGACGACGTGGTTGTTGGTGACGATCTCGCCGTCGCTGGTGATGATCACGCCGGAACCGGTGGAGGACCCGGCGTTCGACTCGGCGTTGATCTCGACGATGCTCGGGCCGACCGCCTGGGCGACCCCGGAGACCGTGCCCCGGTCGGCCGACGGCACGACGCTGGTGCCGGTGGAGCTGGAGGCGACCGTCGCGGAGCCGGTCAGCTCCTGGATGCCGTACGCCGTGCCGCCGCCGACGGCCGCCGCGACGATCGCCACGGCGGCGAGCAGGGCGAGCGGCCCCCGGGCGCGCCTCTTCGGCGACGGGGACTGCGCGGACGGCAGGGGCGGCGCGGACGAGGCGGATGAGGCGGGCGGCGCGGGCGGCTGCGCCGGCGGGGGCGGCCACTCCGGATCGACGGGGGAGCCGACGGGTGCGGCGCCCGGTGCGCCGACGGGGGAGGCGGCCGGCTGCCCGGGGTGCGCGTGCTGCTGCTCGCCCTGGTACGGGTTCTCGTACTCGCCGCTGCGGCGGAAGCTCTCGGTCATGTCCACGAGCTTCGCGACCGTCGATGAGAGGCTCCTGAGTGCTGCCTGAGAAGCCCGGCAGAACCTCGTATGCCCGATGTAAAGATGCTTCTCGCGTCTTTCGCGGGCCTCTCGGCGACGCCTCAGGAACGGGCCTCTCGGCGACGCCTCCCGAACGAGCCTCTCGGCGGCGCCTCAGAAAACGGCCGGGGGCGCCGCGACGGCCGGGGTCACCCGCAGCCGCACGACTGCCGCACCACGAGCCGCGAGGGGAACACCTTCAGCCGCTCGCGCCGCGAACCGGCCACCCGCAGCCCGTCGTCCAGGACGAGGTCCACCGCCGACCGCGCCATCGCGGAGCGGTCGGAGGCGACCGTCGTCAGCGGCGGGTCGGTCAGCGCGGCTTCCTTGATGTCGTCGAAGCCGGCCACCGCCAGCTCGCCGGGAACGTCGATGCGCAGCTCACGGGCCGCGCGCAGCAGACCGATGGCCTGGTCGTCGGTGGAGCAGAAGATGGCCGGCGGACGCTTCGGGCCCGCGAGGATCTCCAGGCCGACCCGGTAGGCGTCGTAGCGGTTGTACGGCGCCTCGAACAGCCGGCCCTCGGTCGGTATCCCGGCCTCGGCCATCGCGCGCCGCCAGCCCTCGACGTGGTCGGAGACCGGGTCGCCGACGGCCGGGGTCTCGGCGGTGCCGCCGACACAGGCGACGTAGTCGTAGCCGTGCTCCAGGAGGTGGCGGACGGCGAGCTGGGCGCCCCCGAGGTCGTCGGTGACGACGGCGACGTCGTCGATGGCCTCGGGCCGCTCGTGCAGCAGGACGACCCGGGCGTCCCAGGCGTCGATCTCGGCGGCGGCCTGGTCGTTGAGCGCGTGACTGACGAGGATCAGGCCGGAGACCCGCATCCCGAGGAAGGCCCGCAGATAGTGGACCTCGCGCTCGGCCACGTAGTCGGTGTTGCCGACGAGGACCATCTTCCCGCGCTCGGCGGCGGCCCACTCGACCGCGTGCGCCATCTCCCCGAAGAAGGGCTGGCGCGCGTCGGGAATGATCAGGCCTATGAGGTCCGTGCGCCGCGAGGCCATCGCCTGGGCGACCCGGTCGGGCCGGTAGCCCAGCTCCTTGATCGCCGCGAGGACACGCTCGCGCGTTGCCGGGGCGACCGGCCGGGGTCCGTTGTTGATGACATAGCTGACGACGGCAGTGGAAGTCCCTGCCAGCCGCGCCACATCATCCCGAGTCACCTTGGCCACGCGCGGAGTCTACGCGGATGGACCCGCCGTGGGCAGGGCGAAAGGGGGCCGCATTCGGCTCCCGGGGCGCCCCGCCCACACGGTTTCTACGCGTCTGCGGGGGCCTCGGCGGTGACCGGAGAAGCCGCTTCGTCGGCAATGGCCGACTTTGACCGCTCCGCCGCGGCCTTGGCTTCCTCGGTGGCACGGTCGGACTTCTCGGGCGTAACGAATCGATAACCGACGTTCCGGACGGTTCCGATCAGCGACTCGTGCTCGGGGCCGAGCTTCGCCCGCAGCCGCCGCACGTGCACGTCGACCGTGCGGGTGCCGCCGAAGTAGTCGTAGCCCCACACCTCCTGGAGCAGCTGGGCGCGCGTGAAGACGCGGCCGGGGTGCTGCGCGAGGTACTTCAGGAGCTCGAACTCCTTGAAGGTCAGGTCCAGGACCCGGCCCTTGAGCTTGGCGCTGTACGTCGCCTCGTCCACCGACAGGTCACCGTTGCGGATCTCCATCGGGGAGTCGTCGTTGACGATCTGCTGCCGGCCCATCGCGAGCCGCAGCCGGGCCTCGACCTCGGCCGGACCCGCGGTGTCCAGCAGGACGTCGTCGATGCCCCAGTCGGCGGTGACGGCCGCGAGGCCGCCCTCCGTCACGACGAGGACCAGCGGGCAGCCGGGGCCCGTGGAGCGCAGCAGCTGGCACAGGCTGCGGACCTGCGGGAGGTCACGGCGGCCGTCGACGAGGATGACGTCCGCGCCCGGGGTGTCGACGAGGGCGGGACCTTCCGCCGGAGCCACGCGCACGTTGTGCAGCAGGAGGCCGAGAGCGGGCAGCACCTCCGTCGACGGCTGGAGGGCATTGGTCAGGAGCAGCAGAGAACTCATCGCGCTCCACCCGCCCGGGTCGTCCTGCGTTCGTGCTCGGTTCGCTCGCCCATAACGTCTGGTTCCTCCTCGGTCCCTGCGATGGGGGTACCTCCCACGCCTCTGGGGCGATGGGGGAGTGTGCGGCACTGCTTCGTACTGTGCGGTTCCCGCGCCCCTGGACTCCGCCATGCGTCCGACGGCCCGTACACCCGCGGTTTCCCGCGTCGTATACAACGCTTCCGAAAGCACAAAAGGACCCGGGGGCTACGTTGCCCGAGTCCTCTGGCAAGCAGAATAGCCGACATGACCCTTTCTCCGGCAGGCCGTGTGGCCCGTTCCACGGCGCGTCCGCATTCCGAGACAGGTGGGTACGCCCGTTTGCGGACGTTTCTGCGCACGTCGGACGGGGTTCGCATCGATTCCGTATACGAACCGGGAACGGTCGTATACAACCCCGGGGCGTCACCCTCCGGCCGCCCCGGCTGCCCCGTTTTCGTAGTCGCGCACGGTTTCACCGGGGACGCGGACCGGCCGCACGTGCGGCGCGTCGCGGGGGCGTTCGCGCGGTACGGGGCCGTGGTGACGTTCTCCTTCCGGGGGCACGGGGCGTCCGGCGGGCGGTCGACGGTCGGCGACCGGGAGGTGCTGGACCTGGCGGCGGCGGTCGCCTGGGCGCGCGAGCTCGGACACCGGCGCGTGGTGACCGTGGGCTTCTCGATGGGCGGCTCGGTGGTGCTGCGGCAGGCGGCGCTGTACGACAGGGACGGCGATCTGCATCCGGACGCGGTCGTGTCGGTGAGCGCCCCCGCCCGCTGGTACTACCGGGGCACCGCCCCCATGCGGCGCCTGCACTGGCTGGTCACCCGGCCCGGGGGCCGCCTGGTGTCCCGCTACGGCCTGCGCACCCGTATCCACGACCGCGACTGGGACCCGGTCCCGCTGTCCCCGGTCGAGGCCGTGCCGCGGATCGCGCCGACGCCGCTGCTCGTCGTGCACGGCGAGCGGGACGGCTACTTCCCCGTGGACCACCCCCGCATGCTGGCCGCCGCGGCCGGTGACCACGGCGAACTCTGGCTGGAGCCGGGCATGGGCCACGCCGAGCACGCGGCCACGGACGAGCTGCTGCGCCGCATCGGTGACTGGGCCGCCGCCCGGGCCGGCCGGGCGGGCTAGCCTTTGGCTGTCCGTCACCGAATCGATTGAGGAACCAGATGGCTAAGGTCACGGTGCGCTACTGGGCCGCCGCGAAGGCCGCGGCCGGGGTGGCCGAGGAACCGTACGACGCCGCCACGCTCGCCGAGGCGCTCGACACGGTGCGCGAGCGACACCCCGGTGAACTCACGCGCGTGCTGCGACGTTGCTCGTTCCTCGTCGACGGCGACCCCGTGGGCACCCGCGCGCATGAGACGGTACGGCTGGCCGACGGCGGCACGGTCGAAGTGCTCCCGCCGTTCGCAGGAGGATGAGCGACCGATGACGAACCAGCCGTACGAGGGCCCGTACGGGGGCTACGACCCGCACCGGCAGCAGCCCTGGCAGGGCCACGCGCCGGACCCGGACGACCCGCACGCCGCCCAGCACACGCAGCAGTGGCAGGGCCAGACGTGGGAGACGCGGCTCCAGCCGCCGGTCTCCGTGGAGGAGACGGCGTACCTGCCGCCGCAGGGCCAGGAACCGCCCGTCGGTTCCACCCCCCACGAGGGCTACGGCCCCGGGCACCACACGGCACCCCCGAACCACGGCTACGACGCGCACGCCGCCCATGGGCAGCCCCGGGATCACGGCGCGTACGCCCAGGCGCCCGAGGGCTACGGCGCGCAGGCCCAGGTGTCCCAGGGCTACGGCGCGCAAGCCCAGGGGGCGGCGCCTCAGGGGTATGGCGGGCAGGCCCAGGGGGAGCCCCAAGGCCATGGCGCGCAAGCCCAGGGGGCGCGTCAGGGTTACGGCCCGCAGGCCCCGGGGGAGTCCCACGGCTACGGCGTCCGCCGCCAGCCGCAGCCGCAGCCGCAGCCGCAGCCGCAGCCGCAGCCTCAGCCCCAGCCCCAGGCCTCGTACGCGCAGCCGTACCAGCAGTCGCCGGTGACCGCGGCCCCGCCGGCCGGTCCGGCGTCCCCGTCGGCGTCGGTGCCCGCGCCCGCGCCGGGTGAGGGCGGCGAGGCGCCCTCCTACGGACCCGCCACCCTCGCCGGGAACACCCGGGTCACCGACGCCCAGCGGGCCCGCGCCGAGGGCCGCTCGCCGATCATCGACCCGGGCATGCAGCCGGCGGCGCTCACGGCGCTGCTGGGTCTGCTGCTGTCCGGCACCGCGGCGATCGGCACGTACGCGCTGCTGGTCCCGCTGGTGGTGCTCCAGGCGGTGACGTCCGCGGGCTGGTTCCGGCTGAACGGCATGTGGCCCGCCCGGCAGGGCATCGCGCTGGGCTTCGCGGGCGCGCTCGCCGCGGACGTGGCGCTGCTGGCGTCGGACCGGTCCCCGGCGGCGATCCTCGGAACGCTGGGCGTGTGGGTGCTGCTGGCGCTGGTGCTCCAGCTGCGGTCGCACGCGGACCCGGACGAGCGGATGTACGGGCTGATGGCGACCGTCGCCGCCGCCGCGCTGGCCATCGTGGCCGGCGGCTGGCTCGCGGCCGACGCGGACGCGGTGTCGGTCGGCGCGGCCGGAGTGGCCGTGGCCGTCCTGGCCCGGTCGCTGCCGCTGCCGACCCCCGCGTCGGTGGTCGCGGCCCTGCTCGCGGCGGCCGGCGCGGGCATCGCGGTGGGACAGCTGACGGGTCTGGGCGCGTCCGGCGCGCTGCTCGGCGGGGGAGCGGCGGTCTGCGCCCTCATCGGCCACCGGGTCGCGGCCTACGACTACCCGTCCCGCTTCGTCCACTTCACGGCGGGCGTGGCCCTCCCGCTGGCCGCGGCGGCCCCGGCGGTGTACGTCCTGGGGCGTGCGCTGGGCTGACGTCTCTGGTGAGGTCCCGCCCGTCGCCTGGCCGCATGGCCGCCCGCCCGGCCGTCCGCCCGTCGCCTGGCCACCCGGCCGCCCGTCCGCCCGTACGCCCGCCCGGGGGACGGCGGGACTCACCCCGGCAACCCAATCCCCGCCCCCGGTCCCTGTTCCCCGCCCCCCTGTCACAGGTGATCGACAATTCCCCTGCCCCGGCCCCCGGCAGGGCTACGCTCGGCGTTCGACGGCCGCCGGCCGTTATGACCACCCGTAGTCGATGACCGCCGGACCGGCCTAGGTGGGGGACACCACATGCGCGCACTGCGAGTACTGCTGATCGTCGTCGTGATCCTCGGCGGGCTGTTCGTGATCGTCGACCGGGTCGCGGTGACGCTCGCCGAGGGCGAGGTGGCGGACAGGCTGCGGACCAACGAGAACCTGGCCGACACCCCGGACGTGTCCATCAACGGCTTCCCGTTCCTCACCCAGCTCGCCGGCGGTGAACTGGACGACGTGGAGATCGGCATCGAGAACTACGAGGCCACCACCGGCAGCGGCGACGAGAAGATCCGCATCGCCGACCTCACCGCCCACATGAAGGGCGTCGAGTTCTCCGGCGACTACAGCTCCGCGACCGCCGCCACCGCGACCGGCACCGCGACCATCGCGTACGACGAGCTGCTGAAGACCGCCAAGTCCGAGCCGACGCGCGTCGCCCCGGGCGTCACCGCCAAGGTCGTGGGCCTCTCCGACGGCGGCAACGGCAAGATCAGGGTCGCGGTGGAGGCCACGCTGTTCGGCGCCGAGCTGCCCGAGCCGGTGTACGTGCTCAGCACCGTCAAGGTCGAGGGCGATTCCGTCCGCGTGGACGCCGACGCCCTGCCCAGGATCGGCAGTGTCGAGCTCCCGGAGTCCCGGGTCCGCGCGATCACGGACTTCGAGCAGCGCATCGACGACCTGCCCGGCGGCATCGAGCTCGACAAGGTCGAGGCCGCGAAGAACGGCGTGGAGATCTCGGTGAAGGGTTCGAACGTCCGGCTGGCCGGGTAGCACCCCCTACGGCCTCACCCGGGCGCCGTCCCCACCTCGGCTGTCCGATGAGCGAGACGGCTCAGTCCGCCACTCAACTGTGACGGGCGCCCCATCCGGCCGGAAACCTTGCGGGAACGGCCCTCAGAGCCCTCTCGTCCCGCCATCCGGACGATCGCGTCTCATCATGCGACACGCCGGTGACATGCCCGCCCCACCGTCCCTACGATCGACACCATGAAGCGACAGGCGGATCTCACGAAGCGGCGGGCAGTAGACCTGTGCCGCGTTGCCGCCATGCTCTGTCGCGCCTTCTGAGCGGAAGCTCCGACTTCCGCGTCCCCCCGCCCTGCACAAGGGCATCCGTGCGCCGCTCCCTGCCCGAGCGCGCGAGCGCGCACCCTCTCAACTCGCACGCCCCGCCGCAACTGCCCCGGAGGAGAAAGAGCATGAGCCGCAGCGACGTCCTGGTCGATGCCGACTGGCTCCAGGAGCACCTGGACGACCCGAACATCGTCATCGTCGAGGTGGACGAGGACACGTCCGCGTACGACAAGAACCACATCAAGAACGCCGTCCGCATCGACTGGACCCAGGACCTCCAGGACCCGGTCCGTCGTGACTTCATCGACCAGGAGGGCTTCGAGAAGCTCCTGTCGGAGAAGGGCATCGCGAACGACCACACCGTGGTTCTCTACGGCGGCAACAACAACTGGTTCGCCTCGTACGCCTACTGGTACTTCAAGCTCTACGGCCACGAGAGCGTCAAGCTGCTCGACGGCGGCCGCAAGAAGTGGGAGCTGGACGCCCGCGAGCTGGTCGCCGGCGACGAGGTCCCCGAGCGCGCGAAGACCGAGTACAAGGCCAAGCCGCAGGACACGTCGATCCGCGCCTTCCGCGACGACGTCGTCGCCGCGATCGGCTCGCAGAACCTGGTCGACGTCCGCTCGCCCGACGAGTTCTCCGGCAAGCTGCTCGCCCCGGCCCACCTGCCGCAGGAGCAGTCCCAGCGTCCGGGCCACGTCCCGAGCGCCCGCAACATCCCGTGGTCGAAGAACGCCAACGACGACGGCACCTTCAAGTCGGACGAGGAGCTCAAGGAGCTCTACGCCGAGGAGCAGGTGGACCTGGCGAAGGACACCATCGCCTACTGCCGCATCGGTGAGCGTTCCGCCCTGACCTGGTTCGTGCTGCACGAGCTGCTCGGCGTGGAGAACGTCAAGAACTACGACGGTTCCTGGACCGAGTACGGCTCCCTCGTCGGTGTGCCGATCGAGCTCGGCGCCAACAAGTAACGCCACCCGACCGACCTTTCCAGACCCCTTCAGGAGTAAGACATGTGCGGTGCGAAGGCCGGCGGCCCGGACGCCTCGACGATCAAGCCCGGTGAGACCACCATCCAGGGTCAGGTGACCAAGGACGGCGAGCCCGTGGTGGGTTACGTCCGTCTCCTGGACTCGACCGGCGAGTTCACCGCCGAGGTGCCCACCTCGGCGACCGGACAGTTCCGCTTCTACGCGGCCGAGGGCACCTGGACCGTCCGCGCCCTCGTGCCCGGCGCCACCGCCGACCGCACGGTCGTCGCCCAGCAGGGCGGCCTGGCCGAGGTCGCGATCGCGGTCTGACCCGCCCGAGTGACGAGAGGGCCGCACCCTGACCGGGGTGCGGCCCTCTGGCGTGTCCGGCGCCCGGATCTACCCTGGAGACATGTACGCACGGCGGCGTCACCTGTACTTCGTCATGATGGGGACGTGCCTCACGCTCTTCGTCCTGGCCTGGGGCGTCGTGCGCATCTGGTCGGTCCCGGTGGCCGTCGGCATGTGCCTGGTGGCCATGGTCATCCCGCCGCTCGCCGCCGTCGTCGCCAACCGCAGGGGCCCCGAGGACCGCTGGTGGGACGACCCCTCAGGCGACCCGGAGTCCGACGAGTGGTGGGACGAGCTGGACGGCAAACGCCGCGGGTGACCCCGGGCGGCGCCTTCTGAGGGGACGAGCGCCCGGCCGTCTCAGTAGACGAGCGCCTGCGTCTCGTCGGCGAGCGCCTCCTGCACGAAGACCTGCGCCCCCGCGATCCGTACGCCCTCGATCACGTCCTTCTCCGTGATGTCCCGGCGGGCCGCGCACTGGGTGCACAGCGTCACCCGGCCGCCCGCCAGGAGCGAGTCCAGCAGGTCGGGCAGCGGGGCCGCGTGCGGCAGCTCGAACTCCGCGGCACGTCCCGGCAGCGCGAACCAGGCGGACTCGCCCGTCAGCCACAGCGAGACGTCCACACCGCTGGCCACGGCCACGGCCGCGACGGTGAACGCCTGGGAGCAGCGCTCGGGGGCGTCGGCCCCGGCGGTCACCTTGATCACAAGCTTCTTGGCCATGGCTGAATCGTAATCAACTTCCCCACACCCCGGCGCGTTGGCCATGGGCCTCTTGTGCGCACCGCGGTCCGGCCCGGCCCGTGTCGCCGTCGGCGCGGTCGTACCGCCGGCGACACCCTCGCCGTGATCGTCCAGTCCCAAAAGGGCACCGCGCCCGCCGTGCCGTTCCAGCAGACGGTGACCCTGCAGAGCCAGCTGCTGGGCTGATCCACACCGGGCGCACCTCACAGGCGGGGCCGGGGCCCGGCCGCGTAAGCTGGGGCCCGGCCCTGTGCACCGCACTCTCCGCTCACCGAGGAGCATCCCGTGGAACTCTTCTTCGAAATCCTGCTGGTCCTGGTCGCCGTCGGCGTCCTCGCCTTCGCCGGTCTGACCGTGAAGAAGCTGTACCAGGGCCAGCGCTGATCCCGCCCGTACCGACGTACCCGACGAAAAGCAGCTCATGATCGAGATCCCGTCCGACCTCCACAAGGACCTCGTCCCGCTCGCCTTCCTGCTCGGCAACTGGGCGGGCGCGGGCGTCCACGACTTCCCCGGCGCCGAGAAGTGCAACTTCGGGCAGGAGGTCACCTTCTCGCACGACGGCCGGGACTTCCTGGAGTACTCCTCGCACACCTGGGTCCTGGACAACGACGGCAACAAGGTGAAGCCGCTGGAGTCCGAGCACGGCTACTGGCGTGTCGACGCCGAGCGCAAGGTCGAGGTCACCATGGTCCGCGACGACGGCGTCGTCGAGGTCTGGTACGGCGAGCTGGCCGACAAGAAGCCGCAGATCGACCTGGTCACGGACGCGGTGGCCCGCACGGCCGCCTCCCGTCCGTACACCGGCGGCAAGCGGCTGTACGGCTACGTCAAGAGCGACCTGATGTGGGTCGGCGAGAAGCAGACCCCCGAGGTCGAGCTGCGCCCCTACATGTCGGCGCACCTGAAGAAGGTCGTCACCCCGGAGGACGTCGAGCGCTGGGCGAAGGCCCTCCCCGACGACATGCCGGACGACGGCATCGCCTTCTTCAAGTAGTCCTAGACTCTCTGGTGTGGTGAGCACCGACTGGAAGAGCGACCTCAGGCAGCGCGGCTACCGGCTGACGCCGCAGCGCCAACTCGTGCTCGAAGCCGTGGACACCCTTGAGCACGCAACCCCCGACGACATCCTCGTGGAAGTGAGGAAGACGGCGTCGGGGGTCAACATTTCCACGGTCTACCGCACGCTGGAGCTCCTGGAGGAGCTGGGCCTCGTCTCGCACGCCCACCTCGGGCACGGCGCCCCCACCTACCACCTGGCCGACCGGCACCACCACATCCACCTCGTCTGCCGCGACTGCACGAACGTGATCGAGGCCGACCTGGAGGTGGCCGCCGAGTTCACGGCCAAGCTGCGCGAGACGTTCGGCTTCGACACGGACCTGAAGCACTTCGCGATCTTCGGCCGGTGCCGGGACTGTTCTCTGAAGGGTTCAACTACCGAGTCGTAGGCTAGGCATATGAAGAGCCCTCTGCTGACCCTGCCCGGCGCAGTCCCCGCCGAAGGCGTGGACGAAGGCGTCGCCGCCCACTACGGCGACCTGTTCCGCGAGCAGCGCGCCCTCGCCGACGGCACCGGCTTCGTGGACCTCTCGCACCGCGGCGTCGTCGCGGTCTCCGGCGAGGACCGGCTCGGCTGGCTGCACCTGCTGCTCACCCAGCACGTCAGCGAGCTGCCGCCGGGCCGGGCCACCGAGGCGCTGATCCTCTCCGCGAACGGCCACATCGAGCACGCCCTCTACCTCGTCGACGACGGCACCACGACGTGGGCCCACGTCGAGCCGGGCACGCAGGGGGCGCTGATCGCGTACCTGGAGTCGATGAAGTTCTTCTACAGGGTCGAGGTCGCCGACCGCACGGCCGACATCGCGGTCGTGCACCTGCCGGCCGGCTCCATCGCCGAGGTCCCCGAGGGCGCCGTCGTCCGCGAGACGCCGCAGGGCCGTGACCTCCTGCTGCCGCGCGCCGACCTGGAGTCCTACGCCGGGTCGGCCGGGCCGCCGGCCGGGATCCTGGCGTACGAGGCGCTGCGCGTCGAGCAGTGCAGGCCGCGCCTCGGCTTCGAGACCGACCACCGCACCATCCCGCACGAGCTGGGCTGGATAGGCTCGGCGGTGCACCTGCAGAAGGGCTGCTACCGGGGCCAGGAGACCGTCGCCCGCGTCCACAACCTGGGCAAGCCGCCGCGCCGGCTGGTCTTCCTGCACCTGGACGGCAGCGAGGTCCACCTGCCGCCGCCCGGCACCGGGATCCGGCTGTCCGACGACGGCCCCGACGGGCGCAAGGTCGGCTTCGTCACCACGTCCGCGCGCCACCACGAGCTGGGCCCGGTCGCGCTCGCCCTGGTCAAGCGGAACGTGCCGGTGGACGCCCGGCTCGTCGCCGGGGACACGGCGGCGGCCCAGGAGACCGTGGTCGAGCCCTGAGCCGAAAGGCCGTCGGAGCCCCGGGGCGCGAGGGCCCGGGGCTCACATCTCCAGCAGGACGGTGAACGGGCCGTCGTTGGTCAGCGACACCCGCATCCGGGCGCCGAACCGGCCCGTCGCCACCGTCGCGCCCAGTGCGCGAAGCTGCGCCACCACCTCGTCCACCAGCGGCTCGGCGACCTCGCCGGGCGCCGCCGCGTTCCAGGTGGGGCGGCGGCCCTTGCGGGCGTCGCCGTACAGCGTGAACTGGCTGACCACCAGCAGCGGGGCGTCGATGTCGCTGCACGACCTCTCGTCCGTGAGCATGCGGATCGACCACAGCTTGCGGGCGAGCTGCGCCGCCTTCTCCTTGGTGTCGTCGTGGGTCACTCCGACCAGGACGCACAGCCCCTCGCCGGTGATCTCCCCGACCGTCTCGCCGTCCACGACGACGCTCGCGCCGTCCACCCTCTGTACCACCGCACGCATACGACCATCATGCAGTGCGACGCAGTGTGCTCCTTGCCGGTGGATTTTTCTACCGTACCCCCCCATCTGGGGCCGATCGGGGGCACTCATTCACATTGCGGCCACTTGGGATGGCACGATGCTGGCACACGCCGGTCGAGGGGACGGTAGAGGCACATGAGCACACCGAGTACGGGGCGGCCGCTTGGCACTGTCCCGTTGACCCATGTGGGAGACGGGGCCCTGGAGGGCTTCCGGGCGCCCGCGCAGCGCACCGACAGCCCGCGGCTGCCCGGCGATCATCCGCCCAGCGCACCGAGCGGCGCATGCCCCCGGGAACCCGGCCTGACCGAGCTGAGCCTGCCCGAGCTGCGCACCCTGCGCCGGGACGCGCAGCGCGACGAGGCCGACCTCAGCTATGTGCGGCGGCTGCTGCAGGGGCGGATCGACATCCTGCGGGCGGAGCTGGCGCGCCGCACCCCGGTGGGGGCGGCGTCCGTCGCGGCCCCGCCCGAGGCGTCCGTCGTCGAGCGGCTCCCGGAGATCCTGACCGACGCGCCCGCCCGGCACCGCTCCTCCGCACGGCACGTGACGCTGGGGACGCCGCAGAGCGAGGAGTACCGGCTGCTGGCCGCCGAGATGCTCGCCGAGGTCGAGCTGTCGGACCTCGGGGCCCGCACCGACCCGGAACTGCACGCCGCGATGGGCCGCCTGGTGCGCTACGAGCAGCAGGTCTCCCGCCGCCGCCAGCTCCTGCAGCGCACGGCCGACGACTGCAGCGCGGAGATCGCCCGCCGCTACCGGGAGGGCGAGGCACAGGTGGACGACCTGCTGATGTGAGGCGGCGGAGGCGCCGGGCGGGCGATAAACGCCGCGACACCTCCGCCCGCGTCGACCTACCGTGGCCGCATGACCCGCAGCGCCGACATCGACGTACGTCCCATCAGCGAGGCCGAGTTCGCCGACTGGCACCGCGCCGTGAAGACCGGGTTCCTCCAGGAGCCCGCGATCAGCGAGGAGCAGCTGGCCGCCCGCCGGGAGCAGTGGGTGCCGGGCCGGCTGCTCGGCGCCTTCGACCGGGGCCGCTGTGTCGCGACGTTCCGCTCCTTCGCGCAGGAGCTCACCGCGGTCGGCGGCGCGCCGGTGCCGGCCGACGCCGTCTCGAACGTCACCGTGAGCCCGACCCACCGCCGCCGCGGCCTGCTCAGCCGCATGATGGCGCGTGACCTGGCCGCCGCGCGGGACCGCGGTGACGTCGTCGCGACGCTGATCGCCGCCGAGTACCCGATCTACGGGCGGTACGGCTTCGGCCCTGCCACCTGGATGACCGAGTGGACCGTCGACGTGCCGCGGGCCGGCCTCGACCCGCGCTGGTCGGGGCCGGAGGACGGCGGCCGTATCGACCTCGTGGACGGCGAGGACGTCCGCGAGCTGGGCCCCGAACTGCACGAGCGGCTGCGCCGCGCCCAGCCGGGTGCCGTGAGCCGGGACGACCTGTGGTGGCGGTCCCGGACCGGCGCCGTCCGCTTCGAACCGTCGTGGACCGAGCCCTTCTACGCCGTGTACCGCGCGGCGGACGGCACGGTCGAGGGCATGGTGTCGTACGAGGCGGACGACACGTGGGGCGACGCCAAGCAGCCGCTGAACACGGCCACGGTGAACTGGCTGATCGGCGTGACCCCGGCCGCGGAGCGCGCGCTGTGGCGCTTCCTGTGCTCCATCGACTGGGTCACGAGCGTCAAGAGCGGCTGGCGGGCCCCCGACGACCTGCTGCCCCTGTTCCTGCCGGACCCGCGCGCGGCCAGGATCACCACGCAGGCGGACTGGCTGTGGGTGCGGATCCTGGACGTCGTACGAGCGCTGGAGGCGCGGACGTACGAGGGGGAGGGCTCGCTGGTGCTGGAGGTCGTGGACGCCTGGGACGGCGGCGGGGCCGGCGGGCGCTACCGGCTGGAGGCGGCGGCGGACGGGGGGTCCTGCAAGCCGACCACCGAGTCCGCCGATCTGGCCCTCGACGTGGGTGACTTGGCGGCGCTGTGGCTCGGTGACGAGTCGGCGGTGCGGCTCGCGGCGCTGGGCCGGGTGCGGGAGGAACGAGCGGGCGCCGGCCGGGTGGCCGACGCCCTGCTGCGTACGTCCAGGCGTCCGTGGTGCCCGGACTTGTTCTGAGTCTCCTTCCTGCCGTGGACGACCGGGCTCCCGGCTCCCCTCCGGAAGGGAGCCCGACATCGTCCTTCGACAGCCCTTCGCGTCGGCCAACCGTCCTAAGGTGTGACCATGTTGCGCGAGTTGGCAGCCAACTTCACTGTACTTATCTCCGCTTGGGTGCGTCTCATAACCACCTTCGTGTGAACTGCGCGAAGATGGCGGGACGTTGTAGTCTGGGACTGTGGACCCGGAACACGCCTCCGTCAATGGGCGGAAGAGGTCACAGCGGTCACAGCGGTCACCTCGCGAGGTGGCCGACGAACTGCGCGCCCGCATCATGTCCGGGGTGTTGCGGCCGGGACAGCGCATGCCCACCCAGGCGGAACTGGTCGACGAGTTCGGTGTGGAGCGCGGCGCCGTGCGCCAGGCGCTGCGCCTGCTGCAGTCGGAGCGGTTGCTCACCGACGTCTCCAAGGGAAGCCCGGCGCGGGTCGCGCCGCACCCCGCCTCCGCGCTGACCGGGCCCGGAGCGCCGCCGCTGCCGACCACGGTCGCCCTGGGACCCCGTGTCGCGGAGGCCTTCGCCGCCCCGCACGTAGAGATCGACGCCCTCTGTCTGACGTCGGTCTCCCTCAATCTCGCCCTCGGTGAGCCGCTGCGCCGGATGCATGCCGGACAGCTGAAACCGGCCAAGATCGACATGCGGGTGCTGCTGCCCAGCCGGAACATCCACCTCGCCTTCCCGGTCCCGGTGGAGCGGCACGGCGACGACGACCTGGTCCACGAGCGCTGGGTGGCGCACCGCAACGCGCAGGTCCAGGTCCTCCAGCACAATCTGCTCGCGCTGCGCACCCTGCACGGGGTCGACGCGCGGGTCTCCTTCCGCGCCCTGCCCTTCACGCCGCCGGTGAAGCTGTACCTGCTCAACGGGGCGGAGGCGCTGTTCGCGTACTACACGCTGCGGCGCCGCGAGGAGGAGATCGACCACGAGCCGCTTCAGATGTACGACACCGAGGGCACCCGGTCGATGCTGTTCGCCTTCGAGCAGGGCGCCGGCCCGCGGGACACGACGTTCGTGGAGCAGTCGCACCTGTGGTTCGACGCGCTGTGGGAGACGATCAGTTCGGAGCTGGTGCTCACGTCCTGACGTCTCCCGCGGCGCCGATCGCGGGGGCTTCGTTCACAGCGCCGGCCCCGAGAGCAGGACGGCGAGCAGGACGGCCCCGATCGTGCTGATGGTGGGGCTGTTGGCCTTGAGGCCCACGGTGAGCAGGAGCAGACCGACGACTCCGGTGGCGCCGAACTTCCACTGGACGAGCTGCTCGAAGCCGATGACGAACACGGCGGAGAGGAGGGCGAGGGCCGGCATGGTGGTTCCCCCTTCTGGCTTCGGGTCGGGCTCCGGAAGCAAAATGTCCGCCAACTCGGAGCAAGTGAGTCAAGTTGGTAACCAACTCTTAGTAAGTTGTCCCCACTTGGCGGTCAGGCATAAACAACTTCCGAGCAACTCCCCTTAGATGGGTCAGAGTTGTTAGCGTTTGGTCGTGACCCAGGAGAACGTGGCAGTGAACGGCAGCGACAAGCGCACGCCCCAGGAGATCGCCGACGTGCTGCGCGAGCGGATCCGCGTCGGCGAGCTCAGGGCCGGAGACCGCCTGCCCACCCAGGCCGAGCTGGCCGAGGAGTTCGGTGTGGAGCGCGGTGCCGTGCGCCAGGCCCTGCGGGCCCTCCAGGAGGACGGCCTGCTCAGCAACGTCAGCAAGGGCAGCCCGCCGCGCATCGCCGTTCCCGGTCCGGCCCGGCACGACCCGCAGCCGACCATGGTGGCCATCGCGCCCCGGCTGGCCGAGGCGTTCCAGGTGCCGCACGTGCGCGTCGACGCGGCCTGCCTGACGGCCGAGACATTGATGCTGGGGCTCGGCGAACCGCTGCGCCTCATACACGAGGGCCGCATCCGCCCCGAGTCGATCGACGTGCGCATCCTGCTGCCGTCCCGCGACATCAACCTGGCCTTCCCGATCTCGGTCGGCGACCACGGCGACGACGACCCGGTCCACCAGCGCTGGCTCCAGCAGCGCAACGCCCAGGGCCACGTCCTGCGCCACAACCTGCGCTCGCTGCGCCACTCGCACGGCATCGACGTACGGGTCACCTTCCGCGCCCTGCCCTTCACGCCGCCGGTGAAGCTGTACCTGCTCAACGGCACGGAGGCGCTGATGGCGTACTACATGGTCGCCCGCCGCGAGGAGACCTCGGACGCCGGGACGCTGGACATGTACGACGTCCTGGGCGCCGAGTCCCTGCTGTTCTCCTTCGAGGCGGCGGCCGGGGCGCGGGACGCGGCGTTCGTGGCGGAATCCCAGAAGTGGTTCGACGCCCTCTGGGAAACCATCACCACTGACCTGACACTCTCCTAGTGACTTCTGATACGACGCAGACTGATCCGGTGGCCGTGCGGGCGGCCCGGCCGGCACCCGCTCCCGACGGACTCCGGGACCTGGTCGCGCGGGCCCGCGTCGTGCTCTGGGACTTCGACGGGCCGATCTGCCGGCTGTTCGCCGGGCACTCGGCGGAGCGCGTGGCGCGCGACCTGGTGCAGTGGCTGGAGGGACGGGGCCTGCACGGCCTGCTGACGGACACCGAGCGCGAAACCCTCGACCCGCAGGTCGTGCTGCGCGCCGTGGACCGCCGGCACCCGCGCAGCGACCTCGTCGCGGAACTGGAGGAACGCCTCACCCAGGAGGAGCTGCGGGCCACGGCGTCCGCGATGCCCACCGCGTACGCCGACCCGCTGATCCGCACCTGGACGGCGGTCGGCTCCCGCATGGCCATCACCACGAACAACTCCCCGCGCGTGGTGCGCACCTACCTGGAGAGCCGGGGCCTGGCGGGCTGTTTCCACCCCCACGTCTACGGCCGCACCCAGGAGCTGCACCACCTCAAGCCCGACCCGTACTGCCTCGGCCGCGCCCTGAACGCCATGGGCGCCGCCCCGGCCGCCGCGCTGATGATCGGCGACGCCCCCACGGACCACGAGGCCGCCCGGCGCGCCGGGGTCCCGTTCCTCGGCTACGCGAGCGACGAACACAAGGCCGCGCTGCTGCGGAGCGCCGGAGCCGACGCCGTGGTGACGTCGCTCGAACCCCTGCTGCGCGAGGTGCGGGGGTAGGACGCGGGCGCCCTCCCCCCGCCCGGCGCCGACGCCTCGCGGGCGGCTGACGGCGGCTCGGCGGACGCGCGCCCGGCGTGCTGTAGCATGCCCGCACCAATGGGGCGATCGCCCGGTTTTCCTCGTGTCGAGGGGCCCGCGAGCCACACTCGACCGAACCGGCGTACACCTCATGCGGAAGGGTGGAAGTCACCCGTCGCGGACGTCACGGCGCCCGCCGCCATGCGCGACGGGACCCGCACGCCTACCGTGTGCCATACCGTCCCCTCTCACCTCGGAGCGACCTGTGGGCGCACCTCCCCTTCCCCGTTCCTTTCGCGGGAAGCGCGCCACGCCCGACGTCCTGAGGGAGTTCGTGGACACCGTCCGGCAGGCCGGCGCGAGCGGCGGCCACGACCACCAGAGCTTCGTCGTACCGCTGACCGAACCCGTGGCCCGGCTGCTCGGCCGGGAGGCCGGGACGACCGTGACCGTGCGGATGCGGCGCACCGGGGCGCTGCCCGTGGGCGTCAGGACCTGGCGGGACGAGGCGGCCGTCCTGCGCGCGGTCCGGGCGGTCCTGCCGCACGTGCCGGAGTGCCTGGTCGAGCGGGAGGACTTCGCCGTCCACAGCTGTGTGGAGGGCGTCCCGCTCTCCAGCGTCTGCGGCAACGGCAGGCCCGTGGACGCCCTGCTCGTCCGGGCGCTGGCCGACCTGCTCGCGCAGATGGCGCACGTACGGCGCGGAACACTGCCTGCCCTGCCCGCCGGCCGGCCCCGCAACGAGACGGACAGCCGGGGGTTCCTGAGAACCCTGGCGGTCCTCGCCGGCCGGCAGGTCCGGGAACCCAAGTGGGCGGCGTTCGGCGGGCTGTTCGCCGCCCTCGGCATCCCGGACGACGCCCTGCCGGGCATGGCCGAACGCGTCCCCGCGATGACCCGCCGGCCGTACAGCCTCCTCCACGCCGACCTGCACCGGGACACCGTGCTCGTGTCCTACGGAGGCGTCCCGCCGCTCATCTGCGTCGACTGGGAGCTCGCCACCTACGGCGATCCCCTGCACGACCTGGCCACGCACCTGGTCCGCATGCGGTACCCGCCGGGGCAGTGGGCCGAGGTGGTCGACGCGTGGGCGCGGGCCATGCGGGCCGTCCGCCCGGCCGCCGTCGCGGGCCTCACCAGGGACCTGGACCACTACGTCGCCTTCGAGCGGGCGCGGTCCGTGTATCCGGACGTCATACGGGCCGCGCGGTCGCTGGAGGAGTCGTTCACGCAGAAGCGGCTCGACGACGCCACCGCCGAGGTGCGCCGCTCCCTGGAGGCGGCGGCCGAACCGCTGCGGCTCAGGAGCGTGCCGGGCGAGGGCGAGATCGAGCGGGCCCTGTTCCGGTGGCTGGCCTCCCGCACCGACCCGCAGCGCGGCGGGCCCGGCCGGATCGCGCGGGCCCTGGTCTGGGAACCTGACCGCCGCGTGCCGGAGCACCCGGAGTTTCCCGCTCGGCTCGTGCGGGAGGCGCTGGTGGCGGAGGGGGCCGCGCCGGCGTACCGGGTGTTCAAGGGGACGGCGCACCTCAACACCGTCGTGCGGGTGACCGGCGCCGCGACGCCGGTGGTCGTGCGGCGGAAACTGCCGGAGGTGTGCCGCCGGGAGCGCAGTTTCCTCAGTGAGCACGCCGTGCTGCGCGCCATCGAGCAGGCGCGCGTGGAGGTCGCGGCGCCCCGCGTGCTGGCGCTGGGCGAGAGTTACCCGGACGACCGTTTCGCCATCCACACCTACGTCGGCCCGGACGCCGACCGGCCGCCCAACCACCCCGTGCACGGCCTGCTGCCGCACGAGGCGGACCGCCTCGTCGACCAGCTCGGCGCCCTGCGGCACGTCGACTACCAGCAGGTCGACCCGGCGGCCGGCGAGGGCGGCTTCCACCGCTGGTTGTGCGGCCAACTCGTGTCGCTGGTGCGAGGGCTGCCGAAGGAGTCCCAGCAACTGGCCCGGCTGCTGGGCCTGCCGGACGCGGACCGGCTCGGGCAGATCCTGTCCCGCCACGAGGTGACCCACCGGGAACCGTCGCTGCTGCACGGCGACCTGAACCCCTGGAACCTGGTGCGCCGGGACGACGACCTGGCGCTGACCATCATCGACTGGGAGATGGCGCTGGTCGGCGACCCGCTCTACGACCTCGTCCGGCACCTGCACCTCACCCCGACCCGGCCGGAGATCCGCGACCGCATGTTCCGCCGCTGGGAGCGCCTGCTGCCCGCCGAGTACACCCGCGACTGGCGCAAGGACTGGCGGGTGTACTCCTGGCTGGAGATCGTGCGGTCCGCGTACGTCGACCTCGACCGCATCGTCACCGGCGCGAGCCTGGACGCCCCCAACGTGCGCCGGGCCGTCGACTCCTACGCGGTCACCCTGGCCGTCGCGACCGGCTCGCTCGGCCTGCCGGTCCGCACGACGGCGAACCCGTACCTGACCCGGGCCCTGGCGTAGCGCGGACCGGACCCGCGCCGCGCGGGCGGGCCGGGGGAGCAGCCCTGCGCGGCCGGGGGCCGGGGGGAGCCGCGCCGTGGTGCGTAGGCTCGCCGTATGGCTGAGATCGGGCTGCGTGAGCGCAAGAAGCGGCGGATGTACCAGGTCGTGTCGGACATCGCCGTGCGGCTCGTCCTGGAGAAGGGCTTCGACGCGGTGTCCGTCGCCGAGGTCGCCGCCGCCGCCGAGATCTCCAAGCCGACGCTGTTCCGGTACTTCCCGGCGAAGGAGGACCTCGTCCTGTACCGGATCGCCGACCACGAGGGGGAGGCGGCGCGGGTGGTGGCCGAGGGGCCGACCCCGCTCGGTGCGCTGCGGCGGCACTTCCTCGCCGGGCTGGAGCGCCACGACCCGGTCACCGGGCTCAACGACGACCCGGAGGTGCTGGCCTTCCACACCCTGCTCTACGGCACTCCCGCCCTGAGGGCCCGGCTCCACGCGCACCAGGAGCGCGCGGAGGCCGCGCTGGCGGACGCCCTCGGCGGCGACCTGGACGCCCGGCTGGCCGCCGGGCAGATCGTCGCCGTCCAGCGGGTCCTCGCCCTGGAGAACTGGCGCCGGATCGCGGCCGGTGAGCGCGCGGCCGACGTACGGGCGGACGCCGTGGCGGCGGCGGAGCGGGCGTTCGGGAGGCTGGAGGCAGGGCTGCCGCACCTCGCCCCGTGACGTCCGGCGGGCCTCGGTCACCGACAATATGAAGCGTGGTTAGAAATTTAACTCAGTTACATTTTCCGGTACCGTCCGGGGAATGACGTCGACCGAACCTGCCCTCCAGCACGCCCTCGCCCGGGAACGCGCCCACCACGACCGCTGCCGCGCCGCCCTCGCCGCCATGGTCGACGGCGCCCGCGAACACGTCGTCACCGGCGAGGACGTCTCCGCCTCCGGCGCCGACGCCGAAGTCCTCGGACACCGCCTGCGCAGCCGGGCCGGGGAACTGCGCGAACTGCCCGAGGGGCCCCTGTTCTTCGGGCGGCTTGACCTCACCCCGGACGCCGCCCCGGACGACACCGGACGCGCCCTGCACATCGGCCGGCTGCGGATCACCGAGGACCTCGCCGCCCCGCCCCTGGTCGTCGACTGGCGCGCCCCCGTCTCCCGCGCCTTCTACCAGGCGAGCGCCCGCGACCCGCAGGGCGTCGCCGTCCGCCGCCGGTTCGGCTGGGCCCCCGGCAGCCGGGGCGACAGCGCCGACCTCACCGGCCTGGAGGACGAGCACCTGACCGAGGGCGAGTCGCGGGACGGCGAACTGGTCGCCCGCGAGATCGAACGGCCCCGCGTCGGGCCCATGCGCGACATCGCCGCGACCATCCAGCCCGAGCAGGACGACCTCGTACGCGGCGACCTGGGCCGGTCGGTGTGCGTCCAGGGCGCCCCCGGCACCGGCAAGACCGCCGTCGGCCTGCACCGGGCCGCCTACCTGCTCTACACCCACCCCCAGCGCATCCGGCGCGGCGGCCTGCTCATCCTCGGACCCAACCGCACCTTCCTGTTGTACATCTCCGAAGTCCTGCCCGCCCTCGGCGAGACCGGCGTCCGGCAGTCGACGCTCGCCGACGAGATCGCGCTCCATCCGGTCACCGGCACCGACGACGAGCGGGCCGCCGCCGTCAAGCACGACGCCCGGACGGCCGAGGTGCTGCGCCGCGCCCTGTACGCGCGCGTGCGCGCCGACCGCGCCGACTCCCTCGCCGTCCCGGACGGTGCCTACCGCTGGCGGATTCCGGGCGACGAACTCGCGGGCATCGTGGCGGACGTGCTGGCCGAGGAGCCGCCGTACGCCGTCGGGCGGGAGCGGGTGCGGACCCGGATCGTGCACTGCCTGCGCGACCGGGCCGAACGGCGCAGCGGGCCGCGCGGCACCGCCTGGGTGCGCAAGATCGAACGGGCACGGCCGGTCGGCGCGTACGTCGACGCCGTCTGGCCCCGGGTACGCCCGGAGGAGGTGGTGGCCGGGCTGCTCGCCGACCCGGCCGCGCTGGCCGCCGCCGCCCACGGGCTCCTGGACGCGGACGAACAGAAGGCGCTGCTGTGGGCGAGACCGCCGAGGTCGTGGAAGTCGGCGCGCTGGTCGGCCGCCGACCTGGTCCTCCTCGACGAGGTCGCCGGGCTCGTCGAACACCCCGAGAGCTACGGCCATGTCGTCGTGGACGAGGCGCAGGACCTGTCGCCGATGGAGTGCCGGGCCGTCGCCCGCCGGTCCGCGTTCGGCTCGCTGACCGTGCTCGGCGACCTGGCGCAGGGCACCACCCCCTGGGCGGCGCGCTCGTGGCCGGAGCTCCTGCGCCACCTGGGGAAACCGGATGCGGCCGTGGTGCCGCTGACCACCGGGTTCCGGGTGCCGCGCGCGGTCGTCGCGCTCACCAACCGGCTGCTCGGGCGCCTGGACGTCGACGTCCCGCCGGCCCGGTCCCTGCGCGGCGACGGCGGACTCCGCCTGCGCGCGACCCCGCCCGACGACGTGCCCGACACGGTCGTCACCGCCGTACGCGACGCCCTCACCCGCGAGGGCTCCGTCGGCGTCGTCGCCGCCGACCACGACGTACCCCGCCTGCGCCGCGCCCTGGACGCGGCCGGCGTCCCGGCGGCGGGCCCCGCGGACCTCGCCGCCCGCGTGACCGTGGTCCCGGCGATCCTGGTCAAGGGACTGGAGTACGACCATGTCGTCGCCGTGGAACCGGCGGCCATCGCGGAGGCGGAGGAACGCGGGGCACACCGGCTGTACGTGGTGCTCACGCGGGCGGTGTCCCGCCTGGACGTGGTGCACGCGAGGCCGTTGCCGTTCTAGGGCCACTCGACTTGACCCGCCCGCATCCCCATAGGTGCGCGGCGGGCGGCTGCCGGCCGTGGGTGCCCGGCGCGCGGCTCCCCCGGCCTCCGCCCGCACCGGCCGCCCCCGTTCACCGCCTGCCCAGTACCTCCGCGACGCGGACGAAGCCGTCGGCGCCGTGGCCGAGTCCGATGGTGCGGCGGGCCAGGCCCTCCGCCGCGCGCATCACGCCCGCGTCGATGCCGTGCGACTCGGAGACCTGCACGACATGGGCCATGGACGACACGGCGGACGTCAGCGGATTGCCGTCGCCCGGGAAGGTGCCGGCGTCCGTCTCCCGTGCGCCCTCCTCGAACAGCGGCGGCAGGATCGCGCCGATGCCCCGGGCGAACGGCGCGAGTTCGCCCGCCGTGACACCCTCGGCCCGCGCCACGGCGAGGGCGTGCGCGTAGCCGGTCATCGCGGTCCAGAAGATGTCGAGCAGCGCGATGTCGTAGGCGGCGGCGCGGCCCACCTCCTCGCCGAGGTGGGTGTGGGTGCCGCCGAGCGCGTCCAGGACGGGCCGGTGCTCCGCGTAGAGGCCGGCGGGACCGCTGTGCAGGAACACCGCGTCGGGCGTCCCGATCGTCGGGGTCGGCGTCATGATCGCGCCGTCCAGGTAGCGGACGCCGTGCCGGGCGGCCCAGTCGGCCGTGTCCCGGGCGCGGTCCGGGGTGTCGGCGCTCAGATTGACGACCGTGCGTCCCTTGAGGGCCGCGGTCACGTCGTCCTGCCGCAGGACGGCGTCGGCAGCGTCGTAGTTGACCACGCAGACGACGGTCAGGGGACCGGCCGCGACGGCCTCCGCGGCGGACGCGGCGGTCCGGGCGCCACGGGCGACGAGGTCCCGGTCCCGGCCGGGGGTGCGGTTCCAGACGGTGGTCCGCAGACCCGCGTCGAGGAACGCGCCGGCGAGGGCCCGGCCCATCGGCCCCAGACCGAGGACGGTGACGGCAGACTGGTCACCGGGAGGGGACTGCGTGTGCATGAGGAACTCCTCTTCAGCTCTTTGCCGTGCTCTTCGAAAACCACGAATGGTGACAACGCGAATGGTGAGAAACGGGGGCGAGCGATGACGCGCCGGCGCCAGGACCTGAACGTCTGCGGAGTGACCGCCGCGATCGCCGTGATCGACGGCAAGTGGAAGACCGCGCTGCTCTGGCTGCTGGAGCCGGGCCCGCGCCGCCCGGCCGAACTGCGCCGGCAACTGCCCGGCCTCAGCGAGAAGGTGCTGACCCAGGCACTGCGCGAGATGGAGACGGACGGGCTGGTGCGGCGGGAGGTGTACGACGTGCTGCCGCCGAAGACGGAGTACTCACTGACCGACTTCGGCCGCGACCTGTCCGAGGCGCTGGCCCCGCTCTCCGACTGGGGTCACCGCCGCCTGGCGAACCTGGCCGGACCGGCCACGGAACCGGCCCCGGCCCCCTGACCGGCGCACCAAGTCCTCCGTCTCCTTCGCTCTGTCCGCGTCCGTCCGCGCCGGCTGCCCGGGACCAGCTTCGGCGCAGGAGTGATGCGCTGCCAAGTACGCACAAAAAAGTGGGTGTTGGCGTCGGCGCGCGGACGGGCTCACACGGCGGCGGCGAAGGGCACGGCGACGTCCATGACGTGCTCGTCCGGCCCGGCGTGGGACCAGTTCGGGTAGTAGATCTCGCGCGCGGACGCGCTCGGACGCAGTCCCCGCCCGTGCAGCCAGGAGGCGACCGCGTCGAAGGCACCCGCCACCGTCGCGTACGCGCCCTGGCCCTTGCGGAGTTCGGTGTACGCCTGCCGGTGCGCCGGCTCCACCCGCAGCCCGACGCGCCCGGCGGGCTCGACGGGACCGTCCGTCGGCACGCACACCTGGACCGGCCCGTCGCCGTCCTGGTCGACCAGCCCGTGGTAGACGGCGAACACCGGACCGGACGGGCAGCCGCCGCCCGCGCGCAGGTGGCCGAACAGTTCCTCGGTGGCCGCGCGGAGGAACTCCGGCAGACCCTCGGCCGTCACGTGCCCCTGCACGAAGACGACCTTCTGCTCGCCCGTCTCGCGCTCCTCGATCAGGTACGTGTCGGTCGTCCGTCCCCGCAGGGCGTCCTGGACCTGGCTCACGAGGGGCCGGCGGGCCCGGTGCTCGCGGTCGTGGGTCCGCCAGTAGTCGCCGACCAGTTCCGCGGCGCGCTCGCCGTCCGCCGACAGGACGGTCCCGATCAGGCCCAGCGGCATGCCGACGGCCCGCAGCAGGGTGATCAGCCGGGCCCGCCGCAGCTGGTCCGGGAGGTAGTGGCGTACTCGGGTGTCGGGATCGACGTGGGCGGGCTCCAGCAGGCCCTTGTCCGCGTACAGGCACAGCGCCTTGTGGCTGAGCCGGCTGAGGGCGGCGAAATCCCCGATGACCATCATTTCTGACATATGCCCATCGTGAGGCCTGTCTTGGGGAAGCGGCGGGCACGCCCGCAGCGGGCCGTGCAGGTTCGGCCGCATGGCTGACGGATGCGGGGAGACGCCGGCGGCGGACGGCGCCCCGGTGACGTTCCGCCGGACGTGTGACCGCGCGGCGGACGGGCAGACGTCCGGCCGAGGAGTGACGGCCGCGCTGTCGACGCTCCCCGCGTGGCGTAACTATTGCAAGCACCTGCTTGCAATAGTTAGCAAGCTGCGGCATGGTGGAGGCATGGCATCGCTCAACGTCGGCAATCTCGGTGAGTACCTGCGCGAGCAGCGGCGCAACGCGCAGCTGTCGCTGCGGCAGCTCGCCGACGCCGCCGGGGTGTCCAATCCGTACCTGAGCCAGATCGAGCGCGGGCTGCGCAAGCCGAGCGCGGAGGTGCTCCAGCAGGTCGCCAAGGCCCTGCGCATCTCCGCCGAGACGCTGTACGTGCGGGCCGGCATCCTCGACGCCGAGCGCGACCGGGACGAGGTGGAGACGCGCGCCGCCCTCCTCGCCGACCCGACGCTCAACGCGCGGCAGAAGCAGGTGCTGCTCCAGATCTACGAGTCCTTCCGCAAGGAGAACGGCTTCGGGGCCGACGAGCCCGACGAGCCCGCTCAGGACGACGACACCACGGCCGGCGACAGCGCCGTACGCGACCCCCGCACGGTCGGCGGCAGTGACGCCGCCCCGCGGCAGCAGGCCGGCGGCACCCGCCCGGCCGACGGACCGCGGGACCCGAAAACCCTCAGCTGAAAGCAACCCGGGAGGAACATCCCATGGCCATCACCGACGACCTGCGCAAGACCTTCAGCGACCCCACCCCGCTCTACTTCGCGGCCGGCACCGCCGACCTCGCCCTGCAGCAGGCCAAGAAGGTGCCGGCCCTGGTGGAACAGCTGCGCGCCGAGGCCCCGGCCCGCATCGACGCCGTTCGCGGCACCGACCCGAAGGCCGTCCAGGAGAAGGCCTCCGCCCGCGTCAAGGAGACGCAGGAGAGCCTCCAGACCAAGGTCAACGAGTTCATCGGCTCCCTCGACACCGACCTGAAGAAGCTCGGTGAGACCGCCCAGGACCTCGCGCTGCGGGGCGTGGGCCGCGCCGCCGAGTACGCCGTCAAGGCCCGGGAGACCTACGAGAAGGTCGCCGAGCACGGTGAGCAGGCCGTGAGGACCTGGCGCGGCGAGGCCGCCGAGGGGATCGAGGACCTGGCCGTGGCCGTCGAGCCGAACGCCGAGCCGGTCAAGGTCCAGGAGACCAAGTCCGACGCCAAGGCCGAGCCGGACGCGGCGAAGAAGGCGAACGCCGCCAAGCGGACCACGCCGCGCAAGACCACGGCGAAGAAGACCACGCCGCCCGCCAAGTAGGGGCACACAGGGCGACCGGGCTCCGAGTGACGGGGCACCGGTCGCACCTGCCGGACACGGCCGGGCACTCTCGTGGTGCCCGGCCCGTTCAGCGGGTAGCGGACCTGCGGTTGCGGGTACGGTGACCGCGTAATGACGAGCCGAATCGGGTGGTGGACGTTGTGCTGATGCAGGGGTTCGCGGGGTTCATGTGGCTGCTGAGCATCGCCCTGATCCTTTTCAGCGGCTTCGCGCTGATCGACGCGGCCACGCGCCGTGAGGACGCCTACCGCGCCGCGGACAAGAAGACCAAGCCGTTCTGGCTGATCATCCTCGGGCTCGCCTTCGTGGTGAACCTGATCTTCAACATCCTGTCGTTCCTGCCGATCATCGGGCTCATCGCGACGATCGTGTACATGGTCGACGTGCGTCCCGCGCTGCGCGGCCTGCCGGGCGGCGGCCGCAGCAACCGCGGCTCCAGCAGCGACGGCCCGTACGGCCCGTGGAACGGCAACCGTTGAGCCGTTGGCCGTTGGCCGTTGAGGCGCAGAGCCGCTGAGCCGCAAAGTCGCTGAGCCGTAGTCGTTGGGCCGCTGTCGTCGAGTTGTCGAGTCGTTGAGCGGCCCGGCGGCCGGTGCCCCCCACGACACGCACCGCCGTGTGCGGTGCCGTGTGCGATGTCGTGCGGCACCCCCCCAGGCGGAGCGCTCCCACGGCGTCCGCGCCCCGACCGCGCTTACGGCACGCGGTCCAGCAGCAGCACCGCCACGTCGTCCGTCAGCTCGCCCCCGTTGAGGTCGCGCACCTCGGTGACCGCGGCCTGCAGCAGCTGCTCCCCGCGCAGGCCCTCGGCCAGCTGGCGGCGGACCATCTCCACCATGCCGTCTTGGCCGAGCCGCTCCCGGCCCTCGCCGACGCGGCCCTCGATCAAACCGTCGGTGTAGAGCATCAGGCTCCACTCGGCGCCCAGGTCCACCTGCATGCGCGGCCAGCGCGCGCCCGGCACCAGACCGAGCGCCGGGCCGTTGAAGTCGTACGGCAGCAGCCGCGCGGGCCGGCCGGGGGAGGCGACCAGGGGTGATGGGTGGCCCGCCAGGCACAGGCCGGCGCGGCGGCCTTCCGGGGCGATGTCCACCGTGCACAGCGTCGCGAAGATCTCGTCGTCGGCCCGCTCGTGCTCCAGCACCTGCTGAAGCGTGTTGAGCAGCTCGTCCCCGCACAGTCCCGCCAGCGTCAGCGCCCGCCACGCGATGCGCAGCTCCACACCGAGCGCCGCCTCGTCCGGGCCGTGCCCGCAGACGTCACCGATCATGGCGTGCACGGTGCCGTCGGGGGTGCGCACGACGTCGTAGAAGTCACCGCCGAGCAGCGCGCGCGAGCGGCCGGGGCGGTAGCGGGCGGCGAACCGCAGCGAGGAGCCCTCCAGCAGCGGGGTGGGCAGCAGGCCGCGCTCCAGCCGGGCATTCTCCTGGGCGCGCAGTTTGCCCTCCGCGAGCCGCCGCTCGGCCGTGTCGGAACGTTTCCGCTCGACGGCGTACCGGATCGCGCGGCTCAGCAGCCGGCCGTCCAGCTCGTCGCGGAAGAGATAGTCCTGGGCGCCCACCCGGACCGCCTCGGCGCCGCGCTCGGCGTCGCCGGACCCGGTCAGCGCGAGCACGGCGTGCCGGGGCGCGATCTCCAGCACGTGCTTGAGCACCGCCAGCTCGTCCTCGGCGTCTCCGGCCCGGCCGGGCGCGGGCAGCGCCAGGTCCAGCAGGATGCAGTGGACGTCGTCCGTCAGCAGCCGCTCGGCCTCGGTGAGGTTGCGGGCGGTGCGGATGCGGATCGGCTTGCCCGCCTGGTCGAGCAGGTCGGGCACGATCGGCGAGCCCGCCGGATCGTCCTCGATCAGCAGCAGGGTCAGGTTGGTGTGGGCGGCGTTCTCGACGGTGTCGTCCCTGCGCGGGGCCTCCTGGCCGGCGTGCGCGGTGGGGCCGCCGTCCGGGGACGCGGTCTGCGCCTGACCACTTTCCGCGGCCGGGATCGCTCTCTGCCGCGGTACGGGTACGGGCATGGTCCTGGGTTCCTTCCCTCCCCCCGAGGGCATGGCGGGGGCGAGGGACCTCGACCCACCGACGGGGACCATAGCGGTTGACGGCGCCGCAACGGAATGGTGTGCGGCACGCCACCGGGCCGTCGGCCACTGTCATATGCCGCGATCCGTACCGCAGTTGGACAGGCCGACGGGGCGCCCGTGATGACGAACGTCACGTCCCCGCCGCGTTTGTGGGCGACTCGGCGTGGGATGGGTCACGTGGTCCCGATCACGTCGTATGGGGTTGTTCGAACCGGCCTGTGCCGTAAGGGGAGTGGCCCGGAACACACGGGGAACGCACGGGCCGGGGCCTCCTCAGTGCGCGTCCGGCCGCACCACGCCCAGGATCGGCATGGAGCCGGCGCCCGCGATCGTCACCGTCCGCCCCGGGCGCGGGGCGTGCACGATCGAGCCGGCGCCGACGTACATCCCCACGTGGCTGGCGTCCTTGTTGTAGATGACGAGGTCGCCGGGGCGCATGTCCTCGATGTCGATGCGCTTGAGCCGCCGCCACTGTTCCTGCGAGGTGCGCGGGATGGGCGTTCCGGCCTTGGCCCACGCCCGGGACGTCAGGCCGGAGCAGTCGTAGCTCCCCGGGCCCTCGGCGCCCCACTCGTACGGCAGGCCGATCTGCTCGGTGGCGAACTCGACCGCCTTCCTGCCCTGCGCGGACGCCTCGCCGCGGATCCGGTCGAGGACGCCCGAGTCCAGCCAGGCGTTCTGCGCCTTGAGCGCCGCCGCCCGCTCCAGCTCCGCGAGGCGCGCGATCTCCTCTTTCTCCAGCGCGGACTCGAGCTTCTCGGCCGCCGCGATCTGCTTCTCGATCCGCTTCTGCGCCGAGGCCTTGGCCTTGCGGTTCGCCTCCAGCTTCTTCCACTGGGTGGTGGCGTCCCGCTCGTACTGCTCCAAGTCCTCCTTGGTGCGGGCGGTCTCGCGGATCAGGCCCTTGGTCGCCCGCTGGCCCTGGAGGATGCGGCCGGTGCCGTCGAGGAACTGCGTGGGGTTCTCGCTCAGCATGAGGTGCGCCTCGGGCGGCAGCCCGCCGCCGCGGTACTGGGCGGCGGCCGCGGCGCCCGCGCGCTCGGTCAGGTCGTCCAGCCGGGACCGGACCTTGGCGATCTGCTGGGCCAGCTCGGCCAGTTCGGCGCTCTGCTTGCGGGCCTTCTCCTCGGCCGCGTTGTACGCGTCGGTGGCGACGGCCGCGTCGTGGTAGAGCGTCTCCAGCCGTTTGCGCACGGCCTCCAGGTCCTTGCCCGGGGCGGTGCTCGGCGTCGCGGCCGGCGTGGGTGGCGGTTCGGGGGCGGCCACGCTCGCGAACGCCGTGCCGGGTGCCGCCAGTACGGTGACCGCACAGACGACGGCCACGGCCGCCGTGATCAGGCCGCGCTTGCCCGTTCCCATACCTTTGCCCCCTGCCCCGAATTGATTAACCGTCAGTAACTTGGCCGCCGGGGGGATCGTGCCACGTCGGCGCGCAAAGCGACAGAGGTCGTGCCTCCGCGGCCCTTCCGTGTCGTTTCCCTCTTTCCCCGCCCCGGCGCGACGATCTCCCCGCCTTTGTGACGAACGGCTCACACGGATCGTTCCTGGCGGCCGACGCGGGCCGACGCGGGCCGACGCGGGCCGACGCGGGCGGGGGGCGGAGGGGGAGGCGGGAGTGGAGGGACTGGAGGGAGGGGAGGGCGCGGGGCCGGTCAGAAGCGTGGCGCCAACGCCGCCCAGGCCACGGTGACTTCCCCCTGCCGCCAGCGCGCCGGACCGTCCGTCACCGGCCAGTCGACCGCCAGGTCCCGCACCGCGCGGAGCCAGCGCTGCCGTGCGCCGTACGAGGCGTAGGGCGCGGCGGCGGCCCAGGCGCGGTCGAAGTCGCGGAGGAAGGCGTGCACCGGCTCGCCGGGGACGTTGCGGTGGATGAGGGCCTTCGGGAGCCGTTCGGCGAGGTCGGACGGGCGGTCCAGGGAACCGAGCCGGGTCGCGAAGGTGACCGTGCGCGGCCCCTCGGGCCCGAGCGCGACCCACACGTGCCGGCGCCCGATCTCGTCGCAGGTCCCCTCGACGAGCAGCCCTCCTCCCGTGCCCGTCGCCGGGTCGGCCGGCGCGAGCCGCGCGCACAGCCGCTGCCACACGCCCGCGACCTCCGCCTCGTCGTACTGGCGCAGCACGTTCGCCGCGCGGATCAGCTGGGGCCGGCGGGGGAGGGGGATCTCGAAGCCGCCGTGCCGGAAAGCGAGTCCGTCGCGCTCGTAGGGCCGGGCCGCCGCGACCCGCGCGGGGTCGATCTCGACGCCGACCACGCGCGTGCGGGGCGCCGCCGCGCGGAGCCGGGCGAGCAGTTCGACGGCGGTCCAGGGGGCGGCGCCGTAGCCGAGGTCGACGGCGACCGGGTCGGCGGCGCGGCGCAGCTCGGCGCCGTGCGCGGCGGCGATCCAGCGGTCCATGCGGCGCAGCCGGTTGGGGTTGGTCGTCCCGCGTGTCACCGTTCCCACGACGGGGGTCCGCCCGCTCGGGCGAGGCCGAGAGTGGGGGCGGGCGGCGGCGCGGGACGTCATGCCTACGAGGGTATGCGGCGGCCGGCGGGGCACCGCCGCGGCGAGGGGCGCCCGGGGGTGCGTACGCACTTCAGCCTCGAACGGTTGAGCGAAATACGGTAATGATTCCGCAAAGATCCCCGGATCGGAAATGGGGCGGGCCCTTCCGGTGTTGGACGTGCCTGGAGGGTGACGTGCGTCCTCCGTACGGCATGCCCGCAGCAAGGAGGAACGCCACGTGAGCCAGTACGTCAGCAGGCTCGGGCGTCGTTCCGTGGCAGCGGCACCCGCGCGGCTGCGCCTGCACCGCCGCGCCCGCCGCGTCGCCATGCTCTCCGTGCACACCTCCCCGCTCCACCAGCCGGGCACCGGCGACGCCGGCGGCATGAACGTCTACATCGTGGAGCTCGCGCAGCGCCTCGCCGCGATCAACATCGAGGTCGAGATCTTCACGCGCGCCACCTCCGCCGCCCTCCCGCCCGCCGTCGAGCTGTCCCCCGGCGTCCTGGTCCGGCACGTCGACGCGGGCCCCTACGAGGGTCTCGCCAAGGAGGACCTGCCGGCGCAGCTGTGCGCCTTCACGCACGGCGTGATGCAGGCCTGGGCCGGCCACCGCCCCGGTCACTACGACCTGGTCCACTCGCACTACTGGCTCTCCGGCCACGTCGGCTGGCTCGCCGCCCAGCGCTGGGGCGTGCCGCTGGTGCACGCCATGCACACCATGGCCAAGGTCAAGAACGCCAACCTCGCCGACGGCGACACCCCAGAGCCCGCCGCCCGCGTCATCGGCGAGACCCAGATCGTGGGCGCCGCCGACCGCCTCATCGCCAACACGGCCGAGGAGGCCGACGAGCTCGTGCGGCACTACGCCGCCGACCCCGCCAAGGTCGCCGTCGTCCACCCCGGCGTGAACCTCGACCGCTTCCGCCCCGCCGACGGCCGCGCCGCCGCCCGCGCCCGGCTCGGCCTGCCGCAGGACGCGCTGGTGCCGCTGTTCGCGGGCCGCATCCAGCCGCTGAAGGCTCCCGACGTGCTGCTGCGCGCGGTCGCCGTGCTGCTCGACGAGCGGCCGGACCTGCGCTCGAAGATCGTCGTCCCGGTCGTCGGCGGCCCCAGCGGCAGCGGCCTCGCCAGGCCGGAGGGCCTGCAGAAGCTCGCCGCGCGGCTGGGCGTCGCGGACGTCGTACGGTTCCGGCCGCCCGTCGACCAGGACCGGCTCGCCGACTGGTTCCGGGCCGCGTCCGTGCTGGTGATGCCGTCCTACAGCGAGTCCTTCGGGCTGGTCGCCATAGAGGCGCAGGCCACCGGTACGCCGGTGCTCGCGGCGGCGGTCGGCGGGCTCCCGGTCGCCGTGCGGGACGGGCACACCGGCGTCCTCGTCCAGGGCCACGACCCGGCCGCGTACGCGCGCGTGCTGCGCGAGTTCGCCGACTCGCCGGACCTCGTGCCCCGGATGGGCGCCGCGGCGGCCCGGCACGCCCAGTCCTTCGGGTGGGACACCGCGGCCGCCGCCACGGCCGACGTGTACACGGCCGCGCTGCACGCGCACCGCCGTCGCGTACGCTCCCACCATGGCTGATGGAGACAAGGCAGCACAGGCGGCGGGGGTCGTCGAGGACGCCCTGAGGAGCGCCGAGCTCGACTGGGAGAGCCCCTCGCCCGGCACCTACGTCGTCAAGCTCCCCGGCACGCGCAAACTGTCGACGACGGTCTCCCTCGTCGTCGGCCGGCACTCGCTGTCCCTCAACGCCTTCGTGATCCGCCACCCCGACGAGAACGAGGCGGCCGTCCACCGCTGGCTCCTGGAGCGCAACCTCAAGCTGTACGGCGTGAGTTACGCGGTCGACCAGCTCGGCGACATCTACCTCACCGGCCGCCTGCCGCTGGCCGCCGTCACCGCCGACGAGGTCGACCGGCTGCTCGGGCAGGTGCTGGAGGCGGCGGACGGCAGCTTCAACTCCCTTCTGGAGCTGGGCTTCGCGTCGGCGATCCGCAAGGAGTACGAGTGGCGCGTGTCGCGCGGTGAGTCGACACGCAACCTCGACGCGTTCACGCACCTGATCGAGCGCCCCGCGGACTGAGGCCGCGACCGCCGGCCGCCGCGAGGCCCGCGAGCCCGACCGGACCGACGTCCCCGACGTCCCCGACGTCCCTGGCTTCACCGGCGACCCGCACTCCCGCCTGGAGTTCTACGCCACCACCGGCGCCGTACGGCCGCGGAACCCCTAGGACGCCCGGCGCGCCGCGGCCCGGTAGCGGCCCGGCGGCACACCGACGAGCCTGCGGAAATGCCGGGTGAGATGCGACTGGTCGTAGAAGCCGGTCGCGGGCGCCACCTCGCCCGGTGGCCGTCCGTCGAGAAGGAGCCGGCGGGCGCGTTCGACGCGGCGGGACATCAGGTACTGGTGCGGCGCGATGCCGTACGCGGCGCTGAACGCCCGTACGAGATGCGCCGGATGGGCGGACAGCAGCGCGGCGGCGTCGTCCAGCGAGAGGCCGTCGACCACCCGCTCGTCGAGGAGTTCGCGCAACCGGCGGGCGAGCGCCGGGTCGCGACGGGGTGCGGAACCGGTGGCCCCCGGCGCCAGGTGGGCCCGCAGCCGCTCCCCGACCAGCGTCAGCCGGCTCTGGGCCTCCAACTCGTCGCCGGGCCGGGCGAGCGCCGTGTGCAACTGGCCGACGCGGCGGCGCAGCAGCGGATCACGCAGGTCGGGGGAGTCGACGGCCCGCCCGATCAGGTCCTCGCCGAGAAGCGTGCCGTCGAGGTAGAGGACCCGCTTGCGGAAGCCGTCGGAGGTGACCGGGGAGCCGTTGTGCGGGACGTGCGGCGGCAGCAGCGACACCGTGTCGTGCGGCGTGCCGTGCTCGTGCCGGTCGAGGTCGTACCGTACGGCGCCGTCGTCCACGATCAGCAGCGTCCACGCCTCGTGGACGTGCATCGGATAGGCGTACTCCGTGAAGTGGGCGTGGAAGACCTCCACGACGCCCGGAACGCGGGGTCGCCAGGCGGAGACGTTCCGCTGCGCGGCCATGCAAAGAACGTACAAGACCCCGCCGCGGGCCTCCCGGCAGTCTCGGATCATGAGCACAGAGCCCACCGAGCCGATCCGTTTCGACACCAAGATCGCCGTCCTGCTGCGCGAGGACCTGGAGCCCTGGCAGCGCCTCAACGTCACCGCCTTCCTGGTCAGCGGCCTCGGCACCCAGCTCCCCGAGGTGATCGGCGAGCCGTACGAGGACGCCGACGGCGTCGCCTACCTGCCGATGTTCCGCCAGCCGGTGCTGGTCTTCGAGGGCACGAAGGAGACGCTGACCGCGGCCCACGCGCGAGCCCTGTCCCGCGCCCTGCCGCGCGCCCTCTTCACGTCGGACCTGTTCACGACGGGCAACGACCGCGACAACCGCGCGGCCGTACGGGCGGTGCCGACGGGGGAACTGGACCTGGTGGGGCTGGCGGTGTACGGGCCGCGGAACGGGGTGGACAAGGTGGTGAAGGGGGCGCGGATGCATCCGTGAGGAGGGTGGGGGTGGCCGTTGGGCGGTGATCGCCTGGGCCGGGGCGCGGGGGCGTCGGCGCCGGCGTGGCTGTGGCCGTTTTCTCAGGCGGTGTCGCCGGGCTTGGCTGTGGCCGTCTTCAGGCGGTGTCGCGGGGCGCGGGGATGGCTGTCAGGCGGTGGTGACCCCGGGCTTGGGGCCGGTGCCGGCCGGCGCGACGTCGACGACGACAGGCTCCTCGTTCTCCGGGGCCTCCTGCTTTGTTCCGCCATCGCCGCTCTCGCCGCTCTCTCCCCTCTCTCCGTTGGGTTCGTCCGGGAGTCGCCGCATGAGGGCGCTGTACCCGACGCCCGCCACCGTTCCGACGACGGCGCACAGCCCCCACAGCCACTCGGCCCCGTACCGGTCGATGACGACCCCGGACAGCAGGGGCGCGACGAGCGCGGCCACGGACCAGGACATCGTGTACATGCCCTGATAGCGGCCGCGTCCGTGCACCGGCGAGAGCCGCACGACGAGCCCGGTCTGCGTGGGGGCGTTGACGATCTCCGCCAGCGTCCACACGCACACCGTCAGCGCGAAGACACCGACGGAACCGGCGAAGGCGGTGAGCCCGAAGCCGTACCCGGCGAGCAGGGACGAGGCGACGAGCAGCAGCCGGGTGTCGCGGTGCTCGATGAACCGGGTGACGGGGATCTGGAGCGCGACGATCAGCACGCCGTTGACGGCGATGGCCATGCCGTAGTCGGCGGGCGTGAACCCGGCCTCGCCCATGGCGACGGGCAGCCCGAGGAAGCCCTGCTGGAAGACGAGCGCCACGAGGAACGACAGCCCGACGACACTCATGAACCGCCCGTCGCGCAGTACGGTCCCCAGCCCGACGGCGTCCTTGCTCCCGGTCTTGCCGTCCTGGACGGGCCGGGACTCGGGCAGCTTGAGGAAGATCAGAACGGCGCAGACCAGGGTCATGCCGCCCTCGATGAGGAAGCCGGCGAGATAGCTGAACTCGGCGATGAACCCGGCGGCCATGGACGACACGGCGAACCCGAGGTTGATGGCCCAGTAGTTGAGCGAGAAGGCGCGGATCCGGTCCTCGGGCCGGACGATGTCGGCCATCATCGCCTGCACGGCGGGCCGGGAGGCGTTGGAGGCCATGCCGACGAGGAAGGCGACGGCGGCGATGGCGACCGGGTGGTGCATGAACCCGAGCAGCGCGACGGACAGGGCCGTGGAGGCCTGGGCGACGAGCAGGGTGGGCCGCCGCCCGAGCCGGTCGGTCATGACGCCGGCGCCGAGGGAGGAGATGACGCCGCCGAGCCCGTGCAGGGCGGCGACCAGACCCGCGTAGGTGGCGGAGTAGCCGCGCTCCAGGGTGAGGTACAGCGCCATGAAGGTGGCGACGAAGGCACCGAGCCGGTTCACGAGGGTGCTGGTCCACAGCCACCAGAACTCACGGGGCAACCCGGAAACAGTCTCCCGGACAGCGCGTCTGGCACGGGCGTACGGCATGAGGATCCCCCACGGACATCAGGCCTGCTGTAAGCGGCTCAAGCGGTGAGCACAACTTACGAGGGGGTGGCTGCCGGTGACCACTCAATTAACAGATCCCGTCAACCGTCCGCCCTGCGGGCGGGGCGCGCGAGGGATCAGGGGGTTCGATTACGCTCGGGCCCATGGCCGACGCACCGTACAAGCTGATCCTCCTCCGCCACGGCGAGAGCGAATGGAACGCGAAGAACCTGTTCACCGGCTGGGTGGACGTCAACCTGAACGAGAAGGGCGAGAAGGAGGCAGTCCGCGGCGGTGAGCTGCTCAAGGACGCCGGCCTGCTCCCCGACGTGGTCCACACGTCCCTCCAGAAGCGCGCGATCCGCACGGCACAGCTCGCGCTGGAGTCCGCGGACCGCCTCTGGATCCCCGTGCACCGCTCCTGGCGCCTGAACGAGCGTCACTACGGCGCCCTCCAGGGCAAGGACAAGGCGCAGACGCTGGCGGAGTTCGGCGAGGAGCAGTTCATGCTGTGGCGCCGCTCCTACGACACCCCGCCGCCGCCGCTGGACCGCGACGCCGAGTACTCCCAGTTCGACGACCCGCGCTACGCGACCCTCCCGCCGGAGCTGCGCCCGCAGACGGAGTGCCTGAAGGACGTCGTCGTCCGCATGCTGCCGTACTGGTTCGACGGCATCGTCCCCGACCTGCTGACCGGCCGCACGGTCCTGGTCGCCGCCCACGGCAACAGCCTGCGCGCCCTGGTCAAGCACCTGGACGGCATCTCGGACGCGGACATCGCGGGCCTGAACATCCCGACGGGCATCCCCCTGTACTACGAACTCGACGCGACCTTCAAGCCGGTCACCCCGGGCGGCAAGTACCTGGACCCGGAGGCAGCGGCGGCTGCGATCGAGGCGGTCAAGAACCAGGGCAAGAAGAAGTAACGTCCGCCCTCTGACTGAGTTGGCTCCCGCCCTGCTGTTTCTCGGCAGGGCGGGAGCCTTTTGGTCTGGCGGCTGAGAGGGCGACTGGAGAAGGCCGGATGTCCCCTCACTCCGCCCAGGCATCGGCGACAAGGAAGGAAACGACCGTTCCGCCGAAGCGGCTGGGGCCGGAGTGCCAGGAGTCGGCGATGGAGTCGACCAGGAGCAGGCCGCGGCCGTGGGCGTCGTGTGCTTCCGGGTGCCGTAGCCGGACGTCCGCCGGGAAGCCCGGGTTGTGCACGTCGACGCGGAGCGAGGTGTCCTCGCGGTACCACTCGACCCGCACCAGCCAGGGGTCCTCGGACTTCCCGTAGCGGACGGCGTTGGTCACCAACTCGGAGAGCATCAGCGTGCAGTCGTCGATCGAGCAGTCCGGGTTGTAGGGAGCGAGGAACTTCCGGAACCAACGCCGGGCGCGGGGCACGGACTCGGGTTCCGGGTGCAGGGTCATCGCTCCGAGACGCGGTGAGTGCAATGGTGGTCCCCGCAGCGGGCACCCGCAGGGGCCCCACCTATGGCCTAAGGTGTCTAGAGAGGCAAGGAGGACGGTGGAATGGCCAACACCGACGACGACCGTCGGCCCAAGTACCAGCGGATCGCGGACTCCCTGCGCGAGGCGATCCGGTCGGGTGAGTACGGTCCCGGTGATCGCCTTCCGGGCGAGAACGACCTCATGGCCACTCATGGCGTGGCCCGCATGACGGCCCGTCAGGCGCTGAGCGTCCTGCGGGACGAAGGTGTCGCCGAAGCCCGCAAGGGTGCCGGGGTGTTCGTCCGGGCGTTCCGGCCGCTTCGGCGCCGGGGTATCCAGCGGCTGTCCCAGGAGCAGTGGGGCAATGGCCGCTCCATCTGGTCGGCGGACATGGAGAACCGGGCCCTTGAGGTGGATCAGGTCACCGTTTCCGAGGAAGCGGCACCCGACCGCATCGGCGCGGTGCTGGAGCTGGCCGACGCGGGAACGGTGTGCGTGAGGCGTCGGCGCTTCGTCCTGGACGGCAAGCCCGTCATGCTCGCCACCAGCTACCTGCCCGCCTCGGTGGTTGCCGGGTCGGCCATCACTCGGGAGGACACCGGGCCGGGTGGGACGTACGCCCGGCTCGCCGAACTCGGTTACAAGCCCGCTCACTTCCGCGAAGAGATCCGCTCACGCATGCCGTCGAAGGACGAGGCGGCCCAACTGGGCATGTCCGCGGGCACCCCTGTCGTCCTGGTCTGCCGCACCGCCTTCACGGATGACGGCAGACCCGTCGAGGTCAGTGAAATGACGCTCGACGCTGCCTCGTACATCCTGGAGTACGACTTCGACGCGTGAGCGCGGGACGGTCCCTGCCCAACAGCGATCGTCAGTTCCCAGAGCACGTCGTCCTCGGCATGGCAGAACTCGAGAAGCCGCCTGTGCTGGCGGCCCGCGGAGGGTGCTGGTTCCGGGGCGGCGGCCTGGAAGTCCACCTGTCCGCGACGGCTGACGTCCGGTAGACCATCGGCGCGCCTCTTCGCGGGCCGTTTCCGTCGTGGCGCCCGGCACCGCACCGCACTGCATCTCAGGGCAGGGCCGGGGCGAGCCAGCCCTGAGTACTGCCGCCCGGCACCCGTTGGCGCGCTACGCGGCAATCGCCAAGCGCCTTTGAATCGTGGGGGCTTCGTCCTCATCCTCTGCTGTACCCGCGAGGCTGAACGACGCCTGCGGGTTCGACTGCACCAAGCACAGCCAGTCCCCGACGGTCGCTTCCTGCGGAACAAAGACGATTTCTGTCGGCCGCGGAGGCGGAGAGGTGGACAGCACCATCGCCGTGAACTGGTCGGTGGCCGTGATGAGGACGACGTCATGGCCGATGCCGGAGACCCGCTCCATCACACCGGAGGCAGGCTCCTCGGGGTCCGCGACCACCAGCACGTGCGCCCCGTCCTCGCCCGTCGTCCGGTCGAGTTCGGACAGGAAGCCCATGAACCCGGGGATGTGCTTGCTCCGCAGGTCCCGGATCACCTTTTCCCGGCCGGACTGGAAGCCGGGGGTCTTCGCCCAAGTGAAGTTGAGGGTGACGGAAACCGAGTTGGCCAGCGCCACGTCGATCTCGGCCATCTCCTCCCGGGTCGGGTACGTCGCACCGTCATCCAGTTCGTGAGCAGACAGCCATCGGTTGACTTCACTCCACAACCAGGCCTGAGACCTGCCCACGGTGCCCTCCGGGGCGGGGAAACGCTCACCCTGGGCCTTCCGCGCGCCCGCGATCCACTGACTGACGTTCTGGCGGGACCTGCCCGTTCTCTCGGCGATCTCGTGAACGCCGACGAGATCTCGGTCCAAGCGGCACACCTGAAGCTGCGGAACAGCGCCCCGAGCAGCGGAAACGGCTGTCACGGCCGCTTCGACGGCCGTGTCTCCCGACCCCGTGATCATCAGAAGATCCACGCCGCCGGCCCGGGCCAGCAGCGCATCGCACTTCTCCTGCAAGGCATCGACGGCAGCCTGGTCATCTACATCCACGCCGGATACGACAAAGGTGAAGTCATAGTCCATGGTTGCCCCCTCATCCTTCATCACCGTCGCAGAGCCGTTGACATTCGTCAACAGCAGAACCGGGGCAAAGTCGGGCAAAAAATACTGTGACTAATCCCTGGGGTGGCCCGTGAGGCTGCGCTGTGGGGAGTCAGGGGGTAGTGGGCAGCGGGCGGCCAGGCGGTCTACTCGCCGAGCGTGCGAGCTCTCGTTCTGAGGCGTTCCCGAGATGGGGATGACCGTGCACTCCGATTCGCACGGGCAGTAGAGCCTGCCCCAGTGGCCTTCCTTCCGCAGCGCCCAACCGCGGTCCACCCACTTCTCCAGGACGCGACGCACGTCCTTCTTCGGGTGGTCGGAGGGCTTGAGGTCACGGCCGACCACTCGTCACCACCCATATCTGGGTGCGACGCCCTGGAGAGGTGTCCCGCCCGTGTCGGAGAAGTCGGTAACCCGCGGGGAAGCAGCGCGGGGGTGATCATTTGCCACGGGCGACTGTGCTCCTCCGGTGCCGGCCATACGGGGTTCGGGCACCCGCAGGCAAGATCACTCCCGTGTCGGAGTGGTAACGCTCCGACACCAGAACGATACTCCAGATGACGGACACCCCGTGACCGAGGCGACCAGCGGTGCGGTACCCCGCTTCCGGGCGTACCGGCCGTGAGCGGTGGGAAGTTCGCCGTTCAAGATCCGCGCCGAAAGTCGGGGCAAGGGCGGAGTGAGGGAAGGTGGAAATAATCACCGCGCCACTCACCTGCATGTTGGTGCAGTCGAGTGGCGTTCCGGTTTTCCGTGTGGGTTCCTGTGCGTAAGGGTGCCGTGGTGACAAATCCCGTCCCACAGGTTCCTTTGTCGAACCTCCCCACGCTACCCTCCGCCGCATGATCAAAAAGGAAACCCTTCAGGATCTGCTCGCGTCCGACAGTTCCCCCTGCGGAATGCCCGACGCCGGTTTATTGCGGGACTATTTAGCTGCCGGCATGCCTCACGGTGAGCCGATATGTATGAGTTTCGGTGAGACCTGGGACCGAATAGCTCCGGGTCTCGCCGAATGTCTGTCCGGCGTGCCGAAAGGAGCGCACGGGTATCAGCTCTCGCTCCACGGGCTGCCCCGGCTGCGCAACGCCCTCGCCGAGCATCTGCGCACCACGCACCGCCTCCCCGGCACGGCCGAGCGCGGGCGGGACTGGGAGGTGGCCGTCACCTGGACCGGGACGCGCACCACGATGTACGACTTCGGCCGACTGGTGCGGGACCGGGCCGGGTCCGCCGCGCGTCGGCCGGTGGCGCTGGTCGCAGGCCCCGCCTGGGACTACGCCGGGGTGTTCGCCCCGCTCGGCTACGAGCTGCGGTACCTGACGCTGCGGCCCGAGGCCGGGTTCGTACCGGACACGGCGGAACTCGACCGGATCGTCACCGGCGTCGCGGCGGACCCGGACGCGGAGCTCGCCCTGGTCGTCGTCAACGCCCAGCACAATCCGACCGCGGTGAACTGGAGCGGCGATTTCGTGGCCCGGATGTTCGGCGCCGCGGAATCCGCCGGTGCCGCGGTGCTGATCGACGACGCGTACTTCACTGTGCACGACGAGGGAGTCACGCCGACCTCCGCGCTGAGCATGATGATCGAGCGCGGTGGAATCGGAAAGGGAGTTCCCTGGGTCGCGGTGCAGTCCATGGGCAAACAGTTCGGCAGCAACGGCTGGGGGATCGGCTCGCTCACCGCGCCCGTGGAAACACTGGACGCGTTGGTGAACACGTATCGGCTGCACCACACCCTGATGGCTTCCGGAATGCTTCAGCACGCGATGGCCGATTGGCTCGGTTCGCCGGAAAGCGCGGATTTTCTGGCCCGCCAGCGCCTGCGGCTGACCGAGATCCGGGCCACCGCCGAGACGCAGTTCGTCAAGAAGCTGGGATATCCGGCGGCCGCGGTGCACGCCGGCGAGTGCACCCCGTACGTGGTCGTCGACGTGCCGCCCGCCTACGCGGTGAGTGAGGACAAAGCGCGGGAGTTCCGCAGCCGGTGCTTCGAGCGGACCGCCGTACTCACCGCGCCCATCTGGCCCTGGCCGATGCCCACCCCGGGCGCCGAGCAGCGCCCTCAGCTCCGGCTTTATCTCGGCTCCGGAGTGGACGGGGTGACCGAGGCCGTACGGCGTATGGCGGACGCCGGGCTGGACTACCTGGCCGCCACCTGAAATCCCGGCCGCCTGACCCTGACGTTCACTCCGCCCCGCCGCCCGCGCGCCGGTCTCAGACCGACAGCGGCACCTCGTGGATCTCGTCCGCCTTGTGGCCCGCGCGTTCGTGGACGCGTTGGACCGCGTCCGCCGACGGGCCCTCCGAGAGGCAGTAGATCGTGCCGGACCGCGGGTCCGCCCACGCGTGTTCGAAGTGGACGCCTTCTTCCTGCTCGATCGCCAGGTCCGCCTGGTGTGCCTCGTGCAACTGGTCGGACGTGATGCCCGTCATCCCGTGGTGGACGTCCATGAACTTGGCCATGGCCCGCACCTCCCTCTTTCCGAGTGCGTCGCCCTGCCGTCGTTCCTTCCATGCTGCGCCCGGCGAACCGATGTGGCGACTCGGCCGAACGGGTGACGGCGGCCCGGCATGCCGAAGGCCCCGGCGCGGTCACACCGCGCCGGGGCCCCTCGGTTTCGTCAGCTGCACTGGCAGGGACTGCCCGACTGGCACCCGCAGCCGCAGCCCGAGCCGCAGCCGCAGGCGCCGATCAGCATGAGGTTCCTGATCTCGGCGGGCTGCTCGGTCTCGCGCTCCTGCGTGGGGTCCGGCGTCGTGCCGGGGGTCTCGGCCATGGGTCCCTCCTAAAGAGAGGCTGATGCCTGTGCCCATTGCATGCCCGGTCGGGCGGGCGCATCAACGGCGCACAGGTGCTCGGGAGCCCTTCCGGCCGACCGGCACCTCCCCTCGCACGCCCCCCACCCCGGCCGAGTCCGGACACCGGCCGAGTCCGGGCCCCGGTAAGGCTGACCCGGCCCTCGACCAACCCAGGCCCAGGCCCAAGCCCAGCCCACGCCCGCGCCCGTCAAGGCGTGCCCCACAGTCCAGAAGGCCGAGCCCTACGCCCCCTCGACCCCCGAAACCGCCTGGATCTCGGACTTCTCCTGCTGCAACTCGTCCGCGTGCTCGCCCGTCACCAGGTACACCACCCGCTTCGCGACGGCCACCGCGTGGTCCGCGTACCGCTCGTAGTAGCGGCCCAGCAGCGTCACGTCGACGGCCGTCTCGATGCCGTGCTTCCAGCGGTCGTCCATCAGGTGCTGGAACAGGGCCCGGTGCAGCAGGTCCATCGCGTCGTCGTCCTGCTCCAGCTGGAGCGCCAGGTCGACGTCCTTCGTGACGATCACCTCGGCCGCCTTAGCCATCAGGCGCTGGGCGAGCTGGCCCATCTCCAGGATGGTCGCGTGCAGGTCCTGCGGCACCGCGCGCTCCGGGTAGCGCAGCCGCGCGAGCTTCGCCACGTGCTGGGCGAGGTCGCCCGAACGCTCCAGGTCCGCCGACATGCGCAGCGACGTCACGACTATCCGCAGGTCGGTGGCCACCGGCTGCTGCCGGGCCAGCAGGGCTATGGCACGAGCCTCCAGCTCGTGCTGGAGTTCGTCGACCCGCTGGTCGGCCTCGATGACGTTCTCGGCCAGCTTCAGATCGGAGTCGAGGATGGCGGTCGTGGCGCGTCCGATCGCCGACCCGACCAGCCGGGCCATCTCCACCAGACTGTCGCCGATCGAGTCAAGTTCCTCGTGGTACGCGTCCCGCATCAGGGTTTCCCTCTCGTGCGTCTACTTCGGGGGCTCAGCCTCGTTACGGACAGATTCCGGGGGCTCAGCAACCCCACGCTCCCACGTTCCGTCCCGTACGCGACCGTTTCCATCACCTCAAATGAATCAATACTGGCCCCAAGGTGAACTCTGGGCGACGAGTGTTCGAGGTCGCACCCGGACGGCTGTGGACGGGGGGTATCGCATGCCTAACCTGGACGCATGGACGTGAACGCGGCGGTCGCCGCAGCGGCAGCGATCGCCGGGGTGCTCACCGGCGTCATCGCCATGCTGGCGTTCCGCTGGAGCGAGCGCGAGCAGAAGCGCCCCACGCGCACCTCACTGCACACGGACCCGGTGCTTCCGCCGGGCGTGGACACGGTGCTGTCCGTGCTGCGCTCGTCCGCCGTCGTCCTCGACGAGGCCGACGCCGTCGTGAAGGCCAGCTCCGCCGCGTACGCCCTCGGGCTGGTGCGCGGCGGCAAGCTCGCCGTCGAGCCCATGCTGCAGATGGCCCGGGACACCCGACGTGACGGGGAGATACGCCAGGTCGAGCTGGACCTGCCCCGCCGGGGCACCGGACGCGGCGAGGCCCTCGCCGTCTCCGCGCGCGTCGCGCCGCTCGGCTCCCGGCTCGTGCTCCTCCTCGTGGAGGACCTCACCGAGGCCCGCCGCATCGAGGCCGTACGACGCGACTTCGTCGCCAACGTGAGCCACGAGCTGAAGACGCCCGTCGGCGCGCTCTCCCTGCTGTCCGAGGCCGTCATGGACGCCTCCGACGATCCGGAGGCCGTGGAGCGCTTCGCCGGCCGGATGCAGATCGAGGCCACCCGGCTCACCAATCTGGTCCAGGAACTCATCGACCTCTCCCGGGTGCAGAACGACGACCCGCTGGAGGACGCCGAACCCGTCCGCGTCGACGAACTCGTCGCCGAGGCCATCGACCGCTGCCGCCACCAGGCCGGCACCAAGCAGATCACCATCGCCGCCTCGATCCTGGAGCCCGACGGGTTCCCGGACGAGGACGGCGGGGGGCGCCGGGCGGGCAGCGCCGACCTGGCGGTCTGGGGAAACCGCGGCCAGCTGGCCGCCGCCCTCGGCAACCTCGTGGAGAACGCCGTCAACTACTCACCCGCCCGGACCCGCGTCGGCATCGCCGCACGCAGCATCGCCGCGCCGGGCGGCGACATGATCGAGATAGCCGTCACCGACCAGGGCATCGGCATCTCCGACAAGGACAAGGAGCGCATCTTCGAGCGCTTCTACCGGGTCGACCCGGCCCGCTCCCGTGCCACCGGTGGTACGGGGCTGGGGCTGGCGATCGTCAAGCACGTGGCCGCCTCGCACGGCGGGGAGGTCACGGTGTGGAGCGCCGAGAACCAGGGCTCCACGTTCACCCTGCGACTGCCGGAGGCGGGCGCGGCCCGCGACCGCGCTCAGCAGCGGACCGCCCGCGAAGCCCGCACGGGCCTCGACACCGAGGCCGGACGGTCCACTTCCCCCACGTCTTCCCCAGCCCCCCCAACATCCCCGTACGAAACGCTTCCCGCCCCGGAGGTCCTTCCGTGACCCGTGTGCTCGTCGTCGAGGACGAGGAGTCCTTCTCCGACGCCCTGTCGTACATGCTCCGCAAGGAGGGCTTCGAGGTCGCAGTGGCGACCACGGGGCCCGACGGACTCGACGAGTTCGAGCGCAACGGCGCCGATCTCGTCCTCCTCGACCTGATGCTGCCCGGCCTGCCGGGCACCGAGGTGTGCCGTCAGCTGCGCGGCCGCTCCAACGTTCCCGTGATCATGGTGACCGCCAAGGACAGCGAGATCGACAAGGTTGTCGGTCTGGAGATAGGAGCCGACGACTACGTCACCAAGCCCTTCTCCTCCCGCGAGCTGGTCGCCCGCATCCGTGCCGTGCTGCGCCGCCGCGGCGAGCCGGAGGAGGTGGCCCCGGCCGCCCTGGAGGCCGGCCCCGTCCGCATGGACGTCGACCGGCACGTGGTCACGGTCGGCGGCACCAAGGTCGACCTGCCGCTCAAGGAGTTCGACCTGCTGGAGATGCTGCTGCGCAACGCCGGCCGCGTGCTGACCCGCATGCAGCTGATCGACCGCGTCTGGGGCGCCGACTACGTCGGTGACACCAAGACCCTCGACGTCCACGTCAAGCGGCTGCGCGCCAAGATCGAGCCGGACCCGGGCGCGCCGCGCTACCTGGTGACGGTCCGCGGCCTGGGCTACAAGTTCGAGCCGTAAACCGGCCCGCCCGCCGGGCCGAGCACCGGTCGGCCGGCGGTACGGCCGTCCCCGCGGAACGGCGGCGGCCGGAACAGCAGTGACGACAGCAGGGGCGGAACCTCCCGAAGAGGTCCGCCCCTGCTGTTGTCTGCTGTGTTCAGTCCGTACGGCGCACGCAGCGCGTATGGCGGCTGCGGCCCGTGCGGGGTAGTGCTCGCGTCCGCCCGCGCGGCCCGCGTCGGCTCAGTGGCCGGCCGCCGCGTGGTCCTCCGACTCCGCGGCCGACGCGCTCGCGGAAGCGGCGTCGGTCGGCGTGGCGGAGCCGCCGGGCGTGGCCGACGCGCCCTCGGAGGGCTCACCGGTGGCCTCGCCGGACGCGTGGTCGCCCGGCTCCTCCGGCGCGGACGCCGAGGCCGAGGCACCCGGCGCCGCCGGAGCCCCGGTCGGGCCCCAGGAGGCGTAGTAGCCCTCGGACGGGACGACGAACGCGCGCAGGTCGATGGCGCCGGTCCTGCTGAAGGTGAAGGTGACCTTCTGCGCGTCGCCGTCGACCAGGCTCTCGCCGCCGCCGGCCAGGACCGCCGAGGCGTTGTCCTTGCCGCCGATGATGAGCGAGCCGCCCGCCGGGATGCTCAGGGTCTTGCCCTTGGCCGGCGTCAGCTTGGCCTCGCCGGCGCCCTCCACGGTGATGGACTCCAGCGTCTCGGCGCTGCTGCCGCTGTTGAAGACGGTGGCGGAGACCACCGCGGGGCCGGTCGACTCCTTGTCGGGCTGGGTGACGACGACGGCGTTCTGGATCTTCAGGCCGTCGACGGCCGTGGCCGCGTTGTCCGGCCTGACACCGAGCGTCTGTGCGTTGTGGCCGGCGCCGCACGCGGCGAGCGAGGCGATCGAGACTGCGATGACGGCGGCGGCGAGGGCGCCGCGTCGAAGGCTGCTGCTCACGGCGGCGGCAACTCCTTGACTCGAGCGTGGCGGCCGGGGAAGCCACCCTTGGTGTCTGTCAGCGGCCTTAGGTTACCGAGCCGTTCCCGCGCCGCCGCACCCGACCCTCCCTCCGGGCGCCGGCATACCCCGCGCAGGTGCGGAAGAGGCCCCGCGCCCTCACCGCGTCCGTCCGGCGTCCGTCCGGCGTCCGTCCCGGCATCTCCGCCACATGTGTCCCACAGGCCGGCACAGGTCACTTTGGCCCCGCCCTCGTCCGCCATTCACATAAGTCGCGCCCGGGCGTCTCGGGGAATTTCCGTGAAGAATGCGCGGCCCGGCGAAAAAGTGATCACGGGGAGATCTCCGGGACCGGCGCGGAGAGATCTACGGGACCGGCCGCGCGGCCCGGTGATCAATTCCGGAATCGTCCGGAAGCCCACCGCGGCAACCGAACGGAGTAGCGGAAGTCGATCATCTGGAAGCGGACATATGGGGATGTTCGGCCGCTCGGCGGGGCCTCGGGAGGCGTGTGACGGGTGTGTTTCGCTCGCCCCGGAGAGCGGCTCCGACCTGCGAATACCTGCTTCCGTTCGCCCGGCGAAGCACGTTCCTGTTGCACTTGTCAAGCCCCGAGATATGCCCTGACCTGCGAAAACGCCATTCAGAAGACGCCGTATCCGTGTTACCCTGGATAGCCACGGAAGGGGTACCTGTCACATGACGTTCAAGGTTGGCGACACCGTGGTCTATCCCCATCACGGGGCCGCGCTGATCGAGGCAATCGAAACTCGCCAGATCAAAGGCGTGGACAAGACCTACTTGGTGCTGAAGGTCGCCCAGGGTGACCTGACGGTACGTGTGCCAGCGGACAATGCGGAGTTCGTCGGCGTGCGTGATGTGGTCGGTCAGGACGGGCTGGACCGGGTCTTCGAGGTGCTGCGCGCGCCGTACGCCGAGGAGCCCACGAACTGGTCGCGTCGATACAAGGCAAACCTGGAGAAGCTCGCCTCCGGCGATGTCATCAAGGTCGCGGAAGTCGTGCGTGACCTGTGGCGTCGTGAGCGCGAGCGCGGACTCTCCGCCGGTGAGAAGCGCATGCTCGCCAAGGCCCGCCAGATCCTGGTGAGCGAGCTCGCTCTCGCGGAGAACACCAACGAGGACAAGGCCGAGGCGCTGCTCGACGAGGTTCTCGCCTCCTGACGCAAGGCAGGCAGCCAGCCCGCTCAGCTCTCAGCACAGTGCAGTGAAATGCCGCGGTGCCCGATGACACTTCTCCTGTCGCCGGGCGCTGCGGCATGTTCGTATCCGGGCAACCCTGTGCCGCGCGCCGCGCCCACGCCGTACGCCTCGAAGCCCGCTCATGCCGTACGCCCAAGACGGGGGTGTCCCCCCGGTACTGAAGGTGCCGGGCCCGGGCAGCTGTCTCGACCGGTGTCACGGAAGGGTCCGGTCGAGGCTCGCGCCCGGCACGGTGTGGCCATACCCACGTAGGTTGAGCACACAAACCTGACAGGAACCGATGTCTGACGATTCGCGTCCCTCGCCCGCGCAGGCCCGCACCGCAGCCGTGATTCCGGCCGCCGGCCGGGGTGTTCGGCTCGGTCCGGGCGCCCCCAAAGCACTTCGCGCGCTGGGCGGCACGCCCATGCTGATCCACGCCGTGCGCGCCATGGCCGCCTCGCGGGCGGTCTCCCTGGTCGTGGTCGTGGCACCGCCCGACGGCGCGGCCGAGGTCAAGAGCATGCTCGACGCGCACGCGCTGCCCGAGCGCACCGACTTCCTCGTGGTGCCCGGCGGCGCGTCGCGCCAGGAGTCCGTACGCCGCGGTCTGGACGCGCTGCCGCCCGGCCACGACATCGTGCTCGTCCACGACGCGGCCCGGCCGCTGGTCCCGGTCGACACGGTGGACGCGGTGATCGAGGCGGTGCGCGAGGGCGCGCCCGCCGTCGTGCCGGCGCTGCCCCTCGCCGACACCGTCAAGGAGGTCGAGCCGGCGGCGGCACCCGGCGAGGCGGAACCGGTGGTGGCCACGCCGGTACGGGCGCGGCTCCGGGCGGTGCAGACCCCGCAGGGCTTCGACCGGGCGACGCTGGTGCGGGCGCACGAGACGGTGACGGGCGACGTCACCGACGACGCGAGCATGGTCGAGCAGCTCGGGCTGACGGTCGTGACCGTGCCCGGGCACGAGGAGGCGTTCAAGGTGACGCGCCCGCTGGACCTGATCCTGGCGGAGGCGGTCCTGGCGCGCAGGAGGATGAACGATGGCTTCTGAGGGCTTTCCGCTGCCGCAGGTCGGCATCGGCACCGACATCCACGCCTTCGAGGAGGGCCGCGAGCTGTGGTGCGCGGGCCTGAAGTGGGAGGGCGAGGGGCCGGGGCTGGCCGGGCACTCCGACGCGGACGTCGTCGCGCACGCCGCGTGCAACGCGCTGTTCTCGGCCGCCGGGCTCGGTGACCTGGGACAGCACTTCGGCACCGGACGGCCCGAGTGGTCCGGCGCGTCCGGGGTGACGCTGCTGACGGAGGCCGCGCGGATCGTGCGCGAGGCGGGCTTCCGGATCGGGAACGTCGCCGTCCAGGTCGTCGGCCCCCGCCCGAAGATCGGCAAACGCCGCGACGAGGCCCAGAAGATCCTCTCGGAGGCGGCCGGCGCCCCGGTGTCGGTCTCCGGCGCGACGACGGACGGCCTGGGCTTCCCGGGCCGGGGCGAGGGCCTCATGGCGATCGCCACCGCGCTGGTGGTCCCGGAAGGCTAGGACAGGCCCCGCTCCGCCGGACTTGTGGGGGAAGGGCGCGAGGCACAGGTCCGCGCCCACTACCCTGGAGGCGTGACTATTCGGCTGTACGACACCAGCGCCCGGCAGATCCGTGACTTCGCCCCCCTCGTTCCGGGCTGTGTCTCGATCTACCTGTGTGGCGCCACCGTGCAGGCCGCACCGCACATCGGGCACATCCGCTCGGGGCTGAACTTCGACATCATGCGCCGCTGGTTCGCGTACCGCGGCTACGACGTCACGTTCATCCGCAACGTCACGGACATCGACGACAAGATCATCGCCAAGTCGGCCGAGCAGGGCCGCCCCTGGTGGTCCATCGGCTACGAGAACGAGCGCGCCTTCAGCGACGGCTACCGCGCGCTCGGCTGCCTGCCGCCCACCTACGAACCGCGCGCCACCGGGCACGTGACCGAGATGGTCGAGATGATGCGCGGGCTGATCGAGCGCGGGCACGCGTACGAGGCCGACGGCAACGTCTACTTCGACGTGAAGTCCTTCCCCGAGTACCTGCGGCTGTCGAACCAGGAGCTGGAGAACCTCAAGCAGCCCTCCGGCACCGGCGAGACCGGCAAGCGCGACCCGCGCGACTTCGCCATGTGGAAGGCGGCCAAGCCCGGGGAGCCGAGCTGGGAGACGCCGTGGGGCCGGGGCCGGCCCGGCTGGCACCTTGAGTGCTCGGCGATGGCGCACAAGTACCTGGGCTCCGCCTTCGACATCCACGGCGGCGGCCTGGACCTGATCTTCCCGCACCACGAGAACGAGATCGCCCAGGCCAAGGCCTACGGCGACGAGTTCGCGCGGCACTGGGTGCACAACGCCTGGGTCACCATGAGCGGCGAGAAGATGTCGAAGTCGCTCGGCAACTCGGTGCTCGTCAGCGAGATGGTCAAGCAGTGGCGGCCCGTCGTGCTGCGCTACTACCTGGGCACCCCGCACTACCGCTCGATGATCGAGTACAGCGAGGAGGCGCTGCGGGAGGCCGAGTCGGCGTTCGCGCGCATCGAGGGCTTCGTGCAGCGCGTGGTGGAACTCGCCGGGGGCCCGGTCGAGCCCGCCGCCGAGGTGCCGCCCGCCTTCGCCGAGGCGATGGACGACGACCTGGGCGTCCCGCAGGCGCTCGCCGTCGTGCACACCACGGTCCGGCAGGGCAACAGCGCGCTGACCGCCGACGACAAGGAGGCCGCCGTGGAGCGCCTCGCCGAGGTGCGCGCCATGCTCGGCGTCCTCGGCCTGGACCCGCTCGACCCGCACTGGGCCGGCGAGTCCGACCGCGGCGAGGACCTGCACGGCGTGGTCGACAGCCTCGTACGCCTCGTCCTCGACCAGCGCGAGGCCGCGCGGGCGCGCAAGGACTGGCCGACCGCGGACGCCATCCGCGATCAGCTGAAGCACTCCGGGCTCGCCATCGAGGACGGCCCGCAGGGCCCTCGCTGGAGCCTCGGCAAGGGCTGAGACCCCACGGGCTCGAAGATCGACTGTGCCGCCCGGCCTCCCGGGCGGCACACTGCATGAATACGTACGCACGCAACTTCACGGAGACGGGTAGCTCATGGCCGCGAACAACCGCCGCATGTCCGGCAAGAAGGGCGCGCAGGTCGGCAGCGGCGGCAAGCGGCGCCGGGGCCTTGAGGGCAAGGGCCCGACGCCCCCCGCCGAGATGCGCAAGGGGCACAAGAAGAACCGCATCGCCGGCGCCCAGGCCAAGCAGGCCGCGCGCCGGCCCGCGGCGCGCGGACGGGGCGGCAAGTCCGCCTCGGAACTGGTCGTCGGCCGCAACCCGGTCGTCGAGGCGCTGCGCGGCGGGGTGCCCGCGTCGACGCTGTACGTGCAGCAGTTCATCGACAACGACGAGCGGGTGCGCGAGGCGCTGCAGCTCGCGGCGGAGCGCGGCGGCATCAACCTCATGGAGGCCCCGCGTCCCGAGCTGGACCGGATGACGAACGGCCTGAACCACCAGGGCCTCGTCCTCCAGGTCCCGCCCTACGAGTACGCGCACCCCGAGGACCTCGTCGCCGCCGCCCAGGAGGAGGACGAGGACCCGCTGATCGTCGCCCTCGACGGCGTGACCGACCCGCGCAACCTCGGTGCGGTCGTCCGGTCCGTCTCCGCCTTCGGCGGGCACGGCGTGGTCGTGCCCGAGCGGCGTGCGGCCGGCATGACGGCCGGTGCCTGGAAGACGTCCGCCGGTACCGCCGCGCGTACGCCGGTGGCCCGCGCGACCAACCTCACGCGCGCCCTGGAGGCGTACAAGAAGGCCGGCATCGTGGTCGTCGGGCTCGCCGCCGACGGCGAGGTGGAGCTGGACGAGCTGGAGGCCCTCGGCGGGCCCGTCGTCGTCGTGGTCGGCAGCGAGGGCAAGGGCCTGTCGCGGCTGGTCGGCGAGACCTGCGACCACCGGGTGCGGATCCCGATGCCCGGCGGCGCGGAGTCCCTCAACGCCGGTGTGGCGGCGGGCATCGTGCTGTACGAGGCGGCCCGCAGGCGCGCCTGACCCGCCCGGCATGGGCGTCCGAACGGACGTCCATGCCGTCACCCGCTCGGGGCAATCCCGGCGAGCAGGACAAGCTTGACGCTGTCCGGACAGATCCGACGGGTCAAAGCAGTGTCCTAACCACACGTCACTCGGTTAGATGAGTGTGGACACCAGAACACCCCGCACACCCACGGGGGACCGCTCGTCGGGACACGACGACGCTCCCGCGCTGAGCATGGTGAAGGTGCCGAGCGATCCGGCGCAGGTCATCGTCAACCACGCGACGTTCCGCGTGCAGTTGGGCCCCTCGACGTGGCGCACCCAATCCTCGCGCATCGCACGGCACTTGAGCGCCACGCAGGACACCGCCCCGATGCCCGCCGTCGGAGCCGCCGGGGCCCGTCGCCGTCCCGTCGTGTGGAGCGGCCGGTCCGCCCCGGACGACACCGGCGCCCACCGACTCCTCCAGGCCGTGCGGAACGGCGGCCTCCGATACGCCGACGAGCCGCTCTACGACGCCGGAGCCACCCAGGTCATCCCCCGCGTCGTCGAAAACCGCCCGGCCGGCGGCGGCTACGACGGATACGGCGGATACGACGACGACCTGACCGCCCGGACCGTCGAGACACCTGTCGTCGGCGCCCAGCGCAGCCACGACTCCTACGACCCGCAGGACACCGGCGGCACCCGCCTCCTGCCGCACATGCGCACCGTGGGCAGCGCCTACGACGAACCCGGCTACGCGGAACCCGGCTACGCGGACGAGGATCCCGACGACACCGGCGCGTACGAGGCGGTGCGGGCCGACGGCGGCACCGAGCGCCGCGCCCGGCGCCACGCCGACGACCCGGCGCGGCACGCCTACTACCCGGGCCGCCGCATGAACCTCGGCGTCGTGCTGCTCCCGCTGCGCGTCTTCCTCGGGTTCATCTCCATCTACGCCGGCATGGGCAAGCTCAGCGACCCGCACTACTTCGACGGCGGCAAGCGCGGCTCCATGGTGAAGTGGCTCAACACCCTGCACCCCTGGGAAGTCGCCGAGCCGCTGCGGCAGTTCGCCCTCGAACACCCCGTCGGGTCCGGCCTCGTCATCGCCTTCCTCCAGGTCATCGTCGGCGTCCTGACGGTGCTGGGCTGCTGGCAGCGGGTGGCGGCCGTGATCGGTGTCGCGCTGTCCGCGGCGCTGCTCGTCACCGTCAGCTGGAAGAGCGTCCCCGCCTACGACGCGCCGGACATCATCTACCTCGCCGCCTGGTCCCCGCTGGTCATCGCCGGCGCCCCGGTCTACTCGGTCGACGGCCGCCTCGCCGCCGGTGCCTGGCGGCGCCTCGGGCCCCGCGCCCCCATCTGGGACCTGCGCCGCTACGTACTGCGCCGCGGCGCCCTGGTCACCACCGTGGTCGCCGGGCTCACGCTGCTCATCGGCTCGGTGCTGGGCGGTGCCGTCCGGGACGCCGACCGGGTCGTCGTGCCCGGCCCCGGCGAGGCCCCGCGCAACGAACTGCCGGGCTCCCCGCTCCCGGAGGAGCCCCGGGACGAGGAGAGCACGCCGTCGGCGTCCGACTCGCCCACGCAGGGCGCCACGTCCGGGCCGGCCGATCCGAGCGCCGGCTCCTCGCCCTCGCAGGGCGCGACCACCGGCGTCTCCAACGGCAGCACCGCCGGTACGCAGCCCACCGAGACGCAGGGCACCACGGGCCAGGTGCCGCCGCAGCAGACCGCCCCGGGCGGGCAGGAGCCCAGCACCAGCTCCGGTCCGACCGCCGGCGGTACCACCGGCGGCGACTCGGGCGGCGACGAGGGGGGCTCCACCTCCCAGCCCGGCCTCGTGGGCGGCCTGCTGGGATGAGCTAGCCGGCGGGCGGCCTCCTCGGGCCGCCGGCCGACCCGGCAACGACGGGGTCCCGCACACGCGGTGTGCGGGAACCCGTCGACGTTTTCGGCCTCGGGCGGTTTCCTTCCGCCCGCGGCCGTCAACGGCGCTGGGCCGCCAGCTCCTTCGCCGCCTCCGTCAGGTCCTTCGCGGTGTCGATCGCCCGCCAGTAGGAGCCCTGCGGGATGGGGAACCCGGACAGCCGGCGTTCGCGCGCCAGCCGCGGGAACGTGGTGCGCTCGTGGTCGCCGCGCGCCGGGAGCAGGTCGGCGAAGCCGGGGGAGAAGACGTACACACCCGCGTTGATCTCGAACGTGGACGGCGGCGCCTCGATGAAGTCCGTGATGTGGCCGAAGCCGTCCGTCTGCACGGCGCCCCACGGCAGCCGCGGGCGGGCCAGGGCGAGCGTCGCGACGGCGTCCCGCTCGGCGTGGAAGTCCGCCATGTCGCGCAGCGAGAAACGGGTCCAGATGTCGCCGTTGGTGGCGTACCACGGCCTGTCCGGGTGGGGGAGGTGCGCGGCGGCGTACTTGAGGCCGCCGCCGCGGCCGAGGGGCTCGGTCTCCACGACGGTGGTGACGGAGACCGGCAGGTCGGCGGAGTCCAGCCACTTCTGGAGGACTTCGGCGAGGTGGCCGCAGGAGACCACCACGTCTGTCACGCCTTCCTCGGCGAGCCAGGCAAGCTGATGGCCGATGATCGGCGTCCCCGTGCCGGGGATCTCGACCATCGGCTTGGGCCGGTCGTCGGTGTAGGGACGCAGCCGGGAACCCTGACCACCGGCCAGGACGACGGCTTGGACGGGGCGGGACGCAGCGCTCGGATCGGTCATGACCGAACTTTACGTGGCGTCCCGCTCACGGCCGCCGTCGGCGACCGCTCGGGGGAAGGTGCCGTGCGGCTCAGCGGTGGGCTGCGGCGACCCCCGTGGCGAAGGAGGTGTCGCAGACGGGGCGCGCGTACGACTGGGCGCGGGTCGGGCCGTAGATCCGGACCGCGGCCCTGCCCAGCGCGCGGGCGATCGAACCGCAGTGCCGCGCCAGCGACGGACGGCCGTTGACGGCCTGCTGGAGGTGGGTCAGGGCGACGCCCGGGTTCTCCTCCTGCAGTTCGGTGAGCAGCTTGTCGCGCAGCACGTCCTGCGGGGCGCGGCTCACGGAGCGCGTGGTCCCGGCGACGGAGGCGTCCGCGGCGGTCAGTACCGGGTTCGAGGGGTTCCCCGACCAGTTGACCCGGGTGACCGCGAGAGTCCCGGAGAGCACCAGGACGACGGGCAGAACGAGGGCGAGGGTGCGGCCGATCCGTCGGGCGGGGCCCCGGCCGCGTCGCGTCTGTTGGGTAGTGGAGTGCTTCACGCGTGTGAGGGTAGCGTGGAGTAATGATTTGGAGACATTTAGTCACCGGTTCGGGGGATGGGCAGCCGCCCTCAGGTGGGTAGTGGGTTGACGCACACTGCTCGAAATGCCCGGTGTGTCGGGGTATTTGTCGACACCCGGGCGGCCGGGGATTCACCGGAACGAACGAGAAATGGGGCCCCGCAGCAGTCTGCGGGGCCCCATTTCTCGTGTGCTGGGCGCTGATCGGACCCTGTCGGGCCACGGATCAGTCGGACAGACGCGCACCCGTGGAGGTGGAGAACACGTGGGTCTCGCCGGCGCGCGGGACGACGTGCAGCGTGCTGCCCTTCTCCGGGACGTCACGGCCGCCGACGCGGACGACGAGGTCCTTCGACTCGCCGCCGACGCTGGCGGTGCCGTAGACGAACGCGTCGGAGCCGAGCTCCTCGACCACGTTCACGGTGACCGGGACACCCAGGTCGGCGTCGGCACCGGCGACGTCGAAGTGCTCGGGGCGGACGCCGACGGTGACGGTCTTGTCGGTGGCGGAGGACAGCGCCTCGCGCTGGACCGGCACCACGCTGTTGCCGAACTTCACGCCGCCGTCGGTGACCGGGACCTCGACCAGGTTCATGGCGGGGGAGCCGATGAAGCCGGCGACGAAGAGGTTCGCGGGCCGGTCGTACATGTTGCGCGGGGTGTCGACCTGCTGGAGCAGACCGTCCTTGAGGACCGCCACGCGGTCGCCCATCGTCAGGGCCTCGACCTGGTCGTGGGTGACGTAGACGGTGGTGATGCCCAGGCGGCGCTGGAGCGAGGCGATCTGCGTACGCGTCGAGACACGGAGCTTGGCGTCCAGGTTGGACAGCGGCTCGTCCATGAGGAACACCTGCGGCTCACGCACGATGGCGCGGCCCATGGCGACACGCTGGCGCTGACCGCCGGAGAGCGCCTTCGGCTTGCGGTCGAGGTACTCGGTGAGGTCGAGGATCTTCGCGGCCTCCTCGACCTTCTGCCGGATCTCCGCCTTGTTGACGCCGGCGATCTTGAGCGCGAAGCCCATGTTGTCGGCGACCGACATGTGCGGGTAGAGCGCGTAGTTCTGGAACACCATGGCGATGTCCCGGTCCTTCGGCGGCAGGTGCGTGACGTCGCGGTCGCCGATGCGGATGGCGCCGCCGTTGACGTCCTCAAGACCCGCGAGCATGCGCAGGGAGGTGGACTTGCCGCAGCCGGACGGGCCGACCAGGACGAGGAACTCGCCGTCCGCGATCTCGATGTCCAGGGCGTCGACGGCGGGCTTGGTGGAACCCGGGTAGATCCGGGTCGCCTTGTCGAACGTGACAGTGGCCATGGTGATGGGCCCCCTTCTACCGGCAGGAACGTGCCGGACGATCCGTTGTAGGAAGGTGGTGCCACTACGGGTGATTCCGTTGTGGGAGTCCACGAGCGTGAACTGGATCAGGACGGTACCTGGCGTTCACCTGGTCTGTCAGTACTTCGTGGTGAGTGAACTTCACCGAAATTTTTCGCCGGACGCCCGTTCCGGACCGCGCCGGTACCGTTCGGCCGGCGTCGAAACGGCCTCCGCGACCGCGCAAGGGGAACTTCGTGGCTGCGGGAAACGGGCTCTGTGTACAGTGGAGCAGCCTCAGTGCAGGGCCGCGCCGCCCCGCACGGCGCCTCCTTAGCTCAGCTGGTAGAGCACCGCTCTTGTAAAGCGAAGGTCGTCGGTTCGAGTCCGACAGGGGGCTCGCGCACGGCCCGGGCCGGATGTCCTCCGGCCCGGGCTTTCTCATGCCCGCTCGCCGAGCGCGGTGAGGGCGTCGTCGGTCAGCCGGTAGACCGTCCACTCGTCCTGGGGGCGGGCGCCGAGGGACTCGTAGAAGGCGATGGACGGGGCGTTCCAGTTCAGGACCGACCACTCCAGGCGCTGGTAGCCGCGCTCGACGCAGATGCGGGCCAGCTCGGTCAGCAGGGCCCTGCCGTGGCCGGCGCCGCGGGCCTCGGGGCGGACGTAGAGGTCCTCCAGGTAGATGCCGTGCACGCCGCGCCAGGTGGAGAAGTTCAGGAACCACAGCGCGAAGCCGACGGGCGCGCCGGTGCGGTCGTCCTCGGCGAGGTGGGCGTAGGCGGCCGGGCGGTCGCCGAAGAGGGCCTCGTGGAGCTGTTCCGGCGTGGCCTTCGCCTCGTGCGGGGCCTTCTCGTACTCGGCGAGCTCGCGGATCAGGGCGTGGATGACGGGGACGTCGGCGGGGGTCGCGGTGCGGATCATGTGGGCAGGCTAGGGCCTGTGGGCCGGATCGGTCCCGCGGGCCCCGGCCCGACCGGCGGACGGGGCCCGGCCGGGCCGTGGTCGCGCAGGCTGCCGGCGATGTCCAGGTGCTCCAGCTCCGGGGGGCGGCCCCCCTCGATGTCCCAGAGGCAGTTCTGCAGGACGCGGGCGAGGGTCCAGGCGCGGGCCCGGGCCCGGTCCAGGCCGAGGGCGTCGGTCATCGCGTCGAAGCGCCAGCGGGTCTCGGCCGGGTCGTAGCGGTTGCGGAGGGCCGGGAGGAGTTCGAAACCGGGGTCGCCGGACAGGGGCTTGGGGTCGATGGCCAGCCACGGGGCGCGGTCGGCGGCCAGGACGTTGTCGTAGTGCAGGTCCCAGTGCAGGAGGCGGTCGCCGGGCTCGGTGACGACCTCGCGCAGGGCGGCGGCGCAGTCCGCGAGCAGGCGCCGGTGCCGCGGGTCGGGGACGCGGTCCAGGGCCCGGGGCGTCCGGTCGAGCATCGCGTACGCGATGTCGCCCAGGCGGCGCAGGGACGCGGGCGCCGGGGTGGCGGTGAGGCGGGCGAGCAGACCGGCGACGACGAGGACGGCCGCGCGGCTGTCGGGGACGCGGCCGAGGCCGCGGGTGTGGTCCAGGCGCTCCAGCAGCAGGGTGCCGGTTGGCTCGTCGTGGCCGAGGAGGCGGACCGCTCCGTCGCCGTCCCACCGGCGCAGGGCGGTCGGCTCGCCCGCTGTCTCGGCGTCGACGAGTTGCAGCTTGAGGACGGCGGGCGTGTCGTCGGCGCGGCGTACGACGGGCAGGACCAGGGCGCACACGCCGTGCAGGCAGGGGCCGTCCAGGCGCAGGTCCCAGCGGTCGAGGAACGCGGCGGCCAGGCCGGGCAGGCGGGCGGCGAAGTCCCGGCCCGCCGTGCCGTTGAACCTCTCCAGCGAGGCCGCGAGGTGTTCCGGGACGTCGATCACCGTAGGGACGTTAGCGGCGCGGGCGGTGCCGGGCACGCCGTTTTCCGGGCGGGTGAGGAGGGGGGAGCGAGGCGGGGAGGGGCCGCACGGATCGGATCGACGGCCCCTCTCCGCGTCCCCCTCAGGCCACCGATTCCGGCACCGGCGCATCGGCCGGGCTGCCGTGTCCCGGGGCCCTGGCGGTCACCATCAGGCCCGCGACGAGGCCGGCCAGCAGCATGATGCCGGCGGCCCACCAGATGGCGACGGTGTAGCCGTGGACGACTCCCTCCCGCACGACCAGCTCGCGTTGCGCGGGGTCGGTGAGGTGGGACGTGACGTAGCCGGCGCCGCTGGTCGTGGCGATGGTGTTGAGCAGGGCCGTGCCGATGGAACCGCCGACCTGCTGCGAGGTGTTGACGGTCGCGGAGGTGACGCCGGAGTCCTGCGGGGCGACGCCCGCGGTCGCGGTGGCGAAGACCGGCATGAAGGTGAGGCCCATGCCGAGGCCCATGAGGATCAGGGCGGGCAGGATCTCCGACGCGTACGACGAGTGCGTGGTGATCCGCGTCAGCGCCAGCATGCCGGCGGCGGCGGAGATCATGCCGGGGACCATCAGCATGCGCGGCTGGACGTGTTGCAGCAGCCGGGCGGAGATCTGGGTGGAGCCGACGATGATGGCGGCCGTGAGCGGCAGGAAGGCGAACCCGGTGCGCATGGGCGAGTAGCCGAGGACGACCTGGAGGTAGTAGGTCATGAAGAGGAACATGCCGAACATGCCGACGACGGCGAGCGCCATGGTGAGGAAGCAGCCGGCGCGGTTGCGGTCCTTGAGGACGTGCAGCGGCAGCAGCGGTCCTGGCGCGCGGTTCTGCCACCACACGAAGACCGCGAGGAGGACGACGCCGGCGGCGAACAGCGCCAGGACGTACGGGTCGGTCCAGCCGCGGGGCTCGGCCTCGCTGAAGCCGTAGACGAGGGCGACGAGTCCGCCGCAGCCGAGCAGGACGCCGGGCACGTCGAGGCGGGCTCCGGCGTGGCCGGGGCGGTCGTGCAGCAGGACGAGGGCGCCGGCGACGGCGACGATCGCGATGGGCACGTTGACGTACAGGCACCAGCGCCAGCTCAGGTACTCGGTGAGCACGCCGCCGACGACGAAGCCGATCGCGGAGCCGCTGCCGGCGAGGGCGCCGTAGACGCCGAAGGCCTTGCCGCGTTCCCTGGGGTCGGTGAAGGTCGTCGTCAGCAGGGACAGGGCGGAGGGCGCGAGCAGCGCGGCGAACACGCCCTGGAGGGCGCGGGCGCCGAAGAGCATGGCGGAGTTGGTGGCGGCGCCGCCGAGCGCGGAGACGACGGCGAAGCCGATGAGCCCGATGACGAAGGTGCGTTTGCGGCCGACGAGGTCGGCGACGCGCCCGCCGAGCAGCAGGAGCCCGCCGAAGGCGACGGAATAGGCGGTGATGACCCACTGCCGGTCGCCGTCGGAGATGTCCAGCGCCCGCTGCGCGGAGGGGAGCGCGATGTTCACGATGGTCGCGTCGAGGACGACCATCAGCTGGGCGAGCGCGATGAACACAAGGCCCCACCAGCGGCGCGGATCGGCCTCCACCGGAGGCTGCGGTGCACCTGTCCGGGTGACACTCATCTGGCCAGAAGACCACGAATCGGGGCGTATCGCATCCTAGTGCGACGTGCCCCTGGTCATGGCTCCAGGACCACCTTCCCGGTCGTCTCCCGGTTCTCCAGGGCGCGGTGCGCGGCGGCCGCCTCGGCGAGCGGGAAGCGCTGCACGGCCGGGGTGAGCCGGCCCTCGGCGGCCTCGGTGAGGGCGCGCAGGTCCAGGGTGCGCACCGGGTCGGGGCCGCCCGCCCGCCGCATCATCGCCGGGCCGAGGACCTGCTCGGAGACGCCGTCGACGAGGTGGGGTCCGCCGCCCCTGATGCCCTCGGCGGACCAGCCGAAGACGAGGTGCCTGCCGCCGGGCCCGAGGAGGGCGACGGCCTCGCGGGCCACGTCGCCGCCCACGCCGTCGAAGACGACCGTGGCCGGGGTGCCGCCGAGGTGGGCGCGGACCTTGGCGGGCCAGTCCGGGTCCCGGTAGTCGACGGCGAGGTCGGCGCCGTTCGCCGCGACGCGGGCGACCTTCTCGGGGCCCCCGGCCAGGCCGATCACGGTGGCGCCGGCGTTCTTGGCGTACTGCACGAGCAGGGTGCCGATGCCGCCGGCGGCGGCCGGGACGACGGCCACGGTGCCCAGGCCCGGCTCGGCGAACCGCACGATGCCCATCGCCGTACGGCCCGTGCCGATCATGGCGACCGCCGCGGCGAAGTCGAGCCGCTCGGGGATCTCGTGCAGGCGGCCGGCATCGGTGACGGCCAGTTCGGCGTAGCCGCCGGGCGCGAAGCCGAGGTGGGCGACGACGCGCCTGCCGAGCCAGTGGGCGTCGACGCCCCCGCCGAGCGCGTCGACCACGCCCGCGACCTCGCGGCCGGGGACGGTGGGCAGGGCGGGCCGCTCGGGGAGAGGGCCCCGCTCGCCCTCGCGCAGGGCGGTGTCGAGGAGGTGGACGCCGGCCGCAGCGACCGCGATCCGGGCCTGGCCGGGGCCCGGCCGGGGGTCCTCGACCTGCTCGAAGGTGAGGTTCTCGGCCGGTCCGAAGGCGTGCAGGCGGATGGCGTGCATGTGGGCCCCCCAAGGAGAGTGCTGTGGTCGGTGGCGGTGCCCGCCGTGGCCGGCACGGGGCCCACTCTTCGACCTCAAGCATGCTTGAGGTCAAGGGCTTGCCTGCCCTGGTGACCGAGCGCCAGCGACACCGCCGTGAGGGCGCTGTTGAAGGAGACCTCCGACAGCACGCCGGGCGCGGCGACCTGGTCGCCGGCGAGGTACACACCGTCGCCCCGGTCCACGGCCGGCCGGTCCCGCCAGCTCGTGCCCGGCAGGTCCACGGCTCCCGTACGGCCGTTCGCCACGGCCTCCCGCCGCCACGTCACGCGCCCGCGCCAGCCCGGGAAGCCGAGGTCGAGCAGCTGCTCGGCGCGGGCGATGCCGTCGGCCTTCGTCTCGCGCGGGCCGATCGGGATCTGCCCCTGGACGAGCTGTTCGCCGGCCGGCGCGAGCGTGCGGTCCTGCGCCGTGAACCGCTCGATCCAGCCCGGCGCGTCCAGGTCGGACACGACGAAGGCGTCGCCGCGCCGCGTCCGCACCGCCAGGTCGATCAGCGCGGTACGGCCACTGGTCCAGGTCAGGGAGTCGTCCTTCAGCAGCCGGCGGGCGGCGTCCAGCGAGGTGGCGACGACGACCGGGGTGTCCGTCGGGAGCGTGTCGACGCGGGCCAGGGTCTCCATCCGGACGCCCAGGTTCCAGGCGCGGGTGGCCATGCGCTCGACGACGTTGCCCCAGCCGCCGCGCGGATAGTGCGCCTCCGGCGGCAGCCTGGTGGCCCGCCGCAGCCGCTCCTGCACGAACGCCGCCGACAGCGCGCCGGGGTCGTGATGGAACAGGGCGACCGCCGAGTAGTGCGCGGCGGCCCGGGCGCCCTCCTCACCAGCGATGCCGGTCGCCCAGGTCAGGAAGTCGACGTCGACGGGCGCCTGCGCCAGCCCCGGGCGCAGCAGCTTCAGCAGGGCGAACGGCGGCGTGCGGCGCAGCACGCCCCGGTACCGCAGGCGCAGCCGGGCGGCCTCCAGCGGCGGGAGCGGGGCCAGCGGGCCGATCAGGTCGCGCTGCCTGAGCCACGCCCAGTGCGGGCCGCCGTTGTAGAGGGCGTGCGGGCCCTCGTTGGTCCGGTACGGGCCCTCGGCGGTGCGCGCCCGGCCGCCCAGGGTGTGGTGGGCCTCGTACACGGTGACCTTGGCGCCCGCCTCGGCGGCGGTGATGGCCGCGGTGAGCCCGGCGAAGCCGCCGCCGATGACGGTGATGCGGTGCATGTCGGGGGTCTCCCTCTGGTCGCGTCTGCGGGCCCTGCACACGGGTCCGGCCTTCACCGACTAGACAGACGCGGCGGCCGGAATGTGACATCGGCGCGCGCAGCGGCGGGTTTTCGCAGGTCGGCGCGATTGTCAGTGGCGGGGTGCAGCATGGGGTTCATGGCGAGGAGAGCGATGGGCGGGCGGCCCGGCAACGGTACGGGGGTGCGGGCGGCGCGGCGCCCGGAGCTGCGGCTGCCACCACTGGCGCCGTACGGGGGAGCGGGGCTTGAGCCCGACGGGGACTACGACGGGCTGGAGTTCGGTGAGGCGGATCTCGCCGGGCAGGACGGCGCGGGGGCCCGCTTCATGGACTGCGCGCTGACGGGCTGCGCCCTGGACGAGACGCGGCTGCCGCGCGCCCGCTTCCTCGACTCCCGCCTCACCGGCGTACGGGGCGTCGGCACCGACCTCGCCGAGGCCACCCTGCGCGACGTGGAGCTCGTCGACGCCCGGCTCGGGGGCACGCAGGCGCACGGCGCCGTGCTGGAGCGGGTGGTGGTCCGGGGCGGCAAGCTCGACTTCCTGAACCTGCGCACGGCCCGCCTCAAGGACGTCGTGTTCGAAAGCTGCGTCCTGATCGAGCCGGACTTCGGGGGCGCCCGTCTGGAGCGCGTCGAGTTCGTGGACTGCGCGCTGAAGGGCGCCGACCTCCACGCGGCGACCCTGACGGACGTTGACCTGCGCGGGGTCGCCTCGCTGGAGATCGCCCGGGGGGTGGACCGGTTGGCGGGTGCGGTGATCAGTCCGGCGCAACTGATCGACCTGGCGGGGGAGTTGGCGGTGACGCTGGGCATCCGGGTGGAGTGACGGGGCGCCGGGGTCCCGAGGGCCGGGCCACCGGGAGGCTGGGGCGCCGGGAGCCGGTCCTCGCGGATGCCGGTCCGCGCGGATGCCGGACCTCCGCGACGACAGCCCCGTGGGGCGACAGCGTCGTGGGACGACAGACCCGTGGGGTGACAGACCCGTGGGGTGACGCGAGGCGCTCAGGGCAGCCGGGGAAAGCGGGCCTGAAGCGTCCAGATCGCCGGGTTCTCGGCCAGGGCCTCGTGCAGATCGCACAGGTCGGCGATCAGGTCGTGCAGGAAGTCCCGCGCCTCGCGGCGGAGTTCGGCGTGGGGGAAGGTCAGCGGCGGTTCCTCGGCCGGCATCCAGTCGGCCTCGACGTCCACCCAGCCGAACCGGCGCTCGAACAGCATGCGGTCGGTGGACTCGGTGAAGTCCAGCTCGGCGCGCTGAGGGCGGGAGGCGCGGGAGCCCGCCGGGTCCTGGTCGATCCGCTCAACGATGTCGCACAGCGCCCACGCGAAGTCCAGCACCGGCACCCATCCCCAGGTTGTGGACAGCTCGCGGTCCGACTCCGTGTCGGCGAGGTAGACGTCACCGCAGAACAGGTCGTGGCGCAGCGCGCGGACGTCCGCGCGCCGGTAGTCGGTCTGCGGGGGGTCCGGGAACCGGTTGGAGAGGGCATAGCCGATGTCGAGCACGAGGGCGATGGTGTCACGGCACACCGGCGTCACCGCGCCGCCCCCGCTCACCCCCACCACAGGACGGCCCGCCCGCCGTCCCTCCGAGGAGTTCACCGCCATGCACGCCATGCCCCGGAACAAGCTCTCCCGCCGTGCCCGCATCGCCACCGCCGGTGCCGCCCTCACCGCCGCCGTCGCCGTCACGGCGCTCGGCGCGGTGTCCGCGAACGCCTCCGCCCCCGCCGGGGCTCCGGCCGCCGCCCCCGTAGCGGCGGCCGGCACCACCACGACCTCCGCCCACCTGACCATCGACGCCGCGACCGAGGCCGCGCAGGCCGCGCTGGACGCCGCCGAGAAGGAGAACCAGCGCGTCACCGTCGCCGTCGTCGACCGCAACGGCAACACCCTCGTCACCCTGCGCGGCGACGGCGCCGGCCCGCAGTCGTACGAGTCCGCCGAGCGCAAGGCGTACACCGCCGTCTCCTGGAACGCCCCCACCTCCCAGCTCGCCGAGCGCCTGGCGCAGGCCCCGAACCTGAAGGACATCCCCGGCACCCTGTTCCTCGCCGGCGGCGTCCCGGTCACCGCGAAGAACGCCCCGATCGCGGGCATCGGCGTCGCGGGTGCCCCGTCCGGCGCGCTGGACGAGAAGTTCGCGGCGGCGGGAGCGGCGGCGCTGGCCCGCTGACGCCGGGGCCCAACCCCGTTCGCGGAGCCGGAATCACCTCGTACCCCCATAAGATCACCGCGTGCGCATCGCCCGTCCCCTCGCCGTCAGTGCCGTCACCGTCGTCGCCGCTGCCCTCACCGCGTGCGGCGGCGGTGTCGACGGCACGCCCGGCGGCTCCGGCGTGCGCGACCCGTACTTCCCGAAGGCGGGCAACGGCGGCTACGACGTCACCCACTACGGCCTGCGCCTGTCCTACGACCCCGGCCGGCACCACCTCACCGGCACGGCGACGATCACCGCCCGCGCCACCCGGGACCTGTCCGCCCTCGCCCTCGACCTGAAGGGCCTGGACGTCGCGGAGGTCACCGTCGACGGCGACAGGGCCCGCTGGAACCGGGCGGGCCAGGACCTCACCGTCCGCCCGGCCGACGACCTGGCGGGCGGCGAGTCCTTCCGCGTGACGGTCCGTTACGCGGGCGCACCCGAGACGATCACCGACCCGGACGGTTCCGAGGAGGGCTGGCTGCGCACCCGGCGCGGCGCGCTGGCGCTGGGCGAGCCGACGGGCTCGATGGCCTGGTTCCCCGGCAACCACCACCCCTCCGACAAGGCGACGTACGACATCGAGGTCACCGTCCCCGAGGACCTGCGGGCCGAGTCCAACGGGGAGTTGACGCGGCAGCGCACCGCGCGCGGCCGCACCACCTTCACCTGGCGCACCGCCGAACCCATGGCGAGCCACGTCGCCACGCTCGCGATCGGCGACTACGAGGTGACCCGCTCCCGCACGCGCTCCGGGCTGCCGGTCCACACGGCCGTCGACCCGGACCGCGTCCGGTCCAGCCGCCCGGTGCTGGCGCGGATCCCCGAGATCATCACCTGGGCGGAACGGAACTTCGGCCCGTACCCCTTCTCCTCCACCGGCGCGATCGTCGCCCGCGAGGAGGACGCCGGATACGCCCTGGAGACGCAGAACCGCCCCGTCTTCCCCGGCACCCCCGACCTCACGACCCTCGTGCACGAGCTGGCCCACCAGTGGTACGGCAACTCCGTCTCGCCGAAGACCTGGCGGGACATGTGGCTGAACGAGGGCTTCGCCACGTACGCGGAGTGGCTGTGGCGCGAGGACCACGGCGGCGACAGCGCGCAGGAGACCTTCGACGCGTTCTACGCCGGCGGGAGCGCCGACCCGGAGATCTGGGCGTTCCCGCCCGCCCGGCCGACGGACGCCGCGCACATCTCGGGCGCTCCGGTGTACGTGCGGGGCGCGATGGTCCTGCACCGGATCCGCCGGACGGTCGGCGACGCCGCCTTCCGCGACCTCCTGCGCGGCTGGGCCGGGAAGCACCGGCACGGCAACGCGGACACGGCCGACTTCACCGCGTACGTGGAACAGCGGGCGCCCGGCAAGGACTTCACGGCCGTCTGGGAGGACTGGCTGTACGGCGAGGGGAAGCCGGACCTCTCCTGAGGACCGCCGCACGCCGGCGCCGGAATGTCACGGTGGGGTGTGAGGGGAAGGGGCTCCGGGATCACGCGGGAAAGGTGCCCCGGGGAAGCGCGGAGCCCCCGGGCGGTTGTCCGCGGCCGGGGGCTCCACCAGGTTCAGCGCTGGATCAGACGTTCACACCGAAGTCCTGGGCGATGCCCACGAGGCCCGAGGCGTAGCCCTGGCCGACCGCGCGGAACTTCCACTCGGCGCCGCTGCGGTAGAGCTCGCCGAAGACCATGGCCGTTTCGGTGGCCGCGTCCTCCGACAGGTCGTAACGGGCGATCTCCGCGCCGCCGGCCTGGTTGACGATCCGGATGTAGGCGTTGCGGACCTGGCCGAAGTTCTGGCTGCGGTTCTCGGCGTCGTAGATGGAGACCGGGAAGACGATCTTGTCGATGTCGGCCGGGAGGCCGGCCAGGTTGACGTTGATCGCCTCGTCGTCGCCGGCGCCCTCGCCCGTGCGGTTGTCGCCGGTGTGGACGATGGTGCTGTCCGGCGTCTGCTTGTTGTTGAAGAACACGAAGTGGGCGTCCGAGTAGACCTTGCCCTGCGCGTTCACCGCGATCGCGGAGGCGTCGAGGTCGAAGTCGGTACCGGTGGTGGTGCGGACGTCCCAGCCGAGGCCCACGGTGACGGCGGTCAGGCCCGGAGCTTCCTTGGTGAGCGAGACGTTGCCGCCCTTGGACAGGCTTACAGCCATTGTTCGGGAGTCCCTTCCCTCGTTGCGTACGCGATGCGTCGTAGCTTCGTACGCCTGCTGATTGCGTACGGCACGAAGCTACAGCTACCTCTATGAACGCCGCGGGGGGTACCGAAGGTTCCGGGCGGCTTTACCTTTTTTACCCGCCGTCCCGAAAAGGGGGTGACGTGGACCGGACAGGGACGGGAACATGGACGGCATGTCCGGTCCTCACGTCATCCGCGGCTCCGTCTCCCTCCCGGAGGCCGAGCTGGTGTGGCGTTTCTCGCGGTCGTCCGGGCCGGGCGGACAGCACGTCAACACCACCGACACGGCGGTGGAACTCCGCTTCGACCTCGCGAAGACGCAGGCGCTGCCCGAGGTGTGGAAGCAGCGGGCCCTGGAGCGGCTGGCCGGGCGCCTGACCGACGGCGTCGTCACCGTCCGCGCCTGCGAGCACCGCTCCCAGTGGCGCAACCGCGAGACGGCGGCCGTACGGCTGGCGTCGCTGCTCGCGGAGGCCACGGCGCCGCCGCCCCGGCCGCGCAGGCCCACCCGCATCCCGCGGGGCATCAACGAGCGGCGGCTGCGGGAGAAGAAGCAGCGCTCGGAGACCAAGCGGGGCCGCTCCCCGAAGAACTGGTCGTAGCCGCCCCGGCGCGCGGGCCGGGGCGGGTCAGCCCAGATGCCGGTAGCGCCCCCGGAAGTACAGCAGCGGGCCGCCCTCCGCGCTCGGGATGTGGGCCGTCAGCACCCGGCCGACCACCAGGGTGTGGTCGCCGGCCACGACGCGCTGCTCCGTGCGGCACTCCAGGGTGGCCAGGGCGCCGCCGACCAGGGGCGCGCCGGTCAGCTCGCCGCGTACGTAGGGGATGTCCTCGAACAGCAGGCGGTCGCTGAGGCGGCCCTTCATCGCGAAGCGGCCCGCGATGTGGCGCTGGCTCTCGGCGAGGACGGAGACCGCCCACTGCGGCTGTTCGTCGAGCAGGTCGTCCATGCGGGAGCCCACGCGGAGGCTGACCAGCACCAGCGGCGGGTCCAGGGACACCGACATGAACGCGGTCGCCGTCATGCCGACGTCCTCGGCGTCCGGCGCCTGCGGATCGCCGGCGTCGAGCGGCGGCTCCTGCGCGGTCACCAGGACCACGCCCGCCGCGAGCCGGGACATGGCGGCGCGGAACTCGTCGTTGGTCACCCCCTCAGCATGCCCGGAGCCGGGCGCGGGGATCATCGGGGACATGGCGGGAGAAGTCTTCGGCACACCTGAAACGCTAGTCTCCGCCCCGTACGCCCCGCATCGGGCCCCCGCCCGATCCGGGACCTGGTCCGGAGGGCGGAGCCGTGCCGGCGGGCGGGACGCGGGCGGCGGAAAAACGCCGAAAACGTCACCTCGCGCGCATAAATGCGTTCAGTAAACGGACAGGAGAATCGCTGGAACCCCACTCAATTGTTCATCTTTGCCTGTGACTTGAGTCACAGGAGCCGGGAATTGTTGACCCTGTGTACCGAGTGGGCAGCGCGCTGTGATTCAGTGGCGGGGAAGCTGCCAGTTCGATACGCCGAAGAGAACCCTTGATTCGCTGCGAGGTCTCGGGGGGAGGGCGAGCATGGAGACCGAGTCGGAGCCGTATGTCCGCCTTGCGTCCCTGCGACAGCTGCACCGGGTCATGGCCGAAATGAACACGGCGCGCAGCCTGGCGGACACGCTGCAGACCGTCGCCGACGGCGCGGTCGGCGCCCTCGGGTACGAGCTGGCGTGCGTCAACCTCGTCCGGCCCGACGGCGACCTCGTCGTCGCCGCCTTCGCCGGGAACCCCGCCGCCGAGGCCCTCATCACCGGCCGCGTCGGCTCCCGCGAGTCCTGGGACCGCCGCCTCGCGATGGGCGAGCAGTGGGGCAGCCTGGTGTTCATACCGCACACCGAGGGCTGGGTCCTCGACGACGACGACGTCCCCCAGTGGTACACCGACGGCCCCGCCCCGCGCTTCGAGGACGAGTGGCACCCGGCCGACCGCCTCTTCGCCCCGATGTACGCGCCCGGCCCCGGCGGCTCCAGCGGCGAACTCCTCGGCGTCCTCTCCGTCGACCGGCCGCGCAACGGGCGGCGGCCCGGCGCCTGGGGCCGCGAGGCCCTCCAGATGTACACATTCCAGGCCGCCATCGCCATCAGCAACGCCCGGCTGCGCTCCAACATGCAGCGCGCCCTCGTCCGGCTGGAACGCGAACAGCAGGCCCTGCGCGCCAGCGAGGAGAGCTTCCGGCAGGCCTTCGAGTACGCGCCCTCCGGCATGGCCATCGCCGAGATGGGCGGCGAACAGCACGGCCGCATCCTGCGCACCAACGACGCCCTGTGCCGGCTGCTCGGCCGCCCCGCCTCCGCGATGCGCCGCTACGCCTTCTCCGACCTCGTCCACCCCGAGGACATCGGCACCCTGCTGCGGACCTCCGCCGAGGGCGGCCGGGCCGAGCTGCGCCTCGGCCGCCGCGACGGCACCTACGTCTGGGTGTCGCTGCGCAACTCCGTGGTCGCCGACGCCGCCGACGGGCCCCGCTTCCTGCTCACCCACGTCGAGGACATCGAGGAACGCAAGCGCCGCGAGCTCCAACTCGCCCACCGCGCCTCCCACGACTCCCTGACCGGCCTGCCCAACTCGGCCGAGCTGCGCGCCCGGCTCGCCGCCCGGCTCTGCCAGCGCCCGCAGTCGCTGCACTCCGCCACGGCCGACTCCATCGACGCGGCCTACGGCCACCCCGCCGTCCACGACACCCCGAGTCACGGCTTCGACTACGGGCCGGCCGCGGAGACGTACGACGCCTACGACCACCACGTGCACACCGTCGCCCCCGAGAGCGACCCCGACGACGGCGCCAAAGGGCTCGCGGTCCTCTTCTGCGACCTCGACGGCTTCAAGTCCATCAACGACCGGTTCGGGCACAACGCGGGCGACGCCGTCCTCATCGAGGTCGCCCGGCGACTGTCACGCGGCGTGCGCGACGGTGACACGGTCGCGCGGCTCGGGGGTGACGAATTCGTCATTCTCGCCAACGGGCTCGGCCGGGCCGACGCGCAGGACCTCGCCGTGCGGCTGCGCAACGAGATCATCCAGCCCATCCGGGCGGAGGGCCGGGCGGTGCGCGTGGGCGCCAGTTTCGGCATCGGATGGGCACACTGCGGCATGACGGCGGACGAAGTGTTGAAGTCTGCTGACGAGCGGATGTACGTCGAGAAAAGATCTCGTCCCAAACAACATCGCCGCGCCGGCTGACCCGCAGCTCAGCGAGCCGATGCGATCCGGGTCACCCGTTTGGGGCATCCAGAGCGGGTAGGCTCGCCCCTCTACGACTCGTATCGCATCCGCACCGCACCTGTTTTGAGGAGACCAAGGGATGACGCCCGGCAACAACGGCGCGAGCACGCCCGAGGACGACGACCCGTTCGGCTACCTGTACGCCGACGGTCAGGCCAACGGAGCCCAGCCGCCGTCCGGTGGGTACGGCTACCCGAACTCGGTCAACCGGGTGCGTCCGGTCGGCACACGTCAGTACGGCCAGCACGCGCCGGCCGGCGCCCCCGTACCGCAGCAGCAGGGCGCCTACGGCAGGCCCAACACGCACTACGCCGCGCCGGAGACCTTCCCGGGCGGCGCCCCCACCGCGCAGCACCCGTCGCCCGGCGTCGGGGCCGGTGGCGGCGGCGGGCGTGGCCGCGGGCCCAACACCAAGGGCCTGCTGATCGGCGCGATCGCGGTCGTCGCCGCCGTCGTGATCGGCATCGGCATCGCCATGTCCACCAGCGAGGGCGACGACGACAAGGCCGACGGCGGGGCGACGACGGCCCCGACCGCGCAGCAGAGCGCGAAGCCGAGCGAGACGGCGAGCAAGGGGGCCGAGGACGAGGTCGAGCTGCCGGCGATCGACGCGAAGGCGCTGCGGCTGGACGGCGGCGCCGCGACGGCGTCGGACGTCGAGGGCGCCGAGTCCGACGGCGGCATCTACGTGACGAACCTCAACCAGCCCGGCTCCACGGTCACCTGGACCGTCAACGGCATCCCCGAGGACGGCCTCTACACGCTGTTCACCCGGTACAGCACCGCCGACGACGACCAGGCCATGACGCTCACCGTCAACGGCAAGCCGTTCGGCAGCAAGCTCAACATGAGCAACTTCGCCGGCGCCAAGGACGGCGACTTCGCCAAGGGCTGGACCCAGACCTTCGCCTGGCCGACCCTCAGCAAGGGCACCAACACCATCTCCCTGTCCTGCCAGGACGGCGACAAGTGCAACGTCCTGCTGGACCAGATGTGGCTGAAGGCGGGCAAGGTCAAGAAGTAGGCCGCGGACACGGCCTACGCCGCGGACACGGCCTACGCCGCGGACACGGCCTACGCCGCGGACACGGCCTACGCCGCGCTCGCCTCCGTCGTCACCGCCACGCGGGGCAGCAGGTCCTCGTACGCCCGCCGGTCGAACTCGCCCGCCGTCGGCGCCAGCACCGTCGCCGCCGACAGGGCCACCGCGCGGGTCAGGCGGTCAGGCCAGGACAGGCCCTCTGCGAGACCCGACAGCAGGCCCGCGCAGGCCGAGTCGCCGGCGCCCGTCGGATTGCCGCGGACCCGGGCCGGCGGGGCCGCCCGCCAGCGGCCCTCGGGAGTGAGCGCGAGCAGGCCCTCGGCGCCCAGGGACGCGACCACCGTGCGCGCACCGCGGCGCCGGGCGTCCTGCGTGGCCCGCAGCGGCTCGTGGGAGCCGGTCAGCTCGGCCAGCTCCTCCGCGTTCGGCTTCACGAGGTCCGGCCGGGCCGCGACGCCCCGGCGCAACGGCTCCCCGCTGGTGTCCAGCAGGACCGGGACGCCCGCCGCCCTGGCGGTGCGGACCAGACCGGCGTACGCGCCGACCGGCACGCCCGGCGGCAGGCTGCCGCACAGGGCCACGGCCGACGCCGACGCCAGGAGACGTTCGTACGTCTTGAGGAAGGCGGACCACTCGGCGGGTGAGACGGGCGGGCCCGGCTCGTTGAGCTGCGTCGTGTCGCCCGTCGCCGCGTCCACCACGGCGATGGTGCGCCGCGTCGGCCCGGCGACCGGCACCAGCTCGTCCACCACGTCCGCCGCCTCGGCCAGCAGGTCCCGCACCGCGCGCCCGGTGGCGCCGCCCGCGAAACCGGTGGCCGTCACCCGGTGCCCGAGGGCCGCGAGGACCCGGGCCACGTTCAGACCCTTGCCGCCGGGACGTTCCGTCACGTCCGTGACCCGGTGGGAGGCGTGCGGAGTGAGGGCCGGGACCCGGTAGGTGATGTCGAGAGCGGTGTTCAGCGTGACCGTCAGGATCACCTGGGCCGACCTCCCCCGCGTGCGTGCCGTTGCCGTTTTCCGAGGCCACGATCATGCCAAAGACCCGGCTGTCCTCCCAGCCCCCGGTCCGCGACCGCTCCCGTACTCCGGGACGTATCAGCCCAGTTGGGGATCCACCACCCATTCGCCCCGGCGCATCACGCCCGCCACCTCGAAGGCGTCGTCCAGCAGCACCAGGTCGGCGTCCTTGCCGGGCTCCAGGGAACCGATCCGGTCGGCGAGGCCGAGCAGACGGGCCGGGTTCGCGCAGAGCGCGGCCACCGCGTGCTCCACCGGCAGCCTGTCCACCGTCACCGCCCGCTTGAACGCGCGGTCCAGCGTCAGCGTCGAGCCCGCGATCGAGCCGCCCTCCACCAGCCGGGCCACGCCGTCGGCCACCTCGACCTCCAGCGGGCCGAGCATGTAGCGGCCGTCACCGAAGCCCGCCGCGTCCATCGCGTCCGTGATGAACGCGACCCGGTCCGCTCCCGCGTGGTGGAAGGCCAGCTGGAGCGCCGCCGGGTGCAGATGCGTCCCGTCGTTGATCAGCTCGACCGTGACCCGCTCGTCCTCCAGGAGGGCGGCGATCGGGCCGGGGGCGCGGTGCCCGAGCACCGGCATCGCGTTGAACAGGTGCGTGGCGACCGTCGCGCCCGCCTCGATCGCCTCGACCGTCTGCTCGTACGTCGCGTCCGTGTGCCCGACCGCAGCGATCACGCCGTGCTCGGCGAGCAGCCGTACGGAGTCGACGCCGCCCGGCAGTTCGGTGGCGAGGGTGACCATGCGGGCCTGCCCGCGCGCCGCGTCGATCAGCTTGCGCACCTCCGCCGGGTCCGGGTCGCGCAGCAGGTCCTCGGAGTGGGCGCCCTTGCGGCACGGCGAGATGAACGGGCCCTCGAAGTGGATGCCGGCGATGTCGCCCTGCTCGGCCAGCTCCGACAGCATGCCCGCGCGCTGCGCGAGGAAGTCCATGTCGCCGGTGACCGTGGAGGCGACGAGCGTGGTGGTGCCGTGCAGCCGGTGCGTGCGGATACCCCTGAGGACCTCCTCGACCGTCCCGGAGGTGAAGGACGCTCCGCCGCCGCCGTGGTTGTGGATGTCGACGAAGCCGGGGACCAGCCAGTGACCGGACACGTCGACGACCCGGGCGTGTTCGGGGGCCGCGGCGGCGATGCGGGTGCCGTCGACGACCACCCGGCCGTCCTCGACCGTTCCGGTGGGCAGGACCACGCGGGCACCGGCGAGGACCGTGGGGGTTCCCGCCGTCGCCGGCTGCGGGTGGTCGGTGGCGGGTCGCGCGTCGCGGCTCCGCCGCGCGTCGGCGCTGTCCCGCGCCCCTGGGGCGTTGGCCATCAGGCGCTTACCTCCGTACGGTCGGTGTTGTCGAGGAGATCCCAGGCGAGGAGCCCGGCACCGAGGCAGCCGGCGGTGTCGCCCAGGGCTGCGGGGACGATCGACGGCAGCTTCTGGAAGGTGACGCGACGCCGGACGGCGTCCCGCAGGGGTGAGAACAAGGTTTCCCCCGCCTCGGCCAGGCCGCCACCGATGATCAGGGTGCGCGGATCCAGCAGGGTGAGCGCGGTGACCAGGCCGTCGGCGAGCGCGTCCACCGCGTCCTGCCAGACCCGCACCGCGCCCGGGTCGCCCGCCTCGACGGCCCGCGCGCAGTCCGCGGCGTCCGCGTCCGGGTCCCCGCAGGCCCCGGCCCACGCCTGGCTGACCGCCGCCGCCGACGCGAACCGCTCCAGGCAGCCGCGCTGACCGCACGGACAGGGCAGCCCGCCGGGCCGTACGACGACGTGGCCGATCTCGCCCGCGAAGCCGTGCGCGCCCGCCTCCACCCGGCCGTCCAGGCCGATCGCGCCCGCGATGCCGGTGCCCAGCGCCACGAACAGGAACCGGTCGGCGCCCCGGCCCGCGCCGACCCGGCCCTCGGCGAGGCCGCCGGTGCGCACGTCGTGCCCGAGCGCGACGGGCACGTCGCCGAGCCGCTCGGCGAGCAGCGCCCGCAGCGGTACGTCGCGCCAGCCGAGGTTGGCCGCGTACACGGCGACGCCGGTGTCGCCGTCCACGATGCCGGGGACGGCCACGCCGGCCGCGGACGCGGGCTCGCCGAGGTGCTCGGTGCCGTACGCGCGCAGTTCGGCGGCGAAGCCGAGAATGCCGTCCACGACCGCGTCGGGTCCGCGCTCTCGTCCGGTCGCCCGGCGGGCCCGGTGGAGCAGCTCGCCGTCCGCCCCGACCAGGGCGGCCTTCATCCCGGTGCCGCCCACGTCGAGGGCGATGACATGTCTCACGGGGACAGTGTGGCCCGACTACCCTCAAGAGGTCTAGTCCACTTACGTGGTGTAGACCTTATGGCCGGTTTCGAAAATTCTCGCCAACAGGTTCGGGAGCAGGACAAGTGCAGCGGCGGCGTAGGACAGCAACGATCGCGGTGGTGTCCGCACTGGGCATGACGGTGGTCCTCGGCGGCTGCGGACTCGGCGGCTCGGACGAGGTGACGCTGCGGCTCGTCGCCGCCGACTACGGGGACGACGCGGGCAGCAGCTCGCAGAAGTACTGGGACGAGCTGGTCAGCGCCTACGAGGCGAAGCACCCCGGGGTGACCGTCGACGTCAGCGTCCACTCCTGGAACGACGTCGACCGCAAGGTCAGGGAGATGGTCGACGCCGGCAAGGCGCCCGACATGGCGCAGATCGGCGCGTACGCCGACTACGCGGCGAAGGACCTGCTCTACCGGGCCGACGACGTGCTCTCCATACCCGTCCAGGCCAACTTCGTCTCGCAGTTGGCCACCGCGGGGCAGGTGTCGTCCGTGCAGTACGGGATGCCGTTCGCCTCCTCCACGCGGGTGCTGTTCTACAACAAGACCCTCTTCGCCCAGGCCGGGATCACCCCGCCCACCACGTGGGACGAGCTCGCCGCCGGCGCCGCGGCGCTCAAGGCCGAGGGCGTGAAGTACCCGTACGCGCTGCCCCTCGGGCCCGAGGAGGCGCAGGCCGAGACCATGCAGTGGATGCTCAGCGGCGGGGGCGGCTACACCGACACCGTCGGCAGCTACGGCATCGACTCCCCGCAGAACGTCGACACCTTCACCTGGCTCAAGGACGAACTCGTCGGCAAGGGGCTGACCGGGCCCGTCGCGCCCGGCGATCTCAACCGCGCCGACGCCTTCGCCGCGTTCACCGAGGGCGACGTCGGCATGCTCAACGGGCATCCCTCGCTGATGGAGGCCGCCGCGAAGAAGGGCGTGAAGTTCGGCATGGTGCCCACGCCCGGCGCCGAGGGCGAGAGCCGGGCCACGCTGGGCGTCGCCGACTGGATGACCGCGTTCAAGCAGAACGGTCACCAGGAGGAGATCGGCGACTTCCTCGACTTCGTGTACGAGGACGAGAACGTGCTCGACTTCTCCCGGCGGTACGACCTGCTGCCCGTCACCACCTCCGCGTTCGAGGTGATGAGCGGGTCCGAGCAGGACGCGGAGCTGCGGCCGTTCCTGGACGAGTTGCAGCTGTCCGAGATGTATCCCGTGGGGCAGACCTCCTGGGCCGAGGTCAGCGCGGCCGTGAAGAAGCAGATGGGGCGGGCCGTCGCCCCCGGCGGCAGTCCGGAGGACGTGCTCGGGCGGCTTCAGTCGTTGGCGATGCGGGCCGAGAGCGCGGAGTGACGGTGCGGCGGGTCGGTGGGTGGTGACGCCGGGGGTGACGCCGGGGGTGGCTGCGGGTGCGGTTGTGGGTGTGGGTGTGGGTGCGGGTGCGGGTGCGGGTGGGTGCGGTTGTGGTGGGATGCGGGTGCGCCTGAGGGTCTGAGTTTGGGTGCCTGCCCGTGGCTCGTTGCGGCTCGGGTTCAGGGGTGGTGCCGGTTCGCGGGCGCGTTCAGCGTTAGCGTTGTGGCATGGACAGGTCGTGGGAACAGGACATCCTCGCGCTGGAGCGTCGGGGGTTCTCCGGGCCCGGTGCGAAGGAGCGGGCCATACGGGAGGAGCTGGGGCTCGCGCCCGTGCGGTACTACCAGCTCCTCAACGCCCTGCTCGACGATCCCCGTGCGCTGGCCCTCGATCCCGTGACCGTGAACCGGCTCAGACGTGTGCGGGACGCTCGGCGCGCTGAGCGGTGACGGGGGTTGCCTGGATAGGGTCGCTCCATGGGCAGCTATACGGACGCCACGGAAACTGACCCCGCTCGGCCCCTGCCGACGCCTGCCACCGCGGCCGGGCGCAGCGGCCTCGACGCCATTCTCGACCGGCCGGACAAGGCCGTCGTCGCGCTCGACTTCGACGGGACGCTCGCGCCGATCGTCGCCGATCCGGAGCAGGCCCGGGCGCATCCCGGCGCGGTGCCGGTGCTGGCCGCGCTCGCGCCGAAGGTGGCCGCCGTCGCGGTGATCACCGGGCGGCCCGCGGAGGTCGCGGTGCGGTACGGCGGGTTCGCGGGGGTCGCCGGGCTGGAACGTCTGGTCGTGCTCGGGCACTACGGCGCCGAGCGCTGGGAGGCCGCGAGCGGGGAGCTCGTCGCGCCCGAGCCGTATCCCGGAGTCGCCGGGGCGCTGGGGGAGTTGCCGGGGCTGTTGGCGGGGCTGGGGGTGGCCGACGGTGCCTGGGTGGAGGAGAAGGGGCGCGCGGTGGCCGTTCACACGCGGCGGGCCGCCGATCCGCAGGCCGCGTTCGAGGTGTTGCGGGAGCCGTTGACGGACCTGGCGACGAGGCACGGGCTGATCGTGGAACCGGGGCGCATGGTGCTCGAGTTGCGGCCGCCGGGGGTGGACAAGGGGGTGGCGCTGGACGACTTCATGCGGTCGATCGGCGCGGAGTCGGTGCTCTACGGGGGTGACGACCTGGGGGATCTGCCGGCGTTCTCGGCCGTGGACCGGCTGCGTGCGGCGGGGACTCCGGGGTTGCTGGTGTGCAGTGGCAGCGACGAGGTGCCCGAGCTGCGGCGGCGGGCGGATGTGGTCGTGGACGGGCCGGAGGGTGTGGTCGGGTTGCTGGGGGCGTTGGCGGATCGTCTGGCGTGATGCCTCGGGTCGGCGTGGTCGGCGTGGTCGGCGTGGTGGGTGGAGGTGGTGGGTGGGTCGGGGGCGTGG
>NZ_JARVKW010000021.1 GCF_029813775.1 Streptomyces sp. DH24 | reverse complement strand
ACGCCGCCCCGACCGTCCAGCCTCCCCACGCCGCTGCGGTGCACCCGCGCCAGGGCGCCGCCCAGACCTACCGGCCCCAGGAACGCACCGACGCCTCAACCGCCTCGTACACCGCGCAGGCCCACCAGGCACCGGTACCGGCGCCCCACGCGGTACCGGGGCACCGCGCCACGCGCGCCCGGCGTCCCGGACCACCGGCCAAGGTCGCCGTGCCCCTCCTGCTCCTGGCGCTGGCCTGCTACGCCGTCGGCTTCTGGGCCCTGGCCCGCATCTGACCCCGGTACGCGGCGCGACGGCGCGACCAACGGGACCGGCCGCCCTGGGCCCGGTCGGCGGGGCCGGCCCCGGGCCCGGTCCGCGAAGTGGCGCGCCTGCCGCGCTCCGGGCGCGGCTCGCGGCGCGACCAATGGGACCGGCCACCCTTGGGTCCGGTCCGCGAGGTGGCGCGCCTGCCGCGCGCCGGGCGACGACGCCGCTCCGCGGACACGGCCTAGCCGACGGCCCTCCGACGCGCCACGGCCGTCCACACTCCGAGCCCCACGAGCAGGGCGCTTCCGGTGCCGATGCCGCTGGCGGCGAGTGCCGTCATCGCGAGGTCGTCGTCCGCGGTGCCGCCCTCGGCCGCGGCCTCCCGGTCCTCTTCCGTCACGTCGAACAGGCCCCGCGGTTCCGGCTCCCCCACGTAGTCGGGCCCGGCCTGAGCGGCGCCGCTCACCCGCACGCGCAGCGTCAGCGCGAACGGCCCCTCACCGAAGCCGTCGGCCACCTCCTGCGCGAGGTGCACCACGAGGTAGTAGGAGCCGGCGAACCGCACGGTGTTCACCTGCTCGGTGGGTGCGTACCGGTTGGCGTACCCGACCGGCGGCAGCGGGGCGAGGCTGGTCGCCTCCTGGGTGCCGTCGTAGCCGACGCTGGTGTTCTGCACCTGGCCGCGGGCCGGGTTGTAGAGCGACAGGTCCAGGGCGCTGACGGCGTAGCCGCCTCCCCCGTTCGCGCCGCCCAGCTCGGCGGTGGCGGACAACTGCTGTCCCCAGTCCACCGGCACCTTGTAGAACAGCGTCCCGCCGGGCGCGATGTCGGCGCGCCAGACGCCCTGTCCGACGGGGGCGGCCGTCTCGAATCCCGCGCCGCCCGGACGGCGTTCGGCCCGGCCGTCGACGGGCTCGGGCGAGGCGGAGTCCCAGGCGCCGGGCGGACTCGTCGCGCCGGCCTTCGCCGGGCGCGGCTCGGACGCGACGGTGAGCTCCAGTTCCCAGGTGCCGGGTGAGGTGTCCGCCGGTTCGACGCGCTCGACGGAGACGTAGTAGGTGCCGGCCTCCTGGCACAGGGCCTTGCCCGGGGAGATCTCGCGCATGCCCCAGGCGGCGATCGGATGCGGGCTGCGGGCGGCGCCGAAGCCTGCGGTGTCGAAGGAACAGGACCGGCCCTCGGTGTCCTGCACGGCCACCTTGATCCCGTCGACACTGGCGACCGTGCTGCCCACACGGGGCACGGCGGTGGCGGAGACGTACGTACTGGTGACGTCGTCGAGCTCAAGACGGTAGTGGACCTTGCCGCCACTGGGCAGGGAGCTGCGGTACGTCGTGCCGGGCACGAGGCGCTCGGCGTCCGCGGTGCCGTCCGCGCCGTCGACCCGCCGGGCGCCGTCGGCGAAGTCGTACCCGCTCCCGGGGCCGGCCGCAAGCGCTGCGGGGACGGGCAGCACGGCGGACGCGCACAGCACCGCGGCGACGGCACCCACCGAGGCGACGCGCCGGACGACCGGGATACGCACCCTGCCCCCGGCCCGGGCGACCGGCACGCGTCCCGGCGTACGTCCCGGAGCACGACGACCGCGCCACGCCCCCGCGCGCCACCACCCCGCCGCACGCCGACCCATCACTCGCCACCCCACCCCTCGTCGTCACCGGACCGGAGACCGTGGCCCATCCTGCCCCGCACGGCCTCAGGCCGTCCGCGCATTCCGTACGGCCGCCCAGAACGCCCGCCGCCGCCCCCGGACACACAAAACCCCGACCGCTACGACGGCCGGGGTCTGTTCAGGACCGAAAGTCGGTGCTCACGAACCCGTGGGCACGGAGTCAGTCGCCTCCGTCCACAGATCCTGCTCGGCGCGATCCGCCTGGATCTGGCGGTACACGAGGAGCCCGCCGATGGCGGCCAGTGCGACCAGGAGAAGCTTCTTCACCGCGCGACCTCGTCTTTCCTTGACGTAGGGGACTTCTGGCGCCCGACTATACACACCGACCGATACCGATCGGTGACCTGCGTCGGCCCTCAACTCCCGCCCGGCGCACAGCAGAAGGAGGGGAGGACTCCGCTCCGATCGGAGGGTGATCACACCTCAACGGACGGTGACATTTGTGCGCTTTCCTCCCCAGTCTCCTCTCTTTCCACCCTCTTGCACCCATCCGAGTGGTGTTCATCTGAACATCGCCGCGCCACGGGCGGAGGTCCACCACTTCGCGACGCTCATACACATCATGAGGAAAGTACGCAAATCGCCCAACCCGAAAGTGAGGGGTTATGGCCCGGACCAAGGTCATGAAGCTGTGGACCGCCATCGTCACCGCCTTCCTCGCGCTGTTCGCGGCGCTCGGTCTCGCCACCACGAACGCCTCGGCGGCCGTACAGCAGACCGAGACCTCGCGCAACAGCGACAGTGAGCACGGCACCGACCGGAGCGCTCTCCAGCCGGCGGCACGAACGACGTCCCCCTGGATCCATGCCGGCGCCCTGCCCCCCACGATGAAGCAGCGCATCCGCGCCGAGGCCCACGGCAAGTCCCCCAGCTGCCGCCACCGCCCGGAAGCGTCCGCCGCGGCCACGAGCTCCTGCACTCCCGGTACGGCCTCCGAGGAACCCCTCGCCAGGGAGATCCCCCTGCAACGCTGATCCCCGGCACGTCCCGCACGTGCCGCACCAGCCCTCCCTTTGACACGACCCAGCAGTTCCGGCGCTTTGCGTACAGCACCGCCCATGACACGACACGAAGACCCGACGGCTGACGACAGCCGTCGGGCCTTCGTGCTGCCGGCGTTTCCCGCCGCGCACGGTCACGGCATGGTCGTGAGCCAGCGGTGGAGGGCCTCATGCACGGTGACCGGGAGGTCGCTGAGTCGCTCGATGGCCTGGGTCGCCCGGCGAGGGAGCGATCCCGGCCGCGGTCAGGGCGGCGTGCAGGTCGAGCCGGCGCAGGTCCCTGGGGTCGATACGGCTCGGCAGACGGTCGATCGGATTGGGCGGGGGAAGCAGGAAGTCGTCCTCGGCTGCGTCATCGCGCGTCAGGTCGGCAGCAGGTGGGGCAGTCATCGTGTGCATACCGCTCTCCTTCGTGTGGTGGATGCCGTCCTTGGTCTCAACAGAGGCCGAGGAGAACCCCAGCGGTTGCACGGCCGCGCTCGAATCACGCGATGGATGCAATCCGACGTCTTATCGCAACAGTCCGACGAGGCAGCCGCACACAGGCCGCACCGACGGGGCCGGCACCGCTGCCCACGCGCACACGATGCTCCGGCGTCATCGTCCTTGTTGTCGTCACCCTGCGCTTGGCTCTGGACGGTGTGACTCGATCACGCCGGATGCCGTGGTCTCCGTGACCGGGATCCGGGCCGACCGTCCCGGTGTCGCCGTGGCCGGTGACGCTGCGGCTTTTGATGTCAGCCGTGGATGTCAAAGACCCCCAGCCGTTACCGACTGGGGGTCTTTTCGCTGGTGGGGCTAACAGGATTTGAACCTGTGGCCTCATCCTTATCAGGGATGCGCTCTAACCAACTGAGCTATAGCCCCGCCGCGCTCTGCGGTGTGTGTCCCGCGCGCTGACTCCTGAAGATTAGCGCACGAGGTGGGCAGTCCCAAAATCGGTTGTCCGGGGACCGCCCGCCCCTGTCACTCGTCCTCGGCCAGCGTCAGTTCCACGCCGCCCACGAAGCCCGCGGAGAGGTTGTAGATGAACGCGCCGAGCGTCGCGAGAGCCGTCGCGAGGACGACGTCGATGACCGCGATGATCGTCGAGAACAGCAGCACGTTGGGCAGGGACAGGAACGACTGCAGGTCGAAGCCGTTCGACTCGTTCGAGCCGGTCGCCTCGGAGATCGTGCCGCCGACCGTCGAGAAGACGCCCATCGCGTCCATGACCATCCACAGCACCGCGGCCGCGACGATCGTGCAGATGCCGAGGGCGATGGAGAGCAGGAAGCTGACCTTCATCACCGACCACGGGTCGGCCTTCGCCACCCGCAGGCGGGCCTTGCGGACCCGGGGAGTGGTGCGCGCGCCGGTGCGCGGACGGCGGACCGCCCCGGGCTGGCCGCCCTGCGCCGGGTAGGCCTGCGGCGGGTGGTACGGGCCGCTCTGCTGCTGCGGCTGCCGCTCGCCGGGGAGCGGCGACGCGGGCTGCGCGGCGGTCTCCTGGCGGCCCGCCGGCTGCGGCTGGGCCCCCGCAGCGGCCGGGCCCGCGCCAGCCGCGTAGTGCTGGGCCTGCGGGCCTCGGGTGTCCGTCACAGTTCCCCCCTGGGATCCATGCGTGTCGGGCGCGTGCGTGCCGGGCGCGGGGGACTTGATCGCCTTCAGCTGAGTGGTGTGCGAGTCCTGTGGCTGCGCGGTGGAGCCACGGCCGCCGCCGTCCGTCCCCGTACTGGTACCGGCCGGTCCGGCGCCCGTGGCTCCGCTCACGCTGACTCACTCCTCGTCCTACTCGGCCGAGGGCGCCTCGCCCTCGTCCGTACCGCCGGCGGTGGCGTCCTGCGCGGACTCGTCGACGACCACGTCGCCGTCGACTTCCTCCGCCTCGCGCCCCGCCTCGGCGTTGCGTGCGACACCGACCACGGCATCGCGCTTGCCCAGATTGATCAGTTGGACGCCCATGGTGTCACGGCCCGTCTCCCTGATCTCGTTGACTCGCGTACGAATCACACCGCCGGACAGCGTGATGGCGAGGATCTCGTCGGTCTCCTCGACCACCAGCGCGCCGACGAGCGAGCCGCGGTCCTCGACGATCTTGGCGGCCTTGATGCCGAGGCCGCCGCGACCCTGGACGCGGTACTCGTCGACGGCGGTCCGCTTCGCGTACCCACCGTCAGTGGCAGTGAACACGAACGTACCGGGTCGGACGACATTCATCGAGAGCAGCTCGTCGCTCTCACGGAAACTCATGCCCTTGACGCCGGAGGTCGCGCGGCCCATGGGACGCAGCGTGTCGTCCGTGGCGGTGAACCTGATCGACTGCGCCTTCTTGCTGATCAGCAGCAGATCGTCGTCGGACGAGACCAGCTCGGCTCCGATCAGCTCGTCGTCGCTGCCGTCCTCCCGCTCCCGGAGGTTGATGGCGATCACGCCGCCGGAGCGCGGGGAGTCGTAGTCCTTCAGCGGCGTCTTCTTCACCAGGCCGCCCTTGGTCGCCAGGACCAGGTACGGCGCGGCGTCGTAGTCGCGGATCGCGAGGATCTCGGCGATGGCCTCGTCCGGCTGGAAGGCGAGCAGGTTCGCCACGTGCTGCCCGCGCGCGTCACGGCCGGCGTCGGGGAGCTCGTAGGCCTTGGCGCGGTACACGCGGCCCTTGTTCGTGAAGAACAGCAGCCAGTGGTGCGTGGTGGACACGAAGAAGTGGTCGACGATGTCGTCTTCCTTCAGCTTCGCGCCGCGCACGCCCTTGCCGCCGCGCTTCTGGGCGCGGTAGTCGTCGGTCTTGGTGCGCTTGATGTAGCCGCCGCGCGTGACCGTCACGACGATGTCCTCTTCGGCGATCAGGTCCTCGATGGACATGTCGCCCTCGTACGGGATCAGCTTGGTCTTGCGGTCGTCGCCGAACTTCTCGACGATCGCGGCCAGTTCCGCGCTGACGATGCCCCGCTGGCGGACGGGCGAGGACAGGATCTCGTTGTACTCGGTGATCTTCGCCTGGAGTTCGTCGTGCTCCTGGACGATCTTCTGGCGCTCCAGGGCGGCCAGTCGGCGCAGCTGCATCTCCAGGATGGCGTTGGCCTGGATCTCGTCGATCTCCAGGAGGCTCATCAGGCCCCCGCGCGCGATCTCGACGGTGTCGCTGCGCCGGATCAGCGCGATGACCTCGTCGATGGCGTCCAGGGCCTTCAGCAGACCGCGCAGGATGTGCGCCCGCTCCTCGGCCTTGCGCAGCCGGAAGCGCGTACGGCGGACGATGACCTCGATCTGGTGCGTCACCCAGTGGCGGATGAACGCGTCGAGCGAGAGCGTGCGCGGCACGCCGTCGACCAGCGCCAGCATGTTGGCGCCGAAGTTCGTCTGCAGGTCGGTGTGCTTGTAGAGGTTGTTCAGCACGACCTTGGCGACCGCGTCCCGCTTCAGGACGATGACCAGGCGCTGGCCCGTGCGGGACGACGTCTCGTCGCGGACGTCGGCGATGCCGCCGATCTTGCCGTCCTTCACCAGGTCGGCGATCTTCTGCGCGAGGTTGTCGGGGTTGGTCTGGTACGGCAGCTCCGTGACCACCAGGCACTGGCGGTTCTGGATCTCCTCGACCTCGACGACCGCGCGCATCGTGATGGAGCCGCGGCCGGTGCGGTACGCCTCCTCGATGCCCCGGCGGCCGACGACGAGCGCGCCGGTCGGGAAGTCCGGGCCCTTGATGCGCTCGATGAGCGCGTCGAGCAGCTCCTCGTGCGAGGCCTCGGGGTGCTCCAGGTACCACTGGGCGCCGGCGGCGACCTCGCGCAGGTTGTGCGGCGGGATGTTGGTCGCCATGCCGACCGCGATGCCGGCGGAGCCGTTGATCAGCAGGTTCGGGAAGCGGGCCGGCAGGACGGTCGGCTCCTGGGAGCGGCCGTCGTAGTTGTCCGTGAAGTCGACGGTCTCCTCGTCGATGTCACGGACCATCTCCATCGACAGCGGCGCCATCTTGCACTCGGTGTACCGCATGGCCGCCGCCGGGTCGTTGCCCGGCGAGCCGAAGTTGCCGTTGGAGTCGACCAGCGGCATCCGCATCGACCACGGCTGCGCGAGGCGGACCAGCGCGTCGTAGATCGAGGAGTCGCCGTGGGGGTGGTAGTTGCCCATGACGTCGCCGACGACGCGGGCGCACTTGTAGAAGCCGCGCTCGGGACGGTAGCCGCCGTCGTACATCGCGTACAGCACGCGGCGGTGCACGGGCTTCAGGCCGTCGCGGACGTCGGGCAGCGCACGCGAGACGATGACGGACATCGCGTAGTCGAGGTACGAGCGCTGCATCTCCGTCTCGAGCCCGACGGGCTCGACGCGCATGGCCAGGGCGTCACCCTCGGGCGTCGTCACAGGAGTGTTCTCGTCGGTCATTGCTGGTGAAAATCCTTCCTGGTGCGGTCAGCTGAGACCGACTCAGATGTCGAGGAAGCGGACGTCCTTGGCGTTGCGCTGGATGAACGCGCGGCGTGCCTCGACGTCCTCGCCCATCAGGACCGAGAACAGGTCGTCGGCCTGGGCGGCGTCGTCGAGGGTGACCTGGCCGAGGACGCGGTGCTCCTGGTCCATGGTCGTGATGCGCAGTTCCTCGGCGTTCATCTCACCGAGACCCTTGAAGCGCTGGACCGAGTCCTCGCGGATGCGCTTGCCGGCGTTGCGGCCCATCTCGATCAGCGCGTCGCGCTCGCGGTCGGAGTACGCGTACTCGAAGTCGTCCTTGCCCCACTTGATCTTGTAGAGCGGCGGGCGGGACAGGTACACGTGGCCGGCCTCGACCAGCGGCCGCATGAAGCGGAACAGGAAGGTCAGCAGCAGGGTGTTGATGTGCTGGCCGTCGACGTCGGCGTCCGCCATCAGGATGATCTTGTGATAGCGGAGCTTCTCGATGTCGAAGTCCTCGTGCACGCCCGTGCCGAACGCGGAGATCATCGCCTGGATCTCCTGGTTCTGCAGGATGCGGTCGATGCGCGCCTTCTCGACGTTGAGGATCTTGCCGCGGATCGGGAGGATCGCCTGGTACTGCGGGTTGCGGCCGGACTTGGCCGAGCCGCCGGCGGAGTCGCCCTCGACGATGAAGATCTCGCACTTGTGCGGGTCGTTCGACTGGCAGTCGGACAGCTTGCCCGGCAGGGACGCCGACTCCAGCAGGCCCTTGCGGCGGGTCAGGTCGCGCGCCTTGCGGGCCGCCACGCGCGCGGTGGCCGCCTGGATGCCCTTGCGGACGATGTCCGCGGCCTCGTTCGGGTTGCGGTCGAGCCAGTCGTTGAGGTGCTCGTAGACGACCTTCTGGACGAACGTCTTCGCCTCGGTGTTGCCCAGCTTGGTCTTGGTCTGGCCCTCGAACTGCGGCTCGCCCAGCTTGACCGAGATGATCGCGGTCAGACCCTCGCGGATGTCGTCGCCCGTGAGGTTGTCGTCCTTCTCGCGCAGCAGCTTCTTCTCGCGCGCGTACTTGTTGATCAGGTTGGTGAGCGCCGAGCGGAAGCCCTCTTCGTGCGTGCCGCCCTCGTGCGTGTGGATGGTGTTGGCGAAGGAGTACACGCCCTCGCTGTAGCCGTTGTTCCACTGCATCGCGACTTCGAGGGAGAGCAGCCGGTCCCTGTCCTCGGCCTCGATGTCGATGACGGAGGGGTGCACCAGCTCTCCCTTGCGGGAGTTCAGGTACTTCACGAAGTCGACGATGCCGCCCTCGTAGTGGTACGTGACGGTCTTGACCTCGTCCTTCTCGTCCGCACCGGCCTCGTCGGCACCGGTCACGGCCTTGGCGGACTCGCGCTCGTCGGTGAGCTTGATCGTCAGGCCCTTGTTGAGGAACGCCATCTCCTGGAAACGCCGCGCCAGCGTCTCGAAGGAGTACTCGGTGGTCTCGAAGATGTCCGGGTCGGCCCAGAAGGTGACCGTCGTGCCGGAGTCCTCGACCGCCTCGTGCTTCGCGAGCGGGGCGGTCGGCACGCCCATCTTGTAGTCCTGCGTCCAGCGGAAGCCGTCGCGCTTGATCTCGACGGAAACCTTGGTCGACAGGGCGTTCACGACGGAGACGCCGACGCCGTGCAGACCGCCGGAGACCGCGTAGCCGCCGCCGCCGAACTTGCCGCCCGCGTGCAGCACCGTCAGGACGACCTCGACGGCCGGCTTCTTCTCGACCGGGTGCATGTCCACCGGGATGCCGCGGCCGTTGTCGACGACCCGGACGCCGCCGTCCGCGAGGATCGTCACGTCGATCGTGTCCGCGTGGCCGGCCAGCGCCTCGTCGACGGAGTTGTCGACGACCTCCTGCACGAGGTGGTGCAGTCCTCGCTCACCGGTCGAACCGATGTACATGCCGGGTCGCTTGCGGACCGCGTCCAGACCCTCGAGGACGGTGATGGCACTGGCGTCGTACGAAACCGCGGCCTCGCCGTTCGAGGAGCTCGCCGCGTCGTTCACGCCGGTGTCGGTGGACGGGATGTTCTCGTTGGGGTTGCCGGAATCGGCCACGAAGCGCCCTTTCTGGCACAGCACGAGCCAGGCTCCTCTGGGTGCCCCCTCCGGGGGAGGGTTGCCGGAGCGGCTGCGGCATGTTGCGTTGGTAAGCCTTGATCAGCGTTGCTCAGCTTTTCCCGGACGGTCCCCACGATTGGGGCGGGATTGCCTTCCAGTCTACCGGTAGCACTGACACCGATGGGGGTTTGCCGGTCCCTGAGTCCTCATGTGCCGCCCTGAACCGGACTCGCCCGACTCCCGATATGTGGATGGGGGCTCCAAGAGGCTCACAACGGCACTCAGCGCTTCCGGGTGTCAACCCTTGGCTACTTGGAAGTCAGGTCGGCACGCGCAACCGCGTGCGACGGCACTCCGGAGGCCGCCGGGAGGGGTGGAAAGGCCCGTTCAGCGGCCTTCTGTGTGATCTCTGTCACCCATAGGTGTCGCCGGGTCCCGTGCTGCCCGGGGCGCGCAGAGGACCGTAGCGACGGGCACTGCCGCCGGGGCCGTTGACCTTGATCAGACGCACCGTTCCGTGGCCGAGATCCTCGTTGAGCCGGGCCACCAGCGTCGGGGCGAGCAGCCGCAGGTTCGTCGCCCAGGCCGTGGAGTCGCACCGCACGACCAGGACCCGCTCGTCCTCGTCGTACCGCTCCGGTACGCAGTGCTTGGCGACGTCCTCGCCGACGATCTGCGGCCAGCGGCCCATCACGCCGCCCACCGCGGCCGGTGCCTCCCAGCCCCGCTCGGTGATCAGCCGGTTGATGGCCGCGCCGAGCGCCATCGGATCGCGGCCATCGGCGCGCGCGCCGGAGCGCAGACCGCCGCGCCGCGCCTGCTTCTTCTGCCGCGCCGCGTCGCCACGCGCGCGTGCCGCCTCCTTCGCCGCCCGCAGCGCCACGCGCGCGAGGTCGACGCCGGACGGCTCGGCTGCCTTCGCCGGGGCGCTCCCGGGCTTGCTTCCGGGAGCTCCGGCCGCGTTCTCGGGCGGGCTCCCCGGGAGGTTCTCGCTCATACGCGCTCCACGGTCCCCTCGGCCACCGCGAACCGCGCCCCCGCCAGTACGTGCGGAACGTCGTCGTCGACCGCGGCGGTCACCAGCACCTGCTCGCCGGGCGCGACCAGTTCGGCGAGGCGCTCGCGGCGGCGGGTGTCCAGCTCGGCGAACACGTCGTCCAGGACGAGCACCGGCTCGTTGCCCTCGGCGCGCAGCAGGTCGTAGGAGGCCAGCCGCAGGGCGAGCGCGTAGGACCAGGACTCGCCGTGCGAGGCGTAGCCCTTCGCGGGCAGCTGGCCGAGCTTGAGCAGCAGGTCGTCCCGGTGCGGGCCGACCAGCGTGACGCCCCGCTCGATCTCCTGCTTGCGCGCCTCGGCGAGCGCCGCCATGAGCTGCTCGTAGAGGTCGTCACGCGTGTGTGCCTCGCCCGGGGCGGACGGCTTGTACTCCAGGGCGACCGGGCCGCCGCCGGGGGCCAGTTGCTCGTACGCCTTGTCGGCGAGCGGCTGGATCGTGGCGATCAGGTCGAGACGCTGGGCGAGCAGTTCGGCGCCCGCGCGGGCCAGGTGCTGGTCCCAGACGTCGAGGGTGGACAGGTCCATGGTGCGACCGCCGTGCCGGCGGGCCAGCGCGGCCGACTTCAGCAGGGTGTTGCGCTGCCTGAGGACGCGGTCGTAGTCGGAGCGGACGCCCGCCATACGCGGTGAGCGGGCCGTGATCAGCTCGTCGAGGAAGCGGCGGCGCTCACCGGGGTCGCCCTTGACCAGGGCGAGGTCCTCGGGCGCGAACAGCACGGTCCGTACGATGCCGAGCACGTCGCGCGGTCTGACCTGCGTGGACCGGTTGATGCGGGCGCGGTTGGCGCGGCCCGGGTTCAGCTCCAGCTCGACCAGTTGGTGCCGCTCGCCCTGCCGGACCTGGGCGCGGATGATCGCGCGGTCGGCGCCCATGCGGACCAGCGGCGCGTCGGAGGAGACGCGGTGGCTGCCGAGGGTGGCGAGATAGCCGACCGCCTCGACGAGGTTCGTCTTGCCTTGACCGTTGGGCCCGACGAACGCGGTCACGCCCGGGTCGAGCGGGACCTCGACCCGGGGGTAGGAACGGAAGTCGGCCAGCGACAGATGCGTGACGTGCATGATCGTTCGCCGACCTCCCCCAGAACCTCTAGGTGACTGCTTGCTGTGCCCCGGCCGGTGGCAGCTGGGCTGCCGGGCCGGCCGGGGACCGTGGACTACTTCTTCTCGACCGCGTGGCCGCCGAACTGGTTGCGCAGCGCCGCGATCATCTTCATCTGCGGCGAGTCGTCCTGCCGGGAGGCGAACCGCGCGAAGAGGGAGGCGGTGATCGCGGGCAGCGGCACCGCGTTGTCGATCGCGGCCTCCACGGTCCAGCGTCCCTCGCCGGAGTCCTGTGCGTAGCCCCGGAGCTTGTCGAGGTGCTCGTCCTCGTCGAGGGCGTTGACCGCGAGGTCGAGCAGCCAGGAGCGGATGACGGTGCCCTCCTGCCAGGAGCGGAAGACCTCCCGGACGTCGGTCACGGAGTCGACCTTCTCCAGCAGTTCCCAGCCCTCGGCGTAGGCCTGCATCATGGCGTACTCGATGCCGTTGTGGACCATCTTGGCGAAGTGCCCGGCGCCGACCTTGCCGGCGTGCACCGAGCCGAAGTCGCCCTCCGGCTTGAGCGCGTCGAAGACCGGCTGCACCTTGGCGACGTTCTCCGCGTCGCCGCCGTACATCAGCGCGTAGCCGTTCTCCAGGCCCCAGACGCCGCCGGAGACGCCGCAGTCGACGAAGCCGATGCCCTTGGCGGCCAGCTCCCCGGCGTGCTTCTCGTCGTCGGTCCAGCGGGAGTTGCCGCCGTCCACGACCACGTCGCCGGGCTCCAGCAGCTCCGCGAGCTCGTCGATCGTGGACTGGGTGGCCTCGCCGGCGGGGACCATCACCCAGACCACGCGCGGGCCCTTGAGCTTGCCCACAAGCTCTTCGAGGCTGTGGACATCGGCGAGGTCCGGGTTGCGGTCGTATCCGACGACGGTGTGGCCCGCGCGGCGGATCCGCTCGCGCATGTTGCCGCCCATCTTGCCGAGGCCGACGAGACCGAGCTCCATCAGTTGCGTCCTTAAGGTGTGCGAGGTGGCGTTACGGCACTTCCGTACCTGTGTCCGAGCCTAAACCCGGACGGTGACGCACACCTGTGGGCATACGCGCTCATACGTACGCCCCGACCTGCGGCTTCGCCCGGTGGGCCCGGTTGTCCACCGGCCCGGGGGCGCTGTGGACAACCGGCCGGGACCGTCGTCAGCCGCTGAGGCGCACCGGCATGATCAGGTACTTGTAGGCCTCGTCCGCCTCGGCGTCCAGCGCTGGCTTGCCGCTCAGCAGCGCGGGCTTCGTGGACGTCGTGAACGACAGCTGGGCCACCGGCGAGTCGATCGCGCTCAGGCCGTCCAGCAGGAAGGTCGGGTTGAAGGCGATCGAGATGTCGTCGCCCTCCAGCTGGGCGTCGACCCTTTCCACAGCCTGTGCGTCGTCACTGGAGCCGGCCTCCAGGATGAGCACGCCCTGCTCGAAGCTGAGCCGCACCGGGGTGTTGCGCTCGGCGACGAGGGACACGCGCTTGACGGCCTCCACGAAGGGCGCGGTCTCGATGACGGCGACGCTGTTGAACTCCGTCGGGAACAGCGTGCGGTACTTCGGGAGGTCGCCCTCCAGCAGACGCGTCGTCGTGCGGCGGCCGGCGCCCTCGAAACCGATCAGGCCCTCACCGGCGCCCGAGCCGGACAGCGCAAGGGTCACCTGGTCGCCGCTGGTCAGCGCCTTGGCCGTGTCCAGCAGGGTCTTGGCGGGCACCAGGGCGACCGCGGACGCCTCCGGGTTCTCCGGCTTCCACAGGAACTCGCGGACCGCGAAGCGGTAGCGGTCGGTGGACGCCAGCGTCACCGTGTCGCCCTCGATCTCGATGCGGACACCGGTGAGGACGGGGAGCGTGTCGTCGCGGCCGGCGGCGATGGCGACCTGCTGCACGGCCGACGCGAAGACCTCGCCCGGGACCGTGCCCGTCGCGTTCGGCATCTGGGGCAGGGCCGGGTACTCCTCCACAGGGAGGGTGTGGAGTGTGAACCGCGAGGAGCCGCACACCACCGTCGCCCGTACACCGTCTGTGGAAATCTCCACCGGCCGGTTGGGGAGGGCGCGCGAGATGTCGGCGAGCAGGCGGCCGGAGACGAGCACCGTGCCGTCCTCCTCGACCTCCGCCTCCACGGACACCCGCGCCGAGACCTCGTAGTCGAAGCTGGACAGGCTCAGCGCCCCGTCCTCGGCCTTCAGGAGCAGGCCGGCGAGGACAGGCGCCGGCGGACGGGCCGGGAGGCTGCGCGCCGCCCAGGCCACTGCCTCCGCGAGTACGTCGCGTTCCACCCGGATCTTCACCTAAGCCGCCTCCTGCTGTTGCCGGCGTTCTCGCCCTGCTTCGCCTTCGTCGTCTGTCTCGGTGTCGTCGTCTCCTGTGACGGGAAGGACACCGGGGACCAGTCTGACGCACCGCACTGACAGTAGGTGCCCCTCGGGGTCAAGTCGTACCGACGGGCAGCCGGGCTCGAGACGGCGAGTTGTGCACAGGACCCGCTTCGAAACGAATTCCTGGCTCTCTATGGTCGGGAGTAGTAGTAGGGCCTGTGGATACCGTGGATAACCACGTTTTCCCAGCTCAGGGCCACAATTTTGTCCACGGGTCCTGTGGGCGGCGGCGGTGGACAACCAGGGGTTTCTGTGGAGAACGGAAAGTTCTGCACACCCCGTGCACAGGACCGGGCGAGTTCTCCCCAGTGCCGTCCCCAGCTTTACCCACCTTTCCCACAGCCCAACCCGGCACCTTTGTGTGACGCCTTTCACTCGACCCGGTGAGGAGACGCGTCGCGTTGCCGAACAGTGGACAGGCATGTGGAGAAGCCCGCGATCACTGGGGACAACCGGCCCCGGCCTGTGGGTTGCCCGTGGACAACTCCGTGCACAGCCTGTGGACCAACTCTTCGTCCACAAGCTGTGGAGATCGTCCGTCCACCAATCCACAGGCGGTTGACCTGGCCTGATGATCTTTCACCACCGTGCCCTGTGGACAGGATCGGGACAACTTCCCGGTCCCCAGCATGTGGACGCGAGAAAGTCGCCGAGACTGTGGAGGGAGACCGTAACCCGGCGGCTAATCGAACAGGGGGTCACGGCGTCGAGACCCGAGCGGGCGCGGCAGGGGCAGCGCGACGGCGACCGGAGGGGGTCTCGGCGACGGCCGGAGGACGTTCCGGCGGCTGTCAGGGACGTCCCGTGGGTGCCAGGGGCGCCCGGCAGGTGTCATGGAGCGTCCAGTGGCCGTCATGGTGGCCGTCGGGCTGGTGCCCGGGCCGGTCGCCCGGGCCAGGCAGCCAGGGGTGCCGTCACGGCGGCGGGATCGCGCGGTACGGGAAAGGCGCCCCCGGATCTCCTCCAGGGGCGCCTTCAAAGGCATAACTCCGCGGCCGTCAGCCCGCCTTGATGCGGTTCGTCAGCTCCGTCACCTGGTTGTAGATGGAACGGCGCTCGGCCATCAGATTGCGGATCTTGCGGTCGGCGTGCATGACCGTCGTGTGGTCCCGGCCGCCGAACAGCGCGCCGATCTTCGGCAGCGACAGGTCCGTCAGCTCGCGGCACAGGTACATGGCGATCTGGCGGGCCGTCACCAGCGCGCGCCCGCGCGAGGTGCCGCACAGGTCCTCGACCGTGAGGCCGAAGTAGTCGGCGGTCGCGCCCATGATGGCCGTGGACGTGATCTCCGGCGCCGAGTCCTCGCCGCCCGGCATCAGGTCCTTGAGGACGATCTCCGTCAGACCCAGGTCCACCGGCTGCCGGTTGAGCGACGCGAAGGCCGTCACCCGGATGAGCGCGCCCTCCAGCTCACGGATGTTCCGCGAGATCCGGGACGCGATGAACTCCAGCACCTCCGGCGGGGCGTTGAGCTGCTCCTGGACCGCCTTCTTCCGCAGGATCGCGATGCGCGTCTCCAGCTCGGGCGGCTGGACGTCGGTGATCAGGCCCCACTCGAAGCGGTTGCGCAGCCGGTCCTCCAGCGTGACCAGCTGCTTGGGCGGCCGGTCACTGCTGAGGACGATCTGCTTGTTCGCGTTGTGCAGGGTGTTGAACGTGTGGAAGAACTCCTCCTGCGTCGACTCCTTGTCCGCCAGGAACTGGATGTCGTCGACGAGCAGGATGTCCATCTCGCGGTACCGCTTGCGGAAGCTGTCGCCCTTGCCGTCCCGGATGGAGTTGATGAACTCGTTGGTGAACTCCTCCGAGCTCACGTACCGCACGCGCGTGCCCGGGTAGAGGCTGCGCGCGTAGTGCCCGATCGCGTGCAGCAGGTGCGTCTTGCCGAGCCCCGACTCCCCGTAGATGAACAGGGGGTTGTACGCCTTCGCCGGCGCCTCGGCGACGGCCACCGCCGCCGCGTGCGCGAACCGGTTGGAGGCGCCGATGACGAACGTGTCGAAGAGGTACTTCGGGTTCAGCCGCGCGGTCGGCTCGCCGGGGCCGGTCGCCGGCGCGGGCTGCGCGGCCAGCGGGCCGGGCGCGCCGGTGGTCGGCAGGTTCGGGCCGACGGGGCCGCCGCGGTGCACGTGCCCGGAGCCGGGCTGCGGCTCGGGCAGGTCGCGGCGGGCGTCGCGCTGGTCGTAGTCGCCGCGTGACTGCTCGTACTCGCCCCGCTGCCCGTCGTAGCCCCCGCGGTCCATCGGCTGCGGGCGGTACTCGTGCGACGGGGAGCCGTAGGAGTCCTGGGAGGACGGGCGGTATCCGTCCTGGGACGGCGCGCCGTAGGCGTCGTGGCCGGGAGGGCCGTAGTTGTCCTGCGAGGAACCGTACGAGTCCTGCGACGGCGACGCGTAGGGGTCGCGCTCGGGGAAGCCGAGCCGCTGCTGCTGCCAGCCGTAGTCGTCCTGCGAGGGCCGCGGCCAGGAGCCGGGCTCGGGGCGCTGGTACTCCGAGGGGTAAGCGGGCCGGGCGGTCGGCAGCTGGTCGCCGGACGGGCGCGGCTCGGCGCGGTGGCGGCCGTATCCCTGGTAGCCGTCGCGCTCGCGGCTGTCGCGGCCACCCTGGTCGTGGCCGTCGCCGCGGCTCTGGTCGTAGCCGTCCCGGCCCTGGCCGCCGCCGGAGGAGGGGAGCTCGGGCTCGTCGTAGCGCGGCTGCGGGCGGGCGGGTGCCGGCGCGGGCTCGCCGGCGGAGTCGTCGACGGTGATCGCGATGCGGATCGGCCGGCCGCACTCGCGGCTCAGCGTCTCGCTGACGACGGGCGCGAGGCGGCCCTCGAGCACGCCCTTCGCGAATTCGTTGGGGACGGCGAGCAGGGCGGTGTCGGCGACCAGCGCGAGCGGCTGGCAGCGCCGGATCCAGTGTTCGTCCTTCACCTCCACACCCTGGCCACGGCCCTCACCGAGTAGCTGCTCCAGTACGCGTGGCCACACTGCGGCAAGATCGGCAGGTACGTCAGCCACAGGGCACGCTCTCTCACGGGGTCCCTCGAACGTGTGGTTCGCGGGACGGGTCGGGATGTGATTCGGGAGGGTCGGCGGGGGCAAACCCGCTGGGGCAGGGGACAAGGGAACGAATCGGAGTCCAGTCACGGTAGTCAGGGCGGCGGCTACGGTTCAAGTTGTTGTCCCCAGGCTGTGGACAGTGTCTCGCAGTGACCCTTGGTTTGACCGAATGGCGTAGCCGCGCGTACCGTAACCAGGTCGAGTTGTCGATGGCTGCTGCCGCCTGCCTCCGATGGGCACAGATCACGCGGGTGATCGGTAAGCGGTGCACACGGGCGTAACGCGAGCTACTCGTGGGCGCACGGTGACAGCCAGGACGGCACCCGCAAAACATCGATTTCTTACTGGAGCCCCCGAGTGAGCAAGCGCACCTTCCAGCCGAACAACCGTCGTCGCGCGAAGACCCACGGCTTCCGGCTGCGTATGCGCACCCGTGCCGGCCGCGCGATTCTCGCGTCCCGCCGTAGCAAGGGTCGCGCCCGTCTGTCCGCCTGATCCCGGTCAGGTCATGACGTCGTGCTGCCCACCGAGAACCGGCTGAGGCGGCGCGAGGACTTCGCGACCGCGGTACGACGGGGTCGCAGGGCTGGCCGCCCGAGCCTCGTCGTCCATCTTCGTAGCGGTGCCACGGACCCGCACGCGCCTGGGGAGAGCGCTCCCCCGACGCGTGCGGGTTTCGTCGTGAGCAAGGCCGTGGGCGGCGCGGTGGTGCGCAACAAGGTGAAGCGCAGACTTCGTCATCTGATGCGCGATCGAGTCGACCTGTTTCCCCCCGGTAGCCTGGTAGTCGTACGAGCGCTGCCCGGTGCGGGTGACGCTGACCATGCACAGCTGGCCCGAGACCTGGACGCCGCCGTGGAGCGGCTGCTGGGAGGGGGCGCGCGATGAAGTACCCGCTGCTGGCTCTGATCAAGCTGTACCAGTGGACGATCAGTCCGCTGCTGGGGCCGGTCTGCAAGTACTACCCGTCGTGTTCCCACTACGGCTACACGGCCATCGACCGGCACGGTGCGATCAAGGGAACGGCCCTCACCGCCTGGCGCCTCCTGCGGTGCAATCCGTGGTCGCTCGGCGGGGTGGACCATGTTCCGCCGCGCAAGCGTCCGCGGTGGCACGAAATGCTGCGTGACGCCTGGCGGGCACGCAAGGGCGGGCACTCCGCCGCCGAACCGGCCACCGAGGGGCAGGCTCCCTCGAGCCCGGCCGCAGAGACCTCGTCCCATGCGCAAGGAGCATGATTAGTGGACACGATTGCCAGCCTCTTCAGCTTCATCACGACACCGGTCTCCTGGGTCATCGTCCAGTTCCACAAGGTGTACGGCGCCCTCTTCGGCGCTGACTCCGGGTGGGCCTGGGGCCTGTCGATCGTGTCCCTGGTGATCCTGATCCGCATCTGCCTGATCCCGCTGTTCGTGAAGCAGATCAAGGCGACGCGCGCCATGCAGACGCTCCAGCCGGAGATGAAGAAGATCCAGGAGCGCTACAAGAACGACAAACAGCGCCAGTCCGAAGAGATGATGAAGCTCTACAAGGAGACGGGCACCAACCCGCTCTCCTCGTGCCTTCCCATCCTGGCGCAGTCGCCGTTCTTCTTCGCTCTGTACCACGTGCTGAACAGCATCGCGTCGAACGACACCGTCGGCGTGATCAACGAGCGTCTGCTGGAGAGCGCGCAGAAGGCGCACATCGTCGGTGCCCCGCTGGCGGTGAAGTTCACGGACAGCTCGTCGAAGGTCGAGGCGCTCGGCTCCTCGCTCACCGACGTCCGGATCGTCACCGCGGTCATGATCATCCTGATGTCGCTGTCGCAGTTCTACACGCAGCGTCAGCTGATGACGAAGAACGTCGACACCACGGTGAAGACGCCCTTCATGCAGCAGCAGAAGATGCTGATGTACATCTTCCCGATCATGTTCGCCGTCTTCGGCATCAACTTCCCGGTCGGTGTCCTCGTCTACTGGCTGACCACCAACCTGTGGACCATGGGCCAGCAGATGTACGTCATCCACAACAACCCGACCCCGGGTTCCAAGGCCCAGGCCGCCTACCTGGACCGCCTCTACAAGCACGTCACGAACCACGGCAAGGTCCGCCGCCGCAGCGAGCGCGCCATCGTGAAGGCCATCGTCGCCAAGGGCCGCGACCGCAACGAGTTCGAGCGCAAGTTCATCAACGGCCTGAGCAAGGCGGGCCTGGCGGCCCAGCCCGACGGCAGCGTCGTGAAGAGCGAGGCCACGGCCGTCGCCGAGACCGAGGACGGTACGCCGGCCAGCGCCACGCCCAGGCGTCAGCAGCCCAAGCGGCAGACCAAGGCCCAGCGTCAGGCCGCGAAGGTGGCAGCCGAGGCCGAGACCAAGACGTCGCTGACCAAGTCCGAGAGCCCCGAGGACACCAAGCCCGCCCCCGCCGGCGGCGCGAAGAAGGCCGGATCCGGCGGCCGCAGCAAGGCCCAGTCCGGTCAGCGCAAGGGTCCGCAGCGGCCCAAGTCCCCGTCCAAGAAGTAAGAAGGAGTCCATCCCGTGACGGAAGGCACCACCTCCGCCGCTGCCGAGGGTGCAGACACCCTGTCCCGCCTGGAGCAAGAGGGCGAGATCGCGGCGGACTACCTGGAGGGTCTGCTCGACATCGCAGACCTCGACGGCGACATCGACATGGACGTCGAGGCCGACCGTGCCTCCGTCTCGATCATCAGCGACACGGGCAGCCGTGACCTGCAGAAGCTGGTCGGCCGGGACGGCGAGGTGCTGGAGGCGCTCCAGGAGCTCACGCGTCTGGCCGTGCACCGGGAAACCGGTGACCGCAGCCGGCTGATGCTGGACATCGGGGGCTACCGGGCCCGTAAGCGTGCCGAGCTCTCCGAGCTGGGAGCCAAGGCCGCCGCCGACGCCAAGAACAACGGCGAGCCCGTCAAGCTGGACCCCATGACGCCGTTCGAGCGCAAGGTCGTGCACGACGCGGTCAAGGCCGCCGGCCTGCGCAGCGAGTCCGAGGGCGAGGAGCCGCAGCGCTTCGTCGTCGTGCTTCCCGCCTGAACGGTCCCCTGTTCCTCCGGCCCCGTCTGTTGCGCAGGCGGGGCCGAACTTTGTCAGCCTGATAGTTCTGGTGGTTCTGGTGTCGGCGTCCACGCCGACGTCGTACGGAAGGACGGTCCCCCGTGACGGAGGCAGCGGAGCTTCCCCCTGTTCCCGAGCAGGCGCGTGAGGTGTTCGGCGATCGGTACGCCGACGCGGTCCGCTACGCGGAGCTGCTCGCCGAGGCAGGTGTGCAGCGAGGGCTCATCGGCCCACGCGAAGTGCCCCGCCTGTGGGAGCGGCACCTGCTGAACTGCGCGGTGCTCTCGGAGGTCGTGCCCGAGGCCGTGACGGTGTGCGATGTCGGCTCCGGTGCCGGCCTGCCCGGAATCCCTCTCGCGCTGGTCCGCGAGGACCTGAAGATCACGCTCCTGGAGCCGTTGTTGCGGCGCACGAACTTCCTCACCGAGGTCGTGGAACTGCTCGGCCTGGACCATGTGACCGTCGTGCGCGGTCGTGCCGAGGAGGTCATGGGCAAGCTCCCACCGGTCCATGTGGTTACGGCACGCGCCGTGGCGCCGCTGGACCGCCTGGCCACCTGGGGCATCCCGCTGCTGCGCCCGTACGGAGAGATGCTCGCGCTCAAGGGTGACACCGCCGAGGAGGAACTCAAGAGCGCGGCCACCGCACTGAGCAAGCTCGGTGCGGTGGAGACGTCGATCCTTCATGTCGGTGAGGGCGTGGTCGATCCGATGTCGACCGTCGTGCGGGTCGAGGTGGGCGAGAGTCCGGGCGGTGTGCGCTTCGCCGCCAAGCGGGCCAAGGCCGCCCGGACGGGGCGTGCGCGCCGCCGTCGCGGCTGACTTCCCTACTCCACACAAGCTGCCAAACCCATGTAATCCGGAGTGTCGCGGCAATCCGGTCTCGGCTGCTGTGCATCGTGTTTCACGTGAAACGTCGCTCACTGTTGCACGGCATCATCAGTCGAGGCCGCGCTGCGGCCGAACCCCGAGATCGGAAGCCTCTGGGATCCCTCGGATCCCGTGAGCAAAACTCCACTTCTGACGGCCTTCCGTCCCCCGTGGAGGTCACGGAGTTGTCCACAGAGGTGGATTTCTCCACAGAACGCCAGGCCTCACTGGTTCGCGACCCCGAAGGCATGGGAGGCTCTGTTCATCGCGAGCCTGAAGTCGAGGAGAGTGAATCCTTGCGGTCCGACGCCAACATCGCGGGACCGATGACCGATCCGGTCCCCGGTCCCCGTACCGAGTCGATGGGGGCGGATGTTTCACGTGAAACACCGCCTCCAATGGACGACACTCCCATCGGTCGTGCTGCCCAACTGGCGGTGGAGGCTCTGGGCCGCGCCGGCGAGGGCCTGCCGCGGCCCGAGCAGACCCGGGTCATCGTGGTCGCCAACCAGAAGGGCGGTGTGGGCAAGACGACGACGACCGTCAACCTTGCCGCATCGCTGGCTCTGCATGGCGGCCGTGTCCTGGTCATCGACCTCGACCCTCAGGGCAACGCGTCCACTGCCTTGGGTATCGACCACCACGCCGAAGTCCCGTCCATCTACGACGTGTTGATCGACAGCAAGCCGCTCTCGGAAGTCGTTCAGCCGGTCCCCGATGTCGAGGGACTCTTCTGCGCCCCTGCCACGATCGATCTCGCCGGTGCGGAGATCGAGCTGGTATCCCTGGTGGCGCGGGAGAGCCGGCTGGAGCGTGCGATCCAGGCGTACGAGCAGCCGCTGGACTACGTCCTCATCGACTGCCCGCCCTCGCTCGGTCTGCTCACGGTCAACGCGTTGGTCGCGGGCCAGGAGGTTCTCATTCCCATCCAGTGCGAGTACTACGCGCTGGAGGGCCTGGGGCAACTGCTACGCAACGTCGACTTGGTGCGGGGCCACCTCAACCCCACGCTGCATGTGTCGACCATCCTGCTCACCATGTACGACGGCCGGACGCGGCTCGCGTCCCAGGTCGCGGACGAGGTGCGCAACCACTTCGGCGACGAGGTACTGCGGACGAGCATCCCGCGCTCCGTCCGTATCTCCGAGGCGCCGAGCTACGGGCAGACGGTACTGACTTACGATCCTGGATCGAGCGGTGCCCTGTCCTATCTTGAGGCGGCACGAGAAATCGCGCTACGGGGCGCCGGCGTCAGCTATGACGCGTCGAACGCCCACGTCGGCGCACAGAATGATCCGAACCTGGTGGAGGGGATTCAGTGAGCGAGCGACGGAGGGGGTTGGGCCGTGGTCTTGGCGCGCTGATCCCTGCTGCCCCGACAGAGAAGACGGTGGCTCCGGCCGCGGCGGGGGGCGCCGCCTCCTCGTCGCCCGTCGGCGTACCGGTTCTGACGACCGAGCGTGGCGTGGCCGCGGCCAAGGTGGCGACGCTGCCTCAGCTACCTGTTTCACGTGAAACAGAGGAATCGCCGGCGAGCGTGGAGCTGCCTGCGGCTCCCATGGGCGCGCACTTCGCCGAGGTTCCGCTCGACGCCATCACGCCGAACCCACGCCAGCCGCGTGAGGTCTTCGACGAGGACGCGTTGCAGGAACTCGTGACCTCCATCAAGGAGGTCGGTCTCCTCCAGCCCGTCGTCGTACGGCAGATGGGGCCCGGGCGCTACGAGCTCATCATGGGCGAGCGTCGCTGGCGGGCCTGCCGTGAGGCCGGTCTGGAGGCGATCCCGGCGATCGTGCGGGCCACGGATGACGAGAAGCTCCTCCTGGACGCGCTGCTGGAGAACCTGCACCGGGCTCAGCTGAACCCGCTGGAAGAGGCAGCCGCCTACGACCAGTTGCTGAGGGACTTCAACTGCACGCACGACCAGCTGGCGGACCGCATCGGTCGTTCCCGCCCGCAGGTCTCCAACACCCTGCGTCTGCTGAAGCTGTCTCCGTCGGTTCAGCGTCGGGTGGCCGCCGGGGTGCTCTCCGCCGGTCATGCGCGTGCGCTGCTGTCCGTGGAGGACTCGGAGGAGCAGGACCGCCTCGCTCACCGGATCGTGGCCGAAGGGCTGTCGGTGCGGGCCGTCGAGGAGATCGTGACCCTCATGGGGTCCCGCCCGCAGAAGCCTCAGCGGGCCAAGGGACCGAGGGCCGGCGCTCGGGTCTCCCCGGCGCTGAGCGACCTCGCGACGCGGCTCTCCGACCGCTTCGAGACGCGGGTGAAGGTCGACCTGGGTCAGAAGAAGGGCAAGATCACCGTCGAGTTCGCCTCGATGGAGGATCTGGAGCGGATCCTCAGCTCGCTCGCTCCCGGTGAGGGACCGGTCCTGCAGAAGGGACTGGCGGAGGATGACTCGGAGGAGACGGAGTCCTGAGTCACCGGTCGGTGGAGCGGTGAATCCGCTCCACCGGCCGACAGGGCGGGCCGTGTCCGGTGTGTACCGGAAAGCGGCCCGCCTTTTGCTTTCTGTCGGTATCGACGGAAACGCATCGTGGATACGATGCGAACGGTATGGCGCATCCACCTGGCAGTACGTCTAGAGGGAGGCAGGGGCCATGCGAACGATGAGCCGCACCGGACTGGTGAGCGCCGGCCTGGGGCTCGGCGTGGTCGGCGGGTTCCTTGGCGGTCTGCTCAAGGAACGGAGTGCTCTGACGGCCGCCCGTGTGGCCGCGGGCGAAGGAAGCGAGGAACAGCCTTCATGGGGCGTCGGCTCGTACCGCTCACGCTGGACAACCTTCAGGACCTTCCCAAGCGCTGCCAGGCATGCGTCTTCTGGGAACTGGATCCCGTCAGCGGTGAGGCAGCGGTAAAGGCGGGCACACCCGCACTGGAGAAGGAGGCCTGGATTTCCGCCGTCCTGCTGGACTGGGGATCCTGCGGCCGGGTCGTCTACGTCGACGATGTGCCCGTGGGCTTTGTGCTTTACGCTCCGCCCGCCTACGTCCCGCGCTCGACGGCGTTCCCCACGAGCCCTGTTTCGCCCGATGCCGTTCAGCTGATGACCGCGTTCATCATGCCGGGCTACCAGGGGCAGGGACTGGGACGGGTGATGGTCCAGACGGTCGCCAAGGATCTTCTGCGGCGGGGCTTCAAGGCGATCGAGGCGTTCGGGGACGCCCGCTGGAAGGAACCGGCCTGTGTGCTGCCCGCCGATCATCTGCTGGCGGTGGGCTTCAAGACCGTCCGGCCGCATCCGACGTATCCCCGGCTGAGGCTGGAGCTGAGGTCGACGCTGTCCTGGAAGGAAGACGTGGAGCTGGCGATCGACCGGCTTCTCGGCGCCGTGCAGAAAGAGCCGGCGCTCAGGCCGCTCTGACGGCACCGGGCATGCGAATGGGCCGACCCGGATGGATCGGCCCATTCATGTTTCACGTGAAACATCGTCTCCGCGAGCGCCTGGGGCGTCTCGACGGCGTCACTCGGCGATGAAGTCCTCAAGGTCGCGCACGATGGCGGCCTTCGGCTTCGCACCGACGATGGTCTTGGCGACCTCGCCACCCTGGTAGACGTTCAGGGTCGGGATGGACATGACGCCGTACTTGGCGGCCGTACCCGGGTTCTCATCGATGTTGAGCTTGACGACCTCGATCTTGTCGCCGTACTCGGCGGCGATGGCCTCGAGGGACGGAGCGATCTGACGGCACGGACCGCACCAAGCGGCCCAGAAGTCCACCAGGACGGGCTTGTCGCTCTTGAGGACGTCCTGCTCGAAGGAATCGTCCGTCACATTCTTCAGGGTGCCGGCCACGGCTGGGCTCCTTAACTGGTTGGTGCGCGGGGCGGGTAGAGAGGGTCAGACAGCGGTCTTCTCGGGCTCGGCCGGCTCCTCGTCCGCGAGGGCGGCGAGGAAGCGCTCGGCGTCGAGGGCGGCGGCACAGCCGGTGCCGGCCGCGGTGATCGCCTGACGGTAGGTGTGGTCGACCACGTCACCGGCGGCGAAGACACCGGTCACGTTCGTACGGGTCGAGGGGGCGTCGACCTTGAGGTAACCCTCCTCGTCCAGCTCAAGCTGGCCCTTGAAGAGTTCCGTACGCGGGTCGTGGCCGATCGCGATGAACAGGCCCGTGACCGCGAGGTCGGACAGTTCACCGGTCTTGAGGTTGCGCAGCTTCAGGCCCGAGAGCTTCGGGTCGCCCTGGATCTCGGCGACCTCGCTGTCCCAGATGAACGAGATCTTCGGGTCGGCGAACGCGCGCTCCTGCATCGCCTTGGAAGCGCGCAGGGTGTCACGGCGGTGGACGACGGTCACGGACTTGGCGAACCGGGAGAGGAACGTGGCCTCCTCCATCGCGGTGTCGCCGCCACCGACCACGGCGATGTCCTGGTCCTTGAAGAAGAACCCGTCACAGGTGGCGCACCAGGAGACGCCCCGGCCCGAGAGGGCGTCCTCGTTCGGCAGCGCGAGCTTGCGGTGCTGGGAGCCGGTCGCGACGATGACGGCCTTCGCCTTGTGCACGGTTCCGGCGGTGTCCGTAACGGTCTTGATCTCACCGGCCAGGTCGACGGAGACGATGTCGTCCGGGATGAGCTCGGCACCGAAGCGCTCGGCCTGGCCCCGCATGTTGTCCATGAGCTCAGGGCCCATGATGCCTTCCTGGAAGCCGGGGAAGTTCTCGACCTCGGTGGTGTTCATCAGGGCGCCACCTGCGGTGACGGCACCCTCGAACACCAAGGGCTTCAGCGACGCGCGCGCGGTGTAGAGCGCCGCCGTGTAGCCGGCGGGCCCGGAGCCGATGATGATCACGTTTCGGACGTCGCTCACGGCTTATTCCTCGTCTCTGGACTGCGTCGTTAGGTCCGGTGGGAGCCTTCCTCAGAACTCTCACCCCACCCAACGGATCCTAAGGGGCGCGCATTCCCGCTGTGGCCGGGCACACCCCGAGACGGAGCCTGGGGCTCAGGAACGCGCGTAGGTCTCCTTCAGGAGGACCTTCGCCGAGGCGGATGCCGACGGCTGGTCCACGCAGGTTGCCTCGACGATGTAGGCGGTGACTCTGGTGGCGTCCGCAGGGTCGGGCAGGACCACGAGCATTGCCTCGGTGCCCTGGAAGATGCCCTCTTCGGCTGCCAGCGCCACGTCATTGCGTCCGATGCCCTCACGCACGCAGCCCGGTACCGCGGGCTCCTTCATGACCTTCGGCTCGTTGCTCTCCGGGACGGATTCCGCTCCGAGGCTGTTCGGCGTCCGGGGCCCGCCCTTCTCGCGCTTGTCCTTGGCGAGGAGACTCGCGACCTGGCTCTCCAGCTTGCCCTTGGAGAAGGTGTCGGCGGGCGCGGACTGCCGCCCTTGCGCCGTGTCGTCGGACTGCTTGCCGTCGTCGAGCGTGGACAGCAGCACCGAGCCGAGCCCTAGAGCGGCAGCGGTGAAGACAGCGCCCAGGGCGGCGATCCTGCGGCGGCCGGCCCGCTTGCGGTTCTTGCGGCCGGGGCCGGTAGTGGCAGCGCGTGCATGCCCGGCGGGGCGGTCTGCCGATGGCGCTGTTTCACGTGAAACATGGGTGGGCTCGTCGGCGTCCGAAGCGCGGTCGGTCGTTCCGTGCGACGGCTCGGCCGGGGAGTCCGCCCCCGTGAGCCGGGCCGTTTCGGGTGTCTCTGCTGGGTCCGGCGCGGTGGCGTTGAGGAGGGCCTCCGCCGCGAGGGCGGCGTCGATGCGGCCGGCGACATCCGCAGGCATGCGGGTGGGGCCGGGCAGGGTGCCGAGAAGGCCCCGGATCTCCTCCAGGGACGCGTGGACGTCCGCGCACAACTCGCACGCGTCCAGGTGTCGCCGTATGTCTGCGGTCCGTGCGGGCGGGAGCAGGCCTTCGGTGAGGTCGGAGATCTCTGCGACGTCCGGGTGCCCGGCCGTGTCCGTCGATGTCACGCTCGCCCACCTCCGCCCTTCACTGCAGCTGAGTCGCTCGGTCCTCTACCCGTCGGCGGGCCCGATCCATGCGACCCCGCTGCGGGTGGGACGGATGTCCCCTGCGTCCGGTTCCGTTCTCCGCCCGGCTTCTTCTCGTCGTCACCGGCTCCCGGACGGAGGTGAGTGAGCAGCGGCAGGAGTCTCGCTCTGCCGCGGGCGCACCGGCTCTTGACCGTGCCGGTCGGCACGTCGAGGACGCGGGCCGCCTCGGCGACCGGGTAGCCCTGCATGTCGACGAGGACGAGTGCGGCCCGCTGGTCGGGAGGCAGGGTGCCCAGGGCCTCGATCAGCTGGCGGTGCAGATCGTTGCGCTCGGCGGGCGCCGATGCCGACTCGTGCGGCTCCAGCAGAGTCTCCAGGCGCTCGGTGTCGTCCACCGGCGCGGTCTTCCGGGAGGCCGCCTTGCGGGCCCGGTCGAGGCAGGCGTTCACCGTGATGCGGTGCAGCCACGTGGTGACGGCCGCCTGGCCCCGGAAGGTGTGGGCGGCGCGGTAGGCGGAGACGAGGGCGTCCTGAACCGCGTCAGCGGCCTCCTCGCGGTCTCCCAGCGTCCGCAGGGCCACTGCCCACAGCCGGTCGCGGTGACGCCGTACGAGCTCGCCGAAGGCGTCGGTGTCGCCCTCTACGTGGCGAGCCAGGAGGTCCTGATCGCTGACGCCGCCGTACACGGTGTCGTCATCTGCCATCGGACCCCCTCCCCTGGTGCGGTACTGAAACCGTCAGCCCTTGAACTGCACGTCGGTGATGGCCTGCTTGTAGCCGGCGCTGCTGTAGCCGTCGGCGGGTGCGCTGGGCACGGCCGTGATCCACAGCAGCACGAACTGCGTCTTCACGGCCTTCGGCACCTTCACGGTGAGGGACGTTCCGCTCGTGGTGGCGGTGCCGATCTCCTTCATACCGTCAATGCCCGTCGAGGGGGACAGCGCGTCGGTGGCGTAGAGCCGCACGGTCGTGTTGTCACCGGCGTACCGGAGCCCCAAGGACGCCGCCGAGATGTTCTTCGCCGAACCGAGGTCGTAGACGATGCCCACGCCCGGCTTGTAGGGCGCGAGCGTCGGACCCTCGTTGTAGCGCTTGGTGCGCCAGTACGTCGAGTCGTCGCCGTCGTACGTGTTGGCGACGTCCGCGGGTGCCTGGGCCTCGCCCTTGGCGACGTACTCCTGAGCGCCCTCGACCGTGAGCGGCTTGGCCGGTCTGGTGCCCTTGCTGCCCTTGTCGTCGCCGTCCGTCGTCTGCGTCCCGTTCGTGCCGTCGGACTTGCCCCGGTCCATGAGCGCGTCGGCCAGCTGCCAGCTGCCGAGACCGAGAGCCGCGATGAGGAGGGCGGAGACGGCCCACTTCAGGGCCTTTCCGGTGCGGCTCTGCAGCGGGGGCGGCGGCGCCGGGACGGCCTGAGTGACGCCCGGACGCGGCGCCTGACGGCCGTACGTGCCCTGCTGGTACGTCGTGCGCTGGTAGTCCGATGGGGCGGTGAACGCGGGCTCCGGCGGGCGGATGCGAGGCATCTCGCTGATCGCCTTCACCAGTTCCTCGGGCGTGGTGCAGGGAGATTCGTGGCGGGACGCGGTGGCACCGTCGTTGACGAGCGCCCGCATGGCCAGCTCGGACAGCCCGCGATGGACGCCGGCCCGCACCTGGTCCGGCGCGATGAGACCGATGTCCTTGGGCAGGCCGGACAGGCCATAGGCGTCGCTCTCGTACGGCCAGCGCTGCGTGAGTGCGGCGTACAGCAGGGCGCCGATCGACTCCGTGTCGGTGCGCTGCGGGGTGTCGGAGCTGATGCCGCGCAGCGCGGCGTTCACGGCGAGGCCGCGGATGCGCCACTGGCCGGTCGACGTCCGCAGCACGGCGTTGGGGTTCAGGCGCAGATGGGCGAGGCCCTCGCGGTGGGCGGCGGCCATGGCGGCCGACACCTGACTGACCATCTGGTAGGCCTCGTAGACCTCCAGCGGGCCGGAGGCGAGGAGCGTGGTGAGTTCGGTGGCGTCGGGGAGCCACTCGTGGACGACGTAGACGAGGTCGTTCTCCTCGACCGCGTCGAGCACCTGGACGAAGCGGGGATCGCCGAGCAGGGCCGAGGAACGGGCCGCGGCCAGGACCGAGCGGGCGCGGGAGTGGTCCGCCGGCAGGAGGTGGACGCCGACGGCGCGGCGGAGCTTCTCGTCCACGGCCCGCCAGCTGCTGAAGCCGTCCAGACGGGTGACGCACTCCTCCAGGCGGTAGCGTCTGGCGAGCTTGTGGCCGCTGTGCAGTTCGGGCGGAGAAGCCTTCCCGGCAGCCGTTGCCCCGGTGCCCCCCTGTGCCTCGTCGCTGTCCGTGTCCCGCTCCCGGTTGTTGGCCACCCCGTCGGCCGTGGACTGGTCCGCCTCCGCGGTCAGCGACTGCTCGCCGCTGTTGTCTGCCACGTCGACGGCAGCTGTGCTCCGATCCGCCACCGTCGTTCCTGCCTCCCCATCCCATGCGCGCCGGTCGACACCCGTTGCGCGCCGTCCGACGCCGAAACCAATTGTGCCCACAGTCTGCCGCTATGCACGACACACGGTGGCGGACGATGGTTGTGCGCCTACCCAGTACCGCCTCATCGACCCAGACGCCCGCGCACCATGCCGACCAGCGAGTTGACCTCCTCGATGCGCATGCGGCGGGCGGCGACGAAGAAGACCCCCAGCAGCACGGCCCCGCCGGCCAGCAGCGCGGCGAACGAGCCCAGCGTGCCCTGGCCGAGCGAGTGGCCGATGCCGTAGCAGACGGCGCCGCTGAGCAGCGCGGCCGGGACCGACGCGATGCACAGCCTGGCGTACGTTCGCATGACGCGGGCGCCGTCCAGGTCGCCGCCGAGCCGCTTGCGCAGCCGGCTCCATGCGACGCCCACGCCGATCGCGTAGGCCAGACCGTACGCGGCGGCCATGCCGACCACCGCCCACCGGGCCGGGATCAGGAAGTAACACAGCGCCGACGCACTGGCGTTGACCGCCGCCACGATGACCGTGTTGTAGAAGGGCGTGCGGGTGTCCTCGTAGGCGTAGAAGGCGCGCAGCACGACGTACTGCACCGAGTACGGGATCAGGCCGAGGCCGAATGCCATCAGCATGAAGCCCATGTTGGTGGACGCGCCGGTGCCCGAGGAGCCGAAGATCAGCGTGCACATCGGGATGCCGAGCGAGAGGAATCCGAAGGCGACCGGCACGATGGCGACCGCTGTGGTGCGCAGGCCCTGGGAGATGTCGTCGCGCACGGCGCCCGCGTCGTCCTCGGCGGCCGAGCGGGAGATGCGTGGCAGCAGGGCGGCCATCAGGGAGACCGTGATGATGGCCTGCGGCAGGCCCCAGATCAGCTGGGCGTTGGCGTAGGCGCTGAAGCCGGTGCCGGGGATGCTGGGCACCGCCGAGGCCGTGGCCAGCTGCGTGACGACCAGCGCGCCCGCCTGGTTGGCGAGGACGAAGAGGATGGTCCACTTGGCGAGCATCGCGGCCTTGCCGAGGCCGTGGCCCTTCCAGTCGAACCGCAGCCGCAGCCTGAAGCCGGTCTCCCGCAGGTACGGGATCATCGCCAGGGCCTGCACCACGAGGCCGAGCAGGATGCCGACGCCGAGGAGCTGCTGGCCCTCCGGCGGAATGTTCGTGACCTTCATCCCGGAGTCACCGGCGGTGCCGTAGACCCAGATGAACATGCCCAGCGTCACGATGATCACGATGTTGTTGAGGACCGGGGTCCACATCATCGCGCCGAACCGGCCGCGGGCGTTGAGGATCTGCCCCATCACCACGTGCAGGCCCATGAAGAAGATGGAGGGCAGGAAGTAGCGGGTGAAGGTGACCGCGACCTCGTTCGCCTCGGGGTTGCTCGCGATCGGGTTCGACAGCATGCGGACCAGGAGCGGCGCCGCGAACATCGCGACCGCGGTGAGTGCCGCCAGAGCGACCATGACGAGGGTCAGCAGGCGGTTCGCGTACGCCTCGCCGCCGTCGTCGTCCTCCTTCATCGCGCGCACGAGCTGCGGCACGAACACGGAGTTGAGGCCGCCGCCGACGGTCAGGATGTAGATCATGGTCGGCAGCTGGTAGGCGATCTGGAACGTGTCGCCGAGCATCGCGAGGCCCAGCGCCGAGACGATCATCGCGGACCGGATGAAGCCGGTGAGGCGGGACACCATCGTGCCCGCCGCCATCACGGCACTCGACTTCAGCAGGCCGGCGGCGCGCCCGCCCTTCTTCGGCGCCGCGGCGGGGGCGGGCGCCGGTGCGGGAACCTCGGACGCGGGCGTCGGAATCATGGCCGCCGCGCCCGGTACCGGGGCGGGGCCTGGCACGGAGGGCTGGGACTGGTACGGCGGCTGTGGGGCGCCCTGCTGCGGGTCGTACCCGCCGCCCGGGTGCGGGCCCGGGTGGCCACCCTGCTGCTGGTCCCGGAACAGGTGCGCGAAGGCGTCCGGCTCGTGGCGCTCCTCGGCGGCCTCGGTGACCAGATCGTCCACGCCCACGTAGCGCGTGGTGCGGGGGTCGTCGCCGTACGGCAGGTACTGGGTGGGGCCGTCGGGCTCCGGCGGCGGCGTCTGGGCCCACACGCGCGGGTCGGGGGCGTACGGCGACTGCGGCGGCTGGGCGTACAGCGGCTGCTGCGGCTCGTACGTGCCCGGGGGCGGCGGCGGGTGCGCGGCACGGTCGTAGAGGGCCTCGGCGACCGGGTCCTGGGCGGCGAGATCCTGCGCCCGGTAGGGGTCCTGGTCGTAGGCGTCCTGGAGGTACATGTCCGCGGGCGGCTGCGCCGGCGCCTGGCCGTGCTCCGGGGGCGGCCCCTCGGGGTGGCCCGAGCTGTCCCCGGGCCGGCCGTGGTCACCGTCGTACGGCGCGTTCATGGTTACCCCACCTCATCGTCCCGGGCCCACCGGCCACGACATCCTCAACGGTCCACTCTCTCACCCGTGCCGGACGGGTCGGCGCTTTCCGCTGGGGTGTCCGGTGTCGGGTCACTCGGCTGCTCCGGGTCCTCCGCCCGGGAGCCCTCCGCGGACTTCTCCCCGAGACGTTCGTCGGGCGCTTCCTGGTTCTGCTCGCCGTCGGCGTCCGAGCGCGGCGTGTCCGCGTCGTTCCCGGCGGCCTCGCGGGCTGCGGTGCGCTTGCGCTGGGTGTACATGCGGAAGCCGGCGAGGACGAGGAGCAGGACACCGCCGCCGATGACCAGCATCACGGTGGCCGTGATCTCGGTGACCTTCACGTCGAACCTGACGGGGTCGCCGTACTTCCGGCCGTCCAGCGTGTACAGCTGGGCGACCACCGACGCGCGGCCGTTGGCGTTGGCCGACGTGGTGAACTTCACCGACTGGCTGTGGCCGCCCGATACGGTGACGCGCTGCTCCGTGTACGGCTCGCCGCCGATCTTGAGGCGGGTGGGGTTGACGGAGGTGAGCCGCAGCACGAGGTGGTCGACGTCCTGGACCAGGTTGTTCTGCACGGTCACCGGGATCGTTGCGCTGCGCCCGGAGAGCTTCGTCTCCGACTTCTCGATCAGCCTGACCTGCTTGGCGAGGCCCTGGAGGTAGATCTCCACGCCCGTGCGGAAGGACATGGCCGCACCGGGCCGGCCCCGCCACGAGGTGGACATCTCGCGGTTCGTGGCCCGGCCGAAGGGGGTCACCACCCGGGACTGGTTGGTGAGGATGACCTTGAAGTTGTCGAGCTTGCCCTCGGTCCGCGCCAGCTGCTGGTAGGCCGACCGCGGCAGCTCCCGCTTGCGCAGCGCCGACGGATACGAGCGGGCGGACGGGACCTGCGTCGTGGCGGCCGGGTCGGGCTTGGCCGAGGCGGCCGCCGTGAGGTCCTGTGCCTCGGACCAGGTGCCGTCCTTGAGAGCCGTCAGGGCCTCGGCCATCGCCCGGGCCTGGCTGGCCGTGGGCGTGCGCTGCGGGGCGACGACGACACTGCGCTGCTTGTCGGTCTGGAGGTTCAGGGTCAGGCTCTGGGCGAGGAACCGCTGCACCGCGAGGGTGGACGCGGAGGCCCTCGTCAGGTCGCCCTGGAACACCGTGGACAGCCGGGCGTCCGCGACGACCGCCGTCGTGCCGCCGCCGATGGGACGGGGCGCGGAGGGCGTGTACGTCAGGCTCCGGCTCTCCTGGAGGCTGTCGCTGCGGGCGATCACCTTGTCGGCGCCCGCGGAGGTCGCGACCTTGACGATCGACGGATCGATCGCGCCGTCCACCGGCCAGGCGAAGTCGGTGACGGGTTTCACGTGGAGGATCGGCTCGACCGTGTTGGCGACGACGTCCGTGGCTTCCTTGAGGTTCCTCAGCGCGCCGGGGACGCTCGTGCCGTTGTGCGCGAGGGACGCCAGGTCAGGGTCCGAGAACGGGAGGGCGACGACCTCCTTGCCGGCCACCGCCTCCTGCAGGCCGGCGAGCCACCGCTTGGCGACCTCCTGATGGGTGCCGGCGCGGGTGGTGCCGTCCTCGCCGCGGACCTGATAGGTGCGCGTCATGGCGTCGACGGAGGCCAGCAGGTCGGGGTCGACGACCCAGGTCACGTCGAGTTCCTTGCCCAGGGAGATCATCTGGTCCAGGCGGCCGCCCGGTGAGATCTCCTTGGCGAGGTCGTCGTCGAGGAAGACCGGCGTCTGCTGCTCGTTCGAGCCCGTCTCGGCCGTCATGTGGACGGTGGAGATCAGCGGCCACAGGAACGTCATGCGGGTCCGGGTGTCGGCCTCCTCGGACTGGTACGGCAGGAACGTCCGCTGGACGCCCAGAACCTGCGTCCAGGGCTGCGCCGAGGTCTGGCCGGACAAGGAGACGCCGAACTCGTAGACGCCGTCCTGGGCGAGGTTCAGCTCGTCGACCGGAACCGAGATGCTGAAGGGCCGGGCGACGCCGGGCGAGAGCTTGGCGAACTCCTCGACGTACTTGCCGCCGACCGCCGAGCCGATCGTCCCCTGGACGTTGCTGCTGTCCTTGGCGGCGGTGTCGATGGACGAGCGGGTGCCGACCGGTGCGCCCACGCGCAGGTCCACCTGGGCGTCCGTGACCGCCTGCTTGCCCTTGTTGGTCACGGTGCCCGACACCGTCAGGGTGTCGTCGTCGGTGGGCGTGCTCGGCGTGAGGGTGTCGACGGAGACGGTCACCGCGCCGGAGCCGGCCGCGGCCTGCGGGGCGTCCTGGCCCGCGGCGTCGGCCGGAGTGGCGGCGGGCAGCTGGAGGAGACCGGCCATCAGAGGCGCAGCCGTGAGCAGGGCTCCCGTGCGCCGCAGCCACCGGCGGGCAGGAGAGGGACTCGTCCCCTGGAAGTCTGCCGCCTCGGCCACGCGCTCGCCCGTCCCTCGTCGTCGTCAGTGGTCGTCGGAATGTGCGTCCACGCATGGTAACGATGCGCGCTGAGGGGAAGTGCCGCGGACTGCTCCACAAGATCGGGGGAGCGGATCGTGCTGTCCTGAATGTACGCGTATAAAGAGGAGCGCTCCCGAACGTCCCGATGACAGGTCTTGTGCACGTTCGGAGGAGGCGGCGGTGCCCTTTAATGGGTGCGCTCGCGGTACCCGGCGCCACGTACCCTCTTCTGTTGTGCCGAACGCCAACGAAGACAACCCCAGTGCCCTGAGTCAGGCGCAGCTCCGCGCAGTGAGTGAACTGCTGCGGGTCGCCCCGGTCGCCGACGATCTCGCCCGTCGATTCCAGGAGGCCGGGTTCTCTCTCGCCCTGGTCGGCGGGTCGGTCCGGGACGCGCTGCTCGGCCGGCTCGGCAACGACCTGGACTTCACGACCGATGCCCGGCCGCAGGACGTCCTGAAGATCGTCCGGCCCTGGGCGGACGCCGTCTGGGAGGTCGGGATCGCCTTCGGCACGGTCGGCGCGCAGAAGGACGGCTACCAGATCGAGGTGACCACCTACCGATCGGAGGCGTACGACCGCACCTCGCGCAAGCCCGAGGTGTCGTACGGCGACTCCATCGAGCAGGACCTGGTCCGGCGTGACTTCTCCGTGAACGCGATGGCCGTCGCGCTGCCCGAGAAGAGGTTCATCGACCCGCACGGCGGTCTCGACGACCTCGCCGAGCGGGTGCTGCGTACGCCCGGCACTCCTGAGGAGTCCTTCTCCGACGACCCGCTTCGGATGATGCGGGCCGCGCGCTTCGCCGCTCAGCTCGACTTCGAGGTGGCCCCCGAGGTCGTCACGGCCATGACGGAGATGTCCGGACGCCTGGAGATCGTCTCTGCCGAGCGGGTGCGGGACGAGCTGAACAAGCTGATCCTCTCCGCACATCCGCGCAAGGGACTGGCGTTGCTGGTCGACACCGGGCTTGCCGAGCACGTACTGCCCGAGCTGCCGGCGCTGCGCCTGGAGAGCGACGAGCACCACCGGCACAAGGACGTCTACGACCACACGCTGATCGTGCTGGAGCAGGCGATGGCGCTGGAGGACGACGGCCCCGACCTCACTCTCCGGCTCGCCGCCCTGCTGCACGACATCGGCAAGCCGCGCACCCGTCGTTTCGAGAAGGACGGGCGGGTCTCGTTCCACCACCACGAGGTGGTCGGGGCGAAGATGACGAAGAAGCGCATGACGGCGCTCAAGTACTCCAACGAGCTGGTGAAGGACGTCTCACGCCTGGTCGAACTCCACCTGCGCTTCCATGGCTATGGCACCGGTGAGTGGACCGACTCCGCCGTGCGCCGCTATGTACGGGATGCCGGCCCCCTTCTGGACCGGCTCCACAAGCTGACGCGCTCCGACTGCACCACGCGGAACAAGCGCAAGGCCGCCGCCCTCTCCCGTGCGTACGACGGTCTGGAGGAGCGGATCGCCAAGCTCCAGGAGCAGGAGGAGCTGGACGCCATCCGTCCGGACCTCGACGGCAACCAGATCATGGAGGTCCTGGGCGTCGGCCCGGGCCCGGCCGTGGGCAGCGCCTACAAGCACATGCTGGAACTCCGCTTGGAGCACGGTCCAATGGGCCACGAAGCGGCGGTGGCCGCGCTCAAGGAGTGGTGGGCGGAGCAGCAGGCCTGACGCCGAGAAGCGGGCGCATGTTTCACGTGAAACATGCGGAGGGGCGGTGTTTCACGTGAAACACCGCCCCTCCGTGCGTCGCCCGTACTACTTCGCGGAGTAGTCCTCGAGGCAGAGGGTGAAGTCGTCACCGCTGCCGCTCTCGGTGTACTCGCTGTACTTGGTGCGGTCGCAGCCGTCCGACGTGCCGTCCTTCTTCTCGGCGACCTTGTACTTCGCCTTGGAGTCGGTGCAGTCGACAACCTCGAGGCCCGGGTCGGTCGTGCTGTTCGGGTCCGAGATGCTCATGCAGTCCCCGACCTTCGCCTGGGCGGCGTCGTCGCGACTGGCGATGAAGCCACCCACGGCCACGCCGATCACGATCACGGCGATGACGATGTTCTTGATCATCTTGAAGCTGAGCTTGCGGCGGGGCTGCTCCGGCGGGACGGGAGCGTAAGGCGCGCCGCCCTGGAAGCCCGGCTGGCCGGCCTGCTGCGGGAAGCCGCCCTGGGGCGGGTACGCGGCCTGGCCCTGGGGCTGGCCGTAGGGCTGCTGGCCCTGGGCGAACGGGTTCTGGCCCTGGGGCGGCGGAGTCGACACTTGGGGGTCCCCCTACATAGTTCGTGACGCGATCATGGCGCGAAGAAGTGACGCGGACATGGCGCGAGTAAGACGCATGTAAGCTACCGGCCGCCACTGACAACCCGGCAATCGAGGGCGGCTCTGTGTCATTGATGTGACACTTACGAGCGCTCAAATCGGGTCATAGCGCCAGCTACTGCTGCGTAGATAACGGCGACCGTAATCACCAGCGGCACCGAGCGGCCGTCCGGCGGCAGCATCAGGGCGGCCACCCCGGCGGCGCCCACGAAGGCGATGTTGAACAGCACGTCGTAAACGGAGAAGATCCGGCCACGGAAGCCGTCCTCGACGGCCGCCTGCACCACGGTGTCCGTGGCGATTTTCGCACCCTGGGTGGTCAGGCCAAGCAGGAACGCCGCGATCAGCAGGGGCACCGTGGCGAACGGCAGGCCGAGGGCCGGCTCCAGAACCGCCGCCGTCCCGGCACACACGGCGATCCAGCGGCCAGGCCCGAGCCGCCCGGCCGCCCACGGCGTCACCACGGCCGCCGTGAAGAAGCCGGCGCCGGACACTCCGAGCGCCAGGCCCAGCAGCGCGAGCCCCTCGTCCGGGTCCGACGTCAGGGCGTAGCGGCAGAGCATCAGCAGCAGGACGAGCAGGGCGCCGTAGCAGAACCGCATCAGCGACATCGCCGCGAGCGCCCAGGCCGCCTCGCGGCGTGGCGGCGCGGCGAGATGACGCACCGCCGCGACCAGATCACGCGCGGCTCCGGTCACCGCCGCCGTCAGCTGCGGCCGCGCCAACGCGCGGTCGGGGCCCAGCAGTTCCCGCGTCATGCGCAGCGACGCCAGCCCTGCGCACAGGTACAGGGCCGCCCCCAGCAGCACCACGGCGGCGTCGGAGTCGGCGCCCACGATGCGTACGACGAAGGCGAGCCCGCCGCCCGCGGTCGCGGCGAGCGTCCCGGCGGTCGGGGACAGGGAGTTGGCGACGACGAGCCGCTCGGCGTCGACCACGCGCGGCAGCGCGGCGGACAGGCCCGCGAGGACGAAGCGGTTGACGGCGGTCACGCACAGCGCGGAGACGTAGAACAGCCCGTCCGGGGCGTTGCCGAGCATCAGGAGGGCCGTACCGGAGGCGAGCCCGGCGCGCAGCAGACTGCCGTACAGCAGCACTTGGCGGCGGCGCCAGCGGTCCAGCAGCACACCGGCGAAGGGGCCGACGAGGGAGTAGGGCAGCAGCAGTACCGCCATCGCGGAGGCGATCGCGCCGGCCGACGCCTGTTTCTCCGGGGAGAAGACGACGTAGGCGGCGAGCGCGACCTGGTAGACGCCGTCGGCGCCCTGGGAGAGCAGCCGTACGGCGAGCAGGCGCCTGAAGCCCTGGAAGCGCAGCAGGACACGCAGGTCACGGACGACGGCCATGGGGCCAGCCTCACATACGGGAAGGGTCCCCGGGGCGTGCGACCCGGGGACCCTCAACACACTTCGGCGGAGCGGTTGTTAGCGCTCGACCGTGCCCTGGATGAACTTCTCGACGTTCTCGCGGGCCTCGTCGTCGAAGTACTGGACCGGCGGGGACTTCATGAAGTACGAGGACGCCGACAGGATCGGGCCGCCGATGCCGCGGTCCTTGGCGATCTTCGCCGCGCGCAGGGCGTCGATGATGACACCGGCGGAGTTCGGGGAGTCCCAGACCTCGAGCTTGTACTCCAGGTTCAGCGGGACGTCACCGAACGCGCGGCCCTCGAGGCGGACGTACGCCCACTTGCGGTCGTCCAGCCAGGCGACGTAGTCGGACGGGCCGATGTGGACGTTCTTCTCGCCCATGTCCCGGTCGGGGATCTGGGAGGTGACGGCCTGCGTCTTGGAGATCTTCTTCGACTCGAGGCGGTCACGCTCGAGCATGTTCTTGAAGTCCATGTTGCCGCCGACGTTCAGCTGCATCGTGCGGTCCAGGATGACGCCCCGGTCCTCGAACAGCTTCGCCATGACGCGGTGCGTGATGGTGGCGCCGACCTGCGACTTGATGTCGTCGCCGACGATCGGCACGCCCGCCTCGGTGAACTTGTCCGCCCACTCCTTGGTACCGGCGATGAAGACCGGCAGGGCGTTGACGAAGGCGACCTTGGCGTCGATGGCGCACTGGGCGTAGAACTTCGCCGCGTCCTCGGAGCCGACGGGCAGGTAACAGACCAGGACGTCGACCTGCTTGTCCTTCAGGACCTGGACGATGTCGGCCGGGGTCTCGGAGGACTCCTCGATGGTCTCGCGGTAGTACTTGCCGAGACCGTCGAGCGTGTGGCCGCGCTGGACCGTCACACCGGTGCTGGGCACGTCGCAGATCTTGATGGTGTTGTTCTCGGACGCGCCGATGGCGTCCGCGAGGTCCAGGCCGACCTTCTTGGCGTCGACGTCGAAGGCGGCGACGAACTCGATGTCGCGGACGTGGTAGTCGCCGAACTGCACGTGCATGAGTCCGGGGACCCTGGCCGCCGGGTCGGCGTCCTTGTAGTACTCGACTCCCTGCACCAGCGATGCGGCGCAGTTGCCCACACCGACGATGGCTACGCGAACCGAACCCATTCCGGTTGCTCCCTGTGTGTACGAGTGAGGCCGCTCGGCGGCTCTCACGTGGCGGTGTCGTCGGGCGTATCCGGCCGGGGATCGTCCCCGGACCGGGGCAGGCCGCCCGTCGCTCCAGATGTGGTGTCCTGCTGAGCGGACCCCCCGGAGGCAGAACTCCTCAGGTCCCGTCCGGCCCGCTCGCTCTCGATGAGCTCGTTCAGCCAGCGCACTTCGCGCTCCACGGACTCCATCCCGTGGCGCTGGAGCTCAAGCGTGTAGTCGTCGAGGCGCTCCCTGGTGCGCGCCAGTGAGGCGCGCATCTTCTCCAGACGCTCCTCCAGCCGGCTGCGGCGGCCCTCCAGCACGCGCATGCGTACGTCTCGCGACGTCTGCCCGAAGAAGGCGAAGCGCGCGGCGAAGGTCTCGTCCTCGTAGGCGTCCGGCCCTGTCTGGGAGAGCAGCTCCTCGAAGTGCTCCTTACCTTCCGCCGTCAGCCGGTAGACGATCTTGGCGCGGCGTCCGGTGAGCGGAGCGGCGAGGGCGTCCTCGGTGGTGTTTCCCGGCTCCTCGGTCAACCAGCCGTTGGCGACCAGCGTCTTGAGGCACGGGTAGAGCGTCCCGTAGCTGAACGCACGGAACACGCCCAGTGAGGTGTTGAGCCGCTTGCGCAGCTCATAGCCGTGCATCGGGGACTCGCGGAGCAGGCCGAGTACGGCGAACTCGAGGATTCCGGAACGCCGGCTCATCGTCGCCTCCTCTCTGCCGCGGGCGTGCCGTGACGGCTCGCACCAGACTTTATGCCGGGCTGATGTATCGACTCGATACATCATGACGATAGAACGGCCACCGGGTCGGGACAAGAGGGGCGACGGTGAACGGGATCACATCCCGGATTCATCAGAAGCGAGTTGCCTGATTTGGGGTGAACTTCTGGGCCAGGCACGTTTTGGCGGTGCGTAGTCTGTGCGGCATGCACACCACCGGGAACCGAGTGACGCGTGAGGGCGTCATCGTCCTTGGTGCGGTACGGGTGAATGAGCAACCGACACCATCCGTACTTCGGGGGGACCGGAAACCAGCCGCCGTTTCCAGGCGCGCAAGGGTGCGCCTGCCCGAGGAGTAGTCGTTCGATGAGCGAGCACCGTCGCAAACCGCCGCAGCCGCAGGGAGGCGGACGTGCCGCGGCCCGACGTGGTCAGTCCGGCTCGTCCTCCGGCCGCCGCGCGGCACCGCGAGGCGCCACCGGGTCTCCGTCCGGCTCGTACGAGACGGGAAGCGAGGAGCGGCCGTACGGCGGCCGCGCCGAGGCCCGTCGTGCGGCCCAGCGCAGTGGAGGGCGCCGCAGAGCGGCGGAACCGGGACGCGGAGGCCGGCGCGCCGCGCCCGGCGGTCCGGGCCGGGGCAGGGGCCGTGCCGCAGCCGCGGCGGGACCCGGCGCCAAGCGCCTGATCGACTATCCGCGCCACGACAAGTACGGGTGGCGCCGCTGGATGCCGTCCTGGAGGCTCGTCTCCGGCGCGTGCCTGTTCCTCTTCGGCAGCATGGTCGCCGCGGTCGGCGTCGGCTACGCGATGGTGGGCGTCCCCTCCGAGGAGAACGCCGCCGCGCTGTCGCAGAACAACGTCTACTACTGGGCCGACGGCAGCCAGATGGTCGCCACCGGCGCCGGTCAGAACCGGCAGAACGTCACCATCGACCGGATCCCCAAGGAAATGCAGTACGCGGTGATCTCGGCCGAGAACAAGACGTTCTACAAGGACTCGGGCGTCGACCCCATGGGCATCGCCCGGGCCCTGGCCAACATGGCACGCGGCGGGGACACGCAGGGTGGTTCGACCATCACCCAGCAGTTCGTCAAGAACACCTACCTGAGCCAGGACCAGACCATCTCCCGCAAGTTCAAGGAGATGTTCATCTCGATCAAGGTGGGCACGAAGCTCACCAAGGACGAGATCCTCCAGGGGTACCTGAACACCTCGTACTACGGCCGCGGCGCCTACGGCATCCAGGCCGCCGCCCAGACCTACTACGGCAAGGACGCCGTCAAGCTCAACGCGAGCGAGTGCGCCTTCCTCGCCGCTCTGCTCAAGGGCCCGACGTACTACGACCCGGCCGGCAACGAGAACCTCGACCCGACGGCGACGCGCAAGGCCAACCGTGAGCGGTCCGAGGTGCGGTGGCGCTGGATCCTCGGCGAGATGCGCAAGGACGAGCGCATCTCGGAGGCCGAGTACCAGAAGGCGATCAAGAAGTACCCGACGCCCCAGGGCCGCAAGGCGATCAAGGGCATGACGGGGCAGATCAGCTACCTGGTCGACACGGCCAAGAAGTACGTCCTGAACAAGTCCGACATTGACGAGGCCAAGTTCGACCAGGGCGGCTACCAGATCTACACGACCTTCGAGAAGGACAAGGTCGATGCGCTCGCCAAGGCCGTCAAGAAGATCGAGAAGGAGAACATCGACCCGAAGAGCCGCAAGGAGGACGAGCACGTCCAGTTCGGCGCGGCCTCGGTGGAGCCCAATGACGGCGCGATCGTCGCGCTCTACGGTGGTGCGGGCTACGAGAACAACCACTTCAACAACAACGCGGACACCTCCGGTGTGCCCGTCGGTTCGACGTGGAAGCCCTTCGTCCTCGCCGCCGCCATGGAGCACGGCACGTACAAGACCGAGGGCGTCGGTGTCTCGCCCATGAGCAAGTACAACGGCGACGACCATCTGAAGGTCCGCAAGCCGGACGGCAGTTACTACCTGCGCAAGGACAACTCGATCTTCTACCAGGAGAACGAGACGGACCGCCGTTGGGGATACATCACCCTGCGCAAGGCCATGGAGCAGTCCATCAACACGCCGTTCGTCCAGCTCGGCGTGGACGTGGGGATGTCGAAGGTGCGCGATGTCGCGAAGGCGTCCGGCATCCTCGACCAGTCGTTCGCCGGTCTCAACCCGTCCTTCGCGCTCGGCACCTCGACGCCCAGCGCGATCCGCATGGCCGACGCCTACGCGACATTCGCGGCCTCCGGCAAGCAGACCGCGCCCTACTCGGTGAAGGCCGTGAAGTACGCCGGCCAGGAGCTCGGAGGGTTCGAGAAGCCGAAGGCCACGCAGGCGATGCCGGAGAACGTGGCGAACAACGTCACGGACGTCCTCGAGAACGTCATCCAGAACGGCACGGCCAAGAACGCCAAGGCCCTCGGCCGCACCGCGGCCGGCAAGACCGGTACGACCGACGAGAACAAGTCGGCCTGGTTCGTCGGCTACACCCAGCAGCTGTCGACCTCGGTCGCGATGTTCCGTGAGGACCCGGGGAGCCACAAGCTGCTCTCCATGAACGGCACGGCGGGTGTCGACTCCATTCACGGTGGTGACATCCCGACGTTGGTGTGGACCGAGTACATGAGGGCCGCGCTGGAGGGCCAGCCCGACCCCGGCTTCCCGGCGGCCACCAAGATCGGCGAGATCGCGGACCAGGTGGGCGCTCCGTCCCCGAGCCCGAGTGTCACGGCGTCGCCCAGCCAGTCGGCGAGCGAGTCGCCGAGCGCCTCCCCGACCGAGTCCAGCCCGACTCCGACGCCCTCGGCGACCGAGACGTGCAGCGCCTGGGACTTCGACTGCGAGGAGAACGGCGGCAACACCAACGGAGGCACCGATACCGGAGGCTCGGGCGAGGTGACGCCCACGCCGTCGACGACCGAGACGGGCGATACCGGCACCAGTCGCGGCAATGGCAACGGGGGCTTCTTCGGAGGAACCGGTTAGCCGCCATATCGCCCGGCACGGGTGTTTCACGTGAAACATGGGCCGTCGCACCTCTGGGTGCGGCGGCCCTCCGCGTACGGCCAGGTTCGTACGGCAGGATGTGGGACATGCCCAGCGCAGAATCGACGCAAGCGAGCGTGCACGAGCCCGACCCGGTGCGGCCGACCCAGGAGGACGAGGTCGCCGCGGCCGGCAGCGAGGTGATCGGCGGCCCCGTGGGACGGCGTGCCCTGCTCGGGACTTCCTGGTGGACGCCCGTGCGGGTCGTCGCGCTCGTGGCGATCGGCATGTTCGCCCTCGGCCTGGTCCAGAAGGCGCCCTGCTACAACGGCGCCTGGTTCTTCGGTGCCGGCTCGCAGTACACCCACGCCTGCTACTCGGACATCCCGCACCTGTACGCGGGACGCGGTTTCTCCGAAGGGCTCGTACCGTACTTCGACAAGCTGCCCGGCGACATGCAGTACCTCGAGTACCCGGTGCTGACCGGCGTGTTCATGGAGGTCGCGGCCTGGCTCACGCCCGGCAGCGGCAGCATCCAGCACCAGGAGCAGTGGTACTGGATGGTCAACGCCGGGATGCTCATGGCGTGCGCGGCCGTCATCGCCGTCTGTGTGACCCGTACCCACGGCCGACGTCCCTGGGACGCCCTACTGGTCGCCCTGGCGCCCGCCGCGGCGCTGACCGCGACCATCAACTGGGATCTACTGGCGGTCGCTCTGACGGCCGCAGCGATGCTGATGTGGGCGCGGGGCCGTTCCCTCGCCTTCGGCGTCCTCCTGGGGCTCGCCACGGCCGCCAAGCTCTATCCCTTCCTGCTCCTGGGTCCCCTGCTCGTGCTGTGCTGGCGTGCGGGCCGCTGGCGGGAGTACGGGACGGCTCTGGGCGGCGCGGCCGTCGCATGGCTCGTGGTGAACGTGCCGGTGATGCTGCTCGCCTTCGAGGGCTGGTCGAAGTTCTACACGTTCAGCCAGGAGCGGGGCGTCGACTTCGGCTCCTTCTGGCTGATCATGGCCCAGAACTCGAAGAACCCGCTCAGCACGGAGACCGTCAACACTCTCGCCACGGTGCTGATGCTGGTGTGCTGCGCGGGCGTCGCCGCACTCGCGCTGACGGCGCCGCGCCGACCGCGCTTCGCCCAACTCGCCTTCCTGATCGTCGCGGCGTTCATCCTCACCAACAAGGTCTACTCGCCGCAGTACGTCCTGTGGCTGATCCCCCTGGCGGCGCTGGCCCGGCCGAAGTGGCGGGACTTCCTGGTCTGGCAGGCCTGCGAGGTGGCGTACTTCCTGGGCATCTGGATGTACCTCGCGTACACGACCAGCGGTGACGCCCACAAGGGCCTGCCCCAGGACGGCTACCACTGGGCCATCGCCGCGCACCTGCTGGGAACGCTCTATCTGTGCGCCGTCATCGTGCGGGACATCCTCATGCCGGAGCGCGATCCGGTGCGCCGAAGCGGCGACGACGATCCTTCCGGCGGTGTGCTGGACGGAGCCGAGGACGTCGTCGTGTTCGGCCCCGCGGCCCACCCCCCTCGGCACGCGGCGCACTTCGGGACGGAGGAGGAGGGCTCGCGAGTGCAGTGGGGCGGACAGGGGGCGACCGGCGGTTCGCTCTGAGCGAACAGTGTGCGCTGCGGCGTGTCAGTCACTCGAAAGGCCGTACACGGGCAGGTCCGTGTACGGCCTTTCGGCTGCTGTCGTCGCGACGGCTGCCGCGGTGGCTGTGTCGGTCAGCGGTCCAGGATGCGGTCGAACTGCGTGGTGGTGTGCCGCAGATGGGCTACCAGTTCCTCGCCGACCTTGGGCTCCGGCGCGTCCGAGGGCACGAACAGGATCGAGACCTGCATGTGCGGCGGCTCGGCGAACCAGCGCTGTTTGCCCGCCCAGACGAACGGCGAGAGGTTCCGGTTGACCGTGGCGAGGCCGGCGCGGGCGACGCCCTTGGCGCGCGGCATGACGCCGTGCATCGCCTTGGGGGCCTCCAGGCCCACCCCGTGCGACGTACCGCCCGCCACGACCACCAGGAAGCCGTCGGAGGCGGCCTTCTGCTGCCGGTAGCCGAAGCGGTCGCCCTTGGCGACGCGGGTGACGTCCAGGACGGCGCCGCGGTACTCGGTGGCCTCGTGGTCCCCCAGCCACAGCCGCGTGCCGATGCGGGCGCGGAACCGGGTCTGCGGGAACTGCTGCTGGAGCCGGGCGAGTTCCTCGGCCTTGAGGTGGCTGACGAACATCGTGTGCAGCGGCAGCCGGGCCGCGCGCAGCCGGTCCATCCAGCCGATGACCTCCTCGACGGCATCCGAGCCGTCGGTGCGGTCCAGCGGCAGGTGGATGGCGAAGCCCTCCAGGCGGACGTTCTCTATGGCGGCGTGCAGCTGCGGCAGGTCCTGCTCGCTGATGCCGTGCCGCTTCATCGAGGACATCACCTCGATGACCACGCGGGCGCCCACGAGGCCGTACACGCCGTCTATCGACGACACCGAGCGCACCACCCGGTCGGGCAGCGGCACCGGCTCCTCGCCGCGCCGGAAGGGCGTCAGCACCAGGAGGTCCCCGCCGAACCAGTCCTTGATCCGGGCGGCCTCGTAGGTCGTGCCGACGGCGAGCATGTCCGAACCGAGTCGCGTGGCCTCCTCCGCCAGCCGCTCGTGTCCGAAGCCGTAGCCGTTGCCCTTGCAGACCGGGACGAGCCCCGGGAACTGCTCCTGCACGTGCTTGTGGTGCGCCCGCCAGCGCGCGGTGTCGACGTAGAGCGTGAGCGCCATGGCCGGACCTGGAACCTTTCTCGTGGCTGCGGTGGGTCGTGTGTGGGGGGAACTGTGGGAGCTCGTCTGGGAAAGCCGGGGAACTGCCGAAGCGAACGGGCCGGGGTCAGCGCCGCGACATGTACATGTCGAGGGCCTTGTGGAGCAGCTTGTTCAGCGGGAAATCCCACTCGCCGAGGTACTCCGCGGCCTGGCCGCCGGTGCCCACCTTGAACTGGATCAGGCCGAAGAGGTGGTCGGACTCGTCCAGCGAGTCGGAGATGCCGCGCAGGTCGTAGACGGTGGCGCCGAGCGCGTAGGCGTCGCGCAGCATCCGCCACTGCATGGCGTTCGACGGCCGCACCTCGCGGCCGATGTTGTCCGAGGCGCCGTAGGAGTACCAGACGTGCCCGCCGACGATCAGCATCGTCGCCGCCGACAGGTTCACGCCGTTGTGGCGGGCGAAGTACAGCCGCATGCGGTTGGGGTCCTCGGTGTTGAGGGCCGTCCACATGCGCTGGAAGTACGACAGCGGGCGCGGCCGGAAGTGGTCGCGCACGGCCGTGATCTCGTACAGCCGCTGCCATTCCTGGAGGTCCTCGTAGCCGCCCTGGACGACCTCGACGCCGGCCTTCTCGGCCTTCTTGATGTTGCGCCGCCACAGCTGGTTGAAGTTTTTGTGGACCTCTTCCAGGGAGCGGTTCGCGAGCGGCACCTGGTACACGTAGCGGGGCTGGACGTCACCGAAGCCGGCACCGCCGTCCTCGCCCTGCTGCCAGCCCATGCGGCGCAGCTTGTCGGCGACCTCGAAGGCGCGCGGTTCGATGTGGTCGGCCTCGATGTCGCGCAGGCGCTTGACGTCCGGGTTCTGGATACCGGCCTTGATGGAGGCGGCCTCCCAGCGACGGATGATCACCGGCGGGCCCATCTTGACCGAGAAGGCGCCCTGCTGCTTCAGGTGCGCCAGCATCGGCTCGATCCAGTCCTGCAGATTCGGCGCGAACCAGTTGATGACCGGGCCCTCGGGCAGATAGGCGAGGTAGCGCTTGATCTTGGGGAGCTGCCGGTAGAGGACCAGACCCACGCCGACCAGCTCACCGGTCCGCTCGTCGAACCAGCCGAGATTCTCCGAGCGCCATTCGGCCTTCACATCAGCCCAGGCCGGGACCTGCATGTGGCTCGCCGCCGGCAGGCTCTGGATGTACGCCAGATGCTGCTCGCGACTGATGGTCCTCAGGGTCAGGCTCATTCGGGGCGCTCCTCGGGCTGGTGTGTCCCCATGGGTACAGGGGCTCCGGCTCTCGCGCCGAAGCCTACTGCGCCTCGCGAGCGCCCCGACTGGGCCCACGGCACCTTCACCGGGCCTTGTAGGGCGGCCGGGTGGCCTGCGCGGTCCCGGAGGGGTGAGGGGGGTCCCGGCGGGTCAGTCGAAGAGTCCGCCGAAGAGCCCGCCGTGCGCCATGCCGAGGAAGAAGCCGATCCCCGCGGCGCCGAGGCCCAGGATCAGACCGAAGCGCTCACGTGTCGTCTCCGAGATCCACTGGCCGTAGGCCCCGGTGGCGATTCCCAGCAGGCCGGTCCACGAGCTCAGCAGGTGCAGGCCGTGGAACATCGCGGTGATGAACGACGTGATGCCCAGCACCAGGGTCACCGCGAGCAGCGCGTCCTGGAGGGGGTGGGGTTTGCCGTCCGTGGCGAAAAGGCCTCCGGCGGTGTTGGGTCGCATTGCCTGTGCCATGGGGCACCTCCTGCGAAAGGCGGCGGATCGTAGCGCCGTACACACCCGATGTGTACAGATTGACGGGCTTCGCGGCCGGATTTCAACCGGTAGCGGGTGTGCAGGTAGTCTGTACGGTCTGCACCGGTGTCTGCCCAGACAGCGCCAGGCACGCGTCAGGATCCGTCCCGGCCCGACCTGGGAAAACCGCCGAACGACCGCCCATGTCAGTGGCGGCTGTTTTACTGACGGGCACTGTTGCGTACGCATCACGACCCTCCTGCCACGGAACGACCGTGGCCGCTGAGTCCAAAGGAGGTGGGTTCCACATGCGTCACTACGAGGTGATGGTCATCCTCGACCCCGATCTCGAGGAGCGTGCTGTCTCCCCGCTGATCGAGAACTTCCTCTCTGTCGTCCGTGACGGCGGCGGAAAGGTCGAGAAGGTCGACACCTGGGGCCGTCGTCGTCTCTCGTACGAGATCAAGAAGAAGCCCGAGGGCATCTACTCGGTCATCGACCTGCAGGCCGAGCCTGCGGTCGTCAAGGAGCTCGACCGCCAGATGAACCTGAACGAGTCGGTCCTCCGGACCAAGGTCCTCCGTCCCGAGATGCACTGAGCGCTTCCGCTCAGCTGATCCCGGGATTCGAGTAGCAGCACCAGCAGCCAGCAGCAAACCCGCCGAGAGGTTCCCCCATGGCAGGCGAGACCGTCATCACGGTCATCGGCAATCTTGTCGACGACCCCGAGCTGCGCTTCACCCCGTCCGGTGCGGCCGTCGCGAAGTTCCGCGTCGCGTCGACTCCCCGCACCTTCGACCGTCAGACGAACGAGTGGAAGGACGGCGAGAGCCTGTTCCTGACCTGCTCGGTCTGGCGTCAGGCGGCGGAGAACGTCGCCGAGTCGCTCCAGCGAGGCATGCGCGTCATCGTGCAGGGCCGGCTGAAGCAGCGGTCCTACGAGGACCGTGAGGGCGTCAAGCGCACGGTCTACGAGCTGGACGTCGACGAGGTCGGCCCCAGCCTGCGCAACGCCACGGCCAAGGTCACCAAGACCACGGGTCGCGGTGGCCAGGGCGGTTACGGCGGCGGTGGCGGCGGCCAGCAGGGTGGCGGCGGCTGGGGCGGAGGCCCCGGCGGCGGTCAGCCGGCCGGCGGTGCTCCGGCCGACGACCCCTGGGCCACCGGCGCTCCCGCCGGTGGCGGCCAGCAGGGTGGCGGCGGCTGGGGCGGTGGCTCCGGCGGCGGTGGCGGCTACTCGGACGAGCCCCCCTTCTAGGCCTTCGGGCCGGGTCCTCGGACCCGGCCGGCCGAGGTGGGCCGTACCCACACTTCTTGATCACACAGGAGAATCACCATGGCGAAGCCGCCTGTGCGCAAGCCGAAGAAGAAGGTCTGCGCTTTCTGCAAGGACAAGGTCACGTACGTGGACTACAAGGACACGAACATGCTGCGGAAGTTCATTTCCGACCGCGGCAAGATCCGTGCCCGCCGCGTGACCGGCAACTGCACGCAGCACCAGCGTGACGTCGCCACGGCCGTCAAGAACAGCCGTGAGATGGCGCTGCTGCCCTACACCTCCACCGCGCGATAAGGGAAGGGTGACCGACAAATGAAGATCATCCTCACCCACGAGGTCTCCGGCCTCGGTGCCGCGGGCGACGTCGTCGACGTCAAGGACGGTTACGCTCGCAACTACCTGATCCCGCGGAAGTTCGCTATCCGCTGGACCAAGGGCGGCGAGAAGGACGTCGAGCAGATCCGTCGTGCTCGCAAGATCCACGAGATCCAGACCATCGAGCAGGCCAACCAGGTGAAGGCCCAGCTCGAGGGCGTCAAGGTTCGTCTGGCCGTTCGCGCCGGCGACGCCGGTCGTCTCTTCGGTTCCGTCACCCAGGCCGACATCGCCTCGGCGATCAAGGCTGCCGGTGGCCCCGAGGTCGACAAGCGTCGCATCGAGGTCGCCTCGGCGATCAAGACGCTGGGCGCCCACGAGACGTCCGTGCGTCTGCACCCCGAGGTTGCCGCCAAGGTCAACATCGAGGTTGTCGCGGCCTGAGTGCCGCGCTCGCTGTAGCGACATGTGGGGCCGCATCCTTCGGGGTGCGGCCCCCTCGCATGTCCGGCGCGTGTTTCACGTGAAACACGCGCTTTCGTCGTTTCACGTGAAACGACGAAAGCGTCAGCGCGTTGCTCCGGTGACTATCCAGCGGCCCGAGCGGGCGCGTAGCCACAGGGTCAGCATCCGCACCGTCATCATCAGCGTCATGGTGATCCACAGCGTGGTGAGTCCGCCGCCGACGGCCGGCACCAGCAGGGCGGCCGGAGCGAAGACCGCCAAGGTGATCAGCATCGCCCACGCCAGGTACGGTCCGTCGCCCGCGCCCATCAGGACGCCGTCCAGGACGAAGACGATGCCGCTGATCGGCTGGGAGAGCGCCACGATCACCAGCGCCGGCAGGGCCGTGTCGGTGACGGCGGAGTCACTGGTGAACAGTGGCAGGAACACGGGACGGGCGAGCACCACCAGTACGCCGAGCACGACACCGACGGCAACGCCCCACTGGACCATCCGACGACAGACGACCTTGGCTCCTTCGGCGTCTCCCGCCCCCAGGTAGCGCCCGATGATGGCCTGGCCCGCGATGGCGATGGCGTCCAGGGCGAAGGCGAGCAGGCTCCACAGGGACAGGATGATCTGGTGAGCCGCCATGTCGGCGTCGCCGAGGCGGGCCGCGACGGCGGTGGCAATCATGAGAATGGCCCGCAACGAAAGGGTGCGGACCAGCAGGGGCGCCCCCGCTTGGGCAGAGGCCCTGATTCCGGCGACGTTGGGCCGCAGGGAGGCGTGGTGCTTGCGGGCGCCACGGACGACCACGACGAGGTACACCAAGGCCATGCCCCACTGGGCGATGACGGTTCCCCATGCGGAGCCGGCGATCCCCAGGTCGGCGCCGTAGACGAGGACGACGTTGAGGACGGCGTTGGAGACGAAACCCCCGACGGCGACGTACAGGGGCGTCTTCGTGTCCTGCAGTCCGCGCAGGACTCCGGTCGCGGCGAGCACGACGAGCATGGCCGGGATGCCGAGCGACGAGATTCGGAGATAGGTGGTGCCGTACGGGGCGGCTGTCTCCGATGCACCGAAGAGGTCGACCAGACCGGGTGCCGTGGGCAGGACGACAGCGATGACGGCCACGCCGAGGAGGAGGGCGAGCCATACGCCGTCCATGCCCTGTCGGATGGCGGCCTTCAGATCGCCGGCGCCGACGCGTCGGGCGACGGCCGCCGTGGTGGCGTAGGCGAGAAAGACGAATACGCTCACGGCGGTGGTGAGGAGAGCGGAGGCGACGCCGAGTCCCGCGAGTTGGGCGGTGCCCAGATGGCCGACGATCGCGCTGTCGGCGATGACGAAGAGGGGCTCGGCGACGAGGGCGCCGAAAGCGGGGACGGCGAGCGCGACGATCTCCCGGTCGTGTTGTCGGCGGACCTCTCGGGAGTGCGCGGGGGCCTGTGTCATGAACACCAATCTAATCGTCCACAGGTAAGAGATGCAAAGCTTTTGTGACCCTTACTTCTGCTCTCGTTGCGTGATCCTCTGTAAGCCGCCCGCAGCGATCTTGGTCCGACTGGGGAAGTTTTTCTTCTGCACAGCCGGTGGACGGGAAAGTGGCAGGTCAGAGGCCTTTTGTGAAGGTGGATGGAAGCTTGTTCACAGGGCTGTCCACCGGGTCGTGCACAGGTTTCGCGGAGTTCTCCACAGCATCTGAGCCGTCGTCCACATGGCCTGTGGATAACCAGATTGGCTGACGGTGCCCGCAGGCCTACGGTGGACCGGCGCCCGCTCCGTCCGCCGGTTTCTCAAACGTCGCAAAACCGGCGCGCCAGAACCGGAGTTGGGCGTCTCATTTGTCAGTGCCGTGCCGTAGAAAAGAGGGGCACGGCGAGGTCCGCTCGGCGGACGGGAGGAGGTGGCTCGGTGAGTATTTCCGAGCCCTTGGACGACCCGTGGGCCGACAGCGGGCCCAGTGATCGTCTGCCCTCCCGCCGACGCGGCGAAGGAACCCGCGGCCGCGACGAGCAGCACGACCGCGGTGGGGACAGCGGCGGTTGGGACGGAGGAGGCTCGGCATTCGAGCGCGTGCCGCCCCAGGACCTGGAGGCCGAGCAGTCCGTCCTCGGCGGCATGCTGCTCTCCAAGGACGCCATCGCCGACGTGGTGGAGATCCTCAAGGGCCACGACTTCTACAAGCCGGCCCACGAGACGATCTACCAGGCGATCCTCGACATCTACGCCAAGGGCGAGCCGGCCGACCCCATCACGATCGCCGCCGAGCTGACCAAGCGCGGCGAGATCAACAAGGTCGGCGGTGCCTCGTATCTCCACACCCTCGTCCAGACGGTGCCGACGGCGGCCAACGCGGCGTACTACGCGGAGATCGTGCACGAGCGTGCCGTCCTGCGCCGCCTGGTCGAGGCCGGTACGCGCATCACACAGATGGGATACGCGGCCGACGACGACGTCGACGAGATCGTCAACCGCGCCCAGGCCGAGATCTACGCCGTCACCGAGCAGCGCACCAGCGAGGACTACCTGCCGCTGGGCGACATCATGGAGGGTGCGCTCGACGAGATCGAGGCGATCGGCTCCCGCAGCGGCGAGATGACCGGCGTGCCGACCGGGTTCACCGACTTCGACTCGCTCACCAATGGTCTGCACCCGGGGCAGATGATCGTCATCGCCGCGCGTCCCGCCATGGGTAAGTCGACCCTCGCACTGGACTTCGCGCGGGCCGCCTCGATCAAGAACAACCTGCCGAGCGTCATCTTCTCGCTCGAAATGGGCCGCAACGAGATCGCCATGCGTCTGCTGTCCGCCGAGGCCCGGGTGGCCCTGCACCACATGCGCTCGGGCACGATGACCGACGACGACTGGACGCGCCTGGCCCGCCGTATGCCGGATGTCTCGGCCGCCCCGCTCTACATCGACGACTCCCCGAACCTGTCGATGATGGAGATCCGCGCCAAGTGCCGCCGTCTCAAGCAGCGCAACGACCTCAAGCTGGTGGTCATCGACTATCTGCAGCTGATGCAGTCCGGCGGCTCCAAGCGCGCCGAAAGCCGTCAGCAGGAGGTCTCGGACATGTCCCGCAACCTCAAGCTGCTGGCCAAGGAGCTGGAGATTCCGGTCATCGCGCTCTCCCAGCTGAACCGTGGTCCCGAGCAGCGCACCGACAAGAAGCCCATGGTCTCCGACCTGCGTGAGTCCGGCTCCATCGAACAGGACGCCGACATGGTGATCCTGCTGCACCGCGAGGACGCCTACGAGAAGGAGTCCCCGCGCGCGGGCGAGGCCGACCTGATCGTGGCCAAGCACCGAAACGGCCCCACGGCGACGATCACGGTCGCCTTCCAGGGCCACTACTCGCGCTTCGTGGACATGGCACAGACCTGACCCGGCACCCTGCGGACGCCTTCGTTCCTCGCGGAATTGGCTCGACGGTGCGTCCGGTTCGGGGTGGACTGGGGGCATGACGATCTCCCAGGAAGACCTCCTGCCGGGCACCCGCCGTGCCCTGACGCACCGGATCGCCGTCGCGCAGGCCGAGGGGCGTGCGCCGTCCTTGGTCGCGGCCGTCGTGCGGGGCGGGCGAACCGTGTGGCACGGGGCCCGCACCTCGGTGGACGGACACGGGCCGGACGAGAACGTGCAGTACCGGATCGGTTCCCTCACCAAGACCTTCACCGCGGTGCTGGTGATGAGACTGCGCGACGAGGGGCTGCTCGACCTTGCCGACCCCTTGGAGAAGCATCTGCCGGGCAGCGGCGCGGGAGAGGCGACCATCACCCAACTCCTCTCCCACACCGCGGGGTTGGCGGCCGAGTCGCCCGGCCCGTGGTGGGAGCGCACTTCCGGCTCCCTGCGCCCCGAACTCGCGGATGTCCTCGGTGACCAGCCGCACCGGCATCCGATCGGCCGGCGGTTCCACTACTCGAACCCCGGTTACACGTTGCTGGGCGCACTGGTCGAGAAGCTGCGTGGCGCCGCGTGGGAGGACGTTCTCCGGCGGGAAGTGCTCGAACCCCTCGGCCTGGACCGCACCAGCGCGCAGCCGCGGGCGCCGCACGCCGGTGGCTGGGCCGTGCACCCCTGGGCGGACGTAATGCTGCCCGAGCCCGTCGAGGATCTCGGGCGGATGGCACCGGCCGGACAACTGTGGTCGACAACCGCCGACCTGGCGCGCTTCGCCGCGTTTCTCGTGCGGGGTGACCAGCGCGTGCTGAGCGCCGAGTCGCTGCGGGAGATGCGGACGCCGGCCGCGCCGCCCGAAGCCTCGGACGTGGCGGCCGGTTACGCGTACGGCCTCGGTATGGAGCTGCGCCACTCGCAGGGACGGGTCCTGGTCGGGCACAGCGGCTCGCTGCCGGGCTTCCTCGCCGGGCTCACGATCAGCGTGGAGGACGACGTGGCGGCGGTGGTGCTGGCCAACTGCACCTCCGGTCCGCTGGTCGTGGCGGCCGCCGCCGATCTCGTGCGCATCGTCGCCGAGGCCGAACCGCGGATTCCCGAGCCGTGGCGGCCGATGCGCGCGACCGACGCGCCTGCGCTGGAGCTTGTGGGGCCGTGGTACTGGGGCACGCATGCCTTCGCTCTGCGGCTCATGGCCGACGGCCTGCTCTCCCTGGGTCCTCTGTCCGGCAACGGGCGCAACTCGCCGTTCCGGGCCAACGGTGACGGCACGTGGACCGGGCTGGAGGGGTACTACGCCGGAGAGGTACTGAAGGCGGTGCGACGCGCGGACGGGACCGTCAGCCATCTCGATCTCGGGTCTTTCGTGTTCACGCGCCAGCCGTACGACGAGAAGGCCCCCGTGCCCGGCGGAGTGGACCCGGAGGGCTGGCGGGGCATCGGATAGCCGCCGCCGTCCCATGACACGCCACGAGGGCCTGTTTCACGTGAAACAGGCCCTCGACGTATTCACAGGGGCAGCTTGAAGCCCACGTGCGAGGCCGTGAACCCGAGCCGCTCGTAGAAGCGGTGGGCGTCCTTGCGTGTGCTGTCGGAGGTCAGCTGCACCAGTTGGCACCCCTGTCTGCGCGATTCCTCGATCGCCCACTCGATGAGCTGGGTGCCGAGGCCACTGCCGCGCTCGTCGGCGTGGATGCGTACGGCCTCGATGATCGAGCGGGTGGCACCACGCCGGGACAGCCCGGGGATGACCGTCAGCTGGAGCGTGCCGACGACACGGTCGTCGCGTACGGCGACGACGAGGTGCTGGTTGGGGTCGTTGGCCAGACGCTCCAGCGCGGCCAGGTAAGGGGTCAGGTCGTCCGGTGACTCGCGCTGGGCCCCCAGCGGGTCGTCCGCGAGCAGGGCGACGATCGCGGGGACGTCGTCGGCCACGGCGGCGCGGATGTCGAGGTCTGTCATGTCTGAACCCTAGGCGGGCACGTTCAGCGACTTGGCATGCAACGGCTGGGTGTTCAGTGATTCGACGGCGTGGACGAGGGGGGCGAGTTCGGGGTTGGTGGCGGCGGTGTCGAGGGCTTCGCGGAGGGCGGCTTCGTTGGTGGGGCGGGCTTCGGCGAGGAGCTTGAGGCCGGCGTCGGTGACGTTGGTGTAGATGCCGCGGCGGTCGGTGGGGCAGAGGTAGCGCTCCAGCAGGCCGCGGTCCTCGAGGCGGGTGACGAGGCGGGTGGTGGCGCTCTGGCTGAGGACGACGGCGTCGGCGACCTGTTTCATCTGGAGGTGGCCGCCGTCGCCGTCGTGCTGGCGGCTGAGGACGTCGAGCAGGGAGTACTCGCGCACGCTGAGGTCGTGGCGGGACTGCAGGGCGCGTTCGATGTGGGCCTCGATCCTGCCGTGCAGCAGGGAGAGTGCGCACCAGCCCTGCGCCAGTGCGGTGAGCGAGGGGTCCGTGGCGGTCATGGGTGCTCCTCCGTCCGAGAGGGTTGTCACCAGGGTAGACCAGAACCGCGAATGTCTGCGCTTGCATATTGCCCGCGTCTGCAATTAACGTGAGGGCACATAAAGCGCTTCTGCAATCTTCTGGGAAGGTGTACCCCTCATGCCTCTCGCGCTCCTGGCCCTCGCGATCGGGGCCTTCGGAATCGGAACGACCGAGTTCGTGATCATGGGCTTGCTGCCCGAGGTCGCGGGCGATTTCGGGGTCTCCATCCCCACGGCCGGCTATCTGGTGACCGGCTACGCGCTCGGCGTCGTGCTCGGTGCCCCGCTCATGACCGTCCTCGGCACCAGGATCTCCCGCAAGCGGATGCTCATGCTGCTCATGGGTCTGTTCATCGTGGGCAACCTGCTGTCCGCGCTGGCCCCGGCCTTCGGGGTCATGCTCATCGGCCGCGTGGTGGCCTCGCTCGCCCACGGCGCCTTCTTCGGTATCGGCTCGGTCGTCGCCGCCGATCTGGTCGCCCCGGACAAGAAGGCCGGAGCCATCGCGATGATGTTCACCGGTCTGACCGTCGCCAACGTCGTCGGCGTCCCGCTGGGCACGCTCGTCGGACAGTCCATCGGCTGGCGCGTCACCTTCGGCATCGTCGCCGCTCTCGGCGTCGTCGGCCTGGCGGGCATCGCGAAGCTCGTGCCCGACATGCCCAAGCCGGAGGGCGTGCGACTGGGCCATGAAGTGGCCGCTTTCAAGAACGTCCAGGTCCTGCTGGCGATGGCGATGACGGTCCTCGGCTTCGGCGGCGTCTTCGCTGCCATCACCTACATCGCGCCGATGATGACCCACGTCACCGGCTTCGCCGACGGCTCCGTGACCTGGCTGCTGGTCCTCTTCGGCCTCGGCATGGTCGGCGGCAACCTCGTCGGCGGCAAGTACGCCGACCGTGCCCTGATGCCCCTGCTGTACGTCTCCCTGGGCGCACTCGCCGTCGTGCTCGCGCTCTTCACGCTCACCGCGCACGACAAGGTTCTCGCGGCCGTCTCGATCTTCCTGATCGGCGCCCTGGGCTTCGCCACCGTCCCGCCGCTGCAAAAGCGCGTTCTCGACCAGGCACACGGCGCCCCGACGCTCGCCTCGGCCGTGAACATCGGCGCCTTCAACCTCGGCAACGCCCTGTCCGCCTGGCTCGGCGGCCTCGTCATCGCGGCGGGCCTGGGCTACACCGCCCCCAACTGGGTCGGCGCCGCGCTCGCCGGAGGAGCGCTGCTCCTGGCGTTCCTGTCGGCCGCTCTCGAACGCCGCGACAGGGCCACGAGCGTGGTCGTGACGGGGTCCGCGCCGGCCGAGCAGGTCGCCGCCGTCCGCCACTGACCCACCGCACCGCACGGCACGGGGTCAGCGCCGCCCCCGAGCCCGGCGGAACGCCGCTCTCATGGCATCTCACCGGACGGACCACAGCTTCCACGGCACCGCTTCCCGTGGATCTCCTCCGTCACGGCGGCACAGCGCCGCTTTACCACCCACCAAGGAGAAAACCGCTCATGAGCACCACCACCGCCGTCGCCCCGCTGACCATCCAGGACGCCGAGACACTCGTCGCCGTCGCGCGTCGCGCCGCCGAGGACGCCGGGGTCACGGTCAGCGTCACCGTCCTGGACGCGGGCGGTCACCTCCTCGCCTTCCGGCGTGACGACCGCGCCGTGCTGATCTCGGGGGAGACCAGCACCCGCAAGGCGTACACGGCGCTGCAACTGAACGCGCCGACCGCCGACCTCGTCGATGCGGTCCAGCCCGGGGGCCTGTTCCACACCCTGCCCACCGCGCTCGACCGGCCGTTGCTGTTCATCGCGGGCGGTGTGCCCGTGCACCGCGACGGCCGGCTGATCGGTGCGATCGGTGTCGGCGGCGGTGCCCCCGAGCAGGACCACGCCTTCGCCACGGCCGCCGTGGCGAGCCTCGTCTGACCATCCCGCTTCAACGCCCATCGCCGGTTCCCGACGCATCGGGAACCGGCGATGGGCGTGAAGAGGAACCGGCGACAGGCGTCAGCCAGAGCAGACGAGACCCATCAGCGGGAACCGGCGAGGCGTCAGCCAGCCGCCACTGTCAGCGGAGCGAACCGCTGCCGCCAGTCCCCCGGCAGTTCCGTGATCCCGTGGCTCATCACCGCGTTGAAGGCGACCGACTCCAGCCCGCGCTCCTTCGCCCACGCGAGCAGTTCCTCGTGCCGCACATCGATGTCGGTGCGCAGCGGGCGATCCGTGTGGGCGGCGAGCGAGGCGATGAGCGCCTTCGCCGTTTCGGTGTCCTGGGCGATCAGCGGGCCCACGACATGAGTCTCCATGTTGGGCCAGACGGCCGCGTATCCGGTCAGCCGCCCGTCGGCCTCGGCGACGCGCAGATGGTCGACGAAGGCGGGGAGCCGGGTGATGATGTGCGTCCGGTCGGTGCCGAACACCTCTCCGTCGAGCCGCAGGATCGCGCCGAGGTCCTCGGCGGTGGCCGGGCGCGTGGCGACCCTGGGCCCCGGCCCCTGGGGTGAGAAGTGACCTCGCAGCATCTCTGCCCGCCCGGTGACCTTGAAGCCGAGTTCTTCGTAGAGCGGCTTGCCGTACGGAGTGGCGTGCAGGGTCAGAGGCGTCGGGCCCATCTCGGAGACGACGTGACGCATCAGCCGGCGCCCGACGCCCTGACGAGCGTGCCGCCCGGCGACCAGCACCATGCCGATGGCCGCGAGCGCGGGGCGCTCGTGCGGCCCGTACCGGGTGACGACGCAGGCGCTGACGAGTCCGCCCTCGGGGTCGTCGATGCCGTAGCCCGTCCCGGCCGTCAGCAGGAAGCTCCACTTGTGTTCCTCGCGTGGCCACCCCCGGTCCTCGGACAAGTCGGCGCAGGCGGTGAGATCGCGGAGCGTCAGACGGCGGATGGGGAGAGAGGCGAGGGAAGGAGTCGGCACGCAGGTCAGGCTGTCCGAAGCGGGCCCTCGGCGTCCACCTGTTTCCGTCTATCCGTGCGAGCTTTTGGCCAAGCTGCGGCGGGCTGCCACATCTCGGGTACGGCCGCAGGGTGTTTCACGTGAAACATCCAGGAACGGCGCGCATCGGCCGCTCGCCTCGCGGGGCGAGCTCCGCTCCCGTTCTCGCCGCTTGCTCCTGCACGGGCGGGATCTGCGGGAAGCCTATGAATTGGCGCAAGCCTCCCTGTAGCTGGCGTAATTGACGCTTCGCCCCGTGTTCTCAAATCGTGAGAACCAGAGGGGGACTTGTGTGCGCGGCGGCGCCCGGTATGGTCGACTCCGGTTCAAGTCCGGGATGACTGGACGCATCCCGGACGGACCAGTGGCAGGGTGTTGCAGCGTAACGGGACGGAGAGATCGAAGGCACGCTTTCTCGGTTGTACGGACGGGGCGTCCGGACGGGGTGGATGCTCGGTGAGCGTGCTGCGGCCCACATCACACTCCCACCTTGTCCGTAGGGACTGGAATGACGGGTTGAATGTGGCCGCACTGGCCACACTGGCCGAGGCGCCGGACGGAAGACAGTCCGTCCGCGGGGGAACGCAGGCAGCTTCCGGCTGAGGAAGTGCGCAGACCGACCGAAAGATGTTCGAGGCGAGGCAGACCATGGACGCTCCGACCACCACGTCGGCCGACAACGGCACTTCCGGCGGCGGGGGCGGCTGGTTCACGCCGCGCAAACAACCGCCGACGAGCCAGAGCGGTGAACGTGAACCCGGTACCCCCGAAGGGGGACGCCTGGCGGCCCTGCGCCCGGTGGGCAGGCCGGCACCGGACGGGGAGTCGACCCCCGAACCAGAAGACGCGACACCTCCCGGAGCACCCGGCCACGCACACACCGAAGCACCCGGCCACGCCCGCACTGAGACCGTCAGCGACGTGTGGCCCGGCCTGTCCGGCGGCGCACGCACCGAGACACCTCACGACGACAACGTGTGGCTCGGCCGGTCCGGTGGTGCGCACACCGAGACGAACCACGACGCGTGGCCCGGCTCATCGGGCGGCGCGGCGCTCTCCGAACCTCGTGTACCCGCCCAGCGTCCGGCCCGGCGAACCGCTCCCGTCGAGGAGGGGTCCCCGGACGCGATCCTCGTCCGCCGCACCATGGCAGAGGTCGCCCCCGTCGCCGACAAGGTCACCTCGTACTTCTACGCCCTGCTGTTCGTGCGCCATCCCGATCTGAGGCAGCTGTTCCCGGCGGCGATGGACACCCAGCGGGACCGGCTGCTCAAGGCGCTGCTCACCGCGGCCGAGCACGTCGACAACACCGAGATCCTGGTCGCCTACCTGAAGAACCTCGGCCGCGGACACCGCAAGTACGGCACGCGCCCCGAGCACTACCCGGCCGTCGGGGAGTGCCTCATCGGCGCGCTCAGCAAGTACGCCTCCGCCATCTGGGACGCGGAGACGGAGGCGGCCTGGGTCCGGACGTACACGACGATCTCGCAGGTCATGATCGACGCGGCGGCCGAGGACGAACTGCGCGCCCCGGCCTGGTGGCACGCCGAGATCGTCACGCACGATCTCAGGACCCCGGACATAGCCGTCGTCACCGTCCGTCCGGACCAGCCCTATCCCTTCCTGGCCGGGCAGTACACGAGCCTGGAGACTCCCTGGTGGCCGCGTGTGTGGCGGCACTACTCCTTCGCCTCGGCGCCCCGGTCCGACGGACTGCTGTCGTTCCATGTGAAGGCCGTCCCCGCGGGCTGGGTATCCAACGCCCTGGTGCACCGCGCCCGCCCCGGCGACATCATCCGGCTGGGCCCGCCGGCCGGCTCGATGACCGTGGACCACACGACCGACAGCGGCCTGCTCTGCCTCGGCGGAGGCACCGGCATCGCGCCCATCAAGGCACTGGTGGAGGACGTCGCCGAGCACGGCGACCGGCGGCCGGTGGAGGTGTTCTACGGCGCCCGCACCGACCACGACCTGTACGACATCGACACGATGCTCCGGCTCCAGCAGGTCCACCCCTGGCTGTCCGTGCGCGCCGTCATCGACGAGCTCGCGCACGTCCAGTTGCCCGACGCGATACGCGCCTATGGCCCGTGGAACGAGTACGACGCTTTTCTGTCGGGCCCTCCCGGCATGATCCGCAGCGGTGTCGACGCCCTCAGGAACGCGGGCATACCCAGCGAGCGGATAAGGCACGACTCGGTCGAGGAACTCGTCGCTCTCTGACCTCGCCGCCCCTCTCATCCGCCGGACTGTCAGCCCAGGTCAGGGGCGTGCATGGCGCGCACCCCTTCGATGTTGCCGTCGAGGTAGTGCCGCAGGGACAGCGGTACGAGGTGCACCGAGGCGATGCCGACCCGAGTGAACGGCACCCGCACGATCTCGTACTCGCCGGCCGGCTCCTCCACCTCGGGGCCGTGCCGCAGGGCCGGGTCCATGGACCCCAGACGGCAGACGAAGAAGTGCTGCACCTTCACGCCGGTCGCCCCGCCGTCCTCGCCGATGTGCTCGACGGTGTCGACGAAGCAGGGCACCACGTCGGTGATCTTGGCGCCGAGCTCCTCGTACACCTCGCGGTGCAGAGCGTCGACGACGGTCGGGTCCTCCGGCTCGACCCCGCCCCCGGGAGTGACCCAGTAAGGATCGACGCCGGGCTTGGTGCGCTTGATCAGGATGAGGTCGTCACCGTCCAGCAGAACGGCGCGGGCGGTGCGCTTGACCACGGGTCGGACGGTCATGGGAGAAATGTGGCCCCGCTGGTTCCACGTGAAACATCGCGAAACGTCACCGGACGAGTCCACGAGGTGAAGCTCTCGTGGGCTGCCCTCAGCACCAGTCGGCCGCCGCTCGCTGCAGCCACTCGTGCGCCCTCGCGATGTGCGGCATCGCCAGCGTTCCGGTGCGGACCACCAGGAAGTACGTCCGTAGCGGCGGCACCGAGGGCTCGAAGAGGGAGACCACGTCACCGCGCTTCAGGGCCGCCGCGCACAGATATCGGGGCAGCACCGCGAGCCCTGCCCCCGCGACGACGCAGGCGAGCACCGCGCGCAGGTCGGGAACGACGACGATACCCGGCGCCGCCGGGCGCGAGTCGAAGACGGACGCCCAGTAGCGCGAGACGAACGGCAGCGACTCGTGCACCTCGACCACGGGAACGTGCTCCAGGGCCGGTGCGCCGTCGCGGTGCAGCGACCCGGTGCCGATCCGCCCGGCCCAGCGAGGGGCGGCGACCAGGACGTGTTCCTCGTCGCAGAGAGCGGTCGCGGTGAGCAGGGCACCCCGCGGCCGGGCCGTACTGATGGCCAGATCGTGATGACCGGCGGCGAGCCCTTCCAGCGTCTCTTCCGCGTTCCCGAAGGTGGCGCGCAGCGCAAACCCCTGGCCGTCCTCGCCGGTCAGCTCCGTCAGCGCGGGCAGTGCCCGTTCGGCGGTGAACTCGGCAGGCCCCGCCAGATGCAGTGTCCGCGGGGAGGACTCGCCGTCCAGGCCGGTCTCGGCGATCTCCACCAGGGCGTCGAGATGCGGCGCGGCCTTGTGGGCGAGTTCGTCCCCGATGGTCGTCGGTATCACGCCGCGGGCCTGCCGCAGGAACAAGGGCCTGCCGAACTGCCGTTCCAGCGTGCGGATCTGCGCGGTCACGGCCGGCTGCGAGAGACCGAGCAGCGCGGCGGCGCGGGTGAAGGAACCGGCCCGGTGCACGGTGACGAACGTGCGCAGCAAGGCCAGATCCACGGCACGCCTCCCCTCGCCGGCCCTCTTCCACTCCTGGCCCCCGGCCGCGGCCCACTATAAATATGCCGATAGGCCCCTGTCGCTACCGTGATTGGACACTGACAGAGAGTCAACTAGCCTAGGTCACACGGTTCTTCGCGCGCGGAACCGAGGACGGTCCGAGCCACGAGGGGGGAGGCTCGGACCGTCCGCCGTACTTGTTCCGGCGCGGGATCGGGCCGGTCAGTCCGCCGACTCGTCGAGGGCGCGCAGCAGGTCCGCGATCAGGTCCTCGGGGTCCTCGGCACCGACCGAGAGACGGATGAAGCCCTCCGGCACCGCGTCGCCGCCCCAGCGCCCGCGCCGCTCTGCCGTGGACCGGACCCCGCCGAAGCTGGTCGCGTCGTCCACCAGCCGCAGCGCGTCGAGAAAGCGGTCGGCACGCTCGCGTGAGGGCAGCGTGAACGACACCACGCACCCGTAGCGCCGCATCTGCTGCGACGCGATCTTGTGCGAGGGATCGTCGGACAGCCCCGGGTGGCGCAGCCCGGTCACCTCAGGCCGCTCCCGCAGGGCTTCGGCGACCCTGAGCGCGGTCGCGTTCTGCCGGTCGACGCGCAGGTGGAGCGTGGCGATCGAGCGGTGCGCCAGCCAGGCCTCCATGGGCCCGGGGATGGCGCCGACGATCTTCCGCCAGCGCCGTACGGCAGCCATCGTCCCGGCATCGCGGCCGGTGACGTATCCGAGGAGGATGTCGCCGTGGCCGGTGAGCTGCTTCGTGCCGCTGGCCACGGAGAAGTCCGCGCCGAGCTCCAGCGGGCGCTGGCCGAGCGGCGTCGCGAGCGTGTTGTCGACGGCGACCAGGGCGCCACGCGCGTGTGCCGCCTCGGCGAGCCGCCGGACGTCGCACACGTCGAGCCCCGGGTTGGACGGCGTCTCGATCCACAGCAGCTTCGCGCCGTCGAGGACGTCGAGCTGGGCGTCGCCGCCGGTGGGCGCGGTGCGCACCTCGATGCCGTACGCCTCCAGCTGGGCGCGCACCAGCGGGAGCACCTGATAGCCGTCGCTGGGCAGGACGACCGCGTCCCCGGCGCGCAGCTGGGAGAAGAGCACCGACGAGATGGCGGCCATGCCGGAGGCGAACACCAGCGTCTCGGTGCCGTCCTGTCCGGGCGCCTCCAGCTCGCCGATGGCGCGCTCCAGCAGGGTCCAGGTGGGGTTCTCGTCACGGCCGTAGGTGTACGGGCCCGTGGGATCGCCCGGCAGATGGAAGTGGGCGGCGAACACGGGCCCCGGCAGTGTCGGCTCGTGCTTGACCGGTTCGGGCAGCCCCGCCCGTACCGCGCGCGTGCCGTCCCCGGCGTCCACGAACGCGGCGCCTCCGTTTTCCGTAGCGGATTCGCTCATGCCGCCTGTCCTTCCACTTGCTCACGTACCGCAGCGAGCAGACCGTCGCTCGCCGCCTCCACCATCTCAAGACACTCCTCGAAGCCGGCCATGCCCCCGTAGTACGGGTCCGGCACGTCGAGGTCGGCGGCGCCGGCGGCGGGGTCGTAGGAGCGCAGCAGGCGGATCTTCCGCGCGTCCTGCTCCGTGGGCGCGAGGTTTCGCAGGGCCCTGAGGTGGCCGGTGTCCAGGGCGAGGACCAGATCGAGGCGGGAGAACCAGGACGCCTCGAACCGGCGGGCCGTGTGAGCGGTGCCGTAGCCGTGCTCGGCCAGCACGGTGACCGTGCGCGGATCGGCACCCTCGCCCTCGTGCCAGCCGTCCGTGCCGGCGCTGTCGGCCTCGACCAGGCCGTCGAGCCCGGCCTCCTCGACGCGGGCCCGGAAGACGGACTCGGCCATCGGGGAGCGGCAGATGTTGCCGGTGCACACGAAGCAGACGCGGTAGGGCATGCCTGCTCAGTCCCCGTCGGGCAGCACGACGTTGAGCGCCCACGACACGATCGAGATGATCAGGCCGCCCAGCACGGCGGTCCAGAAGCCCTCGACGTGGAAACTCAGGTCGACCTTGTCGGCCAGCCACGAGGTCAGCAGCAGCATGAGCGCGTTCACGACCAGCGTGAACAGGCCGAGCGTCAGGATGAGCAGCGGCAGGCTGAGGAGCTTCACCAGCGGCTTGACCAGGAAGTTCACCAGGCCGAAGATCAGCGCGACCAGCAGCAGCGTGCCGACCTTCTTGCCGGTGCTCTCACCGGTCAGGGTGATCTTGTCGAGCAGCCACACCGCGACCGCCAGGGCGCCCGCGTTGGCGATCGTCTTGACTAGGAAATTCATCATGTGTCTGATCGTGGCAGACGAGATCGGAAACCAGCAGTGGGGCGAGGGCGGACACAGCGATGAAGGCATTCCGGCTGGACGAACTGGAGGCGGAACGGGCCGCCAACGAGGGCGCCTACCTTCAGTTCCTGCGGGAGCGGAACATGTCGGTCGGCCTCTACGCCCTCGACGCGGGTGATCAGGACCCGCAGAAGCCGCACAACCAGGACGAGGTGTACTTCGTCGTCAGCGGCCGCGCGGCGATCACCGTGGGCATGGAGACGACGCAGGTGGCACGCGGCAGCGTGGTGTACGTGCCGGCCGGCGTCGCCCACAAGTTCCACCACATCAGCGAGGACCTGAGGGTGCTGGTGGTGTTCTCTCCCCCCGAGAGCTGATGCGCCGCCTCGGGGTTCCCTAGGGGATCGGTCAGGGGAGGACAAGGGGTGCGAGGCCCCCGCCGGGGCACCTCGCGGCCCTAGCATCGAGTGTGGGAAGCCCGGACATCCGGGGATCCCGGAGCTTGCGGGGCCGACAGCCTTCCAGGCACCAGACAGTTCGACGGGACCCGGCTTTCAGGCGGGCAGAGAGGTGAGGACGAGGGCGATGCGAGAGATCTTCGCGGGACTGCCGTGGTGGGTTAAGTGGATCGCGGTGCCGGTCATCGCCCTGGTGGTGTTCGGCGGGCTGATCGCCAACGTCGTCGGCTTCGTGATCGGACTCCTCTTCAAGCTGCTGGTCTTCGTGGCACTGGTCGGCGGAGTGATCTACGTGGTGCGGAAGTTCACGGCGAGTTCCTCGTCGCGCGGCGACTGGTGAGCGATGCGGGGAGCCGGTGACCGGTAACGAATTTCACCGGTTCCCTCGCGCGAGGGAAGTTTTCCGGCGGGGCGGCCTGCGAGCGGTGGCGGGCCGTTAGAGTCCGGAATTCGACGCGGGGACAAACCGCCCCGCGAGCGGCGTACACCCCCACCCGTGTTACCCCGCACGGGCTGCCCCCTCGCGCTACGGGAGTGACCCTTGGCCATGGTCGACACCGCACTTGCAGAACCGCAGGCCCCGCCGGGGCTGTCGGCGTTCCCCCGACAGCCGGACTCCGCGCAGGCCTCCGTCCCGCTCGACACGGCACCGGCTTCGACGCAACCGGCCTCCGCCACCCTCATCGGCTCCGTGCAGCGCGCCGTGCGCCTGCTGGAACGTGTCGCCGAACACGAACACGGGGCCCCCGCCAAACAACTGGCCCGCGAGACAGGCCTCGCCCTGCCCACCGCCTACCACCTGCTGCGCACGTTGGTGTACGAGGGCTATCTGCGCCGCGACAAGGGCCTGTTCTTCCTGGGGTCGGCCGCTGAGCGGCTGAGCAGCAGTGGAGCACAGCAGAAACGTCGCAGCACGATCGTGGAGGCGCTCGCCCACTGGCGCGACGCGCTCGGCGTCCCCGTGTACTACGCGATGTACCGCGACGGCGAGATCGACGTCATGTGCGTCTCCGACTCCCCGGGCACCCCGGCGGTGGAGGAATGGGCCGACTTCCGCGAGACGGGGCACGCCCACGCCATCGGCCAGTGCCTGCTGTCCCAGCTCGACGGGCCCGCCCGCCGGGACCACCTGGAGCGCTACCCGGTACGGCCCCTCACGCCGTACACCGTGCGGGACAGCCACAGTCTGCTGCGCCGCCTGGAGCGGCTCCGGCGCATGGAACCCGTCTACGAGCGGCAGGAGTACGCGCTGGGCACGGTGTGCGCGGCGGTCCCGATCACCGTCGCCACCACGGCCGCGACGATGGCCATCTCGATGCCCGTCCATCAGGCCGACCGGCTGCTGCCCACGACACAGCGGTTGCAGCGCGAACTGGGACGGCTTCTGGGCTCGCTGGCGATCTCTATCAGTATCTGAAAACTCACTCCTTGTGATCTGTCGTGTACTTTCTGCAAGATTCCACCAGAATCAGGGGTTCATTCCCGGCCAGTCGACGGCAACCGACGGGGTAGACGATGCGCGAGTCCGTACAGGCAGAGGTCATGATGAGCTTTCTCGTGTCCGAGGAGCTCTCCTTCCGCATCCCGGTGGAGTTGCGCTACGAGACCTGTGATCCCTACGCCATCCGGCTGACGTTCCATCTGCCCGGTGATGCGCCGGTCACCTGGGCCTTCGGCCGCGAGCTGCTGATCGACGGAGTGGGCCGGCCGTGCGGGGACGGGGACGTGCGGGTCTCGCCCGCGGAACCCGAGACGCTGGGCGAGGTGCTGATCCGGCTTCAGGTGGGCGGTGACCAGGCACTGTTCCGCTCGTCCACGGCACCGCTGGTGGCGTTCCTCGACCGCACCGACAAGCTGGTGCCGCTGGGCCAGGAGGGGGCGCTCGGCGACTTCGACGCACATCTCGACGAGGCGCTGGACCGGATCCTGGCGGATCAGGGCGCCGGCTGAAGCGTTACGGCAGCCTGGTGTTGCTGTAACGCTTCGCCGGGCGCCCGGGGGGTGTGCAGGAACGATTCAGCTCGTCTGGGGCGGGCTGAGGGCGGGCTGGTGGCCCGCTCTGTCAGCGCTTGCGGCGTCGTCCCCGCCCGCCGCCGCGGGACGCGACCGGACCCGTTGTGGCCGTCGTGGAACCGCCGCCCGTTCCCGTCCGGTCGGCGGAGACGACGAGGGCCGCGAGGCCGGTGGTGACCGGCACCGAGGCGACCAGGCCGATCGAACCGACGAGCGTGCGCACGATCTCCTCTGCCACCAGCTCGCTGTTGGCGACCGTCCCCACGCTGCTCTGCGCGATCGAGAACAGCAGCAGTAGGGGCAGCGCGGCGCCCGCGTAGGCGAGGACGAGCGTGTTGACGACGGACGCGATGTGGTCCCGTCCGATCCGGATGCCCGCTCGGTACAGCCCGCGCCGACCCATTGTCGGGTTGGCCTCGTGCAGCTCCCAGACCGCCGACGTCTGCGTGACCGTCACGTCGTCCAGGACACCCAGCGAACCGATGATGACGCCGGCGAGCAGCAGACCGCTCATGTCGATCGTCGGATAGAGGCCGTGGATGAGACCGGTGTTGTCGTCGGTGTTGCCGGTGAGCGCGGCCCAGCCGATGAACAACGAACCGAGGACGCCGATGATCAGCAGCGAGATCAGGGTGCCGAGCACCGCGACCGACGTTCTGGCCGACAGGCCATGACACAGGTACAGCGCGATCAGCATGATGGCGCTCGACCCGACCACCGCCACCACCAGCGGATTCGAGCCCTGGAGAATCGCGGGCAGGACGAAGAAGTTGAGCACCAGGAAGCTGATGGCCAGTGAGACCAGCGCCATGACGCCGCGCAGCCGGCCGACGGCGACCACGGCGAGGGCGAAGATCCCGGCGAGCAGCGCCATCGGGAACCTGCGGTTGACGTCGGTGACCGAGTACTGCAGGTCCTTCGGGGCGGAGGGTTCGTAGGCGACCACGACCTCCTGGCCCTGCTCCAACTGCCGTGACTGGTCCGGCTGCACGATCTCGATGAACGTGCGGCCCTCGTCCTTGCCCGAGTCGATGCGGATGGTCGCCTTCTTGCAGGTGCCGGTCGCCTGCTGCTGGGCGGAGGAGCCCTCGGCCGTGGAGGTGTCGCCGGTCGGCGTGCCCCCCGAGGCGTTGACGGACTCGCAGCTCACCTCGTCCACCTTGGTGACCGTGGCCTGCTGTGTCTGCCGGTCGAAGCCGACCCCGGTGCGCTCGTGCGGCGGGGCGCCACCGGGCCAGAGCACCGCGAGCCCGACGACCACCGCCGCGGCGAACGGGATGAGGACGGCCGCGATGACCTTGCGCAGGTGCTGGGAGACCGGAGCGGCCGGACCGTGCGCGTGGCTGTGACCGTGCCCGTGCCCGTGGCCGTTCCCGTCACCGCCGGACCCGGAACCGCGCCCGTTGCCGTCACCGCCCCCCGGACCGTGCCCGCCCGGGCCCTGCCCCCCGCCCGGACCGTGCCCGTGGCCTCCCGAGCCGTGGCCGTGGCCTTGGCCGCCGCCGGTGCCGCGCGGAGGCTCGGACGGTGGATACGGGGGATGCTGCGTCGTGGTCACCGACCGATCATCGCAAGAACGGAGGGGGCCCTCTGTTCACCGCGCCCGAATTGACGCTAGCGTGGAGGCACCTTTTGTACACGCGGGAGCTCGGAGCACCGGGCTGAGAGGGCGCTGACCTCCGTCCCAGCGATGTTTCACGGGAAACATCACCGAAGTCGAGTGATGTATCCCACGGAACGTCGGCAGACGGATACCGCTGCGTCGACCGCCGAACCTGTTACCGGGTAATGCCGGCGTAGGGAGTAGGTCTCATGACCAACAAGGACGCACGCACGCCTGCCTCCGCGCAAATCCAGGCCAATGGTTCGGCCGGCGGATCGAGCGACGCGGAGGCCGGGAAGTCCATCGGCTGGCACAAGGCGTACGTCGAGGGCTCGCGCCCCGACCTGCGGGTGCCGGTCCGTCAGGTGCACCTCACCAACGGGCAGTCGGTCACGCTGTACGACACGTCCGGCCCGTACACCGATCCGCACGTCGAGACCGACGTCCGCCGCGGGCTGCCCCCGCTGCGGGAGAACTGGATCGTCGCCCGCGGCGACACCGAGGAATACGCGGGCCGTCCCGTCCGTCCCGAGGACGACGGAATCAAGCACACCTCACCGCGCGGAGGGCTGCGCAACCTCGACGCCGTCTTCCCCGGCCGCCCCCGCCAGCCGCGCCGCGGCCGTGACGGCCAGGCGGTCACCCAGCTCGCGTATGCCCGCCGTGGTGAGATCACGCCCGAGATGGAGTACGTGGCCATCAGGGAGAACGTCTCGCCCGAGGTGGTCCGTGAGGAGATCGCGGCCGGCCGGGCGGTGCTGCCGGCCAACGTGAACCATCCGGAGATCGAGCCGATGATCATCGGCAAGCGGTTCCTCGTGAAGGTCAACGCCAACATCGGCAACTCGGCGGTGACGTCCTCCATCGAGGAGGAGGTCGAGAAGATGACCTGGGCGACCCGCTGGGGCGCCGACACGGTCATGGACCTCTCCACGGGCCGCAACATCCACACCACCCGCGAGTGGGTGCTGCGCAACTCCCCCGTCCCGATCGGTACGGTGCCGCTCTACCAGGCACTGGAGAAGGTCGACGGCAGGGCCGAGGAACTGACCTGGGAGATCTACAAGGACACGGTCATCGAGCAGGCTGAGCAGGGTGTGGACTACATGACGGTCCACGCGGGGGTGCGACTGGCGTACGTGCCGCTGACGGCCAACCGCAAGACCGGCATCGTCTCGCGCGGCGGCTCGATCATGGCCGCGTGGTGCCTGGCGCACCACAAGGAGTCGTTCCTGTACGAGAACTTCGAGGAGCTCTGCGAGATCCTCGCCGCGTACGACGTCACGTACTCCCTCGGCGACGGGCTGCGGCCGGGCTCGATCGCGGACGCCAACGACGAGGCGCAGTTCGCGGAGCTGCGAACGCTCGGGGAACTCAACCGGATCGCCAAGCGTTTCCACGTACAGACCATGATCGAGGGCCCGGGCCATGTCCCGATGCACAAGATCAAGGAGAACATCGACCTTCAGCAGGAGATCTGCGATGAGGCTCCGTTCTATACGCTCGGCCCGCTGACCACGGACGTCGCCCCGGCGTACGACCACATCACCTCCGGCATCGGTGCGGCGATGATCGCCTGGTGGGGCACGGCGATGCTCTGCTACGTCACGCCCAAGGAGCACCTGGGCCTGCCCAACCGGGACGACGTCAAGACCGGCGTCATCACCTACAAGATCGCGGCGCACGCGGCCGACCTCGCCAAGGGACACCCCGGCGCGCAGGACTGGGACGACGCGCTGTCCGACGCCCGTTTCGAGTTCCGGTGGGAGGACCAGTTCAACCTGGCCCTCGACCCGGACACGGCCCGGGAGTTCCACGACGAGACCCTGCCGGCCGAGCCCGCCAAGACGGCCCACTTCTGCTCGATGTGCGGGCCGAAGTTCTGCTCGATGAAGATCTCGCAGGACATCCGGCGCGAACACGGCGGCAGCCAGGCCGAGATCGAGGAGGGCATGGCCCAGAAGTCGAAGGAGTTCGCGGCGACGGGCAACCGCGTGTACCTGCCGATCGCGGACTGAGGAAGCGGTCCCGGAGGTCCCTCCCGTCTGCGGGACCTCCGGGACCGCACCCTCGGGCTCGTATGGGTAAGTCGGACATGACGGAGATCGCCGTCCGCTTGTGGCCGGTTGGCGTGATCATTACCTTTGGCCTCTTCGTTCGCCCGCCCGTGCTCGTCCGGCGGGCGCATCCTGAGCCTGTAAGGGAGATCCATGCGCAAGCGCGCAGTCTGCGCCGTGCTCGCCGCCGCCACCGCGCTGGGCGGACTCACCGGCCCCTCCGCCTCCGCGGACGAGGTCGTCGGCGACATCCAGATCACCGACGTCTCCGTCAACGGCGACAAGAACATCGTGGTCGCTCTGGCCGACAAGACAGTCACGGTGTCGGTGACCGCCACCGACCCGTCGGGCATCTGGGACGCGGACTTCCACCTGTGGCGCGGGACCGATCCGGACAACCCCGACGGCTACATCACACCGAACGAGGACACCACCCCGGCGGACTGCGTGGCCTCCAGCGCCACCACCTCCACCTGCTCGAAGACCTTCACCTTCGAGCCGGACTGGTGGCTCACCAACGCCGACGCCGGGACCTGGAAGGTCTGGGTCACGGTGTCGGCCAACGACGACAGCTGGATCGTGCGGGACGCCTACACCACGACCCGTCTCCAGCGGCACTCCCAACTGACCGTGAACGCCGGGCCGGAGCCCGTCACCAAGGGAAAGACCCTCACGGTCACCGGCAAACTCAGCCGGGCCAACTGGGACACGCTCGACTACCGCGGCTACACCAACCAGCCCGTCAGGCTCCAGTTCCGCAAGGCGGGCAGCACCACGTACACCACGGTCAAGACCGTCAACACCTCCAGCACCGGCGGTCTGACCACCACGGTCACCGCCGCCGAGGACGGCTACTGGCGCTGGGACTTCGCCGGTACCTCCACCACGCCGGCGGTCAAGGCGACCGGCGACTTCGTGGACGTGCAGTGACCCCGATCGCCCCAGTGACCCCATGACGGACCCGCCACCGTCCCACGACGGCCCCGTGTCCGGCCCGGTCGGGCCCGGAGACGGGACCTGGGGCGGGGCGCCGGCCGGTGGTCACTCCGGCTGGTGGTCCGGGCCTCCGAAGTCCGGGCTTGTGTAGTCCGGGCTGGAGAAGCGCGGCCGCCGGCCGGACCCACCGTCCCCGGGGCTGGAGAACCCCGGCCGGTCGTAACCGAGATGGGGCATGCGGCTGGTCGGCGCGGGCGAGGCCGTACCGCGCAGCGCGGTCGCCGGGCCGGGGTCGGCGAGCGCCTCCTGGAGGAACGGCAGTATGCCGCGCTCCAGCAGGGCCTCGCGCCAGGCGTCCCGGGCCTTGGCCACTTCCGCGTCCAGCGCGCCGTACAGACCGGCGTCGTCCGACGGCCTGTTGCGCAGGGCGGTGAGGAGCAGTCCCGCGGCGGCGACCAGGATCGCGACCGCGGTCACGGCGCCGAACACCCACCCGGTGGTGAGCATGGTCTGCGCGAACGCCGGCTCGGGCGTGAGCATCTTCAGGATGTACCCGACGAGCAGGAAGATCGCGGCGGCGGTGCCCGCGAGAACGGGCGCCAGGACCGCGACGACGGCGCCGGCACCCGCACCGGCGGTCTCGGCGACCTCGCCCATGGTGGTGGCGAGCCCCACGCCGGCCGAGTCCGACTCCGTGGAGCCGGTCTCGCGGACGGACGACGACGTGGCCGGCGCCGGACGGCGCAGTTCCTCGCGGGCCTTGACGTAGTGCTGGTACTCGGTCGCCGCGGCCGCCGTGATGAACGCGGTGGCGCCCAGCGCCATGGTGCGCAGTTGTTCGGGGTTGAGCCGCTGTCCCACAGCGGCCAGTTCCGGGCGGTGTGGTGCGGAGCGCAGCGCCTCATCGAGGAGCCGCTCGTACTCCTGGCGGTCCTCGCTCAGCAGGTGCTGCGGAACGCTGTTCATGTGCATCCCCCGATGCTCCGTAGGGCTTGGGGCTCGCATGCCAACGAGCCGTCGGGCAGAAACGGAGGGGAGCCTGCTACGGATAAGCCGATGGTAGAGCGGTGACGGTGCGCGGTGACAGGGGGTTTCCAGAAATTGGGCCCTGGCCTGCGCGGTCGCCCCGCCGGTCCGTCGTGCCGGACGCCTGCCCAAAGAGCGTTCAGATATCCAGGGGAAGTTGCTGGACCAGCAGTTTTCCGGCCATGGTCACTCCGCCGTCCATCGCGATGGCCAGTCCGTCGGCGTAGACGTGCGGTCCGTCGACGACCGGGCCCGAGTTGTCCTCGCCGTCCTCGGAGCCGACTTCGCCGAGCAGATAGGGAATCGGGCTGTGGCCGTGGACGACGCGGGTGCCGCCGTACGTGTCGAGCAGTGAGCGAACGGCGTCGGAGCCGCCTTCGTCGCGGAAGGAGAAGCGCTTGGTGAACTTGCGGAACAGGTCCCACACCTCGTCCGCGTCGTTGCGCGTGATCGTCTCGCGGACGGTGTCGTTGACCTCCTCGATGGAGGCGCCATAGTCGAGGTAGGCGGTGGTGTCGGAGTGCACGAGCAGGTGCCCGTCGACCTCCTCCATGGCGTCGAGACGGGCCATCCACTGCAGGTGGTGGTCCTGAAGACGGTCCATGTCGGTCTTCTGACCGCCGTTGAGCAGCCAGGCCGCCTGGAAGGTGGCGGTGCCCGCGCCGGAGTTGACGGGTGTGTCGCCGAACCGTTTGGCGCCGAGCAGCAGCAGCTCGTGATTGCCCATCAGCGCCTTGCAGTAGCCGCCGGCCGCGGCGGCCTCGGCGGACAGGCGCATCACGAGGTCGATGACGCCGATGCCGTCCGGGCCGCGGTCGGTGAAGTCGCCGAGGAACCACAGCCGGGTGGTGCCGGCGCACCAGCGGCCGGAGGCGTCGATGAGGCCCTTGTGCTGGAGGGCCGTCACCAGTTCCTCGAGGTAGCCGTGCACGTCCCCGACGACGTACAGCGGACCGGGACCGTCCGCCGGCTGCGGGGCGGGCGCGGGCACGGCCGCGGGGTCGACGGTCACCTGAACGGTGTCGCCCCGGTTGATGACGGGCAGATCGCGCTGCGTGGGTGTGTACGACTCCGGGAACTCCACCGGTTCCTCGACGGAGCCGGTGAACGGAGTCGCCTGCGAGCCGCGGGTGTACGGAGCGGCTTCGTGGACGTACGCCGGCACCCGGAAGTCGCGCAGCGTCGCCGTCCGCTCCACCTCGGGTCCCTGACCGGCCCCCTGAGTCATCGACCCCTCCACCATCGCGCCGCATCTGCACCGCTTCGGACTGCCTGGTCGCAGCGGCCCGCGGTGTCGTGGGCCCATCATAGGAATGCGGATCGCGCCATGTGATGACCCAGGGGTGGTGAATCGGAGCAAGACTCCAGTTCACCGCGGCTTTCGCCCCGATTGGGCAGGGCTTCGACCACCTGCGACCGGCGCCGACGCGGCTCTACTTCTCCTCGGGCGACCGTGGCGGGCTGACGGTCGTGCGCGGCGAACGTCGCTGGGACGAGGTACGCACGATCAACTCGGTCGGTATCACCTGCTCGACCGGCTGCTCCGACTCGAGCCCTTCGATGGCGTCGATGAGCAGTTGGACGACCGCCGTGCCGATGCGGCGCGGCTTCAGGGAGAGCGTGGTGACGGGCGGGTCGGTGTTGGCGTACACGTTGGACTCGCTGCAGCAGACCAGCAGCAGGTCGTCCGGGACGCGCAGTCCGTAGCGGCGGGCGGCGGCGAGGAGGTCGGTGCCGTTCGGGTCGAACAGTCCGTAGACGGCGTCGGGCCGGTCGGGGCGGGCGAGCAGCCGGTCGGCGGCGATGGCGCCCGCGCACGGGTCGTGCGCCGGGTAGGCCTCGTAGACGGGGTCCTGGCCGACGCGTTCGCACCAGCGCAGGTAGGCGGTCGTGGACAGATGGGTGTACGTGTCGGTCGTGGTGCCGGTGAGCAGGCCGATGCGGCGTGCGCCGGCGTCGGCGAGGTGGTCCAGGATGCCGAGGACCGCGGCTTCGTGGTCGTTGTCCACCCAGGCGGTGACCGGCAGTGAGCCGGCCGGGCGGCCGTCGGAGACGACCGGTAAGCCCTGCCGCACGAGTTCGCTGACCACCGGGTCCTGGTCGGAGGGGTCGATGACGACCGTGCCGTCCAGGGCGACGTTCGACCACACGTCGTGGCGCGAGGTCGCCGGGAGGATGACCAATGCGTATCCGCGGGCGAGCGCGGCGGAGGTGGCCGCGCGGGCCATCTCGGCGAAGTACGCGAACTCGGTGAAGGTGAAAGGTTCATCCCCGTACGTGGTCACGGTCAGGCCGATGAGTCCTGACTTGCCGGTGCGGAGTGTTCTGGCGGCGGCCGAGGGCCGGTAGCCCAGTCGATCGGCGACCTCACGGACGTGGCGGCGGGTGGCGTCCGGGAGCCGGCCCTTGCCGTTGAGGGCGTCGGAGACGGTTGTGATGGAGACTCCGGCGGCGGCGGCCACGTCCCTGATGCCCGCCCGACCCGGCCGGCTGCCTCGGCGTGAGGTATCCGCGCGGCTCACCTGGTGCTTCCCTGCTGCTGTCATGGCGAGCCGATAGTAGGGCTCATGCGGTGGGGTAGTGCGGACGCATATGCACTCGTTGACAGGCACGTTTCTGCATGGCCATAAGAGGTTAACTGCCTTAGAAAGTAAGTCAGTTGTGCGATCTGATACCGATACCTGACTTACTGACGTGCACAGGCCTGCACAGTCCCAGATGTTGCGAAGAGGTCTCAACTCACCTTCACGGGGGATGCGCGCCACGGCGCGAACTACCGGCGCGTAGATATATGTGGGGCGCGCCCCCCGGTTCGTACGCCTTCGGGCGGTGATGCCCCGATGCCAGTGTGACGAACGAGATCTCGGTGGCAGGGGCACGCCGGGCCTCTCCGTCGGCATGAGGTCGGCGCGCGTTCGCCGGGCGGCCGGCAGGAGCCCGCTTCGTGCCTATACGCAGCGGCGCCGAATCCTCATAAGGTGAGCAGTATTGGATGCCGGTGGTCATGAGGAGGACTGCGGTGAGCGAGACGAGCCCCAAGCTGCGCGCCGAGCTGGAGGGTATCCCCACCTACAAGCCGGGCAGGCCGGCCGCCGCGGGTGGCCCGGTGGCCTACAAGCTGTCCTCCAACGAGAACCCCTATCCGCCGCTGCCGGGCGTGATGGAGAGCGTCACGGCGGCGGCCGCGTCCTTCAACCGCTACCCGGACATGGCCTGCACGGGCCTGATGAACGAGCTGTCCGAGCGGTTCGGGGTGCCCGCCTCCCACCTGGCCACCGGCACCGGCTCGGTCGGCGTCGCGCAGCAGCTGCTCCAGGCGACCTCCGGGCCCGGCGACGAGGTGATCTACGCCTGGCGGTCGTTCGAGGCGTACCCGATCATCACGCAGGTCAGCGGTGCCACCTCGGTGCAGGTGCCGCTGACGCCGGGCGACGTGCACGACCTGGACGCGATGGCGGACGCGATCACCGACCGGACCCGGCTGATCTTCGTGTGCAACCCCAACAACCCGACCGGCACGGTGGTGCGGCGGGCGGAGCTGGAACGCTTCCTTGACCGGGTGCCCGGCGATGTGCTGGTGGTGCTCGACGAGGCGTACCGCGAGTTCATCCGCGACGCCGAGGTGCCCGACGGCGTGGAGATCTACCGCGAGCGGCCCAACGTCTGTGTGCTGCGGACGTTCTCGAAGGCGTACGGTCTGGCGGGGCTGCGGGTGGGCTTCGCCATCGCCCATGAGCCGGTGGCCGCCGCGCTGCGCAAGACGGCGGTGCCCTTCGGCGTGAGCCAGTTGGCGCAGGACGCCGCGATCGCCTCCCTGCGTGCCGAGGACGAGTTGCTCGGCCGGGTCGGATCGCTGGTGTGCGAGCGCACGCGGGTGGTCGACGCGCTGCGGGCCCAGGGCTGGACGGTGCCCGAGACCCAGGCCAACTTCGTGTGGCTGCGGCTGGGGGAGCGCACCGTCGACTTCGCCGCGGCGTGCGAGCAGGCGGGCGTCGTGATCCGGCCGTTCCCCGGTGAGGGTGTGCGGGTGACGGTCGGGGAGAACGAGGCGAACGACATCTTCCTGAAGGTGGCGGAAGAGTTCCGCAAGGAGTTCTGAGGCGCGTGACCGCGGGGCGTGGGCGTCTGCGGGCGTTCTACGCCCCGGTCGCGCTCTCCACCCGTACGGGGTCCCCGGCGCGCACCGTCGTCAGCAGGCGGGCGTCACCGTCCAGGCGTCCCATCACGTTGCACGGGCTCGCGAGGCGGCACTCGTCGCCTCGCGAGATCGGCGTGGGCCCGTAGGGGAGCGCGAGGGCGTCGCCGTCGGTCCAGAAGGCGACCGTGCCCGGCTCGACGACCTCACGGGCGTTGGTTTCACGTGGAACGGTGATGCCGGTGTCGAAGTAGACCTCCTCGCCCCAGGTGCGGGCGGTGGCGGTGAAGGGCAGCGCCTCGGCGAGTGCCCGGGTGGTCGGAGTGTCGTCGAGGGACGCGGTGAGATGGCCCGCGGGCCAGGAGATCCGTATCCGTGTCGGCTGTGTCTGCATGCCGGGGATTCAACAAGATGTTGAAGTTGCTGCCAAGGGGTTGACCGGAAGGGGACCCCCCGTTCGGACCTCGAAAACCGGTGCGTCATAATTGCTTGTGAATGTGAACGCTTTCACAAGCGTGTCCCGGTTGCTCCACTCGTGGGTGTGACGAAAGGGACGAAGTGCCTGTGTCCACGGCGATGTAAGGAGAGCCCGACGTGGAATTGGCTTTGGCGCCCGAGACGCTCGCGCGTTGGCAGTTCGGCATCACCACCGTCTACCACTTCCTGTTCGTCCCCCTGACGATCTCCCTCGCCGCCCTGACGGCCGGCCTGGAAACCGCCTGGGTGCGCACGGGCAAGGAGAAGTACCTCAGGGCGACCAAGTTCTGGGGCAAGCTCTTCCTGATCAACATCGCGATGGGCGTGGTCACCGGCATCGTGCAGGAGTTCCAGTTCGGCATGAACTGGTCCGACTACTCGCGGTTCGTCGGCGACGTCTTCGGCGCGCCCCTCGCCTTCGAGGCGCTGATCGCGTTCTTCTTCGAGTCCACCTTCATCGGCCTGTGGATCTTCGGCTGGGACAAGCTGCCCAAGAAGATCCACGTCGCCTGCATGTGGATGGTCTCGATCGGGACGATCCTGTCGGCGTACTTCATCCTCGCTGCCAACTCGTGGATGCAGCACCCGGTCGGCTACCGGATCAACGAGGCCAAGGGCCGGGCCGAGCTCACCGACTTCTGGCTGGTTCTCACCCAGAACACCGCGCTCGCCCAGGCCTTCCACACCCTCTCCGCCGCCTTCCTCACCGGCGGTGCCTTCATGGTCGGCATCTCGGCCTTCCACCTGCTGCGCAAGAAGCACATCCGCGACATGAAGATGTCGCTGCGGCTCGGCCTGGTCACCCTGGTGGTCGGCGGCACGCTCACCGCGATCAGCGGTGACGTCCTCGGCAAGATCATGTACGAGCAGCAGCCGATGAAGATGGCCGCGGCCGAGGCCCTGTGGGACGGCGAGGCACCGGCGCCCTTCTCGGTCTTCGCCTACGGCGACGTCGAAAAGGGCCACAACAAGGTCGCCATCGAGATCCCCGGCCTGCTGTCCTTCCTGGCCAAGGACGACTTCAGCTCGTACGTCCCCGGCATCAACGACGTCAACAAGGCAGAGCAGGAGAAGTACGGGCCCGGCGACTACCGGCCCAACATCCCCGTGACCTACTGGGGCTTCCGCTGGATGATCGGCTTCGGCATGGCGTCCCTCACCGTCGGCCTGGCCGGACTCTGGCTGACGCGGAAGAAGTTCATGCTGCCGCAGCATCTGCGGGTCGGCGACGACGAGGTGCCGCACCTGGTCCTCTTCCCGAACAAGGCACTCAGCCCGAAGCTCACCACCTGGTACTGGCGCATCGCGATCTGGACCCTCGGCTTCCCGCTGATCGCCAACTCGTGGGGCTGGATCTTCACCGAGATGGGCCGCCAGCCGTGGGTGGTCTACGGCGTCCTGAGGACCCGGGACGCGGTCTCCCCCGGCGTCTCCACGGGCGAGGTCCTCGCGTCGATGATCGTCTTCACCACGCTCTACGCGATCCTCGCCGTCGTCGAGGTCAAGCTGCTCGCCAAGTACGTCAAGGCGGGCCCGCCCGAACTCACCGAGGCCGACCTCAACCCGCCCACGAAGATCGGCGGCGACACCCGTGACGCCGACAAGCCGATGGCCTTCTCGTACTAGGCCGAGGGAGCTGCACAGTCATGGAACTGCACGACGTCTGGTTCGTCCTGATCGCCGTCCTGTGGACCGGCTACTTCTTCCTGGAGGGCTTCGACTTCGGGGTCGGCGTCCTCACCAAACTGCTCGCCCGCAACCGGCCCGAGCGGCGGGTACTGATCAACACCATCGGACCGGTCTGGGACGGCAACGAGGTGTGGCTCCTCTCGGCCGGCGGCGCGACCTTCGCCGCCTTCCCCGAGTGGTACGCCACCCTGTTCTCCGGCTTCTACCTGCCGCTGCTGCTCATCCTGGTCTGCCTGATCATCCGGGGCGTGGCCTTCGAGTACCGGGCGAAGCGGCCCGAGGAGAACTGGCAGCGCAACTGGGAGCACGCGATCTTCTGGACCTCGCTGCTCCCGGCGTTCCTGTGGGGCGTGGCGTTCGGCAACATCGTCCACGGCGTCAAGATCGACCAGGATTTCGAGTACGTCGGCGACCTCTGGGACCTGCTCAACCCGTACGCGCTGCTCGGCGGGCTGGTGACGCTCACGCTGTTCACCTTCCACGGCGCGGTGTTCACCGCTCTCAAGACCGTCGGGGAGATCCGGGAACGGGCGCGGAAGCTGGCGTCGCGCGTCGGTCTTGTCACGGCCGTACTGGCCCTGCTGTTCCTGCTGTGGACCCAGGTCGACGGCGGTGACGGCAAGAGCCTGGTCGCGTTCGTCGTAGCGGTCGCCGCGCTGGTCCTGGCGCTGGTGGCGAACCAGGCCGGACGCGAGGGATGGTCGTTCGCGTTGTCCGGCGTCACCATCGTGGCCGCCGTGGCGATGCTCTTCCTGACGCTCTTCCCCAACGTCATGCCGTCCTCGCTGAACGAGGACTGGGGCCTGACCGTCACCAACGCCTCCTCCAGCCCCTACACCCTGAAGATCATGACCTGGTGCGCTGTGATTGCCACGCCGATCGTCCTGCTCTACCAGGGCTGGACCTACTGGGTGTTCCGCAAGCGGATCGGCACCCAGCACATCTCCGACCCCGTGCACTGAGGTGTGTTTCACGTGAAACCCATTGACCCCCGCCTTCTCCGGTACGCCCGGACCACCCGGCACTTCCTGCTGGCCGTGGTCGGTCTGGGCGCGGTCGGAGCGCTGCTCCTCGTCGCGCAGGCCATGCTCATCGCCGAGGTGGTGGTCGGGGCCTTCCAGCAGGGGCTGTCCGTCGCCGGACTGCGCACTCCCCTGCTGCTGTTGGTGGCCGTGGCGGTCGGCCGCTCCTTGGTCGCATGGCTCACGGAACTGGCCGCTCACCGGGCGAGCGCGGCGGTGAAGTCGGAGCTGCGCGGGCGGCTGCTGGAGCGGGCGACCGCGCTCGGCCCCGAATGGCTGGGCGGACAGCAGACGGGATCGCTGGTCGCCCTGGCCACGCGGGGAGTCGACGCGCTGGACGACTACTTCTCGCGCTACCTCCCGCAGTTGGGGCTCGCGGTCGTGGTGCCGGTGGCGGTGCTGGCGCGGATCGTCACCGAGGACTGGGTGTCGGCGGCGATCATCGTCGGCACACTCCCGCTCATCCCGGTCTTCATGGTGCTGATCGGCTGGGCCACCCAGTCCCGGATGGACCGCCAGTGGCGTCTGCTGTCCCGGCTGTCCGGACACTTCCTCGACGTCGTGGCGGGACTGCCGACGCTGAAGGTGTTCGGGCGGGCCAAGGCGCAGGCCGAGTCGATCCGGCGCATCACCGGTGAGTACCGGCAGGCGACCATGCGGACCCTGCGGATCGCCTTTCTGTCGTCCTTCGCCCTGGAACTGCTCGCCACCCTGTCCGTGGCGCTCGTCGCCGTGACGATCGGCATGCGGCTCGTCCACGGCGACATGGACCTGTACGTGGGTCTGGTCATCCTCGTGCTCGCCCCGGAGGCGTATCTGCCGCTGCGCCAGGTCGGCGCCCAGTACCACGCGGCGGCGGAGGGCCTCGCGGCGGCCGAGGAGATCTTCGCCGTCCTGGAGACGCCCGCGTCGGCCCCGGGTACCGCCGCCGTGCCCGACGGAGCGCTCTCGTTCGAGGGCGTGACCGTCCGCTATCCCGGGCGCTCCGAGAACGCCGTGTCCGACGTGACGTTCGCGGTCGCGCCCGGGGAGACGGTCGCGCTCGTCGGACCGAGCGGCGCGGGCAAGTCGACGCTCCTGAACGTCCTGCTGGGCTTCGTCCGGCCCGGCCAGGGCAGCGTGCGCGTCGGGGGAGCCGACCTTCGCGGCCTGGACCTGGCGCAGTGGCACGCCAGGGTCGCCTGGGTGCCGCAGCGCCCGCACCTGTTCGCCGGGACCGTCGCCGAGAACGTACGGCTGGCCAGGCCCGAGGCGGACGACGACGCCGTACGGCGGGCGCTGGCCGACGCGGGGGCGCTGGAGTTCGTGGACGCGCTGCCCGAGGGCCTGGGAACCGTGCTCGGCGAGGACGGCACCGGGCTGTCCGCCGGGCAGCGGCAGCGGCTCGCGCTGGCCCGCGCGTTCCTCGCGGACCGGCCGGTGCTGCTGCTCGACGAACCGACGGCCGCCCTGGACGGCGCGAGCGAGGCAGAGGTCGTGGCGGCGATACGGCGACTGGCGGCCGGGCGGACGGTCCTGCTGGTCGTGCACCGGCCGGCACTGCTGGAGCTGGCCGATCGCGTGGTGCGCCTGGACGGCGGGACGTCGCTGCCGACCCCCGCGGTTCAGGCCTCGGCCGCGGCGGTCGGGGCCCGACGGGTCGAGGAGGCGCCGGCAACGAACGACACCTCCGGACACCAGACGGAGTCCGGCAGCGCCGCGGGCGGTGTACTCGCGCGGGTGCGGGCCATGTCCGGTGCCCGGCGCGGGCGGCTCGGCCTGGCGCTGGTGCTCGGGAGCCTCGCTCTCGGCAGTGCCGTCGGGCTCATGGCGACCTCCGGCTGGCTCATCTCGCGGGCCTCGCAGCAGCCGCCGGTGCTGTATCTGATGGTGGCCGTGACGGCGACGCGCACGTTCGGCATCGGCCGGGCCGTCTTCCGCTACGGCGAGCGCCTCGTGTCGCACGACGCGGTGCTGCGGATGCTCGCCGACACCCGGGTCGCCGTGTACCAGCGGCTGGAACGGCTGGCGCCCGCCGGTCTGCGGCGGACCCGCCGGGGCGACCTGCTGTCGCGGCTCGTCACCGACGTGGACGCGCTGCAGGACTACTGGCTGCGGTGGCTGCTGCCCGCCGGAGCCGCACTGCTGGTGTCCGCCGGTTCCGTCGCCTTCACGGCGTGGCTGCTGCCCGAGGCCGGCGCCGCCCTCGCCGCTGGGCTGCTGGCGGCCGGTGCCGGGGTCCCCCTGGTCACCGGTGCCGTCGCCCGCCGAGCGGAACGCAGGCTCGCTCCCGCCAGGGGAGTGCTCGCGACACGCGTGACCGACCTGCTCACCGGCACCGCGGAACTGGCCGTCGCCGGTGCGCTGCCCGCCCGGACGGCCGAGGCGCGGCGGGCCGACGGCACACTCACCCGGATCGCCTCACGCGCCGCGACCGCCACCGCCCTCGGCGACGGGCTCACCGCGCTGATCTCCGGCCTGACCGTCGCCACCACCGCGCTCCTCGGTGCCCAGGCGGTCGCCGACGGGCGGCTCGGCGGCGTCGTCATGGCCGTCGTCGTCCTCACCCCGCTGGCCGCCTTCGAGGCCGTCCTCGGGATGCCGCTCGCCGTCCAGTACCGGCAGCGGGTGCACCGGAGCGCCGAGCGCGTGTACGAGGTGCTGGACGCCCCGGCGCCGGTACGCGAACCGGCGCGGCCCCACCCGGCGCCCGACGCGCCGTTTACGCTCGTCGTGCGGAACCTGGCCGCCCGCCATGCGGGGCAGGACCGGGACGCGCTGGCCGGGCTCGACCTGACCCTCGACGAAGGGCGCCGGGTCGCGGTGGTCGGGCCGTCCGGGTCCGGCAAGACGACGCTCGCGCAGGTACTGCTGCGGTTCCTGGACGCCGACCAGGGCTCCTACACGCTGGCCGGGGTCGACGCACGCACCCTGGACGGCGACGACGTACGGCGGCTGGTAGGGCTGTGCGCGCAGGACGCGCACCTCTTCGACAGTTCGGTGCGCGAGAACCTGCTCCTGGCCCGCAAGGACGCCGACGAGGGGGAACTGCGCGACGCGCTCGCCCGCGCCCGGCTGCTCCAGTGGGCCGACAGCCTGCCCGACGGGCTCGACACGCTGGTCGGCGAACACGGGGCGCGGCTGTCCGGCGGGCAGCGGCAGCGGCTGGCGCTGGCCCGTGCCCTGCTCGCCGACTTCCCCGTCCTCGTTCTGGACGAGCCCGCCGAGCACCTCGACCTGCCGACCGCCGACGCGCTCACCGCCGACCTGCTCGCCGCCACCGAGGGCCGCACGACGGTGCTCATCACACACCGGCTTGCGGGCCTGGAGGACGTCGACGAGGTGATCGTCCTGGACGAAGGGCGCGTGGCCCAGCGCGGGTCGTTCGCGGAACTGACCGCCGTACCGGGGCCGCTGCGGGCGATGGCGGAGCGGGAGGCGGCGACAGAACTGCTGACGGCGGCCCACTGAACGGGCGGCCCGCTCTCGTGCGGCGGGCCGCTCGTGACGGCAGACGGCAGGCGGCAGACGGAAGGCGGCAGGCGGCGTCGGCGATCCGGCCGAGCTCGTCGGCCGGGCGTCATGTTTCACGTGAAACGACGCTTCCCGACTTTCTGCACCAAACCCAGCTGATTAGGCTCGGTTCATGTCCGCCACCCCAGCTGCCGGTCCCCCGCCGCCGGACACCCGGGTGCGGCGGCTGCTGGAGGCAGTGCGGTCGGTCGGCAGCGGTCTGGAAGTGCACGGCATGCTGCAGCGGATCTGCGTCACCGCGGCGGCCCTCACGGACGCCCAGTACGCGGCCCTCGGCGTACTCAACGAGGACGGGAACGGCCTGGCCGACTTCGTCCACCACGGCGTCGACCCGGAGACCGCCCGCCGTATCGGGCGGCTGCCCGACGGGCACACGGGCCTGCTCGGCGCCCTCATCCGTGACCCGGAACCGGTCCTGCTCACCGACCTGACCACGGACCCGCGTACGCAGGGCATCCCGGTAAACCACCCGGCGATGCGCGCCTTCCTGGGCGTCCCCGTCCGGCTCCGGAACGAGGTCTACGGGAATCTGTACCTGGCCGAGAAGCGCGGCGGGAGGCCGTTCGACGAACAGGACCTCGACACGGTCCGGGTGCTCGCCACGGAGGCCGGCATCGCCATCGGCAACGCCCGGCTGTACGAGACGACCCAGCAGCGGGAACGCTGGATCGACGGATCGGTCGCCGTCACGGCCGCCCTGCTCTCCGGCGGTGATCTCGAAGACGCCCTCCAGGTCGTCGCCGAGCACGCCCGCCGGCTGTCCCGGGCGCTCGCCGGGATCGTGCTGCTGCCCGCCGACGAGGGCGGCCTGGAGGTCGTGGCCGTCGCCGCGGACGAGCCCGCGAAGGCGCTGGGGATCGTCGTACCGCCGGACAGCCCCGTCGTCGCCGCACTCCTCGACGGCAAGGACGTCTTCATCGACGACGCGGCCACCGACCGGCGCCTGACCAGCGATGTCCTGCGCAAGTGGGGTCCGGTGATGCTGCTCCCGCTGTGCAGCGGCGGACACCTCCTGGGGTGCCTCGTCACGCCACGCGCGCGCGGGGAACGTCCGTTCACCACCACGGAGCGCACGCTCGCCGCTCAGTTCGCCGCGCAGGCCGCGCTCGCGCTGATGACGGCGGAGGCTCAGCGGGACCGGGAACGGCTCGCGGTGTACGAGGACCGTGACCGTATCGCCCGCGATCTGCACGATCTGGTGGTCCAGCGGCTGTTCACCACCGGGATGATGCTGGAGAGCGCGCAGCGCCGGTCGGACGTGCCTCAGGTGCGCGACGGGGTCGGCAGGGCCGTGGACGAACTGGACGTCACGATCCAGGAGATCCGCACCGCCGTCTTCGCGCTCCGGCAGGATTTCGCCGAGGCGCCGTCCGGACTGCGCACGCGTGTGCTGCGCGAGATCAGCACGGCGGCCGTGCCCCTCGGCTTCACGCCCTCGCACCGCTTCGTCGGTCCGGTCGACACCGCGGTCGGCGACGTGACCGGCAAGAACCTCATCGCCGCGCTGCGGGAGAGCCTGTCGAACGCCTTCCGGCACGCGGGTGCTTCACGGATCGAGGTCGTCGTGGACGCGACGGTGACGCTGCCGGACGGCAGGCCCGGCGTCCGGCTGGCCGTCGCGGACGACGGCGTCGGCATCCCGGAAGGCGGTCGCCGCAGCGGTCTGCTCAACCTCCGCCGGCGCGCCGAATCCCTGGGAGGCGACTGTCTGCTCGGCCCGGGACTCGGGGAGGCCGGCGGCGGCACGACGGTCGTGTGGCGGGCACCCCTCGAATGACCCTCAGTCAGTCGTGACGCGGGAGACGGCTGTTCGGCGGTACCGCTCATCCGTCCGTGGCGTGTGGTCCCCCAGCCGTACGACGTGAACAGGACCGCAGCGGCCGTCGCGGGACACGATCGCTGTCATGCGATCGTCCCGCCGCCACCCGCTGCTCGTCCTGGCGCTGTTGTGCGCGCTGGCCGTGCTCGCCGCCCGGCCCACCGACGCCGCGGAGGACGGCTCCGACACGAGTGCCGGCGCGCAGGTGGCACGGCTCTACGCGGACGCGGCCGTGGCGACGCGGCAGTACGAGGCGGGGCGGCGCGAGGCCGAGGTGCAGCGGGCGGAGGCACAGCGGCTCGAAGGGCTGCTGGAGCGGGAGCGGCAGAAGATCACGGTCCTGCGGGAGGACCTGGGCCGGATCGCGCGCGCCCAGTACCGCACCAGCGGTGGGCTTCCGCTGGCGGCGCACATGGTGCTGGCGGACAGCCCGGAGGAGCTGATGCGCGGTCAGCACGCGGTGTGGCAGGCGGATCTCGCGGTGCACAACGCGGTGAGCAAGAGCCGCCGCGCCGAGGCCAGGCTCGCCGCCGACGAGGCGAAGGCCGCCGCGGCCTGGCAGGTCCTGGAGAAACGCACCAGCGAGCTCGCCGCTCTGAAGAAGGACATCGAGCAGAAGCTGGAACGGGCCCGCTGGCAGCTCCAGGGGCAGGCGGACGCCTCCGTCGCTGCAGGCGCGTGCCGGGGCGCGGTGCGGCTGGACCAGCCGGAGACACGGTTCACGGGCAAGTGGGTGGCACCCGTGGAGACGTACGAGCTGTCGGCGGGGTTCGGCAGTGGCGGCAGTCGGTGGGCGAACCGGCACACCGGTCAGGACTTCGCGGTGCCGATCGGGACGCCGGTGCGGTCGGTGGGCAAGGGCCGGGTGGTGCGGGTGTCCTGCGGGGGCCCGTTCGGCATCGAGACGGTGATCGAGCATCCCGGCGGCTACTACACGCAGTACGCGCACCTGGCCTCCGTCGCCGTCGACCAGGGGGAGCGGGTGTCACCGGGGCAGTGGATCGGTCAGGCGGGCACCACCGGCAACTCCACGGGACCGCATCTGCACTTCGAGGTGCGGGTCACCAAGGAGATGGGCTCGGCGCTGGACCCCCAGCCGTGGCTGGCCGAGCGCGGCGTACGGCTCGGCCAGGGATGACAGCCCGCGGACGACGCCTTCGCCGGGGTGCTCCGGCCCTACGACGCTCTTGCCGGGGTTGCCTCCCGCCTCACGCGCCCTCGCCGGCATGCCCCGCCTTCCAGCGCTCTCGGCGGGCTCCTGTGACGCCGCGGCCCCCTGGCAGTCGTGCCGTGCCGCTGTGGCCCTTGGCAGTGTGCTGTGACACCGCGGCCCTTGCCAGTCGTGCTGTGGCGCCGCGGTCCCCTGCCAGTCGTGCCGTGACGTTACGGCAGCTCGGCCAGCAACCGTTCGATCACGACGGCCACCCCGTCGTCGTTGTTGGCGACGGTGCGTCCCGACGCGGCGGCGATCACATCCGGGTGCGCGTTGCCCATGGCGTACGACTGACCGGCCCAGGTGAGCATCTCGACGTCGTTGGGCATGTCACCGAAGGCCACGACCTCCTCATGCGAGATGCCGCGCTCGGCGCAGCACAGGGCGAGCGTGCTGGCCTTGGAGACGCCGGGGCCACTGATTTCCAGCAGGGCGCTGGGGCTGGACCGGGTGACGTTGGCGCGGTCGCCGATGGCGAGGCGGCCCAGGGTGAGGAAGGCGTCGGGGTCGATCGAGGGGTGGTGGGCGAGGATCTTCAGCACCGGCTGACCGGCGGCGGGGCCGGAGTCCCCGAGGAGCTCCTCGGCGGGAGCGAGGTTGTCCGGGACCTCGATGTGCAGCTTGGGGTAGTCCGGCTCCTGGTGGAAGCCGTAGGTCTGCTCGACTGCGTACACCGTGCCGGGTGCCGCTTCGCGCAGCAGCCGTACGGCGTCGAGCGCGTTCTGCCGGGCCAGCTCCCGCACCTTCACGAACCGGTGCGCGCCGGGGCCGCCGTGCAGGTCGACCACGGCGGCGCCGTTGCCGCAGATCGCCAGCCCGTGCCCGTGCACGTGGTCGCTGACGACGTCCATCCAGCGGGCGGGGCGGCCGGTGACGAAGAAGACCTCGATGCCGGCCTCCTCGGCGGCGGCGAGGGCGGCCACCGTGCGCGGTGAGACCGACTTGTCGTCGCGCAGCAGGGTGCCGTCGAGATCCGTGGCGATCAGCCGCGGACGGACAGCGGCGGCGGGGATGTCGGGCTGTCGGGTAGCTGAGGTCACCCGGCCATTGTCCCGCATATGCCTGCACGGGCGTGCGGGAGTCCGCACATCTGAGGAGATACGGCCCCTCGGCGGGGCCGTACCGCCCGTCGGGTCAGCCGAGCTGCGCCGCTGCTTCCAGGGCGATCTGCTCGAAGACCTTCTGGTCCGCGGCGAAGTCGGAGTCGGGGATGGGCCAGTGGATCACGATCTCGGTGAAGCCCAGTTCCCGGTGCCTGCCCGCGAAATCCACGAACGCGTCCAGGGACTGAAGCGGGCGGCTCCGGTCCGGGGTGAAACCGGTGAGCAGGACCTTGTCGATCGTGGTCAGGTCCCGGCCGATGGCCGCACAGGCGTCGGCCAGCTTCTCGGCCTGGCCGCGAATGGCCTGAATCGACTGTTCAGAAGTGCCGTTCTCGTACAGCTTGGGGTCGCCGGTCGTGACCCACGCCTGCCCGTGACGTGCGGCGAGCTTCAGTCCGCGCGGCCCGGTCGCGGCCACCGCGAAGGGCAGCCGGGGCCGCTGTACGCAGCCGGGGATGTTGCGCGCCTCGTGCGCCGAGTAGTAGTCGCCCTCGTACGACACCGAGTCCTCGGTGAGCAGCTGGTCGAGCAGGGGAACGAACTCGGCGAACCGGTTGGCACGCTCCCGCGGGGTCCAGGGCTCCTGGCCGAGCGCCGTGGCGTCGAAGCCCGTGCCGCCAGCGCCCACGCCGAGGGTGACCCGACCGCCGGAGATGTCGTCGAGGGAGATCAGTTCCTTGGCCAGGGTGACCGGGTGCCGGAAGTTGGGCGAGGTCACCAGCGTGCCCAGGCGCAGCGAGTCGGTGACGGCCGCGGCGGCGGTCAGCGTCGGCAGGGCACCGAACCACGGACCGTCCCGGAAGCTCCGCCAGGACAGGTGGTCGTATGTGTACGCGGTGTGGAAGCCGAGCTGCTCGGCACGCACCCAGGCCGAACGGCCGCCTTCGTGCCAGCGGCGGTACGGAAGGATCACGGTGCTCAGACGCAGGCTCATGGCATGGAGCGTATGCGGTCGGCCGGGTTTCACGTGAAACAGCTGCTTCACGTGAAACCGCTCCTCAGCGTGACCCGGGAAACCGCAGGTACTGCGGCGGTACGGCCTTGGTCAGCCACACGCCGTTGTCGCTGACCCGGAACTCGTGGCCGTCGCGGTGCATGGCGCCGGCGTCCACGCTCAGCACGACCGGTCGGCCGCGGCGGGCGCCGACCCGGGTCGCGGTCTCGCGGTCGGGCGAGAGATGCACGTCGTGCCGGTCCATCGGCCGGAGCCCTTCGGCGCGGATCGCGTCCAGATTGCGGGCGACCGTGCCGTGGTAGAGGTACGGCGGCGGGGTCGCGGCAGACAAGCCCAGCTCTACCTCGACGCTGTGGCCCTGGCTGGCGCGGATCCGGGTGCCCTCGACCGCGAAGCGCCGCTTGTCGTTGGTGGCCACCACGTGGTCCAGTTCCTCCCGGGTGAACGGGAAGCCGTGGGCGGCGGCAGCGGCGATCAGGACGTCGATCTCGACCCAGCCGCCCTCGTCCAGAGACAGCCCGATCCGTTCCGGCTGGTGCCGCAGGTGCTTCGAGAGGTACTTCGACACCTTCACGGTGCGTCTGTCGTCGGGCTTGCTTTCGCTCATCCCACCAGGGTGCCGGGAGAGACGCGAATCACGCGATTGATTTTGCCTCCGATGTTTGATCCACAACCAACTGCAGTTATCCACAGGCAGATTGGCGATTCTGTGGACAACTGGCCGCTCCCTCCCCGGAGTTCGCCAAGTCTGTGGAACCAGCGAGGACTTGACGTCCAGACTGTCAACCGCCGTTCCGTCGGCCAGAATTGCCGGAGAACGAGCCAACACACGTCACAGAGGCGGTCGCAGGCGGGCGATCGACCTCAACAGGCCGGGAGACAGACGGGAGATCAGACGGGCTCCCCGCGCCTCAACCGACACCGGAACGACGGCGTCGTCGCGCGCCACGGCCTTGAGAATTGCCCGAGCAACCTTCTCGGGCGGGTAGTTGCGCAGTCCGTACAGGCGCGCGGCGCGTTCCCGCAGCCGGTTCTCCTCGTCGGGATCGGCGCCCGCGAAGCGCGCGGTCGACGTGATGCCGGTGGTGACGAAACCGGGGCAGATCGCCGTAACGCCGATGCCCCGACCGGCGAGTTCGGCGCGCAGGCACTCGCTCAGCATCAGGACGGCCGCCTTGGTCGTGCCGTACGCCGGCAGCGCGCGCGAAGGCAGATAGGCCGCCGCCGACGCGACGTTGACGATGTGACCGCCCTGGCCGCGCTCGGTCATCTGCCTGCCGAAGAGACGGCAACCATGCACGACTCCCATCAAGTTGACGCCGAGGATCGTCTGCCACTCCTCCGGTGTGGTGTCGAAGAAGGAGCCGGACAGTCCGATGCCGGCGTTGTTCACCAGGACGTCCACCACGCCGTACTCGGCGGCGACCTTCTCGGCGAGCTTCTCCATGGCCTGCGCGTCGGACACGTCGACCGTCTCCGCCCAGGCGGCCGGCGCACCCGACCGCAGCGCCGACTCGGCCGTCCGGGCGGCGGATTCGGTGTCACGGTCGGCGGCGATCACGCGAGCGCCCGCCGCCGCGAACGCGAGCGCCGTGGCGCGCCCGATGCCGCTGCCCGCGCCGGTGACCAGGACGAGCTGTCCACCGAACCGGTCGGCGTGCCTGCCCGTCGCGGTCGGCTCCGTACGGCCGTTCTCCACTGAGGACACGAAGTCCGAGATCCACGTGGACAGTTGCTCGGGCCGGGTGCGCGGGATCCAGTGCCCGGCCGGCAGCGTGCGCCGGGTCAACTGCGGAACCCACTGCTCCAGTTCGTCGTAGAGCCTCTCCGAGAGATACGCGTCGCCCAGGGGCGTGATGAGCTGCACCGGCACGTGCGCGTGGGCGTCCGCGCGGGGGTGGCGCAGCCGGGGCCGCACGTTGTCCCGGTACAGCCAGGCGCCGTGTGCCGCGTCCGAACGCAGCGACGGGGTGGGGTAGTCGCCGCCCGGCACCTTCTCGACGCGTTCGAGGACGCGGGGCCACAGCCTGCCGAGCGGGCCCCGCCAGGCCAGTTCGGGCAGCACGGGCGTCTGGAGCAGGTACACGTACCAGGACTTGGCGCCCTGGCCGAGGAGTTGACCGACGCGCCGCGGGGTGGGGCGCCTGAGACGCTTGGTGATCCAGTGGCCGAAGTGGTCGAGGGACGGCCCGGACATCGACGTGAAGGACGCGATCCGGCCCCTGGTGCGCTCGACGGTCACGAACTCCCAGGACTGCACCGACCCCCAGTCGTGCCCGACCAGGTGCACCGGGCGGTCCGGGCTCACCAGATCCGCCACGGCGAGGAAGTCGTCCGTCAGCTTCTCCAGTGTGAAACCGCCGCGCAGCGGCTGCGGGGCCGTCGAACGGCCGTGCCCGCGCACGTCGTACAGCACGACGTGGAAGCGGTCGGCGAGGCGGACGGCGACCTCGGACCAGACCTCCTTGCTGTCCGGATAGCCGTGCACCAGCAGGACCGTCGGCCGCTGCGGGTCGCCCAGTTCGGCGACGCACAGCTCGACCCCGCCGGTCCGCACCCAGCGCTCCCGCGCGCCTGTCAGCATCGTCACGCCTCCTCCGTCCGTCGCCGCGCCCGCCCACGTCGGCCGTCCCGGCACGGTCGCCGACCGCGGCAGGTGTCCGGCACGTGGCTTCCGGCGAATCTCGCAGTTGTTAGAGACAGCGTCAATAGGGTCGCGATCACCGGCTGCCCGCCGTTCGCCCTCAGGGGGACCCCTAGGGCCCCGTAATACCTGAGAGTGACGTGAGAACGGCTCTGCGGTCTGACGACCGGCGTGGCCCGCGTCACTACTGTCGACGACGTGACTGTGATCGCGACCGAAAGCCTGAGCAAGCGGTTCCCCCGGGTGACCGCGCTTGACCGGCTCTCCGTGGACGTCGGGCCCGGTGTGACCGGACTCGTCGGAGCCAACGGCGCCGGCAAGTCCACACTGATCAAGATCCTGCTGGGTCTGTCCCCCGCCACCGAGGGCCGCGCCGAAGTGCTCGGACTCGATGTCGCCACCAACGGCGCCGCCATCCGCGAGCGCGTCGGCTACATGCCGGAGCACGACTGCCTGCCGCCCGACGTCTCGGCCACCGAGTTCGTCGTCCACATGGCGCGCATGTCCGGCCTGCCGCCCACCGCCGCGCGCGAGCGCACCGCCGACACCCTGCGCCACGTCGGGCTCTACGAGGAGCGGTACCGCCCCATCGGCGGCTACTCGACCGGCATGAAACAGCGCGTGAAACTCGCGCAGGCGCTCGTGCACGACCCGCGGCTGGTCTTCCTCGACGAGCCGACCAACGGCCTCGACCCGGTCGGCCGCGACGAGATGCTCGGTCTGATCCGGCGCATCCACACCGACTTCGGCATCTCGGTCCTGGTCACCTCCCACCTGCTGGGCGAACTGGAGCGCACCTGCGACCACGTCGTCGTCATCGACGGCGGCAAGCTGCTCCGCTCCAGCTCCACCACCGACTTCACGCAGACCACGACGACCCTCGCCATCGAGGTCACCGACACCGACGAGCACCCCGACGGCACCCGCGCGGTGCGCGACGCGCTCCACGCGCGCGGGGTGACCGTCCAGGCCGGCAGCGGCCTGCCCGGCGCCGGGCACGTGCTGCTGCTCACCGCGCAGGGCGAGGAGACGTACGACCTGGTGCGGGACGTGATCGCGGACCTCGGCCTCGGCCTGGTGCGCATGGAGCAGCGCAGGCACCACATAGCCGAGGTCTTCAAGGACGGCGACCGGGAAAGCGCCCACCGGGACGGCGCGGGCCAGGACAGCGACACACAGCGGAAGGAGGCGGTCGGCCATGGCGGTTGAACGGCCCCTGCGGGCACCGGTGGCACCCACGGATGACCAGACCCGCATCCACAACATCGGCTACCGCAACTACGACGGCCCCCGCCTGGGCCGCGCCTACGCCCGGCGCTCGCTGTACTCGCAGTCCCTGCGCGGCGCCTACGGACTCGGCCGCTCGGTCAAGTCCAAGGTGCTGCCGATGCTGCTGTTCGTGGTGATGTGCGTGCCCGCGGCCATCATGGTCGCCGTCGCGGTCGCCACCAAGGCCAACGACCTGCCGGTCGACTACACGCGCTACGCGATCGTGATGCAGGCCGTCATCAGCCTGTACGTCGCCTCGCAGGCACCCCAGTCCGTCTCCCGCGACCTGCGCTTCAAGACCGTCCCGCTGTACTTCTCGCGGCCGATCGAGACCGCCGACTACGTCCGGGCGAAGTACGCGGCGCTGGCCTCGGCGATGTTCATCCTCACCGCGGCCCCGCTCCTCGTGCTGTACGTGGGCGCGCTGCTGGCCAAGCTCGACTTCACCGACCAGACCAGGGGATTCGCGCAGGGACTCGTGTCCGTCGCACTGCTGTCACTGCTGTTCGCCGGAATCGGCCTGGTCATCGCCTCGGTCACGCCGCGCCGCGGCTTCGGCATCGCGGCCGTCATCGCCGTCATGACCATCTCCTACGGCGCGGTCTCCACCCTCCAGGCCATCGCGGACGCGCAGGGCAGCGGCGGGGCCATCGCCTGGATCGGCCTGTTCTCACCGATCTCCCTGATCGACGGGGTGCAGTCCGCGTTCCTCGGCGCGACCTCGACCTTCCCCGGCGGGGTCGGCCCGAGCGACGGCGAGGGCGTCGTGTACGTCCTGGTCGCCCTCGGCCTGATCGCCGCCGCCCACGGCCTCCTGATGCGCCGCTACAAGAAGGTGGGACTGTGACCACGCCCACCCTTCTCCCGCCACCACCCTTTCTAAGGAATGGGCTGCGCCCATGAGCACTCTTTCCCTCGACCACGTCTCCCGCTGGTTCGGCAACGTGGTCGCCGTCAACGACATCACGATGACGATCGGCCCCGGCGTCACCGGCCTCCTCGGTCCCAACGGCGCCGGCAAGTCCACCCTCATCAACATGATGGGCGGCTTCCTCGCCCCTTCCACCGGCACCGTCACCCTCGACGGCCGGCAGGTCTGGCGCAACGAGCAGATCTACCGGCACATCGGCGTGGTCCCCGAGCGGGAGGCGATGTACGACTTCCTCACCGGACGCGAATTCGTGCTCGCCAACGCCGAGTTGCACGGCCTGGGCGCCAAGGCGGCCCAGCGGGCACTCGCCACGGTCGAGATGGAGTACGCGCAGGACCGCAAGATCGCCACGTACTCCAAGGGCATGCGGCAGCGCGTGAAGATGGCCTCCGCGCTCGTCCACGAACCGTCGCTGCTGCTGCTCGACGAGCCGTTCAACGGCATGGACCCGCGCCAGCGCATGCAACTGATGGACCTGCTGCGGCGCATGGGCGACGAGGGCCGCACCGTGCTGTTCTCCTCCCACATCCTCGAAGAGGTCGAGCAACTCGCCTGGCACATCGAGGTCGTGGTCGCCGGACGGCACGCGGCCGGCGGCGACTTCCGCAAGATCCGCCGCCTGATGACCGACCGGCCGCACCGCTACCTGGTGCGCTCCAGCGACGACCGTGCCCTCGCCGCCGCGCTGATCGCCGACCCGTCCACGTCCGGCATCGAGGTCGACCTCGCCGAGGGCGCGCTGCGCGTCCAGGCCGTCGACTTCGGCCGCTTCACGGCCCTGCTGCCGAAGGTCGCCAGGGACCACGGCATCCGGCTGCTCACGGTCTCGCCGTCCGACGAGTCCCTGGAGTCCGTGTTCTCGTACCTGGTCGCGGCGTAGGAGGCCCAAGAGATGTACGACCCCACAGTCGCCCGGCTCACCTACCGGGCCCTGCTCGGCCGGCGCCGGGCCCTCATCCTGGGCGCGCTGCCGCTGCTGCTGATCGTGATCTCCGTGATCGTGCGCGCGCTGGTCGGCGCCGACGACCAGACGACGGCGGACGTGCTGGGCGGGCTCGCGCTCGCCACCATGGTGCCGATCATCGGTGTCATCGCGGGCACCGGCGCCATCGGTCCCGAGATCGACGACGGTTCCGTGGTCTATCTGCTGTCCAAGCCGATCAAGCGGCCGACGATCATCTACACCAAGCTGATCGTCGCGGTCGCGGTGACGATGGTCTTCTCGGCGGTGCCCACGCTGATAGCCGGTCTGATCCTGAACGGCAACGGCCAGCAGATCGCCGTCGCCTACACCGTGGCCGCGCTGGTCGCCTCCATCGCGTACGCGGCGATGTTCCTGCTGCTCGGCACGGTGTCCCGGCACGCGGTCGTGTTCGGCCTGGTCTACGCGCTGGTCTGGGAGGCGCTGTTCGGCTCGCTGGTGCCGGGGGCCCGCACCCTGAGCGTCCAGCAGTGGTCGCTGGCCGTCGCCCAGAAGGTGTCCGGCGGCGATCTGGTCACCTCGGACGTCGGCCTGACGACGGCCACGGTGCTGCTCGCGGCGGTCACGGTGCTCGCCACGTGGTACGCCGGGCAGAAGCTGCGCGCGCTGACGCTGGCCGGGGAGGAGTGACAGGGGCGGGGCGGACGGCGGCGACGCCCTCGTGCCCCGCTCGTTAATCGGTGGCCGTCGATCCGGCGCCCGCGCACACTGGTGGTGGCCGCGCCGCCGGTGGAGTCGGCGCCACGGTCCGGGAGAACGGGGAGCAGCCCGGGGCGGCCGCTTCGAGCACGCGGCGCGGCTACGCGTCCGCGTGGGCCGCCTTCCCCGTTGTGCCCCGTGTCATGGGGCACCCTGCGCCGGGGCGGGCGGGGTTGGCCGCGCGAACCGGCGCCGACGGTGCCGGCCGCGCCCACACCCGCACCGCCCCGGCGGCACGACTACCCGCGGCTACGCCGACCGGGCCAGCATCCGCTCCAGCACCACCGCGATGCCGTCCTCGTCGTTCGAGACGGTCACCTCGTCCGCCACGGCCTTCAGCTCCTCGTGGGCGTTGGCCATCGCCACGCCGTAGGACGCCCAGGCGAACATCGGGAGGTCGTTGGGCATGTCGCCGAAGGCGATCGTGTCGGCGGCCTTCAGCTTCAGCCGGCGCGCGGCCAGCGACAGTCCCGTCGCCTTGGACAGGCCGAGGGGGAGCAGCTCGACGATGCCCTCGCCCGCCATCGTCACGGTGACGAAACCGCCCGCGGTCTGGCGGGCCACCTCGGCCAGTTCGTCGTCCGACAGGGTCGGATGCTGCACGTAGATCTTGTTCAGCGGGGCGGTCCACAGGTCCGACGCGTCCGTGAACGGGGTCGCGGGCAGCGTGCCCTGGACCGCGTAGCCGGGGCCGACCAGGACCTCGCCGTCGAGGCCGTCGCGGCTCGCCGCGAGGTACAGCGGGCCGATTTCCGCCTCGATCTTGGCCAGCGCCAGACCGGCCAGCTGGCGGTCCAGCGTCACCGTCGTCAGCAGGCGGTGCGCGCCGGCGTCGTACACCTGGGCGCCCTGGCCGCAGACCGCGAGGCCGTCGTAGCCGAGGTCGTCGAGGATGTGCCGGGTCCAGGGGACGGCGCGGCCGGTGACGACGATGTGGGCCGCGCCCGCCGCGGTGGCCGCGGCGAGCGCCTCACGGGTGCGCCGCGAGACCGACTGGTCGGAGCGCAGCAGCGTCCCGTCCAGGTCGGTCGCGATCAGCCGGTACGGGAAGCCCCCGGTGGGAGCCGTTCCGGTCGGTGCGGGGGCCGCCGCGGTCACTTGGCCACCGGTTCCAGGACCTCCCGGCCGCCCAGGTAGGGACGCAGCACCTCGGGCACGCGCACCGAACCGTCGGGCTGCTGGTGGTTCTCGAGGATCGCGACGATCGTGCGCGGTACGGCGCACAGGGTGCCGTTGAGGGTCGCGAGCGGACGCACCTTCTTGTCCTCACGGACCCGGATCGACAGCCGCCGGGACTGGAACTCGGTGCAGTCCGAGGTCGAGGTCAGCTCGCGGTACTTGCCCTGGGTCGGCACCCACGCCTCGCAGTCGAACTTGCGGGCGGCGGAGGAGCCGAGGTCACCGGAGGCGAGCTCGATGACGCGGAACGGCAGCTCCAGCGACGTCAGCCACTGCTTCTCCCACTCCAGCAGGCGCTGGTGCTCCGCCTGCGAGTCCTCGGGCGTGACGTAGGAGAACATCTCGACCTTGTCGAACTGGTGGACGCGGAAGATGCCTCGCGTGTCCTTGCCGTGCGAGCCGGCCTCGCGGCGGAAGCAGGGCGAGAAGCCGGCGTAGCGCAGCGGGAGCCGGTCGACGTCGATGATCTCGTCCATGTGGTACGCGGCGAGGGGCACCTCGGACGTGCCGACCAGGTACAGGTCGTCGTCGGCGAGGTGGTAGACGTCCTGGGCGGCCTGGCCGAGGAAGCCGGTGCCGGCCATCGACTGGGGGCGGACCAGGGCGGGCGTGAGCATCGGCGTGAAGCCTGCCGCGGTGGCCTGGGCCATCGCCGCGTTCACCAGGGCGAGTTCCAGCAGGGCGCCGACGCCCGTGAGGAAGTAGAAGCGGGAGCCGGAGACCTTGGCGCCGCGCTCGACGTCGATCGCGCCGAGGATCTGGCCGAGCTCCAGGTGGTCCTTGGGCTCGAAGCCCTCGGCGCCGAAGTCGCGGATCTCGCCGTGCGTCTCCAGCGTGACGAAGTCCTCCTCGCCGCCCACGGGGACGTCGGGGTGGATCAGGTTGCCGAGCTTGAGCAGCAGTTCCTGGGTCTCGGCGTCGGCGGCGTCCCGTTCGGCGTCGGCGGCCTTGACGTCGGCGGCGAGCTGGCTCGCCTTCTTCAGCAGCTCGGCCTTCTCGTCGCCGCTCGCCTTGGGGATGAGCTTGCCGAGCGCCTTCTGTTCGGCGCGCAGCTCGTCGAAGCGGACGCCGGACGACCTGCGCCGCTCGTCGGCAGACAGGAGGGAGTCGACGAGCGCGACGTCCTCTCCACGGGCGCGCTGCGAGGCGCGCACACGGTCAGGGTCCTCACGGAGCAGGCGAAGGTCAATCACGGGGCCAAGGCTACCGGTGCGCGATGACAGCCCACGACTCACTATTCCGAGCGGTGCCGGAACTATGGCTTACGTTCCGTTATGGGGTAATTGCCCGTCGTGTCAATGCACGGCGTCTCACTCCCTGGAACGGGGCGGTCCCGTGGCGGCCCGTTGACTGGATTTCCTTGTGGAGAGCGGGACTTGAGGCCGGTCGGCGGCGCCACTGTCCACAGGAATCCACAGTGCCGCGGAGTTATCCACAGGCTGTGCGAAAGATCTGTGGACGCGGGAAGTGGTCATTCCGAAAGGTCGTGCAGGGCTGTGAATTCCCGTTCCAAACCCGGTTCGCACCCACTTTCGGGTGGAAATGGGTCGCTCCAAAGGATTCATCGAAGGAAACGAGTGGACGAAGGGTGATGTGGGTGACTGTGGAGGAGGTTGGGGCCCGTAGGGGGATTTGTCGACTGGATGGGGCTTCGCTGTCGACTTGTCCCCAGGTCGAGAAGCTGACCTGTGGATAACTCCTGTGGATAACGAAAATCAGCAGGTAGGACTGGCTGAAACCCTACAAGGAGAGGCACCCGGAACCCGGCTCGCAGGCCCGCCCGGAGCGGAGCCCGACGCCGCGGAAAGCCGGCGAAACGCTCAGAACCGCCCGTCCTGGCACCGCGCCACCCAGTCCGCCGCCGACGCGAACTCCTCGTCCGAGGTGCCCGGCCGCGGCGCCCGTACGTCGGCGACGGTCAGATCGGCGCGCGGGTACGAGCCCAGGTACCGCACCTGGAGGCAGATCCGCTTGAGCCCCATCAGGGCCTCGGCCATCCGGCGGTCGGAGATGTGGCCCTCGGCGTCGATGCAGAAGCAGTAGTTGCCGATGCCGGCGCCGGTGGGCCGGGACTGGAGCAGCATCAGGTTGATGCCGCGCGTGGCGAACTCGCCGAGCAGGTCGCGCAGCCCACCGGGGTGGTCGTCGCGCTGCCAGATCACGACGGACGTCTTGTCGGCGCCGGTCGGCGCGGCGGGCCGGGCCGGGCGCCCCACGAGCACGAACCGCGTCTGGGCGTTCTCCGCGTCGTGGATGTCGGTCTCCAGGGCCTCCAGGCCGTACCGGGCGGCGGCGAACTCGCCGGCGAACGCGGCGTCGTAGCGGCCCTCCTGCACCAGGCGGGCGCCGTCCGCGTTGGAGGCGGCGGACTCCCAGACCACGTCCGGGAGGTGGGCCTTGAGCCAGTTGCGGACCTGCGGCTGCGCGGCCGGGTGGGCGGTGACCGTCTTGATGTCCGACAGCTTCGTGCCGGGCCGCACCAGCAGCGCGAAGGTGATCGACAGCAGCACCTCGCGGTAGATCATCAGCGGCGCGCCCGCGACCAGTTCGTCGAGGGTCGTCGTGATGCCGCCCTCGACGGAGTTCTCGATGGGCACGAACGCGGCCTCGGCCTCGCCGTTGCGGACCGCGTCCAGCGCGGACTGCACGGACACGTACGGGACCAGTTCCCGGGTGGCCGCCTCCGGAAGGGTGCGCAGGGCGACCTCGGTGAAGGTGCCCTCGGGGCCGAGATACGCGTAGCTCGCTGGCATGCCCTCACCCTAATGGCCGCAGGAGGCCGGAGGGGGCGCGTGTCTCACACCCTGACCCCCGGGAGAGTGATGCCTGCCGCACGGCTCGCCTGCCTCCGGCTCGGCATGAGGGAGGGCACGGCGAAGCCACCGGTGTTCGTTCGGCCGGTCGTGCGCCGTCACCCCGCCGTGGGCCCGGCGCCCTCACCCCTCCAGCAGGCGCTGCCCCACGTACTCGCCCTCCGCCGCACCGCCCGGCACCGCGAACAGCCCGCTCGCCTCGTGCCGGACGAACGGCGACAGCGCGTCGCCCCGGTCGAGCTTGCGCTGCACCGGCACGAAGCCGCGCAGCGGGTCCGCCTGCCAGCACACGAACAGCAGCCCCGCGTCGGGCACACCGTCCGCGTCGAAGCCGTCGTGGTACGAGAACGGGCGGCGGAGCATCGCCGCGCCGCCGTTCTGGTCCGGCCGGCTGATCCGGGCGTGGGCGTTCACGGGGACGACAGGATTGCCCTGTGCGTCCGTCTTCTCCAGGTCCATCTCGGTCTTCTCGTCGCCGCCGGTCAGCGGTGCCCCGTCGGACTTGCGGCGCCCGATGACGTCCTCCTGGGCCTTGACCGACAGCTTCTCCCAGTCGTCGAGGAGCATGCGGATGCGGCGGACGACGACGTAGGAGCCGTTCGCCATCCAGGACGGCTCTCCGGAGGCGGGCACGAAGATCCGCCGGTCGAAGTCGGGCTCGCTGGGCTTCGGATTGCGCGTGCCGTCGATCTGGCCCATCAGGTTGCGCGTCGTCATGGGCCGGGAGGTGGCGCCCGGCGACCGGTTGAAGCCGTTCATCTGCCAGCGCAGCCGGGCGGCCGAGCCCACGTCCTTCTGGAGCGCGCGCAGCGCGTGGAAGGCGACCAGCGCGTCGTTGGCGCCGATCTGCACCCACAGGTCGCCGTTGCTGCGGGAGGTGTCGAGACGGTCGGAGGAGAAGTCCGGCAGCGGGTCCAGCGCGACCGGGCGCTGCTTCTCCAGGCCGGTCTTCGCGAAGAAGCCGTGCCCGAAGCCGAAGGTGACCGTCAGCGACGACGGTCCGGCGTCGCGGGCCACATCCGTGTCGTCGTGGGCCGCGGGCTCGCCCGCCATCAGCCGCCGGGCGGTCTCCGACCAGCGGCGCAGCAGGGCGGCCGCCTCCTTGCGTCCGGCGCCCCCCGCCAGGTCGAAGGCGACGAGGTGGCCGTGCGCCTGCATCGGCGTGGTGATGCCGGGCTGATGTTTCCCGTGAAACATCACCTCCTCGGCGCCGAGCGAGGTGAGCGGCGTGGCCTCGGCGGGCCGGGCGGCGTACCCCGCGGCACCGCCCGCCGCACCGAGTACGAGCCCGGTGGCGCCGGCCGTGCCGAGCAGCCGGCGCCGCGAGATGCCCGCGTCGGGCTCGGAGCGCGAGGGCACGGCCCTCGTGGCCGCCTCGGGGCTGCGGGCCTCCGGAATGGACTGGTCAGGCATGGTGCTCAGCCGATCTGCGCGTTCTTGGAGACGGTCACCTGGTCGACGTCGGAGGTCCGCACGGTCACGTCGACCTTCCAGTCGCCCGCCATGGGGAGCTGCACTCCGCTCGCCGACCAGTGCCCGGTGGTGATGTGGTCGGGGACGACGGGCAGCGGCCCCAGGTCCTTGGACTCCAGGGTGAAGGCGATCTTCACCTCGGGGATGTCGAAGGCACGGCCGTTGGGGCGCTGCACGTAGACGTGCAGCTCGTTGGCGCCCACGCGCGCGGGGTCGAGGTCGATCCGCACGAGTCCCTTGCCGTCCTCGCCGCCGGTGTCGAACGGCATGTCCAGCGTCAGTGCCCCGGACGGCGAGGCCGACGTGGCGGAGGACGCGGAGGCGGCGGCCCTGGCGTCCTGCTCGGTGCGTCCGGGCTCGGTCTGCGTCAGCACGGTGGTGACGGCGAGGACGACGACGGCGACACCGGCCTCGGCGAGCACCGAGCGGCGCAGTCCGGAGCGGTTCGGGTCGGCGTCCCGCAGCCGCTTGCGCCGGGCGGCGGCCATGGCGGCCTCCTGCCGGGCGAGCTGCTCGGCCCGCTCCGAACCACCGGCCGCGGCTCGCGCACCGACGCGCGCGCGCCCCGCCTGCGCCGCTACGACGTCCGGTACGACGTCGGACGCGTCCTCGCCCCGCTCGGAGCCGCCACGCGAGGAAGCGGCTTCCTCGGACCCGACCCGCGTGGACTCGGCCCGCTCGGACGCCGCTTCCTCGGCCGCAGCGCGCGTGGCCCCGGCCCGCTCGGACCCAGCCTCCTCGGAGACCTGCGCGGACCCGGCCCCCTCGGCCCCGGCCCGCACGGACCCGGCCTCCTCGGCCCCGGCCCGCTCGGACTCGGCTCCCTCGGCTCCCGCCCTCTCGGACGCGACCCGCTCGAACCCAGCCTCCTCGGACCCGGCCCGCACGGACCCGCGCCCCCCGGACCCAGCCTCCTCACCCCCGGCCGTCCCCGCCAGCCGCCCGGTCCACCGGCGCGAGAACCACGCGACGCCCACCAGCAGCGCCACGAGCGCCAGCTTCAGCAGCAGCAACTGCCCGTACCGGGTGTCGGTGAAGGCCGACCAGGAGCCCAGCTGCCGCCACGACTGGTAGATGCCGGTGACGACCAGCGCGACGACGCTGCCGAGGGCGACCCGGGAGAAGCGCCGTACGGCCGCGGCCCCGACCGGGGTGTCCTCGGGCGCCCGGTGCAGGGCGACGAGCAGGGTCGTGAGCCCTCCGAGCCAGGCGGCGACGGCCAGCAGATGGACGACGTCGACCGGCATCGCGATGCCCGGCTGGAGACCGCTGGAGGCGTGCTCCGACATCGCCCAGGTCGCCGCGAGCCCGGCGGCGACGACGGTCCCGCCGACCGCGAGCCCGAAGACGAGGTCCCGCTTCTCCTCGTCCTCGCGCTTGTCGTAGGCGCCGAACAGCACCGCGACGAACAGCGCCGCCGCGGCGAGCAGCAGCAGCCGGGACACCAGGGCGGCGCCCGTCCTGGTCTGGAGCACCTGCCCGAGGAGCTCCAGGTCGAAGACGTCACCGGCCTTCCCCGAGCCGGTGTAGGAGCCGCGCAGGAGCAGCAGCGCGAGCGTCGCGGCGGTGAGCGCCACCCACCCGCTCACGACGAGCCGCTGCACGGGCCGCACCCCGCAGCCGCGCGGCCAGCAGGCCAGGACGAAGGCGGCACCGCCCGCGAGGACGACGAACCCGGCGTACGACACGTAGCGCCCGAGCCCGTAGAGGAAGCCGACGACCCCGCCGCCGGCCTGCTGCCCGGACAGCGCGACGGACGTCTCGGAGGGCGCGCCGACGGAGAAGGTGTAGGCACCGGCGACGGGATGGCTGTCGGCGGACACCACCTGGTAGGCCACGGTGTACGTGCCGTCGGGCAGCCCGGAGTGGAGTCCGACGGCGTACGTCGTGCCGCCGACACCCGCCGGCGTGCCGCTGTCGACGCGTTCACCCTTGGGGTCGAGGACGCGCAGCGCGCCGTCGGACATCGCCACCTCCTCGGAGAAGGTGAGCGTGATCCGGGTCGGGGCCCTGTCGACCACCGCCCCCTGCCGGGGGTCGCTGCCGGTCAGCGCGGCGTGCGCGGAGGCCGGGGCGGCGCCGGCGAGCAGCGCACCGGTGACGGCCAGGAACAGCAGCACCAGGATGCGCGTGCGCAGGGCGATGGTCGGCGTCACGTGGTCCCTCCCTCAGTGTCCGGAAGTCGGCCGGTACGTGGCCGGCTTCACCGGCATCTCGACCGTGACCGGGTCGGAGTGGGCGAAGCGCAGCTCGACGGAGACCGTCTCACCCTGTTCTGGCCTGTGCGTCAGCTTCTCGAACATCAGGTGGTTGCCGCCGCTCTCCAGCACGAGCCTGCCGCCGGCCGGGATCTCCAGGCGGTCGACCTCCCGCATGGTGCCGTCGGCGGTCTCGTGCACGGTGACCCGGCCCGCCGCCTCGCTGGTGACGGAGGTCAGCTCGTCGGCGGTGCCGCCCTCGTTGGTGACCGTGAGGAAACCGGCCGCCATGGTGTCGGAGACCGGCTGCGGCATGTAGGCGGCGCCGACCGCGAGGTCCGGCGCGGAGTCGGAGGAGGAGCCCGAGCCGCAGCCCGCCAGGGCGAGCGCCCCGGCGAGTCCCGCGGCGAGCGGACCGAGCCGCCTCACGGCTTCTCGCCCTTGATGAGCTTGGGCAGGTCCTTGATGTAGTCGTCGGGGCCGGCGTCCTCGCCGTAGAGCACGTAGCCGCCGTCGGTCTTCGGCGAGAACGCGATGACCTGGGTGCCGTGCATCGAGACGACCTTGCCGTTCTTGTCCTTGTGCGGCGGGTCGATGGAGATGCCGAGGGTGCGGGCGCCGGCCTGGATAGTGTCGAACTCGCCGGTCAGACCGATGAAGTCGGAGTCGATGCCCTTGAGCCACTTGCCGAGCTCGGCCGAGGTGTCGCGCTCGGGGTCGGTCGTGACGAACACGACGCGCAGCTTGTCCTGCTCGGCCTTGGGCAGCTGCTTCTTGGCGACGGCGATGTTGTTCATCGTCAGCGGGCACACGTCGGGGCAGTGCGTGTAGCCGAAGTAGACCAGGGTGGGCCTGCCCGCGGTGGCCGCCCGCAGGTCGTACTTCTCGCCCTTAGTGTCGGTGAGGACCAGGTCCGGCTTCTCGAACGGCTTGTCGAGGACGGTGGCCGCCTTTTCGGAGCCGGCCTCCTCGGAGACCGCGGTGACGGGCTTGTCGTCGTCGTCGCCGCTGCCGCAGGCGGAGAGGGTCAGGCAGGCGGCGGCGAGCAGCGCGGCCGCCGCGAACGTCTTCTTGCGCATAGAAAAATGTCCCAGATGTGAGTGCTCCGGCGCGCACCGGGGTCGCACGGCTCGTCGAGTCCGCCGACGGCCCCGGTGCGCACCGGGAGAGGTGGACGTCAGACGGTGGTCCGCCGACGGCCGGCGAACACGCCGTAGGCGACACCGGCCGCGCCGACGACGATGCCGACGACGCCGAGGACGCGGGCGGTGGTGTCGGTGTCGTCGCCGTCGGCGGCGGCCGCGGTGTTCTCGGTGTCCGCCGCGTCGTCGGAGGCCTCCTCGGCAGCCGTGTCGTGGCTGTGGCCGTCCTCCTCGGCGGCCGACAGCTCGAGCACCGGCGCCGGGAACTCGGGCTCCTCCTGGCCCTCCTGCGGGACCTCGATCCAGCGCACGACCTCCTTGTTGGAGTACGTCTGGAGCGCCTTGAAGACCAGCTCGTCGGCGTCCTCGGGCAGGGCGCCGACGGAGACCGGGAACTTCTGGAAGTAGCCCGGCTGGACACCCTTGCCGTCGGCGGTCCAGGTGACCTTGGTGACGGCCTCGGTGATCTTCTTGCCGTGCAGTTCGAGGGGCTTGTCCAGCTTCGACTTGGTGACCTCGACCTTCCAGCCGTCGACGGCCTGCGGCATCACGGACGCCAGCGGGTGGTCGGTGGGGAAGCTGACCTCGAGCTTGGTGGTGGAGGCGTTGTCGCGCTCGTTGGGAACCTTGAAGTTCACCACCGCGTAGCCGCCCTTGGCGGCCTCGCCCTCCGGCTGCACGCTGACGTGCGCGAGCGCGGGGGAGGACAGGGCGAGCACGGCGGTGCCGGCGACGGCGCCGACGGCAGCGATACGGGAAGCCTTCATGAAGGAGCACTCCGCTTCGAGTGAGTCGGTGGCGCACGGGAGTTCCCGTGCGTCCGGTGACGGTGACGAGGGGGTTCGCGCGCGGCCGGCTCCGGGGCGCCCGGCGGGCAGTCCCGGAGAGGGGCGCCCGTGGGCACTCCCGGCAGGGGGCGCCTCGCGGTTGCCCGGGAAAAGGGGCGCACGCGCGCGTGCCGCACGACGGCGGCCCCCTCCGGCACAGGGCGGAGCGGTGGTCGCGTCGTGTCAGGCGGCGAGAGCGAAGGCGCCGGCGGGCGGGCCGCGCCGGACGACGCTGTGCTGGAGTGCCGTGGTGCGCAGCTCCGGCGGCGCGAGCAGCGCGGTGCTCGGCAGGGCGGGCCCGGTCCGCGGCGCGCCCGGCAGCCCGGCGTACAGCGCGCGGGTCAGCGCCAGCGCCCCGCGCAGGGACCGGACGAACGCCCCCTCGGCGACGGTGTGCGCCGACAGCGCGGGCATCTCCAGCAGCCGCAGCAGGGCGAGGTCCCCGCGGCGCAGCAGCCAGCCCGCGACGACCGCCGCGAGGACGTGGCCGAGCAGCATCGACAGGGACGGCAGCAGCGCGGCCGAGGACCCCGCGGCGGTGGACATGGCGTCCGCCGGGTGGTGCGCGACGGTGGTCTGTCCGGCGAGGTCCGGGTACACGCGTGCGTCGGTGAGGATCCGCTGGGCGTCGGCGGGGCTGAGGCCTCCCGCCGTGGTCCCGCACACGAACCGCGCGGCGTGCTGGACGAGCGTGGCGTCGGACACCGGTGTGGCGGAGCCCGCGCCGGACGCGGTGGCCGCCGTCGAGGTGTGCTGCCCCAGCCCGAACAGCGTGTGCAGCGCGGTCTGACCGACCGCGAGCAGCGCCACGATGCCCGGCAGCGAGCGCTCGCGCCCGGTGAACGGCACGGCGACCACGACCGCCCCGAGGAATCCCACGCCGAGCGTCCACAGCGGAATGGTGCCGAGGGAGGCCAGTGCGTGCCCGGCCGCGGCCAGCACGACGCAGACCGCGGCGAACATCGCGGCCTTCGTCACCCGGAGATCGTGTCCGGGGCGCGTGCACGGGTGGGGGGCAGTCATGGCGGGCCCATCATCGCACCGGCGGGGTGGGCGCCGTACGGCAGGTCCGCAAGATGACGTACAACCGGAAGATCACCTTCTGGGGTGAAAGTGCCCTCGCATACACCGTCCGCCGCCCTCGGCGCATCCCCCGTATGGGCGGCATCACGTCAACTTCGTGCTTACCGGAGAGTACTCGGGGCAATACGTAACGGTATGTCGAGGCACGGCCAGGAGGCTGGAGCATGAGCATCTGGTGGTCACTCCATCTTCGGCGCGAAGCTGCCAGCGTGCCGCTGGCCCGCCGCCTGCTGCTCGGCACCATGGAGACCGCGGGCGTCGACCCCGACATCTCCTACGACCTCTCCGTCGCCCTCAGCGAGGCCTGCGCGAACGCCGTGGAGCACGGCGGTGACGGCGGGCGCGGCGGCTCCTCGGAGGCCTACCGCGTGACCGCCTACCTCGACGGCGAGCGGTGCCGCATCGAGGTCACCGACGCCGGACCGGGCTTCGCGCACGAGCCGTCCCCGGTGAGGGAACCGGCCCGGCTGCCGCGTCCCGACGCGGAGCACGGCAGAGGGCTGTGCCTCATCGAGGAGCTCACCGACCACGTCCACATCGGCAACAAGCCGGGCCGGGGCGGCGCGGTGGTCAGCTTCGACAAGATCCTGAAGTGGAAGAAGGACACACCGCTGGTCGCCGTGTAGTCGACGGCACGGGCGAACAAGTCGCTCCCGCTCGCCCGCGGACGGATGGCCGGGCACCCGAGGTGCCCGGCCATCCGTCCACGGCAGTACCGTCAGCCCTTGAGTGAGGCCATCCAGCTCTCGACCTCGTCCGACCGGCGGGGCAGCCCGGCCGACAGGTTCCGGTTCCCGTCCGCCGTCACCAGGATGTCGTCCTCGATACGCACGCCGATCCCCCGGTACTCCTCCGGCACGGTCAGGTCGTCGGCCTGGAAGTACAGCCCCGGCTCGACGGTGAGCACCATGCCCGGCTCCAGCGTCCCGTCGACGTACGTCTCGGTCCGCGCGGCGGCGCAGTCGTGGACGTCCATGCCGAGCATGTGCCCGGTGCCGTGCAGCGTCCAGCGCCGCTGGAGACCCAGCTCCAGCACCCGCTCGACCGGCCCCTCCACGAGGCCCCACGCGACGAGCTTCTCGGTCAGCACCCGCTGCGCGGCGTCGTGGAAGTCCCGGTACTTCGCCCCGGGCCGCACCGCCGCGATACCGGCCTCCTGGGCCTCGTACACGGCGTCGTAGATCTTCTTCTGGATCTCGGTGTAGCGGCCGCTGATCGGCAGCGTGCGCGTGACGTCGGCGGTGTAGTACGTGTGCGTCTCCACGCCCGCGTCGAGCAGCAGCAGGTCGCCGGAGCGGACCGGGCCGTCGTTGCGGACCCAGTGCAGCGTGCAGGCGTGCGGGCCGGCGGCGCAGATGGAGCCGTAGCCGATGTCGTTGCCCTCGACGCGCGCGCGGAGGAAGAACGTGCCCTCGATGTAGCGCTCGCTGGTCGCCTCGGCCTTGTCGAGGACCTTCACGACGTCCTCGAAGCCGCGCACGGTGGAGTCGACGGCCTTCTGCAGCTCGCCGATCTCGAAGTCGTCCTTGACGAGCCGCATCTCGGAGAGGAAGACCCGCAGTTCCTCGTCGCGCTCGGCGGTCACCTTGTCGGTCAGCGCGGCCTCGATGCCGGCGTCGTGACCGCGCACGACGCGCACCGGGCCGGTGGCCTCGCGCAGCTGGCCGGCGAGCTCGCGCACGTCGGAGGCGGGGATGCCGTACAGCTTCTCGGCCTCGGTGAGGGAGTGGCGGCGGCCGACCCACAGCTCGCCCTGGCCGTCCAGCCAGAACTCGCCGTTCTCCCGGTTGGAGCGCGGCAGCAGGTAGATCGTGGCGCGGTGTCCGTCGGCCGTGGGCTCCAGGACGAGGACGCCGTCCTCGGTCTGGTTGCCGGTGAGGTACGCGTACTCGACGGAGGCGCGGAAGGCGTACTCGGTGTCGTTCGAGCGGGTCTTCAGGTTGCCCGCCGGGATCACCAGGCGCTCGCCGGGGAAGCGCGCGGACAGCGCGGCGCGGCGGGCGGCGGTCTCGGCGGCCTGGGGGATCGGCTCCAGGTCGCGCAGCTCGGTGTCGGCCCAGCCGCTCTTCATGTTCTCGGCCAGCTCGTCGGACACGCCCGGGTACAGACCGTTCTTCCGCTGCTTGATCGGCTCTTCCTCGGCAGTCTCCGGGGTCTCCGGAAGCTCCTCCGCCACGGTCATCCTCCTTGGGTACGGCACTGGACCGTCCTCCATCGTACGGTCGTACGGCGGGGGACCCGGGGCCGAAGGACCCGTTACCGGCACGTGCGCGCAGAGCGCCCGGAAGCTCCCGCGATCACCGGGATGGCGGCGGACGGCGCGCGGCAGCCGCCGGAACCGGCCTCGCCGGCTACTCGAAGCGCACCGCCAGCAGCACCACGTCCTCCTCGCTGTCGGCCTCGTCGAGACCGCCGGGGAGCATGGTCCGCAGGACGTGGTCGGCGAGGGCGCCGGGGTCGTCGCGGATGCTCCGGGGGACGTTCGCGGCCGCCGCGTGGAGCCGGGCGAAGGCCCGGTCGGCGGGGTCGCCGGTGCGGTGCAGCAGGCCGTCGGTGTACAGCAGAACCGTCTCTCCTGGTTCTGCCTGGACTTCCACGCTGGGCGCCTCCCAGCAGGCGAGCATGCCGAGCGGCGCGGACACGGACGTCTCCACGAACTCGGTGCGCCGCCCGCCGATCAGCAGCGGCGGACTGTGCCCGGCGCCGGCCACGGTGATCTTGCGCAGGGCGGGTTCGCAGTAGCCGAACAGCGCGGTGGCGGAACGGGCCGGTTCGGTCAGCCGCAGCAGCAGTTCCAGGTCGGACAGGACGGCCACCGGGTCCTCGCCCTCCATCACGGCGTAGGCCCGCAGCGACGCCCGCAGCCGCCCCATCGCCGCCACGGCGCTCGGCCCGGACCCGGTCACGGAACCGACGGCGAGGCCGAGCGCGGCGTCCGGCAGCGGCAGCGCGTCGTACCAGTCGCCGCCGCCGCGCGGACCGGTGCGGTGCCGGGCGGCGAGCTGGACTCCCGCGACGCGGGGCAGCCGGGAGGGGAGCAGTTCCTCGGTCATCGTCGCCAGGCACGCGCGCGTGCGCTCGACCTCGACGAGGCGGGACAGGTGCTCGGTGGCGTAGCGGGCGTAGAGGCCCACGAGGTGGCGGCGGTGTGCGTCCGGCTCGGCGGGCTCGTCGTAGAGCCACACGGCGGCGCCGAGGCGGCCGGTGTCCCCACCGGCCAGGGGGAGCGCGTAGCTGGCGGCGTAGCCGAGGCGGGCGGCGACCTCGCGGTGCCGGGGGTCGAGCGTCTTGTCGGCCATCAGGTCGGGCTGGGTGATCTCGCCGTCGCCGCCGGGCAGTCCGTCGAGGATCCTGCCGATCGACAGGGCACTGCGCGGCACGGTCTCAAGATGACCGAGGTCGGCCTGGCCGAGTCCGAGACCGACGGTGGTGTCGGGTCCGAGGCCGTCGGCGGGCTCCAGCATGACGAGTCCGCGCCGGGCGCCGACCAGGGCGGCTCCGGCGTTCAGCAGTTCCTGGAGCGCGGCGCCGAGGGAGTCGGTGCGGGCCAGGCGTTCGGTGAGTTCGTGCAGGGTCGTGAGGTCCGAGACCCAGCCGGCGAGGCGGTCCTGGAGCGCCATGCCGGGGGCGTTCGCGGCGGACGGCGGGGTGACCGGGGCGGTTCCGGGCGCGGCGGCGGACGCGACAGTGTGGGCGGGAGCGGGAACCGTTGAATCGATTCCAGCCACTTTCGACGGGTGAGGGGCGTTCATGGCGTCCGGCTTTCCGACCGGTGCGTACTGCTCAAAAGCATCGCAAACCCCCATGTCATTCTGCGCCGCTAGCAGTGTCTCCACATGTACACGCACTCGTGAGGAGATGTCCAGCATTGTCCTGCTGGGATTCCTGGTGTCCGTGGGACTTTGGCGAACTCTTTCCAGATCTCTTGCGTAAAGGCAAAATTGGCTTGAAACTGCCTCGGGGAGCGGCTTATTGCGGTCGACTGACCTTGCTCCACGGAGCGTCACAGCGGTCGTGATGGGTACGTACTCGGAGAAGGCCAGGGGTGGTTGACAGCCACCGGGAACCTGGTGACCGACCCGGGCGTCTTAGCCACCGACGACCGTGCCCCATCCTCCCGTGGCGGAGGCGGAGAGAAACACGCGCGACGGCAAACGCCAGACTTCGCCACCCCACGCCACGCCCGTGCTCATGAGACACGCGGTACGGGCGAGGCTGCCGCGGACGCAGCCGACGCTCGGCCCATAGGGGTTCCCCTTGTCCACGACAGGGGTGTGATGCGCCAACAGGTACGCACAGTGAAGTGATCGACACATGACGTGATGTGGACCCACGGTGTTGCCAGGCGTGCAACGGAAAGGAACGAGCGCACATGCGCGAGATCCTCGGAAGGCGACGCAGGCTCCTGTCCCGGCGTAACAACGGGCAGCCTGAGTTGATCAGCGCGGCCCGGACTTTCGCCACGGAATGGCAGTGGCCCGTACTCCCGGGCGTGGCGGCGGACCCGAGAGGGCGTTCCCGTTGCGGCTGCCCCGACCCGGAGTGCACGGTGCCGGGTGCGCATCCCTTCGATCCCGGCCTCCTCGCGGCCACCACCGACGAGCGCATGGTGCGCTGGTGGTGGGGCAACCGGCCGGCCGCGCCGATCATCCTGGCCACCGGCGGCAGGGCCCCGTGCGCGGTGTCGCTGCCCGCGCTGCCCGCAGCCCACGCGCTGGAGGCGCTCGACCTGCTGGGCATCCGGCTCGGCCCCGTCGTCGCCGCGCCCACCCGCTGGTCGATCCTCGTCAAGCCGTACTCCATGGAGCAGCTGGGCGAACTGCTGTACGCCAAGGACTTCGTACCCGGCTCCCTCCGCTTCCACGGCGAGGGCGGCTACATCACGCTGCCCCCGTCCGAGACCGGCCAGGGCGCCGTCCGCTGGGAGCGCGCGCCACTGCCCGGCTCGGCCGCGCCGTGGGTGCCCGACGTGGAGGCCGTGGTGGACGCCGTGGTCGAGGCCCTCACTCGTACGGGTGTGAGCGCACCCGAGTTGTAAGGGTGTCGGACGCGGACGGAACCGGGCGCGCGGTACGGCGCGTTAACTTCCCCGCATGCTGCGTCGATCCGGTGAGTACGGCACGCCGAGGTCACCTGGCGGCGGCCGTGACCCGCACCGCGTCCGGCTGCTCGCCCTCGTGGGCGCCGTCGCGTGCGCCGTCCTCCTGCCGCTGGCGGTGGCGTCGGCGGGTTCCGTACGGGACGAACGGCGGGGCGCGCCCGCGGGCCCCCCGCCCGGCGACGCCGCACGTCCCGGGGCGCGCGACGACGGGAAGGCGCCCGTCGGCGGCCCCGGAAGACCACAGGCGCCCGCGGTGCCGGCCGAATCCCCGGGGCTCGGCCTCGGCGGCGGCACCGCCGTCCGCTGCGGACCCGAACTCACCTCACCCGACGGGATCGAGGCACAGACCTGCATCCTGGCCCAGGGTGCCGACACCTGGGCGCGCACCTACTACCGCAACGCGACCGGCGACGCGCTGACCGCCGTCCTGAGCCTCATGGGGCCCGCGGGCCGCGCCGTCCGGATGCACTGCGCCGTCGGCGCCGAGGACGCGCCGGCGATGTGCGAGACGCCCAGGGAGCCGGCCCGCGACGGACTGGCGGCCTACACGGCGGTCACGGAGTTCGCCGGACGCGGCGGGAGCGGGCCGCTGCTGCTGCGGTCCGGAAGCAACTCGCCTCTGCAGAACGGCAGTTGAAAGTCGGCTGCGGTCCGTGAGGAACCGCGGACATGAAAAGACCCGGTTGCTGGCGACGGGGGATGCACCAGCAACCGGGCTACTGGAACGGTAACAAGAGATCGGCTGTTCGCAAATTCGATCTCTGCTTTTCCAGTCACCGACTAGCGTGTCTTCACCGGGAGTTGTGACCAGAGTCACCGCGAACACGGTCGGCGCGGCGTCCCGTCAGCTGAGTGTGACCTGCCGGTTGGTGAGGCCGCCCCGCGCCCGGCGCTCGTCCGCGGTGAGCGGCGCGTCGGAGGCCAGCGCCACGGCGAGACGCTCGGCGAACTCGGCGGCCGGCTTCTCCACGTCCTGCGCCGTCATCCCGGTCGGCAGGTCCCAGACCGGGACGGTGAGCCCGTGGGCGCGGAAGGAGCCCACGAGGCGCGTGCCCTCGCCCAGGCTCGACGTGCCCGCCGCGTGCAGCCGCGCGAGCGCGTCCAGCAACTGCTCCTCCGGGTGCGGCATGACCCAGCGCAGGTGGTTCTTCTCCGGCGTCTCGCACCAGTACGCGGCGTCGACGCCCTGCAGCCGGACGGTCGGGATGGCCGCGGCGTTGGCCCGCTCCAGGGAGGCGGTCACGTCCGGCGTCGCGTTCTCCGGGTCGGGGACCCAGAACTCGAAGCCCTCGTGCACGACTGGCTCGAAGGCGCCCTCCGGGTCGAGCACGTCCTGAAGCCGCGGACCGTCGGCCGGGGCGCGGCGGCCCTGCACCGGCGTGCCCGGCTGCGCCTCCAGCGCGCGCCGCAGGGTGTCGGCGAGGTCGCGGCTGATGTCGCCCGACGCCGTGTCGTTCTGCAGGCCGAGCAGCACCGAGCCGTCGTCGCGGCGCAGCGCGGGCCAGGCCATCGGCAGCACCGTGGCCAGCGTGACCGACGGGACGCCCTCGGGCAGGCCGTCCTTCAGGGTCAGCTCGACCGTGGCCGCCGGCACCAGCTCGCGCAGCGCCACCCAGTCGCACTCGCCGGGCAGTCCTTCGAACGGCCGGTGCACCAGCTCGGTCACCGCGTGCGCGGCGGCCCGGCCGTGACAGGCCTTGTAGCGGCGGCCACTGCCGCACGGGCAGGGCTCGCGCGCGCCGACGACCGGGACCTCTCCGTCGGTGAGCTGCGGGCGCTTGGCCTTCGTCTGGGGGCGCTTCTTGGCCATCTTGGGTGTCTCCCGGTTACGGCTCGTCTCGTACGTCGGGAGCCTAGCCGTTCGCGCCATGGCCGACGGGTCCCTGTGGACAACGGGGCGGTGTGGACGACCCGACCGGGCGGCCGGGCGTGCGGCCACCGGTGCTGTGCGGGCGCGGCCGTGTCTCCACCGGCGCTGCGCGGGCGGCCGTGCGCGCGGTCACCGGCTTGCGCGGCCGGGAGCCGGGGTTGCGCTGCGACCGGCGTTGCGCGCGGCCGGGGCTGCGCTGCCACCGGCGTTGCGCGGGGCCAGGCTGTGGTGTCACCGGTGTCGTGCGGGCCGCGACGCACCGGCCCGCGCGGACCGGCACCGTGCTGCCACTGATACCGCCACCGCCACCGCCGTGGCGGCTCGGCCGGTCAGTCCAGGTCGTCGAACGCGTCCGCGAAATCCAGGCCGGGAATCTCCGACACCGAGGGGGCCGTCACGCGCGCGGCGAAGTCGTCGCGGCGGTAACCCGCGTCCGGGTCGTGGACGTCGCCGTGCACGACCACCCATACCGTCACTTCGCCCCGGGCGTCGTCCCGTACGCCCCAGTCGTCGGCCAGCGCGGTGATGATGTTGAGCCCGCGGCCGCCGTGCGCGGTGACCGAGGGCGTGGCCGGAGCCGGGCGGGTCGGACCACCCCCGTCCGTGACCTCCACGATGAGCCGCCCGCTCGCGTCGACGCGCCACGCGGCCCGGACGTCACCGTCACCGGCCAGGGCGTCGCCCAGTGGTCTGCCGTGTTTGCACGCGTTGCTCAACAGCTCCGAAAGGACCAGAACGGCGTCGTCGACGACCGATTCCGCCACGCCACCGCCGCGCAACTGCTCGCGCATCCGGCGTCTTGCTGCCCCCACGCCCGCAGGGCCATGGGGTACGGCCATGCTCGACGACGTGGGCACCTCCTGTGCCACCACCAACGCCACCCCCGAGACCTCCTTCGCCCCACGCCACGGTGTGGATGCCCTTTTGGGTTGTGCCGGAAACCGGTCGATCGCCCTCCGGTGACGCGTTCGCCACGTTCGGACACGGAGGGAACGCGTCGTAGTACTCCCGGTAACCGAATGGCTGGAACGCAGCGGTCCGGATCGGCCCACGCGCGCGTGCCGGGCTCAGCGGCCGAGCCGGTCCAGCACCGCGCGCGGGCGGTTCGTGATGATGGCGTCGACGCCCAGCGCGACGCACACGTCCACGTCCTCGGGCTCGTTCACCGTCCACACGTGCACCTGGTGCCCCGCCTGCTTCAGGCGTTCCACGTACGTGGGGTGGTTGCGCACGATGCGGATCGACGGGCCCGCGATGTCGACGCCCGCGGGCAGCCGTCCGTCGCGCAGCCGGGGCGAGACGAACTGCATGAGGTAGACCGTCGGCAGGTTCGGCGAGGCGGCACGCACGCGGTGCAGCGATCTGGCCGAGAAGCTCATGACGCGCACCGGCGACTCGGCGGCGCTCGCGGGCGTGTCCAGCCCGAAGCGCTTCAGCAGGAGCAGCAGCCGCTCCTCGACCTGGCCCGCCCAGCGCGTGGGGTGCTTGGTCTCCACGGCGAGTTCCACGCGGCGTCCGGCGTCGGCGACGAGTTCGAGCAGTCGCTCCAGGGTGAGGACGGAGGTCGCCTCGCGGTCCTCGGGGCGGTGCTCCCAGTCGGGCTCCTCGTCGCGACCCCGGAAGGCGTCGCGGTGCTTCCAGGAACCGAAGTCCAGGGCGGCGAGGTCGTCGAGCTCCAGCGCGGAGACGGCGCCGCGGCCGTTCGACGTGCGGTTGACGCGGCGGTCGTGGACGCAGACGAGGTGGCCGTCGGCGGTCAGCCGGACGTCGCACTCCAGGGCGTCCGCACCGTCCTCGATCGCCTTCTTGTAGGCGGCCAGCGTGTGTTCGGGGGCGTCTTCCGAGGCTCCGCGGTGGGCGACGACCTGGATCCGGTGCTGTCGTGCGTGGGTCACCGCGTCATGGTGCCACCGCCCGGGGGTAGGCGTGCAGGCGGAGCCGCCGGGCTTGCGTCCTTTTCGTCTGACATGACCTATATAAAGAATGGTCGTGGACCCACAGGTACCGCTTATGGTGCTCTGACGGCCCGTGGGAAAAGCTGACCGCATACAGAAAAGACATGCGCAGCTGAACGCACCGGACCGTCGACCAGCGTGAGCGGGCGCGGCCGAGTGCGACCGAGAAGAACAGCCGTGGATCGAGGAGAGAAGCTGTGAGCACCGAGAACGAGGGCACCGCGGTACCCCCGGCCCCGTCTGCACCTCCCGTGCCGGTGGACGCTCCCGCAGCCTCCCCGCAGGCGGCGGCCCCGGCCGGCGACCCGCCCACGACCCCGATGCCGTCGGCGCCCGCGAACGCTCCCGGCGCACAGGGGCAGCAGGGGGCGCAGACCGACGGCCATGCTCCCGCGTACGCCTCGGCGGGCACGCCGGAGCCGACCGGCTCCCACGGTGCGGAGGGCCATGGCGCCGGACCGCGGGGCTCGGCGCCCGACGCCTCCTGGCCGCCGCCCCCGCCGCCCGGCGGCCCCTACGGCGACGGCGGCCACGGCGGCCAGGGCCCCTACGGCCACGGACCCGGCGGTGCCGGTGGGTCCGGCGGCCCCGGTGGACCTGGCGGCTGGGGAGCCCCGTACCAGCAGCCCGCCCCCAAGTCCGGCCGCGGTCGCGGCGGTGTGGTCGCGGCGATCCTGACCGCGGCGCTGGTCGCGGGCGGCCTGGGCGGCGGCCTCGGCTACACGCTGGCCAAGAACAACGACGAGACGGGCTCCACGACGGTGTCCGCCTCCCAGAGCGGCGGCGACCTCAAGCGCGACCCGGGCACGGTCGCCGCGGTGTCCGCCAAGGCCCTGCCGAGCACGGTCACCATCGAGGCCGAGAGCGACAGCGGCGAGGGCGGCACCGGCACGGGCTTCGTCTTCGACACCCAGGGTCACATCGTCACCAACAACCACGTGGTGGCGGAGGCCGTCGACGGCGGCAAGCTGTCGGCGACCTTCCCGAACGGCAAGAAGTACGACGCCGAGGTCGTCGGCCACGCGCAGGGCTACGACGTCGCCGTCATCAAGCTCAACGACGCGCCGTCCGACCTGAAGCCGCTCACCCTCGGCAACTCCGACAAGGTCGCCGTCGGTGACTCCACGATCGCGATCGGCGCGCCCTTCGGCCTGTCGAACACGGTCACGACGGGCATCATCAGCGCCAAGAACCGCCCGGTCGCCTCCAGCGACGGCACGGGCAGCCAGGCGTCGTACATGAGCGCGCTGCAGACCGACGCGTCGATCAACCCGGGCAACTCCGGCGGCCCGCTGCTGGACGCCCAGGGCAACGTCATCGGGATCAACTCCGCGATCCAGTCCACGAGCAACGGCGGCTTCGGCACCGGTCAGTCCGGCTCGATCGGCCTCGGCTTCGCCATCCCGATCAACCAGGCCAAGTACGTCGCGCAGCAGCTCATCAAGACCGGCAAGCCGGTGTACGCGAAGATCGGCGCGTCCGTCTCCCTGGAGGAGTCGGCGAACGGCGCGAAGATCACCGACCAGGGCGCGGGCGGCTCCGAGGCGGTCGAGCCGGGCGGCCCGGCGGACAAGGCGGGCCTCGAACCCGGCGACGTCATCACCAAGCTCGACGACCGCGTGATCGACAGCGGCCCGACCCTGATCGGCGAGATCTGGACCCACCAGCCCGGCGACAAGGTCCGCATCACCTACGAACGGGACGGCAAGGAGCACACGGTGGACCTCACCCTGGCCTCCCGAGTCGGCGACAGCTGATCCCACCGGCCCCCGCGGACCCGCTACCCTTGACCCGCGCCGCCGATCACGGCCGGCGCGGGGTGGGTTGCCCGAGCGGCCTAAGGGAACGGTCTTGAAAACCGTCGTGGCGCGAGTCACCGTGGGTTCAAATCCCACACCCACCGCACATGTGAACGGCCCCTGACCAGGCGATACGGTCAGGGGCCGTCGTATTGTGGGCTCGGGGGCCGTCGGTGGGACCGTGTTTCGGTTGGCCGGGCAGGGCGTTGCGCAAGCCGGCCTGATACTCGCGGGCCACCGTCGACGGCGGTGCCTTCGAGGACGGTCCTCACGTACTGGAAGCCTCCGTGGCCTCCTCCCAGGTGTGGTGTTCGGCGTGGCCGACGAAGAGACAGCAGCCCTCACCGTCAGGTCCTGGGGCCGCCATTGGACAGTCCGGCAGGGCGACCAGCTCCGCCTCCGTCCTCCCGAGCCAGCGGAGCCACAAGGCAGTTCCGTACTCGTCGAGGTCATCGAGGAAGCCGTAGTGCTCACCGTCGTCGTGAAGGGGCAACTGGCACTGCACGGCACTGTCGACGCAGCTCGACGCCAACCTCTCCTGGGCTTCCCGCAGCAGGGCCACGGGCACCCGGTGCCAGTGCGCGCACCGTGTCACGACTCCGCCCGAGGTGAGCCGGTGAAGCGCGGGGAGAGGTCCGTGCAGCGCGGGCACAGGCACGGCGGAAAGCCGATGGGGTTGTCGAGAAGCACCGGATTCTTGTCCTCTCGTACCTCTGTCACCCGGCCCCAAGTCCGGCCGGAGTCACGGGAGACCCTGAGCGTCATGAGGACTCGCTGCTCAGCACTTGGAGGCGGTGTCGACGCACCGTCTTCCGGTTCGCGCGACGGAGCCTTGCTTCTCGTGACCATGACTGAACTCCTCCGTGAATCCCGCAGCTCGTTCGGGGCAGAACCCAGGAAAGCGCGGGGAAGCGGGGGTCTCCACGGCATCAATGCGGCAGTCTTGGCGCAGGTCCGTGCACGGTGCCGAAGGTGCCGAACCGCGGGAAGGGGGCGCCATGGGACTGGCGGAAGCCGCAGGGCCCTGGGCTACAGTCAGGAAAAGTTGTCCCAGTTACTCGGCGTGGACCGCACGACGGTCGGACGCTGGGAAAGCGGAAAAGTCGCTCCTCAGCCAGTTCAGCGACAGGGCTTGGCCGCTGTGCTCGACATCAGTCTTCGAGAGTTGGACACCCTGCTGAAGCTGCCAGGAGCCGCAGGCCAGCAGACCGCCGGGCACCATCGCAGTGATCCTCCGAGTGCGGGAGACCCCGACGACATGATCCGCCGTGAGTTCCTCCGCATACTCACTGTCAGCGGCGCCCTGTCCGCCTTGCCGGTCGAGGAGGCCGGGCCCTGACCGAGGGCGTTCGTCGGGGAATGCCCGCAGACTTCGCGCGGATGAACAGACACCTCTGGCAGGTGTACCGGCTGGCTCGCTCCAAGGGGTCTGTCCATCCCGTCGTCCGGGATCAGTTGACGACGCTGAACGAGGCTCTGGCAAGCAACAGGGGAAGCGCGCGGTCCTTGCTGAGCGCGGCCGCCGACCTGTTTCAGCTGGCCGGCGAGGTGGCGTTCGACAGCAATCGGTACTCCGAGGCGTCCGCTTCGTACGCGCTTGCCGCGTCGCTCAGCAAGGACGCCGAGGCGTACGACCTGTGGGCATGCGCGCTCGTCCGGCACGCCTACGTCGACATGTCCGAGCAGCGGCATCGGCAGGCCGTCCAGATGCTCGGTGCGGCCGAGCGACTGGCCGACCGAGGGGACAGCAATTACTCGACCCGGCATTGGGTCGCCGCGGTTCAAGCCGAGGCGTACGCCGGTCTTGGCGACCTGGATGCGTGCGAGCGGGCGATGGACCGGGCGGAGGCGGTCCGCGGTCTCAGCGCGGACGGCGCCACCGGTGGCTGGCTCAGGTTCGACGGAGCGCGTCTGACCGAGGAACGGGGGTCCCGCTACGTACAGCTCGGCCGCCTCGACCTGGCGGAGAGCACCCTGAGGGATGCCCTGAAGCAGACGGCCCTGGCGTCCGGACAGTCGTACCGGCGGCGTGGAGCGGTGCTCACCGACCTGGCTGCCATCGGTGTGAAGCGCCGGGACGGCGAACAGGTCGTGGCGTACGGCAGGGAGGCCATCGACCTGGCTCGATCGTCCAGGTCGGGATACGTCGCCCGTAGACTCCGGGCCCTGTGCGACGAGTTCGGCCCCTTGAGCCGTGACCACCGTGTGGCGGAGTTGCGGGCCGAGATCGCCGCTCTGAGTACGCCGTGACGAGAGGGGTTGGGCATGTCGCAGACCGAGGGCGCACGACTGTTCCGGGAAGCCTGGATCGCGGGAGTCAACCAGCACTTCCCGGGAGAGCCGAAGGCCGGTTACGTCACGCCGTGGGACGACACCCCGCAGTGGGAGCGTGAGGCCGCGGGTGCCGTCTATGAGCAGGTACGGCACTTCGTCCAGATCAGCGGTGGCACCACGGCGCGACTGACGCGTGAGCAGAAGGGCCGCTTCGTGGCGACGTGCTGGACGGCCCAGATGTTCAAGCACTTCGACGAGCCGAAGCCGGGGTATGTGGCCGACTGGTCCGAACTGCCGCACTGGCAGCAGGAGACCGATGCCGACATCTTCGAGGCCATCGAGAAGTCACTGAGCTGACCGCACCGCGTCGGCCTGCCAGGTGGTAATCACTGACGAGTGACCGGTCGGTGCGGACAGCGGGACACCGGCCCTCAGTCGAGAGCGTCGGCGACGGACAAGAAAACCCCCGCGCCGAACACGGCCAGGACCACGAGGGTCAGGGTCACCAGCACGCAGCACGACGCGAACGCCGTCGTCACCCAGGCCCGGCCGACCGCGCGGTGGTAGTCCGTGTCGTCGTCCCAGTCGTCCCAGTCGTCCCAGTCGCCCCAGTCGCCCCAGCCGTCCATGCCGCCCCCCTTCCGGCCGGTCACAGCTCGTAGTCCCGGGCCAGGTCCTCCCACGGCACGTCTCTGAGGCCCTCCTCCGCGTCGTGGCCCGACGGGACCTCCGGGGTCGGCTGGAACCAGACGATCGTGAGGCGGGAGCGGTACAGGACCGGGTCGTGGTGGGCCGGGTCGACGGCCGTCGAGTGGAAGGTGCCGACACACGCCACCCGGGGCAGCACCTCCACCGGCCCGAACGCCCCCGCGTACTGGTCCGGATGCTCGCGCGCGGGCGGCACGAGGTGGACCGGCGCGGCCGGCTCGGCGCGTTCCGCCGAGCGCAGCAGGGCGTTGATCCTCATGTCGTTGACCGGCTTGCAGGGGTAGCCCTCCAGCATCCCGCCGTACGTCGAGGACAGCCGGAGCTCCGCGAGGTCGATCGAGCGTCCGGAGGCGAGGACGACGCGGGTGAGCGACATGGTCGGGACTCTACGGCGGTGGTGCATGCGGGTCTTTCGGTGGGGCCGGGAAGCGAGGGCGCGTGCGGTGTGCCTGTGTCAGGGGCGGTGGCCGGTCATGCGGGCCGCCGAGGCGATGGTCGCGCGGGCCTCCCGTTCCGTCAGGCCGGTGTTGAGGGCCGCGTCGACGAGCGGGGCGACCAGCGCGGGGCCGATGCCGTCCTCGTAGGCGCGGCAGGCCGCCCAGAACAGGCGGGTGTTGCGCTGGCCCTCGTGCGCGGCGAGGACGAACTGCACGAGGCCCTGGCCGTGGCTGCCGGCCGGCGCGGAGCCGGGGGGCGCGGTGCCGCGCGCGCGGGGCGTGCGCGGTGGTGGGAGCAGGAGGCGCAGCAGGGCGGGTGGGCAGGTGGCCGGCGGCAGGTGGGCGGTGCCGGGGGCGGCGGTGTAGACGCCGTGGTCGGTGCGGGAGCCGGGGCCGACGAGGTAGCCGCCGGCGCCGCGGATGTCGATGCCGGGGGCGAGCCGGCCGGCGGAGTTGGGGACGACCGCGTCGGGCGGGCCGCTCAGCCACAGGTGCCGGCCGCCGCTGGGGGTCAGGACGACGACCGTGGCGGGGATCGTGAACAGGTGGCGCAGGGCGAGTTCGCGCAGCGCGACCGAGGAGACCGAGGAGACCGAGGAGTCGGTGTCGGACCGCACGTCCAGGTCGATGCCGATGAGGTGGTGCGGGGGCAGGCCGCAGGCGATGCCGTAGCCGGTCGCCCGGGGCGCGGCGGCGAACAGGGCGCGGATGCGGGCGGGGTCGGTGGAGGCGTCGTAGACCCCGTGGCCGAAGCGGCCGCACTCGCCGTGGCAGGGGCCGGCGGCGGGGTCGTCGCGGTGCGGGGAGCGCAGGGCCGGGAGTTTCGTCCGGGACAGGGGGATGACGGCCAGCCCGCGTTCGGCGGCTGACAGGGCGTGTGCGAGGGCCAGCGTCGTGGCCTGCCGGTCGGTGGTGGCCATGCCTCCATGTTCGTACGTGCGTTCGAAAAAGGGAAGGGTGGCTCGCCGGGCGCGGGGAGATACGGCGGTCGACCGGGGGCGTGATGGCGTGGCGCCGCCGTCGTCCCGACAACCGTCCCGCCCCGTGAGGGCGCCCCCGCACCCCCCAAGGGGAAACCCGCAGTACGGCTCGTCCCCTCGTCCACCTTCAGGAGGTGCAGTCGGCCCCGCCCCTACAACCTGAGGGGGAGTTCCCTTCGGGACCTCCGGGCGATCCGCCCGAGTCCCCGCCGCTCATAGCGTTGAGCCATGACCACACTCGTCTGCACCAACGCGTCAGGAGCCGCCGCGCCGGCGACGCGGACCCGCCCGTACCCGTCGTTCTCGTCGTACGTGATGGCCCGCCGCCCGGTGCTGCTGCGGACCGCCCGGTCGCTGACCGCGAACCCGAGCGACGCCGAGGACCTGTTGCAGACGGCGCTCACCAAGACGTACGTCGCCTGGGAGCGCATCGAGGACCATCGCGCGCTGGACGGCTACGTGCGCCGCGCGCTGGTGAACACCCGCACCTCGCAGTGGCGCAAGCGCAAGGTCGACGAGTTCGCGTGCGACGAGCTGCCCGAGCCCGAGCCGCTGCCCGGCCGCGACGACCCGGCGGAGCAGCAGGCGCTGCACGACGCCATGTGGCGGGCGATCATGAAGCTGCCCGCCCGGCAGCGGGCGATGGTCGTCCTCCGGTATTACGAGGACCTCAGCGAGGCCCAGACGGCGGAGGTGCTCGGTGTCTCGGTCGGCACGGTGAAGTCGGCCGTCTCCCGTGCTCTCGGCAAGCTCCGCGACGACCCTGAGCTGGGGCTTGTCCGGCAGTGACGGGTCCGGCGCGGGCGGCCCCGGGGTGAAGAGGGGGATGTGGTGAACTGATCGATCACTCGCCCCTAGTGACATACCACGCGGTATGTGCGCAGAATCAGCCCAACCCTTGCCGCCGCGTAGGCAATGTCGCCCCGGGAGGACACCGTGCTGAGCACGATGCAGGACGTACCGCTGCTGATTTCGAGGATCCTGACGCACGGGTCCACGATCCACGGCACCTCACAGGTGACCACCTGGACCGGCGAGCCGGAACCGCACCGCCGCTCGTTCGCGGACATCGGCGCCCGCGCCGCCCGGCTGGCGCACGCCCTGCGCGAGGACCTCGGCGTCGCGGACGACGACCGTGTCGCGACCCTCATGTGGAACAACGCCGAGCACGTCGAGGCGTACTTCGCGATCCCCTCCATGGGCGCGGTCCTCCACACCCTGAACCTCCGCCTGCCCGCCGAGCAGCTGGCCTGGATCGTGAACCACGCGGCCGACCGCGTCGTGATCGCCAACGGCTCGCTGCTGCCGCTGCTCGCGCCGCTGCTGCCCCACCTGAAGACGATCGAGCACGTCGTCGTCTCCGGTCCGGGCGACCGCTCCCTGCTCGCCGAGGCCACCGTTCAGGTCCATGAGTACGAGGACCTGATCGCGGACAAGCCGACCACGTACGACTGGCCGCAGTTCGACGAGCGCCGCGCCGCCGCCATGTGCTACACCTCCGGCACCACCGGCGACCCCAAGGGCGTCGTCTACAGCCACCGCTCGATCTACCTGCACTCCATGCAGGTCAACATGACCGAGTCGATGGGCCTGACCGACGAGGACACGTCCCTGGTCGTGGTCCCGCAGTTCCACGTGAACGCCTGGGGTCTGCCGCACGCCACCTTCATGACCGGCGTGAACATGCTCATGCCGGACCGTTTCCTCCAGCCGGCCCCGCTCGCCGAGATGATCGAGCGCGTCAGGCCGACCCACGCCGCCGCCGTGCCCACCATCTGGCAGGGCCTCCTCGCCGAGCTCACCGCCCGGCCGCGCGACGTCGCCTCCCTCGCCCAGGTCACCATCGGCGGCTCGGCCTGCCCGCCCGCGCTGATGGAGGCGTTCGACAACCTCGGCATGCGGGTCTGCCACGCGTGGGGCATGACGGAGACGTCCCCGCTCGGCACGGTCGCCCGTCCCCCGGCCCACGCCGTCGGCACGGACGAGGAGTTCGGCTACCGCCTCACCCAGGGCCGCTTCGCCGCCGGTGTCGAGGCCCGCCTCACCGGGCCCGGCGGCGAGCGCCTGCCGTGGGACGGCGAGTCGGCCGGCGAGCTGGAGGTGCGCGGCCCGTGGATCGCGGGCGCCTACTACAACGGCCCCGGCGCCGAACCGCTGCGCCCCGCCGACAAGTTCAGCGAGGACGGCTGGCTGAAGACCGGCGACGTCGGCACCATCAGCCCCGACGGCTTCCTCACGCTCACCGACCGCGCCAAGGACGTCATCAAGTCCGGCGGCGAGTGGATCTCCTCGGTGGAGCTGGAGAACGCCCTCATGGCCCACCCGGACGTCGCCGAGGCCGCCGTGGTCGCCGTCCCCGACGAGAAGTGGGGGGAGCGCCCGCTGGCCACGGTCGTCCTCAAGGAGGGCTCCACCGCCGACTTCGAGACACTGCGCGCCTTCCTCGCCGAGGAGGGGAAGATCGCCAAGTGGCAGCTCCCGGAGCGCTGGTCGATCATCGAGGCGGTCCCGAAGACGAGCGTCGGCAAGTTCGACAAGAAGGTGCTGCGCCGCAAGTACGCGGAGGGGGACCTGGACGTCACCCAGCTGTGACGCGGGAAGTGAGGTGACGGGCGGGGCTCCGAGGGAGCCCCGCCCGTCCCACGTGGTGGACGGCTGCGGAGCCTCCGGCCGCCCCACTGCCTCCCACTGGTTCGATGTACGCGCGCGCGGGACCCTCGTCGGTCGGCGACGTCCGCACCCCGGTGTGGAGCACGCACAGCCTCCGGCAACCGGCAACCGGCAGCCAGCCTCCGGCAACCGGCAGCCAGCCTCCGGCAACCGGCAACCGGCAACCGGCAACCGGCATCCGGCCACCCGTCGCCCGCCGTCAGCCGCCCTCGGTGCGACGACCGGCGACGACCGGCGACGGACGCCGCGCCGTGCGTCAGTTGGTGCCGATGCGGGCGAGCAGGTCGACGATCCGGGCCTGCACCTCCGCGCTGGTGGACCGTTCGGCGAGGAACAGCACCGTCTCGCCCGAGGCCAGCCGCGGCAGGTCGCCCTGGCCGACGGCGGCCGTGTAGACGACCAGCGGCGTGCGGTTGAGCTGCCCGTTCGCGCGCAGCCAGTCGATGATCCCGGCCTGGTGCCGGTGCATCTGCATCAGGTCCAGCACGACGAGGTTCGGCCGGAACTGCGACGCCAGCGTCACCGCGTCCTGGTCGCTCGCCGCGCGCGCCACCTGCATCCCGCGCCGCTCCAGCGTCCCGGTCAGCGCCAGCGCGATCTCCGCGTGCTGTTCGATGAGCAGCACGCGCGGCGGGTGCTGCTCGCTGTCGCGCGGCGCCAGGGCCTTCAGCAGGACGGCGGGATCGGCGCCGTACGCCGCGTCCCGTGACGCCTGTCCGAGCCCCGCCGTGACGAGGACCGGCACCTCGGCCGCGACGGCGGCCTGCCGCAGCGACTGGAGCGCGGTGCGCGTGATCGGCCCGGTCAGCGGGTCCACGAACAGCGCGGCGGGGAAGGCCGCGATCTGCGCGTCGACCTCCTCGCGCGAGTGCACGACGACGGGCCGGTAGCCGCGGTCGCTCAGCGCCTGCTGCGTCGCGACGTCCGGCGCGGGCCACACCAGCAGCCGGCGCGGGTTGTCCAAAGGCTCGGGCGGCAGCTCGTCGTCCATGGGCTGCGGACGCGGCGGATCCGCGACCTCCACCGCACCACCGGGACCGTCCAACGGCTCCGGCCCTTCGGCGGCGTTCTCGTCCGGCGCCCCTATGGCGTACGAACGCCCGGTTCCCTCGGTCCGCCCGGCGAGGGGGGACGACGGGGACTGCCCGGCGGACGCGGGCTGCGCCGGCGGGGCGGACTGCGGGGCGCCCTGCGCCGCCACGGGCTGCTCGCCGGACGGGTGCTGCCGGGCCGCCTGCTCCGGACGCCCGGTGCCCGGGTCGGGCGGCGTCCCCAGCTTGCGCCGCCGACCCGAGGCGCCCGGCTGCTGCGGGCCGGGGGTCGCCGACGGCTGGG
>NZ_JARVKW010000020.1 GCF_029813775.1 Streptomyces sp. DH24 | reverse complement strand
GACTCCGTCAACGGCAAGAAGAACGACGGCACAGCCAAGGAAACCATCCAGGTCGTCGACGTCGCCCAACTCCTCCTCGACTCCGTCAAAACCCCCACCGACCCGACGGACACGACGGAAACCGAAAGCACACCGGAGCCCGAACCGGTCAAGTAGCCGGTCAAGTAGCCGCTCAAGTAACGGCAGCGGACGCCCTGTTCGACACCCCCCGGAGCCTCAAGGGCCGGGGGGTGTCGCCGTTTCTTCCCGAACCGCGGGCATCGTCATGGCGACGACCTGGTGCTGCGCGAGGCGGAGGGCGAGGCCGCGCGCGCGGTCGTCCTCGACGATCCCTCGATCACCCGCCCCCGATCCGCCGATCCCCCGACTGGCCGCCTCACCGCCTCACCGAAGTCCCGTACAACCCTTCTGTCACGGCGAAGGTCTCCTGATCGCCGACCTGACGGTGAACCCGGGGCGACAACCCGGCGAACACGAACAGTCCGGCCCCACATCGACCGGATGTCCGCCAGGCATCCCCCCGTCCGGCCACGGCCGTTCCCCGTGGGTGGGCGGGACCCGGCCGCCGCCCCCTTCCCCTACTGCACAAGTCCCCTACTCCCCTCACTCCCCTCACGGAGCACCCCCTTGCGCAAGCGCACCCTCCTGCTGGCCGCGACCCTCACGGGCAGCCTGCTCACCACCCTGCCCATGACGATGACGACCGCCAGCGCCGCGCCCTCCGGGCTGTCCGGCGACTTCAACGGCGACGGCTACCGCGACGTCGCGATCTCCGCGCCCATCGGCACGGCCGGCGGCAAGTCCGGGGCCGGCTACGTCGCCGTCGTCTACGGCACCGCGAGCGGCCTCGACACCACCAGGCGCCAGATCATCAGCCAGGCCACCGAGGGCATCCCCGGCGTCCCCGAGTCGTACGACTACTTCGGCGACCGCACGACCACCGGTGACCTCGACGGCGACGGCTACACCGACCTGATCGTCGGCGTGCACGGCGAGAACATCGGCTCCACCGACGAGTCCGGCGTCCTCACCGTCGTCTGGGGCGGCTCCACCGGCCTGAAGACCGCGACCGACATCACCTCCCCGCTCCCGGAGAACCGCTACGAGCTGGGCTGGTCCGTCGCCACCGGTGACTTCGACGGCGACGGCGACACCGACCTGGCCGCCGCCAACATCGCCTACCCCGGCCTGAGCATTTTCCAGGGCCCGATATCCCGCACCGGCCGGGCCGCCGGACACCTCGGCATCGGCACCCAGAGCCAGACCGGCATCAACACCGACACCATCGTCTCCGGCGACGTCACCGGCGACGGGAAGACCGACCTGCTGGTCATGGGCCAGGAGGAGTTCAGCGACGGCTACCGCACCCGCAGCGTCCTCTACAAGGGCACCGCCACGGGCCTGACGCCGGGCAGCAAGGTCGCCGGCGGTTACGACGCGGTCATCGCGGACGTCGACAAGGACGGCTACGGCGACATCGTCACCGGCAACTTCATGGAGAAGTCGGCCACCGAGCCGCACGGCGGCCCCGGCGGCGCGGTCACCGTCACCTACGGCGCCTCCACCGGCCTGAGCAGCCGCACCCCGGTGCGCATCACGCAGGACACCACGGGCGTGCCCGGCACCGCCGAGAAGGGCGACGGCTTCGGCCGGAGCCTGTCGGCCGGGGACACCAACGGCGACGGCTACGCCGACATCGCGGTCGGCGCCCCCGACGAGACCCTCGGCTCGGCCCGGAGGGCGGGCACCGTCACCGTCCTGCGCGGCTCGTCCTCCGGCCTGACCGGCAGCAGCGCCAAGTCCTTCTCCCAGAACACCACCGGCGTCCCCGGTACGGCCGAATCACTCGACTTCTTCGGTTCCGAGGTCCGCCTCACGGACGTCAACCGCGACGGCCGCGCCGAGCTGGTCGCGGGCGCCTACGGCGAGAACACCGGCGACGGCGCCGTGTGGTTCCTCAAGTCCACGACGTCCGGCGTCACCGCCACGGGCGCGAAGTCCTTCGGCGCGGCGGCCGTGGGCGGCCCGGCGGGCGACGCGTACTTCGGCGACGTACTGGCCGGCTGACCCGGGCAGGCGGCGGGCCTGTCCATCCGGCAGGCCCGCCGGGGTTCCCTTAGGGGATGTCACAGCTCGGCCGCAAAGCCGCCCCCGAATGCCGGGGCCCCGCACGTCACTCTCCGGAAGCAGGTACGTTCGAAGACGTGGCTGGATTCAGGATCGGACGCGGCCGGGACAACGGCGCTCCTCACGCGCGACCGCAGAACCCCCCGTACGGACAGCAGACGCCGCCGGGACCGTCGTACGGTTACCCCCCGGCGCAGCCGCCGTACCCGCAACAGCAGCAGTACCCGGGCGGCGGCGCCCCCTGGCCGCCCCAGGGCGGCGGGCACGGCGAGCCGGAGTACTTCGGCGACGGCGGCCACCCGCAGGGCGGGGCGCACGACCCGTACGCCGCGAACAACCCCGGCCACACCCAGGCGTTCGCCATCGGCGAGGACCCGTACAACGAGGGCGGCACCTACCGCGCCGGCGCGGCCGCACCGCCGCCCGGCCCGATCGGCCCGCGGCTGCACTGGAAGGAACTGCTGAAGGGCATCGTGCTGTCGCCCCAGCAGACGTTCCTCCGGATGCGCGACTACACGATGTGGGGCCCGGCCCTCGTCGTGTCGTTCCTCTACGGCCTGCTCGCGGTGTTCGGTTTCGACGGCGCCCGCGAGGACGCGATCAACGCCACCCTGTCGAACGCGGTCCCGATCGTGCTGACGACGGCCGTCGCGATGGTGCTGAGCGCGTTCGTGCTGGGCGTGGTCACCCACACCCTGGCCCGCCAGCTCGGCGGCGACGGCGCGTGGCAGCCGACGGTCGGCCTGTCCATGCTGATCATGTCCCTCACGGACGCCCCGCGCCTGATCGTCGCGATGTTCCTGGGCGGCGACGCGACACTCGTCCAGATCCTCGGCTGGGCCACCTGGGTCGCGGCGGGCGCCCTGCTGACCCTGATGGTCAAGAACTCCCACGACCTGCCGTGGCCGAAGGCCCTGGGCGCGAGCGCGATCCAGCTGATCGCGCTGCTTTCGATCGTGAAGCTGGGCACGTTCTAGGACCGCACGCGGTACCGGGACCGCTGCACGAAGAAGGGCTCCCCGCTCGACGCGGGGAGCCCTTCTGCTGTGACGCCGCTTCTCAGGCGTCGAGAACCTGCCCGTCCCTGCGGACGACGGGGGGCAGTACGGACCACGGGAAGTTGATCCAGTCGTCCGTGCGCTTCCAGACGTACTCGCACTTCACGAGGGACTGCGACTTCTCGTAGATGACGGCGGAGCGGACCTCGGCGACGTGCTCGACGCAGAAGTCGTGGACGAGCTTGAGCGTCTTGCCGGTGTCGGCGACGTCGTCCGCGATCAGCACCTTCTTGTTGGTGAAGTCGATGGCGTTCGGGACGGGCGCGAGCATGACGGGCATCTCCAGCGTCTCGCCGACGCCGGTGTAGAACTCCACGTTGACCAGGTGGAGGTTCTTGCAGTCGAGGGCGTAGGCGAGACCGCCGGCCACGAAGACGCCGCCGCGGGCGATGGACAGGACGACGTCCGGCTCGTACCCGTCGTCGGCGATGGTCTGCGCGAGCTCGCGCACCGCCGTGCCGAACTGCTCGTAGGTGAGGTTCTCCCGTACGGCGCTCATGCTTGCGTCCTGCTCCTGTCGTGCGCGTGCCGGCTCATGCCCGGGGCTGGGGGTGGGGTGGCTCCGTTCCCGGGTGGCTCAGACCTGGGTGCGGTGGAAGTTGAGGTAGGAGCGGGAGGCGGTCGGCCCTCGCTGCCCCTGGTAGCGGGACCCGTACCGCTCGCTGCCGTACGGGTGCTCGGCCGGCGAGCTGAGCCGGAACATGCACAGCTGCCCGATCTTCATGCCGGGCCACAGCTTGATCGGCAGCGTCGCGAGGTTGGACAGCTCCAGCGTGACGTGCCCGGAGAAGCCGGGGTCGATGAAGCCGGCGGTGGAGTGCGTGACGAGCCCGAGCCGTCCGAGCGAGCTCTTGCCCTCCAGCCTGGAGGCGAGATCGTCGGGCAGCGTGATCACCTCGTAGGTGCTGGCGAGCACGAACTCCCCGGGGTGCAGGATGAACGGCTCGTCCCCCTCGGGCTCCACCAGCCGCGTCAGATCCGCCTGCTCCACGGACGGATCGATGTGCGGGTACCGGTGGTTCTCGAACACCCGGAAAAAGCGGTCGAGGCGTACGTCGATGCTGGACGGCTGCACCATGGAGTCGTCGTAGGGATCGATACGCACCCGTCCGGCGTCGATCTCGGCCCGGATGTCCTTGTCAGAGAGAAGCACGCCCCGAGGATACGCAAGGCGCGCGGAGCAGCCACAATCGTGACGACTCCACGCGCCGGGGATACTGCTGGTACTGCTGGTACTGCTGCCTCTACGGCCTCTCGTGACCTAGTGCCCCTGTGCTCCTGTGCTCCTGTGCCCCTAGTGCATCTGGTGCTTGTCGAGGCTGACCGGCACGACGCTGCGGAGCCGCGCGCAGCGCGGGCACCGCATCAGCCGACCGGGGCCGAGCCGCTCGGCCTGCTGCATCGGGAACGAAGCGGTGGTGAACACGTGCCCTTCGGCACAACGGACGACGGTGCGCTCCATCAAGTCCCTTAAGTCCCTTCCCCAAGAGCCGCGTCTGGCCTACTGCCCTGACGACAAAAGCCACAGTACGGGATCAAAGGGACGACTCTCCAGGCGGCACTCCGGCTCGCCCGAACCCTCTCCCACGCCTCCACGGTACGCCCCAACTCCGGCCCCCCGCAGCCGTGTCACGCCGCCGAAACGCACACGGGCCCACTGGCTTCAGCACAGCGGGCCCGACATGAGGTAAAGTGACCAGGCGTCCGGACACCGGTCTCCACAGGCGTCTTACGCGGGTGTAGTTTAATGGTAGAACATCAGCTTCCCAAGCTGAGAGCGCGAGTTCGATTCTCGTCACCCGCTCCATGCGAAACCCCCAGGTCAGGGACCCGGGGGTTCTCTGTTGTCCAGACCGGTGGGCAGGTGCCGCACCACAACCGCACCATTAGCTCGCCGATGGCTCCTCCCTGTGGAGCGCAGGGTCGTCGGTGTGGTGCTTCGCACGCTCGGCGCGTACGAGGTCGTCCAGTCCGGCGGCGACCTACCGCCGGGTCCCGGACCCGTGCGGTAGCCGTTCCCCGATTCCCTCGCCCGTCGCTCCAGCCGACGAAGCCTGTCCGTATGCTCCGCCGCCTCCTCGCCGACTTCACGCAACTGGGCCATGACGGGACCAGCGCCGTAGTGGGTTGACACATGTCTCGGGCCACGCTTCTCGCGCTCCCTGTGTTCCGAGAGCGGGTGACAGCGAGGAGGCAGGCGATGACGGCCACCGAAATCAAGGCCTGTCCGGGGACGGTGAGTTCGACGACGCCGGCACGGGTGCACCAGTCGCGTGGACGGTCTCTGTAGCGGTGGTTGACACGTTCGTCGCCGACCTGGCCCTGTTCGGCGTCACAGAAGGCATCGATCCCCGTGACCATGAGCGCGTCGGCGAAGGGGCACACAGTCGGGTGCGGTCATCCCGCCCGATCTGGTGCGCTGGTGATGCGTGAGCCGTCGTCGAATGCTCGGCGGGAAGGAGCAGTCCGGGGTCACGGTGACAGCAGGCGTCGCCCTACTGCGACTCCCTCCGAGCGCCGACATCGCGGTCAGCGGTCAGCGGCCGGCTCTTCGTCGTGAGGGTCTGCTGTGGAGCCTCGGCTCAGACCTTCTCCGCGCTCAAGCGCGGATGCTCGGCAGTCAGCAGCCCGATGTCGCGGCCGCCCCGCCATTCGGGGCGCCGCCGGTCAGCCGGGCGCGCTTGGCCGCCACGGCCTCGGGGTCGGCCGGGCCGTGCACCTTGTCGAAGTCCGCGATCAGCTCGTCCAGGTTGTCCCGCTCGATCTGCCGCTGGGCCGCCTTCTCCAGAGCCGCAGCGCCCCTTCGGCAGCTGATCTCCACACCAGGCGGGCCGTGCGCGGTCGTACCCTCAGTGGCGCCGGCCTCCCGCCTTCCGAGATGCCGCGCGCCCTCCGCGTGCATTGAAGTTGGGCAACGGCCCCTGGAGGGGCGGCAACGCGTGATCAGCTTGGGATGTGGAGACCATCATCGCCAGCGGCATAGCCGTCCTGGGAACGCTACTTGGTTCGGGGATCACCCTGGCGTTCCAGCAGCGCACCGTCGACAGGAGCCACCGGTTCACGCGCCGCGAGAAGCTTCGGCAGGAGCGACTCGACGCCTACTCCGCCTATGCCGGCGCGTTGATCAACTACCGCCGCTGCCTGGTTCACCTCTGGTTCTGCGAGCACGAACAGCCACCACCGGAGGAACCCGACGCAGTGCGCATCCGCGCCTACGACCTGCGCTCCAGCGCCCAAGAGGCGCTGTTCCGGGTACAGATGCTCACCGATGACGAGGAGCTGAACGAGGCCGCGGAGAACGTGCTGGCAGACGTCACGGCCCTGGCCAGGACTGACACCAGAACCGAACTCGACGATGCCAGGGTACGGACCCGTGACGACATCAGCCGACTGGTCAGGGAGGCTAAACAACACCTCTGAAACGCTCGCAGACCCGCCGATCATGGCACCCGCACGTCGACGTGACCGCACCACCGGTGCGCGCCACGCGCACCGCGTCGACGCAGGGTCGGCCCGGCCGGGCCCGCCGCCTCGCCTCATCTACGCCGCGGCCTACGGGCAGGCCCATCGCCACCTGTCCCATCACCGAGCTGCAGTTCTTCAGACCAGCTCCGCCTGCCGTTCCACCCGCCCCGTTTTCGCCGCCCTCGGTTCCCACCCTGTCGTCGTGCGTACGTAGCCGTAGATCACCGAGATCATCGCCAGGACGAGGAGGGGGCCGGACGCCCACGGGTGTTCGGCCATGGGGGACGGCAGGAAGCGGTAGGAGATCAGGAGCGCGGTGAAGACCGTCGTGCCGTAGGCGACCAGGCGGAGGCCCGGGCGGTCCCAGCCCCGGTCGTAGGAGCGCAGGGCCGCCTCGATCGTGAGCGTGAACACGACGCCGGCGATGAGGTCGACGCCGTAGTGGTAGCCGAATCCCAGCGTGGCGCAGAGCGTGGCGATCAGCCAGAACGTGCCGGCGTAGCGCAGCAGGCGCGGGCCCTTCCGGGAGTGGAGGAAGATCGCGGTGGCCCACGCCGTGTGCAGGCTCGGCATGCAGTTCCGCGGGGTGATCCCGTCGAACGGCATGGGGTGCGGGGTGGTGATCGGCGGCGGCGTCTGCGGCCACAGGTTGGCCACGGCCCAGGGCTCGGTGGGCGGCATTTCCGGCGCCCACAGGCTGATCGGCGCCCAGTGTTCGGTGCCGGTGCCGTAGGCGAAGAGGGGTCCGACCACCGGGAAGATCATGTAGAAGGCCGGGCCGATGAGGCCGATCACCAGGAAGGTGCGCACCAGGTGGTGGCGCGGGAAGCGGCGTTCGGCCGCCACGTTGCGCAGCTGGTACAGCGCGGCGACGACCGCGGCGACCGCGAGCTGGCCGTAGATGGTGTCGAGGAAGTTGAAGCCGATCGTGCCGGTGGCGGTGACCATCCGGCCCACCAGCCAGGACGGGTTGCCGAGCGCCTGGTCGGCGGTCGCCACGTACTGGTCGAGGACCATCGGGCGGGTCTTCGACGTGATGAGCAGCCAGGTGTCACCGGTCTTGCGGCCGGCGACCAGCAGCATGCCCAGTCCGACGCCCTTCAGCAGCAGGACACGTTCCGGGCCGGTGCGGCGGGTGACGGCGACGACCGCGCAGCCCAGGATCACCCACAGCGCGCCGTTGCCGAAGGGGTGGCCGCCGTTCGTCCCGAGGTCGAACGCGCGGCGGACCACCAGGAAGGCGAGGTCGATGCCGATCGCCGTAGCCACCGCGACGAACCGTTGCCGCCAGGTGAGCACCACCATCATCAACGCCATGGCCGCGTAGAGCAGGCCGCCCGACTTGGGGGCGTACACCACCTCGCGCACCTGGTTGGTGATCGGTCCCGGCACGCCGTAGCGACGGGCGGCGATCTCCAGGGCGACGAGGAAGCCGAGGGCCGTGACGGCCACCGCGGTCCAGAGTCCCGCCCGTGGGTGACGCCACGCGGAGGGCTCGGGTCTCCAACGTATTCGCGGAAGGTTCTGCGGTGGTATGAGTCTCAATTTCGGCAGCTTTGGTAGATGTTGTCAGGTTTGGTCGGTCAGGTCAGGTCGCGTCGGAGGGTTCCCTCGTCGCGCGCGGCGACGTCGTATTCTCCCCTCGCGACGCGCGACTCGTCACGGCAAGACGGAATGACGACGGGCCGGGTTCCGGCCGCACCGGACCCGGGTTCTCCTCGGCCGGGCGCGACGCGCTCGCTCGCTTCATCAGTGATCCCGCGTGATCCCGATGCGTCTCCCCGGCGCTTTCCGAAGATCACCGAGCTTCCTCGAGCTCACCGGAAGCCCACCGGAAGCCCACCGAATCCCGAGGGCACCTCTCGCCCTCTTCGTCCAGCCCTCCACACCCCCACCCCCCAGGTCCTCGCGCCGAGCGAAGCACAGCGCATCTGTGCAGGTCAATAGGTATGTGAGCGCACAAGCGCCGCTCCCTCCCGAGAGGAGGGGACAAGGCCGGATCTCCTCACCCACCCCCTGCGGAAACCGCTGGTCAAGGCCCCCGGCCGCCCGCTCAGCCGTCGCCTGCGTCCTCAACTGCGCTGCGTACGTGGTAAGTTGGACCACATTTGTCGGGGTGGCGTAGAGCGGACACGAGGGACGGATGAGCGGTTCGCCGTACAGCGCGCTGCGCGCCAGGTTGGTGAGCAGAACCGTCGAGCACTACCTGCGCCCCACCTTCCGGGTCCGCGACTCCGCGGAGGACTCCGGTGAGTACCTGCGTTTCGACGCGCTGCTCGACCAGCTGCCGGACCACCGGTCCAAGTTCGCGCCCAAGCCCAAGACGTGGCTGGTGACCGGCGGCGCGGGCAGCGGCAAGAGCACCGCCGTCCTGCAGTGCGCGATCGCGCTGCTGGACCGCGAGACCCCCTGCGCCATCATCGACAACCGCACGATCAGGCAGTTGGACGTGCACGGCCTGACCGCCGAGAAACTGGCCTGGCAACTGCGCCCCTCGGGCATCGACGTGCCGTTGTGGAAGCAGCACGTCAGGAAGAACCGCGTGGTCTTCCTGGTCGACGCGCTGAACGAGGTGCAGCGCGAGTTCGGCGGCACCTCCTCCGAGTGGAAGTTCATCCTGAAGCTCGTCTCCGGGGCGCACGACTTCACGGTGCTGGCGACGTCCCGCAGCAGGGTCGACAACCTGGACTGGACCCTCCAGCGCGACGTCGAGACCCTGGCCATCGAGCCGCTGGGCGAGCAGGACATCGAGACCTACCTGGGGATGCGCGACGGGTCGGCGACCGAGGCGCTGACCGAGATCAGGACGGGCGACATGCTGGGCGTGGCGTCCAATCCGTTCATGCTGTCGCTGCTGACCGACTGGCTGCTCGGCACCCGGTCGGTCAAGGACCGGAAGATCCCGCGCAGCCGCGCCGACCTGCTCCTGGAGACGGTCGTACGTCCCCGCACCGAGGGCAGATTCGGCACGGCCGGGCCCGAGGAGGAGGCGGCGCGGCGCGGGCTCGGCATGAAGGCGGCGCTGGCCGCGGCGGCGCTGGCCGCGATCACCACGGGCCGGGGCAACGCGGACTTCCTCGCCGTGGACGTGGAGGCGCTGCTGGGCCGGGTGTGGGACGACAAGGACGCGATCGCCCACACGGTGAAGGCGTTCCTGGACACGCAGATGGTGGAGCCGGTCGGTGATCCGGAGGAACGTCAGTACAGCCTCCTGCACCCGGCGTTCGTGGACTTCGGCCTGGCCCTGGCGTGGCAGAGCACGGGACCGCCCCCCGTCGTGCTGGACCCCGGCTATCTGGACCAGTGCCTGGGCGACTGGGTCGGTCTGCAACCCGACCCGGACGGCGCCGTGCTCGGTCTGCTCGCCGAGGGCGCCAAGCCGCTGCCGCCCGAGCTGGTCGTGGATGTCCTCCTGGCGAACCGGGGCGTGTTGAGCGACGAGGTGCGCGGGGTGCTGTGGCGGCAGCTCGGCGAATGCTTCACGCAGGGGCGCCAGACGCGCGACCGGCTGGCCGGGGCGCTGGCCGGCGTGCCCAGGACCGTGCTGCGCGACGGGCTCCAGCGCGGTCTGCTGCGGACGCTCAACGCCAACGACCCGGTGTTCGCGGACACCATCCTGGACGCGCTGTGGAACGGCTCGCTGGACGCCCAGTCCCTCCAGCGGCTGCGTCAGACGCACCAGCGGAACAAGACGGAGCCGGCCCGGCGGGGAGCCGGCCGGGACGAGGCCATGGCCGCGAAGCGGCGGGAGTGGCTGCGCGAGGACCCCGGTGCGCTCGGCCGCCGTCGCAGCGCGAACTGGCTGGGCGCCAACGGCAACGACCAGGACGTCGACGACCTGCGGGCGGCCATGCGGGACGACCCGGAGGCCACGGTGCGTGGCGCTTCCGCGACCGCGCTCGGTCTGATCGGCTCGTTCCGGGCCGTCCCGGCCCTCCTGGAAACCACCGAGGGCGACCCCGATCCCAACGTCCGGGGGTCGGCCGCCACCGCCCTCGGCCGCATCGGCCACCCCGAAGCGGTCCCGGCGCTCACCACCGCGCTCGCCAAGGACACCGAGGCCAACGTCCGGGGCTCGGCCGCCACCGCCCTCGGCCGCATCGGCGACCCCCAGGCGATCCGCACCCTCATCACCGCGCTCGCCGAGGACGCGAGGGGCAACGTCCGGGGCTCGGCCGCCGACGCCCTCGGCCACATCGGCGACCCCCGCGCGGTGCCCACCCTCACGGACACCCTCGCCGGTGACGCCGACGCCATCGTGCAGGGGTCGGCCGCCAAGGCACTCGGCCGCATCGGCGACCCCCAGGCGATCCCCACGCTCACCGCCGCGCTCACCCACGGCGCGGCCGGCGTGCGGGGGGCGGCCGCCACCGCCCTCGGCCTCATCGGCCACCCGGAGGCGGTCCCCGCGCTCACCACCGCGCTCGCCAAGGACGCCGATGCCGTCGTACAGGGGTCGGCCGCGAAGGCCCTCGGCCGCATCGGCGACCCCCGGGCGGTCCCCGCGCTCACCGACACCCTCGCCGAGGACACCGACGGCCACACCAGGGGGTCGGCCGCCAACGCCCTCGGCCGCATCGGCGACGCGCGGGCGGTCCCCGCGCTCACCACCGCGCTCGCCGAGGACACCAACGAGAAGGTGCGCGGGTCGGCGGCCAACGCCCTCGGGCACATAGGCGACACCTCGGTGGCGGACGTGCTGCGGGCCACCATCGGCAACCCCGAGGAGACGTACGTGACCCGGCGCGCCGCCGTGGGCTCCCTCGCCCACCTGGACACCGGGGACGAGTCGTGGATCACGGAGATCGCCGACCGGCTCAGGTACACCACCCGCGGCGACCCGGACGGCAGCGCCCTGCGCGGGGCCATCGTCCATCTGGTGGCCCGCCGGGAGATCACGCCGAAGACGAAGGCGTGGCTGGTCGGCGTGATCCACGACGACCGGGACCCGTTGAACCGCACGACGGCCATCGAAGGACTGGCACGGGCCGGTCAGGCGGACCCGGACCTGATCAAGTTCATCATCGCGCCCGAACGCCCCCGGTCGGACAACCGGCCCCGGGACAGCGACGCGGGCGTACTGGGCGTCGCGGCGGCGGCCGTGGTGCGCGCCGCGGCCGACGACCCGGCCTACACCGACTCCCTGCTGCCCAGCATCGTCCGCCTGCTCACGCAGGAGAACATCTACTGGGCGACGGTCAACCCGCCGTTCACCCAGCTGCGCCTGCTCCCCCTGACCGTCGCGGAGCGGGTCTTCGCCCGTCTCGAGGAACTGGTGGGCGACAGTCCGCCGCAGAACCCGCATCTGGAGACGGCGCTGGCCTTCGAGCGGGAGTCCCTGGCCGAGCGCAGACGCGTACAGGCCCATGTCGAGTCGTTCAGCCGCAGGCCCGAGGCGGTGCTCGCCGGGTTCCGCGACCAACGGAAGTCGAGGTTCGAAGTGACAGCGCCCAGCGCCGGAGACGAGTACCACGTCGCCCTGCTCACGGCCGTGCCCGTGGAGACCAAGGCGCTCTTCCACGTGCTCGACGACCGCGAGATCACCACGACCGAGCTGCAGCGCGACGGCCGGTACTACGACGTCTTCGACCTGGCCTCCGCAGGTCAGACCCCGGTCCGGGTGGTCACGACGCAGGCCACCGACCAGGGGGGCCAGTCGGCGGCGGCGGTGACGCGCGACCTGCTGTCCACGTTCCGTCCGCACCTGGTGCTCCTGGTCGGGGTGTGCGGCGGCTTCGGCGAGCGCGGGGTGTCGCTGGGCGACGTGCTGCTGGCGCGGGAGGTGTTCGACTACGGCCCGGAGAAGGTACGACCGGAGGGCGGCGGCCTGCGCCCGCAGGTCTACCGGACGGACGAACAGGTCCTGCGGCTCGTCACCCGGCTCGACACCCGGGGCAGGCTGGACGCGTCGCTGGACGGCCACGAACTGCTGGTGAAGGACTTCGCGAGCGGCGAGAAGGTGATCGCCTGGCGGGACTCGGACCTGCGCGCCCAGTTGCTCGGCCTGTCCGCCGACATCGGCGGCGTGGAGACCGAGGCGCACGGGGTGCTGCACGCGATCTGGGAGGCGTTCAAGGCGAAGGAGTTCGTGGGCGGGGCGATGCTCAAGTGCGTCAGCGACCTCGGTGACGAGGAGATGACCGTGGGCAAGAAGGCCAAGCAGACCGAAGCCGCCCGGCGGGCGGCGCGGGTCGCGCTGGACGTGGCGGCGGCGTTCCGCCGGGCGGACGCCTGACCCGGCCGTGAACGGGCCCCTGTCCGCGCGCTCCGGGCGACGAGGCCGGTGACGTCCGGCGCCGCGCAAGCGACTCGGGGAATCCGCCTAGGCACCCGCGAAGACGGCCCGGGTCGGCGACCCGGGCCGTCTCGCCCCGCGGTGCGGTCAGTTGCCGCACGGTGCTGTCAGTTGCCGCACGCCGGGCGTGTCCGGCCGTGTGTCACAAGGCCCTGCGTCACCGGGCCGTACGCCACAAGGCTCTGTGTCCCAGGCAGTACGCCAAGGCCCTGCGTCACCAGGCCAGGGCATCCGCCATGGTCGACTGCCAGTACGTGACCCGGATCGAGTCGTCGACGTACACGCCCTTCGCCGGGAGGGACGGGCGGGCGGTCCCCGCGCCGTCGCCGAGGAAGACCGCCAGGGTCTTGGCGGTGTGGCCGTGGGAGCCGCTGCCGTCCGCGGCCGAGAGCAGGACGCCCGCGTAGCCCGACTCGCCCGGCGCCAGCGTGACCACCGCCTGCGGCTTGGAGTCCTCGAAGGCCGGCGGGACGGCCTGGGCCTCGCCGAAGCGGACGGCCGGGTAGCCGACGAGGTCGCAGTTCCCCGAGCCGGTGTTGGTGACGGTGAGGAGCAGGTGGTTCAGGGGGCGGGAGACCACCGTGGCGGTCGTCCGGGTCGAGGTGCTGGAGCAGGGCGCGAACGCGGACGCCGAGTCCTTCGAGCCCGCCGCGCCCGTCGTGCCGGTGGAACCGCCCGTGCTGCCCGAGGTGCCGGTCGAACCGGCCCCGTCCCCCGTCGAGCCCGCCGAGTCCTGCGAGTCCTTCGAGCCCTGGGAGCCCTGGGAGCCCTTCGAGGGGACCGGGTTCGCCGCGTCGGACCGTCCCGCCCCGGCGGACGTGTCCCCGCTCGTCCCGGACGGAGACGCGGTCGCGACCGTGGAGGCCGCTCCCGCGCCCTCCTCCTGGAGGCCCTCCCCGTCGTTGCACGCCGTCAATGTCAGCGCGGCTGCCGAGATCGCGGCGGCGACGAGCATGCGGGTGCGGTTGGCGCGTGTGGTCATGTGATCCCCCTGATGCGGTACGGGTGTTGAGGCGGCCGCTCGACCGGATGCCGGGAGCGGCGTGCTTGGATGGACCGAGCTTGTGCGGCGATTCGTCCCGGCCGCCACCGCTGTCGGGGCATTCGGGACGCTGGAACGCCCGCAACGGCTCTGACCTGGGGGAATGACCTGCCCCTGGAATGCGGTTCCGGGACGTGGGGAGAGGGAGGAATGGTGGCGGGGGACGAGTTCTCGGAGCTGCTGGGCCGGTTGAAGGAACGGTCCGGGCTCAGTTACGGGGTGCTCGGGAAGCGGCTGCACACGAGTGCGTCCACGCTTCACCGGTACGTCAACGGGGACGCCGTACCGACGGACTACGCGCCCGTCGAGCGGTTCGCGCGGGTGTGCAGGGCGACGCCCGAGGAACTGGTGGAGCTGCACCGGCTGTGGGTTCTCGCGGATGCCCGGCGCGGGCAGAAGGCGAGCGGCGCTCGTATGGAGGAAGAACCGCGGGAGGTGCCGGCAGCCGCGGGGGCCGGGGCGGCGTCCACGACCGCGCCCGAGGCCGGTGCCGCCGTCGGGCCGCAGCACCCGGCACCGAATCCCGTGGGACGGCGGCGGCGCACCCTCCTCCTCGCCGGAGCCGCCCTCGCCGCCGCCCTCGTCTCGACCGTGCTCGTGGTGAGCCTCCTGCCCGGCAAGGCCGACGACGACCGGCGCGACGGGCAGCCCGTCGGAGCGGCCGGCTCCCCATCCCCCGGCACGAGCCCCGGCGCCTCGGCGCCGACCGACGCCAAGGGCCGGTCGGCCTCGCCGTCCGCGTCGGGCAGCGGCAGCCCCTCGGCTTCCGCGTCCGCGTCCCGCAGTGGTGGAGCGGGGGCGGCCCGGGGCGGTGGCACGGAGAGCGGGGCCACCGCGCCCACCGTCGCCGTGGACCCGTACACCTGGGAAGGTCCGTGCAGCCAGCACTACCTGATCGACCGGAAGCCCGAGCAGGTGCCTCCGCCGCCGAGTGAGCCGGACGCGCGCGGGTGGGTCACCGCGCTCGGCGGGGTCGCCGGCGGGCAGCAGATGCTCACGCTGACCGTGCAGGGCACCGGGAGGGCCACCGTCGTCCTGGAGGACCTGCACGTGCGGGTGGTGGACAAGAGCGCGCCGCTCGCCTGGAACGACTTCGCGATGGGCGTCGGATGCGGCGGCGGCGTGGAGACGACGGCGTTCGGGGTGGACCTCGATGCCGGGCGGCCCGTGGTCTCCCCCCGGGCCGGTCAGCGCGACTTCCCGTACAAGGTGAGTGAGTCGGACCCCGAGGTCTTCTACGTCTTCGCGGACGCGCGGGCGCACAACGTGAGCTGGTACCTGGAGCTGGACTGGTCCAGCGGGGACAAGCAGGGCACCGTGCGCGTCGACGACAACGGCAGGCCCTTCCGGACGAGCGGCAACACGGGGCGGCCCGCGTACACCCGTCCGCTCGGTGCCTCCGAGTGGGGGCGGGACGGGCAGGAGCCCGGCACTTCGGGCTGAGCGTCCGGCGAAGGGCGGATGATGGGCGGCATGCGCATCCGTATCGACGCCGTCGACCTGCCCGGCCGCACCTGCCGGGCTCCCGCCGACGGCAGCGTCCCCGCGTACACCGATGTCCATGTCGCCGTGCAGCGCCGCGGCCGTCCCGGCGAGCTCCTCGACCCGCAGCCCGGCGACGCCGCGTCCGCGACGTGGACCCTGGAGTGCACCGCGTTCGCCTCGCCGAGCGGCGTCGAGGTGCGGGGCCCGTACGTGCAGGACCGTCTGGGGCGCCGGTTCGTGTTCCTGTCGTGGGGCACGGTCGACGCGTCGGGCGGTTTCACCATGTTCCGCCGCGCCAAGCTCATGCTCGACGTCATCCCCGAGGACACCCTGGCCGCCGCCGCGCGCCAGGGCCTGCTGGTCGGGCGGCTCGGCCTGACCGGCCCCGACGGCGGCCCCGTGTGCGCCCGGGTCCTGCCCCCGCAGATCACCTGGACCGCCGAACCCACCGAACCCGCCGACCGGGACGAACCCGGGGCGCGCCCGTAGGAACCCCTGGTAATAGGAACGGGACGGGTGGTCAGCCGCCCGCGCGTCGTCCGTTCCCCGTCGCGGCGGCGATCACCGCGGACACGGCGGCGGTCACGGCGAGAGAGCCGATCATGACCATGCACACGCCCACCATGAAGAGGCCGCTGGCGTCGTCCGACCAGTCGTAGAACGCGGCGGCGGTCAGGCCCGCCGTGGTGCCGAGCGCGGCGCCCGCGACGTGGTGCCGCGAGGCCGCCCAGTACACGGGCACGAGCAGTGTCAGCACCAGTCCGATCACCTGCCACGCCTCGTACGGTCCGGTGGTCGTGCCGTCGGGCTGTACGTCACGGTGCTGGTCCCAGCCCAGCCAGGCGGCCCACAGCGCCGACGCGACCACGGCCGACACGAGGAGCGGCAGCAGCTGCCACAGGGGTTTGGGGAGTTCTTCGCGCATGTCCCCGAGCTTTCCGGCCCCGTCCGCCACCGACCAGAGCGCGGGTACTCAGCTCCACCCGAGTACCCGAGCCCTTTGTGCCCCGGTGCCTTCGCCGTCCGCCGGGCTCCCCGGGCCCGCCCCGGACGGCGCTCCGCGGGCGGAATCTGTTGTCGTGAGGGGAAGTATCGGCCTGCGGCGCGGTGAGGGTTTGTGCGGCGTGAAAAAAATCCGAGACGAAGGTGCCGTGCCCCTGAGAACGCGCCCGGCGGCGCCCCGGACGACGGCGATCCCGCGCACACCCTGGGGCGGGCGGCGGCGTGCTCGGTGTGGCGCCCGCCTTCCTGCGGTCCGTGGGGAGGCCGGGCCGATCACGCCGCCACGGCCGGAAGGGGGCCATCGGCGGTACTCGCGGCGGCAGTTGAGGACCGCGGCGCGGAACCGGGAGCCCGTCGACCTGCCGAGTACGCGGTTCGGGGCCGGTGCGGACCCGGACTGACGCCCGCTCCCGGATATCTCTCTTCGCCGGTACAGAAATTCGCGGGGCGTGCCGGGCGGATTTTTGCGCCAATGGATCAGTGACCAAGAAGGGCGGGCATTGCCGCGTCCCCTGTGCTACCGTGATAACAGTTGCAGTTTTGGTTAACAGAGACTTTCGAGTGCTCTTTCGACCTTTTGTCGACGAGCACTCTTTTCGTTTGCTGGGCTGTCCGGGGCTCGAGGATTTCTCGAAAATCTCCGGAGGGTGATCATCGCGGCGACTCCGGGTCCGCAAGGTGCGGGCTCCGGGCACTGCCCCCAAGGGAGATTCAATATGGCATCTGGCACCGTGAAGTGGTTCAACGCGGAAAAGGGCTTCGGCTTCATCGAGCAGGACGGTGGCGGCGCGGACGTGTTCGCCCACTACTCGAACATCGCCACCCAGGGCTTCCGCGAGCTTCAGGAAGGCCAGAAGGTTACCTTCGACGTCACGCAGGGCCAGAAGGGTCCGCAGGCCGAGAACATCGTTCCCGCCTGACGCTGACGCGTTCAACACGGCTGGGGCCCGCGCTCTTGGGGTGCGGGCCCCAGCCCGTTGCGTTTTTCACGTCCGGCCCGCCGCCGACCGCCACCTGTTCACCGGTGAGCTGCCGCAGATTCTTCGGCCGGTGCCGCGACGCTCATTTTCTTCGGCTCATTCTTGCGAATCCTCACCCGGCTCACCGCCGCCCGGAGGACTTCCTCGATACGTGCCGTATCCGCATCGAGGAAGGTTCCACATGAACCGCACCACCCGTACCGGCGCCCCGTCCTCCCGGGGCAGCCGTTTCCGACCCCAGGGCTCGGGCCGCCAGTCCTTCCCGTCCCGCTCGGCCAAGGCCGGCGCCGGGAAGAACAGCCGTGGAGGCCGGCCCGCGCCCCTCCGCGGCGAGTTCGCCCAGCCCGTCACCCTCACCGAGGCGCTGCCGCCCGTCGAGTCGTTCGCCGACCTCGACATGCCCGCGCCGCTGCTGAGCGCGCTCGGCTCCGAAGGCGTCACCGTGCCCTTCCCGATCCAGGCCGCGACGCTGCCGAACTCGCTCGCCGGCCGCGACGTCCTCGGCCGCGGACGCACCGGCTCCGGCAAGACGCTCGCCTTCGGCCTGGCCCTGCTGGCCCGTACGAACGGACAGCGCGCCGAACCGCGTCAGCCGCTCGCGCTGGTCCTCGTGCCCACGCGCGAACTGGCCCAGCAGGTCACCGACGCGCTCACCCCGTACGCCCGCGCGCTGCGGCTGCGGCTCGCCACCGTCGTCGGCGGCATGTCCATCGGCCGTCAGGCCGGTGCGCTGCGCGCCGGTGCCGAGGTCGTCGTCGCCACCCCGGGCCGGCTGAAGGACCTCATCGACCGCGGCGACTGCCGCCTCGACCGCGTCGCCATCACCGTCCTCGACGAGGCCGACCAGATGGCCGACATGGGCTTCATGCCGCAGGTCACCGCCCTGCTCGACCAGGTGGGTTCCGGCGGGCAGCGGATGCTGTTCTCCGCCACCCTGGACCGCAACGTCGACCTCCTCGTGCGCCGCTACCTGCACGACCCCGTGGTGCACTCGGTCGACCCGTCCGCCGGCGCGGTCACCACCATGGAGCACCACCTGCTCCACGTGCACGACGCCGACAAGCACGCCACCGCCACGGAGATCGCCGCCCGCGACGGGCGCGTGATCATGTTCCTGGACACCAAGCACGCGGTGGACCGGCTCGCCAAGCACCTGCTGGCGGTCGGCGTGCGCGCCTCGGCCCTGCACGGCGGCAAGTCCCAGCCGCAGCGCACCCGGACGCTCGCCCAGTTCAAGGACGGTCACGTCACCGTCCTGGTCGCCACCAACGTCGCCGCCCGCGGCATCCACGTCGACAACCTCGACCTCGTCGTGAACGTCGACCCGCCCAGCGACCACAAGGACTACCTGCACCGCGGCGGCCGTACCGCGCGCGCGGGCGAGTCCGGCACCGTCGTCACCCTGGTCCTGCCGCACCAGCGGCGCGCGATGGACCGCCTGATGAACGACGCCGGCATCACCCCGCGGTCCACCAAGGTCCGTTCCGGCGAGGCCGAGTTGAGCCGGATCACCGGTGCCCAGGCGCCGTCCGGCGTGCCCGTCGTCATCACCCCGCCGCCCGCCCAGCGCTCCGAGCGCGCGGGCGGTTCCGCCGGGCGGCGCAACCGCGGTCGCCGGGGCGCCCGGACGGCCTCCACCGGACGTCGCTGACAGCGGCGCCGCACCGCACGGCCCGCCGCGCCGAACAGCCAGTACCGCTCCCGTTCCACTTCCGGCGTTTTCTCAACCCCGTGGAGGCACCATGCGCTGTGTCATCGCCCGCTACCCCTTCGACCTGACCAAGAGCGAGGTCGAGGAGTCGATGAAGGGCATCAAGGCCGAGGAGGTCACGGGGATCTCCGTGACGATCGGCCGTCGCACCTACCCCGTCAAGCAGGTCGGGGAAGTCATCACCAAGCAGGACCGGCGCGACTTCACCGCGTCGGAAGTGGCCCGGGCGCTCATCCGCCTCGGCTTCACCTGCCACCCCGCGCCCACGGCCGCACCGCCGCTGGACGGGCTCACCCCGATGCAGGCCGCGTCCGCGCAGCTGGGGGAGTGAACCGGCCGGCCCGCACGGCCGGCTTCCGGGCCGGCCGCTCCGCACGCGCGCGGAGCGGCCGGTCCGTTCCTGTTTTCCCCGTGGATGACCTGCGGGGCCATGTCTCTGGAGTAGGCTCCTGACCCATGTCACACCCTGATGACCTGCTCGCCGGCATCGCCGCGATGGTGGAGTCGGAGGGCACCAGCCAGATGTCCCTCACCGTGGTGGTCCCCGGGGCCGTCATCACGGGACGGTTGGCTCCCGAGGCCATGTGGCGAGAGCGCGTGGCCGAGGTCCTGCGGGACTCCGCCCAACTGCGCCCGTTCTCCGACGTGTTCGCCCCCGCCGACGGCGGCGCCCCGGCGGGTACGCCCGGCGCCCGGCCCACGCACCTGCACTTCCACGTCGCCCGGATCCTCCAGGGCAGCTTCGGCATCCCCGACACGGGCGGCATGTACCGCGTCGCGCTGGAGGACGTGAGCGCCTGGACCGTCGGGGACATCGGCTACTCGGACCAGTAGCGCCGGGACGGCCACGGCCGACGGCGGAACCGGGACGGCCCGCCACGAGCGACATGCGCGCACCCGGTGACACGAGTACGTCCCGTGCGGCACGCCTCTTCCGGTACGGCTTCACCAAGAGCACCAGGTGGACGAAGGACGGCCGGTCCGTCTCCGGCCTCATCGCCGCCGAGCCGCGCCTGAAGGCGTTCCTCGACGGCCAGCGCATCGGCACCCTCAAGCCGGCCGGTCCGGTGCGGGTCGCGACCGGCGTCGAGGACGACATCGTCGAGCACGAGCAGTCGCGTCAACTCGCCGTCGACTGGTGCCGCAAGGGCGCCGACGTCACCTACGTGCCCGTCAGGCTCCCCAACCTCGGCGACAAGCTCCTCACCAACCACCTGGCGCCGCTGATCACCGACCAGGGCAACGCCATCGCCTGGCTGTCGGACCGCCTGTCGGGCAAGCCGGCGACCACGAACTGCGGGACGGTGTCCGGCCAGGGCTGACGTCGTCGTGGGGCGGCGGGCACGTCAGGTGCGCGACCACCTCCCTCGTGGCCTCGGCCAGCAGGGCGTCCCGCGGTTCCGCGGCGACTCCTGGCCGGTCGGACATGACGGCCAGGACGAGGGGCGCGACGCCGGGCGGCCGGACGACGGCGATGTCGTTCGCCCGGCCGTAGTCGCCCGTTCCCGTCTTGTCCGCCACCGCCCAGCCGTCGGGGACGCCCGCCCGGACCCGCCTGGCCCCGACGCCCGTGGCGTTGCGGGCGAGCCAGTCGCCGAGGAGGCGGCGCTTGGCGGCCGGCAGGGCGTCACCGAGCACGAGCCGCTGGTAGTCGGCTGCGATCGCCCGGGGAGTGGTGGTGTCGCGCGGGTCTCCGGGGCGGACGCTGTTGAGTTCCGGCTCGTAGTCGTCCATGCGGCTGACGTCGTCCCCGAGTTCGCGCAGGAACGCGGTCAGGCCCGCCGGGCCGCCGATGTCCCGCATCAGCAGGTTCCCCGCCGTGCCGTCGCTGTACCGGACGGCCGCGTCGCACAGCTGCCGGATCGTCATGCCCGTGGCGACGTGGTCCTCGGTGACCGGCGAAATGGAGTCGACGTCCGCCGCTGTGTAGGTGACGCGGTCGTCCAGGTGGCTCAAGGGCCTGCGGTGCAGGACGGCCGCCGCGGCCAGCGTCTTGAAGGTGGAGCAGAACGCGAACCGCTCGTCGGCGCGGTACGACACGGTCGCACCGGTGCCCGTCGCCAGGGCGTGGACGCCGAGGCGGGCGCCGTACTTCCGTTCCAGCGCGGCGAAGCGCGGGCGCGCGTCCCGGGAGGCGTCCGCAGGGGCCTGCCGGGACGCGGTCGGCGAGGCGGAGCGGGAGGAGGGCCCGGTCCCGGCCGGGTTCCCGCCCTCACCGCACCCCGCCGCCAGGGGCAGCAGGACCGCGCCCCACAGCACGGCACGTCGGCTGGGCGCACCGCCGCCGTTCAGCGTCCCGGCGCGACGGCCCGCCGCACCCGCCCTCACGCCGGGTCCCCCGGCACCGCCGCCAGCAGCCCTCGCACCACGGGCCCCGCCGACCCGCCCCCGGTGACGCCCTCCTCCACCACGCACGCCACCGCCACGTTCCCGCGGTGGGCGACGAACCAGCCGTTGTTCTCCGCGTCCTCCGAGACCTCGGCGGTGCCGGTCTTCGCGCCGATCTCGCCGGGCAGGTCGGCCAGGACGCGGGCCGTGCCCTCGGTGACGGTGGCGCGCAGCATGTCGCGCAGGTGGCCGACGACGTCGTCCGGCAGTGGTGTCGTCGTGGTCGTGTCCTTCGTGCCCGACGTACCGGATGTGAGGGACGGCTGGTGGAAGGTGCCGGACACGGCGGTCGCGGTGACCGACGCCATGATCAGCGGATTGGCCTGGATGCGGCCCTGCCCGATCATCGAGGCGGCCTTCTCGGTCTCGTCGCGCGGCACGGGCACGGAACCGTCGTAGGACGGGACACCGATGTGCCAGGTCTGGCCGACGCCGAAGTACTCGCGGGCGACGTCGCCCAGTTCCCGGTCGGCGAGCTTGCCGCGCAGGCTGATGAACGCGGTGTTGCACGACTCGGTGAAGTCCTTGCGGAAGGTGGCGCCCGGGTGTTCGGAGGTCTCCACGTTGTGGAACTCCTTGCCGACCGTGAGGTACTTGGGGCAGTCCACAACGTCGTCGGGCGTCACCGCGTCCTTGAGCAGCAGGGCGCTGCTGGTGACGATCTTCCACGTGGAGCCGGGCGCGTAGGTGCCGGAGACGGCGCGGTTGAAGCCGGTGGTGGGGGAGTTGGCCACGGCGAGGATCTCGCCGTTGTCGACGCGCAGGGCGACGAGCGCCGCGTTCTTGCCGTCCGTGCCGTCGGCCAGGGCCCGTTCGGCCGCCGCCTGCCAGGTCGCGTCGAGGGTGGTGCGGACGGGCCCGCCGCGGTCCGGGGCGGGCTTCTCGCCGAACCTGGCCTCGGTGCGCACGACCTCGCCCGTGGCGCGGTCGACGAGTTCGACGGCGCCGCGCGGACCGCCGCCCGCGCCGCCGAGCCGGCTGAGGACCGGGCCGAGCGAGGGGTACTTCTCCGCCGAGAGGGTCGCGCCCCGCCGGTCGGTGGCCTCGGGGACGTTCGTCTCCTCGCGCTCCAGATGGAACTTCTCGGTGCCGCTCAGACGCGGATGGACGACGGACAGCCGCCAGTCCACCTTCCAGCTGCCGTCGCCCTGCTCGCGCAGCGGCAGCTTCGACTCGTACGTCCAGGTGCCCAGGCCCTCGACCGGCATCCGGGCCGTGAACGGGACGGTCACCGTGCCGTCCTCGCCCTCCTCGGGCTCCCGCGGCGTGAGTTCCGGTCTGCCGATGTCGAGCCCGGTCGTGAAGCTGCTCAGCACCTGCCGCGCGGTGTCCGGCCTGGTGGTCCGGCCGGCGGCGGCCGGCATCCGCCCGGCCGCCCAGTCGGCGAGGAACGCGCGGGCCTGCGCCGTCGCCGCCGGATCGGGTCCCTCGTCGCCGCGCGCGAAGGGGCCGAGGCCGGCCGCGTACGACCCGCCCACGACGACGGCGGCCAGCGCCACGGCCACGGTGAGGGTCCGGCCCGTGCGGCGCCCGCGGCGGCGCAGGGGCGCGGCGGGATACTGCGGATACTGCGTCGGGTCTTCGGTACGGGGTTCCATGGCACGAGCAGAGCAACCGTCACGCCCGCTGTCCAAGATGCATATCGATCTCGGATCGATCAATCGGCGATATGGTTCCTGATCGTGGACCTGGTGCGGCACCTGGAGTGCTTTGTGGCTGTTGCAGAAGAGTCACACTTCGGGCGTGCCGCGGCCCGGCTCGGCATGGCGCAGCCGCCGCTGTCGCAGCGCATCCAGCGCCTCGAACGCGAACTGGGCGTCCGTCTCTTCGAACGGTCCAGCCGTCAGGTGACGATCACCGAGGCGGGCACGCTGCTGCTGGCCGAGGCACGTGAACTGCTCGCCCGTTCCGAGTCGTTCCTGGCCGCCGCGCGCCGCATCCGGGACGGCGAGAGCGGCCTGCTGCGCGCCGCGCTGTCGCCCGACCTGTCCGGCGAGACCGTGGCGGCCCTGCTGGCGGAGTTCGGGCGGCGGCACGCCGGGCTGGAACTGGAGCTGCACGAGCTGTCCACCGCCCAGCAGCTCGCCCGGTTCGCCGCGCACGACCTGGACGTCGGCCTCATCCACCACCCCAGCGACGTGACCGGCCTGGAACTCGGCCCGGTGCTCCGCCGCGAGCTGGGCGTCCTCCTCCCGCGCGACGCGGCGGCGGCCCGGCTCGACGAGGTGCCGCTCGCCTCCCTCACCGGCTACGACCTGATCCTCTTCCCCCGCGCCGGCGCCCCGGCGCTCTACGACGACCTGCTGACGGCCTGCGCCCGCAACGGCTACACCCCGGCCGCCGTCCGGCACGCCCAGGGCGCCAGCTTCGTACGGGGGCTGGTGCTGTCCGCCGGTGCCGTCGCCCTCGGTCCGCGCGACGCGCACGCCGGGCACCCCGGGGACCGGGACCCGGACGTCGTCTGGCGCCCGCTCGCCGGTGCGCCGCTGGCCTGGCGGCACTCGGTGGCCTGGCCCAAGGGCCGCGGCGACCGGGCCGTCGGCGCGTTCGCGGAGGCCGCCACGCACGCGCTGCGCACCACCGCCGGGGCGACGCCCGACGTGCCGGCCCGCCCGCTGCACCTGCGCCCGGCATCGGAGTACTGGCTGTGACCGACGCCCTCGCCCGCATCCGGGCGGCCTTCGCCGAAGCCGGGGTCACCGGCCGGCTGCACGCCCTCGACATCGACTCGGGCGCCCAGCTCGACGCGGGCGCGGACCAGCCGGTGTGCACGGCCAGCGTCCACAAGCTGTGTCTGCTGGTCGCGCTCCACGACCTCGCCGCCGCCGGACACCTGGACCTGACGGAGCAGGTCGACTGCCCCCCGCCCGAGCGCACCCCCGGCCCCACCGGACTGGCCGCCATGCTGGACCCGGTCCGGATGTCCCTGCGCGACGTCGCCTACCTGATGATGGCCGTCAGCGACAACGCCGCCGCCGACCTCCTGCTCGCCCGCGTCGGCCTGGACGCCGTCAACCGCACGACGGCCCGCCTCGGCCTGAGCCGCACGCACGCCGTCCACACGTTCGGCGAGATGCTCGCCACGATCAAGGAGGACGCGGGCCCCGGCGGCGCCCGGGCGCTCGCCGACCCGCACGTCATCACCCGGCTGCGGGCGCTCGACCCGGCCCGGACCAACCGCAGCACCCCGCGCGACATGACACGGCTGCTGGGCGCCGTCTGGCGGGACGAGGCGTGCGCGCCCGAGCACGGCGCCGCGATCCGCCGGCTGCTCGCCCTCCAGGTCTGGCCGCACCGCCTGGCGTCCGGCTTCCCCTTCGACGACGTGCACGTGGCGGGCAAGACGGGCAGCCTGCCGACCGTGCGCAACGAGGTCGGGGTGGTCGAGTATCCCGACGGCGGCCGGTACGCGGTCGCCGTGTTCACCCGTACGGCCAGCACGGCGGCGACGCTCCCCGCGGCGGACGCGGTCATCGGCACGGCGGCCCGGATCGCCGTGGACGCCCTGCGCGCCCCGCGCGTGACCGGCACGTGACCGGCACGAACGCCCCGGACACCCCGGACACCCCGGACACCCCGGACACACGAGAACCGGGACCCGCGTTCCCACGCGAGTCCCGGTTCTGTCGTGCTGCTCCGCGTCAGGCGGGGCGGATGTTCTCCGCCTGCGGGCCCTTCTGGCCCTGCGTGACGTCGAAGATCACCTTCTGGCCTTCCTGAAGCTCACGGAAGCCCTGCGCGGCGATGTTCGAGTAGTGGGCGAAGACGTCCTGCCCGCCGCCGTCCTGCGCGATGAAGCCGAAACCCTTTTCCGAGTTGAACCACTTCACGGTGCCGGTAGCCATACCAATTCTCCTTCGGGGCACTGCCGGAGATTCCACACCGTGTGAAATCTCCCTGTCGCCGAGATGATTGCCCCGCCCGGAGAAAAAACACCGGGTAATTCACGCATGGGAACCAAGACCGCAACTCCAAGCGACGGTAGCACGGAAGGGGCGGCCACGCCGGGTGCGCGACCGCGCCCTGTCAACCGGCGATCTCGACCTTTCCGTCGTCCTGCGCGGACCCGCCCTCGCCCCGCGCGTCCCGGCGTGTGATGCCCTTCAGCAGTTCCGCCAGGTCGACACCCGTGGTCGCGCCGAGCAGCTCCATCCCCTGGGCGACGTTGTCGGCGACCGCGCGCGGGATGCGGCTCGCGCCGTCCGTGGAGATGACCGTCATCTTGTCCACCGCGCTCAGCGGCTCCGACGCCTTCGCGACCACCTGCGGAAGCACCTCGACCAGCATCTGGAGCACCGCCGCGTCGCCGTACTGCCCGAACGCGTCGGCCTTCCTCCGCATCGCGTCGGCCTCGGCGGCGCCCTTCGCGGCGATCGACGCGGCCTCCGCCTCGCCCTCCAGCCGCACGGCCTCGGCGACCGCGGCACGCCGGGCCCGCTCCGCCTCGCCCTCCTTGAGCCCTTCGAGTGCCCCGGCCTCGGCCAGCGCGGTACGGCGCTGCTTCTCGCCCTCACCGGTCAGCCGCGCCCGCTCGGCCTCCGCCTGGGCCGCCGCGATGGCCGCCAGCCGCTCCGCCTCGGCCTCCTTGACCCGGGCCACCTTGCGCGCCTCGGACTCCTGCTCGGCGGCGTACCGCTGGGCGTCGGCGGGCTTGCGGACCTCGGTGTCGAGCTGGCGGTCCTTCAGCGCCGCCTGCCGCTCGGCGACCTTCTCCTGCTCGGCGAGGATCTCCTGGTTGCGCGCGGCCTCGGCGAGCGGTCCGGCCGCGTTCGCCTGGGCCGCCGCCGCGTCCGTCGCGGCCTTGATCTCCGCCTGCTTCAGGTAGAACGTCCGCTGCGCGACCGCGATCTCCTCCTCGGCCTTCAGCCGGGCCTGCTCGGCGGCGCGGCGGGCCACGGCCTCCGCGATGTCGGCCTCCTGCTTGGCGCGGGCGGCCTCCGGGCGGCCGAGGTCCTCCAGGTAGGAGCCCTCGGTGGTGATGTCCTGGATCTGGAAGGCGTCCAGCACCAGGCCCTGCCCGGACAGGCTGGCCTCCGCCTCCTCGGCGACCTGCCCGGCGAACGCGGCCCGGTCCCGGATGACGTCCTCCACCGACATCCGGCCGACGATCGCGCGCAGCGCGCCCGACAGCACCTCCTGCGTGAAGCCGACGATGCCGTCCTGCTGCATCAGGAACCGCTGTGCCGCGGCGCGGATGGAGTCCTCGGTGCCGCCGACCTTGACGATGGCGACGCCTTCGAGGTTGGCCTTGATGCCGCGCAGGGTGACCGCGCCGCGCACGGCGACGGGAATGTGCCGCGAGGACAGGTCGAGCGTGAACCGCTGCTGGACGAACGGCACGACGAACACGCCGCCGCCGACCACGACCTTCTGTCCGCTGTTGTCGGTGAACACCCGGCCGGTCTCCGGGTCAGTGGACTGCTTGCCGCGCCGGCCCGTGACGATGAACGCCTCGCTCGGCCCGGCGACTTTGTACCGCGTGACCACCACCAGGGCGATGAGCACGAGGAGTACGACGACTCCGACGACGGCGACGACAACTGGACTCATGACAGGGCCCCCGAATCACATGGAAGGAGAAGAGAAGGAGAAGAGAAGGAGAAGAGAAGGAACGCGGAAGGAAAAACGAAAGGACGACAGAGGAGAGGTGAAGGGGAGGGAGAGGCGAGGAGGAGGCGAAAGCGGCGCGGGGTACGTGCCGGGAATTCAGCGTTCCACCGGTCGCACCACGACCGAGGTCGCGCTCGGCGCCGCCTCGACCCACACCTCGGTGCCCCGGGCCACCGGCACCGCGCTGCGGGCGGCGTACTTCACCGGCTGCCCGGCGAGGCGGAGCAGCACCTCGCCGTAGCCGTCGGCCGGAATGGCGGTCACGACGTTCCCGGAGGTGCCGACGAGATCGGTGCCGCGCGGGACGACGGCCGTACGGTCGTTCATCAGGGCGCGGCCGAGACGGTACGTCAGCCATGCCGTGCCCAGTCCGCAGACCACGCCGACCGCGGTGGCGGTCACCGGTCCGGCACCGGCCGCGCCGAGGGCGAGGACGCCGCCGAAGCCGGTCGCCGCCACGAATCCGGCGACGACCGGCAGCGACAGCCACCCGTCGAGGGCTCCCCCGAGCGCGCCCTCGAACGTCCCCTCCAGCAGTCCGTCGAAGATCAGCGCGAGGGCGAGCAGTACGACCCCCGTGATGCCGAGTCCAAGAAACCAGGCCATCCGCACTGCCCCCTCTCGCCCACCGCTGATCTCCGCCTTGACGGAATCCTGACATGCACAGAGAAGGGGCTTCACTGCCGTTTTCCGGCAATGTTCGACGGCCGTTCGGTGCCGCGTTCGCGCCGGGCGCGGGTTTCCCGGCCGCCGGATTGATTGCTTCCGCGGCCCCGTACGTACCTCCTGGGGACCGACCCGTTCACACCAGGAGGCACCATGCGCATGTCGCGCAGGACGGCAGGCACCGTCTTCATCGGCGGCGGCCTGGTCCTGACCCTCGCCGCGCTCGCCTACCCCGCCATGCTCGGGGTGGAGAACACGGCGACGACCTCGTCCCGCGTCATCGCCAACACCCGCTACGGCCCGCTGACCGAGGCCGACCGGGACTTCGTGGTGAAGGTCCGGGCCGCGGGGCTGTGGGAGCATCCGCTCGGCCTGATGGCCATGCAGCGCGGCACGACGCCCGAGATGAAGGAGGCCGGCGAGCACCTGGTCGCCGGGCACTCGCGGCTGGACGCGACCTGCCGGAGGATCGCCCCCGAGCTGGGCGTCACGCTGCCCAACCAGGCGAGTCCGCAGCAGCAGCAGTTCGTGGCGACCGTGGACGGGAGCACGGGCAAGCAGTTCGACATCACGGCGGTCAGCATCATGCGCGTGACGCACGGCCAGATCTTCCCGGTGATCGCCAAGATCCGGGCCAGCACGCAGAACACGCTGGTGCGGCAGCTCGCCGACCAGGCCAACGACACGGTCCTGGACCACATCACCGTGCTGGAGAAGACCGGCATGGTCAACTTCGACCAGGTCAACTTCCAGCAGACCACCCCGCCGAAGCTCCCCGAGGAACAGCTCACCCCGCCGCCACCGCAGCCCGGGGCGCCCGTCCTCGCCCTCACCGAGCCGCCCGGCCTGGACGTGAACACCACGTCGCCGACCCCGAGCCCCAGCCCGACGGTGCGCTGAGCCCCGGCCGGATCGCCGCCTCATGATTATTTGGACATTCCGGGCGCTAATTCTCATTCCGTCGGGGATAATTCACTTATGAGTACGGCAGCGTTCGAAGTACTGGCCGCCTCACGGGATGTCCTCAATGTGACGGTGGCGTTCATCGGCGGGCTGGTCATAGCCGGCGCGCTCGTGTGGGCCGTACGCCTCGGGATCAGGGTCATGGAGCGCGAGCCGCACCGGCCCACCGCCGAGGAGCAGACCAGGCTGCCCGACACGGGCGCGGTCCACGAGGTCCGGGAGGTGCGCGAGCCCGACGAGGTGCCGGCGGCCACCGACGGCAGGCGGCTCATGCCCTACGAACTCCACCCCGCGCAGAGCAGACGGGGCGACGACCAGCACCGACGCCGCTGGCGGCCCGGTTCCAGCGGGTCCTTCGGCAGCGGAGGCTTCAGGCTCTGACCCGTTCGAGGGGGCTGCCCCGCCGACCAGGGGCAGCCCCGCCCGATGCCGCCGGGGGAAGCGCGGTGCCGGGCGCCTTGCCATGACAGCCGTGGGGTGTGACCAGCACTGCCGGCCCCGGCACGTCCGCCTCCCCGGGCGGCGGCACCACTGTGCCGTGCCGCGGGGCGCCGCACCGCGCGAATCGCCGCAGATCGGTACGCCCGGAACCCCTCCGCCGGGAAGATCGGTACCCGCCCCGGCGGCGGCCTGCGTATACGCACCGGCCGCCCCCGAGCCTCCCCGTTCACGCTTGCGATACGTACGTGTCCGCACCACCGCTACTGACTCGCCACGGCCGGTATCTCCGTACGGGACGTGATCTGGAGCTTGGCGAGGATGTGCTCGACGTGGGCGTCCACCGTGCGCTTGGAGATGACGAGGCGTTCCGCGATCTCCCGGTTGGACATGCCCTGCGCCACGAGCGCCGCGACCTCGCGCTCGCGCCGGGTGAGGACGTCGGTGGAACGGTTCTCCACCCCGGCCCGGGGTACGCAGTGCTCGCCGGGCACGTCGAGCGGCTGCCGGCTGGTGGCGAGGACGCTCAGGCCGCCCGCCTCGCGCAGCAGGATGTCGCAGAGCATCGCGCACGCGTCGACGAGATGCTCGCAGGTGTCGAGGACGATCAGCATCCGCCGGCCCCGCAGGTGCTCGACGACCGCGTCCAGCGGGCTCATCCCGGACTGCTCCGGCAGTTCCAGCACCCCGGCGAGGGTCGCCGGGACCAGCTCGGGGTCGTGCAGCCCCGACAGCTCCACCAGCCGTATCCCGTCCGCGAACCGCCCCGCGAGCCCGCCGGCCGCGCGCAGCGCCGTACGGCTCTTGCCGACGCCGCCCGGGCCGACCAGCGTGACCAGGCGCGACCGCGCCAAGGCGCCCTGGATCAGAGCGATCTCCTCGCCGCGTCCGACGAACCCGGTGAGTTCCACCGGGAGTTGCCCGCCACGTCGCTGTCCGAAGCCGAATCCCATAACGCCCCCGTTGTCGACCCGTTCACCCGCACAGCGTAGTCAGCCCTGTGCCCAGCGTGAATGGCGCCACGACGGTGTGGCGGCAAGGATTCCGCTTCCGCGCGCGACACGGCCGGACGGAGGACAATCGAACCGTCGGACGCATCGGCCGGCGGGACGGAGGTGCACCGCCGTGATCACGGAACTCGCGGTCGAACGGGTCGCATTCACCTGCGGCACGTGCGCGCACCGCTGGAGCGTGGACCACGACGTCCAGCGCTACCTGGACGGACACGGGGACGAGTGGGAGTACTTCCACCGCGACAACACCTCGGTGCCCTCCCCGTACACCCCGGACGGCGCGCCCCCCAGCGAGCAGTGCGGCGCCCCCACGACAGCCCGCCTCACGGCCCGCCGCCCCGGCCCCCACCCCCGCAACCCGGGCCAGCCCCGCACCCGTGTCCCCCGGACAGGCATCCACCGCCCGGAACGCCACCTGGCCCCACCGCTGGAGGTCGCCGCCCCCACCCCGGCCCCACAGCCAACGGCAGACCCGGCCCAGACCTGACCGACCAGCGCCCGCAGCCGCCGCCGCACGACAGGCGGCCGGAACGCACCACGGCCCGCAGCCGTCCACGCACGGCAGACGGCCGGAAGAAACCTGGAACCACGGCCCCAGCCGTCCACTCGCAACAAGGGACCGGAAGGAACCACGGCCCGCAGCCGCCAACGAACGACACCGGCCGCAAGGTCCCACGGCCCGCAGCCGTCGACGGCGAGGAGGGGTCGTGTCGGAGGTGTCCGCCCGCAGCGGTTGGCGCGTCAACACCAGGACCTTGATAGGTCACCGATTCCGCGCCGTTCCGAGGACGGACACCCTCGGCGCGGCCCCGACCCACCCACGACGGACGGCGGTTAGCGACTACGCGTCTCCGGAGCCTCGGAGACCGCGACCGCGTCCGCCGCACACCCGGCCAACAGCCCCCGCACGTCCTCGTCCACCACCCGATACCGGACCACCCGCCCCTCCTTCTCCCCCACCACGACCCCGGCCGCCCGCAACAGCCGCAGCGCCTGCGAGACCGCCGGGTCGTTCATACCGGTGGCGATCGCCAGGTCGGACACGGCCAGTGGCCCGGTGCGATGCAGCGCGAGCAGCAGCGCGAGCCGCTTGGCGTCGGCGAGCAGCGAGAAGCGGTCGGCCCAGGTGCGGACATGCCCGGGCTCGCCGATCGCGGCGATGGCGTCACACACCCGATGGCCGTCGATGGCGCGCCGGTCGGCGCGGTCGGCCGGGACGAGATGCATGGGGCTCATCCTCGCAGGTGCCCTCACCCCCACCCCGTCCCCCACGGAACCCCATGTGATCTTGAATACCTGCGCAGCTGTGCAGCTATGCAGCGGTACCTCCCAGGCCCTACCGTGGGCGCGCCGTGGTGTTCGGGAAGCCGGTGACGGTCCGTCGGGAAACCGAGGGGCCCAGACCGGAGCGGCCCTCGCCACTGTGATCGGGGAGTTCCCGTCCCACGCCCCACGAGGGGCAGCCACTGGCCACCGCACGGCGGCCGGGAAGGCGGGCCGGGAACGCACGACCCGTAAGCCAGGAGACCGGCCACGGCATCTCACGAACTGATCCACGAGGTGCTGGAGCGTGACCGCATGACCCTGCCCGACCCTGCCCAGAAGACCGCCGCCACGGCCACAGCCACGGCCAGCGCGACGTCGTTCCGCTGGCGGCGGGAGGACACCCTCAGGACCGCCGGCCTGATGGCCGTGATCGCGGCGCTGCACGTGGTCGCCTTCGGCATCCTGTTCCTGCTCGTCGTACCCGCCCATTACGAGGTCGGCTCCAAGGCCTTCGGGATCGGCCTCGGCATCACCGCCTACACCCTCGGCGTGCGGCACGCGTTCGACGCGGACCACATCGCCGCGATCGACAACACCACCCGCAAGCTCATGGCCGACGGCAAGCGGCCCGTCTCGGTGGGCTTCTGGTTCGCGCTCGGCCACTCCAGCGTCGTGGTGCTGCTGGCCGGCCTGGTCGCGGGCGGCACGAACCTCGCCGGCCGGGTCATGGACGAGGACTCCGGCACCCACCAGGTCCTCGGCGTCCTCGGCACCACCATCTCCGGCTCGTTCCTCTACCTCATCGCCGCGCTCAACCTGGTCGCGCTGCTGGGCATCCTGAAGGTGTTCCGGGCGATGCGGGCGGGGGAGTACGACGAGAAGCGGCTGGAGGAGCACCTGGACTCGCGGGGCTTCATGAACCGCATCCTCGGCCGTCTCACCAAGTCCATCTCCCGGCCGGGCCAGATGTACCCGCTGGGCTTCCTGTTCGGGCTCGGCTTCGACACCGCCACCGAGGTCACGCTGCTGGTGATGGCCGGTTCGGGCGCGGCGGCCGGCCTGCCCTGGTACGCGATCATGTGCCTGCCGCTGCTGTTCGCGGCCGGCATGAGCCTGTTCGACACGCTGGACGGCACGTTCATGAACTTCGCCTACCAGTGGGCGTTCTCGAACCCGGTCCGCAAGGTCTTCTACAACCTCACCATCACCGGCCTGTCGATCGCCGTCGCGTTCGTCATCGGCACCATCGAACTCGTCGGCGTGCTGCACGAGAAGCTCGATCTGCGCGACGCCGTGACGAGCTGGATCGCCGGGATCGACCTCGACAGCGTCGGCTACGTCATCGTCGGCCTGTTCGTGGTGGTGTGGGCGGCGGCGGTGTCGTACTGGAAGGTCGCCAAGGTGGAACAGCGGTGGGCGGTGCGGCCGGCCGAGGCCGACTAGGCACCGCCGTCCGGACCGGATGATCCGGACGCCGGGTCCCGACGCTCCACCGCGTCCAGGTACAGCTTCACGTAGCGCGCCACGTCGACATCCAACGCCACGTCGACCAGGGCCTGTTCGCGGATGCCGTCGTGGAGTTCGGACTCGCCGGGCCGGTGGCGGCGGTCGACGACCGTCTGGCCGCGGGTGGGGCCCGGGGCCAGCGACACCTCGACCGGCAGGCGGTGCGTGGTCAGGCCCTCCGGGTCCACGACCGCGCACACCGCGCCCGCGTCGCCGAGGCCGCCGCCGGGGTCCGACTCGTCGGTCACCGGCCCGCGGTGGGCGAGCAGTTCGCCGGCGAGGCGGGTGCCGGGCTCGGCGCTCGCCCGCAGCCTGCGCAGGTCCGGCCCCGGCACGATCACGCGCTGGAACACGTCGAGGCCGTACATCGTGATGGGCACCCCGGCGGTCAGCAGGACCGCGGCGGCCTCCGGGTCGTGCCAGACGTTGAACTCGGCGACGGGCGTGGCGTTTCCGGTCGCCACCGCGCCGCCCATGAACACGATCCGCTCGATGTTGCGGGTGACGTCGGGGTGGGTGCGCAGCAGCAGCGCGATGTTGGTCAGCGGCGCGGTGGGAATCAGCGTGACCGGGCGCGGCGAGGCGAGGATCTCGCGGCGCAGCAGCGTCACCGCGTCGACGCCGGCGGGCGTGCGGGTGGGCGCGGGCAGACCGAGGTCGCCCATGCCGTCGTGGCCGTGCACGTGCCGCGCCGTGCGCACCGCCTCGATCAACGGCCGCTCGGCGCCCCGCGCGACGGGGATGTCCGGGGCACCGGCCTGCTCCAGCACGGTCAGGGTGTTGCGGACGACGCCGTCGACGTCGGTGTTCCCGGCCACGCAGGTGACGGCCCGCAGATCGAGCCCGGGGTGCCGGACGGCGAACAGCAGGGCGAGGGCGTCGTCGATCCCGGTGTCGCAGTCGATGATCACCGGCAGGGGCGGGCCCGCGCTCTGCGAGCCGGTCCGGCCGGCGCTGTGCGTGCTGGGCTGGTCGGTCGTCACGGCGGCCTCTCCTTCAGCGGGGCCGGGCGGTTGCCGTCGGCGTGTCGTGGTCATGGGCGCAGGCGTTGGCCGGCTACGACGGACCCTACGCGGGTCCCCACAGGGCGGTGCCGCGGGCCCGGACCCGTTCGCCGATCCGGCGGAGCAACTCCGCGCCGGGCAGCTCCCCCGGCCGCCGGCCGTCCCGCAGCCGTAGTGCCACCAGGCCGCCGCCGGCCCCCCGCGCCCCGATCACCGCCTGGTACGGCACCAGCCGCGCCGCCCTGATCCGGGCGCCGAGGGTGCGAGCACCGCGCGACGAAGCCCCGGGGCACTCGCCCCGGGGCTTCGGACTCACGTCAGCTGTCAGCGCGCCGGGACCGTCTCCGGCGTCGTCGTACGGGACACGTGGGCGCGCTGCATGACATCGACGGCACAGCGCGGGCCGGGCGGAGGACGACCGGGTTTGGGCGGGCCCTCCCGGCGGCGGGGGCGGTGGTCCCGGCGGTCCGGTGGTCCCGGTGGCCCCGGGGTCCCGGTGGTCGCGGCGGCCCCGCAGCTCCGGTGGCCCCGCAGCTCCGGTGGCCCGGTGGTCGACGGCCACGGTGGTCCCGGTTGCCTGGTCCCGGCGGTCCTGGTGGTCGACGGCCCCGGTTGCCCCGGCAACCCCGGTGGCCCTGGTGGTCCCGGCGACTCCGGTGGTCCCGGCGGCCCCGCAACCCCGGTGGCCCGGTGGTCGACGGCCACGGTGGTCCCGGTTGCCTGGTCACAGCGGTCCTGGTGGTCGACGGCCACGGTGGTCCCGGCGGTCATGGGGCCCCGGCAGCCCCGTGGCCCTGGTGGTCCCGGTGGTCCCGGCAGCCCCGGTGGCTCACCCGGACGGCCCCGCTCGCTGGTGGGCGGGCGGGCCCGGTGGTGCCGTGTAAAGGCGTATCCGATCTTGAAGGCGCCAAGGAGGCAGTCGATGTCCCGTTCCCCGGCCGCTCGTGTGCTCGTCGCGTCGGTCCTGTCGGCGGCCACGCTGCTGACGGCGGCCGCCTGTTCGGCCGGCGGAACCGACCGGGCGCGGTCCGCGCCCCGGTCACCCGCCTCCCCCGTGTCCCCGGCCGCCGAGCAGCCCCCGGCGGCTCCCGCGACGCCGGCCGCGCCGCCCGTCCTCACCGAGGAGCAGGCACGGGCCGCGCTGGTCACGGAGACCGACCTGGGCGGGCCGTGGGTGCCCACGCGGGGCGCCGCGACCTGGCGGGACGGGCTGCTGAAGGCCACCACCGGCGACGCCGACTGCCGGCGCCTCCTCGACGCCCTGTACACCGACGACCTCTTCGGCGTCCCGGGCGGGCCGCGCGCGGTCGTCGCCCTCGACGACATGGACACCGACGCCCAGCTCCGCCATCAGGTCACCTCCCACCGCGCGGCCGACCTGGACCGCACGCTGGACTGGCTGAAGACGCTGCCGGAGAAGTGCGGGAGCTTCACGGCCACGCCCGAGCGGGGCGGGGCGGCCGAGGTCGTGGTCACGCAGGTGCCGCTGCCGGAGGCGGGGGACGCCCGCCAGGGCCTGCGGGTGACGCTCACCGGCACGGACGCCGACGGCGAGCCCGCGGTGCTCACGCTGGAGGTCGCCGCGGTCCGCGTCGGCGAGGACGCGATCAGCCTCACCAACGGCGGTCTCGGCGAGGTCGTCTCGGACATCACCCGCGCGGTGGCCGAACTCGGGGCGCGGCGCCTGACGGACATCAGGAGGCAGGGGCGCGCCCTGGTCTGAGCCCTCAGGCCCGCCGGCGCGCCTCGGACACCGCCCTGCGCCGCGAACTGCACGGCCGGCAGGTCGAGCTCCACGTCCGCGTCCGGTCCGCCGGTGAGAGGACGGGCCGCTTCCGCCTCCAGCGGCCGGCCGCCGAGATCGCCGCGAACCTCGTGGCCCCGGAGGACGCCTACGGCTGTCACGTCGTCGCGCAGACGTTCATGACCCGGCCCGCACCGTCGCGCACATGGTCGCCCGGGTGAACGCCGAACCGATGAAGAACGCTGCGGAAACCGGCCGGCTCCGCCGCCGGCGGTCGTGCGAGTAAACGCGCCCCGGCGTCTTCATGTGTTCTGCGCCTCAGAGAAACGCATCGCGAATTCAAGCCATCCGCCGTTTCGCGCCCCTGCCAGGTGCCGCCGCCTCCTGCCGCCCGTCCCGCAGCCGCGCGGCAATGCATGTGACATGGGCCGCAATCAGCCGCCGACCGGTTCGCAAATCGCGCCACATATTCCGCATATCCGCTGGTCAGTCGCCACACCACTGGCTCGCTTTCCGGCCGTGCCAAGGGTCGCGGGCGGATTATGTCCCGCTCACGGGATTTCCGCAAAGGCGACGATATTCGCGCTCCTTCCGCCCACCCTGCTCCGGCTGATAAAATCCACCGGATTCCTCATTTGCCAAGCTGCACCAAGGTCAGCACTAAGGTTGCTCAGCCATGCGTCACCGAATATCCGGCCTTCCACCCGTCGCTCTGGCCGGTGGTGCACTGGCCGGCGGTTTCGGCGGCCTGTACCTCGGAGCTCTGCTGCTGACCGGCGGCGAGATCGAGGCGGGCACGTCGGTGCGAGGGGTGGACATCGGGGGCCTCACCCGCGAGGACGCCGCCCGAAAGCTCACACGGGACCTGGCAGGGACCGCGCACTCGCAGAAACTGACCGTGAAGGTCGGCGAGCGGACCGGCGCCATCGACCTGCGGAGTGCCGGGTTCGGCTACGACATCCCGCGCACCGTCGACCGGGCGCACACCGGAGGGGCGGACCCCGTCAGCGCCATCAGCCGGCTGTTCCGCTCCCGCGGGGGTGACATCCAGCCGGTCGTACGGGTGGACGAACAAGACGCCCGCGCCTCCTTGAGGAAGCTCGCCACGTCACTCGACCAGAAGGTCCGTGAGGGCTCCGTCGCCTTCGACAACGGGCGGGTGAAGAACACCACCCCGCGCACCGGCCACGCGCTGAACGCGGACGCCGCGCTGGACACGCTGCGCACGTCGTTCATCCGTGGCCCGAAGGAGCCGGTGACCGTGCTGCCCGCGCGCCGGACCGAGCCGAAGGTGGGGGAGCGCGAGGTGCGACGAGCGGTGCGCGACTTCGCCCGCCCTGCGATGTCGGCACCGGTCACGCTCACCGCGGGTGACGAACGGTTCACGATCGACCAGGCCGTCCTCGGCACGTACCTCACCATGCGGCCCGACGACAGCGCCCGGCTGGAGCCGCACCTCGACGCGGACGGCCTGCGCGCCGACCCGGCCGTGACGCGCTCCCTGGCCCGGCTGCCCGCCCGCGCGGAGAACGCGGAACTGCGCCTCGACGGCGACGCGGTCGAGGTGACCGACGACGGCCGGGCAGCCCGCAGCGTCACCGCCCAGGCCCTCGCGAAGGCGGTCATGCCGCTCCTCACCGAGTCGGGCACCGCCCGCACCGGCGAGGTGACGACACGCACCGTCCAGCCCGAGGTGACCCGGCAGAACGCCGCGCGGCTGGGCCTCACGGAAAAGATGTCGTCCTTCACCGTCGACTTCGAACCGGCGCCCTACCGCACCACGAACATCGCCCGGGCCGTGGAACTCATCAACGGCTCCGTCGTCTCACCCGGCGAGACCTGGAGCTTCAACCGGACCGTCGGGGAGCGCACCGAGGCCAACGGCTTCGTGGACGGCGTGATGATCCTCGACGACCAGTACACCAAGGCACCCGGCGGTGGCGTCTCCGCCGTGGCCACCACCGTCTTCAACGCGATGTTCTTCGCCGGTCTCAAGCCCGTGGAGTACGGCGCCCACTCCTTCTACATCGAGCGTTATCCCGAAGGGCGGGAGGCGACCGTGGCCTGGGGCAGTCTCGACCTGCGTTTCCTGAACGACTCCGGGAACACCGTCTACCTGCGGGCCGAGTCCACCAGCACCTCCGTGACCGTGAGCTTCATCGGCACCAGGAAGTACGACGAGATCACATCGGTCAAGGGACCGCGCACCAACATCAAGGAGCCGACGGACAAGGTGAGCACCAGCGAGGAATGCGTGCCGCAGACCCCGCTGGAAGGCTTCGACGTCACCGTCGAGCGCGTCTTCCACGACGACGGCCGGGAAGCGCGGCGGGAGCAGTTCCGCACCCACTACACCCCGCGGAACGGGATCACCTGCGACACCGGCGAGTGAGCGGCGGCCGGACAGGACCTGCCCCGCCCTCCCCCACCGCGAACGGTTCGGCCCTCCCCGCCCACGGCCCGTTCAGTCCGGCTCGAACCTCCTGCGGCGCGCCACCACGTCCCGCGCCACGTCCAGGGCGGTGCGGCCCTGCGCGAAGGCGTCCCCGCGCAGCCGGGCCAGCGCGTCCTCGGCGCCCATCCCGAGCTGGGCCATGATCATGCCGACGGCGTGGTGGACCGCGTCGTGGTCCGAAGCCAGGCCGTGCAGCCAGTGCGCGCCCTCCGCCTCCTGCTCCTCGCCGTGCGGCAGCGCCATCAGCGCCACGGTCATCGCCCCGGCCACGATCTCCGCGGTGCGCCGCTGCCGGTCGGTCAGCTCGCCGGGGGACTCGCGGTACAGGTCGAGCGTGCCCACGCACACGTCGCCGAAGCCCAGCGGCAGCGCGTACACCGCCCGCACCCCGGCCGCCGTCGCCGCCTGGGCGAAGACCGGCCAGCGGTCCGCGTCGCCGCCTGCGACCAGATCGCGCACGAAGACCGGCGCTCCCGTCTCCAGCACCCACTGGCAGGGGCCGTCCCCGAGCGTGGCCTGCACGTCGGCGAGGTGCGCGGCCCGCGGACTGCTCGCGCTGAGCTGGGCGGGCATGCCGCCGCCCCGCAGCGACACGCTCGCGCCGCTCACCGGCAGCAACGCGACCGCGACGGCGCACAGCCGTTCCGGGACCTGTTCGGGTGCGGCGCCCCGCAGTGTCGACGCGATCAGGTCGGCGGCGCGCGCCCGGTCCTGGTCCAGCTCCGGGTCCGCACCGTGCGATCCGGGGCCGTAGCCGCCCCGAGCGCCGTGCGGACCGGGGTCGTCGCCGGGCACGACTACCGCCTCCTTCACTCACCGCGGTCTGTGCAACGTCGGGTTCCCGGGCCGCCCCGCACGACGCGGGCGCGGCCGACCGGAAACACCGCCCACCCCCGGAACGAGGCCCGACTACCCGAGCCCTCCCGGGCCGAAACCCGACGTGGCCGCCGCTTCCCCGCGGGTACGGCGGTGTCCCGCGCGGAACCGGCGGGCGCGCCGGTGCCGGACCGGCCCGCCCGCCGGGCACCCGGTGGTCCCCGCCCGCACGGCACCCGGTGGTCACAGGGGCGGCTGCGCCGGCGCCGGTCCCAGGGTCGTCGTCCCCGGCGCCGTACGCGGTCCGAGCCCCGTCCGGTACACGTCCAGCGCGGCCTCCACGCGCCCCGTGCGGCGCAGCAGGTCGCCGAGCAGCCGGCACAGGTCGGCCAGGTCACCGGCGGCGCCCGCCCGTTCCAGCAGGCTCAGGGCGCGGACGTAGTGCTCCTCGGCGGTCTCGGTGTCGCGGGCGTCCTCGGCTATGATGCCGAGCAGCCGGTGCGCCGCCGCCGCGTGCACGGCACCGCGCTCGGGGGAGAGGTCGCCGAGCACGTCGCGCAGCAGCCCGGCGGCCTCGTCGGACTTGCCGCGCCGGTGCAGGACGTCGGCCAGGTAGCCGGAGTAGCGGAGTTCACCGGCGAGGTAGTGCGCGACGGCACGGCCGCGCAGGGCGGGCACGCGGGAGGGGAGCGGCGCGTCGGCGAGGGTCCGCTCGAAGTGCTCCCGCTCAATACCTTGTTGTTGCGAGGTCGCCGTGCTGGAACGCACACGCATCACCCAGCGGTACGCCAGGGACTTCGCCGCGGCCGTCGTGGCGGCGGCCTTGATCCTGGCGGCGAACACCGGCCCCGCGAGAGCGACGGAACCCGAACCCCGGACGGCACAGTACGCGGGTGAGCCACATCGCTCGTGACGTAAATCATGGCAAACCCGGTGCTCTGCTCCCCCGCGGCCGAATTACGGTGGACCGCGTGTCCCCCTTGGCCAAGATAAGCAGCGCGTTCGGGCCCCGCTTCGCGGAGTTCGCGTTCGAGCCTGCCTTCACGGCCGCCGTGGACCAGCACGTGGCCGAGCTGCGGGACCGCCTGGCGGCGAACGACCCCGGCCTGGCCCCGCCGCCGCCCGATCGCGAGGACCTCACCGACTACGCCCTGGGCTTCCTCGACGCGCTCGCCGACATCGACTGGCGCGAGCCCGTCGGCCACGACTACGCCGTGTGCCGCCTGACCGCGATCAGCTGGCTCGCCCGGCAGCACGACCTGTCGGCCGGGTCCGGCACCGGTGCGGGCGACGAGGACGGCGACAGCCGCAGCACCGCCGGCGACCTCGCCTGAGCCGACGGCCGCCCGGCCCCGCGAGCCCGGAACACCGGCACGTCCGGCCCTTGCCTGCCCGGGGCAACGGACCCCCGTCGCAGACCGAACCGCCGTCGCGGACCTGACCGGCCTCACGGACCTGACCGGCCCCGCGGGCTTGATCGGCTCGCGGTCCTGACCGGCCCCGCGGTCGTCCGCCTCCCCCAACCGCCGCAGGCCACCGGCCTCTGCGGCGCCCTCCCCCCGCGCACACGCGAAACCGCCGACCCGGCCGCTCCCCCGGCCCGGTCGGCGGTCTTCCGTCACATGTCCGACGGGCGGTCCGTGCCGCCGCCCATCTCGGTGGCGCCACGGCCGCTCCCGGCCCGCTCGCCGACCGGCTGGTTGCGCATCGCGTCCTCCCGGCCCGCCTGGTAGGCGGCCATGCTGCCCTTGCGACGGCCCGTCTCCTCCTCCGCCGCCGCCAGCATCCGCTCCATGCGCTGCCGCATCGGGGTGATCATGCCGCCGCCGACACCGACGATGAGGATGCCCGCCACGGTGGCGAGCGCGGCGACCAGCAGGGAATGGACGACGTTCTCCGCGATGCCGGCCTGGCCGAGGGCGGCGATCACACCGAGTGCCACGATCGCGGCCCACACGCCTGTGGCGACGGTCTTCCCGTACGACGCGGACGACAGCGCGCCCTGGACGATCGAGCGGACCATGTTCGCGATGGCCATCGCGACGACGACGAGGACGACGGCGACGATGCCGCGCGGCAGCCAGGCGACGATGCCGTTGATCATCGAGCTGACCGGGTTGGGTCCGAAGACGCCCAGCGCCAGCTGGATCACGATCAGCATCAGCGCGAAGTACACGATCTTCGCGACGATGCCGGTCAGGTCGTACTTGGAGTTCTGCAGCATGCGCGCGGTACCGGCCCGCTCCGACAGGCGCTCGGAGCCGACCTTGCGCAGCACCCGGTCCAGGACCTTGGTGATCATCTTCGCGATGAACCAGCCGATGACCAGGACGACCAGGAAGCCGATCAGCTTCGGCACGAACGTGGCGATCTTCGACCAGGCGTCGTTCAGACCTTGGGTGAAGTCGATGGCAAGGGTGGTGGCCATGGGCGGCCCTTCCTTCGGTCGGTGACGGCTTCCCCCTCCCTCGTGGATACCAGCGGTCCGGCGGCCGGACCCCGGTGAACGCCGCCGTACGAGTGAGAGGGCGCGTCAGCCGCTCGCTTCCGCCCGCGTCCCGCACGCCGGAAGCATCGCCCGCTGCACCTCCGCGGCACCTCCGCGGCACCTTCCGGGGGCATGCCGCCGGAGCCTCGTCCTCCGCGCGGTCAGTCCTGCGTCTGGAGCTGGCTCAGCTGCCGCCGGACATGGTCCAGGGCGCCCTCGCGCCGACCGGGCACCCGGCCGCGCAACCCCGCCAGTTCCTGCCCCAGCCGCCGGGCCGCCGCCGCGTCCTTGACCTGCCCCCACTGGTGGTGCGCCCGGTCCACGGCCGACTCCACGGCGGGCGCGTCCGGCGTCTGCCCCGCCGCCAGCCGCGCCGACGCGACCGCCATCCAGGTACGGCAACTGCGTGCCGCGTCCCCGGCGAACATCGCCAGGTCCGCCCGCACCTCGGCCCAGTGCAGCGCCTCCTCGGACCCGGGCCCGTGCACCTGTACGGCGGTCTGCTCGTGCCGGGCGGCGAGCGCGTCGGCGTCACCGTGCCGGCCGGCGCGCACGGCGGCGCTGATCGCGGCGTGCGGGTCGCCGGGGGCCGGGCCCGGGGTGGTCAGCACCAGGTCGGCGCCCGCGCTCTCGGGCGCCGTGCGGGCGCGGGCCTGCTGGTGCAACTGGTCCGGCGGCGGCCGGAACCCGCTGCGCAGGATCGTCGCCAGGGCCTTCATGTACGCGGGCTGTGCCACCGCGCGCCGGGCCGGGGGCGGGGCGACGCGCCCGTACACCGCGTTGTTCCGGCCGCAGTCCAGCGGATGCGCCCGCAGCCACTCCCAGCTCTCGGCGTCCGCGTGCAGGTCGAGCAGCAACGTCGTCGTGCCGGCCGGCCGCAGCCGCAGCTCCTCGCGGATCCAGTGCCAGGGCAGCGCGGTGTAGCGGACGGTCGCCGCGGTCGTGCGGGCCAGCGCCAGATGGGGCAGCCGCTGCCGGCGGTCCAGCTGCAGCTGCCCGGTGACGTACACGGTGAGCGGGCCGGGTGCCGCGGCGGCGGCGCGCAACCGGGTCAGGACGGCCTGCGGCTCCAGCGGATCGGCCAGTTCGACGACGTTCGCGGTGTCCGCGCCGGACAGCACGGCGGGCGGGACGGCCGCGAGGACGGGCAGCACGGACGCGGCGTCCACCAGCCGCCCCCGGCCCACCGGCGAGGCCGCGAGCAGCAGCACGGTTCCGGGCATCGTCCCTCCCCCTGGTCGATCACGTACGGCAGCACGGTAACCGCTGCGGCTGCGAAGGAGGGCCTCAGGCCTGCAAACGTCCTCGTTCGGGGCCGTCCACGGACGTTCCCGGCATCCTGCGCACCGCGAACACCGTGGTGTCGTCGGCGAGGTGGCCGCGGGTGTGCCGCAGCGTGCCGTCGCGGACCAGCGCCACCAGACGGTGCGGGTCGGCCACCCGGGGATCGGCGGCGACGGCCCGCGCCACCTCCTCATGGAGCGGGTAGAAGACGTCGTCGCGGTCGCGGGCCTCGGTCACCCCGTCGGTGAACAGCAGCAGCGTCTCGTCCTGGGCGACGGTCACCCGGTGCACGGGCGGCACGGCCGGGGCGAGTTCGGTGAGACCGAGCGGCAGCGCGTCGCAGCCCGGCAGGGACCGCACGCCGCCGGCGCCGACCGCGAGTGGGGGTTCGTGGCCGAACACGACGGCCTCCACCACGTCGGTGTCGTCCACCGGGAAGCCGAGCAGCACGGCCGTGGCGAACCGCTCCCCGTCGCGCCGGCCGAGGGCCTTGCTGTGCTGCCGGTGCCGCTGCATACGGGTCTCCAGGCGCTCGGCGACCGTCGCGATGCTCGGCTCGTGGTACCCGGCTTCCCGGAACGTGCCGAGCAGCGCGGCGGCCGCCTCCACCGCGCCCAGTCCCTTGCCCTGCACGTCGCCGACGAGGACGCGCGTGCCGTGCGGGCCCGGCTGGATGTCGTAGAAGTCGCCGCCGACGCGGGCGTCGGTGTCCGCGGCGAGGTAGACCGCCGCGTGCTCCAGACCGCCCCAGCCCGGCGGCAGCGGGCGCAGCACGGTACGGCGGGTGGTGTCGGCGATGTCCCGCATGTGGATCATGCGCCGCTCGCCGCGCAGCCGGACCGCGCAGGCCAGCGTGGCGAGGACGCCGCCGATCGTGACGAGGACGAAGTCGGCCGCTCCGGCCTGGTACTGGCCCGGCCAGGCGCCGTCCGCCACGAGGTAGCTCGCCACCGCCAGCAGCGCGAACCCGGCCGTCGTCCACACCCGGCAGATCGCGGCGGCGATGCCGGGCACCAGCACGATCCAGGTGATGATCCGGAAGCTGCCGGGCGTGTTGCCGTCGACGGCGATGATCAGCACGAGCAGCAGCAGCGGCGGCACCCACGCCACGCTGCGGCCGCGCACCCTGAGCAGCGACTGCCGTTGCACGGTGTCCCGGCGCCCGGCCCGCGGGTACCGGTCGCGCAGGCCCTGGCCGCCGCCGTCGCTCACGGCCCCAGCGAAACACGCGCCGACACCTCCCGCATCCCCTCCCGGGCCGGTCCCGGCCGCCGACTTGCCCGCGGACTTCGCCCGGTGTCCGCTGGTAGGCGGGGGCGGAGAGAGAGGAGTGCGCTCATGGTTCACGCCGCTCCCGCGTCACGCGGGACCAGCAGGAAGGGCGGCACGACCGCTTCGACCGACGTCTTCGGCGCCCGGGTCCACACGGCCGCGAAGTGGGCGCTGCCCCTGGTGCTCGGACTCGTCTACGGCTACTGGGCCGCGGCCAACCGGCGCGGCGGCGGACCCGTCACCGGCTGGAACCTGCTGTTCGGCTTCGTGACGGCGCTCGTGTTCATGGCCCTGTACGTCGCCGTGCGCGCCCTCGCGCAGCGCCTGAGGCGCGAACCGCACGCGCTGCTCTGGGCGGGCTTCGCCGGCGCCGCCGTCGGGTTCCTGATCAGCCAGACCGGCTCGACCGTCCTGCGGTCGACCGTCCTGGCACTGGCCGTCGCGGCGGGCGTCTTCGCGGTGGCGTTCTACCGCTACTACACGCGCGAGGACGCGGAGGGCCACCGCGTGGGCTGACACCCCGCCGACGGACCGCGGGCCCCGGCCGGTGCTGCCGGGGCCCGCGGTTCCTCCGGGGTTCTGTGCCGTCCGGTCAGGAACTGCCGAACGGGTCGTCCCAGTTGAGCCAGGAGCCGTCCTTCCACTCGGGGCACGGGTCCGCGCAGGCGGGCACCCACCGGCCGTGGCTGTCGACGAACTCGGCGCTCGCCCAGGCCCGGGCTCCGACGAGCCAGTACCAGTACGGGTTGCCGTTCACCCGCTGACCGCGGACCGTGCACTCCACACGGTCCTGACTGCCCGGCGGGAGCCGGTCCACGACGGGTGCGTGAGTGGTGGGCGCCGTCCGCACGTTGAGCGCGGTACGGGAGACGACGGTGCCCCAGACCGGGCCGTCGCCGCGGCCGTGTCCGCCGGCGTACGACGGCGACGCCGTCGCTGCCGCCGACGTGCCCGCCGCGGTCGCGGCGAAGGTGCCGCCGGCGAGCAGGGCCACGGCCAGGGTCCGCAGAGCCGCAAGGGTGCGCATATCGGCCTCCTTCTCCCCGGAACCAGGTAACACCCGTTCGGGCGAGGCCTCCACCGGAGGACACGAAACCCCAGTTGGCGGCGGGTGTGGTGCCGCATCCCCCCGTTCGGCCCCACCCATGCGCCCATCTGCACGCCTCCCGGTCGCCGCGCCCGCCGCCGGGGCCTTGCCTGAAGGGGTGCGCCCCCTTCCCCGTCGCCCCCGCCTCCCGGGCGGCCCGCGTGTCCGGAACGCCCTGTCGGCCGCCCTGATCGCGCTCGCCTGCCTGCTCGTGCCGTTCGGCGCGCTCGCGGCCTGGGCGGCGTACGGGCTGGCCGACACCGGGCGGTACGTCGCCGCGATGGCGCCGCTGGCCTCCGACCCGGACGTGCGCGACGCGGTCGCGGACACCGTCGGGGACGGCATCCTCGCCGAGGCCGACGTCGGCCGGGCGCGCGGCGTCGTCGGCCCCTTCGTGCACGACGCGGTGCGCTCCTTCACCGGCACCGAGACCTACCGCACGGCGTGGGACGCCGCGAACCGGACCGTGCACGACGCCGTGCTGCGCGCCCTGCGCGACGACCACGCCGACGGTGCCGTCACCGTCGACCTGGCGCCCGTCACCGCCCGCGTCAAAGCGCAACTGACCGCCGATCACATGCCGTTGGCGCACCGCATCCCGGTCGAGCACACCGCGGTCGCCGTGCTGCCGGCCGACGAGGCGGACCGGCTGCGGAAGGGATACCACGTGCTGGACGTCGCCGCGTTCTGGCTGCCGCTCGGTGCGGTCGTCTTCGCCCTCGCCGGGATCGCCGTCGCCACGTGCCGCCGCCGCGCGGTCACCGCCACCGGCCTCGGCACGGCCCTCGGCGGCGCCCTGCTCGCCCTCGCCGTCGCGATCGGCCGCCGCCTCACGGTCGCCGGCCTCCCCGACGAACCGCACCGCCCGGCGGCCGCAGCGGTCTACGACGCCCTCACGACGACCCTGCGCACGGCGTCGTGGCTGCTGGTCGCGCTGGGCCTGGCGGTGGCGGCGGCATCGTGGCTGACCGGGCGATACGGCCGCCGCCGCACACCCCCGCGGCCGTCGCCGCGCGCCGCCCGCCCTTGACACGGGGGAGCCGAGGGCCCGGGGGCGGGTGGGTCGTGGCCGACACCGCCGAGGATCACGCGCCCTCGGCACCGGGCCGGACCTCACGCCGCACCGCCGGGGGCGACCACGCGGACAGCGGCGCCCCGCCGGGGACGCCGCTGTCGTGGGCGGGGAACGCGGGCCGCGTTACCGGGCGCTCTTCTGCAGCGCCTTGTCGAGCGCCGCGGCGAAGCCGTTCGCCCACAGCTGGTCCACGCGGGACCGCTCGGCGGCGTTCGGGATCGCGTTCGTGCAGGACGGGCCGGGGCCGCCGCCCGACATCAGCTCGCTGCACGGGCCCGCGTAGTGGTCCGGCAGACCGAGGACGTGGCCGGTCTCGTGGGCGGTGACGCGGGTGGAGTCGTACTGCTGGTTCTGCGCGTAGTCCAGGAAGATGTAGCCCCTGCCGTGACCGTCGGTCGAGGCGTACGAGCCGCGCGGGTCGTTGCCCTCGCGGTAGCTGAAGTCGGCGCCCGACGTGCCCGCCTGGAGCTTCACGTTGGACACCGAGCTGTTCCAGATCTGGGTGCTGCGGGATATCTGGGCGCTGAAGGAGGGCGCGCGGGAGGCGTCGTAGACGACGGTGACGGCCGCGGTGCTCCTGGGGTTCGCGGCACGCTTCTCGGCGACCGACTCCAGCACCGCCTGGAAGAACGCCTCGTTGGCCGCGGCCTCCGCGGACGTGCCGGTGTACCCGAGGTGGGCGGGGGCTGCCGACGCGGGGACCGCCGCGCCGGCGCCGAGGGCCGCGAGGCCGAGAGTGACCGCCGCCGTGCGGACGGACAGGGACGTGGACATGCGCATGCGCATCGAGGACTCCTTGGTGGGGGGTGAGTCGTCACGCCGAGTCTCGATGCCCGTGCGGCGGCTGTGATGATGGCAAACGGCGATAGCGCGGCCCTATCACCGGTCCCACGATCGACCGATTGGCCGCTGTCGGCAGGGATTTGTGCGTCTGGTGCGACGCGGAGTTCCCCCTTACGCTCCGACGCCATGGAGCTCGAGGTGAGGCACCTGCGGGCGCTGTGCGCCATCGCCGACACCGGCAGTCTGCACCGCGCCGCCCGCCAACTGGGCGTGGCACAACCGTCGTTGAGCACGCAGCTGCGCCGCATCGAGCAGGAGCTCGGTGGTCCCCTGTTCCTGCGCACCCGCGCCGGCTGCCGCCCGACGGATCTCGGCCGGCTGGTGCTGAGCCGCGCCAGGCCCCTGGTGACCGAGCTGCGGTCCCTGGTGGCCGAGGCACGGGCCGCCGCCGCGGGCGGCCCCGGGCTGCGCGTCGGCTCGACCGCCAGCAAGGCGCTGGCCGGCTGGCTGCGCAGGCTGCGCGGTCACGGCCAGGAGCCCTCGCTGCACATGGACGTCTCCGCGAACACGCTGCTGCGGATGGTCGCCGACGGACAGCTCGACGTCGCCTTCGTGCACGAGGTCGAGGGCTGCCCGCTGCGGGTGCCCCCGGAGCTGCGGGTGCGCGTCCTCGTCGAACGCGAGCCGCAGTTCGTGTCGCTGCCCGCCGACCATCCGGCGACCGCGAAGCCCGTGGTGGACGTGCGGGATCTGGCCACCGACCGCTGGATGATCGACCCGAGCGTCGACGGCGAATGGGACGCCGTGCAGCGGATGTTCCGCGCCGCGGGCGTCAGCCCGCCCGTGCTGTCCGGCGACTACCACACGGCGTCGGCGCTCGTCGCGACCGGCGAGGTCGTCACCGTGTGCCAGCCCACCTGCCAGCCACGCGCCGACATGGCCGTACGCCGCCTGCACGGCGACCCGCTCGGCGTACGGCTGCTGCTCGCGGCCCGTACGGAGACGGAACTGGACGGCGTGCGGCCCGCGCTGGAGGAGGCGTACTGGGAGGCGGCGCGGCAGGCACCGGCGTACCGGGAATGGCTGGAACACGGCGGCACCCGGCCACCCGTCCCAGCCCTCCCGTAACCACTCCCTCAGGTCGCCCCCGGCGGGATCAGACGCCGATGTCGTCGCCGTCGGCGCGCCACACGGCGACGACCGACGGGCGGACGTACGTGCCCGGACCGTCGGGCCAGGTGCTCTTGGGCTCCTCGACGGACGCGCCGTCGATCTCGCCCGGGTGCTGCACGGCGACCAGGACACGGCGGTCCTGGATGATCGGGCCGCAGGTCTCGGCACCGGCCGGCACGGTCAGGAACTGCTTCAGCTCACCGCGCCGCGGACCGTGCGTGGCGACGCCGAACAGGCCGTCGTGCGAGCCGAGCTGGGCACCGTCGGTGGAGATCCACAGGTTGCCGTACGGGTCGAAGGCCACGTTGTCCGGGCAGGAGATCGGGCTGACCTTGTCCTTCGGGAAGCCCGCGAAGTAGGTCGCCGGGTCGGCCGGGTCGCCGGCCACCAGGAACAGCGACCAGGCGAACCGGGTGGCGTCGGCGCGGTTCCAGCGCTCGGTGAGCTCCAGGACGTGGCCGTGCTTGTTGCTGTTGCGCGGGTTGGCCTCGTCGGCGCCCGCGTAACCGGACTTGCCGCGGTTGGTGTTGTTGGTGAGGGCGACGTAGACCTTGCCGGTGACCGGGCTGGGTTCGATGTCCTCGGGGCGGTCCATCTTCGTGGCGCCCACCTTGTCGCCGGCGATCCGCGTGAAGACGAACACCTCGTCGGCGGACATGCCCTCGACGTGCGAGACGGCGCCGTCGGCGGTCGCGGTGGCCAGCGGGATCCACTCGCCGCTGCCGTCGAACTCGCCGTCCGCCGGGAGCTTGCCCGAGCCGTCGATGTCGGTGGCCGGGGAGTCGCCGGTCAGCTTGGCGACGTAGAGCGTGCCCTCGTCCAGCAGCGACAGGTTGTGCTCGCGCACGGCACGCGAGCTGCCCTTGCGCATCCGCTTGCTGCTGACGAACTTGTAGAAGTAGTCGAACCGCTCGTCGTCGCCCGAGTACACCACCGGACGGCCGTCGTCGGTGAGCCGCACGGTCGCGGCCTCGTGCTTGAAGCGGCCGAGAGCGGTGTGCTTGCGGGGCGTGGACGTCGGGTCGTACGGGTCGAACTCGACGACGTAGCCGAAGCGGTGCACCTCGTTCGGCTCCTGCGCCACGTCGAAGCGCTTGTCGAACCGCTCCCACTTGCGCTCGGTCGGGCCGGTGCCGATGCCGTAGCGCTTGTCGGTGGCGCGGCCGCTGTTGGCGAAGTACTGGTTGAAGTTCTCCTCGCCGTGCAGCGTGGTGCCCCACGGGGTGGTGCCGCCGGAGCAGTTGTTCAGGGTGCCGAGCACCTTGGTGCCGGTCGGGTCGGCGGAGGTCTTCAGCAGGTCGGAACCGGCGGCCGGGCCCGTCACGCGGAACTCGGTGGTGGCGGTGACGCGCCGGTTGAGGGGGTGCCGCGGAACGGCCGTCAGCCTGCCGGTCTTCCGGTCCTCCTCCACGACGACGGTGGACAGGCCGTGCGCGGCCCAGGCGATCTCGACCTGCTCGCGGGTCGGGTTGGCGGCGTCGTAGCCGCGGAACATGAGCACCTCGTCGGTGTACTCGTGGTTCGCGACGAGGAGCTGCCGGTCGCGCTCGCCGCGCAGCGGCAGCAGCGCGAGGAAGTCGCAGTTGTAGCCGAACTGGCCGGCCTGCGCCTTCGCGGTCTGCTTCTCCGGGTCGAAGGCGGGCGCGCCGCGCAGGATCGGCTCGCCCCAGCGGATCACGACGTTCTGGCCGTAGCCCTCGGGCACGGTGACGGCGTCCGCGGTGTTCGGCGCGACGGGCGAGAAGCGCAGGCCGCGAGCGCCGCGCTCGCCGCGGAACGTGGCGGGGGCGTCGGCGGGCGCGGCGGGCGCGGCGGACGCCTGCGGGGCGGCGGCGACACCGGCCGCACCGGCACCGGCGGCGGCGACCGTGACGACGGCGGCGGCGCGCATCACGGAGCGGCGGCTGAGCGCGCCGGCGATGACGTCGCCGACGTATTCGTTGTCGCTGGTGTTGGGCACCTCGTGGAAGCAGGCGTCACCACACCGGAAACGACAGGTCATGGCGGACCGGCCGCCGGGATGAGAACCGGACGGCGTTCCGATCAACGGCAGCAGCTTGCGCACTCTGTACTCCCCTGGGATTTCCTCGGTGTCAGCGCGACCGTAGGGGCACATACGTGCGGGAGCCGGGCGGCGAGGTGAACGCGGGGTGAACCCGCCGTATCCATAGGTCGCTTGGGCGGGCGTCGCCGCGCGCTCCGGAGCGGCCGAATCCCGCCCCTTGACAGGGCGCCCGTCCGGACCTCAGACCCAGCCGAAGATCACCGCCGAAGGCCGCTAACCTTACGTGTCCGTCCTGGCCAGGGATTGACGGGCATCAACTCACGCGAAGGGTTGCGCACATGGGCATTCTCACTCTCCTGCGGAACGCGTTCGGTCGGTCACGCAAAGCACGGACCGCCGAGGCGGAGGGTGCTGCGCCGGAGGCGACACCCTCGGAGCCCGCATCGGCATCCACCGAGCCGGCCACCCCGGAACCGGCGGCCTCGGAGCCGGCGGCCGGAACCCCGGAACCCAAGGTCCCGCCCCAGTCCTCCCGCTCCACGGAGCTGACGGACCCCCCCGCCGGCCACGACCTGGTCGCCGCGGCCTTCGACAACGTCACGGTCCCGAGCCCCACGAAGCCGGCGGGCGGCACCCGAGTCCCGGAAACCCGCACCCCGGAGCCCGAGCCGACGACACCGCTGCGGGACACCACCTGGGAGCCGACGAAGCCGGATACCTCGCTGACGGAGCCCGAGGCTCCCGCGGCGGAGGAGCCCTCGGAGGCGGAGAGGCCGGAGACGCCGGAGGCGGAAACTCCGGTGGCGGCAGCCCCGGAGGCGGCAGCCCCGGAAACGCCGGTGGCCGTCGCGGAGGAGGCTGTGGAGACGCCTTCGCCCGTCACGGAGGAGACTCCGGAGACGCCGGTGGCGGTCACGGAGGAGACTCCGGAGACTCGGGAGACTCCGGAGACGCCGGTGGTTGAGGAGGCTGCGGAGACCGAGGCCTCGGTGGCCGAGGAGGCCGTGGAGACCGAGGCCGTGGTGGTCGAGGAGGCCGCGGAGGCGAAGACGCCGGTGGCCGAGGAAGCTGCGGACACTGCGGCCCTCGTGGCCGAGGACGCCACCGTGGCCGAGGACGCCACCGTGGCCGAGGACGCCACCGTGGCCGAGGACGCCACCGTGGCCGAGGACGCGCCGGTGGCGGAGAACGCCCCGTCGGCCGAGGACGCCACCGTGGCCGAGGACGCGCCGGTGGCGGAGAACGCCCCGTCGGCCGAGGAAGCGCCGGTGGCCGAGGAAGCGCCGGTGGCCGAGGAGACCGTGGCCGAGGTGGTGCCCGCCGCCGAGGAGACCCCGCAGGCCGAGGAGCCGGTGGCGGACGAGGTGCCGGTCGCCGAGGACGCGCCGGTGGCCGAAGAGGCGACCGAGCCCGAGACCACCCCGGCGGCGGAGGAGGCCCCGCAGACCGAGGAGCCCGCGGCGGAGGAGGCGCCCGAGCCCAAGGCCGCGACCGCCGAGGAGACCCCGGAGCCGGAAGCGAAGCCGGAGGCTGGAGCGGAAGCGGAAGCGACGGCTGAACCGGAGCCGGAAGCTGAGCCCGAGCCGCAGGCCCAAGCGGAAGCGAACGCGGACACGGACGCGAACGCGGACACCGACGCGAACGCGGAAGAAGTACCGGCCCCCGAACCGGTCGCAGCCGCCACCACCCCCGACCCGGCACCCGCCGACGGCGAGGACGCCCCGCAGGTGTCACCCGCATCCGACGACGACACCCGCACGGGTGGTGCGGGTGCGAACGACGACAAGGCCGAAGGCGAAGCCGAGGCCGAGACCGCCCCCACCACCCTCACCACCGCCTACGACGCCGCCGCCAAATCCCTCGCGGCGAACAACCTCACCGGCACCCGCGCCAAGGTCTACCTCGTCCTCGACCGCTCCGCCTCCATGCGCCCGTACTACAAGGACGGCTCCGCCCAGGCCCTCGCCGAGCAGACCCTCGCCCTGGCCGCCCACCTCGACCCCGAGGCCCCGGAGACCAAGGTCCACGTCACCTTCTTCTCCACGGAGGTGGACGGCACCGGCGAGCTCACCCTCACCGACCACGAGAACAAGATCGACACCCTCCACGCGGAGCTCGGCCGCATGGGCCGTACCAGCTACCACGTCGCCGTCGAGGAGGTCCTCGCCACGCACACCAGGACCGCGCCGGACACGCCCGCCCTGGTGATCTTCCAGACGGACGGCGCCCCGGACGCGAAGACCCCGGCCACCCACGCCCTCACGGTCGCGGCCGAGAGCCACCCGTCGGTCTTCTTCTCCTTCGTCGCCTTCGGCGCCCCGGACAACAAGGCCTTCGACTACCTCCGCAAGCTGAAGACCCCGAACACGGCGTACTTCCTCGCCGGCGAGACCCCGCTGGAGCTCACCGACAGCGAGCTCTACGACGCGGTCCTGGCGTCCTGGCGCCCCTGACCCTCCGCACGCTCCCCGGGCCGCCCCCTTCCACCACGTAAAACGGAAGGCGGGCGGCCCACCCGTGTCGGCTACGATTTCAAGGTTCATAGACGACCGACCGACCGATCGACCGATCACCGATCACCACGAGATCGTCACCCGTGTAGCGACTTGGGAGCAGCCCGCGATGGCTCGACACCTCATCACCAGCGCCCTTCCGTACATCAACGGGATCAAGCACCTGGGCAACATGGTGGGGTCCATGCTCCCGGCGGACGTGTACGCCCGCTACCTGCGCCAGCGCGGGCACGAGGTGCTGTACATCTGCGCGACGGACGAGCACGGCACCCCGGCGGAGCTGGCCGCGAAGGAGCGGGGCCTGCCCGTCGACGAGTTCTGCGCGCAGGCGCACGACGCGCAGAAGGCGGTCTACGACGGCTTCGCGCTGGCCTTCGACTACTTCGGCCGCAGCTCCTCCCCGCAAAACGTCGAGATCACCCAGCACTTCGCCCGCAAGCTCAACGAGAACGGCTTCATCGAAGAGCGCGCCATCCGGCAGGTGTACAGCCCCGCCGACGGCCGCTTCCTGCCGGACCGCTACGTCGAGGGCACCTGCCCGCACTGCGGCTACGACAAGGCCCGCGGCGACCAGTGCGAGAACTGCACCCGGGTGCTCGACCCCACGGACCTGATCGACCCGCGCTCCGCGATCTCCGGCTCCACCGACCTGGAGGTCCGCGAGACCAAGCACCTGTTCCTGCTGCAGTCCAAGCTCCAGCACGAGGTCGAGGAGTGGGTGGCCGCCCACGAGCAGGAGTGGCCGCACCTGGCCGCCTCCATCGCCCGCAAGTGGCTGAACGAGGGTCTGCACGACCGCGCGATCACCCGTGACCTCGACTGGGGCGTCCCGGTCCCGGCCGACACCTGGCCGGACCTGGCGGCCGAGGGCAAGGTCTTCTACGTGTGGTTCGACGCGCCGATCGAGTACATCGGCGCGACGAAGGAGTGGGCGGACCAGGACCCGGAGAACCGGGACTGGAAGTCGTGGTGGTACGAGGCGGACGCCGGCGAGAACCCCGTCCGCTACACCGAGTTCATGGCCAAGGACAACGTCCCGTTCCACACGGTGATGTTCCCGGCCACCGAGCTGGGCGTGCGCGAGCCGTGGAAGAAGGTCGACTACGTCAAGGCCTTCAACTGGCTGACGTACTACGGCGGGAAGTTCTCCACCTCGCAGAAGCGCGGCGTCTTCACCGACCAGGCCCTGGAGATCCTGCCCGCCGACTACTGGCGGTACTTCCTGATCGCCAACGCCCCGGAGTCGGACGACTCGTCGTTCACCTGGGAGCACTTCACGGCCACGGTCAACAAGGACCTCGCGGACACCCTCGGCAACTTCGTCAACCGTGTCCTGTCCTTCTCCAAGAAGCGCTTCGGCGAGGAGGTCCCGGCGGGCGGCGAGCCCGGCGAGGCGGAGACGCGGCTCGGTGAGGAGATCGCCGGGCTGCTCGCGGAGTACGAGTCCCAGATGGAGGCCCTCCAGTTCCGCAAGGCGGCCGCCGCGCTGCGCGCCCTGTGGTCGGCGGGCAACTCCTACCTGGAGGAGAAGGCCCCCTGGCTGGAGATCAAGACCGACAAGGACGGTGCCGCCCTCACCCTGCGGACGGCGATGAACCTGATCCACCTGTACGCGGTGGTGTCGGAGCCGTTCATCCCGGCGTCGGCGGCCGCGATGCGGTCGGCCTTCACGCTGACGGACGACACGGCGACCTGGGTCGGGCAGCAGGAGGCGCGCGCCCTGACGGCCGTGCCGGCCGGTACGCCCTTCACGGTCCCGCCGGTGCTGTTCGCCAAGCTCACGGACGACGACCTGGCCGAGTACAAGGAGCGCTTCGGCGGCGAGTCGGAGTGACGGACGGCGGCGCGGGCGGGCGCCGAGGCTCTCACCCGGCGCCTGGGCGACCCCGCCCGTCGTCTGCCGTGACCGCCGGCCCGCGCGGTGCTCACGCGGGGCGGCGCGGTCCCGGCCGGGCGATAATCGGGACACCATGAGCGCCGCCGCCCGCACCCACCGCATCCGAGCCGCTGCATGACCCTGCCGCTGCCGCCCGTCCCGTTCCGGTCCGACCGGCTGCCGGCCGACGTCCTCGACGCGGGGTCCCGGTTCCCGCTCGTCCTCGCGGGCGACTGCGCCGTCGAGGCGCACGGCATGGCGCAGGGGCGGCTGGCGGACCCGCGGGTCGTGGTGGAGACGGCGACCCAGAGCCCGGAGCCGATGGCCCGGATCGCCGCCGAGGTCCGGCAGGGCCTGACGGAACGCGGCTGGCGGGTCCACCCGCTGGAGACGGACCCGCTCGCCACCCGCCTGCTCGTCGCCGACCCCGCCACGGACACGGAACGCGCGGTCGACGTCGTCAAGGAGACCCTCTGGCGCCCGCCGGTCCCGACCACGCTCGGACCGGCCCTGTCCCTGGACGACCTCATCGGCACCAAGGTGCGCGCGGTGGCCGACCGGGGCACCGCCCGCGACCTGGTCGACGTGCGGGCCACCGCGGCCCACTGGAGCTTCCCCGACCTGGAGGAACTCGGCCGGCGGCACGCCTGGGACGCGTTCGACCTCGCCGACCTCCAGTCCCGCCTGGAGAGCACCGAGCTGCTCGGCGACCGGGAGTTCGCCGCCCACGGACTGGACGATCAGGCCATCGCGGCGCTGCGCCACTGGACCCGCGCCTGGGCGAGCGACATCGCCGAACGCCTCCTGGAGGAGGAGTCCCTGAAGGGCGAGGACCTGTAGAAACCCGGCGTAACAGGGTGGACCAGCAGCCCGCACCGCCGTGTAGATTGCGAAGATCAGGTGCGTCGGCGCCGGACGGGGAGTCCGCGGCGGCGCACCATTCACGCCACGTGGGGGGACCATCCATGGCACTGTTCGGCAACGCGCACAGCATCGACCCGGCCCAGGCGCAGCAGGAGTACGCGCGCCTGCTCGGCCACGGCGAGCAGGTGCACGCCGCCTACCTGCTGATCCGCGACACCATCCTGTTCACCGACCGGCGTCTGATCCTGGTCGACAAGCAGGGCATCACCGGCAAGAAGACGGAGTACCACTCCATCCCGTACCGCAGCATCACGCACTTCGCGGTCGAGACGGCCGGCACGTTCGACCTCGACGCCGAGCTGAAGATCTGGCTGTCCGGTTCGGCCGCGCCGATCCAGAAGACCTTCACCAAGGGCGTCGACATCTACGAGGTCCAGGCGATCCTCACGCAGTTCGTGGCGCGCTGACGCGGTTCGCGTCGAAGCGGCCGAAGCAACGGCGAAGCAGCCGTAGCAACAGGGAGAGGGAACAACGTACGTGGGCAGACACGCCCCGAGACGGGGCGGTCTGACCGCCGCCGTCTCCTCGCTCGTGGTCGCCGTCGCGGCCGCGTCCGTCGTCCTCACGCAGGACGGCACCCCGGCCCGGGCGGCCACCACGGCCACCACGGCCACGGCCACGGCCACCACCGGGATCACGCTCACCGACCCGGCGTCCACGTATCCGCGCACCACGCGGCCGTACGTCGCCGGGCAGACCGGCTACCTGCACCGGCAGCACGGCGTGCCCGGCATGCTGTGGACGGACTACGCCGACGGCACCACCGTCACGGTGAGGACCTCGGCCGGTGTCTACACGCCCGGCACCGGCTGCACCGTCATCGGCTCGGAGTGCCGTACGGCCTGGTACGGGTCGGGCACCGACCTGGTCGCGCTGCCGCCGTCGAACCCGGCCACCTCGGTCACGCTGTGGGACCCGGTGTCCGACGAGCTGACGACCGTGGCGACGGAGGACAAGTACAGCTACTACCGGGCGCTCGCCGGGCGGACCGTCGTCACGAGCCACGCCCTGATCGACTACCCGGACGGGCAGCGCCGTGTGCGGCCCATCACCGGTGACTGGGCGAACATCCAGGACAAGGAGATCGTCGCGGCGGACTCCGGCAGCGTGCTGTTCCTGCGCGGCGGCGTCCTGCACCACATCGACCTCGCGACGACCGTCAACACCGAGGCACTCTCCGAGGTCCCCTCCGCAGCCCGTTTCGTCCTGAGCGAGGACCGCTTCGGCTGGTACCACGCCGGGAGCGGCACGCTGCACCTGAAGTCCCGCAGCGACCCGGCCGGCCCCGTACAGGTCGTCACCGTGCCGTACCAGGCCGCCCTGGACGGTGCTCCGCTGCTGACCGGCGACCGGCTGCTGCTGCCCCGCGACACCTCGTCCGGCACGGTCCTCACCGAGCTGTCGCTCACCGACGGCACCACGCGCGAGCTGCTGCCGAAGGCCGGCGCCTACCTGGTGCCCGCGCCCGGCGGCGACGCCCTCGCCGTGGGCGGCACCGGCGCCACCGACTGGTGGTTCCAGCGCGTGGACGGTGACACGGCCACCGCGGAGAAGGCGCACCAGATCCCGGCGATGGAGAACGCGAAGAAGGGTCTCGCCCTCAGCCGCGGCAGCCTGCGCGTCGCCGAGGACAACCCGGGCAGCACCATGGACACCACGTCGGTGCGCGCCCTGACGACCGACGGCGGCGCCACGCTGACCGCGTCCGCCGCGACGGAGGGCGACTCGGTCATGGCCGTGTGCCCGTACCCGGGCACCGACTGCTCGGCCCTGTGGGGCAACAGCGGCGCGGCCCCGAAGGACGTCCACCTCGACACGTTCTACGGCGGCGGCGACGGCGGCAGCGGCCTGACGGAGGAGGACCGGCTGGTCGCCCTCGGCGACGCGTGGTCCAGCCACACCCTGCACTTCGGCACCGAGGGCGGCCACATCGTCGACGTGTCCGACGGCTGGGCCGTCTACAACTCGGGCGGTGCCTCACCGACGCAGTACGTCGGCGAGTTCGGCTACGGCCAGCAGTTGAAGCGTTCGGTGCGGGCCGCCGCGCTGAACGGCTCCACCCTGTGGTCCGCCACGACGACCGCGGGCAGTCTCACCTCGTACAGCCTCACCCAGAAGAAGACCCTCGCCACCGTGACGGTGCCGAATCTGTCCTGTGTGCCGAGCGAGCTCCAGGCGGCGGGCCGCTGGCTGTACTGGGCGTGCGGCACGTCCTCGGCGGGCGTGTACGACACCAGGGCCGGCACCTCCAGGGCGGTGACCCCGGGCGACGTGCTGCTCGGCGACGGCTTCACCGTCCGCCACGACCACGCCGGCGCCCGGCTGGTCCTGACGGACGCGGCCACCGGCGCCACCCGCGTCGTCGCCTCCCGGCTGGCCGATTCGGGCCTCGCCGTGGACCGCCGCTACCGGTGGACGGTGGACGAGTACACGGGCCTGGTCGCCTGGTTCGACGAGTACGAGCGGACCCGCGTCGCCACCACCGGCGTCGCCCCGTCGGCGCCGACCGTGTTCCGCTCCGAGACCGTGAGCCTGGTGGAGCCGTCGACGTCCACGCCGTGGACCGGCGACTGGCAGCTGTCCCGCCCGGTCACCTCGTGGTCGCTCACCTTCACCTCGGAGCAGAGCGGCGCGACCGGCCGGGCCACCCGCACGCTGACCGGCGGCGCCACCTGGGGCGGGGTGTCGGCGAGCTGGAACGGCCGCACCTCGGGCGGGACGCACTTCCCCAACGGCGAGTTCACCTGGACGCTGAAGGCGACCGGCCTCGGTACCGCGACGCCGGCCACGGCCGCCACCGGCAAGGGCTATGTGCTGCGCGGGTCGGCCGTCCGGCACGACTTCGTGAGCGCCGACGGCCCCGACGGCCGCGGCGACCTGCTCACCCTGAACTCGAGCGGCGGCCTGACCTACCAGCACGGCACCGGCAAGGGCACGTTCAGCGGCAAGACCACCGGCACCGGGTGGGCCACCTCCGTCAAGGCGGTGCCGTTCGGCGACCTCAGCGGCGACCGCTGCAACGACGTCCTGGTGCGGCTGAGCAGCGGTGCCCTGCGCCTGTACAAGCCGGGCTGCAACGCGGCCGTCAAGCCGACGACGTCGTACACGACCCTCGCGAGCAGCGGCTGGACGCAGTACGACCAGCTCACCTCGCCGGGCGACATCAGCGGCGACGGCCGTCCCGACCTGATCACGCGCAACGCGTCGACCGGCTCGGTCTACCTGCACAAGGGCACCAGCACGGGCACGCTGTCCGCCCGCGTGAAGCTCTACGACAACTGGAAGGGCTACAAGAAGATCGTCGGCGTCGGCGACATCACCGGCGACGGCATCGGCGACCTGCTCGCCCAGGACACCGCCAACACCCTCTACCGCTACAACGGCAAGGGCGACGGCACCTTCGCGGCCCGCGCGAAGGTCTTCTCCGACTGGGGCGGCTCCTACAACGCCGTGGTCGGCGTCGGCGACATCACCGACGACGGCAGGCCCGACCTGGTCTCCCGCGACAGCAGCGGCAACGTCTGGCGCAACAGCGGCGACGGCAAGGGCTCGTTCGGCTCCCGCACCCGCATCGCGACGGGCTGGAGCGGCTACAAGTCCCTGTCCTGACCGTCCGGCCCGCACACGCGACGGCGCCCGGAGTCCGAGGACTCCGGGCGCCGTCGTGTCGGTCCTGTCCGCTACTTCGGCTGCGGCTTGCGCACCGAGAGGTGCAGCTCCCTCAGCCGCGTCTCGTCCAGCTCCGTCGGCGCGCCCATCATCAGGTCCTGGGCGTTGCCGTTGAGCGGGAAGGCGATCGTCTCGCGGATGTTCGGCTCGTCGGCCAGCAGCATGACGATGCGGTCGACGCCGGGGGCGATGCCGCCGTGCGGCGGGGCGCCGAAGCGGAACGCGCGCAGCATGCCGGCGAACTGCTCCTCGACGGTCTCGCGGTCGTAGCCCGCGATCTCGAAGGCCTTGAGCATGATCTCCGGCTCGTGGTTCCGGATCGCGCCGGAGGACAGCTCGACGCCGTTGCAGACGATGTCGTACTGCCAGCCCAGGATGTCCAGCGGGTCCTGGGTCTCCAGGGCCTCCAGACCGCCCTGCGGCATCGAGAAGGGGTTGTGCGAGAAGTCGATCTTCCCGGTCTCCTCGTCCTTCTCGTACATCGGGAAGTCCACGATCCAGCAGAACCGGAAGACGTTCTCCTCGAAGTGCCCGGCGCGCTTGGCGGCCTCGACGCGCACCGCGCCCATGATCTTGGAGACCTCGTCGAAGTCGCCCGCGCCGAAGAACACCGCGTGGCCGGGGGCCAGCGAGAGGCGCTTGGTCAGCTCGGCGACGTTCTCCTCGGTGAGGAACTTCGCGATCGGTCCGCTCAGGCCGCCGTCCTCGCCGACGCGCACCCAGGCCAGGCCCTTGGCGCCGAGCGAGACGGCGTAGTCGCCGAGCTGGTCGAAGAACTTGCGGGGCTGGTCCTGGACCGCCGGGACCGGCAGCGCGCGCACGTGCTTGCCCGCGAAGGCCTTGAACTCCGAGCCCTCGAAGACGTCGGTGATGTCCACCAGCTCCAGCTGGGCGCGCAGGTCCGGCTTGTCGGAGCCGTACTTGAGCATCGCCTCGCGGAACGGGATCCGCGGGAAGGGGGACGTGACGTGACGGCCGTTGCCGAACTCCTCGAACAGCTCGGTCATGAGCTTCTCGATCGGCTGGAAGACGTCCTCCTGCTCGACGAAGCTCATCTCGACGTCGAGCTGGTAGAACTCGCCCGGCGAGCGGTCCGCGCGGGCGTCCTCGTCGCGGAAGCAGGGCGCGATCTGGAAGTAGCGGTCGAAGCCGGAGATCATCAGCAGCTGCTTGAACTGCTGCGGCGCCTGGGGGAGGGCGTAGAACTTGCCCGGGTTCAGGCGGGAGGGCACGACGAAGTCACGGGCGCCCTCGGGGGACGTCGCGGACAGGATCGGCGTCGCCATCTCGTTGAAGCCCAGCGCCGTCATCTTGTGACGGATCGCGGAGATGACCGCCGTGCGCAGCATGATGTTGCGGTGCATGCGCTCGCGGCGCAGGTCCAGGAAGCGGTACTCCAGGCGCCGCTCCTCGTTGACCCCGTCCTCGGTGTTGATCGTGAAGGGCAGCGGCTGGGCGGCGCCGAGCAGCTCGACCTCGCCGACCTCGACCTCGATCTCACCGGTGGGAAGTTCCGGGTTGACGTTCTCGGCGCCACGCGAGACGACCTTGCCGTCGACGCGGACCGTCGACTCCTTGGTCAGCTTGTCGAGAGCCTCGTACGCCGCCGTGCCGGGACGAGCGACGAGCTGCGTGATGCCGTAGTGGTCGCGCAGATCGATGAAGAGGATGCCGCCCAGGTCGCGCCGATTGTGCAGCCAGCCACTCAGCCGGACGTCGGTGCCGACGTCAGAGGCGCGGAGCTCGCCGCAGGTGTGGGACCTGTACCGATGCATCGTCGTTCATCCAGTCTTCGCGGATCGGGGGCACGTTTCACGTGAAACACCCCCAGCGTACCGGGCACCCCATGATCGCCACCCCACCATTCCCGGCCGGTGAGACCCCTGCCGCTCGTTCCTACGGTGGCGGCTTCCGTTCGCACCTTCTTAAAGTGGGGCAATGCGCACTGGTGAGTCCCTGCCCGCCGTGGGCGAGGTCCTCGCCGCCCTGGCCACCGGGGTGTGGCACTGGGACACCGCCACCGGGCTGGTCTCGGCCGACGCCGAGGCGGCACGCCTGCTCGGGCTGCCCGCCGAGCCGGCCAGCCTCACGGAGGGCCAGGTGCGCGCCCGGCTGCACCCCGTCGACTGGAACGAGATCATCGGCGTCATCCAGCTCGCGACCGCCGAGGGCACGGTCGCCGAGGTCCGCATCCGCATCATGGACGACCGCGGCCGGGTGGTCCGCGTCGTGCGCAGCCGCTCCAAGCCGTCCTTCGACCGCGTCCGGCGGACCTACGAGGTGATCGGCACCCTCCAGGAGGTCACGGACCCCGCGCCGGGCACCCCGGCCGGGCGGAGCACGGTCACCGGTGACTGGCGCCGCTCGCGGGAGGCGTTCCTGCTGGACGCGGGCCGCGCGCTGGCCGAGGCCCGGTCGACGCAGGAGGTGCTGCGGGTCGCGGCGAACCTGTCGATGCCGGGGTTCTCCCCGGACGGCCTCGCGGTGTTCGGCGTCGAGGGCGACCGGCTGACCGTCATCGGCCACCACGGCCAGCGGCCCGGCGCCGAGGGCCCCTTCATGGAGATGTCGCTGGACACGGACTACCCGGCCGCCGAGGTCGTCCGCACCGGCCGCGCCGTGTACCTGTCCTCACCGGGGCAGTACAAGTCCCGCTACCCGCTGACCTGGCCGCTGGCCGAGCGCTTCGGGCGCCGCTCCTGGGCGTTCCTGCCGCTGACGGCGGGCGGCAGGACGATGGGCGCCTGGATGGCGGGCTTCGCGTACCCGGTGGCCTTCACGCCCGACGAGCGGTCCGTGCTGACCACGGTGGCCCGCATGCTGGCGCAGGCCCTGACCCGGGCGGGCGCCGCCGACACCGCGCGGGCCCTGACCGACGGCCTCCAGCGCTCGATGCTGCCCCGCCTCGGCGCGCAGCGCATACCCGGCATGCACGTCGCCGCACGTTACGTCCCCACCGGCGGCGGTCTCCAGGTCGGCGGCGACTGGTACGACGTGATCCCGGTGCCTGGGGGCACCTCCCGGACGAAGTCCGGGGGAGGACGGTTCGCCCTCGTCATCGGCGACGTGCAGGGACACGACGTGCGGGCCGCCGGCCTGATGGGCCAGCTGCGCATAGCCCTGCGCGCGTACGCCTCCGAGGGCCACCGCCCCGATGCCGTCCTGTCCCGCGCCTCCCGCTTCCTGCACGGCATCGCGTACGCCGAGGAGGACCCCTCCGACCTGCGCTTCGCGACCTGTCTCTACGTCGAGGTCGACCCGGTGACCTGCGTCCTGGAGGTCGCCCGCGCCGGTCACCACGACCCGGCGATCCGCATGGCGGACGGCACGGTCCTGACCCGGGCCACCTCGGGCGGGTTGCCGCTCGGCATCGACCCGGACGCCGACTACCCGACGACGCGGCTCGTGCTGGAGCCCGACGAGACGCTGCTGGTGTGCACCGACGGCCTGATCGAGACCGGCGGCCACGACCTGGAGACCGGCTGGCAGCGGCTGCGCGCGATCCTGGAGGACCACGACGGCGACCTGGAGGCGCTCGCCGACTCGCTCGTGCAGGCGGTGCACGGGCCGTCCTCGCACCACACGACCGGCCCGCTGGCCGACCGGCGGGAGGACGACATCGCGCTGATGCTGCTGAGCCGCCCGGGGGAGGGCTGCGGCTGCGGCAGTACGGCGACCGTGCCGCACCGGGTCCGCCGCACGATGCTGACGGTCGCGCAGGCCGAGCCCGAGCGGATCGCGGCGGGCCGGCAGCAACTGCGCGAGCTGCTGCACGACTGGGCCTCGCCGGAACAGGTGGACTCCGCCGTCCTGCTGCTGTCCGAGATGCTCACCAACGTCCTCGTGCACACCGACAACGACGCCCTGATGGTCGCCGAGATCTCCGGGAACACGGGCCGGCGGCGGATGCGGATCGAGGTGACCGACGCCAGCGACGACCTGCCGCACCGGCGCCGCCCCGGGGAGCTGGCGTCCTCCGGGCGCGGCCTGCTGCTGATCGAGATGCTGGCGCACGCGTGGGGGGTCGAGCCGCGCGGCGAGGGCAAGAGCATCTGGTTCGAGCTCCACGAGTCCGACGGCGGTCCGCCCGCGGCCCCGGACGCCGCACCGCCCGCCGCCGACGACAACCCCGCCTGACGAACCCGCCGCACCCGGCGGACAACGCGCCGGGCGGGCCGCCCCCTGAGGGAAGGCCCGCCCGAACGACAACCGACTCGGCCCGCCGTCAGGCCTCCGGGCCCTGAGCCGTCATGCCGTGCACGGCCGGGACGGACCCGAGCCGGCCCTTCTGGAAGTCCTCGAAGGCCTGCTGGAGCTCCTCGCGGGTGTTCATCACGAAGGGCCCGTAGTGCGCCATGGGCTCCCGGATGGGCTGCCCGCCGAGCAGCACGACCTCCAGGTCCGGCGTGTGCGAGTCCTGCTTCTCCTCCGCGCGGACGGTCAGCGCGGAACCGGCGCCGAACACGGCGGTCTGGCCGAGCTGGACCGGCCGGCGCTCGGCGCCGACGCTGCCGCGCCCGGCGAGCACGTAGGCCAGGCCGTTGAAGTCCTCGCGCCACGGCAGGGTGATCTCCGCGCCCGGCGCGAGCGTCGCGTGGATCATCGTGATCGGCGTGTGCGTGACACCGGGACCCTGGTGACCGTCCAGCTCACCGGCGATGACGCGCAGCAGCGCGCCGCCGTCGGGGGAGGTGAGCAGCTGGACCGAGCCGCCGCGGATGTCCTGGTAGCGGGGGGCCATCATCTTGTCCTTGGCCGGGAGGTTCACCCACAGCTGCAGGCCGTGGAAGAGACCGCCGGACATGACCAGGTGCTCCGGCGGGGCCTCGATGTGCAGCAGACCGGAGCCCGCCGTCATCCACTGGGTGTCGCCGTTGGTGATGGTCCCGCCACCGCCGTGACTGTCCTGGTGGTCGAAGATGCCGTCGATGATGTAGGTGACGGTCTCGAAGCCGCGGTGAGGGTGCCAGGGGGTGCCCTTGGGCTCGCCCGGCGCGTAGTCCACCTCACCCATCTGATCCATCACGATGAACGGGTCGAGATGGCGGTAGTTGATCCCGGCGAACGCCCGGCGCACCGGGAAGCCCTCACCCTCGAAACCGCTCGGCGCGGTCGTGACGGCGAGCACGGGACGTGCCACGGCGTTGGCCGGCGCGGTCACGCGGGGCAGCGTCAACGGGTTCTCGACGGTCACTGCAGGCATGTCGGTACCTCCTCGTGTACGCCCACTTTAGTTGAGCGTTGAACTTCCTGCCACCCCAAACAGAGAAAACCCGGAGGGCATTCCCTCCGGGTCCCGCGTGAGAGGCGCCGTCAGCCGTACATGCGGCGCATCGCGAAGTCGACCATCTGCTCCACGGCCTTGGCGTCGAAGACGATCCGGTGCTCGCCCTCCATGTCGAGGACGAACCCGTAGCCGGTCGGCAGCAGGTCGAGCACCTCGGCACCGGTGATCACGAAGTACTTGGACTCCTTGCCGGCGTACCGGCGCAGTTCCTTGAGCGTGGTGAACATCGGGATCACCGGCTGCTGCGTGTTGTGCAGGGCGAGGAACCCGGGGTTGTCACCGCGCGGGCAGTAGACCTTCGACGTCGCGAAGACCTGCTGGAAGTCCTCGGCGGACAGCTGCCCGGTCGTGAAGGCCCGCACCGCGTCCGCGAGCGAGGGCGGGGACGGCTCGGGGTACGCCGGCGCCTGCTGCCCGTACCCCCCGGACATCGGCTGCTGGGGCGGCGCGTACTGCGCCTGCGGTCCCGCGGTCTGGTCATAGCCGTACATGCCCGCAAGAGTACTGAGTCACAGATGACCGGATCGGGGTTGCTTCTTATTACCGACGGGTAGCATCATCGTAGCTACTTGTTGGTACGTGAACTAGGTGCGAGGAGTCAGTGCCTCGCCGATCTCTCTCTACGGAGCCGTCGCCATGGGGCACTACAAGTCGAATCTCCGCGACATCGAGTTCAACCTCTTCGAAGTACTCGGGCGCGACAAGCTGTACGGCACGGGCCCGTTCGAGGAGATGGACGTCGAGACCGCGAAGAGCATCCTCGAGGAACTGACGCGCCTGGCGGAGAACGAGCTGGCCGAGTCCTTCGCGGACGCCGACCGCAACCCGCCGGTCTTCGACCCGGAGACCAACACCGCGCCCGTTCCGGCGTCCTTCAAGAAGAGCTACCAGGCCTTCATGGACTCCGAGTACTGGCGTCTCGGCCTGCCCGAGGAGATCGGCGGCACCACCTCGCCCCGCTCCCTGATCTGGGCGTACGCGGAGCTGATCCTGGGTGCCAACCCGGCCGTGTGGATGTACTCCTCCGGCCCGGCCTTCGCGGGCATCCTCTTCGACGAGGGCAACGACGTGCAGAAGCACATCGCGAAGATCGCCGTCGAGAAGCAGTGGGGCTCGACCATGGTCCTCACCGAGCCGGACGCCGGCTCGGACGTCGGCGCCGGCCGCACCAGGGCCGTGCAGCAGGAGGACGGCTCCTGGCACATCGAGGGCGTCAAGCGCTTCATCACCTCGGGCGAGCACGACATGTCGGAGAACATCCTCCACTACGTGCTCGCGCGCCCCGAGGGCGCCGGCCCCGGCACCAAGGGCCTGTCCCTCTTCCTCGTCCCGAAGTACCTCTTCGACTTCGAGACCGGCGAGCTGGGCGAGCGCAACGGCGTCTACGCCACCAACGTCGAGCACAAGATGGGCCTGAAGGCCTCCAACACGTGCGAGATGACCTTCGGCGACAAGCACCCCGCCAAGGGCTGGCTGATCGGCGACAAGCACGACGGCATCCGCCAGATGTTCCGCATCATCGAGTTCGCCCGCATGATGGTCGGCACGAAGGCGATCTCCACGCTGTCCACCGGCTACCTCAACGCGCTGGAGTACGCCAAGGAGCGCGTCCAGGGTCCGGACCTGGCCAACTTCATGGACAAGACCGCGCCCAAGGTCACCATCACCCACCACCCCGACGTGCGCCGCTCGCTCATGACGCAGAAGGCGTACGCCGAGGGCATGCGCGCCCTGGTGATGTACACCGCCTCCGTCCAGGACGAGATCCAGGTCAAGGAGGCCGCCGGCGAGGACGCCTCCGCCGAGCACGCCCTCAACGACCTGCTCCTGCCGATCGTCAAGGGCTACGGCTCCGAGAAGGCCTACGAGCAGCTCGCCCAGTCCCTGCAGACCTTCGGCGGCTCCGGCTTCCTGCAGGAGTACCCGATCGAGCAGTACATCCGGGACTCCAAGATCGACACCCTCTACGAGGGCACCACGGCCATCCAGGGCCAGGACTTCTTCTTCCGGAAGATCGTCCGCAACCAGGGCGCCGCGCTGAACTCCCTCGCCGAGGACATCAAGAAGTTCCTCGCGCTCGGCACCGGCGGCGAGGAGCTGGCCGGCGCCCGCGAGCAGCTCGCCAAGGCGGCCGTCGAGCTGGAGGCCATCGTCGGCCTGATGCTCACCGACCTCGCCGCCACCGAGCAGGACGTCAAGAACATCTACAAGGTCGGCCTCAACACCACCGGCCTGCTGATGGCCTCCGGCGACGTGGTCGTCGGCTACCTGCTCCTCAAGGGCGCCGCGATCGCCGCCGAGAAGCTGGCGACGGCCTCCGCCAAGGACCAGGCGTTCTACACCGGCAAGATCGCCGCCGCGAAGTTCTTCGCCGCGAACGTCCTGCCGGGCGTCACCCTCGCCCGCAAGGTCGCCGAGGGCGTCGAGCTCGACCTGATGGAACTGGACGAGGCCGCGTTCTAGTCACGTCCGTTCCCGACCGAGGGCCCGCTCCCGCAAAGGGAGGCGGGCCCTCGACCGTCGTTAAGGTGAACCCCATGAGCGAAGCCCTCCGCGCCGACCGCGGCCACACCGACGACCTCATGACCTTCCTGGCGGCGAGTCCGTCGCCCTACCACGCCGTGGCGAACGCCGCCGAACGGCTGGAGAAGGCCGGATTCCGGCAGGTCGCCGAGACGGACGCCTGGGACGGCACGAGCGGCGGCAAGTACGTGCTGCGCGGTGGCGCGATCATCGCCTGGTACGTCCCCGAGGGCGCCGCCCCCCACACCCCGTTCCGCATCGTCGGAGCCCACACCGACTCCCCCAACCTGCGCGTCAAGCCGCTGCCCGACACCGGCGCGCACGGCTGGCGCCAGGTCGCCGTGGAGATCTACGGCGGGCCCCTGCTGAACTCCTGGCTCGACCGCGACCTCGGGCTCGCCGGCCGCCTGACCCTGCGGGACGGCTCGACCCGTCTCGTCGACGTGGACCGCCCGCTGCTGCGCGTCCCGCAGCTCGCCATCCACCTGGACCGCTCCGTGTCCGCCGAGGGCCTCAAGCTCGACAAGCAGCGGCACCTGCAGCCCGTCTGGGGCCTCGGCAACGACGTGCGCGACGGCGACCTGATCGCCTTCCTGGAGGAGACGGCCGGCCTCCCCGCGGGCGACGTCACCGGCTGGGACCTGATGGTCCACTCCGTGGAGCCCCCCGCCTACCTGGGCCGGGACCGCGAACTCGTCGCCGGACCCCGCATGGACAACCTGCTGTCCGTGCACGCCGGTACGGCCGCCCTCCTCGCGGCGGCCTCGGGCGCGGACCTGCCGTACATCCCCGTCCTCGCCGCCTTCGACCACGAGGAGAACGGCTCCCAGTCGGACACCGGCGCGGACGGGCCGCTGCTCGGCACCGTGCTGGAACGTTCTGTCTTCGCGCGCGGCGGCTCCTTCGAGGACCGGGCCCGCGCCTTCGCCGGGACCGTCTGCCTCTCCTCCGACACGGGCCACGCGGTGCACCCCAACTACGCGGAACGCCACGACCCCACGCACCACCCGCGCGTCAACGGCGGCCCGATCCTCAAGGTCAACGTCAACAACCGCTACGCGACGGACGGTTCGGGCCGGGCGGTGTTCGCCGCCGCCTGCGAGCGGGCCGGCGTGCCCTTCCAGTCCTTCGTGTCCAACAACTCCATGCCCTGCGGCACCACCATCGGCCCGATCACCGCGGCCCGGCACGGCATCCGCACCGTGGACATCGGCGTGGCCATCCTGTCGATGCACAGCGCACGCGAACTGTGCGGCGCGGACGACCCGTTGCTGCTGACCAGGGCGCTGACGGCGTTCCTGGAGGGCTGACCGGGAGGGCCGAAGCCCCGTCAAGTCGCGTGGTGCCGCATGGGTGTTGCCGTCCCGGGTACCCGGCCTCGGACCGGAACGACCGGAACCACCGGACCGGACAGGGAGGCGACACTCATGGGCCTCGGCGGATGCATCATCCTCATCGCCGTGGGAGCCATCCTCACATTCGCGACCGACTGGGACATGCAGGGAGTCAACGTCAACCTCGTCGGTCTCATCTTCATGATCGTCGGCCTGATCGGCGTGGCGACCTTCACCAGCATCTACCGGCGCCGCCGGGTGGTGGTCCCGCCCGCGACCCCGGTGGTGGACGGACAGGCTCCCCATCACCACCACCGGGACGGCTACAGCGACGGCTACGGCGTGTGAGCCGTCAGGCGTCCATGCCCGCGAGGACCAGGGGCAGCCGGTCCGCCCCGCCCTCGGTGAGGCGGACCGGGACGCCCCAGTCCTGCTGGTGCACATGGCAGGCCGGATACTCCGTCTCCGGGTCGTCGTCGCAGGACGCGGCCATCGCGGAGACGTGCAGCACGCCCTCGGCGACGGCCGGGTCGAGTTCCAGCTCGCGCGACAGGTCGGTGCCCGCGCCCTCCCCGGCCCGCAGCAGTTCGGGCGGCGTGGCCGACACCAGCAGGCGGGTCGACGGCCCGTACCGGGTGTCGAGCTTCTGACCGGCCGGCGCCTCGAAGATCACCTCAAGCCGGAGCCGGCCCGGCGCCACGTCGGTCGCCGCGCGCTGCGTGCGGTGGGCGACGCCCTCGACCCGTACCGCCTCCTCCGGCAGCCGCAGCCGGGTCAGCCGGTGCCGCGCCGACTCCACGACCACGATCTCGTCGCCGACCAGCACCGCGTCGCTCGGCTCGCGCAGGTCCGTGGCGAGCGTGGTGACCTCGCCGGTCGCGGGGTCGTAGCGGCGCAACGCGTGGTTGTAGGTGTCGCAGACGGCGACCGATCCGTCGGGCAGCGCGGTGACGCCCAGCGGGTGCTGGAACAGGGCCTGCCCGGCTGCCCCGTCGCGATGACCGAAGTCGAACAGCCCGGTCCCCACGGCCGTGTGCACCGTCCCCTCCGTGTCCACCCACCGCAGGGCGGACGTCTCGGAGTCGGCCAGCCAGAGCCGGTCGGGCGTCGCCGCGAGCCCCGACGGCTGCGCGAACCAGGCCTCACCGCCTGGGCCGTCCACCAGCCCCTCGTTGGTCGTCCCGGCCGTGACGGAGACGCTTTCCGCCACCGGGTCGTACGCCCACAGCTGGTGGACGCCGGCCATGGCGATCCACACCCGGCCGTCCCACAGCGCGACGTCCCAGGGCGAGGACAGGCTGACCTCGCGCGCGGGCCCCGAGGTGGCCCCGCCCTGCATCCACTGCCGCCCCGTGCCGGCGAGGGTGGTGACCTCGCCGGACAGCAGGTCGAGCCGCCGCAGCGCGTGGTTGACGGTGTCGGCCACGACGACCGACCCCTCGTCGAGCAGCGCGAGCCCCTGCGGCTCGTTGAAGGCCGCCGCCCCGGCCGCGCCGTCCGCGAAGCCCCGCGCGCCGGAGCCGATCCGCCGCACCACGGTCTCGCCGTCGGCCGCCAGCTCCACCAGCTGATGCCGGGTGGTGTCACTGACCAGGAAGGTCCCGGAGGGCAGCAGCAGCGCCTTGCCCGGGAAGCGCAGCACGGTCGGCTCGGGCTCCGGCGCCACGTACGGCCCGTCGCCGCGCCGCAGCGTCCCCTTGGCGGCGTGCTCCGCCTCCAGCTCCGTCACCAGGCGCTCCATCGCGTGCACATGCCCTTCCCCGGCGTGCTGCGCGACGACGTAGCCCTCGGGGTCGATGACCACCAGCGTCGGCCAGGCCCGCACCGCGTACTGCTTCCACGTCGCGAGCTCGGGGTCGTCCAGCACCGGGTGCTCCACCCCGTACCGCTCGACGGCGTCGGCCACCGCCCGATGCTCGGCCTCGTGCACGAACTTCGGCGAGTGCACCCCGATGACGACGAGGGTGTCCCGGTGCTTCTCCTCCAGCTCCCTGAGCTCGTCGAGGACGTGCAGGCAGTTGACGCAGCAGAAGGTCCAGAAGTCCAGGACGACGATGCGTCCCCGCAGGTCGGCGAGGCTGTACTGCTTCCCGCCCGTGTTCAGCCAGCCGCCCTTGCCGGTCAGCTCGGGGGCACGGACGCGGGCGCGTCGGGGTGCGGAGTGGTTCATGTGTCCAAGGGTGACATCCCGCACCGACAGCGGTGACGGCGGACCGGACTGGGCCCGTCGGCCCAACGGCGGCGTTCCCGCGCGGGCCGCGGGGAACCCCTGGTCCCATGAGATACCTCGTGCGCGACCGGCTGCTGGGCATCGGCGACGACTACTGGATCGAGGACGACCGCGGCGACAAGGCGTTCCTGGTCGACGGCAAGGCCATGCGGCTGCGGGACACCTTCGAACTGAAGGACCCGCGGGGACAGGTCCTGATCGACATCCGGCAGAAGATGTTCGCCCTGCGGGACACCATGGTGATCGAGCGGGGCGGGGAGGCGCTGGCGACGATCCGGCGCAAGCGCCTGTCGCTGCTCCGCAACCACTATCGGGTGACCCTGGCCGACGGCACCGGGCTCGACGTCAGCGGCAAGATCCTCGACCGGGAGTTCGCCGTCGAGTACGACGGTGAACTGCTCGCCGTGATCTCCCGGCGGTGGCTGCACCTGCGAGACACGTACGGCGTGGACGTCGTCCGCGAGGACGCCGACCCGGCGCTGCTGATCGCCGTGGCGGTGTGCGTGATCAACCTGGCGGAGAAGGAGCGGGAGGACTGAACGCCCGCTCCCCCGTACGCCCCGATGCGCCCCCGCGCCGGCCGTCCCGAGCCGTGGGCCAGCCGGCCCACGGAGACGGCCAGTCCGCCGGCGCACGAGGACAGCCGGTCCGCCGTCGCCCGCCGCGTCGGCCCCGGCTCACCGCCGCGGCGGGTCAAGCCCCAGCATCCGGTCCTTCAGCGCCGGGAACTGCTCCCGCGTCGTGCCCACCTTGGCCGGGTCGAACTCCACCGTGAGGACCTCCTCGCCGGCGCCGGCCTGCGCCAGCACCTCGCCCCACGGATCGACCACGATCGAGTGACCGGCCTGCGGAACTCCCGCGTGCGTCCCGGCCGTTCCACACGCGAGCACGAACGCCTGGTTCTCCACCGCCCGCGCCTGGGCCAGCAGCGTCCAGTGCGCCCGGCGGCGCTCCGGCCAGCCCGCCGGGACGACGAGGGTCTCGGCGCCGGCGCCGACGAGACCGCGGAAGAGTTCGGGGAAACGGAGGTCGTAGCAGGTTGCCACGCCGATCGTCGTGTCCGGCAGACGGACGGTCACCAGTTCCCGCCCCGCGCCCATCAGCACGGCCTCGCCCTTGTCGAAGCCGAAGCGGTGGATCTTGCGGTAGGCGGCGGCCAGATCACCGGAGGGGGAGAAGACCAGCGACGTGTTGTAGAGCGGCCCGTCGGGATCGCGCTCGGGGATCGAGCCCGCGTGCAGCCACACGCCCGCGTCGCTCGCGGCCTTCGCCATCAGCTCGTGGGTCGGCCCTTCCAGCGGCTCGGCCTCACTGCCGAACAGTTCGTAGGCGAAGGCGCCGGTGGTCCACAGCTCCGGCAGGACGACGAGATCGGCGCCCGCCTGGTCCCGTACCATCGCGGCAACCCGCTGCCGACGCGAATCGACCGATTCGCCCTCGTCCACGGAGATCTGGAGCAAAGAGGCGCGCACACTACCACCGTCCTGGCATTCGAGCCGTCCACTCGGGCCTACGATCGTCACACGAAAGCACTGCCGGGGTGCCTCACAGCAGCGTAACTTGGGGGTCCCCCCAGTTCGAGCGCAGCCGCGAACCTGGGGGAGGTCCAAGACGCCGCCGACAGCAGCCACCTCCCATTGGCACCGCCCATTGGCACCGCCGCCACAACCTGCCCGTGTACCGACCGCCGAGGGGTCCCGTTCCGTGAGTCTGCATCCCACCCTCCAGCCCTACGCCGATGCCTGGACCCAGTCCGTCGAAGCGATATCCGAGCTGGTGCAGCCGCTTGTAGAGGGCGAGTGGAACGGCCGGACCCCGTGCCCGGGCTGGTCCGTCCGCGACGTGGTGTCGCACGTCATCGGTCTGGACTGCGAGATGCTCGGCGACCCGCGCCCCATCCACGCCCTCCCGCGCGACCTGTTCCACGTGACGAACGACCACCAGCGCTACATGGAGATGCAGGTCGACGTCCGCCGCCACCACACGGCGCCGGAGATGACGTCCGAGCTGGAGTACACGATCATCCGCCGCAACCGCCAGCTGCGGAACGAGTCGCGGGACCCGGGCACCAAGGTGCGCGGCCCGCTCGGCACGGAGCTGACGCTGGAGGAGTCCATGCGGAACCACGCGTTCAACGTGTGGGTGCACGAGCAGGACCTGCGCATGGCTCTCGGCCGCCCCGGCAACCTGGACTCGGCGGGCGCGCACGTCGCCCGTGACGTCCTGCTCGCCGCGCTGCCCCGCGTCGTCGCCGAGCTGGCGAACGCGCCGCGTAGTTCGGCCGTCGTCTTCGACGTGCACGGCCCCGTGGAGTTCCTGCGCACGATCCGCGTGGACATGCAGGGCCGCGGCACCCTCGAAACGGCACCGGCGCTGGGCCCGGCCGCGACCCTCGCGATGGACTGGGAGACGTACGTCCGGCTGGCCTGCGGCAGGACGACGCCGGAGGCGGCCGGGGACCGCGTGAAGGCGGAGGGCGATCCGGAGCTGACGGCGGCGATCCTGCGGAACTTCGCGGTGACGCAGTAGCGGACGAGATGAACGATCAGGGGCCGCCGGTGCGAAACCGGCGGCCCCCGTCGTGTCGTTACCCCTGCCCGGTGCTCAGCCGAGCTTGGCGAAGCCGTAGTTCAGGAGCTTCGTCGCGTCCGTCGCGCGCTGCGACGCCGAGGACGAGGCGAGAACCGTGCCGATGACCGTCTTGCCGTTGCGGGTGGCGGCGAAGACGAGGCAGTACTTGGACACCGAGCCCGAGCCGGTCTTCACGCCGATGGTGCCGCTGTAGCTGCTCAGCAGCGAGTTCGTGTTGGTCCACGGCGCCATGGTGCGCGTGCTGCCGGTCTTGGTGATCGTCTTGGCCGTGTACGTCTTGGTCTTGACGATCGTGCGGAACGTGGTGCTCTTCATCGCGCTGCTGGCGAGCTTCGTCAGGTCGCGCGGCGTCGAGTAGTTGGAGCCGTTGCCGATGCCGTCGAACGAGTCGAAGTGCGTGTTCGTCAGGCCGAGGTTCTTCGCGGTGGTGTTCATCTTGCCGATGAACGACTTCACGCGCGCCGCCCGCGTCGTCCCCGTGCCGAACTTGTCGGCCAGCGCGTAGGCGGCGTCGCAGCCGGACGGCAGCATCAGGCCGTACAGCAGCTGACGGACGGTCACCTTGTCGCCGACGATCAGACGGGCGGACGAGGCGTTCTTGGAGACGATGTAGTCGCTGTAGGCCATCTGGATCGTGACCTTGGCGTCCAGATTGAGGTTCGGCTGCGCGAGCACGACCTTGGCGGTCATGATCTTGGTCGTGGAGCCGGTGGAACGCCTGGTGTCCGCCGCCTTCGTGTACAGCGTCTTCGCGTTCGAGTTGTCCATGGCGTAGCCGCCCGCCGCGACGATGCTGGGCGTGGTGAGGGCCTGCGCGGGCGCCGCGCCGAGGGCACCGCCCACGACCATCGCACCGGTGGCGAGGCCCACGGCGACGGCTCTGCGGATACGAATGCCCTTGATGCCGTTTATCAAGTGAAAAACCCCGATTACGTTGAATGCCCCTGGTGAGCGGCCAAGTTGAGGGGTGGAGCACGGAGCGGCCGCACGTGTGTGACATACGAGGGGCACACATGGTTGCCCACCGGCGGCAACTTTTTTCCGGACGCCGGCACGGCGGGCGGGTCCGCATGATGGACCACCCTGCCCATGCGTACGTGTTGTATCTATCCTGTCGGCATGAGCAGCCTGGCCGTGAAGCAACCGCCCGCCGCCGACCGCGTCTACACCCACGTCAAACAAGGCGTCCTCGACCGCCGCTACGAGGGCGGCCTCCTGCTCACCGAGGGCGAACTCGCCGAGGCCGTCGGAGTCTCCCGCACCCCGGTGCGCGAGGCCCTGCTGCGGCTGGAGGTCGAAGGGCTGATCAAGCTCTACCCGAAGAAGGGCGCCCTGGTCCTGCCCGTCTCCGCCCAGGAGATCGCGGACGTCGTGGAGACCCGGCTGCTCGTCGAGGAGCACGCGGCGCGCAAGGCCGTACCGGCCCCGCCGGGCCTCGTCGAGCGTCTGGAGGCGCTGCTCGCCCGGCAGAAGGAGCAGGCCGCCGCCGGTGACCTCGCCGCTGCCGCCGTCACCGACCGCTGCTTCCACGCCGAGATCGTCCGCAGCGGCGGCAACGAGATCCTCTCCCGCCTCTACGACCAGCTCCGCGACCGCCAGTTGCGCATGGGCGTCGCCGTGATGCACTCGCACCCCGACCGCATCGCCAAGACCCTCGCCGAGCACGAGGAGATCCTCCAGGCGCTGCGCTCCGGGGACGCGGAAGCGGCCGTCGACGTCGTCCACCGGCACGTCAGCTGGTTCTCGCACCTGGCGCGCGGGGAGGTCCGATGAGCTCGTCGTCCGCGACACTGCCGGGCGACCCTCCGGGCGGCCGGCGTGCCCTGGCCGTGTGGGGCATCGGCGTCTCGGTCTACTTCGTCGCCGTCATCTTCCGCACCTCGCTCGGCGTGGCCGGCCTGGACGCGGTCGAACGCTTCCAGGTGAACGCCTCCGCCCTGTCGACGTTCTCGATCCTCCAGCTGCTGGTCTACGCGGGCATGCAGATACCCGTCGGCCTCCTGGTCGACCGGCTCGGCACCAAGCGGGTGCTGACCATCGGCGTCGTCCTGTTCACGGCCGGCCAGCTCGGCTTCGCCCTCTCCCCCTCCTACGGCATGGCGCTGGCCTCGCGCGCGCTGCTGGGCTGCGGCGACGCGATGACGTTCATCGCCGTACTGCGGCTCGGCGGGCGCTGGTTCCCGGCCCGGCGCGGCCCGCTGGTCGCGCAGCTCGCCGGTCTCGCCGGCATGGCGGGCAACCTCGTCTCGACACTGGTGATCGCCCGGCTGCTGCACGGCGTTGGCTGGACGGCGGCGTTCGCGGGCAGCGCCCTGGCCGGCGTCGTCGTCCTGGTCCTGCTCCTGCTGTTCCTGAAGGACCACCCCGAGGGCCACGAGCCCCAGCGGCCCCCGCACCAGGGCGCGGCCTACGTACGCCGTCAGATCGCCGCCTCCTGGCGGGAGCCGGGCACGCGGCTCGGTCTGTGGGTGCACTTCACCACGCAGTTCCCGGCGATGGTGTTCCTGCTGCTGTGGGGCATGCCGTTCCTGGTGGAGGCACAGGGCCTGTCGCGCGCCACGGCGGGCGAGCTCCTCACCCTCGTGGTCCTGTCCAACATGGCGATCGGCCTGGTCTACGGCCAGATCGTCGCCCGGCACCACGAGGCCCGGCTGCCGCTGGCGCTGGGCACGGTCGGGACAACCGCCCTGCTCTGGGCGGCGACGCTCGCCTACCCCGCCGACCGGGCCCCGATGTGGCTGCTGATCGTGCTGTGCACGGTGCTCGGGGCGTGCGGCCCCGCGTCGATGATCGGCTTCGACTTCGCGCGTCCGGCGAATCCGCCGGAGCGGCAGGGGACGGCGTCCGGCATCACCAACATGGGCGGCTTCGTCGCCTCGATGACGACCCTGTTCGCCGTCGGTGTCCTGCTGGACGCGACGGGCGACGACTACACGGTGGCGTTCTCGGCGGTGTTCGTCCTCCAGGCCCTCGGCGTGACCCAGATCCTGCGGCTGCGCAGGCGGGCGGCCCGCAGGGAACGGGAGCGGCTGGTCTCAAGCCGGGTGAAGACGGTCCACGTCCCGGCGTGAGCCGGGCGGAGGCGGTACGCGTCCCGGCGTGACCCGGGTGAAGGCGGCGCGCGGCCCGGCGTGAACCGGGCCAGCGGTCCCGGCGCCGCCGGGCTGCACGGTGTGGCTCTCGGCGGGACGCCGCCCGGAGGCGGTACGCGTCCCGGCGTGACCCGGGTGAAGACGGTCCACGTCCCGGCGTGAGCCGGGCGGTGACGGTGCGCGTCCGGGCGTGAGCCGGGCGGAGGCGGTACGCGTCCCGGCGTGACCCGGGTGAAGGCGGCGCACGTCCGGGCGTGAACCGGGCCAACCGTCCCGGCGCCGCCGGGCTGCACGGCGTGGCTCTCGGCGGGACGCCGCCCGAAGGCGGTACACGACCCGGCGTGAACCGGGTGAAGACGGTGCGCGGCCCGGCGTGAACCGGGCCAGCCGTCCCGGCGCCGCCGGGCTGCACGGTGCGCGGCCCGACGGGGCGCCGCCCGGGCGGCACACGACCCGGCGGGAGCCGCCCGCGCCGTCGCCTACGCGCGCGGGAGCCGCGCACCCCGTGAGGTGCGCGGCTCCCGCGTGTGACGTTCCCGGGGCTTCGCGCCCCGCGGGCTACGCCCAGCTGATCAGCCGCTTCGGCTGTTCCAGGATCGCCGCCACGTCCGCCAGGACCTTCGAGCCCAGCTCCCCGTCCACCAGGCGGTGGTCGAAGGACAGCGCCAGCGTGGTGACCTGACGCGGCTTCACCTTCCCCTTGTGGACCCACGGCTGGGGCTTGATCGCGCCCACCGCGAGGATCGCCGACTCGCCGGGGTTGAGGATCGGCGTGCCGGTGTCGACGCCGAAGACGCCGACGTTGGTGATGGTGACCGTGCCGCCCTGCATCGCGGCCGGCGAGGTCTTGCCGTCCCTCGCCGTGGACACCAGCTCACCCAGGGACTCGGCCAGCTGCGGCAGCGTCTTGGCGTGCGCGTCCTTGATGTTCGGGACGATCAGGCCGCGCGGGGTGGCCGCCGCGATGCCCAGGTTGACGTAGTGCTTGACCACGATCTCCTGGTTCGCCTCGTCCCAGGACGCGTTGATGTCCGGGTTCCGCTTGATGGCGACCAGCAGGGCCTTCGCGATGAGGAGCAGCGGGTTCACACGCAGGCCCGTGAACTCCTTGTCCTGCTTCAGCTCCTCGACCAGCTTCATGGTCCGCGTCACATCGACCGTCACGAACTCCGTGACGTGCGGCGCGGTGAACGCCGAGCCCACCATCGCCGCCGCCGTCGCCTTGCGGACGCCCTTCACCGGGACACGGGTCTCGCGCGCCGTGTCGTAGGAGACGGCGGTCGCGGGCGGGGCCGCCCGGTCCGGGACCGCCGGGGCGGGCCGGGCCTCGGGCTCGGCCTGCTCCGGGGCCTTCGGCCGCGACGCCGCGGCGTGGACGTCCTCGCGCGTGATGATGCCGTCCGGGCCGGACGGCAGCACCGTGGCCAGGTCCACGCCCAGGTCCTTCGCCAGCTTCCGCACCGGCGGCTTCGCCAGCGGACGCGCCTGCCCGGCCGGGGCGGCGGCAGGGGCGGGCGCCGCGGCGGGGACGGCGGGCGCCGCGGGCGTACCGCCGTGCCCGTTCAGCTCGGACTGGACCGCCTTCGCCGCCTCCGGGGTCCGCGCCTCCGGGGTCCGCGCCTCCGCGCCCTTGCGGGGGCGGCGGCGGGTCGAGGACGTCGCCACGCCGTAGCCGACGAGGACCGCCTGGCGGCCCGCACCGTGCGCCGCGGGCTCCTCGGCCTGCGGCTCGACGGCCTCCTGGACCGGGGCCCCGGCCGCGGGCGCGCCGCCCGCCACCTCGACCGCGATGATCGACGTGCCCACGTCGACCGTGGTGCCCTCGGGGAAGTGCAGTTCGCGGACCACGCCGTCGTAGGGGATGGGCAGTTCGACGGCCGCCTTGGCCGTCTCGACCTCGCACACCACCTGGCCGTCGGTGACCGTGTCGCCCGGCTGTACGTACCACTTGAGGATCTCGGCCTCGGTGAGTCCCTCGCCCACGTCGGGCATCTTGAACTCGCGCACGGACGCTTCCGTCATCGTCGTCACGACCCTCTCCTCAGTACGCCAGCGAGCGGTCGACGGCATCGAGTACCCGGTCCAGGTCGGGCAAGTACGACTCCTCCAGGCGGGCCGGCGGGTACGGCGCGTGGTAGCCGCCGACCCGGAGCACCGGGGCCTCCAGGTGGTAGAAGCAGCGCTCCGTGATGCGCGCGGCGATCTCCGCGCCGGAGCCGAAGAACACCGGCGCCTCGTGGACGACCACCAGGCGGCGGGTCCTCTCGACCGACGCCTGGATCGCGTCGAAGTCCAGCGGGGAGACCGAGCGCAGGTCCAGGACCTCCAGGGACTTGCCCTCCTCGGCCGCCGCGTCGGCGGCCTCCTGGCAGAGCTTCACCATGGGGCCGTAGGCGGCGAGGGTCAGGTCGGTGCCCTCACGGACCACGCGTGCCTTGTGCAGCGGGTCGGGGATCGCCTCGGTGCTGACCTCGCCCTTGTCCCAGTAGCGGCGCTTGGGCTCGAAGAAGATCACCGGGTCGTCGCTCTGGATGGCCTGCTGCATCATCCAGTACGCGTCGGACGCGTTCGACGGGGAGACGATCTTCAGGCCCGCCACGTGCGCGAACAGCGACTCGGGGGATTCCGAGTGGTGTTCCACCGCGCCGATGCCGCCGCCGTAGGGGATGCGGACGACGACGGGCATCTTGACCTTGCCCAGCGAACGGGCGTGCATCTTCGCGAGCTGCGTGACGATCTGGTCGTACGCCGGGAAGACGAAGCCGTCGAACTGGATCTCCACCACCGGGCGGTAGCCGCGCAGGGCGAGGCCGATCGCCGTGCCGACGATGCCGGACTCGGCGAGCGGGGTGTCGATGACGCGGCTCTCGCCGAAGTCCTTCTGCAGGCCGTCCGTCACACGGAAGACACCGCCGAGCTTGCCGACGTCCTCGCCCATGACGAGGACCTTCGGGTCCGCCTCAAGGGCGCGGCGCAGCGACTCGTTGATCGCCTTGGCCAGGGCCATCTTCTCTGCCATGTCACTTACCCCCGTCTGCGTCCGCGAACGACGCCTGGTAGGCGGCGAACTGAGCTCGCTCCTCGTCCACGAGCGCGTGTCCGTCCGCGTACACGTTCTCGAAGATGGCGAAGTGGTCCGGGTCCGGCATGGCGCGGACCGCTTCGCGCACTCGTTTGCCCAACGCCTCGCTCTCCGCCTCCAGTTCCGCGAAGAATCCCTCGTCCGCGTGGTTTGCGGACTCCAGGTGACGGCGAAGGCGCAGGATCGGGTCCTTGGCCTCCCAGGCGGCGCGCTCGTCGTCGTGGCGGTAGCGCGTGGGGTCGTCGGAGGTGGTGTGGGCGCCCATCCGGTACGTGTACGCCTCGACCAGCGTGGGGCCCTCGCCGCTGCGGGCCCGCTCCAGGGCCCACTTGGTGACCGCGAGGGAGGCCAGCACGTCGTTGCCGTCCACGCGCACGCCCGGGAAGCCGAAGCCCTGCGCGCGCTGGTACAGCGGCACGCGGGACTGCTTCTCGGTCGGCTCGGAGATCGCCCACTGGTTGTTCTGGCAGAAGAACACCACGGGGGCGTTGTAGACCGCGGAGAAGGTGAACGCCTCCGCCACGTCGCCCTGGCTGGACGCGCCGTCGCCGAAGTAGGCGATGACCGCCGAGTCGGCGCCGTCCTTGGCGATGCCCATGGCGTAGCCCGTGGCGTGCAGCGTCTGGGAGCCGATGACGATCGTGTAGAGGTGGAAGTTGTTGCCGTTCGGGTCCCAGCCGCCGTTGTTGACGCCGCGGAACATGCCGAGCAGGTTCGTCGGGTCGACGCCGCGGCACCAGGCCACGCCGTGCTCGCGGTAGGTCGGGAAGACGTAGTCGTCGTCGCGCAGGGCGCGGCCGGAGCCGATCTGGGCGGCCTCCTGGCCGAGCAGCGAGGCCCACAGGCCCAGCTCGCCTTGGCGCTGCAGGGCGGTGGCCTCGGCGTCGAAGCGGCGGGTGAGCACCATGTCGCGGTACAGGCCGCGGAGCTCGTCGGGGGTGATGCCGGCGACGTACTTGTCGAACTCGGCGTTCTTCACGCGCTTGCCCTCGGGCGTCAGCAGCTGCACGAGCTGGGGCTCGCCGCCCTTCTTCGCGCGCGTCGTGCTGGTGGCGCGCTTGGCGCCGGTGGTGCCGGCTTTGCTTCCGGCGCTGCGTCGCGGCTTGGGCGCGGCAGTGCTCTCCACGGTCACGTGTGCTCCTCCGTCGGTCCGGCCCCCGGGGTTGCCGGTAGGCCAGTGCGGCTCACCTGTTCTGGACCTCCGGGCACGGGGTGGGTGCCACTCGGCCGGGAACAGGCGTGACAGGTGCCCCGGCGAGCGCCCTGCAAGAATCACGTTACCCAGTGCTCCACATTTCTGTGAAACCCCTCCTGACCTGCGTTTTTCCTTGGATTTCCAAGTACTTTCACCTGGAGATCCGAGTACCTCGCAGATCCTGGGAGGAGCCGCTGGTCACGGCACTGATCACAGCCTTGCAGGGGGCCGGAACAACGGCACGTTATCCCGGGCACCCCGGGCACGGGAAGAGTTCGTGTGTGAGACTGACGCCGTGGGCGAAGACGGAAAAATCCGGGTTTTTCTCCTCGATGACCACGAGGTCGTGCGCCGGGGCGTGCGCGAGTTGCTCGCCGGCGAGGACGACATGGAGGTGGTCGGCGAGGCCGCCACGGCCGCCGACGCGCTGGCCCGGATCCCGGCCGGCCGACCCGACGTGGCGGTGCTGGACGTGCGCCTGCCGGACGGCAGCGGCGTCGAGGTGTGCCGCGAGATCCGCTCCCGGGACGAGTCCGTCAAGTGCCTGATGCTGACGTCCTTCGCCGACGACGAGGCCCTCTTCGACGCGATCGTGGCGGGCGCCTCCGGCTACGTCCTGAAGGCGATCCGGGGCACGGAACTGCTGGCCGCCGTGCGCGACGTGGCCGCCGGGAAGTCCCTGCTCGACCCGGTCGCCACCGCGCGCGTGCTGGAACGGCTGCGGGACGGCGGCGGCCCGCGCGAGGACGACGAGCTCGCGGAACTCACCCCCCAGGAGCGCCGGATTCTGGAACTGATCGGCGAAGGGCTCACCAATCGCGCGATCGGGGAACGGCTGCACCTCGCCGAGAAAACGATCAAGAATTACGTGTCCGGCCTGCTGTCGAAACTCGGAATGCAGCGGCGTTCCCAGGCCGCCGCGTACGTGGCACGGATCCAGGCCGAGAAACGCTGAGCGCGGCCGGGCACGGGGACACGGCCGGAACAGGAAGCGGAGCCGGGGCACGCATTGTTCGGGACTTACGTCCCGCTATTGCGGGGCCGTCGACTCTGGTGCCGTCGCTTCCCCCACCCGCACAGTGAGTGCATGCCCTCCGACGAACAGCTCGCCGTCGGCCTGCTCGGCCGCACCGCGTACGGCCGGGTGGCCGCGAGCCTGCGCGCCCTGCCCTTCCTGGCCTTCGCCCGGCACATCGTGGTGGACGGCCGGATCCTGCTGCGCATGCCCCGCAGCTGCGGCTACCACCGGGCCTGCACGGGAAGCGTCGTCGCGTACGGCTCCGACAACCTGAGCAGCGCCCGGGCCGGCGAGGACACGTGGTCCGTGCAGATCGTGGGGCGCTGCGAGGCGCACGAGCCGACGGCCGCCGAACTCGACCGGTTCGGACCGGCGCCCCGGCTCGTGGACGGCGAGCCGTACGAGCCCGTGTACCTGCGTCTGGAGCCCCGGTTCTGCAGCGTGCACAGCACGGAGGGCGGCGCCGAACGCCACTTCCGCAGCGCAGTGTGACCGATTGCGACTGGGGGCGACTGTCTGTGACAACGCCCAGCTCACAGGGCCGTTCGGTGCCCTAGCATTCGGCGCGTGCCGCGCTTCCGTGTACCACCCCCTGTGCCTCATGCGCCTCCGTTGGGCGCCCTCCTCAGCCGCTTCGCCGCCGGCTCCCCGCTCACCTGCGAGCCCGTCGACCAAGGTCTGCTCAACCGCGGCTACCGCCTGTGCACGACCCGCGGCCGCTACTTCCTCAAGCACCACTTCGACCCGGACACCGCCGACCCGGCCGCCATCGCCCGCCAGCACCGGGCCACCCAGCGCCTGGCCGACCTGGGCGTCCCGGTCGCCCCGCCGCTGCCCGGCCGCGACGGACGCACGGTCGCCGTCGTCGGCGGCTCCGCCTACGCGCTGCACCCCTGGATCGACGGCCGCCACCGCCACGGCGGCCAGCTCGGCACCGCCCAGTGCGGACGCCTCGGCGCGCTGCTGGGGGTGGTGCACGCCGGACTGGAGCGCGTGATGCCGGCGCGCGAGAAGGACACGGGGGCGCGCCCTGCGCATCCCGCTCCCGACGGCGCACGCGCCAGCGCCCCCGGCGGCGCCGATGCGCGCGCCGAGAGCGCCGACCCGGACGACACGTTCGCCCTCATCGACGACCTCCTGGCCCGCGTACGCCGCCACCAACCGGCCGACTCCTTCGACGAACTGGCCCGTCACCGTCTCGTCGAGCGGCGCGCGCTCCTGGAACAGCACGCCGGCCGGCGCCCGCCGCGCGGCGGTTCGGTGGGCTGGGTACACGGGGACTTCCACCCGTTCAACGTGCTCTACAAGGACGACGTGCCCGCCGCGATCGTCGACTGGGACCGGCTCGGCGTGCAGCCCCGCGCGGAGGAGGCGGTACGCGCCGCCGCGATCTTCTTCGTCCGCCCCGCCGGCCCGCTCGACCTGCCGAAGGTGCGCGCCTACGCGCGCGCGTACCGGCGGACGACCGGGGCCACGCCCTCCGAACTCGCCGCGGCCGTGCACCGCGTCTGGTGGGAGCGCCTGAACGACTTCTGGATGCTGCGCTGGCACTACGAGCGCGGCGACACCCGCGCGGACCCGCAGTTCCCGGCGGCGTCGGCGCTGGCGGTGTGGTGGACACGGGAGTACGACGCCGTGTGCGACGCCTTCGCCGACTGACGGCACAACGGCCGTGGTCTGGCGGCCGGCGGCTGCCGACTGCCGGTCGCCGGTTGCCAGTACCCGGTCGCCGGTCGCCGGTCGCCGGTTGCCGGTCGCCGGTTGCCGGTCGCCGGTTGAACGACCGGCGGCTGAGCGGCACGCGCCCGCCTGGAAACGCACGCGCGCGTGGGGCCCGTTTTCGGGGCCGCACGCGCGCGTGGCGGAAAAGCTGCTGGTCAGCCGCGGCTATTCGCCGTCGTCACCGCCGACAGTGCCGCCGTTGAGCGTCCCGCCCGTCGGCGGCTCCGGCGTCTCGGACGGCTCCGGGGGCGTCTCGTCGTCCGACGGCTCGCCGGTCGGCCCGGTCGTCGGCTCGCCCGTCGTCGGCTCCTCGCTCGGCTCGCCCGTGTAGCTCGGGGACGGCGTGAACGACGGCGTGGAGGACGGCGTCCAGTCCGGGTTCGAGCCCGAGCCGGTGCCCTGGTCAGTGTCCGTGTCGGTGGGCCCCTCCGACGCGTCGTCGCTCGGCGTCTCGCTGGCCTTCTCGTCCTTGGTGGTCTCCGAGGTCGTCGGCGACTGCGTCGTGCCGGTCCCGCCGCCGCCGGAGCCGCCGTTGTTGAGGGCCAGCGCGACGCCCGCCGCGATGGCGATCACCGCGAGCACCGCGAGAATCCACAGCTTGCCGCGCCCGCCGCCCTGGTTGCCGCGGCCCTCGAACCCGCCGTCGTCGCCACCGCCGTACCCGGCGGGCAGGATCGGCTGCGGGATCTGCGCGGTGCCGTGGGCGTCGGGGTGCGGCATGGCGGCCGTCCCGGCGAAGCCCGCGGCCGGGGTGTGCCGGCCGTCGTGCATGGCGACCGGGCCGGTGTTCCAGGTGCCGGTGTGCCCGCCCTGGTCGTACAGCATCTGCAGGCCGTACTGGACCAGGCCGCGCATCTCCTCGGCGGTCTGGAAGCGGTCGTCGGGGTCCTTCGCCAGCGAGCGCATGACGAGGCCGTCGAGCTCGGGCGGGCAGCCGTCGGACGTCTCGGACGGCGGCGTCGGGATGTCCTGGACGTGCTGGTAGACCACCGACAGCGGGGTCTCGCCCGTGAACGGCGGGCGCAGCGCGAGGAGTTCGTACAGCAGGCAGCCCGTGGCGTACAGGTCGGAGCGGTGGTCGACGGCCTTGCCGAGCGCCTGCTCCGGGGAGAGGTACTGCGGGGTGCCCATGACCATGCCGGTCTGCGTCATCGTCGTGGACGCCCCGTGCAGGGCGCGCGCGATGCCGAAGTCCATGACCTTCACGGCGCCGTTGTGCGTGATGATGACGTTGGCGGGCTTGATGTCGCGGTGCACGATGCCGTGCTGGTGCGAGTAGGCCAGCGCCTCCAGGACACCCGAGACGATGATCAGGGCCTGCTCGGGTCCGGGCGCCTCGGCGTTCAGCAGCAGATCGCGGATCGTGCGGCCCTCGACGAGCTCCATCACGATGTACGGCACCGACTGGCCGCCCACGACGTCCTCGCCGGAGTCGTACACGGCGACGATCGCGTGGTGGTTGAGGCCGGCCACCGACTGCGCCTCGCGCGTGAAGCGGGCCTTGGAGACCGGGTCCTCGGCGAGGTCGGCGCGCAGCAGCTTGACCGCGACGGTGCGTCCGAGGCGGAGGTCCTCGGCGGCGAACACCTCGGCCATGCCGCCCCGGCCGAGCCTGTGGGTCAGCCGGTACCGGCCGTCGCCGACCAGCCCGCCGTTGCCCCAGTGCTCCGGCGCGTCTGACATACCGCCGCCAGTCGCCTCGGGGTCGGACGGGCCCTGAGCGCGCTGCTGCTGTGCCATCAGTCCTCGCCGTCGTTTCTGCCCGCGATGCGCGCGGTGTTGTTACGGTCTCCGTCGGCCACGCTACAGCCTCCGCGCCGGGCTCCGGTGCGAGACGGAGGCCGGGGCCGGCATGAGACGGACCGGTCATCAAACCGGCCGGGCGCCCGGTAGTGCAAATTCTGTGTACCGGTAGTACGTCCGCTGTAACGCTTCCGCGACGCTTCTTTCGCGTACGGTCACGGAACGGGCACCGAGCTTGACGTGTCAGTGGCCTGGGGCAGACTTGGCCGGGAATAGCACATTGGATCACTGACGGGTCACCGACAAAAGCCGGCGCCTGCAGGGCTATGGGGGACGCAGAACGATGAGCCAGGACGGCGCTCAGGGCCGGTACGCGGGGCGTGCGCTCGCCGGCGGCCGCTATCAGCTGCGCGACTTGCTCGGCGAGGGCGGCATGGCCTCGGTGCATCTCGCCTACGACAGCGTGCTGGACCGCCAGGTCGCGATCAAGACACTTCACACCGAACTCGGCCGCGAGCAGGCCTTCCGCGAGCGCTTCCGCCGCGAGGCCCAGGCCGTGGCGAAGCTCACGCACACGAACATCGTCTCGGTCTTCGACACCGGCGAGGACGACCTCGACGGCATGACGACGCCGTACATCGTCATGGAGTACATCGAGGGCCGCCCGCTCGGCTCGGTGCTCGACGAGGACGTACGGCAGTACGGCGCGATGCCCGCCGACAAGGCGCTGAAGGTCACCGCGGACGTGCTCGCCGCGCTGGAGATCAGCCACGAGATGGGCCTGGTCCACCGGGACATCAAGCCGGGCAACGTGATGATGACCAAGCGCGGCGTGGTCAAGGTCATGGACTTCGGCATCGCGCGCGCCATGCAGTCCGGCGTCACGTCGATGACGCAGACCGGCATGGTCGTCGGCACCCCGCAGTACCTGTCGCCGGAGCAGGCCCTCGGCCGCGGCGTCGACGCCCGCTCCGACCTGTACTCGGTCGGCATCATGCTGTTCCAACTGGTCACCGGGCGGCTGCCGTTCGACGCGGACTCGCCGCTGGCGATCGCGTACGCACACGTGCAGGAGGAGCCGGTCACGGCGTCCTCCATCAACCGCGCGCTGCCGCCCGCCGTGGACGCGCTGATCACCCGCGCGCTGAAGAAGAACCCGAACGAGCGCTTCCCGAGCGCCGAGGCGATGCGCACCGAGTGCCTGCGCGTGGCGTCGTCCTTCCAGGTCGCCGCGCCGAGCATCGTGCCGGGCGCGCAGACGTCGAGCGGCGCGGGCGTCGGCTCGGCGGTGTTCCCGCCGGTCGACCAGAGCACCCCGGCGCCGTCGGGCCACGTCCAGACGCCGTACCACCCGAACCAGCCCTCGACCCCGCACCCGTACGGCACGCCTACCCCGTCCCCGGCGTACGGCTACCCGCAGCAGGGCGGCTACCAGCCCTCGACCCCGCCGCCGTACAACATCACGCCGCAGCACTCGACGGCCGTCGGCTCCACGGGCGGCGGCAGGAACAACAAGCCGGTCATCATCGGCTCGATCGTGGTGTCGGTGGTGGCGGTCGTCGGCCTGATCGTGGCCCTGACGCTGAGCAACGGCGACGGCGACGACGAAACGGCGGGCGGCGGAAGCAGCAGCGCGAGCGTGTCGGGTTCCCCGTCGAAGGCGGCGGGCTACCGGGGGCCGGACGTGTCGAAGACGATCGCGAAGGACCAGTGCGAGGAGCCCCAGGAGTCGTACAACGACCCCGACAAGATCAGGCTCCCCGACTTCACGTTTAAGTACATCAAGTCGGTCAAGGAGTGCGCCCAGGCCGCGGGCTGGCAGCTGAAGATCGAGGAGGTCGACGAGAACACGTTCGGCGAGGGCTCGGTCAGGGACCAGTTCCCCCCGCCCGACACGGACGTCGACCCCAACGACATGCCGGAGATCACCCTCAAGGTCTCGACGGGCTACCCCCCGTCGTCCTGACCGGCACAGCAAAGGGCCCGGCGCTTGCGGCGCCGGGCCCTTTGTCGGCTCGTTACAGGTACGGCCCACCCGAGCGACCCGCCGGGTGGTCCTCCTCGCCCTCGTGGCCGACGCCCGGGGGCAGGGCGCGCCGCATCTGCTCCAACTGGGCGCGCGCCGCCATCTGCTGGGCGAACAGCGTGGTCTGGATCCCGTGGAAGAGACCTTCCAGCCAGCCCACCAACTGGGCCTGCGCGATCCGCAGTTCGGCGTCGCTCGGGGTCGCCTCGTCCGTGAAGGGCAGGGAGAGCCGCTCCAACTCCTCGACGAGCTCCGGCGCCAGGCCGTCCTCCAGCTCCTTGACCGAGCTGGCGTGGATCTCCTTCAGCCGGACCCGGCTCGCCTCGTCCAGGGGAGCCGCGCGCACCTCCTCCAGGAGCTGCTTGATCATGCTGCCGATGCGCATGACCTTCGCAGGCTGCTCCACCTGCTCCGTGACCGGGATCTCGCGGGAGTCCTCGTCTCCGTTGCCGCCGCTGAGCGCCATGCCGTCCTGGCCGACAACCAGGATCTGCGGGTTCTCCGGCGACCTTTCGTTCCTCGGCATCTCCATGCCGCCATTCTCTCGCACCGGACATGCCGTCACGGCGGTGACCCCGGGGAACCGTGATCAATCCGTTGGCGGGTCACGGAATGCCGAATATTTCGGTGAATGTGAAGCTTGTACGGTGACTTCCTGGCTGCGCATCCTCCGGGCAACGGCGCTGCTGGCCGCCCTGACCTCAGGTGCGGCGGCAGCGCCATACGGTCCCGGCCACGTCGGCCTGTCGCACGCCGCAGCAGCACCGCCCCGGGCAGGCCTGTCGCACGCCGCCGAAGTACCGCCCCGTACCGGCCTGTCGCACGCCACCGAGCCGGCGTCCGGCAGCAGGGCCTCGGCGTCCGCCTCGCCCTCGATGCCCGGCTCCCCCTCGGCGACAGCCTCCGCCGCCTCGTCCGCGTCGGCGGCGGCGTCCGCGTCCGTTCCGGCCCCGGGCTCCCGCCCGGCCGCCGTGGCCCGGTCCCGCTCCGCCTCGCCGTCCGAGCGGACCGAGCGGCCCGAGCGGCCCGAGCCGTCCGCAGCCGGGCAGCCGTCCCGGGCCGGCAGCGTCCCCGGTGAGGGACGGGCGCGGCCGGGGCGGCGCGGGGAGGACCTGGACAAACGGCGGGACGGCGACGATCCCGCCGCCGGCCGGACCGGCGGCAGCCACGACGGCGGCGGCCTTCCCAGGAGACCGGCCGCCACCGCCGTACCCGAGGACGCGGCGAGTCAGGACGCCGTGCCGGTGCCGTCGGACACCGTGCGGGGGACGGCCGCGCCGCAGGCGGTCGCGCCCTCCGAGCGGGCCGTCGGACCACCGCTGCGCATCCTGCCGCTGGGCAGTGGCCTGGTCCTCATCGGCCTCGGCCTGGGCCTCGCCTTCCTCGGCCTGCGACTGCGGCGCACCTGAGGCCCGTCGTCGTTCGGGTCGTCCCGGCGTCAAGGGTGGCCAAGAGCAAGAGGCGTGGCGTCTCACGGCCCGGGCTGATCCAGACGACAGACGACAGGCCCTGGGCCGACGCGGCCCGGCGCGTGGCGCTACGGCGCCACCAGCAGCACCTTGCCGACGTGGCCGCTCTCCTCCACGACCCGGTGGGCGGCGGCCGCGTCCGGCATCGGGATCTCGCGGTCGACGACCGGACGCACATGGCCCCCGTCGATCAGCGGCCAGACGTGCTCCCGTACGGCCGCGACGATCGCCGCCTTCTCCTCCAGCGGGCGGGCGCGCAGCGAGGTCGCGCTGATGGCGGCCCGCTTGCGAAGCAGCGCGCCGATGTTCAGCTCGCCCTTGACGCCGCCCTGCATGCCGATGATCGCGAGGCGGCCGTTGACGGCGAGGGTCTGGACGTTGCGGTCGAGGTACTTGGCGCCCATGTTGTCGAGGATGACGTCGGCGCCCGCCCCGTCCGTGGCCTTCTTGACCTCGGCGACGAAGTCCTGCTCCCGGTAGTTGACCAGGATGTCCGCACCCAGCCGGGCACACTGCTCCAGCTTCTCCGGCGTGCCCGCGGTGACGGCGACCTTGGCACCGACGGCCTTGGCGAGCTGGATCGCCATGGTGCCGATGCCGCTGGAGCCGCCGTGCACGAGCAGCGTCTCTCCCGGGCGCAGGTGGGCGACCATGAAGACGTTCGACCAGACCGTGCAGACCACCTCGGGGAGCGCCGCGGCCTGCGTCAGGCCGACCCCCTTCGGTACGGGCAGCAGCTGGCCCGCGGGCACGGCGACCTTCTCGGCGTAGCCGCCGCCGGACAGCAGCGCGCACACCTCGTCGCCGACGGCCCACCCGGACACTCCGGTGCCGATGGCGGCGATCCGCCCGGAGCACTCCAGGCCGGGGTAGGGGGACGCGCCGGGCGGCGGGTCGTAGTGGCCCTGCCGCTGCAGGATGTCGGCCCGGTTGACGGCGCCGGCCGCCACCTCGACCAGGACCTCGCCCTCGCCGGGCACCGGGTCGGGGACCTCGTCCCACACCAGCGCCTCGGGCCCTCCAGGTTCGGGAATCGTGATCGCATGCATGAAGGGGACGCTACTCCTCGCCCCGCGCGACTCCTCGCCCCGCCCGGTCCCGTGCCCCGCCCCCGTGGTCCTGCGTCTCCGCCCGCCGTGGTCCTGGGTCCGTGGTCCTGCGTCTCCGCTCCCCGTGGTCCTGCGTCCGCGGTCCCGGGTGGCTCGGTCCTTGGACCGGTTCGCGGCGAAACCCATGTGCGGAAGCGATGAGTTTGAGCGACGGTAAAAGTCTCCCCTGCGTAGCGGAGCTCGCGGAAGGACCCTCAGCATGAGCACACAGACGTCCGGACTGGCGATCGAGACCGCGGGCCTGGTGAAGACCTTCGGCGAGACCCGGGCCGTCGACGGGGTCGACCTGTCCGTGCCGGCCGGCACGGTCTACGGGGTCCTCGGCCCCAACGGCGCCGGCAAGACCACCACCGTGAAGATGCTCGCCACCCTTCTGCGGCCCGACGGCGGCCAGGCCCACGTCTTCGGACACGACGTCGTGCGCGAGGCGGACGAGGTGCGTGGCCGGGTCAGCCTCACCGGCCAGTACGCGTCCGTGGACGAGGACCTCACCGGCACGGAGAACCTGGTGCTGCTGGCCCGGCTCCTCGGGCACCACAAGAAGGCCGCCCGGGAGCGCGCCGCCCAGCTGCTGGAGGCCTTCGGGCTGTCGGACGCGGCGGCGAAACAGGTCAAGCACTACTCGGGCGGCATGCGGCGCCGCATCGACATCGCCGCGTCCATCCTCAACACACCGGACCTGCTCTTCCTGGACGAGCCGACCACCGGCCTCGACCCGCGCAGCCGCAACCAGGTGTGGGACATCGTCCGCGCGGTCGTCGCGCAGGGCACGACCGTGCTGCTGACCACGCAGTACCTGGACGAGGCCGACCAGCTGGCGTCCCGGATCGCCGTCATCGACCGCGGCAAGGTCATCGCGGAGGGCACGAAGGGCGAGCTGAAGGCGTCCGTCGGCGCCGGCACCGTCCATCTGCGGCTGCGGGACGCCCAGCAGCGGGAGCTCGCGGCGGACGTCCTGCTGCGCGCCCTGGACGCGCGCGTGCAGCCGGAGCCCGACCCGCTGGCGCTGACGGCCCGCCTCGGTTCGGCCGCCGGACAGGACACCGCGGCCGAGCAGGCCGCCCGCGCGCTCGGCGAACTGGCCCGCGCGGGTGTCACCGTCGACAACTTCTCGCTGGGACAGCCCAGCCTGGACGAGGTCTTCCTCGCCCTCACCGGACACGACACCCACGACGGGCAGGACGCCCGCGACCCGAAGGACGAGGTGGCGGCATGAGCACCGCGACGACCCCCGAGACCGGTGAACTCGCCCCGGTCAGCGCCGAGTCGCTCACCGCACTGCTCGTGGCCAAGGAGCGTCCGCCGCGCCCCAGCGCGCTGTCGGCCTCGCTGACGTTCGGCTGGCGGGCCATGCTGAAGATCAAGCACGTGCCGGAGCAGTTGTTCGACGTCACGGCGTTCCCGATCATGATGGTGCTGATGTACACGTACCTGTTCGGCGGGGCGCTGGCCGGGTCGCCGAAGGAGTACATCCAGTTCCTGCTGCCGGGCATCCTCGTGATGTCGGTGGTGATGATCACGATGTACACCGGCGTCTCGGTGAACACGGACATCGAGAAGGGCGTCTTCGACCGCTTCCGCAGCCTGCCGATCTGGCGGCCCTCCACGATGGTGGGCTATCTGCTCGGCGACGCCCTGCGGTACGCCATCGCGTCGGTCGTGATGCTCACCGTCGGCCTGGTTCTCGGCTACCGGCCCGACGGCGGCGTGGGCGGCGTGGTCGCCGGGATCACGCTGCTGATCGTCTTCTCGTTCGCGTTCTCGTGGATCTGGACGATGTTCGGTCTGATGCTGCGCACCGAGAAGTCGGTCATGGGCGTCAGCATGATGGTGATCTTCCCGCTGACCTTCCTGTCCAACGTCTTCGTGGACCCGAAAACCATGCCGGGCTGGCTCCAGGCCTTCGTCAACAACAGCCCGGTCACCCACCTCGCGTCCGCGGTGCGCGGCCTGATGGCGGGCGACTGGCCGGCGGCCGAGGTCGCCTGGACGCTCGGCTGGGCGGCGCTGCTCGTGCTGGTCTTCGGACCGATCACGATGCGCCTCTACAACCGCAAGTAGCCGTCGACCGCGAGCGGTCGCCCCGCCGCGCGCTCCGTTCGGCCGCACGCCCCGCCCGGCCGCGCTCCGCCGGGACCGACCGCGAACGGCCGGTCCCGCGGCGTCGGGCCGCCCGTGGTCAGTCCTGCGGAATCGGCCGGGAGTCGGGCGCGACCTGCGTGCCCGGCGTCGCGCGCACGATGGTGATGAGCCGGTCCGTCAACTGCACCGTGCCGACGGCCGGATCGTCGTATCCGAGCACCCGGTGCCCTCGTACGACGCTCAGTACCAGATCGTCGATCTGCCGCGGTGACTTGCCCACCTCGGCCTTTATCGCCGGCCGTTCGACGATGTCGAGCCCGCTGCCCTGCTGGATGATGTCCTCCATCACCATGCCGGCGGCGGGGCTGAGCACGGACAGGCCGAGCAGCCGGCCGGCGGCGCTGGCGCTGGTGATGACGGCGTCGGCGCCGGACTGCCTCAGCAGCGGCGCGTTCTCCTCCTCGCGCACGGCGGCCACGATCTTGGCGCCGCGGTTCATCTGCCGGGCCGTCAGCGTCACCAGCACGGCCGTGTCGTCGCGCTGGGTCGCGATGATGATCTGCCGCGCCCGGTGGACCTCCGCCCGGCGCAGCACCTCGCTGCGCGTCGCGTCGCCGATGACGCCCGCGTAGCCGTAGGCGCTCGCGGCGTCGATCGCCTTGGCGCTGGGGTCGACCACCACGACCTGTTCCTTCTTCAGGCCCGTCGCGCACACGGTTTGGATCGCCGACCGGCCCTTGGTGCCGAAGCCGATGACGACGGTGTGATCGCGCAAGGTGGACCTCCAGCGGTTCAGTCGCCATTCCTCCCGAGTGCGTTCGGTGAGGGCCTCCAGCGTGGTGCCGACCAGGATGATCAGGAACAGCACACGCAGCGGCGTGATGACGAAGATGTTGGTGAGCCGGGCGGCGTCGCTCACGGGCGTGATGTCACCGTATCCGGTGGTGGAGAGCGTGACGGTCGCGTAGTAGAAGGCGTCGAGGAGATCGACGGAGTTGTCGGCGTTGTCGCCGTAACCCTCGCGGTCCATGTAGACGATCGTCGCGGTCACCACGAGGACCACCAGGGCCATGGACAACCGCTTGAGGACCTGGCGGATCGGGTGTTCCACCATCTGCCGGGGCAGTTTCACCCGGTGGGTCACGAACTGTTCGTCCGCCTGACGGGCGATCGCATCATGGCCCGGAAGTTTCACGTGAAACACACTCCGATTCCACCGGTGGCCCAAGGGAGGTCGAGCACTTCCGTCTCCTGACCCGGCCGCGCACCACCCGGCGGTACGACGGCCAGGGCGTCGGCCGCCGCGATACCGCGCAGCATGGCCGGTCCGTTGTAGTGCAGCGGCACCGCGCGGTCACCGCGCAGCACGACGGGGACGAGCCGGGTGTCATGAGGGTGCCCGTGGACCGCGTCCCGGAGCGGCAGCGTGTACGGCTCCGGAACCGGCCGGGCCGCCAGGGTCCGCAGCAGCGGCTCGGCCAGGGTGAGCAGACCCGACACGGCCGCCAGCGGGTTGCCGGGCAGGCCGACGAGGTGCTGGTCGTCCTTGATGCGGGCCAGCAGCATCGGATGGCCGGGGCGCACCTCGACCCCGTCCACGAGGAGCTCGGCACCGATGCGGCGCAGGGTGGGGTGGACGTGGTCGACGGGTCCCGCGGCCGTGCCGCCGGTGGTGACGACGACGTCGGCGTCGGAGGCGGTGAGCGCCCGGTGCAGCGCCTCGGCGTCGTCCCCGAGCCGTCGGACGGCGGTGACGTCGGCGCCGAGCGCCCGCAGCCAGGGCGGCAGCATGGGGCCGAGGGCGTCACGGATCAGACCGTCGTGCGGCAGGCCCTCGGTCAGCAGCTCGTCGCCGAGCACGAGGACCTCGACGCGCGGGCGGGGAACGGCGGTCAGGGCGTCGGACCCGGCGGCGGCGGCCAGGCCGAGGACGGCCGGGGTGACGAGCGTTCCGGCGGACAGGAGCTGTTCGCCGATGCGGCACTCCTGGCCACGGGGGCGGATGTCCTGGCCGTGCACGACGTCGCGGGTGGCGTACAGGGTGCCCTTGGCGTCGGTGCGGCCGTGCTCGGAGCGCAGCACGGCGGTGGTGTCGGGCGGGACACGGGCGCCAGTCGCGATGCGCACGGCCTCGCCGTCGGTGAGCGGCCCGTGCTCCGCGTGCCCGGCGAGAACGCCCTCGTCCCGGACGTCCCAGGGGCCGGGCCCGGCGACGGCCCAGCCGTCCATCGCGGACGTGTCGAAGGACGGCAGGTCGGTGAGGGCGGCGAGGGGAGCGGCCAGGGTCAGGCCGAGAGCGGCGTCGAGCGGGACGGAGACGGGGGCACGGCGGGAGCCGGGCCGCGGGGCCCGTGCGGCGGTCGCGCGGGCCTGCGGCCAGGGGGTGGCCCGGTGCCGGGCGGCGGACGCGGGCCGCTCATCCGGCGCGGAAGGCACGGAAGGCGCGGAAGACTCGGCGGGTGTGCGGGCCGGCTCGTGGCCGCCTGCGTCCTTCACGAGGGCGAGCGCCTCCTCGACGTCCAGGTCGTCGGCCTCCTGGCCGTCCCGGGTGCCGTGCGCGGTCATCCGGCGTCCGGCCGGGCGTCGGGATCGGCCTGTCCGGCGTCGGACCCGGAGGCGGGCGCGCCGTCCTCGCCGTCCGTCCCGCCCCGGCTGTCCTCGGCGGCCCAGCGCGTCGCGAGCGCCGCCGCCTTGCGGGCCGCCTCGGCGACGGCTTCGGGACCCCCGCCCGACTGCGCGGCGGCGTAGCCGACGAGGAAGGTGGTCAGCGGCGCGGCGGGCCTGGCCACGCCGTGGGCGGCGTCACGGGCCAGGTCGAGCAGGGCGCCGGTGTCGACGTCCAGGTCGATGCCCAGCTCGTCCTTGACTGCGGAGATCCATTCGTCCAACACGTGCTCATGCTCCCTGATGCGTGACCTGGCGGTGGCAATGTCGTCCCAGGTGTCGCAGTCGAAGGACGCTACAGGGTCCGCGACACGGGTGAGCTGGAGGCCCCCGGTAAGGCGGCGCAGGGGCAGTCCGGCGAGGCCGCCGTGCCGGGCGGAGAGCGCGGCGAGGTCCCGGCGCAGGACAGCGGACCGGTACGCGGCGACGAGGGGCTGGTCGCGGCCGTCGGCGTCCGTGAGCAGCGCGCCGTCGGCGTCGCCCGCCCGCAGCGCGGCCAGCAGCCGTCGCACCGTCGCCGGGGCGAGGAAGGGCAGGTCGGCGGAGAGCACCAGGACGTGATCGGCACCGGTGTGCCGGAGCCCGGCGTCGAGGGCGGCGAGCGGGCCGCCGCCGGGCGGCTCCTCGCGGGCCCAGGCCACGGGCCGGGCAGTGGGCCGGGGGTCGGCGACGACGACCGTGGCGCGGGCGTCGGCGCAGGCGGTCAGCACACGGTCGAGCAGCGCCCGACCGCCCACCCGCAGGCCGGGCTTGTCGGCACCGCCGAGCCGCCGCGCGGCACCGCCAGCCAGCACGACGGCGTCGTACGCGGCGGGGTCCGTCCGTGGCGCGGGGCGGGTGCCGGGATCACCGGGGGACTCGTACGCGGTCACCCCCCGAGTATGGGCGCCGGAAGGATCAATGCCACCCCTGCGCACAGCATGCGGACACCCGGCCGCGCGGCCGGCGGTACGCGGGGCCTCCCGAAGCGGTCGCGGCGGGGACGGCACGCATCGCCCCCGCCCTCACCTCACAGCGTCCGCAGCAGCACCGCCGGCTGTTCCACGCAGTCCGCCACGTACCGCAGGAAGCCGCCCGCCGTGCCGCCGTCGCACACCCGGTGGTCGAAGGTGAGCGACAGCTGGACGACCTGCCGCACCGCCAGCTCGCCCTCGTGCACCCACGGCTTGGGGACGATGCGGCCGACGCCGAGCATGGCGGCCTCGGGGTGGTTGATGATCGGCGTGGAACCGTCGACGCCGAACACCCCGTAGTTGTTCAACGTGAAGGTGCCGCCGGTGAGGTCGCCCGGTGTCAGGGTCCCGGTCCGGGCCGCCTCGGTGAGCCTCGCGAACTCCGCCGTCAGCGACTCGGCGTCGCGCGCCTGCGCGTCCCGGACGACCGGCACGACGAGCCCGCGGTCGGTCTGCGCGGCGAAGCCGAGGTGCACGTGGTCGAACCGGACGATCTCCCTGGCCGCCATGTCCACCGTGGAGTTGAGCTCCGGGAAGCGGGCCAGGGCGGCGGTGCAGATCCGCGCCAGCAGCGCGACCAGGGAGATCTTCGGCCCGCCCGCGGCGTTCATCGCGGTCCGCGCCCGCATCAGCTCCGTGGCGTCGGCGTCCACCCAGCACGTCGCGTCCGGGATCTCGCGCCGGCTGCGGGCCAGCGTGTCGGCGACGGCGCCGCGGACGCCCTTGAGCGGTGTGCGGACGCCGCCGTGCGGGGCGGTGGCGGCCGGCGCGGAGGCCTGCGGGGACGGCTCGCGCGTGTGCGGTTCGGCCGACGGCTGGGCCGGGCGGTCCTGGGCGGCGGCGGCCCGCAGCGCGTACTCCACGTCCGCCCGGAGGATCAGCCCGTCCGGGCCGGAGCCGGTCAGCTCCCTGAGGTCCAGTCCGTTCTCCCGGGCCAGACGCCGGACCAGCGGCGAGATCACCGGGACGGGACCGTCGACCGTGTCCGAGGAGGCCCTGACCTGCCCGTTCGCCCGCGCGGACGCGACGGCGGCGGCGGACTGGGTGGGCCCGGCAGACGCGGAGGACGCGGCAGGGGCGGCAGGCGCCGGCTGCCCCGGCCGTACCCTGCGCCTGCGGGCCGGCGCCTCCGAGGTGCCGTACCCGACCAGGACGTTGCCCGAGCCGGACGTGCTCTCGGCCGCCGTGCCGGACGACTGCGGGGCCGGTGCCGTCGGCGCCGGGGTGCTCGAGTCCGCATCCCGGCGGTCGGAGGCCGGCGCCCCCACGGCGACCGTCAGCAGCGGCGCCCCGACCGGCAGCTCGGTGCCCTCCTCGCCGAAGCGGGCGGTGACCACGCCCCCGTACGGGCAGGGCACCTCGACCATCGCCTTGGCCGTCTCCACCTCGACCACCGGCTGGTCGACGGCGACCACGTCGCCCACCTCCACCAGCCAGCGCACGATCTCCGCCTCGGTCAGTCCCTCACCGAGGTCGGGGAGCTTGAACTCCAGCACCTGTGCCATCAGCTCTCGGCCTCCCACTGCAGACGCCCCACGGCGTCGAGGATCCGGTCCACGCCGGGCAGGTGGTGGCGCTCCAGCATCGGCGGCGGATACGGGATGTCGAACCCGGCCACACGCAGCACCGGCGCCTCCAGGTGATGGAAGCAGCGCTCCGTGACCCGGGCCGCGATCTCCCCGCCCGGGCCCCCGAAGGAACCCGACTCGTGGACGACGACCGCGCGTCCCGTCCGCCGCACCGAGGCGCACACCGTCTCGTCGTCGAACGGCACCAGTGAGCGCAGATCGACGACTTCGAGGTCCCAGCCCTCGGCCCGGGCCGCCTCGGCCGCCTGGAGACAGACGGGCACGGACGGCCCGTACGTGATGAGCGTGGCGCTCCGCCCCGAGCGCCGCACCACCGCACGGCCAATCGGTTCAACGGGCGTCGGCTCCTCCGGGTTCCAGGAGTCCTTCGACCAGTACAGCCGCTTCGGCTCCAGGAAGACCACCGGGTCGTCGGAGGCGATCGACGCGCGCAGCAGGCCGTAGGCGTCGGCGACGGTCGCGGGTGTGACGACATGGAGCCCCGGAGTCGCCATGTAGTACGCCTCGGACGAGTCGCTGTGGTGCTCGACGCCGCCGATGCCGCCGCCGTAGGGCACGCGGATGGTCAGCGGGAGCGGCATCGCGCCGCGCGTGCGGTTGCGCATCCGGGAGACGTGGCTGATCAGCTGCTCGAACGCCGGGTAGGCGAACGCGTCGAACTGCATCTCCACGACCGGCCGCAGGCCGTACATCGCCATGCCGACCGCCGTGCCGAGGATGCCGGCCTCGGCGAGCGGGGTGTCCCTGCAGCGGTCCTCGCCGAACTCCTTGGCGAGCCCGTCGGTCACCCGGAAGACGCCGCCGAGGGTACCGACGTCCTCACCCATGACGTGCACGGCGGGGTCGGCGGCCATCGCGTCGCGCATCGCGCGCGTGAGTGCCTGCGCCATGGTGGCCGGCTTGACGGCGACGGTCGTCATCGGCGCTCCCCTTCCGACTCGGCCTCGGCCTCCAGCTCGGCGCGCAACATGGCCCGCTGCTCGCGCAGTTGGGGAGTGTCCTCGGCATAGACGTGGGCGAACAGGTCCATCGGGTCGAGCGCGGGGTCCTGGTTCATCCGCTCGCGCAGACCGGCCGCCATCTCCTCGGCGGCGTCCCGCGCGGCCTGCCTGCCGGCCTCGTCGAGCAGGCCGCGGTCGGTCAGCTCCCGCTCCAGCAGCCGGATCGGGTCGTGCTCGCGCCAGGTCTCCACCTCGGCGTCGCCGCGGTAGCGGGTCGCGTCGTCGGCGTTGGTGTGGGCCTCCACGCGGTACGTCACCGCCTCCACGAGCGTGGGACCGCCGCCCGCACGCGCGCGCCGCACGGCGTCACCGAGGACCTCGTGCACGGCCGCGGCGTCGTTGCCGTCGACGAGCCGGCCGGGCATGCCGTAGCCGACGGCCTTGTGCGCCAGCGACGGGGCCGCGGTCTGCTTGGCGAGCGGCACGGAGATCGCGAAGCCGTTGTTCTGGACGAGGAAGACGACCGGTGCCTGCCAGACGGCCGCGAAGTTCAGCGCCTCGTGGAAGTCGCCCTCACTGGTGCCGCCGTCACCGACCATGGCCAGGGCCACCACGTCGTCGCCCTTGAGGCGGGCGGCGTGGGCGAGCCCGACCGCGTGCGGCAGCTGGGTGGCGAGCGGCGTGCACAGCGGGGCGACCCGGTGCTCGTAGGGGTCGTAGCCGGTGTGCCAGTCGCCGCGCAGCAGGGTGAGGGCCTCGACGGGGTCCACGCCGCGTGCCACCACCGCGAGGGTGTCGCGGTAGCTCGGGAAGAGCCAGTCGCGCTCCTCCAGCACGAGCGCGGCGGCGACCTCGCAGGCCTCCTGGCCGGTGCTGGACGGGTAGACGGCGAGGCGGCCCTGCTTGGTGAGGGCGGTCGCCTGCGTGTTGTAGCGGCGGCCGCGCACCAGCTCCGCGTACAGCCTGCGCAGCAGGTCCGGGTCGGCCTGCGCGGCCGCCTCGGTGCCGAGGACGCGGTGGGGCTCGGCGTCGGGCAGCAACGGCGCGGGATCCGTGCGGGGCTGCCAGGCGGGCGGCGGGGACGGCCGGTAGGCACCCCGCTGCTCCATGACCGTCATGACGGCACCTCCTGGTGGGAGCGGCTTCGGAGGCGCGGCGTCTGTGACGCGCCCCACCTACCGATTGTTCGGTCGCCGGCACATTTTGGCTACAGGCGCCGTCACGCTGTGGACAATCGGTTCTCCACAACCTCAAATGAACGCATTACGTCCATGGTAGGGAGGCCGGGGGAGATGGCATCTGAACAAATGGCCGCGGGGGCGGACCCCGGCGGGCCGCTCCCGCCCCCGCGCCCTCTGGATTCCATAGACCAGGACATCCTGCGGATGCTCCAGGCGGACGGCCGCGCGTCGATACGGTCGGTCGCCGAACGGGTGCACGTCTCGCGGGCGAACGCCTACGCGCGCATCAACCGGCTCATCGAGGACGGCGTGATCCGCGGCTTCGGCGCGCGCGTGGACCACGAACGGGCGGGCCACGGCACGTCGGCGTACATCACGCTGAAGATCGTCCAGAACTCCTGGCGCACGGTGCGCGAACAGCTCAGGCAGCTGCCCGGGGCCTCCCACATCGCGCTGGTGGGCGGGGACTTCGACGTGCTGCTCATGGTGCACGTCGCCGACAACAGGTCGCTGCGCGAGCTGGTGCTGACCCGGCTCCAGGCGATCCCGGAGGTGCTCAGCACGCGCACGCTGCTGGTCTTCGAGGAGGAGGACCTGGAACCCCAGGACTGACCCCGGCCCCGGACCGGAGCACTCGCCCCGGGGCCGAGGGTGCGCCGAGCCGCAGGGCCGCCCCCTCCCTGCACGTGCTTCAGGCGTCGGCCCTGCGCAGCCCGTCGAACACCAACCGCACCACCGCGTCGGCGACTTCGCGCTCCCCCATGCCGCGCACCTCCGGCCGGTACCACTCGACGATCGAGTTGATCATGCCGAAGACGAGCCGGGTCGCGAGCCGCACCTCCACGTCGCCGCGCACCTCGCCGTCGGCCGCCGCGGCCTTCAGCAGCTCGGCGACCCGGTGGTCGAACTCCCGGCGCCGGTCCAGCGCCCACCGCTCGGTCCCGGTGTTGCCGCGCACCCGCAGCAGCAGCGTCACGTACGGCAGTTCGCGCAGCAGCACCTCGACCATGCGCCGTACGACGTACTCCAGCCGGTCGGCGGCGTGCCCCTCGCGCGCGTGCTCCTCGTCCAGGATGCCGAAGAGGCCGTCCAGGGCGCGGCTGACGGCCCGGCGAAGCAGCTCCTCCTTGCCCGAGACGTGGTGGTAGATCGAGGACTTGGAGATGCCGGCCGCCCTGGACAGATGCTCCATCGACGTGCCGTCGTAGCCGCGCTCGTTGAACACCCGCACGGCGACGGACAGCAGGGTCTCCGGCGTGTACGTGTCGCGCCTGGCGGTGGTCATGAGGTGCTGCCCTCCCGCTTGTCGGAGGCGTACGCGTGGCGGTACAGCGCGAGGGACGGCGCGTAGCGGCCGCTGGGGTCGCGCAGATGCAGGTCGTCCAGCAGGGCGTATGCCCAGTTGCGGCCGAGCCTGCGGCTCCACTCGAACGGTCCGAGAGGGTAGTTGACCCCGAGCCGCATCGCGGTGTCGATGTCCTCCTCGGTGGCCACGCCCTTGGCCACGGCGTCGTGCGCCAGGTCGATGATCCGCGCGACCGTACGGGCGACGATCATGCCGGGGACGTCGCCGATGACGCTGACCTTCTTGCCGATGGCCTGGAACAGGCCGGTGGCCTCGGCGAGCGTGCGCGGCGAGGTGTCCTGGGAGGCGGCCAGGGCGACGCGGGTGGCACGGCGGTAGTCGAGGGCGAGGTCGAAGTAGACGACGTCGCGGAACTCCACGGAGGTCTGCCCGTCGGCGAGGACGAGCTGGCCGCCGCTCGGCAGCACGAACCGGGTGCCGTGGTCCTCGTCCTCCTCGCGGACCGGGATGCCCGCCTCGCGGATCAGCGTGAGCAGGTCGGACGCCGGGCCGAGGTCGCCCTCGGCGACGACGTACGCGGGCGGCCGGGCCGGCTCCGCGGTGTGCGGTTCGGGGCGCTCGGCGCCGTCCCGGTGGTCGTACCAGCCCCGGCCGCTCTTGCGGCCGAGCCTGCCGGACTCCACGAGCCGCCGCTGGGCGAGCGAGGGCGTGAAGCGCACGTCCTGGAAGAACGACTCCCACACCGAGCGCGTGACGGACTCGTTGACGTCCTGCCCGATGAGGTCGGTGAGCTCGAAGGCACCCATCCGGAAGCCGCCGGACTCGCGCAGCACCGCGTCGATGGTGGCGGGGTCGGCGGCCTGTGCCTCGTAGACCGCGAACGCCTCGGCGTAGAAGGGCCGGGCTATGCGGTTGACGATGAAGCCGGGGGTGTCCGCGCAGGCGACCGGGGCCTTGCCCCAGGCGCGGGCGGTCTCGTACGCGCGCGTGGCCGACGTGACGTCGGTGGCGAACCCGGAGACCACCTCGACCAGCGGCAGCAGCGGCGCCGGGTTGAAGAAGTGCAGGCCGACGAAGCGGCCGGGGTTCGTGAGGGCGCCGCCGATGGCCGTGACGGACAGCGAGGACGTGTTGGTGGCGAGCAGGCAGTCGTCGGCGACGATGCCCTCCAGCTCGGTGAAGAGTTCCCGCTTCACGTCGAGACGTTCGAGCACCGCCTCCACGACCAGGGCGCAGTCCGCGAGGTCGGTGAGGCTCTCGGCGGGCAGCAGCCGGGCGCGCGCGGCGTCCCGGTCGGCGCTGCCGAGCCGGCCCTTCTCGACGAGCCGGTCGAGGCGGGCGCCGATCGCGTCGGCCGCGGCCCGGGCGCGGCCGGGGGCGGCGTCGTAGAGCCGGACGGGGTGGCCCGCGACCAGCGCGACCTGGGCGATGCCCTGACCCATGGTGCCGGTGCCGACGACGGCCACGGGGCTGCTGAGGTCGAGTGCTGTCATGGGCGCGATCCTCCCGCACGGGGTTTTCCACAGATGCGGCAGGCCCCCTTGTCCCGACCGATCGTTCGGTTACTCTAACTCTGACCGCCCGTTCCCGCCCACCGTTTCTGTTCAGGTCCAAGAGCTCGACGAAGAGTTCCTGAGACGAGGAGTTGGTCCCGCATGGCCGCCGAACTGACCGCGCACGACCTGATCGCCAGGCACCGGCCCACCCTCGACCAGGCGCTGGAAGCCATCCGCACGCGCGCGTACTGGTCCCCGCACCCCGAGCACCCCAAGGCCTACGGGGAGGGCGGCAGCCTGGACATGGCCGCGGGCAAAGCCGCCTTCGACGCCCTGCTCGGCACCCGCATCGACCTCGGCCAGCCCGGCACGGACGACTGGGTGGGCGGCGAGGTCTCCCCGTACGGCATCGAGCTGGGCGTGACGTACCCGCACGCGGACGTCGACGTGCTGCTGCCCGCCATGAAGGCCGGGATGCGGGCCTGGCGGGACGCCGGCGCCGAGCTGCGCGCGGTGGTCTGCCTGGAGATCCTCAAGCGGATCAGCGACCGGACGCACGAGTTCGCCCACGCGGTCATGCACACCTCCGGCCAGGCCTTCATGATGGCGTTCCAGGCGGGCGGCCCCCATGCGCAGGACCGCGGCATGGAGGCGGTGGCGTACGCGTACGTGGAGCAGGTCCGCACGCCCGACACCGCGGAGTGGACCAAGCCGCAGGGCAAGCGCGACCCGCTCGCGCTGACCAAGCGGTTCACGCCGGTCCCGCGCGGCATCGGCCTGGTGATCGGCTGCAACACCTTCCCCACGTGGAACGGCTACCCGGGCCTGTTCGCCTCCCTGGCCACCGGCAACGCGGTCCTGGTCAAGCCCCACCCGCGCGCGGTGCTGCCGCTCGCGCTCACCGTGCGGGTCGCGCGCGAGGTGCTGGCGGAGGCCGGCTTCGACCCGAACCTGGTCGCGCTGGCCGCCGAGCGGCCCGGCGAGGGCATCGCCAAGACCCTCGCGACCCGCCCGGAGATCCGGATCATCGACTACACGGGCTCGACGTCCTTCGGCGACTGGCTGGAGACCAACGCCCGCCAGGCCCAGGTCTACACGGAGAAGGCCGGCGTCAACACGGTGATCGTGGAGTCGGCCGGCGACTACAAGGGCATGCTCGCCAACCTGGCGTTCTCCCTGTCGCTCTACAGCGGCCAGATGTGCACCACCCCGCAGAACCTGCTCGTCCCGCGCGACGGCATCACCACGGACGAGGGCCCCAAGTCCTACGACGAGGTGGTCGCCGACCTCGCGAAGGCCGTGGACGGCCTGCTGGGCGACGACGCCCGGGCGAACGCCCTGCTCGGCGCGATCGTCAACCCGGACGTCAAGGCCCGCCTGGAGGCCTCCGCCGGGCTCGGCGAGGTCGCCCTCGCCTCCCGCGAGATCGCCCACCCGGAGTTCCCGGGCGCGGTGGTCCGCACGCCGGTGATCGTGAAGCTGGACGGCGCGAAGCCGGACGCCGAGGCCGCCTACATGAGCGAGTGCTTCGGGCCGGTCGCGTTCGCCGTCGCGGTCGACTCGGCGGCCGACGCGGTGGAGCTGCTGCGGCGCACGATCCGCGAGAAGGGCGCCATGACGGTCGGCGCGTACACCACCGACGCCGAGGTCGAGCAGGCCGTGCAGGAGGTCTGCCTGGAGGAGGCCGCCCAGCTGTCCCTCAACCTCACCGGCGGGGTGTACGTCAACCAGACGGCCGCCTTCTCCGACTTCCACGGCTCGGGCGGCAACCCGGCGGCCAACTCCGCCCTGTGCGACGGGGCGTTCGTCGCCAACCGCTTCCGTGTGGTCGAGGTCCGCAGGGAGGCGTGAGGTGAGGGGGCGCGGGGCGTGATGCCCCGGGCCGGGTCCGCGAAGCGGCGTCGTCGCCCGGAGGGCTGCCGCTTCGCGGACCCGGCCTAGACCGGCGCGCCGCCGGTCGCGCTCCAGTGGTACAGCGTCATGGCCACACTGGTCGCGAGGTTGTAGCTGGAGACCTGGGGGCGCATCGGCAGCGCCACCAAGTGGTCGGCGCGGGCGCGCAGTTCGGCCGACAGCCCGCTGCGCTCCGAGCCGAACGCCAGCAGCGCGTCGTCCGGCAGCCGCACACCGCGGATGTCCGCGCCCTCGGGGTCGAGGGCGAAGACCGGCCCCGGCGGCAGTTCCGCGACCGTCAGCCGCTCCACGGCCGTCGCGAAGTGCAGCCCCGCCCCGCCGCGCACCACCGCGGGGTGCCAGGGGTCGAGGGTGCCGGTGGTGACCACGCCGGTCGCGCCGAAACCGGCGGCCAGGCGGATCACCGCCCCCGCGTTGCCCAGGTTGCGCGGGTTGTCGAGGACCACCACGGGCGCCGTCCGGGGCGTGTGCGCCAGTTTCCGCAGACCGGCCTCGCGGGACGGCCGTACGGCCAGGGCGGCCACGGCGGTCGGATGCGGGCGGGCGACCAGCCCGCGGTACGTCGCCTCCGGCACCTCGGCGAGCAGCCCGTCCAGCGCCGCCAGGACGTCCGGCGCCAGCTCCTCGGCGAGCGCGAGCGCGGCGGACCGGTCGGCGGTGACCGCCACGGGCACCTCCGCGCCGAACCGCACGGCGTGCTTGAGGGCGTGGAAGCCGTCCAGCAGCACGGCGGTGTCGGCGAGCCGGTGCCAGACGCGCAGCGGATCGGGGCCGGGATCGGTCATGCCGGGAAGCCTACGTGCGGCTGCTCGGCCTTCTCCTCGGCACGCTGCGCCGGCCCGGCCGGGCGCTCCCCGCGGCCCGTCGCCCGGTCACGCACGCGTGCCGCCCAGCCGCCCAGGCGGCGCAGGAACGGCGTCGGCAGGAACACCGCGTCGGCCGCGATCATCGCCAGCGAGAAGAACGGCAGACCGAGCACCACGGCGATCACGGCGTGCTCGGTCATCATCGCCACCAGCAGGACGTTCTTCACCCGCCGGTTGAACAGCGTGAACGGGAACGCGACCTGCACGATCACCGTCCCGTAGGTCACCAGCAGCAGCATCGTGGCACTGGCGGTCAGCAGGTCGGCGAGCGCGGGCCAGGGCGAGAAGTACTCCAGGTGCAGCGGGTAGTAGACGGCGGTGCCGTCCTGCCAGCGCGAACCCTGGATCTTGTACCAGCCGGCCGTGGCGTAGATCAGACAGGCCTCGGCCATGATCACGAACAGCGCGCCGTTGTGCACGATGTTGCCGACGGCGTCCAGCATCACGCGCGACCGGCCGGTCCGGGACCGCTGCCCGACCAGCCACCACACGGCCTGCGCGAGCCACACGCCCCACAGCACGACCGGTACGAGCGGGTCGCCGTCCAGCTTGCCCGCCAGGGTCACCGCGACCAGCGCGAACCCGAGCACGCACCACAGCGACGGCCCTGTCCGGTCCACGACCCGCTCGCCACGCGCGCGTGCGGCCCGCGCCCGGCGCTGCCGGCGCTCGTCCAGCGACCACACCTGGGCGCAGCGCGTGAACACCAGGTAGATCGACATCAGGTGCAGGACGTTGTCGCCGCCGTCGCCCATGAAGATGCTGCGGTTCTGCAGCGAGAGCACTCCGACCATGAACAGCACCGACATCGTGCGGGTCCGCCAGCCGAGCAGCAGCAGCACACTGGTCAGCACGCCGAACGCGTAGACCGCCTCGAACCACAGCCGGCCGTCGGACCACATCAGCGCCGTGAACGCGCCGTTGGCCGCGATCAGTTGCTGGCCCAGCTCCCAGGACCAGGGGCCGTCGGGTCCGTACAGCTCGTGCCGGTGCGGCAGCTCGCGCAGCAGGAACAGCAGCCAGGTCAGACTGAAGCCGATCCGGACGATCGCCGTCTGGTACGGGCCGAGGGCGGCGCCCGTGACGCGGGCGATGCCTTGGGAGAAGTACAGGGCGAGACGGTTCACCGCGCGCTCCCCTCGGCCGCGGCGGCGGCATCGACGTCGGAGCGGCCGTCGGCGCTGCCGTCGGCCTCGACGTCGGTGTCGGCCTCGGAGACCGGCCACCAGGGCAGCACCCGGTAGGCCGGCTTGTCCGAGACGCGTTCCCGTGTCCACTCGGGGGGCGGCACGTTGGTGGTCCGGGACCGGACCTGCACCCGCTCGACGGCACCGCCCGGACCGGCCACGTCCGCGCGGTCCAGCCGCAGCACCACGATGCGCCGCAGATACGACTCGGACAGCGCGCCGCGCAGGCCCACAGGGCGGTTGTCGGCTCCGTGCGTGGCGGTGAAGAAGTCCCAGGCCCGGCGCAGTTCGTTCTGCTGGGTGTGGCTCGGCAGAAGGTTGCCGTCGATGGCGCGGCCGTCCTGCGCGGACAGGTCGTACCAGCCGGTGGTGCGCGTCGCGCCGTCGCCCGTGCGCACCTCGGCGCGGACCTGGACGGCGATGTTCTGCTGCAGCGGGTTCGGCGCGAACAGCTTCCAGTTCTGCTCGAACTCCGGGTAGATCCAGTCGTCGATGGCCTGCCCGTGCTGCTTGGTGACGGCGTTCGCCGGGGCGACGTGCAGGAAGGACATGCCGAGGTGGACGCAGACGGCCGCCGCGACGACCGCGAGCGCCAGCGCCACGCCTATCTGGTGGCGCGGCGAGAGCGTCGTGATGTCGGTGGGGGGCGGCTCGGCCGGCGGCGGGTCGGCGCTCACGGCGGCGCCGGGCCCGGTGCCCCCGTGACCGACCGCCTCGCCCGCCTCGCCCGGCGAGTCCGGCAAGTCCCGAGAGGCCGGAGAGGCTGACGAGGCCGAAGAGTCCGGCGAGGCCGACGAGTCCGGCCCGTGCCGGTCGTCCGAGCCTCCGTCGTACGCGTCCATTCCGCCCCGTTCCCCGATGTGTCCGGTCCGTCGGTCAGTCGTTCCCCCCGGCCGTGGCGCCGGCCCGCGGGCCGGTTCGCATCGCCGGTGTCCGCCGCTGCACGGCGCTCGCACGGAACGGTACTCAGGCGCACCCGCCCGGCACACCCCCGGCCACCGGTCGCGGCCGGGGGTGGCCACACCGGATCGGGACATCCCTCGGGTTAAGGACAACCCGCGGAGAACGAAAGGCGAAGAAAGACGAGAAAGGTAAAGGAAGGTGAAGGAGGGCAGAGCAAGGCGACGCCGGAAAGCGGGAGTACGGGCGGCGTCCCTACAGGACGTGCCCCGGCTTTCCCTCGTCCGTCACGACGGGACGACCCGCCGCCTCCCACAACTGCATGCCGCCATCCACGTTCACTGCGTCGATGCCCTGCTGCGCCAGATACATCGTGACCTGCGCCGAACGCCCGCCGGAACGGCAGATCACATGCACCCTGCCGTCCTGCGGCGCGGCCTCGGTCAGCTCGCCGTACCGGGCCACGAACTCACTGATCGGGATGTGCAGCGCCCCTTCGGCGTGACCGGCCTTCCACTCGTCGTCCTCTCGGACGTCCAGCAGGAAGTCGCCGTCCTTGAGGTCCGCGACCTGAACCGTGGGCACACCAGCTCCGAATTGCATACCCCGACGCTACCGGACCCCTAGGGCGTGTCCAGCAGGGTCGCGAGCTTCGCCTCGCGCTCGGCGACCTGGGCGGTCAGCTGGCCGGCGATCTCGTCCAGGAGCGCGTCCGGGTCGTCCGGGGCGAGCCGGAGCATCGCGCCGATCGCGCTCTCCTCCAGCTCCTTCGCGATCACCGCAAGCAGGTCCTTGCGCTCGGCGAGCCACTCCAGGCGGGCGTAGAGCTCCTCGGCCCGGCTCGGGCGGCGCTCGACCTTGGGACCCGCGGCCCACTCGTCGGCCAGCTCCCGCAGCTCCGTCTCGTCGCCGCGGGCGTAGGCGGCGTTGACCCGGGTGATGAACTCCTCGCGCCGCGCGCGTTCCTTCTCCTCCTGCGCCAGGTCCGGGTGGGCCTTGCGGACGAGGTCGCGGAACAGCTTGCGGGCGCCCTCACTGGGCCGTACCCGCTGCGGTGGCCGCACCGGCTGGTCCGTGAGCATCGCCGCGGCCTCCGGGAACAGCCCGTCCCCGTCCATCCAGCCGTGCAGCAACTCCTCGACGCCCGGGATCGGCATCAGGCGGGCCCGCGCCTCGTCGGCACGGCGGCGGTCCTCGGGGTCGCCGCTGCGGGCGGCCCGCGCCTCCAGGATCCGCGCGTCCAGCTCCTCGAGCCGCGCGTACATCGGGCCGAGCTTCTGCTCGTGCAGCCGCGAGAAGTTCTCGACCTCCACGCGGAAGGTCTCCACGGCGATCTCGTACTCGATCAGCGCCTGCTCGGCGGCCCGCACGGCCTGCTCCAGCCGGTCCTCGGGCCTCGGCTGCTCAGCTTCCGGGGTCGTCACGCGCCCCAGCGTAGGCCACGGGTCCGACGGCCTCGCTCCGCCCCGATGGTCCGGCCCCACCGGCCTCGCTCCACCCCACCCCCGACAGTCCGGGCTCACCGACCTCGAAACAACCGGCGGCCCCGGCCTCGCTCCACCCCCTGAAGTCCGGACTCACCGGCCTCGGAATGACCGGCGGCCCTCCAGGGCGCCGACAGCCCTCGCCGTCCGGGCGACCTGCCTCACCCCGACGCTCCCCGCCTGCTGTCCGGGTCGGCACTCCTCACCCGCCGCTACCACCCACCACCCAGGTCGGCACACCTCACCCGCGCTCCCGCACACCCCTAGGAGGCCCACCTCACCCGCGCTCCCACGCACCCCCGTGGGCACACCCCACCGGCGCTCCCGCCGCCGGACGACCGGGCCCCTCACATCCCCAGTTCCGCCGCGATCCTGCCCGCCCGTATCGCCGTGACCAGGTCGGCGTGGTCGGCCTCCGTGCGGTCGGCGTAGGCGACGGCGAACGCGGCCATCGCCTCGTCCAGCTCCTCGTTCTTGCCGCAGTAGCCGGCGACGAGGCGCGGGTCGGCGCTGTGCGAGTGGGCGCGGGCCAGCAGGGCGCCGGTCATGCGCGCGTAGTCGTCCACCTGGTCGGCGGCGAGCGCGGCGGGGTCCACGCTGCCCTTGCGGTTGCGGAACAGCCGCACCTGGAACGGCCGTCCCTCGACCGACGTCCAGCCGAGCAGGATGTCGCTGACGACCTGCATCCGCTTCTGCCCCAGGACCACGCGCTGCCCCTCGTGCGTCACCTGCGGGACCTCGAACCCGGCGGTCGCCAGGTGCGGCAGCAGCACCGACGGCCGGGCCTCCTTGACCTGGAGGATCAGCGGCTCGCCCCGGTGGTCGAGCAGCAGCACGACGTACGACCGGGTGCCGACGCTGCCCGTGCCGACGACGCGGAACGCCACGTCGTGCACGGCGTGCCGGGCCAGCAGCGGCAGACGGTCCTCGGGCAGCGTGGCCAGGTACGGCTCCAGGGACGCCGCGACCGCCGCCGCCTCCGCGTCCGGCACCCGCCGCAGCACCGGCGGGGCGTCCACGAAACGGCGACCGCCGTCCTCGGTGGGCTCGGTCGACCTGGCCGCGAAGCGCCCGCTGGTGTTGGCGCGCGCCTTCTCGGAGACCCGCTCCAGCGTGCCGAGCAGGTCGTGCGCGTCCGTGTGGGAGACCAGTTCCTCGTCCGCGATGGCGTTCCACGCGTCCAGCACCGGCAGTCCGGCCAGCAGCCGCATGGTGCGCCGGTAGGCGCCGACCGCGTCGTGGGCCGCCCGACGGCAGGTGTCCTCGTCCGCGCCGGCCTCGCGGCCCGCGAGCACCAGGGACGTCGCGAGCCGCTTGAGGTCCCACTCCCAGGGGCCCTGGACCGTCTCGTCGAAGTCGTTCAGGTCGATGACCAGGCCGCCGCGCGCGTCGCCGTACAGCCCGAAGTTCGCCGCGTGGGCGTCGCCGCAGATCTGGGCGCGGATCCGCGTCACCGGCGTACGCGCCAGGTCGTACGCCATGAGACCCGCGGAGCCGCGCAGGAAGGCGAACGGCGTCGCCGCCATGCGGCCCACCCGGATCGGGGCGAGCCCGGGGATGCGGCCCCGATTGGACTCCTCCACCGCGCCGACGGCGCCGGGCCGGGCGGCGTCGAGGTCGAGCACGGCATGCGCGCCGCGCGGGACGCTGCCGCGCAGTGCCTTGCCGGCGTCCTTGGCAGATCCCTCCTGGGGCCACCGCGCGAAGCCGCGCACCGGGGGCAGCCGCCGCGCACCGCCACCGGGAGCCGCCGGCGCCGGAACCACGACCGCCCCGCCCGTCCCCGCATCGACCTCGGTCACCGCGACCGCCTCCCCCGCACGCACGAACATCAACTCGTGCCGACGGTACAGCCGACGACGCAAAGGCGTCAGACCCTGTGGAAAACCTCGTTCGCCCCACCTCGGCCCCTCCCGACGAGGCAGGAGAACAAGAGGAGAAACAAGAGGAGAACGAGGAGAACGAGGAGAACAAGGCATGAGACCCGGGGACCCGGCAGGAACCGTTCCCCATGAGCCGTCACCCACGACCGAGCCGCACCCACACCCGCGCCCGACCCAGGCCCCGCGCCCGACCCGCGACACTCCCGGGCGCACGAAAACGGAGGCACCCATCCCCAGAGACGTACAAGATCAAAATCGGCCTGCCGACCGGGTGGGTGACCAGCGACTGACCAGGGACCGGCCAGTGACTTTGGTCACCACGCCCCACCCACCCCCGGACACACGAAAACGGGCGGCATCTTGACGATGCCGCCCGTTCTCACGGTGTGCGCGAGGGGGGAGTTGAACCCCCACGCCCTTGCGGGCACTGGAACCTGAATCCAGCGCGTCTGCCTATTCCGCCACCCGCGCATTGGGTGTGTCTTCCGGCCCCGCCCTTTCGGGCCTGGCGCCTTCCGACACCCAGAACATTAGCACGCTGTCCGGGGTGGATTCACATCCCTTTCTCTCCCGCGAGGGGAGCCGGCGCGCGACCGCCCGACGAGCGCCCGCAAGCTCCCCACCTGCCCCCCAGCAGGTCACGGAGCCTTCGCCGCCCCGCACGCGCCGAGCGGCGCCGCACAGGAACAGCCGACGACGAGCAGCCGCCCGGCGCCCACCGGGCACCCACCAGGCACGCCCACGACAGGAACCAGGCAACGCCCCACCCCCGTCCCCGCGCCCCCAGCCACCGGTCCCGCACGCGTGCGCGTGCCTCGACCTCTCCCCGCCCCACGAATCCCACAAGTCCCCCGAGTCCAACAGGTATCAACCCGTACCTGTTCACGTATCAACCTCGTACCGGTCCCGGTCATCTCCGCAGGAGCCGGTCGGGGAGCACAGTCAGGTGCGGGACACTGGTCTACGGCCCCCTCTACGATCCTGGGCAGGAGTACGCGCAGGCATGCTGCTCGACGGGTTCGAAGAGGAGCCCCTGAGGGAACGTCGTCAGGCGTCGACACCCGTCGACCGGGCGGACAGGGGGAACCAGCCGATTCACCGGCGCGTGGATACGATCAGTAAGCAGTACCAGGTAGTCACGTCGGACCGCGGGACGGGACGGCACGGCAGCATGCAGCGCAGTACACAGGACGGCAACGGCGGAGGAGGTGCCCCATGGGAGTCCTGAAGAAGTTCGAGCAGCGTCTCGAAGGTCTGGTCAACGGCACCTTCGCCAAGGTGTTCAAGTCCGAGGTGCAGCCCGTGGAGATCGCGGGAGCACTCCAGCGGGAGTGCGACAACAACGCGACGATCTGGAACCGCGACCGGACGGTCGTACCCAACGACTTCATCGTGGAGCTGAGCGCGCCCGACTTCGAGCGGCTCAGCCCGTACTCCGGCCAGCTCGGCGACGAGCTCGCCGGCATGGTGCGCGACTACGCCAAGCAGCAGCGCTACACGTTCATGGGCCCCATCAAGGTCAACCTGGAACGGGCCGACGACCTCGACACGGGCCTGTACCGGGTGCGCAGCCGCACGCTCGCGTCCTCCAGCAGCCAGCAGGCACCGGCCTCCGCGCCGGCCGCCGGCCGGCCCGCGGCGGGCGGGGGCTACGGCTACCCACCGCCCGGCGCCCAGCCGCCCGCGGGTGCTCCCCCCATGCCGGCCGCGCCGCCGCCCGGCGCCGGCCGTCCCGGCGGCTACGGATACCCGCAGCCCGCCGCCGCCCCGCGTCCCGGCGCGACCGCGCCCGGCGCGCGCACCCGCCACTGGATCGAGATCAACGGCACCCGCCACCAGATCTCCCGCGCGACGCTCGTGCTGGGCCGCAGCACCGAGGCCGACGTGCGGATCGACGACCCCGGCGTCTCCCGCCGGCACTGCGAGATCCGGACCGGAACGCCCTCGACGATCCAGGATCTCGGATCCACCAACGGCATCGTGGTGGACGGGCAGCACACCACCCGCGCTACGCTCCGCGACGGCTCGCGGATCGTCGTGGGCAGTACCACCGTTATCTATAGGCAAGCCGAAGGGTGATCCGGGGGCAATGTCAGAGCTGACCCTCACGGTCATGCGGCTGGGTTTTCTGGCCGTACTGTGGCTGTTCGTGATCGTGGCCGTGCAGGTCATCCGCAGCGATCTGTTCGGTACGCGTGTCACCCAGCGGGGGGCCCGCCGGGAGGCCGCGCGCCCCCAGCAGACCGCGCCTCCGCAGCAGCGCGGTCAGCAGGGCGGCGGCCGCCAGCGCCGCAACGCGCCCACCAAACTCGTGGTGACCGAGGGCACCCTCACCGGCACCACCGTCGCGCTCCAGGGTCAGACCATCACCCTGGGCCGGGCGCACGACAGCACGATCGTGCTGGACGACGACTACGCCTCCAGCCGCCATGCCAGGATCTACCCGGACCGCGACGGCCAGTGGATCGTCGAGGACCTCGGCTCCACCAACGGCACCTACCTGGACCGGACCCGGCTGACGACCCCCACACCGATCGCGCTGGGCGCGCCGATCCGCATCGGCAAGACCGTCATCGAGCTGCGGAAGTAGTGCTACGTCATGAATGAGCGCGAGCGGAGCGAGCACGCAGCGGCGCCCGGCACCCCGGGCACCGGCGCGCTCCCGACCGGAGGGTGGGCAGTGTGGCTCGACGCGACCGGCTGTACCCGGAGCCGACGGGCGAGGTGCGCATGAGTCTGTCACTGCGCTTCGCCGCCGGATCGCACAAGGGCATGATCCGGGAGGGCAACGAGGACTCCGGTTACGCGGGCCCGCGCCTGCTCGCCATCGCCGACGGCATGGGCGGCGCCGCGGCCGGCGAGGTGGCCTCCTCCGAGGCGATCTCCACCATCGTCGCGCTCGACGACGACGTACCCGGCTCCGACATCCTCACCTCCCTCGGCACGGCCGTACAGCGCGCCAACGACCAGCTGCGCTCCATGGTCGAGGACGACCCCCAGCTGGAGGGCATGGGGACCACCCTGACCGCCCTGCTGTGGACCGGCCAGCGGCTCGGCCTCGTGCACGTCGGCGACTCGCGCGCGTACCTGCTGCGCGACGGTGTGCTGACGCAGATCACGCAGGACCACACCTGGGTGCAGCGCCTGGTCGACGAGGGCCGCATCACCGAGGAAGAGGCCACCACCCACCCGCAGCGCTCCCTGCTGATGCGCGCGCTCGGCAGCGGCGACCACGTCGAACCCGACCTGTCGATCCGTGAGGTGCGGGCCGGCGACCGGTACCTGATCTGCTCCGACGGCCTGTCCGGCGTCGTGTCCCACCAGACGCTGGAGGACACCCTCGCCAGCTACCAGGGCCCGCAGGAGACCGTGCAGGAGCTGATCCAGCTCGCGCTGCGCGGCGGCGGCCCCGACAACATCACCGTGATCGTCGCCGACGTCCTCGACCTGGACACCGGCGACACCCTCGCCGAGCAGCTGTCCGACACCCCGGTCGTGGTCGGCGCCGTCGCCGAGAACCAGTACCAGCTGCACGACAACGGCATCATGCAGACCCCGGCCGGCCGCGCCGCGCACCTCGGCCGCCAGGGCGGCGGACAGGGCGGCGGCGAGTTCGGCCCGCCCGGCAGCGGCGACACCACCGGCTACGTCCCCGCGGCGTCCTTCGGGGACTACGGCGACGACGACTTCGTCAAGCCCCGCAAGAACCGCAGGTGGCTGAAGGGGACCCTCTACGGCGCGCTCGCGCTCGCCGTCATCGGCGGTGGCATGTACGGCGGGTGGCGCTGGACGCAGACCCAGTACTACGTCGGCGCCAACGACGAGCACGTCGCCCTGTACCGCGGCATCAGCCAGGACCTGGCCTGGGTCTCGCTCTCGAAGGTGGAGAAGGACCACCCCGAGATCGAACTCAAGTACCTGCCGCCGTACCAGCAGAAACTGGTCGAGGCGACCATCACCGAGGGCGACCTGCAGAACGCCCGGGCGAAGATCGAGGAACTCGCGGTGCAGGCCTCCGCGTGCAAGAAGGAGGCGGAGCGGCGCGCCGCCGAGAGCGAGAACAACGCGAGCACGGGCGAGGGCGAGGCCGGAGGCACGCTGGGAACCAGCCGTACCTCCCTCGCGTCCAAGGCCACTGCGACCCCGAACCCGGCGGCGTCGCCGACGGCTTCACCGTCGTCACCGGCCAAGGAGACCCCGAAGCCCACCCCCGGCCCGAGCCTCTCGGAGGAAGAGCAGAAGGTCGTCTCGCTGTGCAGCAAGCAATAGGCAAGCCGTGAGAGGCCCCGTCACACGATGAGCAGTCCAACCAACTCGCCGACGCACCACACGTCCACGATCGGCTCGATCGGCGCCCCGAGCCGGCGCAACACCGAGCTCGCGCTGCTCGTGTTCGCCGTGGTGATCCCGGTCTTCGCCTACGCCAACGTGGGGCTGGCGATCAATGACGAGGTGCCCGCCGGCCTGCTGAGCTACGGCCTGGGCCTCGGCCTGCTGGCCGGCGTCGGGCACGTGGTCGTACGGAAGTTCGCGCCGTACGCGGACCCGCTGCTGCTGCCGCTGGCGACCCTGCTGAACGGGCTCGGCCTCGTCGCCATCTGGCGGCTCGACCAGTCCGAGCTGCTCCAGAGCATCGAGCAGGCCGGCAACGCCGCGCCCCGCCAGCTGTTCTACACGGCGATGGGCATCGCGCTGTTCGCCGTGGTGCTGGTCTTCCTCAAGGACCACCGCGTCCTGCAGCGCTACACCTACATCTCCATGCTGGGCGCGCTGTTCCTGCTGCTGCTTCCGCTGGTGCCGGGTCTCGGCAAGAACATCTACGGCGCGAGGATCTGGATCTCCGTCGCCGGGTTCTCCATCCAGCCCGGTGAGTTCGCGAAGATCGTGCTCGCGGTGTTCTTCGCCGGCTACCTGATGGTGAAGCGGGACGCGCTGGCGCTCGCCAGCCGCCGCTTCATGGGCCTGTACCTGCCGCGCGGCCGCGACCTCGGACCGATCCTCGTCGTGTGGGCGATCTCGATCCTCATCCTGGTCTTCGAGACCGACCTCGGTACGTCGCTGCTGTTCTTCGGAATGTTCGTCATCATGCTGTACGTCGCCACCGAGCGGACCAGCTGGATCGTCTTCGGTCTGCTGATGTCCGCGGTCGGCGCCGTCGGCGTGGCCAGCTTCGAGCCGCACATCCAGCAGCGTGTGGACGCCTGGCTGGACCCGATGCGCGAGTACACCCTCAGCCGCGCGGGCGTCGGCGGCCACTCCGAGCAGGCCATGCAGGCCCTGTGGGCGTTCGGCTCGGGCGGCACCCTCGGCACCGGCTGGGGCCAGGGCCACTCGGACCTCATCCGGTTCGCCGCCAACTCCGACTTCATCCTCGCCACCTTCGGCGAGGAGCTGGGCCTGGCCGGCGTCATGGCGCTCCTGCTGCTGTACGCGTTGATCGTGGAGCGCGGCGTGCGCACCGCCCTCGCCGCCCGCGACCCGTTCGGCAAGCTGCTCGCCATCGGCCTGTCCGGCGCGTTCGCGCTCCAGGTGTTCGTCGTCGCGGGCGGCGTCATGGGCCTGATCCCGCTGACCGGTATGACGATGCCGTTCCTGGCGTACGGCGGTTCCTCCGTCATCGCCAACTGGGCCCTCGTCGGCATCCTGTTGCGCATCAGCGACACCGCGCGCCGCCCGGCGCCCGCTCCCGCCGCCAACCCCGACGCCGAAATGACCCAGGTGGTCCGCCCGTGAACAAGCCCCTGCGCCGGATCGCGATCTTCTGCGGCCTGCTCGTCCTGACGCTGCTCATCCGCGACAACTGGCTCCAGTACGTCAAGGCGGACGAGCTCAGGACCGACGAGCACAACCGCCGCGTCGCCATCGAGCGGTACGCCTCGCCGCGCGGCGACATCATCGTCGGCGGCGACCCGATCACCGGGCACGCCACCACGTCGGGCGACTTCAAGTACAAGCGCACGTACAAGGACGGCGCCATGTGGGCGCCCGTCACCGGCTTCGTCTCGCAGGCCTTCGGCGCCAACCAGCTGGAGTCCATCGAGGACGGCATCCTCACCGGCAACGACGACCGGCTGTTCTTCCGCAACACCCTCGACATGCTGACCGGTGAGAGGAAGGAGGGCGGCAACGTCGTCACCACCCTCAACGCCGCCGCGCAGAAGGCCGCCTACGAGGGCCTGAAGCGGCAGGGCGCCAAGGGTGCCGTGGTGGCGCTGGAGCCGTCCACCGGCAAGATCCTCTCGCTGGCCTCGTACCCGTCGTACGACCCGTCGACGATCGCGGGCGACGGCGCGTCGGACGCCAAGGCGTGGAAGAACCTGCAGAAGAAGAACAACCCCGACGACCCGATGCTGAACCGCGCGCTGCGCGAGGTCTACCCGCCCGGTTCCACCTTCAAGGTCGTCACGGCGGCGGCGGCGCTGGAGAACGGGCTCTACACGGACCCGGAGGAGAAGACCGACACCCCGCTGCCGTGGGTCATGCCGGGCACCACGACCGAGCTGAAGAACGAGGGCAACATCCCCTGCAAGAACGCCTCGCTGCGTGAGGCGCTGCGGGTGTCCTGCAACACCGTCTTCGGCAAGATCGGCTCCGACCTCGGCAACGACAAGATGCTGGAGACGGCGAAGAAGTTCGGCTTCACCGAGGAGCAGTTCACGCCGATCCGGTCCAGCGCGTCGGTCTTCTCCGACGACATGAACGAGTCGCAGACCGCGCTGTCCTCCATCGGCCAGTTCAACACGGCGGCGACCCCGCTGCAGATGGCCATGGTCGCCTCGGCCGTCGCCAACAACGGCACGCTGATGAAGCCGTACATGGTCGACGAGCTCCAGGCCCGCAACCTCGACACCATCGAGAAGACGGACCCCGAGGAGATGAGCAAGCCGCTGTCGCCGGACAACGCCCAGGTCCTGCAGTCGATGATGGAGACCGTGGTCGAGAAGGGCACGGGCTCCAACGCGAAGATCCCCGGCATCACCGTGGGCGGCAAGACCGGTACGGCCCAGCACGGTGTGGAGAACAGCGAGAACCCGTACGCGTGGTTCATCTCCTACGCCAAGCTCGACGACGGCAGCTCGCCGGTCGCCGTGGCCGTGGTCATCGAGGACGACAACGCCGTCCGCGACGACATCTCCGGCGGTGGCCTCGCGGCGCCGATCGCCAAGCAGGTGATGGAGGCGGTCATCGGCAACCGGGAGTGAGTCCGCTCACGTCTGCTTCACATCGGTGCACGTTGCGGTACCGGTCCGGTATCGGCTGACGGGCTTGGCCAGGTCACACAAAACGAGCCGGGTACGGTAGGCCCGGACGGCAGCCTCCGGCCGCACGAACGTGCCGGTCGGGACCGACGGAGAGGGCTGGTAGGTAGCTATGGAAGAGCCGCGTCGCCTCGGCGGCCGGTACGAGCTGGGCCAGGTGCTCGGCCGCGGTGGCATGGCGGAGGTCTACCTCGCGCATGACACCCGCCTCGGCCGCACCGTGGCGGTGAAGACGCTTCGCGCGGACCTCGCACGCGACCCGTCCTTCCAGGCCCGGTTCCGCCGGGAGGCCCAGTCGGCCGCCTCGCTCAACCATCCCGCGATCGTGGCGGTCTACGACACGGGCGAGGACTACATCGACGGGGTCTCGATCCCGTACATCGTCATGGAGTACGTCGACGGCTCCACGCTCCGTGAGCTGCTGCACAGCGGTCGCAAGCTGCTGCCGGAGCGGACCCTGGAGATGACCATCGGCATCCTCCAGGCCCTGGAGTACTCGCACCGCGCCGGCATCGTCCACCGCGACATCAAGCCGGCGAACGTCATGCTGACGCGCAACGGCCAGGTCAAGGTGATGGACTTCGGCATCGCCCGCGCCATGGGCGACTCCGGCATGACGATGACGCAGACGGCCGCCGTCATCGGCACCGCACAGTACCTGTCGCCGGAGCAGGCCAAGGGCGAGCAGGTCGACGCGCGGTCCGACCTGTACTCGACCGGTTGTCTGCTCTACGAGCTGCTGACGGTCCGCCCGCCGTTCGTCGGGGACTCCCCGGTCGCGGTCGCGTACCAGCACGTGCGGGAGGAACCGCAGGCGCCGAGCGTCTTCGATCCCGAGATCACGCCCGAGATGGACGCGATCGTGATGAAGGCGCTGGTCAAGGACCCCGACTACCGCTACCAGTCCGCCGACGAGATGCGCGCCGACATCGAGGCCTGTCTCGACGGCCAGCCCGTCGCTGCCACGGCGGCGATGGGCTCGGTCGGCTACGGCGGCTACCCCGACGACCAGCCGACGACGGCGCTGCGCGCGGACGCCGGCGGCGGTGCCACGTCGATGCTGCCGCCCATGAACCCGGACGACGGCGGCTACGGCTACGACGACCGCCCCGACCGGCGCCGCCAGAAGAAGTCGAACACCTCGACGATCCTGCTGGTCGTGGCGGGCATACTCGTGCTCGTCGGCGCCATCCTGATCGGCAAGTGGGCGTTCGACGGCGGCAACACCGCAAACGACAAGGTCCCGGCCCCGAACTTCGTCGGCGAGACCAGGTCCAGCGCCGAGAAACTGGCCACCAACGCCGATCTCGAACTCGCCTTCACCTCCAAGCCCTGCGAGAACCAGAGCGAGGGCAAGATCTGCTCGCAGAACCCGGCGGCGGGCACGAAGATCGACAAGCAGTCCACGGTCAACCTGGTGGTGTCCACCGGGGCGCCGAAGGTCACGGTGCCCAGCGTGATCGGCCTGAGCCTTGAGGACGCGAAGGACAAGCTGGAGAGCGACGACTACGAGCTGACGGTCGAGACGGAGACGCGGGAGTCCACGGACGACCCGGGCACCGTCCTCGACCAGGACCCGATCAAGGGCACCGAGGTGGAGAAGGGCTCCACGATCACGCTGACGGTCGCCAAGGAGGCGGACCGGACCCCGGTGCCCGACGTTCTGGGCAAGACCTGCGACGAGGCCAAGGCCCAGATGGAGGACAACGGCCTCGTCGGTGTCTGCGCCGAGGTGCCGACGACCGACCAGAACCAGGACGGCAAGGTCATCGCGACCACGCCGGAGCGGAACACCACGATCGACAAGGGCTCGCAGGTCCAGATCCAGGTGGGCAAGTTCCAGCAGCCGGAGCAGGTACCCGTTCCCACCATCCAGGGCCAGTCCCTCAAGGACGCCAAGAAGGCGATCCAGGACGCGGGTCTGCAGGTGGGCAACATCACCGGCCCGGGTGACGACAACGCCATCGTCCTCACCTCGAACCCCGCCCAGGGCACTCCGGTCGCCAAGGGCAGCAGGGTCGACCTGATCACCGCCGGCCAGACGAACGGCGGCAACGGCAACGGCGGGAACGGCAACGGCGGAATCTTCGGCGGCATCACCGGCGACGACGACTGACCTACCCGCCCGTCGCGAGACGAGAGCCCCGGCACCTTCCCGGTGCCGGGGCTCCGTCATGTCATGCGGCGGTGCGCCTCAGCGCAGTTCCTTCGGCGGCGTCCGCTCCGCGTCGACCCGTTCCACGCGGTCCAGTTCGCCCCAGACGACGTAGCGGTAGCGGCTCGTGTAGACCGGGGTGCAGGTCGTCAGGGTGATGTAGTGGCCGGCCTTCTTGCGGCCGGACTCCTCGGGGATCGGGGCGAGGACCTCGACGTTGTACTTCGAGGTCTCGGGGAGGATGCCGTAGACCTTGTAGACGTACCACTTGTCCTTCGTCTCGAAGACGATCGCGTCGCCCTTTTCGAGCTTGTCGATGCCGTGGAACTTCGCGCCGTGGCCGTCGCGGTGGGCGGCGAGGGAGAAGTTGCCCTTCTTGCCCGACATGGGGAGGGCCGACTTGACCGGGTCCGTGTAGTAGCCGGCGACGCCGTCGTTGAGGATCTTCGACGTCGTGCCCTTCTCGACGAGGATCTCGCCCTTCGTCATCTCCGGGACGTGCAGGAAGCCGATGCCGTCCTTGGTGTCCAGCGCGCCGGGTCCGGAGTCCTGGGCCCAGCTGTCACGGACCTTGTCGGCCTGCCTGCCGGCCTCCCGGTCCGCGACGACGTTCGTCCACCACAGGGAGTAGACGACGAACAGGCCCAGTACGAGGCCCGCCGTGATCAGGAGTTCGCCGAAGACGCCGACGACCGTGGCCAGCGGGCCCGGGCGGCGGCGTGCCGCGGGAGGGGGCGACTGAAGCGCGTCGGTGTGCTCTTCGGTGCCGTCGGTGGTCGCTGCCACGTTTCATCTGCCCTTAATTGACGAGCGCATCCGGCTTGCCCTTGCTGCGCGGCCGTTCCTCGACCATCTTGCCCCAGACGATCAACCGGTACTTGCTGGTGAACTCCGGTGTGCACGTCGTGAGCGTGATGTAGCGGCCGGGCCTGGTGAAACCCGACTGCCTCGGGACGGGATCGAGGACGCTCACGTTGCTCGGTGAGGTCACCGGCAGCATCGACGCCATCTTGTAGACGAAGTACTTGTTCTGTGTCTCGACGACGATCGGGTCGCCCGGCTCCAGCCGGTTGATGTACCGGAACGGCTCCCCGTGCGTGTTGCGGTGGCCCGCCAGCCCGAAGTTGCCGGTCTTGTCGTCCGGCATCGCCGTCTTCAGCGCGCCCTCGGCGTAGTGGCCGACCATGCCCCGGTCGAGGACGCCCTTGCTGTTGGTGCCCTCGGCGATCGGCACGACCACGTCCAGCCGGGGAATGTGCAGCAGCGCGAAACCCTGCCCCGGCTCGAACGCACCCGGGCTGCGCTCGCCGTTCGCCCAGCCCTCCTGGAGGTCGCTGGCCTCCTTGCCGGCCTGCGCCTGCGCCCGGACGTTCGTCCACCACAGCTGGTAGGTGACGAACAGCAGCATCAGCACGCCGGTGGTGATGAAGACCTCGCCGATCACCCGGCTCGCGATCACCGCCGGGCTCGGTCTGCGCGACCGGGCCAGCTTCCGTGCCTCCACCCGCGACAGCGGCGCGGCGGGCGCCTCCTGCTCGGGCTCCCCGCTCCGTGCGCCCGCCGAGCCCGCGCGGCTCCCGGCGCCATGACGCCCGTGCCGCCGCTTGGCGGCCTTCCTGCGGGCCGCGCGCCCTCCGTGCGCCGGGCCGGAGGCCCTTGTCCCCCCGGAGGCCGCAGAGACGGATATGGAGCCTGCGGCCCCGTCCGCCACGTCCGGGAGATCGCCCACCCGCAGCGCCACCGTCTCGTCGTCCACGGGAAGGCCGTACGGCGCCGGCTCGTACGGCGTCGGCTCGTGCGACGGCTCCTCGTACGACGGTTCCTCGTACGACCGCTGCTGGTGCACCGGTTCCTGGTGCGCCGGTTCCTGGTGCGCCGGTTCCTGGTGCGCCGGTTCCTGATACGGGAGTTCCTGGTGCGACGGCGTCTCGTAGGGCGGCGTGCCCTCGTGCGGCGCCGGGGTCTCGTACGGCTGCTGGTACGCGCCCTGGTCGTACGGCGCCCGCGTCTGTCCCTGGTCCGCGGACGACCGGCCCTCGAACGCGCCCCGCGCCCCGTACGGCTCCTGCCCGTACGGGGCGCCGGACTCACGCTCGGGGCGCAGCGCGGTCACGCCGTGGCCCTGCCCACCACCGGGGCGAGCCCCGCCGACCTCGCCACCGCGCCCTGGTCCCCGCACTCCACCAGCCAGTTGGCCAGCATCCGGTGCCCGTGCTCGGTCAGCACCGACTCCGGGTGGAACTGCACGCCCTCGACGGGCAGTTCGCGGTGGCGCAGGCCCATCACGATGCCGTCCCGCGTGCGCGCCGTGACCTCCAGCTCGGCCGGGACCGTCGCCGGTTCGGCGGCCAGGGAGTGGTAGCGCGTCGCCGTGAAGGGCGAGGGCAGGCCCGCGAAGACGCCCCGGCCCTGGTGCTCGACGAGCGAGGTCTTGCCGTGCAGCAGTTCCGGCGCGCGGTCCACCACCCCGCCGTACGCCACCTGCATCGACTGCATGCCGAGGCAGACGCCGAAGACGGGCACGCCGGTCGCCGCGCAGTGCCGCACCATGTCGACGCAGACGCCGGCCTGCTCGGGAGCGCCGGGTCCCGGTGACAGCAGGACGCCGTCGAAGCCGTCCTGGGCGTGCCCGGTCGCCACCTCGTCGTTGCGCAGGACCTCGCACTCGGCGCCCAGCTGGTACAGGTACTGGACCAGGTTGAAGACGAAGCTGTCGTAGTTGTCGACGACGAGAATGCGTGCGCTCACTGGTTGTCCACCGTCACATCGTTGAAGGGAAGCAGCGGCTCCGCCCACGGGAAGACGTACTCGAACAGCACGTAGACCACGGCCACGATCAGGACGAGCGAGAGCACCGCCCTCACCCACACGTTCCCCGGCAGATGCCGCCAGATCCAGCCGTACATGCCGTCCCTTCCGTCGCAACACGGCACCAGACTCACGCCGTACAGCAACCAGACTAACGGCGTGACGGTCCCGGTTTCCCGGTGTCCACAGGGAGCGGTGCGCTCAGTCGACGGGCTCGGCGTAGTGCAGGTCCACCGCGCCCGAGTAGCCGGGCAGGGTCACTTCGCCGTCGTCCTCGACCTTCCAGCCGAGGCCGTAGACGTTCACGTAGACCATGTAGTTCTGGATCGCCGGGGACGCCGAGAGCGCCTTCTTCAGCCGCTTCGGATCACCGACCGCCGTGATCTTGTACGGCGGTGAGTAGACCCGGCCCTGGAGGATCAGGGTGTTGCCGACGCAGCGCACGGCGCTGGTGGAGATCAGCCGCTGGTCCATGACCTTGATGCCTTGGGCGCCGCCCTGCCACAGCGCGTTCACCACGGCCTGGAGGTCCTGCTGGTGGATGACCAGGTAGTCGGGCTGCGGCTCGGGATAGCCGGGGAGCTTGGCGGTGGCGTCCGGCGGGGCGTCGTTGAGCGTGACCGAGATCGCCTCGCCCTTGAGCTCCTGCGTGCCGGCGCGCTTCTCCAGCTCGGCGAGTTTCTTCTCCTCCTCCGCGGTGCTGCCGTTGTCCCGTTCGGCGAGCGCCTCCATCTCGTCGCGCAGAGCGGCGTTGGACTCGTCCAGTTCGCCGTTCTTGCGGCTGCGTTCCTGAATCAGGTCGGAAAGCTTGAGCAAGGACGTGTCCGTGCGGATATTGGTGCCTTTGGCGGTGTTGAAACTGGTGAAGAAAATGAGCCCCGCGAGAGCGAAGACGGCCACCGTGAGCACGCGAACCGGCCGGAAACGTCGGCCGACGGCGGGGCTGGATCCCGTCCCGGGGGAGTCGGCAGAATTGCTCAACGTACCCTTATCTCCTTCGGCGCCGCGGAAGCACTACGCTAACGGACGCCCGGGGGAGCGCTCAGAGTCCCCTGCAAGCCGCCCCGAGCCCGACCCAGTACCTGCGCGGCCACGCAGCGCATCGACAGGAGAGACCCTCGTGCCGAAGTCACGTATCCGCAAGAAGGCCGACTACACGCCGCCGCCCGCGAAGCAGGCGGCCAGCATCAAGCTGACCAACCGCTCCTGGGTCGCGCCCGTCATGCTCGCCATGTTCCTCATCGGACTGGCCTGGATCGTCGTCTTCTACGTCACCGACGGTTCGCTGCCCATCGACAAGCTCGACAACTGGAACATCGTCGTGGGCTTCGGGTTCATCGCCGCCGGATTCGGCGTCTCCACGCAGTGGAAGTAGCCTCTGCGCTCCGTGGAAGCGGCCCGGGAAGTCGCGGCGGCTTTCACGTGAACACCGTTCTGCCAAGAGCTGCCCACTGAGTTATCCACAGCTGTTTTCCACAGTGGGGAAAAGAACGACGATCTGTGGATAACCCATCGAGGGTTGACGCCGGTGTGACTGCCCTACCGGCAACCGAAAACTTGTTCGCCCCCTGTCTGACCTGCGGAAACACGCGTCAGCTACAGGGGGCACAAGTGTTCCCGCACCGTGTGCACAAGATCCGCCACCCGCTGTGGATAAACGGTGACCACGTCACCGGCCCGCTGCTCCGCTCAGGTGAGCTGCGCCGTCCTCAGAAGGGCCACCCCGGCGACCAGCAGCAGCATCAGCGCGCAGCTGCCGAACTGCACCAGGGACCGCCGCTCGCGCGGGGCGTGCACCATGGCGTAACCGATCACGACGCCGGCGACCAGACCGCCGATGTGCGCCTGCCAGGCGATGTGACTCCACCCGAAGGTGATGATCAGGTTGATCACCAGCAGGGCGATCACCGGGCGCATGTCGTAGTTGAGGCGCCGCATGAGCACGGCGGTCGCGCCGAACAGCCCGAAGATCGCGCCGGACGCGCCGAGCGAGGCCGTGGTCGAGGCGGCGATCAGGTAGGTGAGGGCGCTGCCCGCCAGTCCCGAGACGACGTACAGGGCGAGATAGCGGACGCGGCCGAGGGCCGCTTCGAGCGGGCCGCCGAGCCACCACAGGCTGAGCATGTTGAACGCGAGATGCCACGGGGCCTCGTGCGTGAACATCGCCGTCACCATGCGGTACCACTCGCCCTCGGCGACTCCCTCGGTGGGGAGGTACGGCGCGGGCGGCCAGGCACCGATGAGCAGCAGGTGGTCCAGCAGCCCCGACCAGGCGTGCACGGCGATGAACACCGCGACGTTGATCCCGAGGAGGATCTTGGTCAGCAGGCGGGGGTCGGCGGTGATGGTGCCGCCGGCGATGGTGCGGGGCCGGGAGGCGCCCGGCGCGTGTCCGGTACCGGAGCCCGCCCGGACGCACTCGGGGCACTGGAAGCCGACCGACGCGTCGATCATGCAGTCGGGGCAGATCGGGCGGTCGCAGCGGGTGCAGCTGACGCCGGTCTCACGGTCGGGGTGGCGGTAGCAGCTGGGCAGGCTCCGGGCATCCGTCGGACCGGTGTTGTCCTCGGGGCCCTTCGGGCTGTCTGGTGCCTGGTCCATGGGATCCCCTCATTCGTCGACGCGGGAAAACCTCGTGCGCGGGGAAAGCACCGCCCCGCCCATCCTTACGGATGAGCGGGGCGTTTGGTTCCCTCCGGGCCGCCGTGCGTGCCCGGGACCCGGGACTCAGCCCTGGCGGGTCTCGATCACGACCGACTCGATGACCACGTCGTTGAGCGGACGGTCGGTGCGCGGGTTGGTCTGCGCGGTGGCGATGGAGTCGACCACCTTCTGGCTGGCCGCGTCCGTGACCTCGCCGAAGATGGTGTGCTTGCGGTTCAGCCACGTCGTCGGGGCGACGGTGACGAAGAACTGCGAGCCGTTGGTGCCCGGACCCGCGTTGGCCATCGCCAGCAGGTAGGGCTTGTCGAAGGACAGGTCCGGGTGGAACTCGTCCTCGAACTGGTAGCCGGGACCGCCGGTGCCGTTGCCCAGCGGGTCACCGCCCTGAATCATGAAACCGCTGATCACCCGGTGGAAGACCGTGCCGTCGTAGAGCTTCTTGGTGGACTTCTCGCCCGTGGCGGGGTGCGTCCACTCCCGCTCGCCCTTGGCGAGCTCCACGAAGTTCCGCACCGTCTTGGGCGCGTGGTTCGGCAGGAGCCGGACTTCGATGTCGCCGTGGTTGGTCTTCAGGGTGGCGTAAAGCTGCTCAGCCACGATCTGCCTTCCGTTGTCTTCCTGTGACTCCCCGATCCTCGCACGGTCCGAGCCGCTCGTCGCCCGGCGGGCGGGTCCCAGGGGGTGTGCGCCGCGTGTCACTTGCGGAAATCCGGCCGAGTGGTCGCGGGACAGGCGCGGGAACCGGCGATCCGTGGCATTGTCGACGGCGAGCTCCTGTTGTCCGTATTCATCTGCTATTTCACAAGATCTACTGGCGATCGCCCCCTGGCCTCGCCCGGTTCCGGCCGGCGGGGTCCGTGACCCGGATGCCCGTCCTCGCATGCCCGGCACTGCACCGGCAGGCATGATCCGTAAAAGGGTGGAAAGTCGAAATACCGTACGCCACCGAGGAGGAGGAACCCGTGACCCGCATCGACAGCGTGCGCGCCGCGACCGGTTCGGCGAAGGACAGCGTGCTGCACGCCGCGGAAGTGGTGGCGCCCTACGCCGACACGGCCAAGGACAGGGCCGCGCACTACGCATACGAAGCCCGCGTACGGCTCGCGCCCAAGGTGACGCTGGCCGCCGAACAGGCCCGCGCCCAGTACGGCGTCCATGTCGTGCCCCGACTGGAGCAGGCCCGTACGCATGTGCCGCCGAAGGTCGACCAGGCCGCCCACGAGGCCGCCGTCCGTGCACGCAAGGCGGCTCAGCAGGCCGCCGTGTACTCCCGGCCGAGGATCGAACAGGCAGTGGCCGCCGCCACGCCGGTCAAGGACGAGGCCGCCGCGCGCAGTGCCGCGGCGATGGCCGCGCTGCGCGGCCAGGTCTCGGCGAAGGAGATCCAGAAGCTGGTCCGCAAGCACGAGCGGCGGGCGCGGGCCGGCCGGGCGACCAAGACGCTGATGGTGCTGGGCGTGCTGGCCGGAGGCGCCTTCGCCGCGTGGAAGTGGTGGGACAAGCAGGCCAACCCGGACTGGCTGGTGGAACCGCCCGCGGCGACGGAGGTTCCGGAGTCCGGTCGGCTCACGTCGGTGGACGGCAGCGGCTCGAAAGCCGCGCTCGACCCCGAGGTGGAGGCCAAGGAGGCCGAGCAGGAGGGCGCGGACCGCGACGACCAGCGCTAGGCGCATCGCCGTTCCGAACATCGCCGTGGAGCGGGACATCCGTACGGTTTCCCGCCCCACGGCGATGTTTCACGTGAAACCGCCGAAGGCGGCCGTCCCCAACTCGCGCGCTGGGCCCGGCAGATGACGCGGACCCCGGCCTGCCAAGGCGGACGCAAAATGCCCCCTGACCAGCGTTTCCGCAGGTCAGGGGGCATTTAATGGGTGGAGCCTAGGGGAGTCGAACCCCTGACATCTGCCATGCAAAGACAGCGCTCTACCAACTGAGCTAAGGCCCCCGGAAGAGAAGCGTCCGGCCGGAGGAAGTTCTTACCGGTCGACGCCGCAGTCCAGAGTACCGGGTCGGCCCCGGGATCTCGCAAATGAGGGGGTCCCTATGCCCCACCGCTCTCCGTAGGATGCACGCGTGGTTCGCTACAGCGAACCGCGGTCTTAGGGGAAGCGATGGGGAGACGCAATGGACGCCGCACAGCAGGAAGCCACCGCAAGAGCGCGGGAACTGCAGCGGAACTGGTACGGGGAGCCGTTGGGGGCGCTCTTCCGTAGGCTCATCGACGATCTTGGTCTCAACCAGGCTCGTCTCGCGGGGGTACTGGGACTGTCGGCGCCGATGCTGTCGCAGCTGATGAGCGGCCAGCGGGCGAAGATCGGCAATCCCGCCGTGGTCCAGCGGGTGCAGCTGCTGCAGGACCTGGCGGGTCAGGTCGCCAACGGTGACGTGAGCGCCGCCGAGGCCACCGAGCGCATGGAGGAGATCAAGAAGTCGCAGGGGGGCTCGGTGCTCAGCAACACCACACAGACGACCAGCAGTTCGGGCGCGCCCACGGTCAAGCGCGTGGTCCGCGAGATCCAGTCGCTGCTGCGCTCGGTCGCCGCCGCCGGTGACATCATCGACGCCGCGGACACCCTCTCCCCGACCCACCCGGAGCTGGCGGAGTTCCTCCGCGTCTACGGCGCCGGCCGCACCTCGGACGCCGTGGCGCACTACCAGTCGCACCAGAGCTGACCCCGCCGCCCGGCGGCCGAGGGGGTCGGCAGCCGGGACGCCGGCCGTCGGAGGGCACGTGGGGGCGTGCCCTTCACCGGCGGGCCACGGCAGGGCGGCGCGAGGGGGAGTCGTATCGCTCGTCACGGGGGAGGCAAGGGGGGAGCCGGGGGCATCGGGGGAAGCCGGGAAGCCGCAGGGGGAGGAGCAACGCACAGCCATGGGTGAGGTCTTCGCCGGCCGCTACGAGCTGGCCGACCCGATCGGACGCGGCGGCGTCGGCGCCGTCTGGCGCGCCTGGGACCACCGCCGCCGCCGGTACGTGGCGGCCAAGGTGCTCCAGCAGAGCGACGCGCACTCCCTGCTGCGGTTCGTCCGCGAGCAGGCGCTGCGCATCGACCACCCGCACGTGCTCGCCCCCGCCAGTTGGGCCGCCGACGACGACAAGGTCCTGTTCACCATGGACCTGGTCACCGGCGGCTCGCTGGTCCACCTGGTCGGCGACTACGGTCCCCTGCCGCCGGCCTTCGTCTGCACCCTGCTCGACCAGCTCCTGTCGGGCCTGTCCGCCGTGCACGCGGAAGGCGTCGTGCACCGCGACATCAAGCCCGCCAACGTGCTGCTGGAGGCGACCGGCACCGCCCGGCCCCGGCTGCGGCTGTCCGACTTCGGCATCGCGATGCGGCTGGGCGAACCGCGCCTGACGGAGACCAACCTCGTGGTGGGGACGCCGGGTTATCTCGCGCCCGAGCAGATGATGGGCTCCGAGCCTGACTTTCCCGCCGACCTGTTCGCCGTGGGCCTCGTCGCCCTGTATCTGCTGGAGGGCGCCAGGCCCGACGCGAAGGCGCTCGTGCAGTACTTCGCCGAGCACGGGACGCCGGGCGCGCCCCAGAGCATCCCGGAGCCGCTGTGGCAGGTGGTGGCCACGCTGCTCCAGCCGGACCCGGAGGCCCGGTTCCGGACGGCGACGGGGGCGCGCAAGGCGCTCGCCGCGGCCGCCGAGCTGCTGCCGGAGCCGGGACCCGACGACGAGCTGATCGAGATCTTCGACCAAGTCGGCCCGCTCCCACCGGGATTCGGCCCGGACGGCCCACAGCGCAGGGCACCAGGCGTGACGGTGCCGGGCGGGACGGTGCCGGGCGGGACGGTGCCGGGCGTGGCAGTGCCGGGCGTGGCAGTGCCGGGCAGCGGTCCGGAAAACGCTCCGGACACGTCGTCGTCCGTGGCAGCCGCACCGGCGGGCGATCCCCGCCAGGACCCCGGCGGCACGGACTCCGCCGCGCGGGAACCGTCCGAGGGCACGCCATCGACCCCGGGCGCCCGAGCCGCCACCCCGCCGTCCACACCCGCTGCCGACGCACCCGCTCCGGACACGCCCGGTCCCCGTACACCGGCGCCCGAGGCACCGGCCCCGGTCACGCGGCCGCCCTCCATGTCCGACACGGGCAGCTTCCACCTGCCGCCCCCGCGGGCCACGGCCGCCACGCCCCGCCCGCCCACCGCTCCGCAACCGCCCCGGGTCTCCCCTCACGAGACGACCCACGCACTGGGCGGCAACCTGCAGCAGCCCTCGTCCCCACCGCCCCACCCCCACCCGTACGC
>NZ_JARVKW010000001.1:2500-373392 GCF_029813775.1 Streptomyces sp. DH24 | reverse complement strand
GTACGCCGGCGCGCCCCGGCCCAGGCCGTAGCCGCCCTGCGGCTGCGGGGCCGCGGGCACCGGCGTGTGCTGGAGGATCTCCTGGACGACCTGCTCCGCCGTGCGCCGGTTGAGCTGGGCCTGGGCGGTGGGCAGCAGACGGTGGGCGAGGACGGCCCCGGCGAGCGCCTGGACGTCGTCCGGCAGCGCGTACTCCCGGCCGCTCAGGGCGGCGGACGCCTTCGCCGCGCGCAGCAGGTGCAGCGTCGCGCGCGGGGAGGCGCCGAGTCTGAGGTCGGGGTGGGTGCGCGTGGCGGCGACCAGGTCCACCGCGTAGCGCCGGACCGGTTCGGCGACGTGGACGCCGCGCACCGCCTCGATCAGCTTCAGGATCTCGTGCGCGTGCGCCACGGGCTGGAGGTCGTCCAGCGGGTTGACCCCGCCGTGGACGTCGAGCATCTGGAGCTCGGCCTCGGCGCTCGGGTAGCCGATGGAGACGCGCGCCATGAAGCGGTCGCGCTGCGCCTCGGGCAGCGGGTAGGTGCCCTCCATCTCGACCGGGTTCTGCGTCGCCACCACCATGAACGGGCTGGGCAGCTCGTACGTGCTGCCGTCGATGGTGACCTGCCGCTCCTCCATGGACTCCAGGAGCGCGGACTGGGTCTTGGGCGAGGCGCGGTTGATCTCGTCGCCGATCACCACCTGCGCGAAGATCGCGCCCGGCTTGAACTCGAAGCCGGCGCGCTGCTGGTCCCAGATGGACACCCCGGTGATGTCCGACGGCAGCAGGTCCGGCGTGAACTGGATGCGCCGCACCGAGCAGTCGATGGACCGCGCCAGTGCCTTGGCCAGCATCGTCTTGCCGACTCCCGGGACGTCCTCGATCAGCAGGTGTCCCTCGGCGAGCAGCACGGTCAGCGAGAGCCGTACGACCTCCGGCTTGCCCTCGATCACGCGTTCCATCGAACCCCGTACGCGCTCCGCGACGTCGGTCAGTTCAGTGAGGCTCGCTCGATCGTCATAGGTCGTCACCCGGCCCTCCTCGGCCCTTCCCCGCGCTCACAGGGGAGCAGGGGGTACCCCAAATTTCCCGGGCCGACGCTCTGTGGTGCGGACCGGCCCACCCCGAACACGGACACCGTGCGTGAAAAGTTCCGCGCGATGCCACACCCGCATTCTTGCTGCCGTTACCGATTCGTGTCACTCGCCTGTGGACAACTGGCCGCGATATGTCGGGTCTTAGGATCTTTCGTGCGGTGCGCGGTGTGCCGTTTTCGGGGTGGGTGGCCTGGTCAGGCGGGGTCGATCTCCTTCAGCAGACCCGTCTTCACGTCGAAGACGAAGCCCCGGATGTCGTCGGTGTGCAGCAGGAACGGCGAGGTGCGCACGCGCTGGATCGACTGGCGCACGTCCTGCTCGACGTCCTTGAAGGACTCCACCGCCCAGGCGGGGCGCTGGCCGACCTCCATCTCGATGTCGTGCCGGAAGTCCTCGGTGAGGGATTCCAGGCCGCAGCCGGTGTGGTGGACGAGGACCACGCTGCGCGTGCCGAGCGCGCGCTGGCTGATGGTGAGCGAGCGGATCACGTCGTCGGTGACGACGCCGCCCGCGTTGCGGATGGTGTGGCAGGAGCCGAGTTCCAGGCCGAGGGCCGCGGGCAGGTCGAGACGGGCGTCCATGCAGGCCACCACGGCGACACCGAGCGCGGGGCGGGCGTCCATGCCGGGGTCGGTGAACGCGGCAGCGTACCGCTCGTTCGCCTCGACGAGACGGTCGGTGACAGTGCCGGCGGCTGCGGCGCCCTCGGAGCCTGCGGGTACCGATGCAGAAGTCGTCATGCGGAGAACGGTACTGGTCAGGAACGATTCAGGCTCGCTGTGAGACAGGACAAAGAACGTCATCGAGCCGTGTTGTGAGCTAATCCACAAGAGTGGCGGCCGTCCCGCCGGACGAGTGATTTCCCGTTGATTTCCCGCGCCGGAGAATCCGCCCGCGACCGGGACCCACGACGCGCAGGCCGGTTGATTGACCGGGCGACACGGTGGACTAAAGTGACGCGAAGCGGGAGGCGAGGCTCTCCCTGCTGGACTGAATTCTCCCGGAGACCCCGGCACGACGTCCGGAGATCTCCCCACGTGCGCGGCGCGTACGTACGGCTCGGCCTCCCCGCTCCCGGTCGGCTGACGCTTCCGGCGCCGGCCGGCCTCCCCTTTGCGAGCGGGGCGGGGACCGGGCGGTGCGGACGGCCTCGTGCCGGATCTGAGAGGGCCCCTTGAGTCAGAGTCGACACGTCCCGGTGATGCTCCAGCGGTGCCTGGACCTGCTGGCGCCCGCCCTGGAGCGGCCGGGAGCGGTCGTCGTCGACTGCACCCTCGGCCTCGGCGGCCACAGCGAGGCCCTGCTGGAGCGGTTCCCCGAGGCGCGCCTCGTCGCCCTCGACCGGGACAAGGAGGCGCTGCGGCTGTCCGCCGAGCGGCTCGCCCCGTACGGGGAACGCGCCACTCTGGTGCACGCCGTGTACGACGAGCTCCCCGAGGTGCTCGACCGGCTCGGCGTCCCGCGCGTGCAGGGCGTCCTGTTCGACCTCGGCGTCTCCTCCATGCAGCTCGACGAGGCCGACCGCGGCTTCGCCTACGCGCAGGACGCGCCGCTCGACATGCGCATGGACCAGACGACCGGCGTCAGCGCCGCCGAGGTCCTCAACACCTACCCGCCGGGCGAGCTCGTCCGCATCCTGCGCGCGTACGGCGAGGAGAAGCAGGCCAAGCGGATCGTGGCCGCCGTCGTGCGCGAACGCGCGAGGGAACCGTTCAGCAACAGCGCGCGGCTGGTCGAGCTGATCCGCGACGCGCTGCCGCAGGCCGCCAAGCGCACCGGCGGCAACCCGGCCAAGCGCACCTTCCAGGCACTGCGCATCGAGGTCAACGGCGAACTGGCGGTGTTGGAGCGGGCCGTTCCGGCCGCCGTGCGCGCTCTCGGCGTCGGCGGGCGGATCGCCGTGCTGTCGTACCACTCGCTGGAGGACCGGCTGGTCAAGCAGGTGTTCGCGGCCGGTGCCGCCAACACGGCGCCGCCCGGACTGCCCGTCGTGCCCGAGCGCTACCAGCCCCGGCTCAAGCTGCTGACCCGCGGTGCCGAACTTCCCACCGAGGAAGAGATCGCGGCGAACCGCCGGGCGGCACCGGCCCGGCTGCGCGGCGCCGAGCGCATCAGGGAGGACGTGGAGTGAGGCGGGTGCCGCACGGTCGGTTCGGAAAACGAACCCGGGGGAGGGCGCGTGAGTAGGAAAACCCAACTCGCTGGAAAACCGCAGTCGAGCGCGAAGCCCGGGGCGAGCGCCAAGGCGCCGCCGGCCGGCAAGTCCCTGCTGGGCAGGAAACCCGAACTCCGGGGGAGGGCGGCCCGTCTCGCGCAGCTCCTGCCGACCGGGCAGGTCGGCCAGGCGGCCCGCACCCCGTTCGTGCTGCTCGTCGTCCTGCTGCTCGGCGGCGGCCTCATCGGACTGCTGGTGCTGAACTCCGCCCTGAGCGAGGGTTCCTTCCGGCTGGACGACCTGGAGCGGCAGACGCAGGACCTCACCGACGAGGAGCAGGCACTCCAGCGGGACGTCGACGCCTACTCCGCCCCCGACGCCCTGCAGCGCCGCGCCCGCGAACTCGGCATGGTCCCCGGCGGCGACCCGGCCTTCCTCGGCCCCGACGGCAAGGTCAAGGGCGTCCCGAGCCCGGCCTTCGGCACGCAGACGGCGAGCCGTACGCCGCTCATCCTCCCGCCCCGGGCGATGCCCGCCGAGGGCCCGGCCGCGACTCCCACGGCGCCCGCGCCACCCGTGAGCACACCACCCGCGGGCGCGCCCGCCCCGGCCGCCACCGACCCCGCCCCGGCCGCCACCGACCCCGCCCCGGCGGCCACCGGCCTCGCCGCGCCGACTCCCTCGCCCGCACAGCCCGCCACGACCTCGACCCCCGGCAGGTGACGGAAAGTGTCCGACAGGGAACCGCCCCGCCGCCGCGTACCCGGACCCGCCGGGCCCGCGCGCCCCGGCGGCGCCCGGCCGCGCGGAAGCGGCGCCCGCCCGGCCGCCCGCCGCCCCGGCCCGCCCCGCCCCGCCTCCCCGCGCGTCATCCGGCTGGGCAGCCCCCGCCCCCGGCTGCGCATGGTCGGCGTCGCGCTCACCCTGGTGCTGATCGCCTTCACCCTGCGCCTGCTCCAGGTACAGGCCGTGGACGCGAGCACGTACAGCGCCAAGGCCCAGCAGAACCGGTACGTCGTGCACACCCTGGCCGCCGAACGCGGCGGCATCACCGACCGCAACGGCGTGGCCCTCGCGGCCAGCGTCGACGCGTACGACATCACGGCCGACCCGACGATGTTCACGCGCAAGCAGCTCAAGATCGGCGACGGACCCGAACAGGCGGCGGCCCTGCTGGCGCCGATCCTCGGCCTCGACCAGGCCGACCTGGCGAAGAAGCTGCGGCCCGCCAAGAAGGACCTGCGCTACGTCCGGCTCGCCCGCAGCCGCACCCCCCAGGTCTGGAACCAGATCAAGGACCTCAAGAGCGCGCTCGCGAAGAAGGCCGAGAAGGACAGGGCCACCGTCAACGTGCTCGCGGGCGTCTTCGCCGACCCCAGCAGCAAGCGCGTGTACCCCAACGGCGACCTCGCCGCCGGGATACTGGGCTGGGTCAACAGCGAGGGCAAGGGCGGCGGCGGCATCGAGTCCCAGCTCGACAAGCAGCTCACCGGCAAGGACGGCAAGGTCCGCTACGCCCAGTCCGGCGGCCGGCAGGTCCCGACCGCGGGCTCCAACGAGACGCCCGCCGTGCCCGGCAGCGACGTCGAGCTCACCATCGACCGCGACATCCAGTGGGCCGCGCAGAACGCGATCGCCGAGCAGGTGAAGAAGTCCCGGGCGGACCGCGGCTACGTGATCGTGCAGGACACGAGGACCGGCGAGATCCTCGCCATGGCCAACGCGCCCGGCTTCGACCCGAACGACCTGTCCGGCGCCAGCCCCGAGGCGCTCGGCAACGCGGCCCTCCAGGACGCCTACGAGCCCGGCTCCACCGCCAAGGTCATGTCGATGGCGGCCGTGCTGGAGGAGAACGCCGCCACGCCCATGACGCACGTCGTCGTGCCCAACCGGCTGCACCGGGGCGACCGGCTGTTCAAGGACGACGTCGACCACCCGACCTGGTACCTGACGCTCAACGGCGTCCTCGCCAAGTCCAGCAACATCGGCACGATCCTGGCCACCGGCCAGCTCGGCAAGACGCAGCGGGAGTCCAACCAGGTCCTGTACTCGTACCTGCGCAAGTTCGGCCTCGGGGGCTACACCGGGCTCGGCTTCCCCGGCGAGACCAGAGGCATCCTCGCCCCGCCCGACGAGTGGTCCACCTCGCAGCAGTACACGATTCCTTTCGGCCAGGGCGTGTCCATCAACGCGATGCAGGCGGCCTCCGTCTACTCGACCATCGCCAACGGCGGCGTACGCGTCGAACCCACCCTGGTGCGCGGCGCGAAGGGCGCCGACGGGCGCTTCACACCCGCCCCGAAACCCAAGAAGACGCGGGTCGTGAGCACGAAGACGGCGAAGACCCTCGCCGAGATGCTGGAGTCGGTGGTGGACGACGAAGAGGGCACCGGCACCAAGGCGCGCATCCCCGGCTACCGCGTGGCGGGCAAGACCGGCACGGCCAACCGTGTGGATCCGGCCACCGGCAAGTACCGCGGCTACACCTCGTCGTTCGCCGGATTCGCGCCCGCCGACAAGCCCCGCGTCACCGTCTACTGCGCCATCCAGAACGCCACGAAGGGCAGCTACTTCGGCGGCCAGATCTGCGGACCCGTCTACAAGCAGGTCATGGAGTTCGCCCTCAAGACCCTCCAGGTCCCACCGACCGGCGCCCCGCCCGCCCGGCTTCCCGTCACCTACCAGCCCTGATCAGCCCGCACCCCTGGCCGGTCGCACCCGGTCAGCACGGAACCACCCAGGAACACCTCGTGACAACGATCACCCCCGACCCCGGGAACCAGAGCGACCCCGGCCCCTCGCTTCGCTCCAGGACGGGTACGCCCGGTACGCTCACCGCCGTGCCACACGCTGATCAGTCCCAAACCACCCAGAAGGGCCACCCCGTGACATATCCGGGACCGCCCCGGCCGGAGCGGGTCACCGCCACACCCCTCGCGGAACTCGCCGGTCAGCTGGGTGCCGAGCAGCCGGAGACGGACCGCGCGGTCGAGATCTCGGGCATCACCCACGACTCGCGCGCCGTCCGGCCAGGCGACCTGTACGCCGCGCTGCCGGGCGCCCGCATGCACGGCGCCGACTTCGTCAGACAGGCCGCGGGCCTCGGCGCGGCGGCCGTGCTCACCGACCCCACGGGCGCCGAACGCGCCGCCGCCACCGGACTGCCGGTGCTGGTCGTGGCCGACCCGCGGGCCCGGATGGGCGAGCTGGCGGCCACCATCTACGGCCGGCCCGGGGGCGACCTGCTCCAGATCGGCATCACCGGCACCTCCGGCAAGACCACCACCGCCTACCTCGTCGAGGGCGGTCTGCGGACGGCGCACTCGACCGGCCTGATCGGCACGGTGGAGATGCGCATCGGCGACGAGCGCATCAAGTCCGAGCGCACCACGCCCGAAGCGACCGACCTGCAGGCCCTGTTCGCCGTCATGCGCGAACGCGGCGTCGAGGCCGTCGCCATGGAGGTCTCCAGCCACGCGCTCGTGCTCGGCCGGGTCGACGGCTGCGTCTTCGACGTCGCCGTCTTCACCAACCTCAGCCCGGAACACATGGAGTTCCACTCCGACATGGAGGACTACTTCCGGGCCAAGGCACAGCTGTTCACGCCGAAACGCAGCAAACTCGGCGTGGTCAACGTCGACGACGAGTACGGCCGCAGGCTCGCCAAGGAGGCCACCGTCCCGGTCGTCACCTTCTCCGCCGAGGGCCACCCGGACGCCGACTGGCGCGCCGACGACGTCCGGGTCGGGCCGCTGGACTCCACGTTCACCGTGATCGGCCCCAAGGGCGAGCGGATCACCGCCACATCGCCGCTCGCCGGCCCGTTCAACGTGGCGAACACCCTCGCCGCGATCGTCGCCCTCGCCGCCGCGGGACTCGACCCGCAGGCCGCCGCCGACGGCGTGGCCGCCGTACCGGGCGTGCCGGGCCGGCTGGAGCGCGTGGACGCCGGGCAGCCCTACCTCGCGGTCGTCGACTACGCGCACAAGACCGACGCCGTCGAATCGGTCCTGCGCGCCCTGCGCAAGGTCACCGAGGGCCGGGTGCACATCGTGCTCGGCTGCGGCGGCGACCGGGACACCACCAAGCGCGAGCCGATGGGCGCCGCCGCGGCCCGGCTCGCCGACACCGCCGTACTGACCTCCGACAACCCCCGCTCCGAGGACCCCCTCGCGATCCTCGCGGCCATGCTCCAGGGCGCGGCGTCCGTGCCGGCGCACGAGCGCGGCGAGGTCCAGGTCTTCGAGGACCGGGCCGCCGCGATCGCCGCCGCCGTCGCCCGCGCGGAGCCCGGCGACACCGTGCTGGTCGCGGGCAAGGGCCACGAGCAGGGCCAGGACATCGCCGGAGTGGTCCGTCCTTTCGACGACCGCCAGGTGCTTCGCGAAGCCATTCAGAAGACCCAGGGATGAAATCCCGCATGATCCAGGGGATGAACTTGTGATCGCCCTCTCTCTCGCCGAGATCGCAGAAGTCGTCGGCGGGCAGACGCACGACATACCGGACCCCTCCGTGCAGGTCACCGGGCCGGTCGTCCGGGACTCCCGCGAGGTGGAGCCCGGCAGCCTCTTCGTCGCCTTCGTGGGCGAGCGCGTGGACGGCCACGACTTCGCGGAAGCGGTCGTGGCCGCGGGAGCGGCCGCCGTGCTGGCGTCCCGCCCCGTCGGCGTGCCCGCGATCGTCGTCGAGGACGTGCAGGCCGCGCTCGGCGCCCTCGCCCGCCACGTCGTGACCCGGCTCGGCGCCACCCTCGTCGCCCTCACCGGCTCCGCGGGCAAGACCAGCACGAAGGACCTCATCGCCCAGGTGCTGCGGCGCAAGGCGCCGACGGTGTTCACGCCGGGCTCCCTCAACAACGAGATCGGACTGCCGCTCACCGCGCTCAGCGCCACCGAGGACACCCGGTTCCTGGTGCTGGAGATGGGCGCCCGGGGCATCGGCCACATCCGCTACCTCGCCGAGCTGACGCCCCCGAAGGTCGGCCTCGTCCTCAACGTCGGCACCGCCCACATCGGCGAGTTCGGCGGCCGCGAGCAGATCGCGCAGGCCAAGGGCGAACTCGTCGAGGCCCTCCCCACGGCCGACGAGGGCGGCGCGGCCATCCTCAACGCGGACGACCCGCTCGTACGGGCCATGGCATCCCGTACGAAGGCGAAGGTGCTCCTTTTCGGAGAGTCCGACGAAGCGGACGTTCGAGCCGAGAACGTGCGACTCACGGACAGTGGACAGCCCGCCTTCAGGCTTCACACACCCTCCGGTGCAAGCGATGTGACCATGCGCCTGTACGGTGAGCACCACGTGTCGAACGCGCTCGCCGCGGCCGCCGTCGCCCACGAGCTGGGCATGTCCGCAGACGAGATCGCCGTCGCGCTCTCCGAGGCGGGCTCCCTCTCCCGCTGGCGGATGGAGGTCACCGAGCGTCCGGACGGCGTGACGGTCGTCAACGACGCCTACAACGCGAACCCCGAGTCCATGCGGGCCGCCCTGCGCGCCCTGGCAGCCATGGGCGAAGCCGCACGGGCGAAAGGGGGGCGCACGTGGGCGGTGCTCGGCAAGATGGCCGAGCTCGGGGACGAGGCGCTCGCCGAGCACGACGCGGTCGGACGGCTCGCCGTCCGGCTCAACGTCAGCAAGCTCGTCGCGGTCGGGGGCAGGGAAGCGTCCTGGCTGCAACTGGGCGCATATAACGAGGGTTCGTGGGGTGAGGAGTCGGTGCACGTGTCCGACGCACAGGCGGCGGTCGACCTGTTGCGCAGCGAGCTGCGCCCGGGAGACGTCGTACTCGTGAAGGCGTCCCGGTCGGTCGGCCTGGAGAGCGTCGCCGAGGCGCTGCTCGCGGCCGGTGCCGAGGGTGAGGTTGCCGCCCGATGATGAAGCAGATCCTGTTCGCAGGAGTCATTGGTCTGTTCCTCACCCTGATCGGCACTCCGCTGCTGATCAAGCTGCTGGCCCGCAAGGGCTACGGCCAGTACATCCGGGACGACGGCCCGCGCGAGCACCACAGCAAGCGCGGTACGCCGACCATGGGCGGTATCGCCTTCATCCTGGCGACGATCGCCGCGTACTTCCTCAGCAAGGTCATCACCGGCTACCAGCCCACCTTCTCCGGCCTGTTGGTGCTGGGCCTGATGGCGGGCATGGGCCTGGTCGGCTTCCTCGACGACTACATCAAGATCGTCAAGCGGCGTTCGCTGGGCCTGCGGGCCAAGGCGAAGATGGCCGGCCAGCTCATCGTCGGCATCGCCTTCGCGGTGCTCTCCCTGCAGTTCGCGGACAACCGCGGCAACACCCCGGCCTCCACCAAGCTGTCGTTCATCACGGACTTCGGCTGGACGATCGGCCCGGTGCTGTTCGTGGTCTGGGCGCTGTTCATGATCCTCGCGATGTCGAACGGCGTGAACCTGACGGACGGTCTGGACGGTCTGGCCACCGGCGCCTCCGTCCTCGTCTTCGGCGCCTACACCTTCATCGGCGTCTGGCAGTTCCAGGAGTCCTGCGCCAACGCGCAGACCCTGACCAACCCGGGCGCCTGCTACGAGGTCCGCGACCCGCTCGACCTCGCCGTCGTCTCCTCGGCGCTCATGGGTGCCTGCCTCGGCTTTTTGTGGTGGAACACCTCGCCGGCCAAGATCTTCATGGGCGACACCGGTTCGCTCGCGCTCGGCGGCGTCCTCGCGGGCCTGGCGATCTGCTCCCGCACCGAGCTGCTGCTCGCCATCCTCGGCGGCCTGTTCGTCCTGATCACCATGTCCGTGGTGATCCAGGTCGGCTCCTTCCGCCTGACCGGCAAGCGCGTCTTCCGGATGGCGCCACTCCAGCACCACTTCGAACTCAAGGGCTGGTCCGAAGTCCTTGTGGTGGTCCGCTTCTGGATCATCCAGGGCATCTGCGTGATCGTCGGACTGGGCCTCTTCTACGCGGGATGGGCAGCGGACAAGTGACCGACTGGCAGGGGAAGAACGTCACCGTCGCCGGGCTCGGCGTCTCCGGCGTCCCGGCGGCCAAGGTGCTGCACGGGCTCGGCGCGCGGGTCACCGTCGTCAACGACGGCGACGACGAACGCGCCCGCGCCCAGGCCGCCGAACTGGAGGCCCTCGGCATCACCGTGCGCCTCGGCGACGGGGCGACCCTGCCCGACGGCACCGAACTGATCGTCACCGCGCCGGGCTGGAAGCCCGACAAGCCGCTGTTCGCCGCCGCCGAGCGGGCCGGCGTCCCCGTCTGGGGCGACGTCGAGCTCGCCTGGCGGCTGCGCGGCCCGGACGCCGCGCCCTGGCTCGCGGTCACCGGCACCAACGGCAAGACCACCACCGTGCAGATGCTCGCCTGCATCCTGGAGGCGGCCGGCCTGCGCACCGCCGCCGTCGGCAACATCGGCGTCTCGCTGCTGGACGCCGTACTCGGCGACGAGCAGTACGACGTCCTGGCCGTGGAGTTGTCCAGCTACCAGCTGCACTGGGCGCCCTCGCTGCGCGCCCACTCCGCCGCCGTGCTGAACCTCGCCCCCGACCACCTCGACTGGCACGGCTCCATGGAGGCCTACGCCAGGGACAAGGGCCGCATCTACGAGGGCAACCGGGTCGCCTGCGTCTACAACGCCGATGCCACCGGCAAACCGTCCACCGAGGACCTGGTCCGCGAGGCCGACGTCGAGGAGGGCTGCCGCGCCGTCGGCTTCACGCTCGGCACCCCGGCCCCGTCCCAACTCGGGGTCGTGGACGGCATCCTGGTCGACCGCGCCTTCGTCGAGAACCGGCAGAAGAACGCCCAGGAACTCGCCGAGGTCTCCGACGTCAACCCGCCCGCCCCGCACAACGTCGCCAACGCCCTCGCGGCGGCGGCCCTCGCGCGCGCCTTCGGCGTCCCCGCGCAGGCCGTGCGGGACGGGCTGCGCGCCTTCCGGCCCGACGCCCACCGCATCGCGCACGTCGCCGACGTGGCCGGGGTGGCGTACGTGGACGACTCCAAGGCCACCAACACCCACGCCGCGGAAGCCTCGTTGGCGGCGTACGAGTCGATCGTGTGGATCGCCGGCGGGCTCGCCAAGGGCGCCACCTTCGACGAGCTCGTCGCCCGGTCCGCCGGCCGGCTGCGCGGCGCCGTCCTGATCGGCCGGGACCGGGCCCTGATCCGCGAAGCCCTCGCGCGACACGCCCCGGAAGTACCGGTGGTCGACGTCGACCGGACCGACACTGGGGCGATGCTCCAGGCCGTCCGGGAGGCACAGCGGCTCGCGAGTCCCGGTGACACGGTGCTGCTGGCCCCGGCCTGCGCCTCGATGGACATGTTCGTGAACTACAACAAGCGCGGTGACGCGTTCGCGGAGGCCGTTCGCGAACTCGGCGCCTGACCCGGCCGCCTGCGCCGGGCGACTTCGGGAGGGACGCGTGGGACGGTCCAGGCCGACGGACAGCGGAGGCTGCGATGCCCGGTAGCCGTACCCGGCGTCCGCCCGTGCAGCGGGCCGTCAAGCGCCCCGTCGTCGGCGGACCGCCGCGCGACAACCCCGTACTCCGGCTCCACCGGCGGGCCCGCCGGGCCTGGGACCGGCCGCTGACCGCGTACTACCTGATCCTCGGCGGCAGTCTGCTGATCACCGTGCTCGGCCTGGTGATGGTCTACTCGGCCTCCCAGATCACCGCGCTGCAGATGTCGCTGCCCGGCTCGTACTTCTTCCGCAAGCAGCTCATCGCGGCCGCCATCGGCGGCGGGCTGATGTTCCTCGCCTCCCGGATGCCGGTGAAGCTGCACCGCGCGCTGGCCTACCCGATCCTCGCCGGTGCCGTCTTCCTGATGGCCCTCGTGCAGGTGCCGGGGATAGGGATGTCGGTCAACGGCAACCAGAACTGGATCTCCCTCGGCGGCTCCTTCCAGATCCAGCCCAGCGAGTTCGGCAAGCTCGCGCTCGTGCTGTGGGGCGCCGACCTGCTCGCCCGCAAGCAGGACCGGAAGCTGCTCACCCAGTGGAAGCACATGCTGGTGCCGCTGGTGCCGGCCGCCTTCATGCTGCTCGGGCTGATCATGCTCGGCGGCGACATGGGCACGGCGATCATCCTGACGGCGATCCTGTTCGGCCTGCTGTGGCTGGCGGGCGCGCCGACCAGGCTGTTCGCCGGTGTCCTGGCGGTCGCGGCGCTGCTCGGCGCGATCCTGATCAAGACCAGCGAGAACCGGATGGCGCGGCTCGCCTGCCTCGGCGCCACCGACCCCGGCCCCGGCGACGTCTGCTGGCAGGCCGTGCACGGCATCTACGCCCTCGCCTCCGGCGGACTGTTCGGATCCGGGCTCGGCGCGAGTGTGGAAAAATGGGGCCAACTCCCCGAAGCGCACACCGACTTCATCTTCGCCATCACCGGTGAGGAACTGGGCCTGGCAGGGACGCTGTCGGTGCTCGCCCTCTTCGCGGCTCTAGGCTATGCGGGTATCCGCGTGGCCGGACGCACGGAGGACCCCTTCGTGAGGTACGCCGCGGGAGGCGTGACCACCTGGATCACGGCCCAGGCCGTGATCAACATCGGTGCGGTGCTCGGTCTGCTGCCGATCGCCGGCGTCCCGCTCCCGCTGTTCTCCTACGGGGGTTCCGCCCTGCTGCCGACCATGTTCGCCATCGGGCTGCTCATCGCGTTCGCGCGCGACGAGCCCGCTGCGCGGGCGGCGCTTGCGATGCGGCAACCCCGCTTTGGTAGAAAGCGGGGGGCTGGGGGCCCGGCGGCCGGTCGGAGTCCCCGGAGTTGGAACACGATGCGACGGCGTGCCTCGGCGGCACGCTCGTCCGGAGAGCGGTGAATTTCGGTGCATGTCGTACTCGCCGGCGGAGGAACCGCGGGCCACATCGAGCCCGCGCTCGCCCTCGCGGACGCCCTGCGCAGGCAGGACCCGACCGTGGGGATCACAGCCCTGGGCACGGAGCGCGGTCTGGAGACCCGGCTCGTGCCCGAGCGGGGCTACGAGCTGGCGCTGATCCCGGCCGTACCACTGCCGCGCAAGCCCACCCCCGAGCTGATCACCGTCCCGGGCCGGCTGCGCGGCACGATCAAGGCGACCGAGCAGATCCTGGAGCGCACCAAGGCCGACTGCGTCGTCGGCTTCGGCGGCTACGTCGCCCTGCCCGGCTATCTCGCGGCCAAGCGGCTCGGCGTGCCGATCGTCATCCACGAGGCCAACGCCCGCCCCGGCCTCGCCAACAAGATCGGCTCGCGCTACGCCTCGCAGGTCGCCGTCGCCACCCCGGACAGCAAGCTCCGGAACTCGCGCTACATCGGCATCCCGCTGCGCCACTCCATCGCCACCCTCGACCGGGCCGCCGCCCGCCCCGAGGCCCGCGCGATGTTCGGCCTCGACCCGAACCTGCCGACGCTGCTGGTCTCCGGCGGCTCCCAGGGCGCCCGCCGCCTCAACGAGGTCGTCCAGCAGGTCGCGCCCTACCTCCAGCAGGCCGGCATCCAGATCCTGCACGCGGTCGGCCCGAAGAACGAACTGCCGCAGGTGCACCAGATGCCGGGGATGCCGCCGTACATCCCGGTAAGTTACCTGGACCGGATGGACCTCGCGTACGCCGCGGCCGACATGATGCTCTGCCGCGCGGGCGCGATGACCGTCGCCGAACTCTCCGCCGTCGGGCTCCCGGCCGCCTACGTCCCGCTGCCCATCGGCAACGGCGAACAGCGGCTGAACGCCCAGCCGGTGGTGAAGGCCGGCGGCGGCCTGCTGGTCGACGACGCGGAACTCACCCCGCAGTGGGTGCAGCAGAACGTGCTGCCCGTGCTCGCCGACCCGCACCGGCTGTACGAGATGTCCCGCGCCGCCGCCGAGTTCGGCCGCCGGGACGCCGACGACCTGCTCGTCGGCATGGTGTACGAGGCGATCGCCGCGCATCGTGCACAGCGCTAGACACGTGTGACGGAAGGCAGGAAGCGTGGCCGGAACGACGACCGCCGAGCGCGGTGAACGCCAGCAGGAGTCGTCCGGCCCGCCCGTCGTACGGCGCCTCGGACCGCGCCGCCTCCGTACGATCGCCGCCGCGGCCCTCGCCCTGGTCCTCCTGACCGCGGGGGCCGTGTGGCTGCTCTACGGCTCGGACCGGCTGCGCGTCGAGCGCGTGACGGTGTCCGGCACGCGCGTGCTGACGGACGCTCGGGTGCGCGAGGCGGCGGACGTGCCCCTCGGGGCGCCGCTGGTGTCCGTCGACACCGACGCGATCGCGGCGCGACTGCGGGAAAAGCTGCTCCGGATCGACACGGTCGACGTGGAGCGTTCCTGGCCGGACGGAATCGGACTGAAAGTGACCGAGCGAAAGCCGGTACTCCTTGTCCAAAAGGCCGGAAAGTTCGTGGAAGTGGACGACGAAGGTGTCCGTTTCGCCACGGTTTCCCAGGCCCCGAAAGGCGTTCCGCTCCTGGAATTGCGCCCCGCCCGGTCCGGTTCGGCCGCCGCGAGCCTGCGCCGCTTCGGCGAGGCCAGACTGGTGCGCGAGGCGGTGCGGGTCGCCGGTGACCTCCCGGCCGCGGTCGCCCGCGACACACGGAACGTCAAGGTCCGTTCCTACGACGACATCTCGCTCGAGCTGGCCGGCGGACGCACCGTCGCATGGGGCAGCGGCGAGCGGGGCGGGGCGAAGTCTCGCACGCTCACGGCCCTCATGAAAGCGACGCCGGACGCCGGGCACTTCGATGTCAGCGCTCCCAGCGCCCCTGCGTCATCGGGGAGTTGACGCACATCCGCGCAGGCCAGCACCCTGGTTGGGCGTCGCTGCGCCTGATCACATAGGGTGAAAAGAAAAACGGGAGGTTCGGCGTGTTCGTTGAACGGGCGCCACTTGTCGACTTAGTGTCCTGTTCAGAAGGGTCAGACGAAGACCAGCAACAGACACACTGGTAACCCTAAACTTCAGCGTTAGGGTTCGGGTCGGCGATACGGACCGTCCCATTCGGCATCAGTCGTCGGATCGCGGAGCGCGGCGCGTTACGGTGATTCGACGACACGTAACTCGAGGCGAGAGGCCTTCGACGTGGCAGCACCGCAGAACTACCTCGCAGTCATCAAAGTCATCGGTGTCGGCGGCGGTGGTGTCAATGCCATCAACCGGATGATCGAGGTCGGTCTCAAGGGCGTCGAGTTCATCGCCATCAACACCGACGCGCAAGCCCTGTTGATGAGCGACGCCGACGTCAAGCTCGACGTCGGCCGTGAACTCACCCGCGGACTCGGCGCCGGAGCCAACCCGGCCGTCGGCCGCAAGGCCGCCGAGGACCACCGCGAGGAGATCGAGGAGGTCCTCAAGGGGGCCGACATGGTCTTCGTGACAGCCGGTGAAGGCGGCGGCACCGGCACCGGCGGCGCACCCGTCGTGGCCAACATCGCACGCTCGCTCGGCGCCCTCACCATCGGCGTGGTCACGCGCCCGTTCACCTTCGAGGGACGGCGCCGCGCGAACCAGGCCGAGGACGGCATCGCCGAGCTCCGCGAAGAGGTCGACACCCTCATCGTCATCCCGAACGACCGGCTGCTGTCCATCTCGGACCGTCAGGTCTCGGTGCTCGACGCGTTCAAGTCGGCCGACCAGGTCCTGCTCTCCGGTGTGCAGGGCATCACCGACCTCATCACCACGCCCGGCCTGATCAACCTCGACTTCGCCGACGTCAAGTCGGTCATGTCCGAGGCCGGTTCGGCCCTCATGGGCATCGGCTCGGCCCGCGGCGACGACCGCGCGGTGGCCGCGGCCGAGATGGCGATCTCCTCCCCGCTGCTTGAGGCGTCCATCGACGGCGCCCGGGGCGTGCTGCTGTCGATCTCCGGCGGCTCCGACCTCGGCCTGTTCGAGATCAACGAGGCCGCCCAGCTGGTGAGCGAGGCCGCCCACCCCGAGGCCAACATCATCTTCGGCGCGGTCATCGACGACGCCCTCGGCGACGAGGTCCGGGTCACCGTGATCGCGGCCGGCTTCGACGGCGGCCAGCCGCCCAACAAGCGCGACAACGTCCTCGGCTCGTCCTCGGCCAAGCGCGAGGAGCCCGCTCCGGCACGGCAGCAGGAGAGCCGCCCGTCCTTCGGCTCGCTCGGCAGCGTCACGCCGAAGGAGGACCCGGAGCCCAAGCCCGAGCCGGTGAACGAGCTCCCGGTCGCCCCGCCGGTCCCGCCGGCCCCGCGTACCTACTCCGACAGTGCGGCCGAGGAGCTGGACGTGCCGGACTTCCTCAAGTGATAGGACAGCGCGACACCGCGAACGGCGCGCACTTCGCCTTCACCGACAGGTGGGGCGGGGTGAGCGCCGTTCCGTACGAGGAGCTCAATCTCGGCGGCGCGGTCGGCGACGACCCCGACGCCGTACGTACCAACCGCGAGCTCGCGGCCAAGTCCCTCGGGATCGACCCGGCCCGCGTGGTCTGGATGAACCAGGTGCACGGCAACGACGTCGCCGTGGTCGAGGAGCCGTGGGGCGCGCGCCCCGTGCCCGAGGTCGACGCGATCGTCACCGCCCGCCGCGGCCTAGCCCTCGCCGTCCTCACCGCGGACTGCGTGCCCGTTCTGCTCGCCGACCCCGTCGCCGGTGTCGTCGCCGCGGCCCACGCGGGCCGGCCCGGCCTGGTCGCCGGGGTCGTCCCGGCCGCCGTACGGGCGATGACCGAACTCGGCGCCGAGGCCTCCCGGATCGTCGCCCGCACCGGGCCCGCCGTCTGCGGCCGGTGCTACGAGGTGCCGGACGACATGCGCGCCGAGGTCGCCGCCCGCGAACCTGCGGCGCACGCCGTGACCTCGTGGGGCACACCGGCGGTCGACGTGAGCGCCGGGGTGCACGCGCAGCTCGACCGGCTCGGGGTGCGCGACCGGGAGCAGTCGCCGGTGTGCACGCTCGAATCGGGCGACCACTTCTCGTACCGCCGCGACCGCACCACCGGGCGGCTCGCCGGCTATGTCTGGCTGGACTGATGGGGCATGACGGACCGTAGGGACGCACTCGCCGGAAACCTGGCGAAAGTGGAAGAACGCATCACCGCCGCTTGTGTGGCCGCCGGTCGCAAGCGGGAGGAAGTGACCCTGATCGTGGTCACCAAGACCTACCCGGCGAGCGATGTGCGGATCCTGTCGGAACTCGGTGTGCGTCACGTCGCCGAGAACCGGGACCAGGACGCGGCGCCCAAGGCCGCCGCGTGTTCGGATCTGCCTCTCGCATGGCACTTTGTCGGTCAGTTGCAGACCAACAAGGTGCGATCCGTGGTCGGTTATGCCGACGTCGTGCAGTCGGTCGATCGTTCCAGGCTTGTCACAACTCTGTCCAAGGAGGCGGTGCGGGCCGGGCGCGAGGTGGGCTGTCTCATTCAGGTCGCTCTCGACGCCGGGGAGAGCGCGCGGGGAGAGCGCGGTGGCGTGGCTCCGGGAGGGGTCGAGGAGTTGGCCGACCTGGTCGCCGGTTCGCCGGGGCTGCGGCTCGACGGCCTGATGACCGTCGCTCCGCTGACCGGCGAGTACGCCGGGCGGCAACAGGCGGCGTTCGAGCGGTTGATGGATTTGTCGACCCACCTGCGCCGAGCCCATCCGACTGCGAACATGGTCTCGGCAGGAATGAGTGCGGATCTCGAGCAGGCCGTGGCGGCGGGAGCGACACATGTACGCGTCGGCACTGCGGTACTCGGAGTCCGCCCCAGGCTCGGGTAACGTCGCCAAGAAGTCGGACCACAGCAGAAAATATGGTCATTACCGCCGAAAGGCGGTCAAAACGACCTCGTGGATCGCGGGCACTTGGCAGTCAGCCGATCCACCACAGAGCGGAGGACTCAGAGCATGGCCGGCGCGATGCGCAAGATGGCGGTCTACCTCGGCCTCGTGGAGGACGATGGGTACGACGGCCGGGGATTCGATCCCGACGACGACTTCGAACCCGAACTGGACCCCGAGCCCGAGCGGGACCACCGGCGGCACGAGCCGTCGCACCAGTCGCACGGTGCACATCAATCCCAAAGGGATGAATCGGTGCGAGTGGTGCATCCTCCGGCGCCGCGCGAACCGGTGGCGCAGTCCGCTTCGCTACCCGCGGAATCCAGCCGCCCGGCGCGCATCGCGCCCGTGGCGTCCATCACACAAGAACGTCAGTCCCTGGAGAAGAACGCACCGGTGATCATGCCCAAGGTCGTGTCCGAACGAGAGCCTTACCGGATCACCACACTGCACCCCCGGACCTACAACGAGGCCCGTACCATCGGGGAACACTTCCGTGAGGGCACGCCGGTGATCATGAATCTGACTGAGATGGATGACACAGACGCGAAGCGACTTGTCGACTTTGCGGCCGGTTTGGTGTTTGGTCTTCACGGCAGCATCGAGCGGGTGACGCAGAAGGTGTTCCTGTTGTCGCCTGCTAACGTCGATGTCACGGCGGAGGACAAGGCCCGCATCGCAGAGGGCGGGTTCTTCAACCAGAGCTGAGACGCACGACCGGTAGAAGTACTTTGGAAGTACGCAGGCAGGGGAGAGGGAAGCACGAGTCATGAGCGTGGTCTTGGATGTCGTCTACATCGCGCTGATGTGCTTTCTCATCGTGCTGATCTTCCGGTTGGTCATGGACTACGTCTTCCAGTTCGCCCGCTCGTGGCAACCCGGCAAGGCGATGGTGGTCGTTCTGGAGGCCACCTACACTGTCACTGATCCACCGCTCAAGCTTCTGCGGCGGGTCATCCCGCCGTTGCGTCTCGGGGGCGTGGCGCTCGACCTGTCCTTCTTCGTACTGATGATCATCGTCTACATCCTGATCTCGATCGTGAGCCGGCTGTGAGCGATGTGACCTACCGTCTTGCCGAATGCCGACGACTACGTTGAGGTGAAGAGATGCCGTTGACCCCCGAGGACGTGCGGAACAAGCAGTTCACGACCGTCCGCCTCCGAGAAGGCTATGACGAGGACGAGGTCGATGCCTTCCTCGACGAGGTCGAAGCCGAACTGACGCGACTCCTCCGCGAGAACGAGGACCTGCGCGCCAAGCTCGCCGCCGCCACGCGTGCTGCTGCCCAGAACCAGCAGAACATGCGGAAGCCGCCCGAGCAGCAGGACCAGCAGCAGCAGGGCATGCGAGGTCCCGGCGCTCCGGTGCCCGCCGGCATATCGGGCCCGCCGCAGCAGCAGATGGGTGGCCCCATGGGTGGCCCGCCCCAGCTGCCGAGCGGTGCCCCGCAGCTGCCCGCCGGTCCCGGCGGTCAGGGTGGTCCGCAGGGTCCCGGCCCCATGGGTCAGGGTCCGATGGGCCAGGGCCCGATGCAGGGCCAGATGGGCCCCGGTGGCCCGATGGGCGGCCCCATGGGCGGCCCCGGCATGCCCGGTCAGGGCGGCCCCGGTGGCGACAGCGCCGCGCGCGTCCTGTCGCTGGCCCAGCAGACCGCCGACCAGGCGATCGCCGAGGCCCGTTCCGAGGCCAACAAGATCGTCGGCGAGGCGCGTTCGCGTGCCGAGGGTCTTGAGCGTGACGCCCGTGCCAAGGCCGACGCCCTGGAGCGGGACGCGCAGGAGAAGCACCGTGTCGCGATGGGCTCCCTGGAGTCCGCCCGCGCCACGCTGGAGCGCAAGGTCGAGGACCTGCGCGGCTTCGAGCGCGAGTACCGCACGCGGCTGAAGTCCTACCTGGAGTCGCAGCTGCGTCAGCTGGAGACCCAGGCCGACGACTCGCTGGCCCCGCCGCGCACGCCCGCGACCGCGTCCCTCCCGCCGTCCCCGGCGCCTTCCATGGCCCCGGCCGGCGCGAGCGCCCCGTCGTACGGCGGCGGCAACCAGACGATGGGCGGCAACCCCGGCCCGTCCGGCGGTCCGTCCTACGGCGGTCAGCAGCAGATGTCTCCCGCCATGACCCAGCCGATGGCACCGGTCCGGCCGCAGGGCCCGGGTCCGATGGGTCAGGCTCCCTCCCCGATGCGTGGCTTCCTCATCGACGAGGACGACAACTGACGGGTTGTAGTACGCCGTAGGCGTCGGCAGCGTTCAGGGCGGGGCCCCGGATCTCTCGGTCCGGGGCCCCGCCTTGTGCTGTGCGTGTTCGCGGTTCTTGGGGCGGCTGTTCGAAGGCCGGGGCAGTTGTCCGGCGTACGCAACGCCGAAGGCCCGGGCCCGCCAAGATTCTTGGCGGGCCCGGGCCTTCGTGCTGCCGGTTACACCTTGCGCAGGCGGAACGTCAGGGACAGGCCCTCGTCGGCGAACGGCTCGCCGAACGTGTCGTCCGCCTCGCCCTGGGCGTAGTCCGTGGCGAGGACCTCGTCGGAGATCAGCGACGCGTGCTCGGTCAGGGCGGCGGTGGTGGCCGGGTCCGTCGACGTCCAACGCAGCGCGATGCGGTCGGCGACGTCGAGGCCGCTGTTCTTGCGGGCCTCCTGGATCAGGCGGATCGCGTCACGGGCGAGGCCCGCGCGGCGCAGCTCCTCCGTGATCTCCAGGTCGAGCGCGACCGTGGCGCCCGCGTCGGAGGCCACCGACCAGCCCTCGCGCGGGGTTTCGGTGATGATCACCTCGTCCGGGGCGAGGGTGACGGTCTCGCCGTCGACCTCCACCGACGCCGTGCCCTCGCGCAGGGCGAGGGACAGCGCGGCCGCGTCGGCGTTCGCGATGGCCTTGGCGACGTCCTGGACGCGCTTGCCGAACCGCTTGCCGAGCGCGCGGAAGTTGGCCTTCGCCGTCGTGTCGACCAGGGAGCCGCCCACCTCGGAGAGGGACGCCAGGGACTCGACGTTCAGCTCCTCCGTGATCTGCGTGTGCAGTTCGCGGTCGAGGGTGTCGAAGCCGGTCGCCGCGATCAGCGCCCGCTTCAGCGGCTGGCGGGTCTTGACGCCCGACTCCGCGCGCGTGGCCCGGCCGAGCTCGACGAGCCGGCGCACCAGCATCATCTGCTTCGACAGCTCCGGGTCGATGGCGGTGAGGTCCGCCTCCGGCCAGGACGACAGGTGCACCGACTCCGGGGCGTCCGGGCTGACCGGTACGACCAGGTCCTGCCACACCCGCTCGGTGATGAACGGGGTGATCGGCGCCATCAGCTTCGTGACCGTCTCCAGCACCTCGTGCAGGGTGCGCAGCGCGGCCTTGTCGCCCTGCCAGAAGCGACGCCGGGAGCGGCGCACGTACCAGTTGGAGAGGTCGTCGACGAACGCGGACAGCAGCTTGCCGGCGCGCTGGGTGTCGTACGCCTCCAGCGACTGCGTCACCTGGTCGGTGAGCGCGTGCAGTTCGGACAGCAGCCAGCGGTCCAGCAGCGGGCGGTCGGCCGGGGCCGGGTCGGCCTCGGACGGGGCCCAGCCGGAGGTGCGGGCGTACAGGGCCTGGAAGGCGACCGTGTTCCAGTACGTGAGGAGCGTCTTGCGGACGACCTCCTGGATGGTGCCGTGGCCGACGCGGCGGGCCGCCCACGGGGAGCCGCCGGCCGCCATGAACCAGCGGACCGCGTCGGCGCCGTGCTGGTCCATCAGCGGGATCGGCTGCAGGATGTTGCCGAGGTGCTTGGACATCTTGCGGCCGTCCTCGGCGAGGATGTGGCCCAGGCACACGACGTTCTCGTAGGACGACTTGTCGAACACGAGCGTGCCGACCGCCATCAGCGTGTAGAACCAGCCGCGGGTCTGGTCGATGGCCTCGGAGATGAACTGCGCCGGGTAGCGGGACTCGAACAGTTCCTTGTTCTTGTACGGGTAGCCCCACTGCGCGAACGGCATCGACCCCGAGTCGTACCAGGCGTCGATGACCTCCGGCACGCGCGTGGCCGTCTTCGCGCAGCCGTCGTGCGGGCAGGCGAAGGTGACCTCGTCGATGAACGGGCGGTGCGGGTCCAGGCCCGACTGGTCGGTGCCGGTCAGCTCGCCGAGTTCGGTGAGCGAGCCGACGCAGGTGAGGTGGTCGTCCTCGCAGCGCCAGATGGGCAGCGGGGTGCCCCAGTAGCGGTTGCGGGACAGCGCCCAGTCGATGTTGTTGTTCAGCCAGTCGCCGAACCGGCCGTGCTTGACCGTGTCCGGGAACCAGTTGGTGTTCTCGTTCTCCTCAAGGAGGCGGTCCTTGACGGCCGTGGTGCGGATGTACCAGGAGGGCTGCGCGTAGTAGAGCAGCGCGGTGTGGCAGCGCCAGCAGTGCGGGTAGCTGTGCTCGTACGGGATGTGCTTGAACAGCAGGCCGCGGCTTTCGAGGTCAGCGGTGAGCTTCTCGTCCGCCTTCTTGAAGAAGATGCCGCCGACGAGCGGGACGTCCTCCTCGAAGGTGCCGTCCGGACGGACCGGGTTCACGACCGGCAGGCCGTAGGCGCGGCAGACCTTGAGGTCGTCCTCACCGAAGGCGGGGGACTGGTGGACCAGGCCCGTACCGTCCTCGGTCGTGACGTACTCCGCGTTGACCACGTAGTGGGCGGGCTCGGTGAACTCGACCAGCTCGAAGGGGCGCCGGTACGTCCAGCGCTCCATCTCGGCACCCGTGAAGCTCTGCCCGGTGGTCTCCCAGCCCTCGCCGAGCGCCTTGCCGACCAGCGGCTCGGCGACGACCAGCTTCTCCTCGCCGTCGGTGGCGACGACGTAGGTGACCTCGGGGTGCGCGGCGACCGCCGTGTTGGACACCAGCGTCCAGGGCGTGGTCGTCCACACCAGGAGCGCGGCCTCGCCGGCGAGCGGGCCGGAGGTGAGCGGGAAGCGGACGTAGACGGACGGGTCGACGACCGTCTCGTAGCCCTGGGCCAGCTCGTGGTCCGACAGGCCCGTGCCGCAGCGGGGACACCAGGGGGCGACGCGGTGGTCCTGGACCAGCAGGCCCTTCTTGAAGATCTCCTTCAGCGACCACCAGACCGACTCGATGTACTCGGGCTCCATGGTCACGTACGCGTCGTCGAGGTCGACCCAGTAGCCCATGCGGGTCGTCAGCTCGGCGAAGGCGTCGGTGTGGCGGAGCACGGACTCGCGGCACTTGGCGTTGAAGTCGGCGATGCCGTACGCCTCGATGTCCTTCTTGCCGGAGAAGCCCAGCTCCTTCTCGACGGCGAGCTCCACCGGGAGGCCGTGGCAGTCCCAGCCGGCCTTGCGGGCCACGTGGTAGCCGCGCATGGTGCGGAAGCGGGGGAAGACGTCCTTGAAGACGCGGGCCTCGATGTGGTGGGCACCCGGCATGCCGTTGGCGGTGGGCGGGCCCTCGTAGAACACCCACTCGGGGCGGCCCTCGGACTGGTCCAGGCTCTTGGCGAAGATCTTCTGCTCGCGCCAGAAGTCGAGCACCGCGTGCTCGAGCGCGGGCAGGTCGACCTGGGCGGGTACCTGGCGGTACTGCGGCTGCGTATTCAAGGAGCTTCCTCCGGCGGACGTGCTGCCTTCCGTCGGAGGGACGAGAGCCTTGTCTTTCCTGTACGCCGTGTGCGGCGCGCTCCCGCGGTACCACCCTCCTTGGCTCCCCGCGCGTGGTGTGCGGCGGTGAGCCCCCTCATTGGGGTCGCGAAGCCGGTTCTACTCGCCACGCTGGGCTTTCTTCCGGCGGCTCCGGGGTGATCTTCACGTCGCGCTCGCCCCCGGGCTCACACCGTCCCCGGGTCGCTCTGGGCTGCGTACGCCGCTACTCGTCCCCATCCACGCTTTTCGCTGCGCCCAGTGTACGGCGCCGCGCGGACAGCGGCCGACCGGTTTTCGGGGCCTCGGAGACCTGGGTGGCGTATGGCCCTGTTTGACCCGAATGGCACGGTATGCGCGTTCGGAACCCCAGGCGCCCGGCTCGGCGGATTACCCGGCGGGGAGCTGGGCACAACGCATGCATGCTTGCGCGCGCGATCCGCGAGGCGGGCGAATCGGGCGGTGTGCCCCGTTGCCGCGGGGCTCAAGTCGATTTATCGTCCCAGCACGATTCGCGAGCAAGATCACAATATGTGAAGGGGCCGCGGCCATGGTGGCGAAGAAGAGCGCACAGGGAGGCTCGGCGGCCCGGGCCGGCGGCGCGGCGACACGGGTGAAGAAGGCCGCCGCGAAGAAGACGGCGACCGGGAAGAAGAAGGCGGTGAGCGGGGGGACGAAGGCGGCGACCGGGGAGAAGGCGGTCGCGGAGGGGGTGACGGCCGAGAAGGAGACCTCGAAGAAGGCGCAGAAGGAGGCCTCGAAGAAGACGGTCGCGAAGAAGACGGTCGAGAAAACTGTGGTCGCGAAGAAGGCAGTCGCGAAGCAGGGGGCGGCGAAGAAGGCCGTCGCGAAGAAGGCCGTCGTCAAGAAGGAGGCCGCTCAGGCGGTCGCCGAGAAGCCGGTCGCCAAGAAGGCGGCTGCCAAGAAAGCCGTCGCCAAGAAGGCCGCGGCCAAGAAGGTGCCGGGCACGCCGGGCAAGAAGGAGGGCGCGAAGGAGCCGGTCGGCGGGGCGGCGGGTGCCGAGAAGGCCGCGGCGAAGAAGGTGCCCGCCAAGAAGGCGGGCGCGGGTGGGAGCAAGGCGGCTGCCGGGAAACCGGCTGCCGGGAAGAGCACAGCCAAGGAAGTGGGCGCGGCGCAGGCCGCGGAGCAGACGGGAGCCACGACGGTGGTTGCGAAGAAGACTCCTGGCACGGCCACGGCGGCGAAGACCGCCGTTCCCAAGGCACGGGTAGCCGCGGCGGAGCCCGGCGACCTCGCGGTGCGCCCCGGTGAGGACCCCTGGACCCCGGAAGAGGTCGCGGAGGCCCGCGCGGGGCTGCAGTCCGAGCAGGAACGGCTGGAGACCGAGATCGCCGAGTCCGAACGGTCCCTCGCCGGCCTGATGCGGGACTCCGGGGACGGTGCCGGCGACGACCAGGCGGACACCGGCACCAAGAACATCACGCGCGAGCACGAGCTGGCGCTGACCGCCAACGCGCGCGAGATGCTGACCCAGACCGAGCACGCCCTGGAGCGCCTGGACGCCGGCACGTACGGCCTGTGCGAGAACTGCGGCAACCCCATCGGAAAGGCGCGCATGCAGGCGTTCCCTCGGGCCACCCTGTGCGTGGAGTGCAAGCAGAAGCAGGAACGGCGGTACTGATCGGGACGGGGTGGAGGCGTGCCGTACCCTCGTGCTCAGTCAGGTACCTAGGTTGAGGGACTCACGTGGCAGAGGCGGAGCGCATCATCGGTACGCCGGACACCCCGGACACGGCGCGGGCGCGGCAGGACCGGCCCGAGGAGAACGCGTCGCCGGGCACGCCGTCCGGCTCCGAGGGGGCCGCGGCCCCGGCCGGCGGGTCCGGCACCGGTGGGGCGGCGCACCCCGCCGGTGAGGACCCGGCGGGGGCGGCGGACGGGACGGCGGCAGGGGCCGAGCGGCCTCGGGGCAAGCGCCGTATCGCCGTGCTGTTCGCGGTCGCCACGGTCGCGTACGCCCTCGACCTGATCAGCAAGATGATCGTGGTGGCCAAGCTGGAGCACCACGAGCCCATCGAGGTCGTCGGGGACTGGCTGAAGTTCGAGGCCATCCGCAACGCGGGCGCGGCCTTCGGCTTCGGCGAGGCCTTCACCGTGATCTTCACGGTGATCGCGGCGGTCGTGATCGTCGTGATCGCCCGTCTGGCGCGCAAGCTGTACAGCACGCCGTGGGCGATCGCACTCGGGCTGCTGCTCGGCGGCGCGCTCGGCAACCTCACCGACCGGATCTTCCGTTCGCCGGGCGTCTTCGAGGGCGCGGTGGTCGATTTCATCGCGCCCAAGCACTTCGCCGTGTTCAACCTGGCCGACTCCGCGATCGTGTGTGGCGGCATCCTGATCGTGCTGCTGTCCTTCCGCGGCCTCGACCCGGACGGCACCGTCCACAAGGACTGAACGCCCCGTTTGTCCACAGGCCCGGTCGGGACCACCGGGCGGGTCCGGCATACTCGACGGGTGAGCACGATTCCCGAGATCCGTACCCTGCCCGTGCCCGACGGCCTGGAGGGCGAGCGCGTCGACGCCGCCATCTCCCGCATGTTCGGCTTCTCCCGGACCAAGGCGGCCGAGCTCGCCGCCGCGGGGAAGGTCACGGTCGACGGATCGGTGGTCGGCAAGTCGGAGCGCGTGCACGGCGGCGCCTGGCTGGAGGTCGAGATGCCGCAGGCCCCCGCGCCCGTGCAGGTGGTCGCCGAGCCCGTCGAGGGCATGGAGATCGTGCACGACGACGAGGACGTGGTCGTGGTCGTCAAGCCGGTCGGGGTCGCCGCGCACCCGTCGCCGGGCTGGACCGGACCGACCGTGATCGGCGGCCTCGCCGCCGCCGGATACCGCATCTCGACGTCCGGTGCCGCCGAGCGCCAGGGCATCGTGCACCGCCTCGACGTCGGCACGTCCGGCCTGATGGTGGTCGCCAAGTCGGAGCGCGCGTACACGTCGCTGAAGCGCCAGTTCAAGGAGCGCACGGTCGACAAGCGGTACCACACGCTCGTGCAGGGCCACCCCGACCCGACGAGCGGCACGATCGACGCGCCCATCGGCCGCCATCCCCACCACGACTACAAGTGGGCGGTCACGGCCGAGGGCAAGCCGTCCGTCACGCACTACGACCTCGTCGAGGCCTTCCGCGCCGCCTCCCTGCTCGACGTGAAGCTGGAGACCGGCCGCACCCACCAGATCCGCGTCCACATGGCGGCCCACCGCCACCCCTGCGTCGGCGACCTGACCTACGGCGCCGACCCCACGCTCGCCAAGCGGCTCGGGCTGACCCGCCAGTGGCTGCACGCCGTCCGGCTCGGCTTCGAGCACCCCGGCGACGGCCAGTGGGTGGAGTACGCCAGCGACTACCCCGAGGACCTGCGGAAGGCCCTGGACCAGGTCCGCGAGGAGACCTACGCGTGAGCCGGCCGAGGTACGCGGTGCGCGTCGCCGAGGACCCCGCCGACCGCGAGGCGTGCTTCGCGGTGCGCAATGAGGTCTTCGTCGTCGAGCAGGGGGTGCCGGAGGACCTGGAGTACGACGCCTACGACGCCGGTGCCGTGCACGTGCTGGCGGTCCGGGACGACGGCATACCGCTCGGCACCGGACGGCTGCTGTACGGCGAGGCGGCCGCCGCGAAGAACGGCGGGGACCACGAGGTGGGCTCCCTGGGCCGGCTCGCGGTGACGAAGGACGCGCGCGGACTCGGCGTCGGGGCCGCACTGGTGCGCGGCATCGAGGACGCGGCACGCGCGCGGGGGCTGACGGCCGTCGACCTGCACGCGCAGACGCAGGCCCTCGGCTTCTACGAGCGGCTCGGATACGTGGCGTACGGGCCGGAGTTCCCGGACGCCGGTATGCCGCACCGGGCGATGCGGCGCCCCCTCTAGACCGGCTCCGACTGCCGGGCCGGCTCCGACTGCCGGGCCGGCTCCGACTTGCGGGCCGGCTCCGACTTCCGGACCGGGTCCAATGGTGTCACTCCCGGACCGGTTCCAACGGCGTCGCTCCGGACCGGTTCCAACGGCGTCGAACCGGCTGTTCGCAGGGCCGGCGTGGCAGGGTGGAGGGCGCCGTGTGACGTCGTACCCCCGGAGCGCTGACCGTGGATCAGTTGGCCCTGCTGTGCGTGCTGTTGCTGGGGGCCCTGGTGAGCGTCCCGCTCGGGGAACGGCTGGGGCTGCCGTCGCCGGTGCTGATGACGGTCCTCGGGATCTGCCTCGCGCTGCCCGACTTCGTGCCGAACGTCGACATCCCGCCGGACCTGATCCTGCCGCTGGTGCTGCCGCCCCTGCTGTACGCGGCCGTGCGGCGGACGTCGTGGCGGCAGTTCACCATCAACAAACGGCCGATCTTCCTGCTGGCGGTGGCGCTCGTCTTCGTCACCACCGTCGCCGTGGCCGCCGTCGCGGGCGCGATCGTGCCGGGCATCCCGCTCGCCGCGGCCGTGGCGCTCGGCGCGCTGGTCGCACCGCCCGACCCGGTCGCCGCGACCGCCGTGGCCGCACGGCTCGGCCTGCCCCGCCGCCTGGTCTCCATCCTGGAGGGCGAGGGGCTGTTCAACGACGTGACCGCCATCGTCCTGTACCACGTGGCGATCGCCGCGGCCGTCAGCGGGACGTTCTCGGCGTGGGAGGCCGGGCTCGACCTGGTGCTGTCCGCCGTCGTCGCCGTCGCGGTCGGGCTCGCGCTGGGGTGGGGCGCGGACAAGCTGATGAACCTGCTCGGCGACGCGACGCTGCAGGTCGGCCTGAGCCTGCTCGTGCCGTACGCCTCCTACGTGCTGGCCGAGGAGCTGCACGGCTCCGGAGTGCTCGCCGTGCTCACCACGGCCCTGTTCCTGACCGAGTACGCCCACGACGCCGACGACGTGATGACACGGCTCGCCGGGCACACGTTCTGGGACGTCGTCGACACCCTGGTCACCGGCGTCGCGTTCGGGCTGATCGGTCTCGAACTGCACAACGCGATCCGGACGGCGTCCGGGCGGTGGGGTGAACTCCTCGGCTGGGCGGGGGTGATCGTCGTGGTGGTGGTCCTGGTGCGGCTGCTGTGGCTGCTGCCGGCGGCCTGGCTGGCGAAGCGGCTGCACGCCCGGCGCGACCACGACGAGGACATCCCGATGAGCAAGCGGGAGACCGTCGTCATGTGGTGGGCCGGGATGCGCGGCGTCGCCTCGGTCGCGCTGGCGCTCGCCATTCCTCTGCACACCGACGACGGCAGCGCCTTCCCCAACCGGGACGAGATCGTGTTCATCGCGTTCGGGGTCATCATGGCGACGCTGCTCCTCCAGGGGACGACGCTGCCGTGGCTCGTGGAGCGGCTGGGCGTGCAGGCCGACACGGAACGGGAGAAGGCGTTCGAGAAGCAGCTCGCGGTGCGGGCGGCGAAGGCGGCGAAACGGCGGCTGAGGGAGATCGAGGAGGTCGAGGAACTGCCGGAGGACATCAGCGAGCAGATGCTGCGGCGGGCCTTCGACATCGGGTTGCGGATCAGTCCGGACATCGGGGAGGCGGAGCGGCGGGAGGCGTACGCGCAGCGGGCCCGGCGGATCAAGCGGGTACGGCGCATCCAGGGGGAGATGCTGAGCGCCGCACGGCACGAGGTGCTGGCGGCGCGCAGTGAGCCGGGGGCCGATCCGGAGATCGTGGACCGGGTGCTGCGGCATCTGGATGTGCGCAGCCTCCGCTGACTCCACGCCGATGCTTCGGTGACTTCTTCGGTGACCCCTTCGGGGGTTCCCGCCCGCGCGCCGGGCGCCGCCGCCGACGGCCGCGCCCGGCGCCGGGGTCAGTGCCGCGGCGTGCCGTGCGCGCGGCGCGTGACCTTGCCGTCGGGCGCCGACAGGTGGCCGTCCTTCACCGGGCGCCGGCCCTCGGGCAGGGTGCCGCGGCCGTCGCGGGGCGGCGGTACGGCGGCGTCCGCGGTGTTGACGCGGGGCAGGGCGTACGGGTGGTGGTCGGCCAGCCAGCGCAGCATCTCCTCGCGGACCGTGACCCGTACCGTCCAGATGTCGTCCGCGTCCTTGGCCGTCACCAGCGCCCGCACCTGCATGGTGTTCGGCGTGGTGTCCGTGACGGACAGGTTGTGGGCGCGGCCGTCCCAGGCCGGGCACTCGCGCAGGATGTCGCGGAGCTTCTCGCGCATCAGGTCCGTCGGCGCCGAGTGGTCGAGGTGCCAGTAGACGATGCCGGTCATCTCGGCGCCGCCGCGCGACCAGTTCTCGAACGGCTTGGACGTGAAGTACGACACGGGCATCGTGAGCCGGCGTTCGTCCCAGGTGCGCACGGTCAGGAAGGTCAGGGTGATCTCCTCGACCGTGCCCCACTCGCCGTCCACCACGACCGTGTCGCCGATGCGCACCATGTCGCCGAAGGCGATCTGCAGCCCCGCGAACATGTTGCTCAGCGTCGACTGGGCGGCGACACCGGCGACGATGCCGAGGATCCCGGCCGAGGCCAGCAGCGAGGCACCCGCCGCGCGCATCGCGGGGAAGGTCAGCAGCATCGCCGCGGCGGCGACCACGCCGACGATCGCGGAGACCACCCGCACGATCAGCGTCACCTGGGTCCGCACCCGGCGGACCCGGGCGGCGTTGTGATGGGTGCGCGCGTAGCGCGAGTACGACGTCTCCACGACGGCGGCGGCGATACGGATCACCAGCCAGGCGGTGGCGCCGATCAGTACCAGTGTCAGGACCCGGCCGACACCGACCTCGTATGTCTCCAGCACCTGCGCCTCGTCGTAGGCGCCTCTCAGGAAGGCGGCGCACAGCACGAGCTGGTACGGGATGCGGCCGCGACGCAGCAGCCCCCACATCGGGGTCTCCGGATGCCGCTGGTCGGCCTTGCGCAGCAGAAGGTCGGTGGCCCAGCCGATCACCAAAGTGAGCGCGACCGAACCGCCGACCACGATCAATGGACGGAGCAGGTTCTCCATGCCTTCGAACCTAACCGGCCCCCGGGGGTCACGAACATGTGACTTCCGGAACGCGCGGGGTACCGGGTGCCGACCGCCGGACCGACCGCCCGCCCGCCCGGCCGTGCCGCCGCGTTGTCGTACCCGGCTGGCACCATGGCCTCATGGACATCATGCTCTTTCACTCGACCTATGGCCTCAGGCCCGCGGTGCGCGCGGCGGCGGACCGGCTGCGCGCCGCCGGACACGAGGTGTGGACGCCCGACCTCTTCGAGGGGCGCACGTTCGACACGGTCGAGGAGGGCATGGCGCACCAGGACGAGATCGGCAAGGACGAGCTGCTGAAGCGTGCCGTGCTGGCCGCCGCGCCCTACTCGGACCGGGGCCTGGTGTACGCCGGTTTCTCGTTCGGCGCGTCCGTCGCGCAGACCCTGGCCCTCGGTGACGACAAGGCGCGCGGGCTGCTGCTCCTGCACGGCACGTCGGACATCGCGGCGAACGCCTCGGTGGACGACCTGCCGGTCCAGCTGCACGTGGCCGAGCCGGACGCCTTCGAGACGGACGACTGGCTGAGCGCCTGGTACCTGCAGATGGGCCGGGCCGGCGCCGACGTCGAGGTGTACAGATACGCCGGGGCCGGTCACCTCTACACCGACCCCGACCTGCCCGACTACGACGAGGAGGCCGCCGAGGCCACCTGGCGGGTGGCGCTCGGCTTCCTCGACTCGCTCGGGGAGCGTCAGCCGGCGGCCCGGTAGGCTGCCCAGTTCTCCTGCATGCGCGTCACCTGGCCCGCGGTGAACTGGTACATGCACGCGTCGTACGTGTAGTCCATGAAGTTGTGGATCGGGTCGGCGCCCGGCTTGTTGGTGCAGGTGTCGCGGCCCGTCGGGCACTGGTACGCGGCGCTCTTCTCGGCCGGGGTGTCGGTGACGTAGTCGCCGTTGCCGTTACAGCCGCCCTGGAAGGTGTGGTACAGGCCCATCCAGTGGCCGACCTCGTGGGTCGCGGTGTCGCCCTCGTCGTAGTTGGCGGCCGAGCCGCCCGGCAGCGAGGCGTCCAGGACGACGACGCCGTCCATCGACGGGCTGGACTTGTACGAGCTGGGGAAGGTGGCCCAGCCGAGCAGGCCGTCGCCGATGTTGGCGGTGTAGAAGTTGAGCGCGTTCGCGCCGCCCTTGCGCAGGGCGGACTTCATCGCCTTCTCCTCCGGCGAGCCGTAGCGGACGGTGTACCAGGCGGCGTTGTCGGTGTAGTCGGTGCCGGCCAGCGTGAACTGGAAGCCCGAGTCGGTGTTGCCGGTGCCCTGGCCGGCGTAGGCCGAGTTCAGGACGTTCATCTGGGCGGTGATGTCGGCGGAGCTGAGCTTGCCGGTCTCGCCGTCGTGGATGACGTGGAAGTAGACCGGGATGGTCGTCGAGGCGGCGGCCGTCGTGCTGCGGCCGTTGGCGCGCAGCTTGTCGAGCTTGGCGCGCAGGTCGGCGTTCATGGCCTGGGCGCGGGCCTCGCTGATCTCGTTCGGCTCGGCGACGTGCTCGCCGTGCCCGGGGCGGGCCTCGCGGGCCGCGGCGTGGGTGTGGGCGTCCTCGACGCACTCGGCGGCGGGGGTGCCGGCCGCGGCGACGCCGGTGGGCGCGGACAGGGGAGTGAGCATCAGGGTTCCGGCCATGACGGCCGTACCGAGAAGGCGTCTGCGCGACAGGGACGATATCCGGGCAAGCGCACGCATGCGGGCTCCTAGCGGATGCGGTGGGGAAATGGGGCACAGGGGTCTTCCTGGCCGCCGCCCGGAGATTACGTGGACATGCCCATGCGGCAAGAGCAGTGATCAAGCCCAATCAAATAACCGGCAAACAAGGGCAATCGGGAAAGTGTCGCGTGCAGAAACGTAACGTCGTCCGGAGTTTGAGATCCCGACGTAACGAGTTCGGTTACCAGGCGGGCGGTGTGTCCGCATTCGGCTCGCGGCCCGCACCACCCGCCGTAGCGATGTGATCTTTCGTTAACGCTTCGCGCTCTGGTCGGGGTTGGCTGAAAAGCGCCCCTGTGGAGGGAGGTGGCGGGAACTACACGGGGTCGTAGGTCCGCTCGACCTTCTGGGTGCCGCTGCGCGTGCGGTACGAGCGGGCCCAGGACGAGGTCGCGTCCCGCTTCGTGCGGTCGGACAGGACGTAGTAGTCCATCTGCGCGCGCTCGGCCGTGAGGTCCAGGACGCCGTAGCCGTGCCGGTCGGTGTCGACCCAGTGGACGTGCCGGTTCGCGGCGCGGATCAGCGGGGCGGCGACCGCCGAGACCGTGCCCTCGGGGACCTTCACGATGTCGTCGAGGTTGTCGGAGGAGACCGAGGTGACCACGAACTCCGTGGCGGCTGAGGCCGACAGCGGGTACGTACCGGCGTTCACCGGCACGTCGTTGGCCCACGCCATGTGGATGTCGCCGGTCAGGAACACGGTGTTGCGTATCGCGTGGGACCGCAGGTGCGCCAGGATCTCGCGGCGGTCGTCCGTGTACCCGTCCCACTGGTCGGTGTTGATGGCGAGGCCCTCCTGCGGCAGCCCCAGCAGCTCGGCGAGCGGCTTGAGCAGTTCGGCGGAGAGCGAGCCGATCGCGAAGGGCGCGATCATCACGGAGTTGCCGACCAGCCGCCAGGTCGTGTCGGACGCCTTCAGGCCGGACTTGAGCCAGTCGAGCTGGGCGCGGCCGGTGAGGGTGCGCTCCGGGTCGTCGACGTCGCCGTTGCCCATCTTGACCTGCTGCGAGCGGAACGAGCGCAGATCGAGCAGGGACAGGTCGGCGAGCTTGCCGAAACGCAGCCGGCGGTAGGTGGTGCCCGAGATCGCCGGGCGCACCGGCATCCACTCGAAGTAGGCCTGCCTGGCGGCGGTCTGCCGGGCGGACCAGGCGCCCTCCGCGCCCTCGGTGTGGTTCTCGGCGCCGCCCGACCAGGTGTCGTTGGCGAACTCGTGGTCGTCCCAGATCGCGACGACCGGCGCCGCCGCGTGCAGCGCCTGGAGGTCCGGGTCGGTCTTGTAACGGGCGTGCCGGGCGCGGTAGTCGGCGAGGGTGACGATCTCGTGCGCGGGCTCGTGCGGCCGTACGACGGTGCCGCGCGTGCCGTACTCGCCGGTCCCGTACTCGTAGATGTAGTCGCCGAGATGCAGCCAGGCGTCCAGGTCGCCGCGGGCCGCGAGATGGCGGTACGCGGCGAAGTGGCCGGCCTCCCAGTTGGAGCAGGAGACCACGCCGAAGCGGAGGTTGGCGACGGAGGCGCCGGCGGCGGGCGCGGTGCGGGTGCGGCCGACGGGGGAGTCGGCGGTGCCGGCGGAGAAGCGGAACCAGTAGTCGGTGGCCGGTTCCAGGCCGCGGATGTCCGCCTTGACGGTGTGGTCGGAGGCGGCGGTGGCGGTGAGGGAGCCCTTGGAGACGACGTCCGTCAGCGCCCGGTCCCTGGCGACGACCCAGCTCACCTCGGTGGCCGGGCCCGTCCCGGAGCCGGGTATCGCCTCGGGCACGGGTGTCACGCGCGTCCACAGCAGGACACCGTCGGGCAGCGGGTCGCCGGAGGCCACGCCGTGCAGGAAGGCGGGGGCGTCCGTGGCGGCGCGGGCGGGCAGCGCGCCGGTGAGCGGCCCGGCCAGCACCGCGCCGGCGGCGGCCGCCTTGACGACCGTACGGCGGCGCGGCGAGAGGGAGTTGGGGGAGGCCGTGTTCTCGGTTGATCTGTATCGACTGGTCACGGCCGATCAGATTACTGAGCGGTAGGAACAAGAGCGGGCGAACTCGTGAAAGTTCGCCCGCTCTTCGGCGCGGAGTCAGCGGCCCGTGGCCAAAGGCCGGTGGTCGGCGGCCGGGACCGGGGCCGGCTTCCGCTGGCTCAGGCCTTCAGCGCCGCCTCGATCGCCGTGTTGAACTCCTCCGCGGTCATCGGCGCGTTCTTGCCGTCCGCGCCGGTGAGCTTCTTGCCGTCCATGAGCAGGGTGGGCGTGCCCTGGAAGCCGTACTTCTCGCCGTCGGCGTCGAACTTCTCGCTCATGGTCAGCGCCCACTTGTCGAAGGTGCCGTCCTGGACGTCCTTCTGGAACGCCTTGTTGCCCTTCAGGGCCTCGACGCTGTTCGCCACCTCGATGAGGTAGTCGTCGTCCTTGAACTTGTCGTCGGTCTCCTCGGGGTGGAACTTCGCCGAGTAGAGCGCCGCCTTGTAGTCGAGGAACGCCTCGGGACTCACGTCCAGGGCGGCGCCCAGCGCGCTCAGGGCGTTCCTGGAGCCCTCGCCCGGCACGTTGTTGTCGATGAACGTGGCGCCGACGAACTGCACCTTGTACTTGCCGTCGTCCAGGCCCTTCTGCACGGACTCGCCGATGGCCTGCTCGAAGGAGGCGCAGACCGGGCAGCGCGGGTCCTCGTACATCACCAGGGTCTTCTTGGCGCTGCTCTCGCCCACGACGACGGTCGTGCCGTCCTTGCCGGTCGTGTTGGCCGGCTTCACGAGCTTGTCGTCCTTCGCCGCGTCCCAGTACTCCGGCTTGCTCGCCTGCACCGCCGCGTAGCCGATGCCGCCGGCTATCGCGAGGACGCCGACTATGGAGCAGGCGACGATGATCTGCCGCTTGACCTTCGCCCGCTTCGCCTCGCGCTCGCGTTCGATGCGCAGACGCTCCCGGGCCGCCGTCTTCGCCGCCTGGCTGTTCCGCTTGCTCATTGGGTTTTCTCCATGGGGGACGCGCACACGTCGTGTGCGGGATATGTAGGGGGAACTACTGGTGCTCAGGGTGGTGCCGACGTGGAGGCGGTGGCCTCAGACGAGGGCGGCCGGGCACGGAGGTCCACGCCGTCCCAGGGAGTGCGCGAGGAGCAGACCGCGGGCGGGCGCCGTACGGGGCGCCGGGCGCGGGAAGGGGCGCGGCGCCGAGCCGGTCCGCGCGGTCACGGCGGCCACGGCGATCAGCAGCGGCCGGAACGTGGCCGCCCCCACCGCCCGCAGCAGCTGGGCCAGGGCCCGCTCGCCGCGGCGCAGCCAGGCGGCCGCGAGCAGCCCGACGGCGAGGTGCGCGCCGAGGAGAAGCCAGGCGGTGGCCGGCTCGGCGTGCACGACGAGCGTCGCGAGCCGGTCGGTGTCGGCGCCGGTGACCTGGGCCAGCGGCGTGCCGACCGGGGTGCCGTCGCCGCACAGCACGTCGAAGCCGACGGAGCGCAGCGGTCCGGCGACCGGGCCGCCCGCCCTGCCGTAGCAGACGTGCTGGCCGGTGGTGAGGACGGTGTCCGCGGCCAGCTCCAGCGGGACCAGCAGCGCGGCGATCCGGCCGAAGGAGCGCTCGCGGCCCGCGAGGGCGTACGCGACGGCGAACACGGTGGCCGCGACCGCGGCCACCGTGTTCAGCGGCAGCGGGGCCCGCGACAGCAGCACGTGCGACGCGGTGCTGAGCGTCACGACGAGTGCCGTGAACAGCGCCGCGCGCAGGGCTCTGATCGGGGTCCCGGACATGTCCATAGCGAAAGGAGAGTCTGTCACGTGCTCCGGTAAGGGGCTCCTAAAGGGAACCTGTGAGCGGGGGGATGGATGGTTACAGACCCGGAATCCGGCCGTTGCGGAAGAGGTCCACGAAGATCTGGTGGTCGGCACGCGCGCGTGCGCCGTAGCTGTGCGCGAAGTCGACGAGCAGCGGCGCGAAGCCGTCCTCGTCCGCCGCGATCGCCGCGTCGATGGCGCGCTCGGTGGAGAACGGCACCAGCGACTCGCCGGACTGGTCGTCCGCCGCCGCGTGCATCGCCGCCGTGGCCCGGCCGAGGTCGGCGACGACCTGGGCGATCTCCTCCGGGTCGTCGATGTCGCCCCAGTCCAGGTCCACCGCGTACGGCGACACCTCGGCGACCAGCTGGCCCGCCCCGTCCAGCTCCGTCCAGCCGAGCCACGGGTCGGCGTGCGCCTGGAGGGCGCGCTGCGAGATCACCGTGCGGTGGCCCTCGTGCTGGAAGTAGTCACGGATCGCCCGGTCCGCGATGTGCCGGGAGACGGCCGGGGTCTGGGCCTGCTTGATGTAGATCACCACATCGTTCTCCAGGGCGTCGCTGTTGCCCTCCAGGAGGATGTTGTACGACGGCAGGCCCGCCGAGCCGATGCCGATGCCGCGGCGGCCCACGACGTCCTTCACGCGGTAGGAGTCCGGGCGGGCCAGCGACGACTCGGGCAGCGTCTCCAGATAGCCGTCGAAGGCGGCCAGCACCTTGTAGCGCGTGGCCGCGTCCAGCTCGACGGAGCCGCCGCCGGCCGCGAAGCGGCGCTCGAAGTCGCGGATCTCGGTCATCGAGTCCAGCAGCCCGAACCGCGTCAGCGCGCGGGCGTCACGCAGCGCGTCCAGCAGCGGACCCTGCGCGGTGTCCAGCGTGAACGGCGGCACCTCGTCGCTCTTGGCGCCGGTCGCCAGGGCGTGGATCCGCTCCCGGTACGCGCCCGCGTACGTCAGCACCAGCTCGGTGATCTGCTCGTCGCTGAGCGCCTTCGCGTACCCGATCAGGGCCACCGAGGCGGCGAAGCGCTTCAGGTCCCAGGTGAACGGGCCGACGTAGGCCTCGTCGAAGTCGTTGACGTTGAAGATCAGGCGGCCCGTGGCGTCCATGTACGTGCCGAAGTTTTCCGCGTGCAGGTCGCCGTGGATCCACACGCGCGAGGTGCGCTCGTCCAGGAACGGCCCGCCGCGCCTGTCCTGCTCCAGGTCGCGGTAGAAGAGGCACGCCGTCCCCCGGTAGAAGGCGAACGCCGAGGCCGCCATCTTGCGGAACTTCACGCGGAACGCCGCCGGGTCGGCGGCCAGGAGCTCGCCGAACGCGGTGTCGAACACGGCGAGTATCTCCTCGCCGCGGTGCTCGTCGCTGAGCTGCGGGACCGACATCGCTGGGTGCCTCCTGGTGCGGGTGGTGCGTGACAAGCGTGACAAGCGTGACAAGGGGGACGGGTGCGGCCGTCCGGCGGTGCGGACGCCCGTCGCCTCTTCCAACGGGCGAGGGTACGGCGGAGTGCCCGCGACCCGCGCACGAAGGTACGCGGGTCGGCCCGCGGGTGTCAGTGCCGAGGCATAGACTTCGACGCTGTCCCCCAGACTCGTCCGCAGCCTGTCGGACACCCGTCGACTCCCGTTCCCCTTGGAGGCCGCAGCCGTGTCGAAGCCGCCGTTCACGCACCTGCACGTCCACACCCAGTACTCGCTGCTGGACGGTGCCGCGCGGCTGAAGGACATGTTCAACGCGTGCAACGAGATGGGCATGACGCACATCGCCATGTCCGACCACGGCAACCTGCACGGGGCGTACGACTTCTTCCACTCCGCGCAGAAGGCCGGAGTCACCCCGATCATCGGGATCGAGGCGTATGTCGCCCCCGAGTCGCGGCGCAACAAGCGCAAGATCCAGTGGGGCCAGCCGCACCAGAAGCGGGACGACGTCTCCGGTTCGGGTGGTTACACCCACAAGACGATGTGGGCGGTCAACAAGACGGGTCTGCACAACCTCTTCCGGCTCTCCTCCGACGCGTACGCCGAGGGCTGGCTGCAGAAGTGGCCCCGGATGGACAAGGAGACCATCGCCCGGTGGTCCGAGGGCATCGTCGCCTCCACCGGCTGCCCCTCCGGCGAGGTCCAGACCCGGCTGCGCCTCGGCCACTTCGACGAGGCCCTCAAGGCGGCGGCCGAGTACCAGGACATCTTCGGCAAGGACAAGTACTTCCTGGAGCTGATGGACCACGGCATCGAGATCGAGCGCCGGGTCCGCGACGGCCTGCTGGAGATCGGCAAGAAGCTCGGCATCCCCCCGCTGGTCACCAACGACTCGCACTACACGTACGCGCACGAGGCCACGGCCCACGACGCCCTGCTGTGCATCCAGACCGGCAAGAACCTCTCGGACCCCGACCGCTTCAAGTTCGACGGCACGGGTTACTACCTGAAGTCCACCGACGAGATGTACGCCATCGACTCCTCGGACGCCTGGCAGGAGGGCTGCGCCAACACCCTGCTGATCGCCGAGATGGTCGACACCACGGGCATGTTCGAGAAGCGCGACCTGATGCCCAAGTTCGACATCCCCGAGGGGTACACCGAGGTCACCTGGTTCCAGGAGGAGGTCCGCCGCGGCATGGAGCGCCGCTTCCCCGGCGGCATCCCGGAGGACCGCCAGAAGCAGGCCGAGTACGAGATGGACGTCATCATCTCGATGGGCTTCCCCGGCTACTTCCTCGTGGTCGCCGACTTCATCATGTGGGCCAAGAAGCAGGGCATCGCCGTCGGCCCCGGCCGGGGCTCCGCGGCCGGCTCGATCGTCGCCTACGCCATGGGCATCACCGACCTCGACCCGATCCCGCACGGCCTGATCTTCGAGCGGTTCCTCAACCCCGAGCGCGTCTCCATGCCCGATGTCGACATCGACTTCGACGAGCGCAGGCGCGTCGAGGTGATCCGGTACGTGACGGAGAAGTACGGCGCCGACAAGGTCGCCATGATCGGCACGTACGGCACCATCAAGGCCAAGAACGCGATCAAGGACTCCGCGCGCGTGCTGGGTTACCCGTACGCGATGGGCGACCGCATCACCAAGGCCATGCCCGCCGACGTCCTCGGCAAGGGCATCCCGCTGTCCGGCATCACCGACCCCGAGCACCCGCGCTACTCGGAGGCGGGCGAGGTCCGCGCGATGTACGAGAACGAGCCGGACGTGAAGAAGGTCATCGACACCGCCAAGGGCGTCGAGGGCCTGGTCCGGCAGATGGGTGTGCACGCCGCCGGCGTGATCATGTCCAGCGAGACCATCACCGACCACGTCCCGGTCTGGGTCAGGCACACCGACGGCGTGACCATCACGCAGTGGGACTACCCGAGCTGCGAGTCGCTCGGCCTGCTGAAGATGGACTTCCTGGGCCTGCGCAACCTGACGATCATGGACGACGCCGTCAAGATGGTGAAGGCCAACAAGGGGATCGACATCGATCTCCTGAGCCTCCCGCTCGACGACCCCACGACCTTCGAACTGCTCCAGCGCGGCGACACCCTCGGCGTCTTCCAGTTCGACGGCGGCCCCATGCGCTCGCTGCTGCGGCTGATGAAGCCGGACAACTTCGAAGACATCTCCGCCGTGTCGGCCCTGTACCGGCCGGGCCCGATGGGCATGAACTCCCACACGAACTACGCGCTGCGCAAGAACGGGCAGCAGGAGATCACGCCGATCCACCCCGAGCTGGAGGAGCCGCTCAAGGAGGTCCTGGACGTCACCTACGGCCTGATCGTCTACCAGGAGCAGGTGCAGAAGGCCGCCCAGATCATCGCGGGCTACTCGCTCGGCGAGGCCGACATCCTCCGCCGCGTGATGGGCAAGAAGAAGCCGGAGGAACTGGCGAAGAACTTCGTCCTCTTCAAGGAGGGCGCCCGCAAGAAGGGCTACAGCGACGAGGCCATCCAGGCGCTGTGGGACGTGCTGGTCCCCTTCGCCGGCTACGCGTTCAACAAGGCGCACTCCGCCGCGTACGGCCTGGTGTCGTACTGGACCGCCTACCTCAAGGCGAACCACCCCGCCGAGTACATGGCCGCCCTGCTCACCTCGGTCAAGGACGACAAGGACAAGTCGGCGGTCTACCTCAACGAGTGCCGCCGCATGGGCATCAAGGTCCTCCCGCCCAACGTCAACGAGTCCGAGGCGAACTTCGCCGCCCAGGGCGACGACGTGATCCTCTTCGGCCTGTCCGCCGTGCGCAACGTCGGCACCAACGTGGTCGAGTCGATCATCAAGTGCCGCAAGGCCAAGGGGAAGTACACGTCCTTCCCGGACTACCTCGACAAGGTGGAGGCGGTCGTCTGCAACAAGCGGACGACGGAATCGCTGATCAAGGCCGGCGCCTTCGACTCGATGGGCCACACCCGCAAGGGCCTCACCGCGCAGTACGAACCGATGATCGACAACGTGGTCGCGGTCAAGCGCAAGGAGGCCGAGGGCCAGTTCGACCTCTTCGGCGGCATGGGCGAGGAGGACAGCAGCGAACCCGGCTTCGGCATGGACGTGGAGTTCTCCACCGACGAGTGGGACAAGACCTACCTGCTCGCCCAGGAGCGGGAGATGCTCGGCCTCTACGTCTCCGACCACCCGCTGTTCGGCCTGGAACACGTGCTGTCCGACAAGGCCGACGCGGGCATCTCCCAGCTCACCGGCGGTGACTTCGGCGACGGCGCGGTCGTCACCATCGGCGGCATCATCTCGGGCCTGCAGCGCAAGATGACCAAGCAGGGCAACGCCTGGGCCATCGCCACCGTCGAGGACCTCGCCGGCTCCATCGAGTGCATGTTCTTCCCGGCGACCTACCAGCTGGTGTCGACGCAACTCGTCGAGGACGCCGTGGTGTTCGTCAAGGGCCGGCTCGACAAGCGCGAGGACGTGCCGCGGCTCGTGGCGATGGAGCTGATGGTCCCCGACCTGTCCAACGCGGGCACCAACGCGCCCGTGGTCCTCACCATCCCGGCCACCCGGGTCACCCCGCCGATGGTCAGCCGCCTCGGCGAGATCCTCAGCCACCACAAGGGCGACAGCGAGGTGCGGATCAAGCTCCAGGGCCCGACGAAGACCACCGTGCTGCGCCTGGACCGGCACCGGGTCAAGCCCGACCCGGCCCTCTTCGGCGACCTGAAGGTGCTGCTCGGCCCGTCCTGTCTGGCCGGCTGACCCGTACGCACGGCGGAGGGGCGCACCCGGAACCGGGTGCGCCCCTCGTCATGTGCTGTGGGCCGCAACGGCCCGTTAACCAGCCGTCAGTTGTGACCGAAGCGCTTCTGCCGGCCCTTGCGGGCGACGTCACCGGGCGTCACCGGCGAGACACGCTCGTGCGCCTGCGTCTCCAGCGCCGTCTGCGTCGCCTCCTGGCCGCGCTCGGCCTGCGGCTGCTTGCGATCACGGTTCTTGTTCTTGGCCATGGTGATCTGCCTCCTGTGGGGGATCTAGGGGCCAGGGCCGGGATCAGATTCACATAGGCTGACAAAGAACGCATTTCGGGTAATTACCGTCCGTGACAGGGTTCGTCGCCCCGCGCGGACCCGAAACGCCACGCCGAAGATCGAGTTCGGGCCGTTAACCCAGGCGTGGTCGGGCAGACTCGAAGCAAGCCCGAAGCAAACCTCCCGGAAAGAGGGTGGACCGCGTGGACCGCTGCATCGTCCTGGTGGACGCCGGGTATCTGCTGGGGGCCGCCGCCAGTCTCCTCGCCGGGGAACCGTCGCGCTCCCGCATCACCGTCGACCACACCGCCCTCATCCGGGGCCTGCGAGAACGGGCCGAGGCCGAGACCGAGCAGCCCCTGCTGCGCATCTACTGGTTCGACGGCGCCCCCGACCGCGTCCCGCAGCCCGAGCACCGCAGGCTGCGCGTGATGCCCCGGGTCACCGTCCGGCTCGGCGCTCTCACCCGCAGCGACGGGCGCTGGGCGCAGAAGGGCGTCGACGCCGCGATGCACGCCGAGCTGACCGAACTGGCCCGCAACCGCGCCTGCTCCGACATCGTCCTGGTCACCGGCGACGGCGACCTGCTGCCCGGCATGATGGCCGCCAAGGAACACGGCGTCGCCGTCCACCTGTGGGCCGTGCAGGCCGCCGACGGCGACTACAACCAGTCCGAGGACCTGGTCGCCGAGGCCGACGAGCGCCGGGTCCTGGACCGCACGTGGATCACCCGGGCGGTCCGCGCGAAGGAACTCACCGGAGTGTGCGCGCCGCCGCCCGTGCCCCGGCCGGAGATCGCCGCGATCCTGTCCGCGCCGCTGCCCGAGTCCGCGCTCGCCGCTCCCGAGCGGCCCGTCGACGAGACCCCGCCGCCCGCCGCCGCGCCGAACGGCAGCCAGGACCGGGCGCCCGCCGCGAAGGGCGGCGTGCCCACGCCCAAGGACCTCGCCGCCCTGCGCGCCCACGGCCAGCACCCCGCGCAGCACCCCACGACCGCGACGCTGCGCTGGTCCTCCGACAAGGGCTGGGTGGACCGCCCGCCCACCGAGCCGCCGGAGGCTGCGTCCATGCCGACGCTCGCCCAGCTGACCACGGCCGAGCAGCGGTGGGCCGACCGGGAGGAGGACATCACGACCGTCGGCGGCGACCCGTTCGAGGTCGGGCAGGTCTTCGCTCGACGCTGGGTGGAGCGGCTCGGCGACCAGAGCCACCTCCAGCGGCTGTCCGGCATGTACCCGCGCGTCCCGCACCGCATCGACGGGGAACTGCTCAGGTACGCCGCCCGGTTCGGGCTGCTCGCCCACAAGGACGACCAGATCGACGAGCACGACCGCTATGCCATCCGGGCCGGATTCTGGCGCGAGATCGGCGTCCGCACCGGCGTCGAACACGCCCCGGCGGCCGACTGAGGCCCCCGCCGTCGCGGGCCCCGAGGACAGACCGGGCCCGCGGACCCCGTAGTCTCGTCCCTTGTGAGTACGCGCGCGGCACAGGCACTTCGGCACGGCGGAGACGTCGTGTGTGCGGTGCGCGGGCTGACCAAGACCTATCCGGCGGTACGGGGCAGGCGCGGCGTACCGGGCACGCCCGAGGTCAGGGCCACGGACGACGTCCGGCTCGACATCCGGGGCGGCGAGATCTTCGGACTGCTCGGCCCGAACGGCGCCGGCAAGTCCACCGTCGTACGCCAGCTGACCGGGCTGATGCGGCCCGACAGCGGCAGCGTCGAGATCCTCGGCCACGACATCGTGCGGCACCCGGAGCGGGCCGCGCGGCTCCTCGCCTACCTCGGCCAGGAGTCCACCGCCCTCGACGAGCTGACCGTGTCGCTGGCCGCCGAGACGACCGGACGGCTGCGCGGCCTGGACGTGCGCAGCGCGCGCGCCGAGCGGGACGGCGTCCTGGAGGAGCTGGGCCTCACGGCGATCGCCGGACGCCCGCTGAAGAAGCTGTCCGGCGGGCAGCGCCGCCTCGCCTGCTTCGCCGCCGCGCTGGTGGGGGAGCGCCCGCTGCTCGTCCTCGACGAGCCGACCACCGGCATGGACCCGGTGGCGCGGCGCGCCGTCTGGGCCGCCGTCGACCGGCGCCGCGCCGAGCGCGGCACGACCGTCCTGCTCGTCACGCACAACGTCATCGAGGCCGAGACGGTCCTCGACCGGGTCGCCGTCCTCGACCGGGGACGCGTGATCGCCTGCGACACCCCGGCCGGGCTGAAGGAGCAGGTCGCGGGCGAGGTGCGCGTCGACCTGGTGTGGCGCGAGACCGCCCCGCTGCACGTCCCCGAGGTCGCCGCGCTGCGGGACCACGCCGTGCGGTCGGGCCGCCGCTGGACGCTGCGGCTCGCGCCCGACGAGGCCCGCGCCGTCGTCGCCACCGTCACGGGCGGAGCCGCGTTCGCCGCCCTCGACGACTTCACGCTGGCCACGCCCAGCCTGGAGGACGTGTACCTGGCGCTGGGCGGCGCCGCGCAGCAGGGGCTGGTGAAGGCGTGAACCCGCGGGTCCTGAGCGCGACAGCCGCCGCATCCGTACCGGACGGGGCGAGAGCCGGAGTGGAACCTGGTGAAGGGGAGCAGCGCGACGTGAGTGTCGTACCCGCCGATGTCCTGCCGGGCGGTGCCCTGGCCGTCGAGGAGACCGCCACGCGCGCCGCCGAGCTCGCGCCGCGGGCGCGGCTGTGGCCGTCGCTGGCGGCCGTGTACCGGGCGCAGCTGTCCCGGGCGCGGGTCGCGCGGATCCCGCTGCTGTTCGTGGCGACCTTCCAGTCGGTCGGCATCATGATCCTCATGCGCGGCGTCGTGGACGGCGGCGAGGAGGCGCAGGCCGTCGTCGCGGGCTCCGCGGTGCTCGTCGTCGCGTTCGTCGCGCTGAACCTGCTCGCCCAGTACTTCGGCCAGCTGCGCGCCGGGGGCGGCCTCGACCACTACGCGACGCTGCCCGTGCCGCCCGCGGCGGTGGTGCTCGGCGCGGCCGGCGCGTACGCCTCCTTCACGGTGCCCGGCACCGTCGTGACCGCCGTCTTCGGCTGCGTGCTGTTCGGGCTGCCGCTGGCCCACCTGTGGGTCCTCATCGCCGTCATCCCGCTCGCGGGCGCCGCGCTGGCCGGACTCGGGGCCGCGCTGGGGCTGCTCGCGCCGCGGCCCGAACTGGCCACCCTGCTCGGCCAGCTCGGCATGTCGGCGGCGCTGCTGCTCGGCGTGCTCCCGGCGGACCGGATGCCCGAGGTGGTGCGCCTGGCGCGGGACCTGCTGCCGTCGACGTACGGCGTGGAGGCCTTCGCGCGCACCTTCGGGCCCGACCCCGACTGGGCCTTCGTACTCGGGGACCTCGCCGTGTGCGGCCTCGTCGGCGTCGTCTCGCTGGCCGTGGCGACCTGGGCCTACCGCCGGGCCGCCGTCCGGTGACGCGCCGTGCGGACCCGCCTGGCACGATGTCAGGGTGACCGCACCTCTTACTCCACCTCCACCACCGCACGAACAGTCCGCGCACCGGGCGTGGCAGCAGCCCGCCGCCGGGTACGCGGCGGACGCGCCCCGGGGAAGCGGGCTCGGCTGGTACGGACAGGACGGCCCCGGCATGAAGACGGAACTGCGGGAAGCCGCCGTGACCACGGTGGCCGTGACGCTGTGCGGAGCGCTGCTCGGGGTGCTGTGGTGGTGGCTGGCGCCGCACGTGCCGCTGGTCGGTGACGTGACCGGCGACAGCTGGGTGGTCTACCTCAAGGACACCGAGGGCGAGCAGGCGGTGGGCGTGGACGGAACGTTCACGCTGCTCGCGCTGGCCTTCGGCACCGTCAGCGCGGGCATCGCCTTCCTGGCGCGGCGGCGCGGGGGAGTCCCGCTGGTCGTGGCGCTCGCCGTCGGCGGACTGCTCGGCTCGCTGCTCGCGTGGCGGCTCGGGGTGTGGCTCGGGCCCGAACAGGACGTGGTCGCGCACGCCAAGCAGGTCGGCCAGGGCGTGACCTTCTCGGCGCCGCTCCGGCTCGGCGCGAAGGGCGCGCTGCTCGCGTGGTCCCTCACGGCGCTGGTCGTCCACCTCGGCCTGACGGCGATGTTCGGACCGCGCGACCCGGAGCCGTACCCCCCGTACCAGCAGGTCCAGACCCCGCAAGGGGTCCCGCCGAAGCAGTGAGCGCGCCGCGCGGGGCGGGCCTCCACCTCGCGCCGGGGCGGGTCTCCGCCACGGGAGGCCCCGTGCTCCGCCGCGCTCGGCCCTGCGTCCGGCGGGAGGTCCCATGTGCGGCCCCGCGCCCGGCTCCGCGCCCGGCCGCACGCGCCGCCGCGCGGCCCGTGGCTCAGGCCCGGCCGATCGGTGCCAGTACCGCGTCCGTCAGCTTGGCCAGGTCGTCCGGGGACAGCTCGACCTCCAGGCCGCGGCGGCCCGCCGAGACACAGATCGTGGCGTGCGACGACGCCGACGCGTCCAGCACCGTGCGCAGCCGCTTGCGCTGGCCGAGCGGCGAGATGCCGCCGCGGACATAGCCGGTGGTGCGTTCCGCGAGCGCCGGGTCGGCCATCGCGGCGCGCTTGCCGCCGACCGCCGCCGCCAGCGCCTTGAGGTCCAGCTGGCCCGCCACCGGCACGATCGCGACCGTCAGGGTCCCGTCGACGTCCGCCACGAGTGTCTTGAAGACCCGGTCCGGGGAGACCCCCATCGCCTCGGCGGCCTCCTCGCCGTACGACGGGTGGGCGGGGTCGTGGTCGTAGGAGTGCACCGTGTACGACACCCCGGCCGCCGTGAGCGCCACCGTCGCGGGCGTGCCGCCCGACCCCTTGTCCTGCTGCTTCTTCGACTTCTTCGCCATCCCGCCCTGTTCCCTGGGAGTTCCGCGCCTCAGTTGAGGCTCGTCGGGCCGCGCGTCAGTTCCGCCGCCGGCAACGACGGAAGACTACGGATGATCGCCGTCTCCGAGCGAAGGAGTTTCAGCTCGTCGCGCAGCCTGGACGCGGTGTCCGGCGCCTGGAGCAGCCGCTGCTTCGTCGGGGTGTCCAGCATCATCGCGGCGGCCACCAGGTACGACACCACGGACGGTTCGTCCGGCAGGTCGGCGCCGGTCGCCAGCGACCGCTCCCGCGCCCCCGCGAGCCGCTTCTGGTACTGCCGGAAGGCCCGCAGCACGCCCTCGGCCAGCGCGCCCGCCCCGTCGCCGGACTCCTCCTCCAGGGTCTCCAGCTCGGCCGTCAGGAACGGGCCGGAGGCGTCCACCGACACCAGTCGCACCCGGGTCGTGCCGGTCGCCAGCACCTCGAAGGTGCCGTCGGGACGCTCCCGGACCGTCGCCGCGTCCGCGACGCAGGCCACCTTGTGGAACGCCCTGAGCGGGTCCGGGCCGAAGCCGGCGGACGGCCCGCGCTCCGGCAGCGCCGTCGGGTCGGGCAGGCCGGGCGAGGTGGACGCCACCTCGTGGCCGTCGCGGATCGCCACGACGGCGAACCGGCGCGGTTCGTCCTCGGCGGTCTTGAGCAACTCGCGCATCATGGCGCGATAGCGCTCCTCGAAGACGTTGAGCGGGAGCACCAGCCCCGGGAACAACACCGAGTTCAGTGGGAAGAGGGGGAGCCGGACGGTGGTCACGACCCAGAAGCCTAATGCTCCGCGGGGCCGACACGTCCGCCCCGCTCACCGTGCGGGGGGCCGAAACCGGTGGCCGGAAGGGTGGCGGCCACCGCGGCGCGGACGTCGCCCCGGACCTGGAGGAACCGGCCGAGCGGGTCGTCGGTGTCCCGGTCCCAGGGGAAGGACGTGGCGTACGGGCCGGTCAGCCGGAACTCCTCCAGGGCGTCCCGGTACCGGTCCAGACGCACCAGCACGTACGCCAGCAGGTTGCGGAAGCCCGCCGTCCAGGGGTCGGCGGGCCCGGACACCGCGGACAGGGCGACGGCCCGGTCGGCCGCCGCGTCCAGCCTGTCCCGGCCCACGCCGGCCGGATCGCCCTCGGTCAGACAGGTGAACGCCGCCCGCAGCGGCAGGGCCTGGACCAGGGAGTCGAGGGGCGCGTCCTGCGCGGCCGTCTCGGCGAAGTCCAGGCACTCGCGGTGGGCGCCGGGTGAGGCCGCGGCCAGGTAGTCGAGGGCGGCGACATGGCAGCCGTAGTGGTGCGGGGCGCGGCGCACCGCCTGTTCCCACAGCGTCTCGAACTCGGCGTGCGGCGCGTCGGTGCCGCGGGCGTGGTCCAGCGCGACGCGCCAGGGGACCGGGTCGGGGCCGCCGCGCTCGACGGCCGCGCCGACCAGCGGGCGCACCCGGTGCAGGAGTTCGCCCGGGGCCGGCGACTCCCAGCAGCGGTCCACCGCCAGCCGGGCGCGCACCAGCAGCGCGCCCGGGTCGTGCGGGGCGGTGGCGCACCAGTGCTGGAGCCACTCGGCGCGGAACCGCGCGAAGTGCGCGAGCCGGGTCACGTACCGGTCGCGGCGCTCCCACTCGGCGCCCTCGCGGGTGCCGGTGAGCAGGCCGGCGGCGGGCCGGTACTCGCCGCGCGCGGCGGCGACCAGGACCGGGCCGAGCCGGTCGTCCGCGGCGTCCAGCAGTACCTCCCCGTCGCCGGGCAGCCCGAACGACAGGGGCGACGCCCTCCGCCGTGCCCGGCTCGTACGGAGGAACGCGTCCAGCAGAGCCATGGTGCGGGGCCCTCCTTCGCGCCGGGGACCGGCGCCGCCACGGCGGGGCCGGTTCGCTCACCGACGTGGTGGTGCGGTCAACGTTGTGCGGGTGTCCTGACCGGCGACGGGCGGTGATGGTTGTGCCCCCGTACGGGTGGTGTTGACGCGTGCGTACGGACGGCCCCGACGGCGGGGGCCGTTCCGCCCGGTCGGCGGACCCGGTGCCGTTCCGTCGGTTCCGGCGGCCCGTGCCGGTCTCCCGGCGTCAGTTCCGGTGCAGCAGCCGTGTCGCGCCCGCCGCCACTGTCGTGGCAAGTACCCAGCCCAGCAGGATCATTGCCGCGGCCAGCCACTGCCAGCCGCCGCTCAGCTGCCAGAAGCCCACCTGGCCCAGCTCGATCACCGGAAGCAGCAGGTCGAGGGCGAACAGGGCGGGGTCCCATTCGGGGTGCTCGCCCCGCTTCAGCGGTGGGTGGTCGGCCTGCGCGAAGGCGAAGGAGCCCGCCGCCCACAGCACCGCCATCCACACCGCGGCCCGCCCCGGCCGGTACCCGTAGGCGACCGTCCAGTCCTGCGCGTAGCCCCACATCTTCGCGGCGAGCGGCAGGCTCTCGCGGCGCCTGCGCTGCTTGGCGAGGAGCACCTCGCGGGCGTCCTCGTCCTCGCCGCCGGCCCGCAGCACGGCGGCGAGCAGTTCGTACGGCTCGGGGTTGTACTCGGCGGTCGCGGCGGCCACCCAGTCCAGGCGCTCGGTCAGCGTGAACGGGCCGCGCGGAACCAGGTTCTCGTAGGTGAAGCCGCCCATGTGCAGCCGGCCCGGTCCCGGCCAGCTGTCCGCCCGGTCCATCAGGTTGACGAACCGCGCCCCGGACAGCACCACCCGGCCGCGCTCCGGGCGGTCGCCGAGGAAGCGCAGCTCGGGCGTCTGCACCCGGCGCAGCGACACCTCCTGCTCGTCGGTGAGGACGAACCGGGCCTGGCCGAAATCGACCGCGTCCCCGAACCGGCCGTCGTCCAGCCGCACCCCGCCCCGGCACTCGAAGCGCTGGACGCGGGTGCCCTGCGCCGGTGTCGTGCCGCTCATCAGGGGGTTCCCGAGGCCGGCGGGCGTCAGGTACAGGGTGCGCTCCACGGTCAGCTGCGGGGCGTTCAGCGCGAGGCGCGTGTAGCGGTTGGCCAGCCGGGCGCCGCGCAGGCTCAGCGAGACGCCGACCGTGGCGCCGCGCAGGCTCAGCTCGCCGTCGGTCTCCAGCATCTCCGCCTGGAGGTCCTGGCCGACGGCGAGGCCGTCCGCGGCGATCGAGCGGCCGCTGCGGTCGCGGTGCACGATCGCCTGGTTGAGCATCAGGTCGGTGCCTATCTGGGCGTCGGTGAGCCGGATGCCCCGGTGGAACCGGCAGCGCGGCAGGTGCAGATCGCCCTCCGTGTGCACGCGGGCCGCCTCCAGCCGCGGCACGTCGCAGTCCACCAGCCGGACGGTGCTGAAACGGGCCTCCGGCAACAGGATCTCCCGCTCGAAACGGCAGCCGCGCATCTCCAGGTACGGCGCCACCGTGCCGCCCGCGAGGTCCAGCGAGCCGCTGATGTGCACGCCGACCAGCTTCAGCGCCGACACCCGGCCCGCGAGGGCGGGCGGCCCGTCCAGCAGCAGCCAGCACACTATGCGGGCCCGCACGGTCCGCTCCGGGCCCCACGGGTGCCCGCCGTGCGGGTCGTCCACCTGCGCGTCGCCGCTGCTCAGGTCGTACACGCTGCCGTTGCGGAAGGCCTGCCACATGCCGGCCTCGGCGGCGGTCAGGTCGTCCGGCAGGTCTCCGGCGCGGATGCCCGCCCCCTCGTTCACAGCAATCCCTCCCTCCACTGCTACTCGCGAGTCGGTGTCTTCGTACACCTGTTCATGCCCGCTTAGTGACGGGTCGAACACTGAAAGTCACCAAAAGTAAGGGGTGACTTTCCGGCTCGCCCGAGGGTGCCGCACCGGTCGGCGGGGAGGCCGCGCGAGGGGTTCGTATCAGCCATTGATACGCGGGCACGGTGCTTGTCACGGGTCTGAGAGAATTGAGCACGTGATCTCCCGAATCGATCTGCGCGGCGACACCCTCCCGGAGGGTCCCGCCCTGCGCGACCTGCTGCCCCGAGCCGACTTCGACGTCTCGGCCGCCCTCGAAAAGGTGCGTCCGATCTGCGAGGCCGTGCATCATCGGGGCGACGCGGCGCTGATCGACTTCGCCGAGAAGTTCGACGGCGTCAAGCTCGACCAGGTGCGCGTACCGGCCGCCGCGCTCACCCGTGCCCTGGAGGAGCTGGACCCGGCCGTGCGCGCGGCCCTGGAGGAGTCCGTCCGCCGCGCCCGTCTCGTCCACCGCGCCCAGCGCCGCACCACCCACACCACGCAGGTCGTGCCCGGCGGCTCCGTCACCGAGAAGTGGGTGCCGGTCGAGCGCGTCGGCCTGTACGCGCCCGGCGGCCGGTCGGTCTACCCGTCGTCCGTGATCATGAACGCCGTGCCCGCACAGGAGGCCGGCGTCGAGTCGATCGCGCTCGCCTCACCGGCCCAGGCCGAGTTCGGCGGGCTGCCGCACCCGACGATCCTCGCCGCGTGCGCGCTGCTCGGCGTGGACGAGGTGTACGCCGCGGGCGGGGCCACCGCCGTCGCGATGTTCGCGTACGGCACGGAGTCCTGCCCGGCCGCCAACATGGTCACCGGCCCCGGCAACATCTGGGTCGCCGCCGCCAAGCGCTACTTCACCGGAAAGATCGGCATCGACGCCGAGGCAGGCCCCACCGAGATCGCGGTCCTGGCCGACGCCACCGCCGACCCGGTGCACGTCGCCTCCGACCTGATCAGCCAGGCCGAGCACGACCCGCTGGCCGCCGCCGTCCTCGTCACCGACTCCCCGGAGCTCGCGGACGCGGTCGAGCGGGAGCTGAAGCCCCAGGTCGCCGCCACCAAGCACGTCGACGACCGGATCGTGCCGGCCCTCAAGGGCAGGCAGTCCGCGATCGTGCTGGTCGACGGCATCGAGGAGGGCCTGCGCGTGGTCGACGCGTACGGCGCGGAGCACCTGGAGATCCAGACCGCCGACGCCGCCGCGGTCGCCGAGCGCGTCAGGAACGCCGGCGCGATCTTCGTCGGCCCCTGGGCGCCGGTCTCCCTCGGGGACTACGCGGCCGGCTCCAACCACGTCCTGCCCACCGGCGGCTGCGCCTGCCACTCCTCCGGCCTGTCCGTCCAGTCCTTCCTGCGCGGCATCCACATCGTCGACTACACGAAGGACGCGCTGGCCGAGGTCGCGCACCACGTGGTGACGCTGGCGGAGGCGGAGGACCTGCCCGCGCACGGCGCGGCGATCAAGGCGCGGTTCGGATGGAAGGTACCTGAGAGCAAGTGAGCTTCGGCATCGACGACCTCCCCGTACGGGACGAGCTGCGCGGCAAGTCCCCCTACGGCGCGCCCCAGCTGGACGTCCCCGTACGGCTGAACACCAACGAGAACCCCTACCCGCTGCCCGAGCCGCTGGTCGAGCGGATCGCCGAGCGGGTCCGCGAGGCCGCCCGGCACCTCAACCGCTACCCGGACCGCGACGCCGTCGAACTGCGCACGCGGCTCGCCGGGTACCTGACGGACACCTCCGGGTACGAGGTCGGCCTCGCCAACGTGTGGGCGGCCAACGGCTCCAACGAGGTCATCCAGCAGCTGCTGCAGACCTTCGGCGGGCCCGGCCGCACGGCGATCGGCTTCGAGCCGTCGTACTCGATGCACGGTCTCATCGCGCGCGGCACCGGCACCGGCTGGATCTCCGGGCCGCGGGGCGAGGACTTCACGATCGACCTCGACGCCGCCCGGCAGGCCGTCGCCGAGCACAGGCCGGACGTCGTCTTCGTCACGACCCCCAACAACCCCACGGGCACCGCGGTCCCGCCCGAGACGGTCCTCGGCCTGTACGAGGCCGCGCAGGCGGCGAAGCCGTCCATGGTGATCGTGGACGAGGCGTACATCGAGTTCAGCCACGGCGACTCGCTGCTGCCGCTCATCGAGGGCCGGCCGAACCTGGTCGTGTCCCGCACGATGTCGAAGGCGTTCGGCGCTGCCGGGCTGCGCCTCGGCTACCTCGCCGCGCACCCTGCCGTCGTGGACGCCGTCCAGCTCGTCCGGCTGCCGTACCACCTGTCGGCCGTCACCCAGGCGACCGCGCTGGCCGCCCTGGAGCACACCGACACCCTGCTCGGCTACGTCGAGCAGCTGAAGACCGAGCGGGACCGGCTGGTCGCCGAACTGCGTGCGACGGGCTACGAGGTGACCGAGTCCGACGCCAACTTCGTGCAGTTCGGCCGCTTCGACGACGCGCACGAGGTCTGGCGGAAGATCCTCGACCGGGGCGTCCTGGTCCGGGACAACGGCGTACCGGGATGGCTGCGGGTCACCGCGGGCACCCCGGCCGAAAACGACGCGTTCCTCGACGCGGTCCGTGAGTTGAAGAAGGAGCAGAGCGCATGAGCCGCGTTGGGCGCGTGGAGCGCACCACCAAGGAGACGTCGGTGCTCGTCGAGATCGACCTCGACGGCACCGGGAAGACCGACATCGCCACCGGCGTCGGCTTCTACGACCACATGCTCGACCAGCTCGGTCGGCACGGTCTGTTCGACCTGACCGTGAAGACCGAGGGCGACCTGCACATCGACTCCCACCACACCATCGAGGACACCGCCCTCGCGCTGGGCGCCGCCTTCAAGCAGGCCCTCGGCGACAAGGTGGGGATCTACCGCTTCGGCAACTGCACGGTCCCGTTGGACGAGTCCCTCGCCCAGGTCACCGTCGACCTGTCCGGCCGCCCCTACCTCGTGCACACCGAGCCCGAGAAGATGGCGCCGATGATCGGCGAGTACGACACCACGATGACCCGGCACATCCTGGAGTCCTTCGTCGCGCAGGCCCAGATCGCGCTGCACGTGCACGTGCCCTACGGGCGCAACGCGCACCACATCGTGGAGTGCCAGTTCAAGGCCCTCGCCCGCGCCCTGCGCTACGCGTCCGAGCGCGACCCGCGCGCGGCCGGCATCCTGCCTTCCACGAAGGGCGCCCTGTGAGCGGCGCACGCCCGGCCGCCGGGCCGCGGACGACGACGAACGCCGCACCTCCGCGCCGCGCGGGCGGAGAAGCGAACGGAGGGGCACAGTGAACGGCCTGTCGACCCTGCTGATCGGCGTCGGCCTGTTCCTCACGGGCGGCGTGATCTCGTTCGTCAAGCAGCAGATGCCCAAGAGCCTGATCGTGCTCCTCTCGATCGGCGCCGCGATGTGCCTCGTCGCGGGCGTCATGAGGCTGGAGGTGTGGAATTGAGCGCCAAGAGCGTCGTCGTCTTCGACTACGGCTTCGGCAACGTCCGTTCCGCCGAGCGCGCCCTCGCCCGCGCGGGCGCCGACGTCGAGATCACCCGTGACTTCGACAAGGCCATGAACGCCGACGGGCTGCTGGTGCCCGGCGTCGGCGCGTTCGCCGCCTGCATGGACGGCCTGACCCGGGCGCGCGGCGACTGGATCGTGGACCGGCGGCTGTCCGGCGGGCGCCCCGTCATGGGCATCTGCGTCGGCATGCAGATCCTCTTCGCGCGCGGCATCGAGCACGGCGTGGAGGCCGAGGGCCTCGGCGAGTGGCCCGGCTCGGTCGAACCGCTCCAGGCCGAGGTCGTGCCCCACATGGGCTGGAACACCGTGGACGCACCGGCCGACTCCCGGCTGTTCGCCGGCCTGGACCCGGACGCGCGGTTCTACTTCGTGCACTCCTACGCCGTGCACGACTGGAACCTGGAGACGCACAACCCGACCTTCGCCGCGCCCAGGGTCACCTGGACCACGCACGGCAAGCCCTTCGTGGCTGCCGTGGAGAACGGTGCCCTGTGGGCCACGCAGTTCCACCCCGAGAAGTCCGGCGACGCCGGAGCCCAGCTCCTCACCAACTGGATCGAGACCCTGTAGAGATGAGCACGCTCGAACTCCTCCCCGCCGTCGACGTCCGCGACGGCCAGGCCGTCCGCCTCGTGCACGGCGAGTCCGGCACCGAGACCTCCTACGGCTCCCCGCTGGACGCCGCCCTCGCCTGGCAGCGGTCGGGCGCCGAGTGGCTGCACCTGGTGGACCTGGACGCCGCGTTCGGCACCGGCGACAACCGCGAGCTGATCGCCGAGGTCGCGAAGGCGATGGACATCAAGGTCGAGCTGTCCGGCGGCATCCGCGACGACGACACCCTCGCCGCCGCCCTCGCCACCGGCTGCACCCGCGTGAACCTCGGCACGGCCGCCCTGGAGACCCCCGAGTGGGTCGCCCGGGTCATCGCCGAGCACGGCGACAAGATCGCCGTCGGTCTCGACGTACGCGGCACGACGCTGCGCGGCCGCGGCTGGACGCGCGACGGCGGCGACCTCTACGAGACGCTGGAGCGCCTCAACAAGGAGGGCTGCGCGCGCTACGTGGTCACGGACATCGCCAAGGACGGCACGCTCCAGGGCCCCAACCTGGAGCTGCTGAAGAACGTCTGCGCGGCGACCGACCGCCCGGTGGTGGCCTCCGGCGGCGTCTCGTCCCTGGACGACCTGCGCGCCATCGCCGGACTCGTCCCCCTCGGTGTCGAGGGCGCGATCGTCGGGAAGGCCCTGTACGCGAAGGCGTTCACCCTGGAAGAGGCCCTGGAGGCGGTGGCCAAGTGAGCGATGTACGGCGCGTCACGACCGGAGCGCCCTGGGAGGAGACCTTCGGGTACTCCCGGGCGGTGGAGCTCCCGAACGGCCTGGTGCTGGTGTCCGGCTGCACGTCCGTGGTGGACGGCCAGATCGCCGGGGGAGACCCGTACGAGCAGACGGTCAACTCCTTCAACGTCGCGTTCGAGGCGCTGGAGCAGGTCGGCCTCGGCCGCGACGACGTCGTGCGGACGCGCATGTACATCACCCACGCCCGGGACGTGGACGAGGTCGGACGCGCCCACAAGGAGCTGTTCGACGCGATCCGGCCCGCCGCATCGATGATCATCGTCTCCGGCTTCGTGGACCCCAGCCTGGTCGTCGAGGTCGAGGTGGAGGCGTTCCGCACCGGCGGAGAACACGGAGCATCCGCATGACCCTGGCCGTACGAGTCATCCCCTGCCTGGACGTGGACAACGGCCGGGTCGTCAAGGGCGTCAACTTCCAGAACCTGCGCGACGCGGGCGACCCCGTCGAGATGGCCAAGGTGTACGACGCCGAGGGCGCCGACGAGCTGACGTTCCTGGACATCACCGCCTCGTCCGGCAACCGCGAGACCACCTACGACGTGGTGCGGCGCACCGCCGAGCAGGTGTTCATCCCGCTGACCGTGGGCGGCGGCGTGCGTACCGCCGAGGACGTGGACAGGCTGCTGCGCGCGGGCGCCGACAAGGTGGGCGTCAACACGGCCGCGATCGCCCGCCCCGAGCTGATCCGGGAGATCGCCGAGCGCTTCGGCCGGCAGGTGCTGGTGCTGTCGGTGGACGCGCGGCGCACCGAGTCGGGCTCCTTCGAGGTGACCACCCACGGTGGCCGCCGGGGCACCGGCATCGACGCGGTGGAGTGGGCGCACCGGGCGGCCGAGCTGGGCGCGGGCGAGATCCTGCTCAACTCGATGGACGCGGACGGCACCAAGGACGGCTACGACCTGGAGATGATCGCGGCGGTCCGCAAGCACGTGACCGTCCCGGTGATCGCCTCCGGCGGTGCCGGCAAGCTGGCCGACTTCGCGCCGGCCGTCGAAGCCGGCGCGGACGCGGTGCTCGCGGCGTCGGTGTTCCACTTCGGCGATCTGCGGATCGGCGAGGTCAAGCAGGCACTGCGCGAGGCCGGGCGGCCGGTCAGGTAGCACCCGGATTCCGGAACTCCGAGCCCCGGTCGCCCGTCGGTGGCGGCCGGGGCTTTCCCGTCCCCAGATGCGCAAGAGAAGTTGCGCAAAATATGTTGTGCAACTTTTCCTTCGCGTCTACGGTGAGCCCATGGCAAGCAAGGAGAACCGGCGGATCACCGACATGGGCACGCTCAAGGCGCTGGCCCACCCGCTGCGGATGCGGCTGTACCGGCTGCTGTACGTGAACCGCACGGCCACCGCCTCGCACCTCGCCGACCAGGTGGACGAGGCCGTGTCCCTGGTCAGCTACCACCTGCGCAAGCTCGCCGACCACGGCCTGATCGAGCAGGCCGAGCCGCAGAGCGGGGACGGGCGCGAACGCTGGTGGCGGCCCGCGTCGGACGGCCTCAGCATCCACGACGAGGACTTCAGCGACGCCCCCGAGAAGGTCGCCGCGCACACCGCGGCCTCCCGGCTCATCTACGAGCAGCGCAGCGAGCTCTACCGGCGGCACCTCGACGCCCGGCCCCACTGGAGCGCCGAGTGGAAGAGCGCCTCCTTCGACTCCGAGTACCTGGCCCGGCTCACGGCCGCCGAACTCGCCGAGCTGTCCGGGGAGTTGCACGCCCTGCTGAAGAAGTACGACGCCAAGGGCCGCGCCGCCGAGGCCGCCGGCGACAGCGAGGGGCGCGAGAACGTCGCGCTGCACGTGTACGGATTCCCGTTCCGCGTCTGAGAGGACGTCCGCCCGTGGCCACGACACTCCTGGGCAAGAGCCCCGTCACCGGCGGACCCGCGCACCGGGACGGCAACGTCCTGCGCTGGGTCGGGGCCTACACCGCCTCGATGGTCGGCGACCAGATGTACTACATCGCCCTGTCCTGGGCCGCCGTGAGCACCGGCACGCCCGCACAGGCCGGGCTCGTCATGACGGCGAGCGCGGTGCCGCGTGCGCTGCTGATGCTGGGCGGGGGAGTGATCGCCGACCGGTTCGGACCGCGCCGCGTCGTCATCGGCAGCGACATCGTGCGCTGCGCGGCCGTCCTCGCGGTGGCCGCCCTGCTGTTCCTGACCGAACCGGGACTGTGGCCGCTGGCCGCGCTGGCCCTGGTGTTCGGCACCGTCGACGCGGTGTTCCTGCCCGCCGTGGGCGCCCTGCCCGCGCGCCTGACGAGCCGGGACCAGCTCGCACGGGTGCAGGGCATGCGCGGCCTGGCGGTGCGCGTCGCGGGCGTGGTCGGCGCCCCGCTGGGCGGCCTCTGCGTGGCCCTCGGCGGCGCCGCCACCGCGTTCGCCGTGGCGGGCCTGCTGACCGCGGTGTCGGTGCCGCTGCTGATCGGCGTCCGCGTCCGGGACCTGCCGCCGGACGACACCGTGACCGCGCCCGCCGTGACCGCGCCCGCCAGGACCGCGCCCGCCGGTCCGACGGCCCGGGCCGAACTGCGCGACGGACTGCGCTACATCCGCCGGCACCGCGTCCTCGCCCCCCTCGTCCTCGCCATCGCCCTCGCGGACCTCGGGTTCGTCGGCCCGCTCAACGTCGGCCTGACCCTGCTGGCCGACGAACGCGACTGGGGCGCCACCGGCATGGGCTGGATCCTGGCCGGATTCGGCACGGGCGCCGGACTCGCCTCGCTGCTGCTGACCGTACGGGGACGGCTCCCGCACGCCGGGTACGTCATGGCGGGCACGATCCTGCCCGGCGCCGCCGCCCTCGGCTACCTCGCCCAGGCGCCCGGCGTGCTCGTGGCCGTCGGCACCGCCCTGCTCGTCGGACTGCTCGCCGGACTCAGCGGGGCCCTGTGCGGCGCGCTGTTGCAGACCACGTCGGAGCCCGCCTACCTCGGCCGCGTGACCTCCGTGGCGAGCATGGTCGCCCTGGGGCTCGCCCCGCTCAGCATGCCGGTGGCCGCCGCCGCGATCGGCGCCTGGGGCACCGGCCCGGTGTTCGCCGCCAGTGCGGCGGTCTGCGGCCTCGGCGGGATCGTCGTGCTGTGCTTCGGCGAGCTGAGGCGCGCCGAACTGCCGCGCTGAGCACCCGAGCCGAGCACAGCGGCGGGCCTCAGACCTTGGGCTGCGCCAGCTGGATCAGATTGCCCACCGTGTCGTCCAGCACCGCCGTGATCACCGGGCCCTGCTCCTGCGGCTCCTGCGGGAAGAGCACGCCGAGGCCGCGCAGCCGCTCGTACTGGGCGCGCACGTCGTCCACCGAGAACACGATGGCCGGCAGCCCCGCCTCGCGCACCGACCTGCGGTACGGCTCGGCGATCGGGCCCTGCCCGGGTTCCAGCAGCAGCTGGAGGTCCGGCTGGGCCCCCTCGGGCGCGCCCACCGTGACGAACAGGTCGCCGCCGCCCATGTCCATGCGGATGCGGGTCTCGAAGCCGAGGATGTCCGTGTAGAAGGCGTGGGCCTTCGCGACGTCGTCGACGTACACACTGGTCATGGCGACCTTGATCACGGGGCGTCCTTCCGCAGGCGGTCCGGGTCAGATCCCGAGCTGCTTCGACTCGTGCAGCCTGGCGATCGCGTCCGCGTCGCCGTCCGTCTCCACCTTGGCGGCGCTCTGCCGACCGTATGCGAAAAGCACCAGCTCCGACGGCTCACCGGTCACCGTCACCACCGGCGTGCCCCGCCGGGCCACCGCCGTCTGCCCGTCCGGACGGCGCAGCACCAGACCGGTCGGCACCCCCCGGCCCATCAGCCGTGCCGTGCGCTCCAGCCGGGACCACAGGGCGTCCTGGAACACCGGGTCGAGCTCGCGCGGCGTCCAGTCGGGCCGGGCCCGGCGCACGTCCTCCGTGTGGACGTAGAACTCGACCGTGTTCGACATCTCGTCGACCTGCTTCAACGAGAACGGCGAGAATCGCGGCGGGCCCGTCCGGATGAGCTGCATCAGCTCCTCGTACGGCTTCGCCAGGAACTCCGCCGTCACCCGCTCAAGGCGCGGCGCGAGCTGCTTGACCAGGATGCCGCCCGCCGCGTCCGGACGGCGCTCGCGCACCACCACGTGCGCGGCCAGATCACGGGTCCGCCAGCCCTCGCACAGGGTCGGCGCGTCCGGACCCGCCGTCTCCAGCAGGTCGGCGAGAAGAAGTCGTTCACGCTTCGCATGGGTCGACATGCCGCCAGCCTACGACCGCCCACCGGGTCCGCACAGTGGACGCTGCGCCGGACACCCGGGCGCCGCGCGGCACAATGGCCCCCATGACCAGCTCGTCCCCCCGGCCCAGCCGCCTCGACCCCGAGATCGCCGCGCGCCTCAAGCGCAGCCCGGACGGTCTCCTGCCCGCCATCGCCCAGCAGTACGACACCGGAGAGGTGCTCATGCTCGGCTGGATGGACGACGAGGCGCTGCACCGCACCCTGACCACCGGCCGCTGCACCTACTGGTCCCGCAGCCGCCAGGAGTACTGGGTCAAGGGCGACACCTCCGGGCACGTCCAGCACGTCAGGTCCGTCGCCCTCGACTGCGACGCCGACACCGTGCTGGTCAAGGTCGACCAGACCGGCGCCGCCTGCCACACCGGCGCCCGCACCTGCTTCGACGCCGACGTACTGCTCAAGGACGACGACAGCGGCCCCGCCGCCCAGGATCAGTAAGGTCACCCGCCATGGACCTCGACACGTTCCGCAAGCTCGCCGTCGACCGCCGCGTCATCCCCGTCACCCGCAAGCTCCTCGCCGACGGCGACACCCCGGTCGCCCTCTACCGCAAGCTCGCCGCCGAGCGCCCCGGCACCTTCCTGCTGGAGTCCGCCGAGAACGGCCGCTCGTGGTCCCGCTACTCCTTCGTCGGAGTCCGCTCCGCCGCCACGCTCACCGAGCGGGACGGCCAGGTCCACTGGCTGGGCGTCCCGCCCGTCGGCGTCCCCACCGACGGCGACCCGCTCGCCGCCCTGCGCGCCACCGTCGAGGCCCTGCACACCCCGCACCAGGAGGGTCTGCCGCCCTTCACCGGAGGCATGGTCGGCTACCTCGGCTACGACATCGTGCGCCGCCTGGAGAAGATCGGTCCCGGCGAGCGCGACGACCTGCGGCTGCCCGAGCTGACCATGCTCCTCACCAGCGACCTCGCGGTGATGGACCACTGGGAGGGCTCGGTCCTGCTGATCGCCAACGCGATCAACCACAACGACCTGGAGACCGGCGTCGACGAGGCGTACGCGGACGCCGTGGCCCGCCTCGACGCCATGGAGGCCGACCTCTCCCGGCCGGTCGCCCAGCCCCCGGCCGTGCTCCCGCCCTCCGAACTCCCCGAGTACACCGCGCTGTGGGGCGGCCCCGACTACCAGCGGGCCGTCGACGACATCAAGGAGCGCATCCGCGCGGGCGAGGCCTTCCAGGTCGTCCCCTCGCAGCGCTTCGAGACGCCCTGCACGGCGAGCGCCCTCGACGTCTACCGCGTCCTGAGGGCCACCAACCCCTCCCCGTACATGTACCTCTTCCGCTTCGAGGGGTTCGACGTCGTCGGCTCGTCCCCCGAGGCGCTGGTGAAGGTCGAGGACGGGCGGGCCATGGTGCACCCCATCGCCGGCACCCGGCACCGCGGCGCCACCCCGCAGGAGGACCAGGCCCTCGCCGAGGAACTCCTCGCCGACCCCAAGGAACGCGCCGAGCACCTCATGCTGGTCGACCTCGGCCGCAACGACCTCGGGCGGGTCTGCGAGCCGGGCTCCGTCGAGGTCGTCGACTTCATGTCGATCGAGCGGTACTCGCACGTCATGCACATCGTCTCGACGGTCACCGGACGCGTGGCGCCGGGCCGCACCGCCTTCGACGTCCTCACCGCCTGCTTCCCGGCCGGCACGCTCTCCGGCGCGCCCAAGCCGCGCGCCATGCAGATCATCGACGAACTCGAACCGTCCCGGCGCGGCCTGTACGGCGGCTGCGTCGGCTACCTCGACTTCGCCGGCGACTCCGACACCGCCATCGCCATCCGCACCGCCCTGCTGCGCGACGGCACCGCCTACGTCCAGGCCGGCGCCGGTGTCGTCGCCGACTCCGACCCGGTCGCCGAGGACACCGAGTGCCGCAACAAGGCCGCCGCGGTGCTGCGCGCGGTGCACACGGCCAACCGGCTGGGCCGGTAGGCGCCACGGAACGGCCGGGGGCGCGGTGGGGTGCTTCTCTCGTGAACCCCGGGTGACGGTTCGCCCCGGGCTCGGGCGACACTGGAGCACGTGACTGCTGCACCGCACCCCCGTTCCGAAGCCGAAGGACCCGCACGGGCCGGCCGCCGGAGCCTGGCCGCCGCCCTCCTCAGCGGCGCGCTCGGCGCGGCCGTGACCCTGCTGGCCACCCGTCAGCGCTGGTCGGAGGGCACCGCGACGGTGGCCGGCGGCGAGTTCCCGCTGACCGTGAAGGGCAGCGACGTCACCGGCGTCCCCGCCGCGCTCGCCGTCGTGGGCCTCGCCGCCCTCGTCGCCGTCTTCGCCGTCCGCCGCGCCGGTCGCGTCGCCGTCGCCGCCCTGCTCGCCCTGTGCGGCGCCGGCACGATCACCGCCGCCCTGCTCGGCGCCTCCGACAGCGGCGCCCTCGACGAGAAGGCCGCGCGGGCCACCGGCGACACCTCGGCCACCGTCGACGCGCTCAGCCACACCGGCTGGCCCTACGTCGCGGTCGCCGGCGGCGTGCTCCTCCTGCTCGCCGGACTGCTCGCGCTGCGCCACGGCCGGCTGTGGCCCGCGATGTCCGGCCGCTACGAGCGCGGCACCGCCCGCCCCGGCCGCCGCGCCGCCCCCGCCACCGACCCCGACCGCCCCGAGGACCTCTGGAAGGCCCTCGACCGGGGCGAGGACCCCACGGGAGCCTGATCGCCCCGGGCGCCACGCGCGCGTGGCGCACCCCCGCTCACGGCACGCGCACGCGTGCGGGACAATGAGCGCGAGCATCCTGCTCAGACACGTACACAGCAACGAGGAGCAAGCAATGGCGGGCAGCAGCCACGGTCACACCCCGGCCGCCTGGACCGGTGTCATCATCGCCTTCATCGGTTTCTGCGTCTCGGGCGCGTTCATGGTGATGTCGGTGCCGGCGGGCTTCTGGGCCGGCATGGTCATCGTGCTGATCGGCGGCGTCATCGGCGGCCTCATGAGCAAGGCGGGCCTCGGCCAGCCGCGCAACGCCCGCACCGCGCGCAAGACGCAGGAGCGCGAGCCGGCCGGCGCCTGAGCGGAACCCCGTACGACCTCGCCGAGGGGCGGACCCGGACCCACGGGCCCGTCCCTCACGCGCGTCCGCGCCCCGCGCGGGGCACAATGCGGGACGTGGAAACCGACAGCCCGCGCACGACGGACGTCCAGCACCCGGCGGCCCGGACGACGGGCCCGCCGCCCCCGCGTCCCGTGCTGCGCCGGCTCGCCGCACCCGCCGGGGCCCTCGCGGCCGTCGCCGGCGCCTTCGCGTACGTCGGCACGGTCGACCCGAACGAGCCCGGCCACTACCCGGCCTGCCCGCTGCTCCGGTTCACCGGCATCTACTGCCCCGGCTGCGGAGGGCTGCGCAGCGCGCACGCCGTCGTCCATGGCGACCTCGCGGCGGCGCTCCAGGCCAACGCGCTCGCCGTCGCCGGCTATCTGTTCTGCGCGGTGCTGTGGACCGTCTGGGTGGTCCGCGCGGCGCGCGGCCGGCCGTTCCGGCTCGACCCGGGGCCGGTCCACCTGTGGACCGCGGGGACATTGCTGCTGGTCTTCACGGTGGTCCGCAACCTGCCGTTCGGCGGCTGGCTGCACCCCTGATTGATTCCCACATGTCCAGTTTCTGGGACCGACGTCAACCGGATGCGAGACCGGGGCCGCCCTGCGGATACCATCGCAATGACCACCGGTTTCGCCCAGCGGTTCGCCCGGGAGGCGAGGACGGTGGCGCAAGCCCACCGTTTTGACCAACCGCTGGAAGGGGGCCGCTCGCGTGAGTGTGCTCGACGAGATCATCGACGGAGTCCGTGCCGACCTCGCGGAGCGGCAGGCGCGCGTCAGCCTCGACGAGCTCAAGGAGCGCGCGGCGAAGGCCCCCGCGGCCAAGGACGGCGTCGCGGCCCTGCGCGGCGACGGCGTCAAGGTCATCTGTGAGGTGAAGCGGTCCAGCCCCTCCAAGGGCGCGCTCGCCGCGATCGCCGACCCCGCCGGGCTCGCCGCGGACTACGAGGCGGGCGGCGCGGCCGTCATCTCCGTGCTCACCGAGCAGCGCCGCTTCGGCGGCTCGCTGGCCGACCTGGAGGCGGTCCGCGCGCGCGTGGACATCCCCCTGCTGCGCAAGGACTTCATCGTCACGTCGTACCAGCTGTGGGAGGCGCGCGCGTACGGCGCCGACCTCGCGCTGCTGATCGTCGCGGCCCTCGACCAGTCCGCCCTGGAGTCCCTCATCGAGCGTGCCGAGTCCATCGGGCTCACGCCGCTCGTCGAGGTGCACGACGAGGAGGAGGTCGACCGGGCGGTGGACGCGGGCGCCAAGGTGATCGGCGTCAACGCCCGCAACCTCAAGACCCTGGAGGTCGACCGCGGCACCTTCGAGCGGGTCGCCCCGGAGATCCCCGCCCACATCGTCAAGGTCGCCGAGTCCGGCGTCCGCGGCCCGCACGACCTCATCGCGTACGCCAACGCCGGCGCCGACGCGGTCCTGGTCGGCGAGTCCCTCGTCACCGGCCGCGACCCGAAGGCGGCCGTCTCCGACCTGGTCGCGGCGGGCGAGCACCCCGCGCTGCGGCACGGACGCGGCTGACACCCCGCTAGGCTTGCCCCGATGACGCTCCCCATCACCCTGACGACCCGGGACCCGCACGCCCGCCTCGCGCGCGGCTGCCGGCCCCGGGGCTGCCGCGCGCCCGCACGCCGGGTGCACGGCCGGCGGGTGCGGTACGTCATCGGTGACGAACCCGGGCAGGTCAACGGAAGGCGATGGCAGCGCCCCTTCTAGGGGCGCGGGGCTCTGTTCGATGCGCGGCCGCCGCCGCGCGGGCGCGACAAGCCACACCTGGTCCGCAGCCGCCGGACGACCTCGGCCCCCACGGCGATTTCGCATCCACAAGCTCACCGTGAGGTATCCGCATGCCCAGCGAGTTCTTCATTCCTGACCCGGGGGGTCGGATTCCCAGCGCCGAGGGCTACTTCGGCGCGTTCGGCGGCAAGTTCATCCCGGAGGCGCTCGTCGCCGCCGTGGACGAGGTCGCCGTCGAGTACGACAAGGCCAAGGCCGACCCCGAGTTCGCCCGCGAGCTCGACGACCTGCTCGTCAACTACACCGGCCGCCCGAGCGCCCTCACCGAGGTGCCCCGGTTCGCCGAACACGCCGGCGGCGCCCGCGTCTTCCTCAAGCGCGAGGACCTCAACCACACCGGCAGCCACAAGATCAACAACGTGCTCGGCCAGGCCCTGCTCACCAAGCGCATGGGCAAGACGCGCGTGATCGCCGAGACCGGAGCGGGCCAGCACGGCGTCGCCACGGCCACGGCCTGCGCGCTGTTCGGGCTCGAATGCACCATCTACATGGGCGAGATCGACACCCAGCGGCAGGCGCTCAACGTCGCCCGCATGCGCATGCTGGGCGCCGAGGTCGTCGCCGTGAAGTCCGGCAGCCGCACCCTGAAGGACGCCATCAACGAAGCGTTCCGCGACTGGGTCGCCAACGTCGACCACACGCACTACCTGTTCGGCACCGTCGCCGGCCCGCACCCCTTCCCGGCGATGGTCCGCGACTTCCACCGCGTCATCGGCGTCGAGACCCGCCGCCAGCTCCTGGAGCGCGCCGGACGGCTGCCCGACGCCGCGGTCGCCTGCGTCGGCGGCGGCTCCAACGCGATCGGCCTGTTCCACGCCTTCATTCCCGACGAGGGCGTCCGGCTGATCGGCTGCGAGCCCGCGGGACACGGCGTCGAGACCGGCGAGCACGCCGCGACCCTCACCGCCGGCGAGCCCGGCATCCTGCACGGCTCCCGCTCCTACGTCCTCCAGGACGACGAGGGCCAGATCACCGAGCCGTACTCGATCTCGGCCGGTCTGGACTACCCGGGCATCGGCCCCGAGCACTCCTACCTGAAGGACACCGGACGCGGCGAGTACCGCGCGGTCACCGACGACGCGGCCATGCGGGCGCTGCGTCTGCTGTCGCGCACCGAAGGCATCATCCCGGCCATCGAGAGCGCGCACGCGCTGGCCGGCGCCCTGGAGGTCGGCCGGGAACTCGGCGCGGACGGCCTGATCGTGGTCAACCTGTCCGGGCGAGGCGACAAGGACATGGACACCGCCGCGCGGTACTTCGGCCTGTACGACACCGACGCCGAGGTGGCCGCCGACGCGGCCGACACCGCCGAGATCGAGGGGGACGCCAAGTGAGCGGGAACATCCGGCTGCTGAACGACACCCTCGCGGCGGCGAAGGCCGAGGGACGTGCGGCGCTCATCGCCTACCTGCCCGCCGGTTTCCCGACCGTCGACGGCGGCATCGAGGCCGTCAAGGCGGCGCTGGAGGGCGGAGCGGACGTCGTCGAGGTGGGCCTGCCGCACAGCGACCCGGTCCTCGACGGCCCCGTCATCCAGACCGCCGACGACATCGCCCTGCGCGGCGGTGTGCGGATCGCCGACGTGATGCGGACGGTCCGCGAGGCCCATGCCGCCACCGGCAAGCCGATCCTGGTCATGACGTACTGGAACCCCATTGACCGCTACGGCGTCGAGCGCTTCACCGCCGAGCTCGCCGAGGCGGGCGGCGCGGGCTGCATCCTGCCGGACCTGCCCGTGCAGGAGTCGGAGCTGTGGCGCGAGCACGCCGAGAAGCACGGGCTCGCCACGGTCTTCGTGGTCGCGCCCAGCAGCAAGGACGAACGGCTCGCGAAGATCACCGCGGCCGGCAGCGGCTTCGTCTACGCCGCCTCCCTGATGGGCGTCACCGGCACCCGGGAGACGGTCAGCTCGCAGGCCCAGGACCTGGTGCGGCGCACGCGTGCCACCACCGACCTGCCCGTCTGCGTCGGCCTCGGCGTCTCCAACCCCACCCAGGCCGCCGAGGTCGCGCGCTTCGCCGACGGCGTCATCGTCGGCTCGGCGTTCGTGAAGCGGATGCTGGACGCGCCGGACGACGCGGCCGGCGTCGAGGGCGTCCGGGCACTCGCCGGCGACCTCGCGAAGGGCGTGCGCGGACAGGCGTAGGGCCCGCGCCGGAAGGCGTGGCGGACGGAAACCGTCCTACGGGTCCCTCGTACGGGTGGACCTGGGACCGGGGAGGCGCGGTGCGCCTCCCCGGTTCGTTCTGCGGGGTGTGAGCGAGAAGAACCGAGAGGCAAAGCGCACCGCCCGGGAGCGGCTGGCGGTCGAGCGCGAGAAGCAGAAGGCCGCCGAGAAGCGACGGCGTGCGCTCATCGTGGGCGCCGCCGTGGTCGGCGTCCTGGGACTGGCGGCGGTGATCGGCGTCGTTGCGGCGAACGCGGGCAAGGACGACGGCGGCGAGTCGGCGGGCCCGGTGGTGGTGCCGTCCGGGGCGCAGGGCAAGGACGGCCTCGCCATCCCGGTCGGCAAGGAGAGCGCCAGCTCGACGCTCACCGTCTGGGAGGACTTCCGCTGCCCGGCCTGCAAGGGTTTCGAGCAGGCGTACCGCTCGACGATCCACGAGCTGACGGCGGCCGGCCAGCTGAAGGTGAACTACCACCTGGCCACGATCATCGACGGCAACATGGGCGGCACGGGTTCGCGCACCGCGGCCAACGCGGCGGCGTGCGCGCAGGACGCCGGCAAGTTCACCGAGTACCACGACGTGCTCTACGACAGCCAGCCGCAGGAGGCCGACGACGCCTTCGCGGACACCGCCAAGCTGCTCGACCTGGCGGGCAAGGTGGAGGGCCTGGACACGGCCGAGTTCCGCAAGTGCGTCGAGGACGGCACGCACAACAGCTGGGTGGCCAAGTCCAACGAGGCCTTCTCCAAGGGCGGCTTCACGGGCACGCCGACCGTGCTGCTGAACGGCAAGAACATCTACCAGGACCAGACGATGACACCGGCGAAGCTGAAGCAGATGGTGCAGCAGGCCGCGAAGGGCTGAGGGACGGGCCCGGCCTGTTTCGACTCCGCCTGTTTCGTCCGCGCCCGTTATGGAGCCGTAGCCGGTCCGGCCGCCGAGGGCGCGGCCCGGCACGGTAGCGTCGACCCTGCCATGGAACTTGCCTACATTCCCAGCCCGTCGCGCGGGGTGCTGTACCTCGGCCCCGTCCCGCTGCGCGGCTACGCGTTCTGCATCATCATCGGCGTCTTCCTCGCCGTCTGGCTCGGCGGCAGGCGCTGGGTCGCCCGCGGCGGCCGGGTCGGCACGGTTGCGGACATCGCGGTCTGGGCCGTGCCGTTCGGCCTGGTCGGCGGCCGGCTCTACCACGTGATCACGGACTACCAGCTGTACTTCAGCGAGGGCCGTGACTGGGTCGACGCCTTCAAGATCTGGGAGGGCGGCCTCGGCATCTGGGGCGCGATCGCCCTCGGCGCGGTCGGCGCGTGGATCGGCTGCCGGCGCCGGGGCATCCCGCTGCCGGCGTACGCCGACGCCGTCGCCCCGGGCATCGCGCTCGCGCAGGCCATGGGGCGCTGGGGCAACTGGTTCAACCAGGAGCTGTACGGCCGTCCGACCGATCTGCCGTGGGCGGTGGAGATCACGTCGTCCGCGGACGGCCGGGTGCCGGGCACGTACCACCCGACGTTCCTGTACGAGTCGCTGTGGTGCATCGGTGTCGCGCTGCTCGTCATCTGGGCCGACCGCCGCTTCCGGCTCGGCCACGGCCGGGCGTTCGCGCTGTACGTCGCCGCGTACTGCGTGGGCCGGTTCTGGATCGAGTACATGCGCGTCGACGACGCCCACCACATCCTGGGCCTGCGGCTGAACAACTGGACCGCGCTGCTCGTCTTCCTGCTCGCGGTGCTCTACATCGTCGTGTCGGCGAAGAAGCGGCCCGGCCGGGAGGCCGTGGTGGAGCCGGCGGCGGAGAGCGCCGACGCCGACGGCGACGGTGACGCCGAGGAGTCCTCCGCCACGGCCGCCGCGGCCGGGGAGACCGACGCGGAGACGAAGACCGACGGCAAGTCCGACGGCGAGTCCGACGCGGTGGAGGACGCCGCCGCCGCCGACGACGTGGACGATGTGAAGGACGAGACCGAGGCGGAGCCGACGAAGAAGGCGTGACGCCCGGCAGTACGACGACGAGGGCGCCCGGAATTCTCCGGGCGCCCTCGTCGTGTGCGCGGCGGGCGCCGCTCAGCGCCGGCGGGACAGCGCCAGTGTGCGCCGGGCGGCCGTGACCACCGCCGCGTCCACGAAGCGGCCGTCCGGCAGGGCCTGCGCGCCCTCTTCCTGGGCCGCCGCCTTGACGACCGTCTCCGCCTGCTCGATCTCCTGCTGCGTGGGCAGATACGCCCGTTCGATCACCGGGAGCTGACGCGGGTGGACGGCGGCCCGGCCCCAGAAGCCCAGGGCGCGGCCACGTGCGCACGACGCGACCAGTCCTTCCAGGTCACGGGTGTCCGGGTGCACCGACTGGGGCGGTGGGGCGAGCCCGGCCGCCCGCGCCGCGACGACCACCCGGGAGCGGGGCCAGTCGAGACCCGCGTCGTCCCGTACGCCCAGGTCGGCCCGCAGGTCCGCCTCGCCGAGCGCGATGCCGCGCAGCGCGGGGTGGCAGGAGGCGACGGCGAAGGCGTGCTCGACGCCGATGGCTGTTTCCAGCAGGGCGTACAACGGGAGTTCGCCGGTGAGCAGTGCCGCCCGGACCACGTCCGAGGGGCGTGCCACCTTCGGCAGCCGCACCCCGCCGAGGCCCGGAGCCGGGGCGAGTGCCGTCAGGTCGGCCGGGCCCCACGGGCTGTCGAGGGCGTTGACCCGGACGTGGACCGGGACCGGCCGCGGGTCGCTCAGCAGCTCGGCGGTGGCGTCGCGGGCGTAGGCCTTGCGGTCCGGGGCGACGGCGTCCTCCAGGTCCACGACGACCACGTCCGCCCCGGCCGTCAGGGCCTTGGCGACCACGTGCGGCCGGTCGCCGGGGGCGTAGAGCCAGGTCAGCGGCGTGTCCGTCACAGCGCTCCCTCCGTGCGCAGCGCTGCCAACTCGGCCGGGGTGAGGCCCAGTTCGGTGAGCACCTCGTCGGTGTCGGTGCCGTGCGGACGGCCCGCCCAGCGGATCGCGCCGGGCGTGGCCGACAGCCGGAACAGCACGTTCTGCATGCGCAGCGGGCCCAGTTCCGGGTCGTCCACGGTGGTGACGGAGTCCAGCGCCTGGTACTGCGGGTCCGTCAGCACGTCCCGGACGTCCTGCACGGGCGCCACCGCCGCCTCCGCCTTCTCGAACGCGGCGAGGACATCGGTGCGGGAGTGCCGGGCGATCCAGTCGCCCACCGCCGTGTCGAGGACGTCGGCGTGCGCGGCCCGGCCGGCGCCCGTCGCGAACCACGGCTCGTCGATCAGCTCGGGCCTGCCGACCAGGTGCATCACGCGCTCGGCGATGGACTGCGCGGAGGTGGACACGGCGACCCAGTCGCCGTCGGCGGTGCGGTAGGTGTTGCGCGGGGCGTTGTTCGCGGAGCGGTTGCCGGTGCGTTCCTGGACGTGGCCGAGCTGGTCGTACCAGGTGGGCTGCGGGCCCAGCACGGTCAGGATCGGCTCGATGATCGCCATGTCGACCACCTGCCCCTCGCCGGTGCGGTCCCGGGCGGCGAGCGCGGCCATGACGGCGTAGGCGGTGGCCAGACCGGCGATGGAGTCGGCGAGGCCGAACGGCGGGAGCGTCGGCGGCGCGTCCGGTTCGCCGGTGATCGCGGCGAAGCCGCTCATCGCCTCGGCGAGGGTGCCGAAGCCGGGCCGGTGCGCGTACGGGCCGAACTGGCCGAAGGCGGTGACCCGGGCGAGCACCAGGCGGGGGTTGGCGGCGGACAGCTCGGGCCAGCCGAGGTCCCATTTCTCCAGGGTGCCGGGGCGGAAGTTCTCGATGACGACGTCCGCCCCGGCGGCGAGCCGGAGGAGCGTGTCGCGGCCGCCGGGCCTGGACAGGTCGAGCGTGATGGTGCGCTTGTTGCGGCCGAGCACCTTCCACCACAGGCCGACGCCGTCCTTGGACGGGCCGTGGCCCCGGGACGGGTCGGGTTTCCTCGGGTGCTCGACCTTGACGACCTCGGCGCCGAAGTCGCCGAGCAGGGTCGCGGCGAGCGGTCCGGCGAAGAGGGTCGCGAGGTCGAGGACGCGCAGGCCGGTCAGCGGGGCGTCGGGCGGTGTGCCGGGCGTGCTGCCTGTCGTGGCGGTGGCCGTCATGGGCGGGTGGCCTCCTGGTGGGTGAGGTGGGCGAGGGTGTCGAAGCCGGTGCCGTCGAAGTCGCCGACGGAGGTGGCCAGCCGGTTCTTCAGGGGCGCGGTCCAGCGGTCGGGCAGGGCGGCGGGGGCGCCCGCGAGGAGCCCGGCGACGCACCCCGCGGTCGCGCCGACCGAGTCGGTGTCCCAGCCGCCGGACACCGCCCGGCAGACCGAGCCGGAGAAGTCGCCGTCGGCGTGGGTGAGCGCGGCGGCGACCAGGGCGGTGTTGGGCACGGCGTGCACCCAGTGGTGGGTCGCGTCGTAAGTGGCGTGCAGGCGGTCCACCACCTCGTCGAAGTCCTCGTGGGACCCGGCGAGCCGGACGGCCTCCCGGACCGCGCCGGCCAACCGGGAGCCGGGCGGGACGACCGCGAGGCCGGTGCGCAGACAGGCGTGCACGTTGTGGTCGCCGGTCGCGGCGGTGGCGACGACGGCCGCCGTGAACATCGCCGCGTACACGCCGTTGGCGGTGTGCGTGAGGGTGGCGTCGCGGTGCGCCTGCTCGGCCGCCGCGCCCGGGTCGCCGGGGTTGGTCCAGCCGTGCACGTCGGCGCGGATCAGGGCGCCGATCCACTCGCGGAACGGGTTGCGGTGCCGGGCGGTCAGCGGAGGTTCGAGGCCGGTCAGCAGATTGCGGTACGCGACACGCTCCGCGGTGAAGGTGCGGCCCGCGGGGAGTTCGTCCAGCCAGAGGCGGGCCACGTCGGCGGTCGTGAAGGACCTGCCGTGGCGGCGCAGCAACAGCAGGTTGAGGACCGGGTAGTTGAGGTCGTCGTCCTCGGGCATGCCGTCGATGTTCTCGGCGAGACCGGTGGCGGCCGAGCGGCGGTTCCAGGGGTGCGCGGCGAGGAGTTCCGCCGGGACACCGCGGGCCGTGAACCAGGTGGTCAGGGGCCAGTTGCCGGTGGCGCGGGCGAGGGCACGGATGGCGTCGAGGGGCAGTTTCTCGACGGGCTTGCCCAGCAGACAGCCCGCCGCGCGGCCCAGCCAGGCGGCCTCCAGCCGGTCGCGCAGCCCGGCGTCCGGACGCCCGGCCGCGCGGCCCGGCCAGTCGGGGCACAGCGCCCTGATCCGCGCCAGGTCCGTCGGTTCGCTGTCGGCCAGCCTGCTCGGCAGGTCGGCGAGCTCGTCCAGCAGGTCGTTCGCCAGCCGCCGCAGATAGCCGGAGACCGGCCGCTCGGAGGCGCCGGCGCGTACGGGAGCCTCCGGGCCGCCCGCCGACCGCCACCGCTCGGCGATCACCGAGGCCTCGCGGCCGTCCAGCTCCGCCTGCCGCAACTCGTGCCCGATCAGGTCCTCGGGCTGCACCCACGTCAGGCGGAGCATTCCGGCCCCCCGAACTCCGCGAACGCCCGCTCGTGCGCCCGGCGCCGGTCGACGTCCCGCGCGAAGACCTCCCGCGTCACCTCGGTGAGCGCCCGGGGCGGTTCCCACAGGTCCAGGCGGCTGGCCTCGGCGACCGTCTTCGCCCAGTCCTCCGGGACGGCGGAGCCCAGCGCGCCCGCGACGGCCCCGGCCATGGTCGCGATGGAGTCGCAGTCGCGCCCGTAGTTCACCGCGCCCAGCACCGCGTGCCGCCAGTCGCCGCGCGCGACGACCAGCATGCCGAGCGCGACGGGGAGTTCCTCGATGGCGTGCAGCCGGGACGGGCGCCGGGCGCCCAGCGACGGCGAGCGGTAGTCCGGGCCCACCGTGTCGTACGGGGCCACCGCCTCCCGCAGCGGGACCAGCGCCGACTCGAAGTCCGTGTACCGGGCGGCCACTTCGCAGACCCGCTCGATCGCCGCCCGCGTGCCGTCCTTCGCCAGGGCCAGGCAGGCCGCCACCACCGAGTCCGGTGTCGCGCCCGGCGTGGCCGCCGCCGCGACCGCGGCCGCGAAGACGCCCGCCGCCTCCCTGCCGTACGACGACTGGTGCGCGCCCGCCACGTCCAGGGCCTCTGCGTAGGCGCCCGCCGGGTTCGCCGCGTTGACCAGGCCGACCGGGGCCATGTACATCGCCGCGCCGCAGTTGACGATGTTGCCGGTGCCGGCCTCGCGCGGGTCGACGTGGCCGTAGTGCAGGCGGGCCACGAGCCACTTCTCCGCGAGGAAGATCCGCTGGAGGGGCAGCGCCTCGGCCTCCAGTTCCGGGATCCAGCGCGGCTGCGTCATCAGGTCCGGCACCAGGTGGTCGGCGACCGCGTACGCGTCGAGATGGTCGCGGACCCGCGTGTACACCCGGATCAGCGCGTGCGTCATCAAGGTGTCGTCGGTGACGTGGCCGTCGCCCTTGTGGTACGGGGCGATGGGGCGGGCGGTGCGCCAGGCGTCGCCGTTCCAGGGGCCGACGATGCCGTGCACCCGGCCGCCGTGCCGCTGCAGGATCTGGTCGGGGGAGTAGCCCTCGACGGGGCCGCCGAGCGCGTCGCCGACGGCCGCGCCGACGAGGGCGCCGGTGATCCGGTCCTCCAGAACCGCCTCGCGGTTTTCTTCTCCTTTGGGCGTCATGCCCGAATCATCCTCCTGGAAGGGCCGGTTGTACGGCTTCCAGGAGTTCGGCGAGTTCCACCAGGTCGGTGCCGGTCAGGCGGGGCAGGGCGCAGCCGGACAGCGTGCGGCAGGTCTCCCGCCAGGACGCGGGGATCGCGGCGCCGCCGCCGAGCGCGCCGGTCAGGGCACCGGCCAGGGCCGGGGCGGAGTCCGCGACCCGGGACAGACAGGCCGCCGCCGGTACCGCCTCCGCGATCCTGCCGCGTGCGGCGCCGGCCAGGGCGAGGGCGACCGGGACGGTCTCGGCGGCGGCGATGCCGTAGCTGTAGACGTGGTCGACGATCTGGTGCTCAAGGCGCGGTACGAGGTCGAAGGCGCCGTCGGCGTCCCGGGCGAGCGCGAGGGCGTGCCGGGCGTTGCGCCCGATCTCCGTCGACTCGGGCAGCTCGGCGAGCGCGGCCGACACGCACGCGGTCACGTCCGCGCCGACGAGGGCGCACGCGACGGCCGCCGCCATGGCCCGAGCGCCGTGCACGCCGTCGCCGTCCTGGGTGTAGCGGGCGTCGAACTCGGCGAGGCCGGCGGCGCTGCGCGGGTCGCCGGGGTGGGCGACGGCCAGGACGCAGGCCCGCACGCAGGCGGCGTCGTCGAAGAAGTGCGGGTTGTCGTGGCCGGAGGCGGGCGGGCGCAGGCCGGTCGCGAGGTTGCCGAGGCCGGCCCGCACGGAGATACGGGCGCGCAGCGGGAGCACCGCCGACTCGACCTCGGGGGCGCGTTCGGCGGCGGCGGCGACCTCGGCGGCGACCGCGTTCCACGTGAGGTCGATGGCGGCGCGGGTGCGGCGTTCCCGGCTGAGGTCGCCGAGCGCGCCGTCGTCCCCGGCCCGCAGCACGGCCTCGGCCGCGAACGCCGCCCACTCGGCGTCGTCGGAGGGGCCGAGGCGCAGGGGTTCCGGGGGCTGGTTGAGGGCGATCGGGACGGGGAGGGTGGTGGTCGCGTTGTGCTCCGCGAAGGTGTCCAGCTCCCGGGTCAGGCGCCGGGTCCACTCGGGCATGCGGGCGGCGCGGTGGCGGGCGGCGGGCCAGCCGGCGGCGTCGCCCGCGGCCAGGCCGAGGAGGAGGCCCTCGACCCGGCGGTGGCGCGTCCCGGCCTCGGCTCCGCCTTCGGCCGGCAGTCCCGCTTTCCCACCCGCGCGCCCCGCGCGCCATTCGTCGCCGGACGCGGCTGGCGCCTGAGGAGGGCTCCCGCCGTCGGGGGGTGCGGGTGGTGTGAGGGGGAGCTGGTCGGGGTGGGCGGGTGCGGGGGATGTCTGGGAGGCGTCCCACGGGGCCGGTGGGGTCATGGCGTCACCTCCGGGGTCAGCAGGTCCGCCACGTCCAGCACATGGTGGCCCGCCATCGCCGGGAGGCAGCTGCCGCGGGCCGGGCCGATGGCCGCGGCCCACAGGGCCGGGACGGCCGAGGCCCCCCGGGTCGCGCCGGCCAGGGCGCCCGCCACGGCCGCCGTGGTGTCGGCGTCGCGGCCCATGTTCACGGCCGTCAGGACCGCCCCCTCGAAATCACCGTCGGCCGCCGCGTACGCGCCGAACGCCAGGGCGACCGCCTCGGGTGCCAGGTCGGTCCACGGGTAGCCGCCGATGACGACCGCGGAGCGGACCGCTCGTTCGCCGCGGTGGGCCACGGCCACGGCCCGGCGCAGGGAGCGCGCCGTCCACGAGTCGTCCGGCAGTACCGCGAGCGCCGAGGCCACCACCGCCATCGTCGGCGCGCCCGCCATCGCCGCCGCGACTCCGGCCGCCACCGCCTGGCCGCCGTAGATGCCCTCGCCGTCGTGGCTGACCGAGCCGTCGATCGCGACCAGCCGGGCGGCCTCGGCGGGGCGGCCCGCCGCGAACACCCCGAACGGCGCCGCGCGCATGGCGAGCCCGTCGCTCCAGGCGTGCCGGTGCTGCGCCGAGATCGGTGCCACGAGCCCTCGGCGCAGGTTCTCCAGCGTGCCCCGCTCGCTGAACCCGGCGCCCCTGAACGGGCCTTCGTCGCGGTCGGCGATCCACTCGTGCCAGGCCGCCTCCACATGGGCCGGGGTGAGCGCCGACCCGTGCCGGGCCAGCAGCAGTCCGGAGAAGATCGCGTACTCGGTGTCGTCCGTGCCGGCCGGGGTGTCCGCGACGTACCCGGTGATGCGGCCCCAGCGGGCGCGGATCTCGGAGGGCAACATGTTCTCGGCCGGTGCGCCGAGCGCGTCGCCGACGGCGAGACCCAGCAGCGCGCCGCGCGCCCGTTCGCGGAGTTCGGCGGCGTCCCCGGCCGCCGGGACGGGGGGACTGCAGGCGATCGATGCCATACGCGGGCTCTCCTCCCAGGGGTGCCTCGCAGGGGCGCCCGAGGGCGCGGAACCCCTTTGCGGAACTGTCCCCGGTGCGGCCTCCCGCGCAGCCTCACCCGCCTCAGCATCACCCGGTCGACATCTGTGCGAGAGCCTCCACGCATGAGCGCCGGAGGTAAAACCGCAGGTTAGCCCAGCCTTTCCTTGCTGGCAGAGCGGAAATGAACGGCGTACCTTTGCTGTTGTCGAAAAGTAGAACTCGTCCAAAGAGGCTTTTGGGGGACCGGTATGGCCATCATCGAGACCGAGGCGGCGCTGCACGAGGCGCACCGCGACAACCACACGCACCGGGATGTCAACGGCGGCTGGCTGCGTCCCGCCGTCTTCGGTGCAATGGACGGTCTGGTCTCCAACCTCGCCCTGATGACCGGCGTCGCGGGCGGTTCGGCAGGCCAGCAGACCATCGTCCTGAGCGGCCTCGCGGGACTGGCCGCCGGCGCCTTCTCGATGGCGGCCGGCGAGTACACCTCCGTCGCCTCCCAGCGCGAGCTCGTCGAGGCCGAGCTGGACGTCGAGCGCCGTGAGCTGCGCAAGCACCCGAAGGACGAGGAGGCCGAGCTCGCCGCGCTCTACGCGGCCCGCGGCGTCGAACCGGGGCTCGCCCGCGAGGTGGCCCGGCAGTTGTCGAAGGACCCCGAGCAGGCCCTGGAGATCCACGCCCGCGAGGAACTCGGCATCGACCCCGGCGACCTGCCCTCCCCGCTGGTCGCGGCCGTGTCGTCGTTCGGCTCGTTCGCGCTCGGCGCCCTGCTGCCCGTGCTGCCGTACCTGCTCGGCGCGACCGCGCTGTGGCCCGCCGTGCTGCTCGCGCTGGCCGGGCTGTTCCTGTGCGGCGCGGTCGTGGCCAAGGTGACGACGCGGACCTGGTGGTACAGCGGACTGCGGCAACTCGCCCTGGGCGGCGCGGCGGCCGGTGTGACGTACGCCCTGGGCGCGATGTTCGGAACGGTCGTAGGATAGTGCGGCTCCTACTTATGCGAGGGACCGCATAAGTAGCCGTTACTCGCTGGTTTCGAATGCTTAACCACCGGGCATGAGCCGTAAGCGCTGTGGGCAATGACGCCTGCCGCGCACCCGCGGGGCGGGCGACGCCGCCCGAACCGCCCCCGGGCCGACGGACATCGATCTGTCCGCATCGGCCCCCACAGCCTCCGCCGCCCGGCGCGGACCCACCCGCCGCGACCCCGCGGCGTCCGCATGTTGGAACGGAGTATCCGGTTCCCGAGAGCCGCTCCATCATGTAACCTGCACGAAATTTTGCACTCACGCAGAGGGCCAACGTCGTCCCTCGGCACTGCACATGCCACTGACGACGACGGGAGAGCCGATGCGTACGCCGCGCCAGCCGTCCCAGCATTCCGCGAATGGCCAGAACTGGTCGTTCATGGATGCTCGCCCTGCTGCGCAGGGTATGTACGACCCCCGCAACGAGCACGACGCCTGCGGCGTCGGCTTCGTCGCCACCCTCACCGGCGAGGCGTCCCACGCGCTGGTCGACCAGGCGCTGACGGTGCTGCGCAACCTGGAACACCGCGGTGCCACCGGCTCCGAGCCGGACTCCGGCGACGGCGCGGGCATCCTCTCCCAGGTCCCCGACGCGTTCTTCCGCGAGGTGGCCGGATTCGAACTGCCCGAGGCCGGTGCCTACGCGGTCGGCATCGCCTTCCTGCCCGAGGACTCCCTCGCCGACGCCGTCTCACGTATCGAGACGATCGCCGCCGACGAGGGCCTGACCGTCCTCGGCTGGCGCGAGGTCCCGACCGCGCCCCAGCTGCTCGGCGCCACCGCCCGCTCCACGATGCCCGCCTTCCGCCAGATCTTCGTGTCCGACGGCCGGAGCAAGGGCATCGACCTCGACCGCAAGGCGTTCGTGCTGCGCAAGCGCGCCGAGCGCGAGGCCGGCGTGTACTTCCCGTCGCTGTCCGCGCGGACCATCGTCTACAAGGGCATGCTGACCACCGGCCAGCTCGAACCCTTCTTCCCGGACCTGTCCGACCGCCGCTTCGCCTCCGCGATCGCGCTCGTGCACTCCCGGTTCTCGACCAACACCTTCCCGTCGTGGCCGCTGGCGCACCCGTACCGCTTCGTCGCGCACAACGGTGAGATCAACACCGTCAAGGGCAACCGCAACTGGATGGCCGCCCGCGAGTCGCAGCTGGTCTCCGACCTGTTCGGCGACCGCGACCTCGAGCGCGTCTTCCCGATCTGCACGCCCGACGCCTCCGACTCCGCGTCCTTCGACGAGGTGCTCGAACTGCTGCACCTGGGCGGGCGTTCGCTGCCGCACTCCGTGCTGATGATGATCCCGGAGGCGTGGGAGAACCACGACTCCATGGACCCCACCCGGCGCGCCTTCTACCAGTTCCACTCCACGATGATGGAGCCCTGGGACGGCCCCGCCTGCGTCACCTTCACCGACGGCACCCAGGTCGGCGCCGTGCTCGACCGCAACGGCCTGCGCCCCGGCCGCTACTGGGTCACCGACGACGGCCTCGTCGTCCTGGGCTCCGAGGTCGGCGTCCTCGACATCGACCCGGCCCGCGTCGTGCGCAAGGGCCGCCTGCAGCCCGGCCGCATGTTCCTCGTGGACACCGCCGAGCACCGCATCATCGAGGACGACGAGATCAAGGCGGAGCTCGCCGCCGAGAAGCCGTACGCCGAGTGGCTGGAAGCCGGCGAGATCGAGCTGAGCGACCTGCCCGAGCGCGAGCACATCGTGCACACGCACGCCTCGGTCACCCGCCGCCAGCAGACCTTCGGCTACACGGAGGAGGAGCTGCGCGTCATCCTGGCGCCGATGGCCAAGGCCGGTGCCGAACCGATCGGTTCGATGGGCACCGACTCCCCGATCGCCGCGCTGTCCGACCGCCCGCGCCTCCTCTTCGACTACTTCACGCAGCTGTTCGCGCAGGTCACGAACCCGCCGCTGGACGCCATCCGCGAGGAACTGGTCACCTCCCTGCGCAGCGCGCTCGGCCCGCAGGGCAACCTGCTGGAGCCGACCGCCGCGTCCTGCCGCTCCGTCGTCCTGCCCTTCCCGGTCATCGACAACGACGAGCTGGCCAAGCTCATCCACATCAACGCCGACGGCGACATGCCCGGCTTCAAGGCCGCCACGCTGTCCGGCCTGTACCGGGTGCACGGCGGCGGTGACGCCCTCGCCGCGCGCATCGAGGAGATCTGCGCCGAGGCCGACGCCGCCATCGAGAACGGCGCCCGCCTGATCGTCCTGTCGGACCGCCACTCCGACGCCGAGCACGCGCCGATCCCGTCGCTGCTGCTCACCGCGGCCGTCCACCACCACCTCATCCGCACCAAGCAGCGCACCCAGGTCGGCCTGCTGGTGGAGGCCGGCGACGTCCGCGAGGTCCACCACGTCGCCCTGCTCATCGGCTACGGCGCCGCCGCGGTCAACCCGTACCTGGCGATGGAGTCCGTCGAGGACCTGGTCCGCGCAGGGACGTTCCTGCCCGGCATGGAGCCCGAGAAGGCCATCCGCAACCTGATCTACGCCCTCGGCAAGGGCGTCCTGAAGGTCATGTCCAAGATGGGCATCTCCACCGTGGCCTCCTACCGCGGCGCCCAGGTCTTCGAGGCCGTCGGCCTGGACGACGCCTTCGTCGAGAAGTACTTCAACGGCACCACCACCAAGATCGGCGGCGTCGGCATCGACGTCATCGCCAAGGAGGTCGCCGCCCGGCACGCCAAGGCGTACCCCGCCTCCGGCATCGCTCCCGCGCACCGCGCGCTGGACATCGGGGGCGAGTACCAGTGGCGCCGCGAGGGCGAGCCGCACCTGTTCGACCCGGAGACGGTCTTCCGTCTCCAGCACTCCACGCGCACCGGCCGCTACGACATCTTCAAGAAGTACACCGAGCGCGTGAACGAGCAGTCCGAGCGCCTGATGACGCTGCGCGGCCTGTTCGGCTTCAAGTCCGACCGGAAGCCGATCCCGGTCGAGGAGGTCGAGCCGGCCTCCGAGATCGTCAAGCGCTTCTCGACCGGCGCCATGTCGTACGGCTCCATCTCCAAGGAGGCGCACGAGACCCTCGCCATCGCCATGAACCAGCTGGGCGGCAAGTCCAACACCGGTGAGGGCGGCGAGGACCCGGAGCGGCTGTACGACCCGGCGCGGCGCTCGTCGATCAAGCAGGTCGCCTCCGGCCGCTTCGGCGTCACGTCCGAGTACCTGGTCAACTCCGACGACATCCAGATCAAGATGGCCCAGGGCGCCAAGCCCGGCGAGGGCGGCCAGCTGCCCGGCCACAAGGTCTACCCGTGGGTGGCCAAGACCCGGCACTCGACGCCGGGCGTCGGCCTGATCTCGCCGCCGCCGCACCACGACATCTACTCCATCGAGGACCTGGCCCAGCTGATCCACGACCTGAAGAACGCGAACCCGCAGGCGCGGATCCACGTGAAGCTGGTCTCCGAGGTCGGCGTCGGCACGGTCGCCGCGGGTGTGTCCAAGGCGCACGCGGACGTGGTGCTCATCTCCGGCCACGACGGCGGCACGGGCGCCTCCCCGCTGACCTCGCTGAAGCACGCGGGCGGCCCCTGGGAGCTCGGCCTCGCCGAGACCCAGCAGACGCTGCTGCTCAACGGCCTGCGCGACCGGATCGTGGTGCAGACCGACGGCCAGCTGAAGACCGGCCGTGACGTCGTCATCGCCGCGCTGCTCGGCGCCGAGGAGTTCGGCTTCGCGACCGCGCCGCTGGTCGTCTCCGGCTGCGTCATGATGCGCGTCTGCCACCTGGACACCTGCCCGGTCGGCATCGCCACCCAGAACCCGACCCTGAGGGACCGGTTCTCCGGCAAGGCCGAGTACGTCGTGAACTTCTTCCAGTTCATCGCCGAGGAGGTCCGCGAGATCCTCGCCGAGCTGGGCTTCCGCTCCATCGAGGAGGCCGTCGGCCACGCCGAGAGCCTCGACGTGACCCGCGCGGTCACCCACTGGAAGGCGCAGGGCCTGGACCTGGAGCCGCTGTTCCACGTGCCCGAGCTGCCCGAGGGCGCCGTGCGCCACCAGGTGATCGCGCAGGACCACGGCCTGGAGAAGGCGCTCGACAACGAGCTGATCAGGCTCGCCGCCGACGCGCTGGCCGCCGACTCCGCCACCGACGCCCAGCCGGTGCGCGCCCAGGTCGCCATCCGCAACATCAACCGCACGGTCGGCACCATGCTCGGCCACGAGGTGACGAAGAAGTTCGGCGGCGCGGGCCTGCCCGACGACACCATCGACATCACCTTCACCGGTTCCGCCGGCCAGTCCTTCGGCGCCTTCGTCCCGCGCGGTGTCACGCTGCGCCTGGAGGGCGACGCCAACGACTACGTCGGCAAGGGCCTCTCCGGTGGCCGGATCGTGGTCCGCCCGGACCGCGGCGCCGACCACCTCGCCGAGTACAGCGTCATCGCCGGCAACACCATCGGCTACGGCGCGACCGGCGGCGAGATGTTCCTGCGCGGCAAGGTCGGCGAGCGGTTCTGCGTGCGCAACTCCGGCGCGCTGGTCGTCTCCGAGGGCGTGGGCGACCACGGCTGCGAGTACATGACCGGCGGTCACGCGGTCGTGCTCGGCGAGACGGGCCGCAACTTCGCGGCCGGCATGTCGGGCGGCGTCGCGTACGTCATCGACCTCGACCGGGACAACGTCAACGTCGGCAACCTGGACGCCGTCCGGGCGCTGGACGAGGCCGACAAGCAGTGGCTGCACGACGTGGTCCGCCGGCACCAGGAGGAGACGGGCTCGACCGTCGCCGAGAAGCTGCTCGCCGAGTGGGACACGGCCGCAGAGCGCTTCAGCAAGATCATCCCCAGCACGTACCAGGCAGTGCTCGCCGCCAAGGACGCCGCCGAGCGAGCCGGGCTCTCCGAGTCCGAGACCCACGAGAAGATGATGGAGGCGGCGATCAATGGCTGATCCGAAGGGCTTTCTGAACCACGGCCGCGAGGTCGCCAAGTCCCGCCCGGTCGAGGAGCGCGTCAAGGACTGGAACGAGGTCTACGTCCCCGGCTCCCTGCTGCCGATCATCAGCAAGCAGGCCGGCCGGTGCATGGACTGCGGCATCCCGTTCTGCCACAACGGCTGTCCGCTCGGGAACCTCATCCCCGAGTGGAACGACTACGCCTACCGCGAGGACTGGTCGGCGGCGCAGGAGCGGCTGCACGCCACCAACAACTTCCCGGAGTTCACCGGCCGCCTGTGCCCGGCCCCGTGCGAGTCGGCGTGCGTGCTCGGCATCAACCAGCCGCCGGTCACCATCAAGAACGTCGAGGTCTCCATCATCGACAAGGCGTGGGAGACCGGGGACGTCGCCCCGCAGATCCCCGAGCGCCTGTCGGGCAAGACGGTCGCGGTCGTCGGCTCCGGCCCGGCGGGTCTCGCCGCCGCGCAGCAGCTGACCCGGGCCGGCCACACGGTCGCCGTCTACGAGCGCGCGGACCGCGTCGGAGGTCTCCTGCGGTACGGCATCCCCGAGTTCAAGATGGAGAAGCGGCACATCAACCGCCGTATCGAGCAGATGCGCGCCGAGGGCACCCGCTTCCGCACCGGCATCGAGATCGGCCGCGACCTGAAGGCGACGGACCTGAAGAAGCGGTACGACGCCGTGGTCCTGGCCGTCGGCGCCACCACCGCGCGCGACCTGCCCGTGCCCGGCCGCGAGCTCAAGGGCATCCACCAGGCCATGGAGTACCTGCCGCTGGCCAACAAGGTGCAGGAGGGCGACTACGTGGCGCCCCCGATCACGGCCGAGGGCAAGCACGTCGTGGTCATCGGCGGCGGCGACACCGGCGCCGACTGCGTGGGCACCGCCCACCGCCAGGGCGCGGCGTCCGTCACGCAGCTGGAGATCATGCCCCGCCCGAACGACGACCGCGACCCGGTCTCCCAGCCGTGGCCGACCTTCCCGATGCTGTACAAGGTCACCTCGGCGCACGAGGAGGGCGGCGAGCGGGTCTACTCCGTCTCCACCACCCACTTCGAGGGCGACGAGGACGGCAACGTCCAGTGGCTGCACCTGACCGAGGTGGAGTTCGTCGGCGGGAAGCTGACCCCGAAGCCGGGCACCGAGCGCAAGATCCCCGCCCAGCTGGTCACCCTCGCGATGGGCTTCACGGGCACCGACCACGAGAACGGCCTCGTGGACCAGTTCGGCCTGGAGCTCGACGAGCGCGGCAACATCGCCCGCGACGCCGAGTACCAGACCAACGTGCCGGGCGTGTTCGTCGCCGGTGACGCCGGCCGCGGCCAGTCCCTCATCGTGTGGGCGATCGCGGAGGGCCGCTCGGCCGCCCGCGGCGTGGACCGCTTCCTGACCGGCGCGAGCGAGCTGCCGGCCCCGATCCGTCCGACGGACCGCGCCCTGATGGTGTGAGCCGCCGGATGACAAAGGTGACCTGACGGTCATTCATAAGCGTCCCGTACAACGGCGTACGGAACACTGACGGCGCCTGCCTCTCTGTCCCCGACCGGACGACCTGGCAGGCGCCGCCGCTTTGCCCCACGACGGTCAGGGGATGCGGGGTCAAGGGATGCGGGGTCAAGGGATGCGGGGTCAGGGGATGCGGTACGTCTCCCCGTACACCGCCCACGTCAGCGGCGGGTCCAGCGTCAGGTTGCCCTCGCGCAGGAAGCGGCGCTGGGCTGTGTCGACGCGGGAGGTGTCGGCGCCCGGCTCCTTCGCCAGCATGGCGGCCCGGCGCACGTCGAGGAACGCCTCCAGGTAGGCCTTCTCGTTGCCGCCCTCGCCCGGTGTCTTCGCCGTGCGCAGGGCCTGCTCGCGCATGCCGTAGAAGCCCTCGGGGCTCGCGTCCGGTCCGTGGAAGACCATCGCGTCGTAGTACACGAACTGGCCGAGCGTGCCGAGGCCGTCGAGCTTGGCCATGCGGACCGCCGGGTCGAAGTAGACCCGGTCGCGCTCGGCCTCCTGGGCGGCGCGGAACGCCGGTTTCCGCGACTCGGCCTGCCAGGCGGCCGTGAAGCCCGGGTCCAGCCCTTCGTGGGAGTCCGTGCCGTCGACCGCGCGCAGCGCGGGCAGGTAGGCGGCCAGGCCGTTGTCCGGGTGGTCCGCGGTGTAGCTCTCGACGAGGGTGAGCAGGTCGTGGGTGCCGGTGCAGAAGCCGGCGATGCCGGCGGTGTAGCCGACGCCGTCGCCGAGGTCCTCGATGGAGCCGTAGGTCTCGCGCCAGCGCAGCGTCGAGTTCTCGGCGCTCGCCAGGATCTGCTGGGCGAGCTCCTTCTTCGCCGGGTCGGCCAGGCCCGGCGGGCGGCTCGCGACCAGCGCGTCGTCCTTGGCCCGCTCCGACTCGGCGCGCTCCTTGGCCGCCTCGCGGGCGTTGGGGGAGGCCGACACGGCGGGGCCCGCCGGCGCGTCGCCGGACCCGCCCGGCCCCAGCAGGTACACGGCCGCCGTCGCGACCACGGGTACGGCCGCGAGCCACACCACACCGGAACGCTTCACTGGGGGGCACCTCCGCCGGTCAGTTCACTCACCTTGGCCACCGTCAGGACCACGAACAGCGCCAGCAGCGCCAGACCGGCCCCCGCCTGCACGAACACCCGGCGCCCGTCCCGGGGCGCGTAGGCGTACGCGAACGCCACCGCGCCGCCCGCCAGCAGTCCGCCCAGGTGTCCCTGCCAGGACGTGAGCCCGGCCGACAGCAGCAGCCACAGCAGCAGGAACGCCATGAACCGGTTGACGGCGGCCATGTCGGCGCCGACGCGGCGGGCCAGCACGTAGTAGGCGGCGCCCAGGCCGAAGATCCCGCCCGAGGCGCCCAGGAAGACCTGCCCGGCGTCGGCGGCGAGCAGTTCCAGCACCGCGCCGCCCAGCGCCGCCAGCAGGTACAGCGCCAGGTAACGGACCCGGCCCAGCTGGATCTCCACGACCCGGCCGAGCTGCCACAGCGCGAGCATGTTCAGCACGACGTGCGCGAGCCCGAACGTGCCCTCCGTCGGCTCCAGGTGCAGGAAGGCGCTGGTGAGCATCCGGTACCACTCACCCGCGGCGACGCCCTCGGCGTGGAAGTCCGCCGGGAACCCCGGCTGGTACACGTAGCGGCCCCCGTCCGGCCCGACCAGCCGGGCGCCGACCATCGCGAACCGGTCCACGATCTCCGGACGCACCACCTCCGCGAGGTAGGCGACGACGTTCAGCGCGATGAGGACGTAGGTCACGACGGGCACGGTCGAGATCCGGCCGCCGACCACGGTGCGGGCCTGCCGCACCGACCGCGAGCCCTCCCTCACGCACTCCGGGCACTGGTGGCCGACGGCCGCCTCGCGCATGCAGCCCGGGCAGATGAACCGCTCGCAGCGCGTGCAGCGGACGTAGCACTCCACCTCGGGATGGCGGTAGCAGGTGGTGACGGCGGACTCGGGATCCACGGGCCGGCTCCTCGCAGGGCTGGGACGGACGGTGAGCCGGTGGGGTCGGCGGCGAACAAAATAACGAACAGCTGTGGACGAAGCGAAAGCCGGGGCCGCCGTGCCGTACCCTCGGCACCCGGTCACGGTCGGCGAGGGGGGAACCGGATGACGGCGATCAGCCTGCGCAAGGTGGAGGAGACCGCGCCCGCGCTGGTGAGTCTGTACAAGACCGCCGGGCTGTCGCTCCGCAAGCACGGCCTCGACGGCCTGCGCGCCGCGGTCTACCTCGTCGTCGACTACTCCGGCTCCATGAGGCCGTACTACGACGACGGCACCGTGCAGGCGCTCGCCGACCGGGTCCTCGGGCTGTCGGCGCACCTGGACGACGACGGCGTCGTCCCCGTGGTGTTCTTCTCCACGGACGTCGACGCGGTCACCGACATCTCGCTCGCCGGCCACCAGGGGCGCGTCGAGCGGATCGTGGCCGGTCTCGGGCACATGGGCAGGACCAGCTACCACCTGGCGATGGACGCCGTCATCGACCACTACCTCGACAGCGGCTCCACCGCGCCCGCCCTCGTCGTCTTCCAGACCGACGGCGGCCCCATCAGCCGCCCCGCAGCCGAGCGCTATCTGTGCAAGGCGGCGAAGCTCCCCCTCTTCTGGCAGTTCGTCGGCTTCGGCGACCCGGACAGCAAGCAGTTCGACTTCCTGCGCCGACTCGACGAACTCCCCGTCCCCGCCAGGCGGATCGTCGACAACGCGGGCTTCTTCCACGCGGGCCCCGACCCGCGCCAGGTCTCCGACGCCGAGCTGTACGACCGGCTGGTCGCCGAGTTCCCGCAGTGGCTGGCGGCAGCCCGCGCCCGGGGCATCGTCGGCCCGTAGCCGAGGGAGCGCACCCTCGCCGGGTCCCGGCCGGTGTCCGCCGCGCCCTAGGTGTCGCACTCCAGCACCGTCCGGCACAGCGCGCACCGGGCCCGCAGCCGCCCGCGCACCGGCACCCGGATCCGCTGGTGGCACGTCGGGCAGGGGAAGGAGACCCGCAGCTGACCGCCGGTCTGCGGGGCGAAGGAGTAGGGCACGCCGGGCGCAGCGGCGTCGGCGTGCTCGTCCTGGGCGTGCCGGCGGTCCCGGGCGTAGCGGCGCCGGCCCGCCCAGCCGGCCGCCGTCAGCGGTGGCTGCCGCCCGTCGTGCCGGGCCAGCTCCAGGCCCTTCGTGTACGCCGTGTAGGCCTGCGGGCTGGTGAACCACACCGACGGGTCCTCGCCGAACACCAGGGCCCGCTTGGCGAGGACGTAGCCGAACTCCTCCGGGGTGAGGTACCCGAGCTTCTGCGACGTCACCGCGTCCTCCCGGTAGGCGTCCAGCAGCAGCCATCCCGCGCCCAGGTAGGCCGCCGTCGTGTCCGTGAGGATCTCGTTGTCCCGCGTGCCCGGGAAGGACAGCCCGAGGCGGTGCAGGTACACGTGCGTCACCTCGTGCGCCAGGGCCGCGCCGATGTCCCGCCGGTGGGCGCGGAAACGGTCGTTCAGCTCGACGAAGTACTCGGGACCGGCGGCCAGTTCGACGTTCGCCGCGTGCGTCATCCCGCGGAAGCTCACGATCAGCCGGGCGTCCGGCAGGCGGTAGTGCAGCACCAGTTCGCGCGCCACCCGCTGCGCCCCCGGATACAGGTCGTCGGTGTCGCAGAACGCCACGTCCGCCGGGGCCACACTGCTCCCGAACGTCCGGATCGTGTCGTACGACAGCCTCCGGTACAGCGCGGTGATCGCGGCCCGCACCGTCTCCAGGTGCGGGTAGCCGTGCTCGACAGGTCCGTCGTTCGCCACGCCCTTACCCCCAAGACGCCTGGCCCCGCTCCCACTCTACGGTGCCGACCGGCGCGCGGGCCGTTCCCGCCGGGCCGTACGCTGATCCACCATGACCACCAGCAACACCGGCGCCGTCGACCCCGCCGTCCGCGCGGAACTCGACCGGCTGCGCGACAGCATCGACAACATCGACGCGGCCGTCGTCCACATGCTCGCCGAGCGGTTCAAGTGCACCCAGCAGGTCGGCCACCTCAAGGCCGCGCACCGGTTGCCGCCCGCCGACCCCGACCGCGAGGCCCGCCAGATCGCCCGGCTGCGTGCCCTCGCCGAGAGCGCCAAGCTCGACCCCGCCTTCGCCGAGAAGTTCCTGGGGTTCATCATCGGCGAGGTCATCCGCCACCACGAGCGCATCGCCGACGACACCGTGAACGGCACCGCCCCCGCGACCGACTGACCCGGGCCGGACGTCCCCGGGGCGTGACACGGCGGCCCCGTACGGTGCATGCTGCTGTGCACTCCATGTCAGCTGACGAGCACACCGCGTCAGCCTCGGGCCCAAACTGGTCGCCCACCCGGCCGCCAGGAGGGAGGGACGTCGGGTCATGCCGTCGGATGCCGGAATCCTCATCGTCGACGATCACGAGGGCACCCTTTTCGCCCTGGAGAACGCCCTGGCCCCGCTGGGCTGCCGGCTCGCCCGGGCCACCAGCGGCGACGAGGCGCTCAAGCACCTGCTGCGCGGCCGTGTCGGGCTGGTCCTGCTGGACGTGCGCATGCCCGGCATCAGCGGTCTCGACGTGGTGCGCTACATGCGCCGCCTGGAACAGACCCGGCACATCCCCGTCGTCCTGCTCACCGGCTTCGGCCCGGACCACGTGCTGGCCGAGGCCGCCCACGGGCTCGGCGTCGCCGACGTCGTCGGCAAGCCCGTCGACCCGGCGGCCCTGCGCGCCAAGGTCCGCTACCTGTACGACGCGCACCAGCGGCAGCTCGCCCTCCAGCGGGAGGTGGGCGAACTGCGCGCCCTGCTCGGCGCCCGCACCGGCCCCGCGCGGCCGACCGCCCGGCCACACCCCGACCCCCGCGTCCCGCCCCAGCTGCCGGGCCCGGACCTCGTCGCGGAACCGGGCCGGGAGCGCGCCGGGGAACTGGAGAAGGACCGGACATAGCCCGTGAACCGATCCGCCCCTGTGCCGGGCCCACGGCATCAGGCAGCATGTCGTGCATGTCCGTACTGACGCGCGACGAAGCGCAGACCCGTGCCAGGCTCCTCGACGTCCACCGCTACACGATCGAACTCGATCTGACGACCGGCGACGAGACCTTCGACTCCCGCACCACGATCCGGTTCACCGTCCGCGAGGACGAGGCCGGCACGGACACCTTCGTCGAGGTCAAGCCCGCCGAGCTGCGCTCCGTCACCCTCGACGGACAACCCCTCGACCCGGACACCCTGGACGGCAACCGGCTGCCGCTGAAGAACCTCACCCCCGGCGAGCACGACCTGCGCGTCGACGCGGCCATGCGCTACTCCCGCACCGGCGAGGGCATGCACCGCTTCACCGACCCCTCCGACGGCGAGACCTACGTCTACACACAGCTGTTCATGGACGACGTGCAGCGCGTCTTCGCCGCCTTCGACCAGCCCGACCTCAAGGCCGTGTTCGACCTGGCCGTCAGGGCACCCGAGGGCTGGACCGTCCTCGCCAACAGCACCACCGAGCACCTCGGCGACGGCCGCTGGAAGGCCGCCCCCACCCCGCTCGTCTCCACCTACCTCGTCGCCGTCGCCGCCGGCCCCTGGCACTCGGTGCGCACCGAACACCGCGGCCTGCCCTTCGGCCTGCACTGCCGCCGCTCCCTCGCGCCGTACCTGGACACGGACGCCGACGAACTCCTCGACATCACCCGGCGGTGCTTCGACCGCTACCACGAGAAGTTCGAGGAGCCCTACCCCTTCGACTCCTACGACCAGGCGTTCGTCCCCGAGTTCAACGCGGGCGCCATGGAGAACCCCGGACTCGTCACCTTCCGCGACGAGTTCGTCTACCGCTCCGCCGTCACCGACACCGAGCGGCAGACCCGCGCCATGGTCGTCGCCCACGAGATGGCCCACATGTGGTTCGGCGACCTCGTCACCCTGCGCTGGTGGGACGACATCTGGCTGAACGAGTCCTTCGCCGAGTACATGGGCTACCAGACCCTCACCGAGGCGACCCGCTTCACCGACACCTGGACCGACTTCGGCATGGTCCGCAAGGCCTGGGGGTACGACGCCGACCAGCGCCCCTCCACCCACCCCGTCGCCCCCGACGCCGTCGGCGACACCGCCGCCGCCCTCCTCAACTTCGACGGCATCTCCTACGCCAAGGGCGCCTCCGCGCTGCGCCAGCTCGTCGCCTGGCTCGGCGAGAAGGACTTCCTCGCCGGCATCAACACCCACTTCGCCCGCCACAAGTTCGGCAACGCCACCCTCGCCGACTTCATCGACTCCCTCGCCTCCGCCACCGAACGCGACGTCCACGCCTGGGCCGACTCCTGGCTGCGCACCACCGGCGTCGACACCCTCACCCCGCGCGTCACCCCCGCCGACGCCGGCACCTTCGCCCTCACCGTCGACCGCACCGGCAGCCGCCCGCACCGCATCGCCGTCGGCCTCTACGACCGCGACCTCACCGACGACGGCCGGCTCGCCCTGCGCCGCCGCCTCGACCTCGACGTGCCGCAGACCGAGCCGCTGCCCCTCGGCAAGCGCCCCGCGCTGCTCCTGCTCAACGACGGCGACCTCACCTACGCCAAGGTCCGCTTCGACCCCGAGTCCTTCGCGACCGTCCGCGCCGCCCTGTCAGGCGTGCCCGAGCCGCTCACCCGCGCGGTCGTCTGGAACGCGCTGCGCGACGCCGTCCGCGACGGCGAACTGGCGCCCACCGCCTACCTGGAGGCCGCCCGCGCCCACCTGCCGCGCGAGACCGACCTCGCCCTGGTGCAGGGCGTGCTCGCCTTCGCCTCCACCCAGATCGTCGACCGCTACCTGAGCCCCGAGCAGCGGCCCGCCGCGCTGGCCACCCTGTCCGAGCTGTGCCGCGACCTCATCCGCCGCACCGAGGACGGCGACCACCCCGGTCTGCGGCTGATCGCCGTGCGCCACCGCATCGACGTCGCCGCCCACCCCGACACCATCGCCGCCTGGCTCGCCGACGGCATCGTGCCCGGCGGCCCGGAGCTCGACCCCGAGCTGCGCTGGCGCATCCTCGGCCGGCTCGCCGTCCTCGGCGCCACCGACGAGGCCGCGATCGCCGCCGAACGGGAACGCGACCCGAGCGCCGCCGGCCAGGAGGGTGCCGCCCGCTGCCTCGCCGCGCTGCCCGACGCGGCGGCCAAGAGCCGCGCCTGGGAGGCCATGTTCGCCTCCGACGCCCTCTCCAACTACCTGTTCACGGCCACCGCCCAGGGCTTCTGGCAGCCCGAGCAGGCCGACCTGGTCCGCCCGTACGTGCCGCGCTACTACGAGGACGCCGTCGCCGTCGCCGCCCGCCGGGGCCCCGCCATCGCCGAGGCCGCCGGCCGCTGGGCCTTCCCCGCCCACGCCGTCGACGCGGAGAACCTGCGCCTCGGGCAGCGGTGCCTGGACGAGGGCGAACCGATCCCCGCCCTGCGCCGCAAGCTGGCCGACCAACTGGACGACCTGGGCCGCGCGTTGCGGGTACGGGAGGCGTAGCGGACGGACGAACGCGGCAGGTCCCGTCCGTGAGGAAGCCTCGAAGGCTCATCCCCTCACGGACGGGACCCGGCAGTGCCGCGACGACCCGCGCGGCTAGAACACCGGAGTGCCGTCGCGCGTCAGACGCCAGTCCACCGACGCGAAGTCCTTCGGGTCCAGCACGCCCTTCGCGGTCACCCACTCCGCGATCCGGGTGCGGATCTCCGTCGACTCCGCCCACAGCTCCTTCGCCGTCGCCACGTGCGGGAACGCGCCGCCGCCGTTCGCCCGGTAGTTGTTCACCGCGAACACGAACTCCTGCGCGTCGGCCAGCGGGGCGCCGCCGTAGGTCAGGTTCCTGATCCGCGAACCGGCCGGCTGCGCGATGTCGATGTCGTACGACAGGCCCGACACGTAGTCGTAGTTGTAGTCCGGCCGGCCGTTGGCGTTGGTCAGCTTCGCCACGTCGACCGGCGCGTCCGGGGCCGTCCGCACGAAGTACTCCGCCGAGAACTCCAGGTACGCCCGCAGCTGGGCGCCCGTCATCAGCTTCGCGACCAGCGTGTTGTCGTACACGTACAGGCTGGACAGGTCCCGGATCGTCACGTCGCCCGCGGGGATCTCCGACGTCCGCGAGAACGGCGACGCCTGCGCCAGCACCGGCAGCGCGGCGTACTCGGTGCCCGCGAGCGCCTCCTTGACCACGTCCTCCTGGACCTTGGTGATCAGGTCGATGATCGGGGCGTCCTTGTACCGCGCCTCGACCGTCGTCAGCGGCGCCGTCGCGGTGCCGACGACCTGGTTGACGTACTCCACGACCTTCGCGTGCTCGTCGTTCAGCAGCGCGGAGATCTCCGGGTCGTCGGCCACGGTGTTCGCGTTCAGCAGCGAGGCGGCGACCGACTCGACCTCCCAGCGGCCCTTCGAGAACACCAGGTCGATGTCGAACAGCGTCAACCGCTCGGCGTAGCACAGCGGTTCGGACAGCACGACCGTCCTGCCGGTCTGCTCGTTGACGACCTTCAGCTCCGGGATCTCCACGTGCGCGTGCCCGACCAGGATCGCGTCGATGCCCGGCACCCGCTTCGCCACGTTCGCCGCGGCGTTCTCCACGTGCGGCAGCTGGTCACCGTACGACGACGTGCCCGACGAACCGGAGTGCGCCGACACGACGACCACGTCGGCGCCCATCGACCGCAGCCTGGGCACCCACTTCGCGGCCTGCTCCTCAAGACCGGGGAACTCCAGCCTGCCCTGCACGTACGCCTTGTCCCAGATCGCGATGCCCGGGTTGGTCAGCCCCAGCACCGCCACCTTCACCGGCGGCGCGCCCGGCACCCGGAACGTCTTCATGAAGTACGGCGGGAACGCCGGCTTCTGCGTCTTCACGTCCACGGCGTTGGCGCCCAGCAGCGGGAAGTCGCACTGCTCCTCGAACTTCCGCAGCGTCTCGATGCCGTAGTTGAACTCGTGGTTGCCGAGCGCCACCGCGTCGTACCCGATCGCGTTCATCGCCTGCGCCATCGGGTGCACCGGACCGCCCTCGGCGGTGATCGGGTCGACCTTCGCGTAGTAGTACGTCAGCGGCGTGCCCTGAATCGTGTCGCCCGCGTCGAGCAGCAGCGTGTTGCGGCGGCCCCGCTCCTCGCGGACCTGCTTCACCAGCGTCGAGACACGGGCCAGGCCCTGCGCGTTGCCCTTGGCGTCCGAGTACTCCGCGTCCTTGAAGTAGTCCCAGTTGAAGACGTGCCCGTGCAGGTCGGTCGTGCCCATCACGGTCAGCGAGTACCGCTTCTCGCGCGCCGCGGCGGACGTCTCGGCGGCCGCGGCAGCCGGAGCCCCCGCCGCGCCGGCCAGCGCCACCCCCGCCCCGGCCACGGCGGACTTCTCCAGGAATGTGCGGCGGTTCAGCGGCATGTGGTTCTCCTCGGGGACATTCGACAACGCGCGTAGATTCTGACCCGCGCATGACGGGCGGCAACAGGCCCGGCAGGTTTCGATCCGGTGACCACACCGCCGTCGGACGGGGTCCGCAGCGGACGAAGGGGTGACAGAGTGGGGCGTATGGCCACTCCTGACACCCCGTCCGACGCCGCCGCGCCGCCCGCCGTGCCCTACGGCACCCCCGACGCCCCGCGCATCGCCGTCCGCGGCGAGGCCCACCTGGAGGTCGACCCGGAGATCGCCCGCATCGGCATCACCGTCCAGGCCCGCGGCCGCGACCGCCGGGGCACCCTCGACGACCTCACCCGCCGCAACGCCACCGTCCTGGACCTCGTGAAGTCCTGCGGCGACGCGGTGGAACGCCTGGAGACCGGCGTCTTCAGCATCGCGCCCGAACCGGCCAGGCACGGCCGCAGCGAACGCGTCCGGACCTACCACGGCTCCGTCCACCTCATCGCGGAACTCACCGACTTCACCGCCCTCGGCGAACTCACCACGCGCCTCGCCGACCTGGACCTCACCGGCGTCGACGGCCCCTGGTGGGCGCTGCGCCCCGACTCGCCCGCCCACCGGCAGGCCCGGCAGCAGGCGGTGCGCGCGGCGGTGCAGCGCGCCCGCGAGTACGCCGAGGCGCTCGGCACGACCCTGACCGCGCTCGTCGAACTCGCCGACTCCGGCGCCGACGGGGCCCCGGCCCACCCGCCGGCCGGCCGCATGCGCTCCCTGTCGTACGCGGCGGCCACCGAGGACGCGGCGGCCCCCCTCGATCTCGAACCCCGGCGCCAGCACGTCCACGCCGAGGTCGACGCCCGCTTCACCATGGCACCGCCGAGCCTCTGAGGAACGGTGCGGAGCGCGTATGCGGGAAGTCGCCCATTCCGGTAATTCACCGCGCGAATGTCTGAATTCCAGGTCGTCAGCACGCATCGAGAAGCCCACCGGAATGCTCATCGGAGCACCCCGGTGCACAATTCAACACTTGTCAACAACCCTTCACGCAAAGCTCGTTGAGTAGTCATACACGGCCAATGGCCTACCGGGCGGTAAGGCCTAGGCTCGATTCATGCGCCGAGCGAAAATCGTTTGTACCCTGGGCCCCGCCACCGACTCGTACGACCAGATCAAAGCCCTGGTCGAGGCCGGAATGGACGTCGCCCGCTTCAACCTCAGCCACGGCGGCCACGCCGAGCACGAGGAGCGCTACCGGCGGGTCCGCAAGGCCGCCGACGAGTGCGGACGCAGCGTCGGTGTGCTCGCCGACCTTCAGGGCCCGAAGATCAGGCTCGGCCGCTTCGCCGAAGGCCCCGTACTGCTTGAACGCGGCGACACCTTCACCATCACCGTCGAGGAGGGCGCCGAGGGCGACCGCCACGGCTGCGGCACCACCTACCGGGGCCTCGCGGGCGACGTCACCCCCGGCGAACGCGTCCTCGTCGACGACGGCAAGGTGTGCCTGGAGGTCACCGGCGTCGACGGTCCCCGTGTCCGCACCACCGTGATCGAGGGCGGCGTGGTCTCCGACCACAAGGGCCTCAACCTGCCCGGCGTGGCCGTCTCCGTCCCCGCCCTCTCCGACAAGGACGAGGCCGACCTGCGCTGGGCCCTGCGCACCGGCTTCGACGTCGTCGCGCTGTCCTTCGTGCGCAGCGGCCGCGACATCGAGGACGTCCACCGCATCATGGACGAGGAGGGCCGCCGCCTCCCGGTCGTCGCCAAGGTCGAGAAGCCGCAGGCGGTCGACAACGTCGAGGAGATCGTCGCCGCCTTCGACGGCATCATGGTGGCCCGCGGCGACCTCGGCGTCGAAATGCCCCTGGAGCAGGTGCCGGTCGTCCAGAAGCGCGCGGTCAAACTGGCGAAGCGGAACGCCAAGCCGGTCATCGTCGCCACGCAGATGCTCGACTCGATGATCGACAACTCCCGCCCCACCAGGGCCGAGGCGAGCGACGTGGCGAACGCGGTGCTCGACGGCGCGGACGCGGTGATGCTGTCCGGCGAGACCAGCGTCGGCAAGTACGTCGTGGAGACCGTCCGCACCATGGCCCGCATCGTCGAGGCCGCCGAGGAGGACATGCTGGCGAAGGGCCTCCCGCCGCTGACCGAGCGCAACAAGCCCCGCACGCAGGCCGGCGCGGTGGCCCGCGCCGCGGCCGAGATGGGCGACTTCCTCGGCGCGAAGTTCCTGGTGGCCTTCACCCAGTCCGGCGACACGGCCCGCCGGCTGTCCCGCTACCGCTCGCCGATCCCGGTGCTGGCCTTCACCCCGGACCCGGCGACCCGTTCCCAACTCAGCCTCACCTGGGGCGTGGAGACGTTCCTCGGCCCGCACGTGGATTCCACGGACGCCATGGTCGACCAGGTCGACGAACTGCTCCTGGAATACGGCCGGTGCCAAAAGGGCGACACGGTCGTCATCACGGCGGGCTCCCCGCCCGGCGTCTCCGGCTCGACCAATCTGGTCCACGTGCACCACATGGGCGAGAGCCGCCGTCCCGAATAGCGGGTCGGCAACAAAAAAGGGCCCCTCGGAAGAGGGGCCCTCCGCGGTATGTCCACCCATTGAGCGGTGACCTTGGAATCGCAGGAAAAGTGCCCCGGGTCGGACTCGAACCGACACTGTACGGGTTTTGAATCCGTTGCCTGCTGCCAATTGGGCTACCGGGGCTCGAAGAATCCAAGGTTTCCCGGGACCCTCCGCGCGTCCACCTTACCGTAGCTAGGTAGGCTCTTGTCAGCAGTACCCCTGCCCCGAACGAGGAGCCCCTGTGACCGCCGAGTCGCCCCAGCCCGTAGACGTGCCCGACGACGACAAGTCGCACGTTCCTCCGGTGACGACCCGAGTCGTCATCGCGGAGGACGAGGCGCTGATCCGACTCGACCTGAAAGAAATGCTCGAAGAAGAGGGGTACACCGTCGTCGCCGAGGCCGGTGACGGCGAGCAGGCCGTCGAGCTCGCCCGCGAGCACAAGCCGGACCTCGTGATCCTGGACGTGAAGATGCCCAGGCTCGACGGCATCTCCGCGGCCGAGAAGATCACCGAGGAGTCCATCGCGCCGGTCCTCATGCTCACCGCCTTCTCGCAGCGCGACCTCGTGGAGCGCGCGCGGGACGCCGGCGCCATGGCCTACCTGGTGAAGCCGTTCAGCAAGAGCGACGTCGTCCCGGCGATCGAGATGGCCGTCTCCCGCTACACGCAGCTGAAGGAGCTGGAGAAGGAGGTCGCCGACCTCTCCCAGCGGCTGGAGACCCGCAAGCTGGTCGACCGCGCGAAGTCGATCCTGCAGACCGAGTACGGCCTGACGGAGCCGGCGGCCTTCCGCTGGATCCAGAAGACCTCGATGGACCGCCGGATGTCGATGCAGCAGGTCGCCGAGGCGGTCATCCAGGACAGCGAGGAGAAGAAGTCCTCGAAGTCCGGCGACTAGGACCCGCCCGCACGACCGACGACACGACGACGCGGCCCGCGCTCCCCGGAAACCGGGGGCGCGGGCCGCGTCGTCGTGCGGGGCGGGGTGCTCAGTCCTCGCCGAGGTACGCCTTGCGCACCGACTCGTCGTGCAGCAGGTCCTGCCCGGAGCCGGACAGCACGATGTTGCCGACCTCCATGACGTGGCCCTGGTCGGCCAGCGACAGGGCGGCCTGGGCGTTCTGCTCGACCAACAGGATCGTCGTGCCCTGGGACTTCAGCTCGGCGATCGTCGCCATGATCTTCTGCATCATGATCGGGGACAGGCCCATCGACGGCTCGTCCAGCATCAGCAGCTTCGGCTGGGACATCAGCGCCCGGCCCATGGCCAGCATCTGCTGCTCACCGCCGGACAGGGTGCCCGCGGCCTGCTTCCGGCGCTCCCCGAGGATGGGGAACAGCTCGTAGGCGTGCTGGATGTCCCGTTCGATGCCCGGCTTGTCGTTGCGCAGGAAGGCACCGAGGCGCAGGTTGTCCTCGATCGTCATGCGCGGGAAGATGTGCCGCCCCTCGGGGGAGTGGGCGAGTCCCAGCGAGACGATCTCGTGCGCCGGGAACTTCTTCAGCGACTTGCCGTTGAACCGGATCTGGCCGCCGACCGGCTTGAGCAGACCGGACAGCGTGCGCAGGGTCGTCGTCTTGCCGGCGCCGTTGGTGCCGATGAGGGTGACGACCTGGCCGGCCTCGACGGTGAAGGAGATGCCCTTGACGGCCTCGATCTTGCCGTAGGCGACCCGCAGGTCCTCGACTTCGAGCAGTGCGGTCATCGGTCGTTCTCCTTGCCGGGCGCGGCGTCCGAGTTGTTGTCGGCGTTCGCCTCGGCGGCCTCGACCTCGGCGGCCTCCTCGCCGCCGGGGGCGTCCTCGAAGGGCTCGCCGAGGTAGGCGGCGACGACGCGCTCGTCGCCCTGCACGGTCGCGGAGTCGCCCTCCACCAGCTTCTCGCCCTGGACGAGGACCGCGACGCGGTCGCAGAGGTTGAAGATGAACCGCATGTCGTGCTCGATGACGAGGACGGCGATGCCCTGGTCCCGGATGGCGAACACGAGTTCCTCGGTGGTCCGGGTCTCCTGCGGGTTCATGCCGGCCGTGGGCTCGTCCAGCAGCAGCAGCCCCGGCTCGCTCGCCAGCGCCCGGGCGATCTCCAGCTTGCGCTGCTCGCCGTAGGGGAGGTTGCGGGCGAGGTGTTCGGCCTTGTCGGCGAGGCCCACGAAGTCGAGGAGCTCCATGGCGCGGGCGCGTGAGGCCGCCTCGGCCCGGTGGAAGCCGGGACCGCGCAGCAGGGCGGACCAGAGGCCCTCCTTGGTGCGGGTGTGACGGCCCACGAGCACGTTCTCCAGGACCGTCATGTTGGCGAACAGCCGGATGTTCTGGAAGGTGCGGGCGATGCCGGCCGCGGTGACCTTGAAGGACTTGGGCGGCAGGACGTTGCCCTTGTAGCGGACCTCGCCCTCGGTGGGGATGTAGAGGCCCGTCAGGCAGTTGAAGAAGGTCGTCTTGCCGGCGCCGTTGGGCCCGATGAGGCCGACGATCTCGCCGCTGTTGACGGTGAGGTCGACGTTCCGTACGGCGGTGAGGCCGCCGAAGCGCATCGTGACGCCGCGGGCGTCGAGCACGGTCTCGCCGGGCGTGACGCCGGGGGCGGAGCCCTTGGTGGTGGTGTCGGTAGTCATCGTGGTCAGGCCCCTGCCTTGCTGAGGACTGCGGGCGCTTCCGCTTCTTCGTGGAATTCGAGCTGGCGGCGCCGGTTCGGGATGAGACCTTCCGGACGGAAGCGCATCAGCAGCACGAGCGCGAGTCCGAAGGCGAACAGCTGGTAGTCGCCGAGGAACTGGAGCTTGGCGGGGATCAGGTAGAGCAGCGAGGCTCCGACGAGCGGGCCGAGGATGGTTCCCATGCCGCCGAGGACGACCGCCGCCAGCAGGAACGCCGAGTTGGGCGGTACGACGTGGGCGAACTGGTACTGCTCCGGGGTCACCGTGTACGTGACGTGCGCCTGCACGGTGCCGGCCAGGCCGGCCAGCGCGGCGCCCAGGGCGAACGCGATCAGCTTGACCCGGAAGCCGTTGATGCCCATGGCGAGCGCCGCGGTCTCGTCCTCGCGGATGGCGACCCAGGCCCGCCCGATGCGGGAGTCGCTGCTGCGCCGGAAGACGACGACCACGATCAGCGTGACCAGCAGCATCAGCAGGAAGTAGTTGGCGAACCGGGCGATGGTGAACCCGGCGATGGTGTGTTCCTGGCCGAAGTCGAACCCGAGGATGTTGAGGTTCGGGATCGAGGAGATGCCATTGGAGCCGTTGGTGATGTCCGGACCGGAGGTGCCGTCCATGTTGAGGACGGTGATCCGGAAGATCTCACCGAAGCCGAGCGTGACGATCGCCAGGTAGTCGCCGCGCAGACGCAGGGTCGGGGCGCCGATGATGACGCCGAAGACCATGGCGACGGCCGCGCCGAGCAGGGCCGAGGCCCAGAACGGCAGCTGCAGGTCGAACGGCGAGGAGGGCGAGCCGGACACCATGGCCGCGGTGTAGGCGCCGACACCGAGGAAGGCGACGTAACCGAGGTCGAGCAGGCCGGCGAGGCCGACGACGATGTTCAGGCCCAGGGCGACCGTGGCGAAGATCAGGATGTACACGCCGATGGTGGCGTACTGGTCGTCGGACTGGGTGAACGGGAAGGCCACGGCGGCGGCGAAGGCGCCGGCCATGGTGACCGTGCGGTGCTTGGCCGTGATCGCCGAGATCCGGCTGATCAGGCCCGCCTTGGCGATGGCCGCGAAGCCGAAGCCCGCGATGATCAGGAAGCCGACGAACAGCTCGTCGTACTCGGTGCCGATGCCGTAGGTGAAGACCGTGAGGCCGATGGCGAGCACGGCGACGATGATCAGGATCTCGGCGTACGAGGGCAGCGTGACCGACGGCTTGGCGGGGGTGCCGCCGGCGAAGGCCGCGCGGTAGACGGCGAGCCGGGACCCCAGGTTGTGGCGGAAGTGCTCCCAGGACGTGTCGTCGGGGTCGATCGGCTCCGGCTCCGGCCAGGTGAACGGCAGGGCGAGCGCGCCGAGGAGCGCCACGAGCGTGACGGCGGCGACGACGTAGCCGCCGGGCTCCAGGTTGACGACACCGCCGAGCTTGGAGCTGATGGCGATGACCGTGAACCAGGCGGTGGCGAAGGTGCCGAGCGCGGCCGTCTTCAGGGCGGCGTCGGCACCCCCCGGCGTCAGCCAGCGCAGGCCCTTCACGCCGTACGAGGAGAGGCCGAACAGGGCCGTCAGGGCGCCGCCGATGAGGACGAGGACCTGCAGGCCGCCCGGGTAGCCGTAGACGGTGAGGTCGCCGGGGAACTCGGAGGTCCAGGTCCAGGCGAGGAACGTGGAGATCACGGCGAGGACGCCGCCGCCGGTGGCGAGGGCGCGTCCGATGTTCTCGGGCAGGTTGACGAGTCCCCTGGGGGCGCCCGCGGCGGGCGCGTCGGGGGTCTTCGGTGCGGTGGTCTGTGTGGTCATCGGTGTCACGCCCTGTCCGCGACTCGCTCGCCGAGCAGACCCTGGGGCCTGAGCAGGAGCACGAGGATGAGGAGTACGAAGGCCCAGACGTCGGCCCAGGACTGGCTGCCGAACTTGTCCATGCCGGGGATGTCGGCGATGTAGGCGGTGGACAGCGACTCGGCGATGCCGAGGACCACGCCACCGAGCATGGCTCCGTAGATGTTGCCGATGCCGCCGAGGACGGCCGCGGTGAAGGCCTTCAGACCGAGGATGAAGCCCATGCGGAAGTCGATCTGGCCGTACTTCAGGCCGTAGGCGACACCGCCGACGGCGGCGAAGACGGCACCGAGGGCGAACGCGATCACGATGATGCGGTCGGTGTTGACGCCCATGAGCTTGGCCGTGTCCGGGTCCTGCGCGGTGGCCTGCATGCCGCGTCCGGTGCGCGTGCGCATCACGAAGTACGCGAGGATCGCCATGCTGACGGGGGCCGCGATCAGCAGGAACACGTCACCGGTCTGGATGGTGACGTTGCCGATGTGGAAGGGCCCGCCGGGGATGCTGGGGAAGGTGCGTGCGGACTTTGCCTCGGGGTACCAGGCCCACACCGCCTGCTGGAGGGCCAGGGAGAGGCCGATGGCGGTGATGAGCGGGGCGAGGCGGGGGGCGCCGCGCAGGGGCCGGTAGGCGAACCGTTCCGCTCCCACGGCGACCAGCGAGGCGACCAGCATGGCGCCGATGAGCATGAGCGGCAGGGCGATCCACATGGAGGTGCCGCCCGGCAGGACGTACACGTAGACCGTGAGCGCGCCGAAGGCTCCGGTCATGAAGATCTCGCCGTGGGCGAAGTTGATGAGCTGGACAATGCCGTAGACCATTGTGTAGCCAATGGCGACCAGCCCGTACATGGATCCCAGTAGCAGGCCGTTGACCAGCTGCTGCGGCAGTTCGTTCACCGCATGTCCTCCGAGACGTTCGGAAAAGTTCGACGGATGGGGCCGGATGCGAGTCCGCGCGGGGCGCCTGTGGTGCAGCGCCCCGCGCGGCTCGTCGGTGGTGCGGGGTGGGTCAGCCGGTGTAGGTGCCGGACTTCACGGCCTTCCAGTCACCGTTCTCGACGGCGTACACGGTGAGCTGCTTGTTGGTGGCGTCACCGAACTCGTCGAAGGAGACCTTGCCGGTCACACCGTCGAAGGACACGTTCTGCATGGCGGCGGTGACCTTCTCGCGGGCGTCGTCCGGCAGCTTGCCGTCGTTGTCCTCGACGACCGCCTTCACGGCCTCGATGATCGCCCACGCGGAGTCGTAGGAGTAGCCGCCGTAGGCCTCGTAGGCCTCCTTGTAGCCCTCGGCCTTGTAGTTCGCGACGAACTCCTTGGCGGACGGCAGCTCCTCGACCGGCGCGCCGACCGAGGTGGCCAGGTCGCCGGTGCCGCTGGCGCCGGCCAGCTTGATGAAGTCGGCGCTGTAGATGCCGTCACCGCCGACCAGCGGGATCTTGGCGCCGGCGGCCTTGATCTGCTTGCTGAGCGGGCCGGCCTGCGGGTACTCGCCGCCGTAGTAGACGACGTCCGCGCCCGAGTTCTTCACCTTGGTGGCGACCGCGGAGAAGTCCTTGGTGTCGGGGTTGATGTGCTCGGTGCCGACGACCTTGCCGCCGAGCTTCTTGAACTCCTCGGTGAAGGTGGCCGCCAGGCCGGCGCCGTAGGTCTTCTTGTCGTCGATGACGAAGACCTTGCGCTTCTTGGAGTCGTTGTACAGGTACTGCGCGGCGAACGGGCCCTGGATGGCGTCCGTGGTCGCGGTGCGGAAGTACGACTTGTACGGGCGGACCTGCTCCTTCTGCCAGTCCGGGCCCTGGGTGAGAGCCGGGTTGGTGTTGGCCGGCGACACCTGGACCAGCTTGGCGTCGTCGAAGACCTTCTGCATCGACTCGGCGACGGAGGAGTTCAGCGGGCCGACGGCACCGAGCACGTCCTTGTTGGCGACGAGCTTGGTGGCGTTCTGCTGGCCCGAGGACGGCTGCGCCTGGTCGTCGAGCGCCTGGATCTTGAAGGTGACGCCCTCGACGAACTTCTCCTTGTTGGCGATCTTCGTCGCGAGGTCCACCGAGTTCTTGATACCGAGGCCCAGCGCGGACAGGTCGCCGGTCAGCGGGGCGTCGACGCCGATGACGACGGTGGTGCCGCCGCTACCGGAGTCCGAGCCGCCGCCGTCGTCGTCGCGCGAGCCGCAGGCGGTGAGTGTGAGTGCTCCCGCCGCCAGCGCGGCGGTGATGGCGATGAGCGAACGTTGACGCACGATCAGTCCTTTCCCCTGGCAGCCGCTTCCCGGTGGAAACGGCCGAGTCGAGCGCTGGGCGGAAGTGACAATCCGACGGCGCGGTGACTGGGCGTGACTCTAAGCGTGTGAGGGGAACGTGGAGGAGTGTCTGCGCCATGCTGTGACGCTCTTGTTATGACACGAGGTAATGCAGAGCGGTACTGAGCGGGTGGAAGAGGTGAATACAGGCTGATTCGTACCGTCCGCATTGTGAGAACCCGCAGGACTCGGCGCGGTCGTTCAGGCGTGTTCAAGGTTTTGATGATTACACAGAACTGTTGCTGCAGGCTACTTGGAGAGCCTCCGAGAGGTGCCGCGCGTAACGCGGACCAAGGATGAAACTGTGGACTTGTATTGCGCGTGCATTACGTAGAGTTACGTCCAGGAAAGGGAGTCCGGCGTTCTCCGGAACTTTTCCGCATTCCGTGACTCTCATGGTGATGATGATCTTGCGGGAGGAGCCCGCCTTTGTCCGGAAAGGCGGTCGCGGGGCGGATGTCACGGACAGGCCCGCATAGGGCTGCGCGATCCGCGTCACGGTGACCGGCGGGCCGGACGTCACGCCGAGCAGCACCTCGAAGCCGAAGGCGCGCGTCGCCTCGTCGGCGCGCGTCGCCGCCCGGCCCAGATAGCCGATGTCGACGACCTGCGAGGGGTACGGCGGAAGCGGCGGCGCCTGGGGGCGGGGGCGCGTGGCGTAGAGGTATCCGCCGCCCGCCAGCAGGGCGCAGGCCGTCGCGCCGGCGACCACGGCGCGGCGGTGCCGGTCGCAGCGGGCGGCGAGGCGGCCACGGGGCGGACGGGACGAGGGTGTGCCGCGCGTGCCCTCCCCGGGCTCGACGGGGCCGATGCCGCTCACTGCCAGGGGCCTCCGGTCGGCGTGCCGGTGCGGTACAGCTCCGCGCACCCGGCCGCGACGTCGCGCTCGATCAGGGCGGCGGCGGCCCGCGCCCCGCCGCGCCGCTTCTCGGCCCGCGCGGCGTCCACCACCTCGCGCAGCAACTCGTACTGGCCGTTGGACAGGCCCATCGACTGGTAGTCCCCGTACGTGCCGCCGTCCAGCACCTCGCGGGACCAGTGTCCGACGATTCGCGCGCACAGGTCCTGCGGCGACGTGGTCCGCGGGGCCGGGGCGGAACCGGTCCGCACGGCGCCGCCCTCCCGTGCCCGCTCCGCCGCCCCGCAGCCGGTGACCGGACCGGCGAACAGCAGCACGAGCGCCAGCGCCGCTCCCGGACGGAGAACTCCCGTTGCCATGCACCGACGTTACGGTCCGCGCCGCCGCCCGGACCAGAGGCGGGGCCGCGCACGGCCGACGGTGCGCGGCCGGGCGGCGCGTGCCGTCGGATGCGGTGCCGCACGGCCGTTGGGCCGGGGAACCGCCTGCACCCTCGGGTGCCGGGCTCCGGTGCCGCCGGGCGCCGGGTGCCGGGCGCCTGTGCCGTCGGGTGGGAGGCCGCGAGTGACCGACGGCGTGCAGGGGCGTGGCGTGTGCGAGGCGTGGCGTGCAGGGGCGTGGCGTGTGCGGTGGTGACGCGTGGGTGGTGTGCCGCGTGCGGTGGTGTGCCGCGCGCGGCCCGGGTCAGCCGGTGGCGCCGACCGGCTCGCCGTCGCCCGGGCGGACGTCCCGCAGCAGGCAGGTGAGACGGGCGGTGCACACCCGCCGCCCCTCCTCGTCGCTGATGACGATCTCGTACGTCGCGGTGCTGCGCCCCCGGTGGACCGGCGTCGCCACACCGGTGACCAGCCCGGAGCGCACGCCGCGGTGGTGCGTGCAGTTCAGGTCGACGCCGACGGCGAGCTTGGTGCTGCCGCCGTGCAGCATCGCGCCCACCGAGCCGAGCGTCTCCGCCAGCACCGCCGAGGCCCCGCCGTGCAGCAGCCCGTACGGCTGGGTGTTGCCCTCCACCGGCATCGTCGCGACGACCCGCTCGGCCGACGCCTCCACGATCTGCACGCCCATCCGCGTCCCGAGGTGCCCGGCGGAGAACAGCGCCCGCAGGTCCACGCCCAGTGCGGCGTACTCGTCGATGACCTCCTGCGGGAACTTCACGTCCTGCTGCTCGCCCATGGGCCAGGCTCCGTTCGTCGTGATCGGGACAGCTCCGTCCGGCTGAGCAAACGCTCAGTCGGACGCCGATTGTTCCAGACGGACCACGACGGACTTGCTGGCCGGGGTGTTGCTGGTGTCCGCGGTGGCGTCCAGCGGGACGAGGACGTTGGTCTCCGGGTAGTAGGCCGCCGCGCAGCCGCGCGCCGTCGGATAGTGCACGACCCGGAAGCCCGGCGCCCGCCGCTCCACGCCGTCCCTCCACTCGCCGACGAGATCCACGTACGACCCGTCCGCCACCTTCAGCTCGCGCGCGTCCTCCGGGTTCACCAGCACCACCCGGCGGCCGTTCCTGATGCCGCGGTAGCGGTCGTCGAGGCCGTAGATCGTGGTGTTGTACTGGTCGTGCGACCGCAGCGTCTGCAGCAGCAGACGGCCCTCGGGCAGCTCCGGGAACTCCACCGGCGCGGCGGTGAAGTTGGCCTTGCCCGTGGCCGTCGGGAAGCGGCGCTCGTCGCGCGGGGCGTGCGGCAGCACGAAGCCGCCGGGGCGCGCCACGCGCGCGTTGAAGTCCTCGAAGCCCGGGATCACGCGCGCGATGCGGTCCCGGATCGTCGCGTAGTCCTTCTCGAACTCCTCCCACGGCACCCGGCTGTCCGCGCCGAGCACCCGCCGGGCCAGCCGGCACACGATCGCCGGCTCCGACAGCAGATGCGGGCTCGCGGGCTCCAGACGCCCCCGCGAGGCGTGCACCATGCCCATCGAGTCCTCCACGGTCACGAACTGCTCGCCGCCGCCCCGCACATCGCGCTCGGTGCGGCCGAGGGTGGGCAGGATCAGCGCACGCGCGCCCGTGACCACGTGCGAACGGTTCAGCTTCGTCGACACGTGCACCGTGAGCCGGGCCCGGCGCATCGCCGCCTCGGTGACCTCCGTGTCCGGGGACGCCGACACGAAGTTGCCGCCCATCGCGAAGAACACCTTCGCCTCGCCGTCGCGCAGCGCCCGGATGGCCCGTACGACGTCGTAGCCGTGCTCGCGCGGGGGAGCGAAACCGAACTCCCTCTCCAGGGCGTCGAGGAACGCCGGGGCCGGGCGCTCGAAGATGCCCATCGTGCGGTCGCCCTGCACGTTCGAATGGCCGCGCACCGGGCACACGCCCGCGCCCGGACGGCCGATGTTGCCGCGCAGCAGGAGGAAGTTGACCACCTCGCGGATGGTCGGCACCGAGTGCTTGTGCTGCGTCAGACCCATCGCCCAGCACACGATCGTCCGCTCGGAGGACAGCACCATGCCGAGCGCCTTCTCGACGTCCTCCCTGCTCAGACCCGTCGCGGCGAGCATCTCGTCCCAGTCGGCGGCGCGGGCCGCCGCCGCGAACTCCTCGAAGCCGTGCGTGTGTTCGCGGACGAAGGCCTCGTCGACCGCGCCCCGCGTCTGAAGGATCAGCTTGTTGAGGAGCCGGAACAGGGCCTGGTCGCCGCCGATGCGGATCTGCAGGAACAGGTCCGTGAGCGCGGCGCCCACCGTCAGGCCCTTGGCGGTCTGCGGGTTCTTGAAGCGCTCCAGACCCGCCTCGGGCAGCGGGTTGACGCTGATGATCCGCGCGCCGTTCGCCTTGGCCTTCTCCAGGGCGGTCAGCATCCGCGGATGGTTCGTGCCCGGGTTCTGCCCGGCGACGATGATCAGGTCGGCCTTGTGGAGGTCCTCCAGCAGGACACTGCCCTTGCCGACGCCGATCGTCTCCGACAGGGCCGAGCCGGACGACTCGTGGCACATGTTGGAGCAGTCCGGCAGGTTGTTCGTGCCCAGCTCGCGCGCGAACAGCTGGTACAGGAACGCCGCCTCGTTGCTGGTGCGGCCCGAGGTGTAGAAGACCGCCTCGTCGGGCGAGCCGAGGGCCGCGATCTCCTCGGCGACGATGTCGAACGCCCGCTCCCAGGTGACCGGCTCGTAGTGCTCGCCGCCCTCCGGCAGGTACATGGGGTGCGTCAGCCGGCCCTGCTGGCCGAGCCAGTAGCCGCTGCGCCCGGCGAGGTCGGCGACCGGATGGGCCGCGAAGAACTCGGGCGTGACCCGGCGCAGCGTGGCCTCCTCGGCGACCGCCTTCGCGCCGTTCTCGCAGAACTCCGCCGTCGACCGGTGCTCCGGCTCCGGCCAGGCACAGCCGGGGCAGTCGAAGCCGTCCTTCTGGTTGACCCGCAGCAGCGTCAGCGCCGTGCGCTTCGTGCCCATCTGCTGCTGCGCCATGCGCAGGCCGTGCCCGATCGCGGGAAGGCCGACCGCCACGTGCTTCGGCTCGGCGACCTGCGGTGCGTCCTGGACCGGATCGCTCTTGGGCGGCTTCGTGGCCATCGCACGCTCCTCTTCGACTGCGTGTGTGAGGTACGTCTCCGATCCTCGCACGCGGCAACGACAATGATCAGAGGGCCTGTGCACGGAGAGCGCGGGCAAGCACCCACGACCGGCGCCCCGTTCCGGCCGGTGCCGCGCGCCGGCCGGCGGCCCGCGTCCCGCCGTGCCGTGCCGTACGGGGTCGGGAGAGACCCGGCTGTCAGTGGCACGTGGCAGGATCGGGGACGTGGCAGAGACAGCATCGAAGAAGACCGAGACCACCCCCGGCGGCACCCGCCCCCGCCTGATGCTCATGGACGGGCACTCGCTGGCGTACCGCGCGTTCTTCGCGCTCCCCGCGGAGAACTTCACGACCGCGACGGGCCAGCCGACGAACGCGATCTACGGCTTCGCGTCGATGCTGGCCAACACCCTGCGCGACGAGGCGCCCACGCACTTCGCGGTGGCCTTCGACGTCTCCCGCAAGACCTGGCGCTCCGAGGAGTTCACGGAGTACAAGGCGAACCGCTCCAAGACCCCGGACGAGTTCAAGGGCCAGGTCGAGCTGATCGGCGAACTGCTCGACGCGATGCACGCGCAGCGCTTCGCCGTCGAGGGCTTCGAGGCCGACGACGTCATCGCCACGCTCGCCACCCAGGCCGAGGCCGAGGGCTTCGAGGTGCTGATCGTCACCGGCGACCGCGACTCCTTCCAGCTCGTCAGCGAGCACACCACGGTGCTGTACCCGACCAAGGGCGTCTCCGAGCTGACCCGGTTCACCCCGGAGAAGGTCTTCGAGAAGTACGGGCTGACGCCCGCGCAGTACCCCGACTTCGCCGCGCTGCGCGGCGACCCGTCCGACAACCTGCCGGGCATCCCCGGCGTCGGCGAGAAGACCGCCGCGAAGTGGATCAACCAGTTCGGCTCGTTCGCGGAGCTCGTCGAGCGCGTCGACGAGGTCAAGGGCAAGGCCGGGCAGAACCTCCGCGACCACCTGGAGGCCGTCAAGCTGAACCGGCGGCTCACCGAGCTGGAGCGGCACGTGGAGCTGCCGAAGACGGTCGCCGACCTGGAGCGCGCCCCCTACGACCGCAAGACGGTCGCGATGGTCCTGGACACCCTGGAGATCCGCAATCCGTCCCTGCGCGAGCGCCTCTTCGCCGTCGACCCCGGCGCCGAGGAGGCCGAGACCACGCCGGTCGTCACGGGCGGCGTGGAGCTGGACGGCGCGGTGCTGGGCACCGGCGAGCTGGCCCCCTGGCTGACCGAGCACGGCACGGGCACGCTCGGCGTCGCCACCGTCGACACCTGGGCGCTCGGCGCGGGCTCGGTGGCCGAGGTCGCGCTCGCCGCGCCCGGGGGAGCCGCCGCCTGGTTCGACCCGGCGCAGTTGGACGAGGCCGACGAGAAGGCGTTCGCGTCCTGGCTCGCCGACGGTGCCAGGCCCAAGATCTTCCACAACGCCAAGGGCGCCATGCGCGTCTTCGCCGAGCACGGCTGGACCGTCGACGGCGTGACCATGGACACCGCGCTCGCCGCCTACCTCGTCAAGCCCGGCCGCCGCTCCTTCGACCTGGACGCGCTGTCCCTGGAGTACCTGCACCGCGAGCTGGCCCCCGCCGCCGCGGCCGACGGGCAGCTCGCCTTCGGCACCGACGAGGACGCCGAGCGGGAGGCCCTGATGGTGCAGGCCCGCGCGGTCCTCGACCTGGGCGAGGCGTTCGAGGGCCGGCTCCAGGACGTGGGCGCCGCAGACCTGCTGCGCGACATGGAGCTGCCCACCTCCGCGCTGCTGGCCCGCATGGAGCGCAACGGCATCGCGGCCGACCGGGCCCACCTGGAGGCCATGGAGCAGATGTTCGCCGGCGCGGTGCAGCAGGCGGTGAAGGAGGCGCACGCGGCGGCCGGGCACGAGTTCAACCTCGGCTCGCCCAAGCAGCTCCAGGAGGTCCTCTTCGGCGAACTGGCCCTGCCCAAGACCAAGAAGACGAAGACGGGCTACACGACCGACGCGGACGCGCTCGCCTGGCTGGCCACCCAGACGGACAGCGAACTCCCGGTGATCATGCTCCGCCACCGTGAGCAGGCCAAGCTCCGCGTCACGGTCGAGGGCCTGATCAAGACGATCGCCGGCGACGGCCGCATCCACACCACCTTCAACCAGACGGTCGCCGCGACGGGCCGCCTGTCCTCGACCGACCCCAACCTGCAGAACATCCCCGTCCGCACCGACGAGGGCCGGGCCATCCGCCGAGGCTTCGTCGTCGGCGAGGGCTTCGAGTCCCTGATGACCGCGGACTACAGCCAGATCGAGCTCCGCGTGATGGCCCACCTGTCGGAGGACGCGGGCCTCATCGAGGCGTTCACCTCCGGCGAGGACCTGCACACCACGGCCGCCGCGCAGGTGTTCTCGGTCGAGCAGAGCGCGGTCGACGCCGAGATGCGCCGCAAGATCAAGGCGATGTCGTACGGCCTGGCCTACGGGCTGTCGGCGTTCGGCCTCTCCCAGCAGCTGAACATCGAGGCGGCCGAGGCCCGAGCCCTGATGGACGCGTACTTCGAGCGCTTCGGCGGTGTACGGGACTATCTGCGCCGCGTGGTCGACGAGGCGCGGGCGACCGGCTACACGGCGACCCTCTTCGGGCGCCGCCGCTACCTCCCCGACCTCAACAGCAACAACCGCCAGCGCCGCGAGGCCGCCGAGCGCATGGCCCTCAACGCGCCCATCCAGGGCACGGCCGCGGACATCGTCAAGATCGCGATGCTGAAGGTGGACGGGGCGCTGCGCGAGGCCGGCCTGAAGTCCCGGATGCTCCTCCAGGTCCACGACGAAATCGTCCTGGAGATCGCCCCCGGCGAGCGCGCCACGGCGGAGGAACTGATCCGCCGCGAAATGTCCAACGCGGTCACCCTCCGAGTCCCCCTGGGCGTCTCGGTGGGCGCGGGCGCGGACTGGGAATCGGCGGCGCACTAGGCCTCCGGCGGGAGCGGGAAGCCGTTCACCCAGCCGGGGCTGGGCTGGGTGTCGGGTGCCAGGTGCTGGTGTCGGGTGCGCGTATGCGCGGTGGTCATGGGGCCAGGGCGTCGTTCGGTGTGTGCGTGCCCGCCCCGTCGTGGCTTCTTGTCCGGCGGGGGAGCCGTGCGGGGCGGGCGGGGTGCCAGGGTGGGCAGCACCTGGGCCCCCCGCACCCCAACCGGTCGGGGGCGAGCGCGGGCGCGGCGCGAGGGACTGCGGGCGGGCGAGGGCCGAACCCCGCAAGCCGCGGGCGGTCGTGCCGCCGGGGCGGCACGGGTGGGCGCGGGCGGCAACCCGACAGCGCCGGGCCGTGTGACCCACCCCGCCCCACCCCGAGGGCCCGTCACTCGCGTGGCCCCCGCGAAAACGCCCCCGCCCACCCCGCCGGTCAGGATGCGGGCATGGGTATACGCATGCTCCACCGCCGGACGGCGCCCCCGCGGGCGAACGCCGATGCGCTCACCCGCGTGCCACTCCCGCCGGTCCCGGCCTCCGCGGCCACCGCAAGCACCGCCCGCCTCCCCGCCACCTTCGCCTCCGCCCTCCGGCACACGGCCGAAGATCTCCGACGCCGGCTGACCCCGCGCGACCCCGTACTGCGCGCCATGGCCCTCGGCGACGCCGCCCGCCCGGAAGACCCCCCGCTCTGGCGGCAGTGGACGAACCTGGCCCTCGGCCGGATCGACCTGGCGCTGCGCGGCCCCGAGTCCCGCCCCGGCGACCCCGCGCCCTGGCGCCAGTGGGCCGACCTGGCCCGCACTCTGCTGCGCTCGGCGTCCCGCCCCGGCGAGACACTGCCGTGGCGGCAGTGGGCCGACCTCGTCCGCGGCTACCTGGCGCTCGCTCTCGCCGCGCTGCCCAGACCCCGCCCCGTACAGACGGTCACCGTCTTCGTCGCGGCCCCGGAGAGCGTCACCGGACGCCCGTACGGTCCGGCTCCGCACCGACGCCGCCGGGACGGCCGCGGACCGGAGCCGGACGCCACAGCCTGACCCCGGCCGCGTACAGCAGCACGCCGAGGGCGAGGCCCGCGCCCGCGCCGAAGCACACCGTCGGTATCAGTTCCCAGGGCTTGGCGACCGACCCCCAGTACGCCCACCACCGCAACGCCCGCTGCACCGCGGCCACCACCGCGCAGCCGCCGATGACCACAGCGGCCAGCCACCGGTCCCGTACCGAGAGCGCCGCCACCCCGATCACCTCGCCCCGGGGTGACCGCCGCAGCGCGAGCAGCAGGAACACGGCGATGACGACAGCGGCCACGGCCGAACCGCCGTACTGCAGGTACCAGTACAGCGGCGAGCCCGCCACCTCCCGGCCCAGCGCGGGAAACACGCGTATCCCCCAGCGGTCGAGATGCGTGAACGCGTCCCACACGACATGCGTCGACGAGCCCAGCACCGCCGACACGTACCACCGCCCCAGCAGCGACGGCGTGACACGCGCGCGTGGCGCCCCGCACCGCGTCAGAGCGGCCACCCGCCCCTGTCCCGCCGTCGGCAGCAGGGCCACCAGCGGCTCCCGCACCAGCAGCCACAGTCCCACCAGCGCCCAGGCGACCACCACGTCGATCGTGAGGACACCCCGGAAGGAGTGCGTCACGTCCCCGAACTCCATCGCCCCGGACAGCACACTCGCCGCGTAGTAGGTCATGTCGGGAGCGAACGAACCCGCCACGAGGACCGCCGGCACCAGTGGCCCGCGGCCTGTCCCGTCGGTGCGCACGGCGGGCAGCACGGCCACCGCATGGCTGAGAGTGAACGGCAATTCGGCTCCTCGACACGGTTGTTGACGAGACCCCCGGCCCCGAAGATCGCCCGGAGCCAGTATGCGCGACCCCGCCTCCCGCACCGCAGGTTTTCCACAGGGGTGGCCGACCAGGGAATACCGGGCGCGAACGGGTGTCCCAGGCAAGCAAGTTGTCGTAGGGTCGCCTGGGCTGCCGTGCCCGACGAGCCCGTGGAACGGACGGACAAACCGCGCGAAACAGCGGCACAACTGCACACAGGCACCACACGATCCGCGCGAGTCGGTAATCAATCGGCTCCACAAGGGCAACCGGCGCGGCGGGCCGACCGTCACAACAAGGCGAGCACACCAGGCAGAGACGGGCGCTCCGGCGTCCACGGGAGGGGGTTCACTCCATGACGGCGCATTTCGGCAGGAGGCTGCGCAAGGGGGCGGCGACCACCGCCGTGGCCGCGGCCGCGGTGGCGGCCCTGGCCGCGTCCCAGGCTCCCGGTGCGACACCGGGGGACCAGGGCAGACAGTCCACCGCCGACACCACGCCGTCGCCGGAGGCGAACGCCGACAGCGCGACCGGCAACTCGCCCTACTACACGGACCTGCCGCCGCTGAACAGCCCGAAGCCGTCGCCGACGGACGGCACGCCCGTCACGCCCGGTTCGGCCGAGGCCGGCATCCCCGCCACCGTCCTCGACGCCTACAAGAAGGCCGCCGCCGCACTCGGCGAGTCCAAGCCCGGCTGCAACCTGCCGTGGGAACTCCTCGCCGCCATCGGCAAGGTGGAGTCCGGCCAGGCCCGCGGCGGCCGCGTCAACGCCGACGGCACCACGATCACCCCGATCATCGGCCCGCAGCTCGACGGCAACGGCTTCGCCCTCATCCGGGACACCGACAACGGCGTCTACGACGGCAACAGCAGCTACGACAACGCCGTCGGCCCCATGCAGTTCATCCCGTCCACCTGGGCCTGGGCGGGCCGCGACGGCAACGGCGACGGCAAGAAGGACCCCAACAACATCTACGACGCGGCCCTCGCCGCCGGCCACTACCTGTGCCGCAACGGCTGGGACCTGTCCGTGCAGGCCGACCTGAACCGCGCGATCCTCAGCTACAACAACTCGCAGGACTACCTGCACACGGTCCTGTCGTGGCTGGAGTACTACCGCAAGGGCTCGCACGAGATCCCGGACGGCACCGGCACCCTGCCCGTGGGCCGCAGCGACGACAAGCAGGGCTCGGGAGCGAGCACCCGGCCGTCGGCGCCGCCCGCCTCGAACACCCCGAAGCCCGGCGGGTCCGACAAGCCGGGCAGCGGCAGCCCGAGCCCCAATCCGCCCTCCTCCGGCACCCCGAGCCCCAAGCCCACCCCGCCGCCCTCCCCGTCCCCCACGCCCACCGACACGGTGCACCACCTGGAGGACGCGGGGACCGAGAAGCTCACCGCCACGGCGGGCGACGCGTTCGCCGGACGGGTCAGCACCCGCGCCGAGACCCAGCAGGGCAAGGCGGTCGCCGCGGTGCGCATCCGGTTCACCATCAACGGCGCCACCGACGCCACCTTCTCCAACGGCGAGAGCGTCGCCACGGTCGTCACCAACAGCTCCGGCGTGGCGGTCTCGCCCGGCCTGCGCGCGGGTGAGAAGACGGGCGACTTCACGATCCGCGCCACCGTCGTCGGCCGCCTCGTCCCCGGCCTGGACTACTCGGCCTCCGTCACCGAGCGCGTGGCCGACGCCCTCACGCGCACCAGCGACACCGCCCTGACCTGCACACCCGGCGGCGAGTTCGCGAACCAGGTCGAGGTGAGGGCCACGTACAAGGGCGCCGCCGCGGACGGTGTCGCCGCCACCGCCACGCTGATCAAGTCGGCCGAGGACCCGACGGTCAACGACAAGGGCCCGCACTTCAAGGACGCCGAGGGCGGGGCCATCCGCACCCTCACCGGCCTGAAGACGGACGCGAACGGTCTGCTGAAGCTGCCGAAGCTCTACGCGGACGACACGAGCGGCACGTTCCTGCTCCGCATCACCACAGCGGGCGGCGCGACCCTCACGGTCGAGCTGACCGTGGCGGCCGCCGAGACGTCGTCGCCGAGCCCGTCCACCAGCCCGTCGCCGAGCCCGAGTCCGAGCGCGTAGTCCGCACGGAGCCGCAGGGCGCCCCGCCACGAAACGGAGGGGCGCCCTGCGCGTGTGCGGGCGCTTGCCGAGTGCCCGGCGGTCAGCGCCGCAGCCGGGCGTTGGTGTGCCGCGTCGGCTCGGCGGTCGCCGGGTCCTCGGGCCACGGATGCTTCGGATAGCGGCCGCGCAGCTCCGCCCGTACGCCCTTGTAGCCGTCCTTCCAGAAGGAGGCGAGGTCGGCGGTGACGGCGGCGGGCCGCCCGGCGGGGGAGAGCAGGTGCACCACGACCGGCACCCCGGCGACCCGGGGCGACTCCTGGAGCCCGAACATCTCCTGGAGCTTCACGGCCAGCACGGGCTGCTCCGGACGGGAGTAGTCGATCCGGATTCTGGACCCACTGGGTACGGCGATCCGCTCGGGGGCGAGTTCGTCGAGCCGCCCGGCCTCCCCGGACGCCCAGGGCAGCAACCGCGCCAGCGCCTCCCCGGCGTCGATCCTCGCCAGATCCGCCCGCCGCCGCGCCCGGCCGAGCTCCGGCTCCAGCCACTCGTCCACGCGCGCGTGCAGGGCGTCGTCGCCGACGTCCGGCCAGGGCTCGCCGAGGTGCAGCCGCACAAAGGCGAGCCGCTGCCGCAGCACCTCGGCGTCCGCCGACCACCGCAGCAGCCCGAACCCCTCGCGCCGCAGCCCGTCCAGCAGCGCCTCGCGCACGAGCCCGGCAGCGGCCTTTCTCAGCGGCCCGGCCGCGAGCTCGACCGCGCCGAGCCGCTCCACGCGCCGGGCGACGACGTCTCCGTCGCTCCAGCGCACCTCGTCGTCCTCCTGGCGGAGCGCACCGGCGGCGAGGCGGGCGGCGTCCTCGTCGATCGCCGCCGCGAGCTGCACACGCGCGTGCCCCCTGCCCACGGGGCGGTCGGCCACGGCGACGGCGACCCAGGGCGCGCCCCGCAGCGCGGATCCGTCGGACAGTTCGGCGCGGGTTCCGGAGACCATGAGGTACGAGCCACCGTCCGCCTTGGCGACCCGCTCGGGAAACGCGAGAGCGGCGACGAGCCCGACAGCACGGTCCTCGGGAACGGCGCCCGGGGCGGCCGGTCCGGACACCTCGCCCACGACGGCCCGCAGCCGCCGCACCTCCGCACGCCACCGCGTGGCATAGGCGTCGCCCCCGCGCCGCGCGGCCCGCAGCGCACCGGCGAGGTCGTCCCCGTACTCCCGCGGCGCCTCCTCGCTGAGCAGCGCGACCACCTCGGCGGCCCGCTCGGCGCCGACCTGTGCCGAGGCGTCCACCAGCGCCCGCCCCATCCGGGGATGCAGCCCCAGCCTCGCCAGCCGGGCGCCCCGCTCCGTGGCCCGCCCGGCGGAATCCACCGCCCCCACCGCCGTCAGCACCCGCCGCGCCGCCGCCATCGCCCCACTGGGCGGCGGGTCCAGCAGCGCCAGCCCCGACGCGTCCGGATCGCCCCAGCACGCCACCTGCAACGCGAACGCCGTCAGGTCGGCCACCTTGATCTCCGGCGCCGGGAAACGCGGCAGACGCGCGTCCTCCGCCTCCGCCCAGCACCGGTACACCGCGCCCGGTGCCTCACGCCCGGCCCGCCCCGCCCGCTGCCGCGCCGCCGCCTGCGAGGCCCGCACGGTCGTCAGCGCGCTCAGCCCGCGCGCGTGGTCGACCCGCGGCTCCCGCGCCAGCCCCGAGTCCACGACCACCCGCACGCCCGGCACCGTCAGCGACGACTCCGCCACCGACGTCGCCAGCACGACCCGGCGCCGTTCGCCCGGTGCCAGCACCGCGTCCTGCACGGCCGCCGGCGCCCGCCCGTGCACCTGAAGCACGTCCACGCCGCCGAGCCCACCGAGCAGGCCCGCGACCCGGGCGATCTCGCCGACGCCCGGCAGGAAGCACAGCACGTCCCCGTCCCGCTCGGCCAGCGCCCGCCGCACCACCGACGCCACGTGCGCGAGCAGCGCCGGATCGACCCGCATGCCGTGCGGCGGCCGTACCGGCCGGGCCGGCGGCGCCCACACCACCTCGACGTCGTACGAGGCGTCCGAGGCCTCGACCACCGGCGCCCCGCCCAGCAGCCGGGCCCAGCCCTCGGCGTCGGTCGTCGCGGACGCGGCCACCAGCCGCAGCTCCGGACGCAGCGCCTCCCGCACGTCCCAGAGGAAGGCGGCCACGGTGTCGGCGTCCAGGTGCCGCTCGTGGCACTCGTCGAGCACCACCACGTCCACGCCGGACAGTTCCTGGTCCCGCTGGAGGCGCTGCAGCAGCACGCCGGTCGTCACGACCTCCACGCGCGTGTGCCGCCCCACGACCCGCTCCCCGCGCACCGTGTAACCGACGCTGTCGCCGACCTTCTCGCCCAGCAGCCACGCCATGCGCCGGGCCGCCGCCCGCGCCGCGATCCGCCGCGGCTCGGCCACGACCACCCGCCGCGCGGGCCCCTCGCCGAGCAGCCCCGCGAGCGTCGGCGGCACCAGCGTCGTCTTGCCGGTCCCGGGCGGGGCGACCAGCACGGCGGTGCCGTGGCTCGCCAGGGCGTCGTCCAGCGCGGGCAGGGCGGTACGTACGGGCAGGCCGTCCAGAGCGTCGTAACGGATCACGCCCCCAGTGTCGTACGCCCCGCGGGGCCCGCACGCGCGCGTGCACGTACGCGTGCGGGGATCAGGGGATCAGGGGAAAGGCAGCCCTCAGTCCCGCTCGCACACGAAGATCGCCGTCCCCGGGATCAGGTTGCCGCGCAGCGGGGACCAGCCGCCCCACTCCGAGGTGTTCCAGGCCGGCCACTCCGGCTCCACCAGGTCGACCAGCCGCAGGCCCGCTCCCACCACGTCCCGGACCCGGTCGCCGAGCGTCCTGTGGTGCTCGACGTACACCGCCCGGCCCGCCTCGTCCTGCTCGACGTACGGCGTGCGGTCGAAGTAGGAACCCGAGACGCTGAGCCCCTCCGGGCCCGGCTCGTCCGGGAACGCCCAGCGGATCGGATGGGTCACCGAGAACACGAACCGGCCCCCCGGCCGCAGCACCCGGCGCACCTCCTTCAGCACCAGCACCGGCTCGGCGACGAAGGGCAGCGCCCCGTACGCCGAACACGCCAGGTCGAAGGAGCCGTCCGCGAAGGGCAGCGCGCCCGCGTCGGCGCACACCAGCGGGAACGATCCGCCGATCCGCAGCGCGTGCTGGAGCTGCCGGTGCGAGATGTCCAGGGCGACCGGGCGGGCGCCCTGCGCGGCCAGCCAGCGCGCGCACTGCGCCGCGCCGGCCCCGATCTCCAGGACGTCCTTCCCCTTCAGTTCGTCCGGCGGGCCCAGCAGCTCGGCCTCCACCTCGTCCAGGCCCTCGGGGCCCCAGACGAACCGGTCGTCGCCGAGGAAGGTGCCGTGCTCGGTCTGGTACTCGTCCGCGTTGCGGTCCCACCAGCCGCGGTTCGCCCGGACGCTTTCCGCGACTCCGGCGTCCCGACGGGTGGCCTCGGGTTCGGACGCTACGGGCTCTTGGATGATCGGCTCCCTCGTCGTACTCTTCCGTCCAGCCCGTCCCGGCGGTTCTCGTGCCTCGCGCGAGAGGGACAGCCCGGTGCCTGATGGCCTCGGGAGACAGGTTTTGTGCCGGGTATGCGGTGATCCGTCCCGGGTGCGCGGTTCGCGCATTGACCCTGCCCGGCTGCCCCCGTATGCTACAAGTTGCGCTGCGGGCCTGCGCACCTCAGACGTAGCAGGCTGCGCTCGCATCTGTTGTATGTCCCCTCGGTTGTCGAGGCGCCACCGGGCACCCGGTGTCTGGAATGGCGCTTCCTTGGCTGTCCGGCTTCTGCAGAGCGAAACGGGCTCCCGGCGTAAGCAGTACCTACGACTTCAATGTCCGTACCGGAGCCCTTTCCCACATGACGAGCAGCACCGAGACCACCGCCACCACCCCGCAGGTAGCGGTCAACGACATCGGTAACGAGGAAGCTTTCCTCGCCGCGATCGACGAGACGATCAAGTACTTCAACGACGGCGACATCGTCGACGGCGTCATCGTGAAGGTCGACCGGGACGAGGTCCTGCTCGACATCGGTTACAAGACCGAAGGTGTCATCCCGAGCCGAGAGCTCTCGATCAAGCACGACGTCGACCCGAACGAGGTCGTCGCCGTCGGCGACGAGATCGAGGCCCTGGTCCTCCAGAAGGAGGACAAGGAAGGCCGCCTGATCCTCTCGAAGAAGCGCGCCCAGTACGAGCGTGCCTGGGGCACCATCGAGAAGATCAAGGAAGAGGACGGCATCGTCACCGGTACCGTCATCGAGGTCGTCAAGGGTGGTCTCATCCTCGACATCGGCCTCCGCGGCTTCCTCCCGGCCTCCCTGGTCGAGATGCGCCGTGTTCGCGACCTCCAGCCCTACGTGGGCAAGGAGCTCGAGGCCAAGATCATCGAGCTGGACAAGAACCGCAACAACGTGGTCCTGTCCCGCCGTGCCTGGCTGGAGCAGACGCAGTCCGAGGTCCGCCAGACCTTCCTCACGACCCTCCAGAAGGGTCAGGTCCGCTCCGGCGTGGTCTCCTCGATCGTCAACTTCGGTGCCTTCGTGGACCTGGGTGGCGTCGACGGTCTGGTCCACGTCTCCGAGCTGTCCTGGAAGCACATCGACCACCCCTCCGAGGTCGTCGAGGTCGGCCAGGAGGTCACGGTCGAGGTCCTGGACGTCGACATGGACCGCGAGCGCGTCTCCCTGTCGCTGAAGGCGACCCAGGAAGACCCGTGGCAGCAGTTCGCCCGCACCCACCAGATCGGCCAGGTCGTGCCCGGCAAGGTCACGAAGCTGGTGCCGTTCGGTGCGTTCGTCCGCGTGGACGAGGGCATCGAGGGTCTGGTCCACATCTCCGAGCTGGCCGAGCGCCACGTGGAGATCCCGGAGCAGGTCGTCCAGGTCAACGACGAGATCTTCGTCAAGGTCATCGACATCGACCTCGAGCGCCGTCGCATCAGCCTCTCGCTGAAGCAGGCCAACGAGTCCTTCGGTGCCGACCCGTCGGCGGTCGAGTTCGACCCGACCCTGTACGGCATGGCCGCGTCCTACGACGACCAGGGCAACTACATCTACCCCGAGGGCTTCGACCCCGAGACCAACGACTGGCTCGAGGGTTACGAGAAGCAGCGCGAGGAGTGGGAGCGCCAGTACGCCGAGGCGCAGCAGCGCTTCGAGCAGCACCAGGCGCAGGTCATCAAGTCCCGCGAGGCCGACGCCGCCGCTGCCGCCGAGGGTGGCGAGGCCGCCGCTCCGGCCGCGTCCGGTGGTGGCGGTTCGTACTCCTCCGAGGGCCCGGACAACTCCGGTGCGCTTGCCTCGGACGAGGCGCTGGCCGCGCTCCGCGAGAAGCTCGCCGGTGGCCAGAGCTGACCACTGAGCAGTAGCTGATCACTGCGCAGTAGCTCGTGAACTGAGGGCCCGCATCCTTTCGAGGATGCGGGCCCTCAGCGGTTCCCGCGGTGACCGTTCGGTCGGCAACGTGTGCCGTGCCCTCACTCCGCGCACGCCGGGCCGTCGTCGCCCGCCGACGCGCGCGTGCCGACGACGCGACACGCCGCGCGCACATCAACGACCGCGACGGCGATGGGAAAAGGGCGGTAAAGACAGCCTGATCAGGCCACGGGCGGGGAATGCGCGTGTCCCGCACCACGTTGTGCGGTACGAACACGAGGAGGAGCGGTCACTGTGCCTGATCCGCAGGGTTTGTACGCATGGGAGCCGAAGGGCCTGGCCGTGGTCGACATGGCGCTCGCCCAGGAATCGGCCGGCCTTGTCATGCTCTACCACTTCGACGGCTACATCGACGCGGGTGAGACCGGCGACCAGATCGTCGACCGGCTGCTCGACTCGCTGCCCCACCAACTCGTCGCCCGTTTCGACCACGACCGGCTCGTGGACTACCGCGCCCGGCGCCCGCTGCTGACGTTCCAGCGCGACCGCTGGACCGACTACGAGGAACCCGCCATCGAGGTGCGCATCCTCCAGGACACCACCGGAGCGCCCTTCCTGCTGCTGTCCGGCCCGGAGCCCGACGTCGAGTGGGAAGGCTTCGCCGCCGCCGTCCGGGATGTCGTGGAGCGCCTCGGCGTGCGCCTGTCCGTGAACTTCCACGGCATCCCCATGGGCGTCCCGCACACCCGGCCCGTCGGCCTCACCCCGCACGGCAACCGCACCGACCTCGTCCCCGGCCACCGCAGCCCCTTCGAGGAGGCCCAGGTGCCCGGCAGCGCGGAGGCACTCGTCGAGTACCGCCTGATGCAGGCCGGACACGACGTCCTGGGCGTCGCCGCGCACGTCCCGCACTACATCGCCCGCTCTCCGTACCCGGACGCGGCGCTGACCGTCCTGGAAGCCATCACGGCGGCGACCGGACTCGTCCTGCCCGGCGTCACCCACGGACTGCGCACCGACGCGCACCGCACGCAGACGGAGATCGACCGGCAGATCCAGGAGGGCGACGAGGAACTCACCGCCCTCGTCCAGGGCCTGGAGCACCAGTACGACGCCGCCGCGGGCGCCGAGACACGCGGCAACATGCTCGCCGAAGCCGTCGAGATCCCGTCCGCGGACGAGATCGGGCGCGAGTTCGAACGATTCCTTGCGGAGCGGGAAGGGGAGGGCTAGGGCGCGTCCGTAAAGCGGCGACGTCGCCCGGAGCACGGCAGGCGCCACGTCGTGGACCCGGCCCGGCGGCGATGGCCGCCGGCCCGGGCGGGGCGGCCGGTACACCGCCGGTCCGCCGTCCCCGCCGCGTGGCTCGCCCGTCGCAGGGCCTAAGCTTCCGCTCATGCTGAAGGTGGGCCTGACCGGCGGGATCGGCGCCGGCAAGAGCGAGGTGTCACGGCTGCTCGTCGAGTGCGGGGCGGTCCTCATCGACGCGGACCGCATCGCGCGCGAAGTCGTCGCGCCCGGGACGCCCGGTCTCGACGCGGTCGTCGCGGCCTTCGGCGCGGACGTACTCGCCCCGGACGGCAGCCTGGACCGGCCCAGGCTGGGCTCCATCGTCTTCGCCGACCCGGAGAAGCTGGCCGTCCTGAACAAGATCGTGCACCCCCTGGTCGGCGCCCGCTCCCGCGAACTGGAGGACGCCGCCGCCGAGGACTCCGTCGTCGTCCACGACGTCCCGCTGCTCACGGAGAACGGCCTCGCGCCGCTGTACGACCTCGTGATCGTCGTGGACGCGAGCCCCGAGACCCAGCTCGACCGGCTGGTGCGGCAGCGGGGCATGACCGAGGAGGACGCGCGGGCGCGCATGGCCGCCCAGGCCACCCGCGAGCAGCGCCGGGAGATCGCGGACATCGTCATCGACAACGACGTACCGCTGGAGGAGCTGCGGCAGCGCGTGACGGAGGTGTGGGCCGAACTCGCCCGCCGGGCCCCCGCGACGCGGCAGCAGGCCGGCCGCCCGGAGGAATAGCAGCCCCCGGTTCACGCGTTGAACCCTTCCAGCGTGGGAAGGACTCAGCCGTGCCCGACACCAGCGGATCGACCGGACGTACTCCGGAGACCCATGTCATCGACTTCCGTGCCGCCGAGCAGCTGCTCGCCGCACGGGATCCGCGGGGCGCGGTGAAACTGCTCGACGACGTGATCGCCGCCCATCCGGAGAACACCGCGGCGCGACTGCTGCGTGCGCGCGCCTTCTTCGCCGCCGCGCAACTGCGACCCGCCGAACTGGAATTCAGCATCGTCCTGGAGCGCGAGCCCGACAACGCCTTCGCGCACTTCGCGCTCGCCCGCACCTACGAGCGTCTCAGCCGCCCCGACCAGGCCAAACGCCACTTCCGGCTGGCGGCCGCCCTCGACCCGAACCCGGAGTACCTGAAGGCCGCGCGCTTCGACTCCTGACGCCGTGCCACACGGTCCGCAAGGACCGTCACGCTGCCGTCACTCGGTCGGGTGAACCGTGCCCGAGGGGGAACGGGTGTGCGGACGCGGTCCGTTGGACGGGCATGAAACGGAAAATGCGTGAGGGCTACGAGGGGACGGGGCCGGGGGCGATCACCCCGGACGGCTGCGCGGTCGAGCTGTACTCACGGCTACCGGTGGGAAACGAGCCGGACGTGATCACCGCGGCCGTCCCTGCGGGGGCGCACATCCTTGAGCTGGGCTGCGGCGTGGGCCGGGTGACGCATCCACTGCTGGAACGCGGGTTCACGGTCACGGCGGTCGACGAGTCCGCCGAGATGCTGGAGCGCGTCCGCGCAGCGCGCACCATATGCGGCCCGATCGAGAAGCTCGACCTGGGCGAGAGATTCGACGTGGTGATGCTCGCGTCGTTCCTCGTGCACGCCGGCGACACCGAAGTGCGGCGCGGACTGCTGCGCACCTGCGTACGGCATGTCGCCGAGGACGGCTGTGTGCTGATCCAGCGGGAGGGCGAGGACTTCCACGCCCGCGTACCGCGCGAGCGCGTCGACCCCGCCGGGTTCACCGTGCGGATCGTGTCGGCGGAGCCTGTGGGCGACGGGGTCGACTCGGTCCACGTGGAGTACGAGTTCCCGGACGCGGTCTGGACCCAGACCTTCCTCTCCCGGCCGCTGACGAAGGAGCGGTTCGAGGAGGCGCTCGGCGAGGCGGGCCTGCGGGTGGACCGGTATCTGACGGAGGACGGGACGTGGGTGAGGGCGGTGCCGGTGGGGGCGTAGACGGAAGGCCGAGGCGAGGGAAGGTCGCGGCAGGGAAAGGCCGAGGCGGGGAAAGGCGGAGGCGGGGGGAGGCCGGGGCGGGGGAAGGCCGGGTGGCGAAAGGCCGGGGCAGGGGAGGAGCCCTGGGGGAAAGGCCGGCGGTGAGCGATGAGTTGTGAGGGCTGCGGCGGTCTTCCTCCGTGACAGCCACGACCGCTTCACACAGGAGGACGTATGTCCGGAAACACCGCTTCTGTCGTCGCCGGGTCCACGAGTGCCCGGGGCCGGCGTGCCCGTGTCGCCCTGCGCGTTCTGCAGGTCGTCCTCGCGCTCTTCTTCGGTATCGCGAGTGCCTTGCCGAAGCTGATCGCGCACTCGTCGGCCGTCGAGTCGTTCGACGAGCTCGGCTGGGGCAGTGCGGGCATGTACACCATCGGCGCACTCGAACTCGCCGGAGCCGTCGCGTTGTTGATACCCGTGCTGCAGTCGGTCGCGGCGATGGCGCTGAGCGCGCTGATGGTGGGCGCGTTCGTCGTCCAGGTCACCGTCTTCGACGGCGAGTACGCCGCGACGCCGGTCATCCTGATCCTGCCGCTCGCCCTCATCGCGTGGGCCCGGCGCGGGCACAACACGGATCTGTTGCGCATACTCAGACGGTGACGGTGACGGTGACGGTGACGGTGGCGTTCACGCCGTTGTCGTCGGTGGTGCGGCGCCCGGAGCGCGGAGCCCGCCCCGCGCCCAGGGCCTACGGCTCCGCACCTCCAGTCAGTGGCTGCCTCACCGGCCGCCGCGGGGCCGGCCGCCCGGGTTGCTCAAGCCTTTCAGGGCGCGCAGGCGCTCCAGCTCACGGCGGTCCCGCTTGGTCGGGCGACCGGCGCCGCGGCCGCGGATGCCGGCGGGGGCGACGGCCTCGCGGGGCGGGGGCGGCGGGGAGTTGTCGACATAGCACTGGACGGCGACCGGGGCGCCGACCCGCTTGCGGATCAGCCGCTTCACGATCACGACCCGCTCCCGGCCCTCGTGCCGCAGCCGCACCTCGTCACCGACGCGCACGGAATAGGCGGGCTTCACGCGCTCACCGTTGACGCGGACGTGGCCGCCCCGGCAGGCGGTGGCTCCGGCGGAGCGGGTCTTGATCAGGCGGACGGCCCAGATCCAGCTGTCGACCCGGACGGTCTCACCGCTCTTGGGGCCGGCGGCCTCGGCAGCGGCGAGGGCGGCGGCGACCTTCGGATCGAGGGTGTCCTGGGCGGCAGGGGCACCGCTCTGGGGAACGGCGGCGCCTTCGGCGCTGGCATGGGCATCGGCGTTGGCGCCGGTACCGGCATCGGCGTCGACATCGGCGTTGGCATCGGCACCGGCGGCGGCGCTGTTCGGGACCTCGGCCGTACGTGCCCGGTCGGCATCGCGGGAGCCGCCGCGCCGTGGGACCTCGTTCGCCCCGTGCCCGTCCACCCTGTCGTGGTGGTCCGCATCCTTGGCAACCATGCCCCCGACCTTAATACCGGGGCCGGGACAGGGCGCCGGAAATTACGTCGGCCTACCGTTGGGGCATGGACACCAGCGGCCTCGCCACTCTCGACCGGCGGATCTCGGACTGCCGGGCCTGTCCGAGGCTGGTCGCCTGGCGGGAGGAGGTGGCGCGGGTCAAGCGTGCCGCCTTCGCCGACGAGACGTACTGGGGCCGGCCCGTGCCGGGCTTCGGGCCGCCGGACGCGCGGCTGCTGATCGTCGGCCTCGCCCCGGCGGCGCACGGCGGCAACAGAACCGGGCGGATGTTCACCGGGGACCGTTCCGGAGACGTGCTGTACCGGGCGCTGTACGACGTGGGTCTCGCGACGCAGCCCACGTCCGTCGCCGTCGGGGACGGGCTGGAGCTGCACGGGGTACGGGTCACGTCGCCCGTGCACTGCGCGCCGCCCGCCAACAAGCCCACCCCCGGCGAGCGCGACACGTGCAGGTCCTGGCTGGTCCAGGAGCTGCGGCTGTTGCGGCCGACGCTGCGGGCCGTCGTCGTACTGGGCGCGTTCGGCTGGCAGGCGGCCCTGCCGGCGTTCGCGGAGGCGGGCTGGACGGTGCCCAGGCCGCGGCCGGTGTTCGCCCACGGTGCCCGGGTGACCCTCGCCGCCTCCGGCACCTCCGCCGGTCATGACGGCCGCGGCGAGCCCGTCGGCCGCGACGACGCCGACGGCAGCGATGAGGCCAACCGCCGCGACGGGCCTGACGGCCGCGACGGGCCTGACGGTCACAACGAGACCGACGGCCACCATGGTCCTGACGACTCCAGGGGGCTGGGCGGCGGAGGCCTCGACGGTCGGCGGCTGGACCTGTTCGGCTGCTTCCACGTGAGTCAGCGCAACACCTTCACCGGGCGGCTCACCCCCGAGATGCTGCGGGACGTCCTGAGAGCGGCGGCACGGGCGGCGGACCTCGCGGTCGCTCCGGAAAATTGAGACGACGTGTCCGGTGCGTGGACGTTACGGTGCCCGGATGGGCCTGTATCCGGAGATCGAACCGTACGACCAGGGAATGCTCGACGTCGGTGACGGCAACCGCGTCTACTGGGAGACGTGCGGAAACCCGCGCGGCAAGCCCGCGTTGGTGCTGCACGGCGGGCCGGGTTCCGGCAGCAGCCCCTACCTGCGTCGGCTGTTCGACCCCGCCGCCTATCGGATCGTGCTGCTGGACCAGCGCGGGTCCGGGCGTTCCACGCCGCACGCGAGCGCGTACGACACCGACATGAGCGTGAACACGACCCAGCATGTGATGGCCGACCTGGAGGTGCTGCGCCGGCACCTGGGGATCGAGCGCTGGCTGGTGTGGGGCGGGTCGTGGGGGTCGGTGCTCGGACTGCGGTACGCGCAGACGCATCCGGGCGTGGTGTCCGAGCTGGTGCTGACGGCGGTGGCGACCGGCGCGAACCGTGAGGTGACGCTGCTGACGCGGGGGTTGGGGAAGCTTTTCCCGGAGGCGTTCGAGCGGTTCCTCGCCCTGCTCCCGGAGGACGAGCGGGACGGCAATCCGGCCGCCGCGTACAACCGGCTCATCGAGTCCCCCGATCCCGAGGTGCGCGAGCGGGCGGCGCGCGGCTGGACCGACTGGGAGACGGCGATCATTCCGGCGCCGCCCCGCTCGGTGCCGCGCTTCGAGGAGCCGGAGTTCCGGATGGGCTTCGCCCGCACGGTGACGCACTACTTCGGCAACGACCATTTCCTCGGCGCGGACAACGACGAGGGGGTCGTGCTGCGCGACGCGCCTCTCCTCAAGGACATCCCCGGCACGATGGTCCAGGGCAGCCTCGACTTCGGCAACCTGCTCGGCACCGTGTGGCGGTTGCACCACGCCTGGCCGGGCAGCGAGTTGGTGATCGTGGACGAGGCCGGACACGACGCGGGCACCCCGGGAATGGTGGACGCGCTGGTGGCGGCGACGGACAAGTACGCGCGCGGTTGACCGGCAGGTGCCTACCGTGCCGCTCGCCGTCGCTCAGGCCCCGGGGCCGGTGCCGCCCCCCTCCGTTTCCTCACTCTCCTCCGCCGTCTCCCCGAACAGGTGCCGCACCGTCGAGCGGTAGTTGGCCTGGACGTGGCGCAGGGCGAGGGCGCGGGCGCGGTCCGGGTCACCGGAGGCGATGGCCTCGTACAACTCGCGGTGTTCGGTGAGGAGCTGGGGCCATTCCTCGTTGCGCCGGGTGAGCCAGCGGAGGCGGCCGTCGACCGGTTCCATGACCGAGATCAGCAGGCCGTTGCCGGCGGTGGCGAGGACGTGGTCGTGGAAACGGGTGTTGACGTCGGTGATCGCCTCGGCGTCCCCGGCGGCGGTGGCGCGGGCCGCGGTGTCCAGCAGGTCGCGCAGTTCCGCCAGGGCCTGCGGGGTCGCCCGCGCCGCGGCGAGCCCGGCCGCGTACACCTCCAACGCCTCGCGCAGCTCGAAGAGTTCCTTGACGTCGGCCGGGGTGAGCCGGCGTACGACCGTGCGGCGTGGCGTCTCGAACAGGACGAAGCCCTCGGCGACCAGGGCACGGATCGCCTCGCGGACCGGAACCCGTGAGACCCCGAAACGTTCGGCCAGTTCGCGTTCCACGAGCCGGTCGCCGGGGCGGAGCCGGCCCGCGATGATGTCCTGCCGCAGGCCGGCCAGGACGCGTTCGCGCACGGCGCCGAGGGGTTCGATCTTCGCCATGGGCCCATCTTCGCGGACTCCGGGCGCGTTTTACGGAGCGTTAACGGCAACGACATCGGTCCGAACGGTTGACGGGAGGAGCATGACCCCAGTTTGGTATACCAAACGCCCGGCAAAGCAGTCCTCCGCTCCCTCGCTCCTGGAGGTCCCGTGTCCCTCGCCGACCGTGCCGAAGCCACCGGCACAGCAGCGTTCGTCCCCGATCCCCGCCTCACCAACGAAGACCTGGCGCCCGCGAAGAAGCGCACCTGGAAGGTCTTCGACCTGTTCGCGCTGTGGATGTCCGACGTCCACAACCTCGGCAACTACACCTTCGCCGCCGGCCTGCTGTTCCTCGGCATGAACGTCTGGCAGATCTTCACGTCCCTGCTGGTCGGCTTCGTGATCATCTACGTCGGGATGAACATGATGGGCCGCATAGGGCAGCGCACCGGCGTGCCCTTCCCGGTCGTCGGCCGCATCGGCTTCGGCGTCTGGGGTGCCAACATCCCGGCGCTGATCAGGGCCGTCATCGCCATCATGTGGTACGGCATCCAGACCTACCTCGCCTCCGTCGCCGTCAACGTGATGCTGCTGGCGGCCTGGCCGGGCCTGGAGTCCTGGACCCACAACTCCTTCCTGGGGCTCGACGCGCTCGGCTGGGTCTCCTTCGTCGCGCTGTGGCTCGTGCAGGCGGCGATCATCAGCCGGGGCATGGAATCGGTGCGCAAGTTCCAGGACTTCTGCGGCCCGGCCATCTGGATCGTGATGATCGCGCTCGCCGTGTGGATCCTCGCCAAGGCCGGCTGGACCATCTCGCTGACCTCGACGCCGCACCCGGTGCCGGTGGGGGAGCAGTGGCGCCAGTGGTTCGGCGCGATCGGCCTGGTGCTGGCCACCTACGGCACGCTGATGCTCAACTTCTGCGACTTCTCCCGCTTCGCGCCCGACTACCGGACCGTCAGGCGCGGCAACTTCTGGGGCCTGCCCATCAACTCCACGGCGTTCGTGATCGTGTCGGTCATCGTGACGGCGGGCGCGTACGAGGTGTTCGGCAAGGAGATCACCGACCCGGCCCACCTCGTCGCCGAGATCGGCAACACCTGGGTGCTCGTGCTGGGCGCGCTGACCTTCGCCATCGCCACCATGGGCGTCAACATCGTCGCCAACTTCGTCTCACCGGCGTACGACCTCGCCAACGTCTGGCCGCAGAAGATCACTTTCAAGGTCGGCGGCATGATCAGCACGGTCGCGGCGCTGGCCGTCACCCCGTGGAACCTGTTCTCGAACCCGACGGTCGTCAACTACTTCCTCGGCGGCCTCGGCGCCTTCCTCGGCCCGCTGTTCGGCGTGATCATGGTCGACTACTACTGGGTCAAGCGCGGCCGCATCGACGTCGACCAGCTCTTCAACGCCGAGCCCGGCTCCCGCTACTACTACCGCAAGGGCGTCAACCCGAAGGCACTGTGGGCGTTCCTGCCGTCGGCGGCGGTCGCGGCGGTGCTCGCGCTCGTGAAGACCTTCGGCGACGTGGCGCCGTACTCCTGGTTCATCGGAACGGCACTGGCCGCGGGGCTGTACGTCCTGCTGTGCCGGAGCGAGCGCGCGGCGACGGAGGGCTGAGTGCGCAACGGAGTGCGGATCGTCGTCACGAACTGCAACACCACGCAGTCGATGACCGAGGAGATCGTACGAGGTGCCCGGGCCGCGGCGGGCCCGGGCACCACCGTGACCGGGCTGACCCCCGCGTGGGGGCCCGAGTCCGCGGAGGGCTGGCTCGACAGCTACCTCTCGGCCGCGGCGGTCATGGACGCGCTGCGGACGTACCAGGGACCGTCGTACGACGCCGTCGTCATGGCCGGCTTCGGGGAGCACGGGCGGGAGGGCGTCCGGGAGTTGGTGGACGTGCCGGTCGTGGACATCACGGAGGCCGCGGCCCATCTGGCCTGTCTGCTCGGGCGGCGGTACGGCGTCGTCACCACCCTGGAGCGGTCGTGCGGGCAGATCGAGGACAGCCTGGAGACGGCGGGCGTCGGCCGCAACTGCGCCGCCGTCGTCGGCACCGGCCTGAACGTCCTCGACCTGGGCGACGCCGAGCGCACGGAGTCCGCCTTCCTCGCCGCCGCAGAGCGGGCCCGCCGGGCCGGCGCCGAAGTCCTGGTGCTGGGGTGCGCCGGGATGACGGGACTGCAGCGGACGGTGGGGGAGAAGCTGGGGCTGCCGGTCGTGGACGGGGTGGGCGCGGCGGTACGGCTCGCGGAGTCCCTGGTGGGACTGGGCCTCACGACCAGCCGCGCCGGCAGCTACGCGAGACCGCTGCCGAAACGGCGGGTGTGGGGCGGGGGTGCCGGGGACTGACGCGGGAGCGCCGAGGGGCGCAGCCCTAGTGCGGGCGGCGGAGCGGAGCGCCGCTGGGAAGTATGTCGACGCGTAGCGCGTGGCGCGAAGCGCGCAGAGGGGGGCGGGCGATGCCGGTCGGTTCGACGGCCAGTCCCCCCGGGGGCCCGTCCCCGTCACCCGGACGCCCGACCAGGTCGCCACACGTACCGCACGTCCGGTTCCCGCTCCTCGTTGCCGCTGCCGTCCGTGCGCTCGACGGCCACGAAACCGTGCCGTTCGTAGAAGCGGTGGGCTGCCTCGTTGACCTGGAAGGTCCACAGGTTCAGCCCGGCCGGGGAGCGGTTCTTGGCCAGGGCGACGAAGCGGTCCCCGAGGCCGCGCCCCCGCCAGTCCGGGGCGAGATAGAGCTGCGCGAGCTCTCCGCCGTCGAGCACCATCACGCCCACCAGGTCACCGCCCGGCGCCTCGGCGACCCACGTCTCGGCCTGCGGTACCAGCACCTCACGGAAGTACCACCGCACCTCGTCGTCGGACCGTGGCCGTACGACGGTCGGCAGCGCGGCGGCGAACGACCGCAACCAGACACCGGCCGCCACCTCTGCATCGGTGGCCACGGCCCGCCGCAGCACGACGTTCGCCTCACCTGTCCCTGTCGTCTCGCGCACCTCGGTCACGGGCGGTGCTCCTCGGGTACGACGGCGGTCGCCGTGATCTCCACGAGCTGGCCCGGACAGCCGAGGCAGGCCACGCCGAGCAGGGTCGCCGCGTGCGGCCCGGCGCTCAGACCGGACGCCGTGACGACGTCCCACACGGCGGACAGCACCGCGGGCTGGTCGCTCACCACGTACACGTCGGTCGTCAGAACGTGGGTCAAGTCGCTGCCCACCGCCCCGAGTTGCTCGGCGAGGTTGGCGATCACCCGCTCGGCCTGCCGCACCGGGTCCCCCTCCCCGACGAGTTTTCCGTCGGCGTCGAGCGGCATCGCCCCGGCGAGGAAGGCGAGTCTCGTACCGGCCTCCACAACGGACGCGTGCGAGTAGGCGGGCGGCGGGAACAGGCCGGGTGCGGTGACGCGGCGGATCATGCGGGCTCCGGAGGATCGGTCGGACGAGGAGGCAACCCGCCGATGATGCGGCCTGCGATCGCGCGACGCACCCGGATATCGCCGTGCGTGCGCCGGGGCGAGCGGCGTACGCTTCCGCCGACCCCTGACGACCCGCGCCCCCGACCGGCAGGAGCCGCCGCCGTGTCCTCCCGTACCGACCAGGCCTTCCTCGACACCGTCGCCGACCGGCTCGCCGCGCTGCCCGGCGTACGGGCCGTGACCCTCGGCGGCTCCCGCGCGCAGGGGTCCGAACGCCCCGACAGCGACTGGGACCTGGCGCTCTACTACCGCGGCGCCTTCGACCCCGCCGACCTGCGGGCCGTCGGCTGGCCCGGCGAGGTCTCCGAGATCGGCGGCTGGGGCGGCGGCGTCTTCAACGGCGGCGCCTGGCTGACCGTCGAGGGACGGCGCGTGGACGTGCACTACCGCGACCTCGACGTCGTCGAGCACGAGTGGGCGGAGGCCGAGGAGGGCCGCTTCCGCATCGAGCCGCTGATGTTCCACCTCGCGGGCATCCCGACGTACCTCCTCGTCGCCGAACTGGCGATCAACAAGGTCCTGCGGGGCAGCCTGGAACAGCCCGACGGCTATCCGAGCGCGCTGCGGGAGAACGCCCCCGGCCGCTGGTACGGCATGGCCGCCGCCACCCTCGCCTACGCCAAGGCCGGCCATGCTCCCAAGGGCGCCGCCACCCAGGTCGCGGGCGCGATCGCGCTCGCGACGACCCACACGGCACACGCGGTGATGGCGGCGCGCGGCGAGTGGGTCACCAACGAGAAGTGGCTCGTCGAACGCGCGGGACTGGGCGGCGTCGACACCCTGCTGAGCGGCCTGCGACCCGACCCCGAAGCGCTGACCGCGGTCGTCACGGAGGTCGACGAACTCCTCACCGGGGCGGTGGCGGCGTTCAGCAGCGACGGGGTGGCGTCTTCTCGGTGACGGTGACGGTGACGGTGATGGTGATGGTTTCGTTCCGTCGGTGAGTCGGTGAGTCGGTGAGTCGGTGAGTCGGTGAGTCGGTGGGTGCGGGGTCGGTTTCGTTGTCGGCGCCGACCGTATGGGGCAGGTCGGCGCGACAGGCGGCCTCCTCCGGCGCCTGCCCCTCCCGCGCTCGCCCGTTCCGCGCACGCCCCTCCCGGGTTCGTCCGCCGCGAGACCCGCACGGAAGCCCGGCGTCACGCCGCCGAAACGCAGCCGTTTCCTCCCCTCCAACAACGCGGCCTACCCTGGACACCACACCCCGCCAGCCCGGCCACCGTCGCCCGAAGGCTCACCCCCGCCCTCGACCAGACGACTGGAGCCCCGTGTCGCGCCGCGCCGCCCCCGTCCTTCCGCCCTGGCTCGCGCACGCTCTGCGTGCCCACCGGGAGCCCGTGCCGTGGAGCGCGGTGACGCGAGGGGCGTTGGCCGCAGGGCCCCTGCTGCTCGCCGCCGTCCTCGCCGGCCGGGCCTCCCTCGGTGTCGTCGCCGCCATCGCCGCCATGCTCGCCGGCATCAACGACCGGCCCGGCAGCCGCCGCAGCTCCGTCAAGCGGCTCGGCCTGCCCGCGCTCGCCGGCGCCGTCGGCCTGTTCGCCGGGACCTGCGCCGGGGACCACGCCGGAGCCGTGGCCCTGACCCTCGGGCTCACCGTGCTCGGGTTCGCGGCAGGCAGCCTCAGTGCCGTCGGGCCCGTCGCGTCCGCCACAGGTACCCAACTGCTCGTCGCGACCGCCGTCGGCGCCGGGATGCCACTGCCCGACCCGGGCTGGCACAGCACCCTCGCCTTCCTCGCCGGCGCCGGGTGGCTGCTGCTCCTGCGGCTCGCGCTGCCCACGCCCGGCGCCCTGACCGGCGACTTCCGCTTCGACGGGGAGCGGCAGGCCGTCGCCGGGGTCTACGACGCGATCGCCGCACTGCTCGACGCCGCCGGCACCCGGCACGCCACCGCGCGCCGCGCCGCCCTCACCGCCGCCCTCGACCAAGCGCAGGACGCCCTCGCCGGACCCCGGCTGCGGCGCTGCGCCTCCGGTGCCGCCGAACGCCGGCTGCACGCGCAGTACGCCGCCGCCCTCCCGCTCGCCGAGGCCGCCACCGCCCTCGCCTGGGCCGGGCAGGGCGTCACCGCCCGGGCGTCCGAGGGACCCCGGCGGCTCGCCGCCGCCGTACGCGGTGGCACCCACACCGGGCCGCTGCCCGCCCCCACCCGCACCGGCCCCGCCCTGCGCGCCCTGGACGACGCCCTGCTGCACGCGGCCGAGGCCTTCGACCGGGCCGCCGGCGGCGACCTGCACACCCGCCGGCGTACGGCCCGGAACCGGCTCCGCGCGGTCGTCGGCGCCGGTGGCCGCGAATACGGCCTGCGCGTCGCCCTGTGCTTCGGCGTCAGTGCCGCCGTGGCCCAGGCCCTGCACCACGCCCAGTGGTACGGGCAGCACGCGCACTGGTACTGGCTGCCCGCCACCGCCGTCTTCCTGGTCAAGCCCGACCTCGGCCCGCTCGCCTCGCGCGTGCTGTGCCGGGCGGCCGGGACCGTGCTGGGCGCCGTCGTCTTTGCCGCCTTCGCGGCGGTGCTGCCCCGGCCGGAAGGCCTCGTGGCGCTCGTCGCAGTCTGCGGCGCGCTGATCCCCGTCGCCACCCGGCACTTCGCCGCCCAGACCGCCGTCGTGACCGTCCTCGTCCTCGCCCTGGTGATGGCCGGCGGCGAACCACAGGCATCCGTCAGCCGCATCGCCGAGACCCTGCTGGCCTGCGCCATCGTCCTGGTCGTCGGACACCTTCCGATGCCGGGGCAGCGCGCCGGCGGCGTACACGCCCGGCTCGCCACGGCGGGCGGTGCCGCGCACGCGTACCTCAGCCACGTACTCGGCGAGGGCCGCGCGCTCGGCGAGGGCCATGTACTCAGCGAGCGCCATGTACTCAGCACGAGCCACGTACTCGGCGAGGGCCGCGTACTCAGCGCGGGCGACGCTCTCGGCGAGGGCCGCGCGCTCAGCGAAGGCCACGTGCACAGCGAAGGCCACGTACTGCACGACCGCTACTCGCGGCACCACCGCCACTCGCCGAACGACAGCCGCCTGCCCGGCGAAGCCCTCGCCCCGAGCGATAACCGCCTGCCAGGCGCAAGCCCCGGACCTCATGACCAGCGTGCCGCGCGCTGGACCCTGCGCCGTGAGGCCTACCGGGCCCTGGCGGAGGCCCGTGCCGCCATCGCCCGCGCCTCCGCCGAACTGCCCGCCCTGGCCCGGCACACCGCGGGCACCGACGAGATCGCCGCCACCCTCGAACGGCTCGTCGACACCACCACCGCCTGCGCCGTGCACCTGGACGACACCGGCCGGCTCACGCCCCGGCACACCGCACGCCTCGCCGAGCTGCTGGACGAACTCGCCGTCCGGCGCCGGGAGACCGGTGTGCACCTGCCGGGTCTCTCCCTCGCCGGATAGCCACGGATAGTCAGGGATAGTCGTGGATGGTCATGGAGGGTCCTGTATGGCACCAGGCGGCACCCAATGGGCCTGGTGGGTCCGATCGTCCTGATGGACCCCGACAGTCCCGGACCGTCCGGGAGTCTCCTCCGCCCGGCCCGCGCGTCGTACCGTGGCGGGATGAGGCCTGCCACCGCGGAAGTCACCGTCGACCTCCTCATCACCGGCTGCACCGTCCTCGTGCACGACGACGAGGAACGGATCGGGTTCGCGGAGGACGCCGCGATCGTCGTGCGCGACGGCGTCGTCCAGGCCGTGACGACCGCGGCCAGCACCGACGGCCTGTCCGCCGCCGAGCACATCGACGCGCGCGGCCAGGTCGCGATGCCGGGGCTCGTCAACTGCCACACCCACGCGCCGATGGTCGCGCTGCGCGGTCTCGCCGAGGACCTGCCCACCGAGGAGTGGTTCAACGACGTCGTCTGGCCCGTCGAGTCCAACCTCACCGCCGAACTCGTCGAACTGGGCGCGCGGCTGGCCTGCGCCGAGATGATCCGTGGCGGCGTCACCTGCTTCGCCGACCACTACTTCGCCATGGACGCCGTCGCCGCAGTCGTCGCCGAGTGCGGTATGCGGGCCCTGCTCGGCGAGGCCTTCTTCTCCTCGCAGGGACCCGAAGGACGGGAGAGGTCCCTCGGCTTCGCGCTGCGCCAGCGCGGCACCGCCGGCGGCCGCATCACCACGGCCCTCGCCCCGCACGCCCCCTACACCGTCACCGACGCCGACCTCGCCGCCACCGCCGAACTCGCCCGCGCGCACGGCCTGCCCGTCCACCTGCACGCCGCCGAGAACCGCGACCAGACCGACGTGAGCCTCACCCGGCACGGCCGCACCCCCATCGAGGTCCTCGCCCACACCGGCATCCTCGACACCGACGTCCTCATCGCGCACGGCACCGGCATCCTCGAACACGATCTGCCGCTGCTGGCCGCCGCCGAGGGCCGTACCGCCGTCGCCAGCGCGCCCCGCGGCTACCTGAAGTTCGCCTGGCCCACCACCACACCGGTGCGGGCCCTGAGCGACATCGGCGTCCCGGTCGGACTGGCCACGGACGGCGCCGCCTCCAACAACACCCTCGACGTGTGGGAGTCGATGGCGCTCACCTCGCTGGTCCAGAAGTCCACCGAGGGCGACCCGCGCTGGCTGACGTCCCGCCAGGCCCTGCACCACGCGACGCTGCAGAGCGCCCGCGCCGTCGGCCTCGGCGACACCGTCGGCAGCATCGCGCCGGGCCGCCGGGCCGACATCGTCCTCGTGGACCTCACCGGACCGCACACCCGGCCCGTCCACGACCTCGCCGCCACGCTGGTGCACAGCGTCCGCTCCGCCGACGTCCGCACCACGATCGTGGACGGGCGCGTCCTGATGCGCGACCGCGAGCTGCTGACGATCGACGTGGCGGCGGTCGCGGAGGAGCTGGAGGCGCGGCTGCCCGCGCTCGTGGACCGCGGTCACGGCCGGCGCATCCAGGAGTACGACACCTGAGCGGGCTGGAACCCCAGCTCGCCCCGTCTCGTCGGAGCGTCGGAAAAAAATCGGCGCCGAGCGATGAGTTCTGCACAGCGCCGCGGTCACCACAGAGATCGGACCGCTGTACAGGAGGGCCCATGTCGCTTCCGGAGATCGTCTCGCGCGAGGAGTGGCGCGCCGCACGCGAGGAACTGCTCGCCAGGGAGAAGGAGGCCACGCGCGCACGGGACGCGCTCAACGCCGAGCGGCGCAGACTGCCCATGGTGGAGGTCGACAGGGAGTACGTCTTCGAGGGCGGCGACGGCGAGGCCTCGCTCCTCGACCTCTTCGAGGGCCGTGACCAACTGGTCGTCTACCACTTCATGTTCGCGCCCGAGTGGGAGGCGGGCTGCCGCAGCTGCTCGGCCTTCCTCGATCAAATCGGGCATCTCGCCCATCTCAAGGCGCGCGGTACGTCGTTCGCGGCCGTGTCCCGGGCGCCGTACACCAAGATCCTGCCGTTCAAGGCGCGGATGGGCTGGACGGTGCCCTGGTACTCCTCGTGCCTCTGCGACTTCAACCGGGACTTCGACGTGACGCAGGAGCACGAGGGGGAGCTCGTGGAGCGGCCCGGCCTCAGCTGTTTCCTGCGCGACCGCGACCGGGTCTTCCACACGTACTCGACGTACGAGCGCGGTCTCGACGGGCTCGGCTCGACCACCAGTCTGCTCGATTTGACGGCACTGGGGCGGCAGGAGGAGTGGGAGGAGCCCAAGGGGCGTGCGTCGGCTCTCGGAGCGCCCGCGGGCAGCGCGCGCATTCGGTACCACGACGAGTACGAGGACTGAAACGCCACCTGGGCGCGAAGGGAAACGCCACCCGGTACGCGGAGGGAAACGCAGCGTAATCGCGCACCCGAAATGCTGAGATTGTTCCCACATTCGGCGGTGAACGAGTGTCAACTATGTCTCATTACCGTCACTTCACGAGGCGTTCCGGGCCTCCATGGCGCTTTACTACACGAGTACAGCGCTACATGGAGGTGCAGGGTGAACGGGCGAACGGTGCTCGAACGCTTTCCCGCCGGCGGGCCGCGCGGCTCATGGCCGGCGGAGGAGTTCGCGCAGGCGCGGCGTCTGGAGGGCCTGCCCGCCGAGGTCGTCATGGATCTCGCGACGGACATGTTCCTGGTGGTCGTGCCGAGCGACGTGGCAATCGACGCGGTCGCGTGAACTCGGCGGCGGCGCGCACACCTCTTCGCCGCATACCTCTTTGCGCTGCAAGGGGGTCCGGCGCTAAGGGTCTTTTCGTCCTTCAACCCTTTTGGCTCTTTGCGTCGGCCAGGTCTCTTCGAGCCGGCTGAGCCTCGGATGTCTCCGGGCCATTCGGGTTCTTTGTTCCTTGCCCCGTGGATTGCTCGGCGCTGTTTTCCCGGCCCTTCGGGCCCGGCCGAGTCCTTTGAAATGCTTCAGGCGCTGACCGGTCGTGACCAGGCCGGCGTCGTGCCCGTCAGGCGGCACAGTGCGAGGTAGAGCGGAATGGGCGGCGTGTAGGGGACCATTCCGTCCGGCCGGTGGATCAGACCCGGCGCGCTCGGCATGTCGGGGACGACCGCACCGGTGGCGTAGCGCGCGGGCGCGGGCCACTCCAGGGCGTAGTCGGAGTCGGACGGAACGATCCACCACCAGTGCGTCTCATCGGCGTAGACGCACCCCACACGGGGCAGCCGGGGCATCACCAGCGGGCCGAAGCGGGCGGGAATCGCCACCGCGTCGCAGCCCAGCGGGGCCGTCATGTCGTCGGGCACGATCAGTCGCCGGGGCGTAGCCACCGGACGCAGTCCGCGCTGCAGGCCGACCAGCGTGTCCAGGCACATGGCCCGGCCGCCGGACGCAGCCCTCACACCCATTCGGCCCCCGATCCCGTGTGTGCTTCCGCTTCGTCCCCCTCGCCCGAACCGCCGGACGCACCCGGCTTCGGGCGGGCGCCCCAGCCCAGGTCGTTGCGCGGTTCGGACGGGTCGCGCGGTGTGTCCGCCTTGCGCGGCAGTTCGGCCCAGACCAGCAGTCCCGGGCCGTGCTCGTGGGCGCCCCAGGCGTGGCACATGGCGTCGACGAGCAGCAGTCCCCTCCCGTGCTCGTCCTCGGGGCGCCGCCGGGACGAGGCGTGCGGCTGACCCGGTGCGCATCCCTCGTCACGCACGGCTATGCGGACCAGGTCGTCACCGTCGTGTAGCTCGCACACTATGTGCGTGCTGGCGGTGTGCACGATCGCGTTGGTGACCAGCTCGGACACCACGAGGGCCGCGGTGTCGCAGGTGTCCTCGCACACCGACCAGCCGTTCAGTCGTGCGCGTGTCAGGCGTCTGGCCTGCGCGGGAGAGCCCGGATGTGCGGCCAGTTCGAAGCGGAACCGGCGCTGGGCAGCCGCCCCGTGAGGGGTGACTCCCGTGACGGCGCCGAGACCGATCGGGTCCGTGGCGGCGTCTGTTCCTAAGGGCGCGGACGGAATCACGCTTGCCACTATCTCCCCGTCGTGAACACTTGGCAAGTGTCACTCTGAAAAATGCAGAGTGCTGTGTGACGCGGTGAGACGTCGTGGCACACTGCTCGCAACAGCACGTCGAGCGGCGCCAATTGAGATCAAGAAGACCGTCCCGGTCTTCGAACGGGTCTTCGAATGGCGCCGCCGGGCTGTCGGGATTCTTTCGGGAACCCGCTGTGGATTCTTCTGGAGGTGGAGCGTGAGCGAACCGCGGTCCGCGCCGACGGTCGGACAGGTCGTCCTCGGTCGGCGCCTGCTGGACCTGCGGGAACGCGCCGGGATGAAGCGCGAGGAGGCCGCTGCCGTCCTCCGCGTCGCGCCCGCCACGGTCCGCCGCATGGAGACGGCCGAGGTCGCGCTCAAGATCCCGTACCTCCAGCTGCTGCTGAAGGCCTACGGCGTCCCGGAGGACGAGGCCGACGCCTTCGTCCAGCTCGCCGAGGACGCCAACAAGCCCGGCTGGTGGCAGCGCTTCCACGACATCCTGCCCGGCTGGTTCTCGATGTACGTCAGCCTGGAGGGCGCCGCCGGCCTGATCCGCAGCTACGAGCCCCACTTCGTCCCCGGTCTGCTCCAGACCGAGGACTACGCGCGCGGGGTACTGCGGTCCGGAGCCATCGGGCAGACCCGGCCCGAGGACATCGAGCGGCACGTCGCTCTGCGCATGCAACGGCAGGAACTGCTCACCCGTAAGGACGCCCCCCGGCTCTGGGTCGTGATGGACGAAACCGTGCTGCGCCGCCAGGTCGGCGGCCCGGAGGTGATGCGTGCCCAGATCGACCGACTGCTCGAGGCCGCGGAGCTGCCCCACGTGACGCTGCAGGTCGCGCCGTTCGCCAACGGGCACCACCCCGGCACCTACGGGCCGTTCGTGCTGTTCCGATTCGCCGTGCCCGAGCTTCCGGACATGGTCTACAGCGAGTACCTGACCGGCGCCGTCTACCTCGACGCGCGTACCGAGGTGGCGACCCACCTCGAGGTCATGGACCGCATGGCGGCGCTGGCCGCCACGGCACATCGCACGAAGGAGATCCTGCGGGATCTCCGCAAGGAGCTGTGAATGAACCGCATCAAACCCCAGCCCCAGCCGCGGGTCCGCACCGAGCGGATCTACAACGGCATGCCCGCGCGGGAACTGGGCAGCGAGGGCTGGCACAAGCCGTGGAGCGGCGGCAACGGGGGCAACTGCCTGGAGGCGATGAAGCTCGCCGACGGCAGGATCGCGGTGCGGCAGTCCACCGACCCCGACGGGCCGGCGCTGATCTACACCTCCGACGAGATGACGGCCTTCATCGAGGGCGCCAAGGCGGGGGAGGCCGACTTCCTGTTGTCCTGAGCACGCTTTTCTGAGCACGTTCTGCGTTGATCATTAACAGCTGCTTCCTCCCGCCACCCGTCGTCCGCCACCCCGGACGGCGGGTGGCGGCGTGTGCCGGCCCCACGGCGTCGGCACCGGCGTCTCGCCGGCCGGGCCCGGACCGTTCGCTCGGCGCCAGCCGCAGCACGGCGTGCCGCCCCGCCGCCACCCCGGTCACCCCGATGCGCGGGGAATGCGCGGCGAGGGCCGCGACGAGAGGGTCCCGGCGGCTCCGGTACCGCTGCCGCATGCGCCGCACATGACGGTCGTACGGTATGGAGGCCAGGAAGTCCGCCAGGCTCAGTCACCTCCCCATGGGCCGGGCTGTACCAGGCCCTCACACCACCATCGGCCGGTCGTACGGGCCTATCGGCGCGGGCAGTTGCGTGGTGCCCGTGAGGTGGCGGTCGACGGCCGCCGCGACCGCCCGGCCCTCCGCGATCGCCCAGACGATCAGCGACTGCCCGCGCGCGGCGTCGCCGGCGGCGAACACGCCGGGCACGTTGGTGGCGAAGCCCGCGTCCCGCGTGATCGTCCCGCGCGGATCGAGCTCCAGGCCCAGTTGGTCGACGAGCCCGTCGCGCCGGTCGGGCCCGGAGAAACCGAGGGCGAGCAGCACCAGGTCGGCGGGCAGCGTCCGTTCGCTGCCCGGCACCGGACGACGCCCCGCGTCCACCTCGACCACACGCAGTGCCCGCACGTGCCCGTCCGCGTCGCCCGTGAAGCGGAGCGTCGACGCCGCGAACAGCCGCGCGTCGGCGTCCGCGGCGGGCGCCGTCCGCAGCTCGCCCGCCTCCTCGTGGGCGGCGGACAGCCGGTAGATCTTCGGGTACGTCGGCCAGGGCTCGGCGTCCTCGTCGCGCTCCGTGCCGGGCCGGGCCTAGATGTCCAGCTGCGTCACGGACGCGGCGCCCTCCCGCACCGCGGTGCCCAGACAGTCCGCTCCGGTGTCACCGCCGCCGACGATGACGACGTGCTTCCCGGCGGCGGACAGCGGGGACGCCTCCAGGTCCCCCTCGCACACCCGGTTGGCCAGCGGCAGATACTCCATGGCCTGGTGGACGCCGGCAAACTCCCGCCCCGGCACGTCCAGTTCCCGCCACGCCGTCGCCCCCGTGGCGATCACCACGGCGTCGTAACGGGCCCGCAGAGCGGCGGCGTCGACGTCCCGCCCGACCGCCGTCGACGCGCGGAATCTGGTGCCCTCGGCCCGCATCTGCCCGATCCGCCGCTCCAGATGACGCTTCTCCATCTTGAACTCGGGGATGCCGTACCGCATCAGCCCGCCGATCCGGTCGTCCTTCTCGTACACGGCGACGGTGTGCCCCGCCCGGGTCAGCTGCTGTGCCGCCGCCAGGCCGGTCGGCCCCGAACCGATCACCGCGACCGTCCGCCCCGACAACCGCTCCGGTGGGCTCGGCCGCGCGAAACCCTCCTCCCAGGCCCGGTCGGCGACGGCACACTCGACGTTCTTGATGGTCACCGCGGGCTGGTTGATGGCGAGCACACAACCCGCCTCGCAGGGCGCCGGGCACAACCGCCCGGTGAATTCCGGGAAGTTGTTGGTGGCGTGCAGCCGGTCGGACGCCGCCCGCCAGTCCTCGCGGGACACCAGGTCGTTCCACTCGGGGATCAGGTTGCCGAGCGGGCAGGCGTCGTGGCAGAAGGGGATGCCGCAGTCCATGCACCGGTCGGCCTGCCTGCTGATGATCGGAAGCAGCGCCCCGGGGACGTAGACCTCGTGCCAGTCCCGCACCCGCTCCTCGACCGGCCTGCGCGGCCAGTCCTCGCGCGGCGTGGTCATGAAACCCCTGGGATCGCCCATGGCCGTGTTCCTCGGATGCGCTGGTGGCGGGCCGTGCGTCGTCGGGCGGCACTCTTCCGGCCACAATACGTCGCATCCGCCACCGGCGCAGAGCCGTCGCAGAGCGCTTCCGGTCAGGTGAGCGCCAGCAGATAGGACAGCGCGGCCGCGGCCGAGGCGACCGTGCGTATGTGGTTCCACGCCGTCCACTCGCGCAGGTACACCGACCAGTAGGCCGCCGCCTCCTGGGTGCCCGGCTCCATCTCCTGCAGCGTGTTGTTGCGCGGGACGTTCGCGGCGGCGGTCACCCCGAACGAGCCGAACAGGTACAACGCGCTGCCCAGCAGCAGTTCCACCACCGCCCCGTCGGGCCAAACCACGAACGTCACCACGGCCGTCACCGCGGCCAGTACCGCCGACCCGGCGAACACCAGCATGAACGCCGGCCGCACCGCCGCCACGTTGATCGCCTGCATCGCGGCGACGCCCTGCGCAGGTGGCAGCGCCGCCAGCCCTCTCATCACGAAGACCGAGAAGCCGCAGAACACCCCGGCCGTCAGCCCGGTACCGAGCACCGCCAGCACCGTCAGTACGAAGAACGGTCCGTCGATCATGCCGATGTCACCCCCGTCAGAACCTGAAAACCCGACCCCGGGAAGACCGGCCCGCGGCCGTCCGTCCCCCCGTCACCACCAGTGAAGCCCCGCCCGAGCACGACGACCACGGCCGAGCGGCACGGCCCCGTACGCGAACGCCCAGGGATCCCGGAGTGCGCAGGCCGCGCCCGCCCGCCCCCCGTGACTCTGCCACAGCCGGACGCCGAGCCGGGCCGCCCCGGCCGCCGGAAGGATGACCCCGTCCGGGACGGGAGGCCCGTCGAGCCCGTCGGCGGACGGCGCATCATGGGCCTGTGCGACTCGAAGCGATCACCTGGGACCGGCTCGGCGACCTGCTCGCCGAGCGCCTGCTCGACCTGGAGCCGGCCGACGGCAGTCCCTGGCCGCGCGTCGCCCTCGACGGTGCCCCGGCCGCCCGCCCCGGCGACCTCGCCGAGCGCGTCGGTGAGGCGCTGCGCGTGCGCGGCCGTCCCTCGCTCGTCGTGGGCACGGAGGGCTTCCTGCGCCCGGCCTCCCTGCGCCTGGAGTACGGCCGCCAGGACCTCGAGTCCTATTACGGCGGCTGGTACGACACCGGCGCCCTGTGGCGCGAGGTGTTCGGCCCTCTCGACCCCGGCGGCGACGGACGCGTCCTGCCCGACCTGTGGGACCCGGTCACCGACCGCGCCACCCGCAGCCCTTACGTCCAACTCCCGCCCGGTGGCGTCCTGCTGTTTCACGGTCCCCTCCTCCTGCGCCACTGGTTCCCCTTCGACCTGACCGTCCACGTCCTGCTCTCCCCGGGCGCGCTGCGCCGCCGCACTCCCGAGGCCGACCACTGGACCCTGCCCGCCTTCGAGCGCTACGAGGACGAGAGCGACCCCGCGGCCACCGCCGACGTCCTGGTCCGAGCCGACGACCCGAATCACCCGGCGTGGAACGGGTGAACCGGCCGGTCCCCGGCGCCGCCGGCGAAACGGCAACCGCACCGGCAAGCGCCCCGGCTCCGGATGCGAGTGCGGGGTGACGCGGTGAGGATGTAGACGCCGGGACCAGCGGTGCGCCCCGCGCCGCGCCGGCCGTCCGGCCCCAGGAGGTACCGAATGACCACCGCCGGAGACATCATGCACCGCGGCGCCCAGTGGATCCCCGCCCACGAAACCCTGGACCGCGCCGCCCAGCTGATGCGCGAACTGGGCGTCGGCGCCCTGCCCATCAGCGACGAGAACGAACGGCTCTGCGGCATCCTCACCGACCGCGACATCGTCGTCGGCTGTGTCGCCATGGGCCATGACCCGGCCCGGGTCACCGCGGGCGACATGGCCCAGGGCACCCCGCGCTGGATCGACGCGAACGCCGACGTCGATGACGTCCTCCGGGAGATGCAGGAGCACCAGATCCGCCGGCTGCCCGTCATCGACAACAAGCGCCTCGTCGGCATGATCAGCGAGTCCGACCTCGTCCGGCACCTGGCCGACGACCAGATCGCGAGCTGGGCGGAGAGCGTCTACGCCAAGAGCTCCGCGCGCTGAGCCGCCCGGCACGCCCCGAGCGCGTCACAGCCAGCCGTTGCGCCGGAAACCCCGGTACAGCACCAGGCAGGCGGCGGATATGACGCCGAGGACGAGGGGATAGCCGAACCGCCAGTGCAGCTCCGGCATGTGGTCGAAGTTCATGCCGTACATCCCGCACACCATCGTCGGCACGGCGATCACCGCGGCCCAGGCCGTGATCTTCCGCATGTCCTCGTTCTGCGCGACCGTGACCTGCGCGAGGTGCGCCTGAAGGATGGAGTTGAGCAGTTCGTCGAAGGCGGCGATCTGCTCGACGGCCCTCAGCAGATGGTCCGAGACGTCCCGGAAGTAGGCCTGTATCTCCGGGTCGACCACGCGTATGGGCCGCGTGGCGAGGTCCTCCAGGGGACGGCTCAGGGGTACCACCGCCCGTTTCAGCTCCAGCAGTTCACGCTTGAGCTGGTAGATCCGGCCGGGATCGACCCGGGCGCCCTGCTCGGCGAACACGGCCGTCTCGACCTCGTCGATGTCCGCGTGCACCGAGTCGGTGACGGACAGATAGTCGTCGACCACATGGTCCGCGATCGCGTGCAGCACGGCGGAGGGTCCCTTGGCGAGCTGCTGCGGTTCGGACTCCAGCTCCTCGCGCAACGGGCCCAGCGAGCCGTGCCGCCCGTGCCGCACCGTGACCACGAAGTCCTCGCCGACGAACACCATGATCTCGCCCGTGTTCACCACCTCGCTGGTGGCGGTCAGTTCGTCGTGCTCGACGTAGCACACCGTCTTGAACACCGCGAAGAGCGTCTCGCCGTACCGCTCCAGCTTGGGCCGCTGATGGGCCTCGACGGCGTCCTCGACCGCCAGCGGGTGCAGGTCGAACAGTTCGGCGATGCCGGCGAACTCGCGGCTCGTCGGCTCGTGCAGCCCCAGCCAGACGAAACCCTCGCCGCTCTTGCGGACCTGCCGCACGGCATCCACCAGGTCACCTCCCGTGGGGACCCGGCAACCGTCCTGATACGTCACGCAGTTGACCACCGAGGAGCCCAGCGGGGACCGGGCGGGGTGGCTCAGGTCGACGCGCGGGCGCCGCCGGGCCAGCCGTGCCACTCTGCGCAGGCCACTCACACCGCCGATGGTCCTGACCTTTCGCAGATTCCCTGCCATGGACATCTGGATCTCCTTGCGTGGATCTCCTCGCGCCGCGTTTCCGCGCCCTGATCGGGCCAGTTTGCCAGCACGGCACGCATGGCGGACCAGCCTGTGGAAACGGAATGTTCCGCTTTGTTCCCGCGGCGTCGCGCCGGGCGCGGGCGTGATCCTGCCGCTCTCCCGCTGTGTTCCGGGCTGTGGACACGGCCGTGGGGACCGGGGGCGGCGCTGCCGGAAAACCGGGGTGCCTCCGGTCGTACACAGCGCTGCCGCTCGCAGCCGTGCGCCCGAGGCCGCGGTCGAGGCCGACGTCGAGGCTCAGGCCGGGCGCGTGGCTCGCGCAGCGGTGCCGGCCCCGTTCTACAGCACGTCCGCGGTGTGCAGTGCCGCGTAGGCCGGGATGATCAGGGCGCAGGTGAGCCACCAGGAGAGCAGGCGGTAGCCGACCAGTAGGCGGAAACCGGCGATGGCGACGGCCGCCCACGTCAGGGACATCAGCAGGGAGGGAATCGCCTCCTGAAACCTTTCCGCGGTCGTCCGCTCACCGAAGCCCCACCCGGCGAAGCTCGCCGCGACCACGGACGCGATCAGGAAGCAGCCCAGACAGGCCAGTCCCAGCACCCAGCGAATGATCCGTGTGCCAACCGTGTGCTGTTCGTTCATGTCGTCTTTCCTGTGCGGTGACCGCCGTGGACCGGCGCGGAGCCCTCGGCCGAAGCCGTAGGCCGCCCGCGCCGGTCCACGGCGCATTCAGGCGTTCTTCTCAGCGGGTGTACTGGTACTGCTGTGCCGAGCAGCCGCCCATCCAGCCCGCGAGGCACTTCGGGTCGTCCAGCGCGTGATCGAAGACCAGCTTCAGGTTGTACGTTCCGTCGGAGTACTGGTCGTAACGGTAGAACTGGTGATTCGGCATCTTGTCATGGGCGCCGTAGACCCAGTGCGAACCGTTCTGGTACAGGTCCTGCTGGTTGTCGTAGCTGATGTCGGCGATCCCGGTGCAGTACGGGTTGCCGACGTTGTGCTCGATCACCGTGCGGGCGTACCGGCCGTCGTTCTGCAGCGGCCGGATGATGAAGCCGTCACCGCCAGCTGTGCGCTGGGAGTCGTAGTAGTACGTGCTTCCCACCTTCCGGTAGCGCTTGGTGGGGCTGATGCCCTTCGACGTCCAGGTCGAGGCGCTGGTCCAGTAGTGGTTGGAGGCGGCCTTGGTGCGGTTCTTCCCGGTCTCGTAGCCGGTGCTCCGGCCGTCGCCCGAGAACCACGGGGCATTGTCGTCCGCCGACTCGCAGGGGAAGCCGAAGCCCCAGCTCTCCCCTTGCAGGTAGCTCATGGGGATGTACGTCTCGTACGTCGTACGGGACGTCGTCAGGGCGCGGACGTTCGCGGGCAGGGTGTCGCCGGGCTGGGCGTCGCCAGGGGTCTGCGACACGTCCGTGGTGGCCGGGGTCACCTCGACGCCGTAGGTGGAGCGGGTGACGGTGTCCTCGGTGATCTCCTCGGCGGGCAGGTCCAGCTCGGCGTCGATGGTGTACTCGGCGCTCTCGCCCAGCGCCGTCTCGGTCGGCAACTGCACGGCGGAGGTCGTGGTGAGCTTCTTGCCGTCGGCCGTGATCTCGTAGCCGGCCGCGTCCGGCAGGGCGCCCCAGCCGAGGGTGGTGCCGTCGGGGGTGGTGACGGCGGTGAGCGGGGTCAGGCCCGAGGCCGCGTCGGGGACGGTGGCCAGCGTCTTGGCGACCAGGCGTGGGCCCTGTCCGGTCAGCGCGACGACGAGGACGGAGACCGAGGCCGGGGCCTGGACGGGGAGCCTGGCGGCGGTCTGCTCACCGCGCCAGAGCACCTCGTGTGCCCGGTCGTCGATGACCAGGTAGGCGGTGGCGCCGGAGACGGCGGACCAGCTCAGTTCGACGCTGTCGTCGGTGACGGAGACGGCCGCCGGGGCCGCGGGGGTGGCCGCCTGCGTCGGCAACGCGCCACCGAGCAGCAGGCCGGCGGCGAGCACCGGCGCGAGAAGAGTGCGGCGCAGGCGCCGGGCGGGGTGGGATCTCATGATGTCGCTGTTCTCACTTTCTTTCAGGCCGTGGTGCGGGAGAGGACTTCGCCCGTGCGGGCGTCCATTTCGACTCGGTCCGCGTCCGGGACACGGGCGTCGGGCCGGCCCGTCGGGCCGCGGTCGAAGGTGACCGTCCAGCGGCTGGTGTTCCAGGTGTCGGCCACCACGGTGGCGGCCGTGGTGTGATCGCCGGTCAGCTCGCGGGCCGTGGCCTCGGCCTGCTCGGCGGTCACCGGGAAGGCGGCGCTGTCGGCTGTGCCCCGGGCGGCGGAGAAGTGGACGACCGCGCCGCTGCGCCGGTCCAGCTCCACCGTCACCTCACGGGCGGCGTCCCGGCCGTCGGCGACGGTCCGCCAGCGCAGCAGCCGCAGCGCGTCTCCCTCGATGTGGCTGACGGGCTCGTCGGTCACCAGCCGCCAGTCGGGGCCGAAGCCGGGGACGTTGGCCTTCGCGAAGTCCTGGGCGGCGGTACGGGCGTCGGCGGCGGACAGGCGCACCTCACCCTCGGTCGAAGGGGTGCCCACGGCGTCCAGGACGGTGCCGTCCTGCCGCTGCCGGTACTGGACGCCCTCGGCAGTCGTCACATCCGTCAGCTCGGCGCCGTCCGGGCCGTCGGTGGTGGTCGACGAGGTGGCGGTGAGCCCGCTGAAGGTGGTGAACGGGACGGTGGCGAGCGGCTGGCTGTTCAGCGGCTCACCGCTCCCGGCGGGCTTGAGCCTGACGCCGGCCGGGTTGCTGACAGCGCCCCGGATCACGTAGTTGTTCCAGCCCCCGGCGCTGCCCTCCTTGGCCACCAGGTCGGTACGGGCCCGGTACAGCGCGGTGCTGATGGTCACGCCGGTCTTGGCGTGGTAGCCGAAGCGGTCCCAGAAGTAGTTGCCCGAGTAGTTGGTCGAGCCGATCGACGTTCCGGAGGTGGTCGCCGGGAAGTAGACGAGGCCGCTGAAGCCGACGACCGAGTCGACGCCCCGGGACACGGCGGCGTCGTTGAAGCTGCCCCACGGGCCGTTCAGCGAGGTGTAGCAGCCCGCCAGCACCATCAGCCGCATGCCGTCCGCCTCGACGTACGGCAAGTACTCGGAGATGAAGCGGAGGTTGGCGTACGGGCTGACCACGTCGGTGGCCGTACCGGCGGCCAGGATCGCGTCCTGGGCGTCAGTGGGGCCCTCGTCGGTCTGGAAGATCCCGGCGTTGGCGTGGCCGAAGAGGCCAAGGACGGCGGCCCCGGCGCCGTCGTCGAACGTGTCGTCGGCGCTGCGGCCGCCCGTGTGGCCGAGGGCGCTGTAGCCCATGGCGTTCGCGGCGCTGGTGAAGCTGGTGACGCTGTAGCGGCTGTCCAGGCCGTCGTTGTAGCGCTGCCCGATGTTCACGCCGGACGCGGCCTGGGACGGGGACGACAGCAGGGCCGCCGACGCCACACCGGCCAGCGTGAGCGTGAGCCCGCCGCGCAGGGCGCGCGTGGCGCCGCCGCCCCTTCCGTCTCTGCTTCGAGCCACTGAGTGACCTCTCGTTCGCAGCTGCTGCCACTGCTGGTGGCACTGTCAGCCGCTCTACGGGGAGAGGCGGGGCTTGCGTCGCACGGATTCGCGTTTTTTGGTGGCGGATTCGACGGGTGGTGGAGGTCGGCGGTCTACTCGACGGGCGGTGGAGGGGTGATGCCGGTGGCCTCTGCGAATGCCGCCGAAGCCGTGTCCCCGGGGCCCGGAATGTCCGGCTTCGGCAGGGCGGGCACTTCGACTTGCGGCAGCATGGGCGCCTCTGGCAATGCCGGGTGGGCTATCTCTGGCAGGCCGGGGGCTTCTGGCAATGCCGGGTGGGCCATCTCTGGCAGGCCGGGGGCTTCTGGCAATGCCGGGTGGGCTATCTCTGGCAGGCCGGGGGCCTCTGGCAATGCCGGGCCGGCCGCTTCCGGCTGCCCCTGCGTCCCCGGGAGCTCCGGGATGTCCGCCGCGCGGTCGCCCCGGCCCGGTAGCGCGCCGCCGTGGGGCAGTCCCGTGGCGGGATCGCCCGCCGGGGCGGCCGAACCCTTCGGAGCCCTCAGCTCCAGGACCGTCTGTGCCATCGGGCTGCCCGGCTCCGGGGCCCTGGGCAACGGGCGCGCCGGACCGCTCCCCGGCGCGGAGCCGGACGTACCCGGGGTGAGCAGGCTCAGCCCGGCGAGCGTCAGCGTCACGGCGGCCGTCACCAGCGGCGCCACTCCGGCCGGTACACCGCCGCCCACCCCGGTCGAACGGCTGCCCCGCCATGGCCACAGCAGGACCGCCAGGGTGCCGGCCAGCACGGCTCGCAGCGTCTTGCGGGAGCGGGCCAGCAACGACTGAACGGCCCGGTAGCTGAGCCCCATCCGCTGCGCGATCTGCCCCAGCTCCAAACCCTCCGCCCGCAGCCCGAGCGCCTCGGCCTGCCGCCCGGGCAACTCCTCCCGGCCGCGCCGCGTGAGCCAGTGGGCCTCGGCCCGGTCGCACACCGGGTCCTCGACGGTGACGTAGCCGGGCAGCCCCCGCGCCGCCCGCCGGTGCGCCTCCGCCTCCCGGACGACCTGACGGTGCCGGTCGACACACAGCCGCATCGTCACCGTGGTCAGCCAACCGCCGAGCCGCTCGTCGTCCAGCTCCGGCCGCTCCATGGCCCGCACCATCGCCTCGTGCACGGCGTCCTCGGCGTCCTCCGGGCTCGCCGACCGTCGCCGGGCCACCCGTAGCAGCGCCTCCCGGTGCCCCCAGACCCGCTGCCACCGCTCGGTACGCTCCCGGTCCCCCTCGGCCCCCGTCTCGCCGTACGTGCTCACGACCCCGCTCCCTCCCGCCGTGCGCCGGCACTGTTCCGTCCCTGCTTCCGGCACGGAACCTAACCAACCCGACCTCGATCAGAAGGGGCGGGGCCCGGTGAGGGGCGTCCGGACGACGAAAGGACGGGGTCGACGCCCCCTCCTACGGGTCCTGTTGAAGCGCGAAGCCGAGACGGTTGCGCTCCCCGCGCCGCTTCGCGATCGGCTTCCGGGCCTCCTCGTCAAGATCCAGTGCTTGGCGCCAACGGCTGTACCGATGATCCCCACGGCCGGGACAGGCGCCGGGTGCGCGTCTCACCGGAGCGTCGCCCCCTACGGACAACCGGGACAACTGGGATGATCGGGGCATGACGCGAACCGACGGGTATCTCCTCGACGACCGGCCTGCCGATGCGGAGCGCTTCGACGCGTTCGCCGCACTCTTCGACGCCACCACGTTCCGGCACCTCGAATCCCTCGGCGTCGGACCGGGCTGGCGCTGCTGGGAGGTCGGCGCGGGCGGCACCTCCGTGGCGTTCTGGCTGGCGAAGCGGGTCGGCCCGACCGGGCGTGTCCTCGCGACCGACGACGACGTCTCACGCTTCGTCAGGGCCGTGCGCCCGCCGGTCGAGGTGCGCGTCCACGACCTGTGCGCGGACGACCCGCCGGCGGAGAGATTCGACCTGGTCCACGCCCGCCTCGGCCTCGCCCACGTGCCGGACCGGGAACGGGCGTTGCGGACGATGGTCCGGGCCCTGCGCCCCGGCGGACGGCTCCTGGTCGAGGACGCCGACCCCGCTCTGCAACCACTGCTCTGCCCCGACGAGTTCGGCCCGGAACAACAGCTCGCGAACCGGCTGCGGCAGGGCTTCCGCCAGATGCTCGCCGACCGCGGGGCCGACCTCGCCCACGGCCGCAAGCTGCCCCGGCTGCTGCGCGCCGTCGGACTGCGCTGCGTGGAGGCCGACGTGTACTTCCCGCTCGCCTCGCCCGCCTGCGCGGCTCTGGAGAACGCCACGATCCGCCAGATCCGCGGCCGGCTCGTCGCCGCGGGCCTGGCCACGGACGAGGACATCGACCGCCACCTCGCCAACGTGGCGTCCGGCGCCATGGACCTCACGACGGCCCCGATGATCTCGGCGTGGGGACGCAAGGCGTAGTCGACGCCACGGACCCTGAGGACGCGACCCGCCCTTCCCCGCCGTCAGTCCCGTGCGGGTGGTCTGCCGCCCACCCGCTCGACCGCCCGGGCGCCCGCCCGGCAGCCCTCCCGCGCCGCCCCCTCCGGATCCGCACCTGCCAGCAGGGCGGCGAGGAACGCGCCGGTGAAGGCGTCACCGGCCCCGGTGGTGTCCCGGGGCGTCGCGGGTTCGGCGGCCACCTGGGCCGTCACAGCACCGGACCGGGCCACCAGCGCACCCTCCGCGCCCCGCTTGACCACCACCAGCGGCACGCGCCGGCTCAGCTCGGCCGCCGCGTCCGCCGCCCCCGACCGCCCCGTCAGCAGACACGCCTCGTCGCGGCTCGGCAGCAGCACGTCCACGCCCTCGACGAGCGCCAGGAAGCGGTCCGTGCCCAGGTCCTTGAGGAAGCCCGCGGACGCCGGGTCCAGGCTCACCGGCACACCACGCGCGCGTGCCGACGCCACGGCCGCCGCCACCAGGGCACGGCTCGGCTCGGAGAACAGCAGATAGCCCGACAGATGCAGGCGGGCGACACCGTCCAGGAGCTCCTCCGACCAGTCGCCGGGCCCGAGCCGCAGCGAGGCCCCGCTGTCCGTGAGGAACGTCCGCTCGGCCGCCGCGTCCGTGTCGACCAGGCAGATCACCGTGCCCGTCGGCGCCTCCGGATCGACGACCAGCCGCGGCAGCACCCCGTGCGCGACGAGCTCACACTCGTGCCACGCCACGGCCTCCGCGCCCACCCGGCCGAACATCCGCACCTCCGGACACCCCCAGTGCGCCGCCCAGCAGGCCACGTTCGCACCGGCGCCGCCCGGCACCCGCCGGATCACCGCCGCCGTGTCCGTGCCCGCGGCGAGCGGCCCCCGGTGCCGGGCCACGACGTCAGTGATCACGTCCCCGGCGACCAGCAGCGCACCGCCCGCCCCCGGCCCGGTCACGCCCCGGCCCAGGCCGCCGCGATCCGACCCGCGAGCCGTACGTTTCCGCGCACCGCCGCCAGATTGGCGCTCAGGGAGGCACCGTCGGTGTGCCGCACCAGGTAGTCGAGCAGGAACGGCGTGACTCCCTGCCCGCTGACCCCCTGTTCCTCGCACGCGCGCAGCGCCTCGTCGAGCACACGCGCGTGCAGCTCCGGATCGAGCTGCTCCTCCTCCGGGACCGGGTTGGCGACGATCAGCGCCGACTCCGGCACGCCGAGCGCGTCCTGGGCCCGCATGACGTCCGCCACCTGGCCCGGCGTGTCGAGCCTCCAGTCGACCGGGTGACCGGAGTCGGACAGATAGAAGCCGGGGAAACGCCGCGTGCCGTACCCGGCGACCGCGACGCCCAGCGTCTCCAGGCGCTGCAGCGTCGCCGGCACGTCCAGGATCGACTTCACTCCCGCGCACACCACCGTGATCCGGGTGCGCGCCAGCAATCCCAGGTCGGCCGACTCGTCCTGCGTGACCGTCCACTGCCGGTGCACTCCGCCCAGCCCGCCCGTCGCGAACACCCGCACGCCCGCCAGGGCCGCCAGCAGGGCCGTCGCCGACACCGTGGTCGCGCCGCTCGCCCCCGACGCCACCGCGAGAGGCAGGTCCCGATGCCCCAGCTTGCGGATCCCGTCCTCGTTCGCGACACGCTCCAACTGCTGCTTGTCCAGCCCGACACAGGGCCGGCCGTCCAGCACGGCGATGGTCGCGGGGACGGCGCCCTCCTGCCGTACGGCCGCCTCCAGCTCCAGCGCCACCTGGAGATTGCGGGGGCGCGGCAGACCGTGCGCGATGATCGTGGACTCCAGCGCCACCACCGGCCGACCTGCGCCGATCGCCTCCCGTACCTCTTCGGACACCGTCAGCACCACGCGTCTGCCTCCTGTCTGTCGGTCTTCCCTCATCTCTGGCGAATGGTGTGCCGGGTCAAACCCTTGCCGCCGGTGCGGACCGGCGTGAGCCTTGAGACATGACGGACAACACACCACGTCTCGACCACGTCGTCCTGTGGGTGCGCGACCCGGTCGCGGCGGCCGGGTTCTACGAGAAAACACTCGGCATGGAGCCGCTGCGCGTCACCGAGTACGCCGCGGGAACCGTGTCCTTCCCCTCCGTACGGCTCAACGAGGAGACGATTCTCGATCTGGCCCCGCTCACCATGGCGGCACGCATGACCATGGTTCCGGGCGCCGCCGACAGCGCGGGCCACCCCGTCAACCACGTGTGCGTGGCGCTGCCGCGGCACGACTTCGACGCGCTGCGCGACCGTCTGGAGCGACAGGGTGTCCCCGTCTCGGACTTCACCCACGACGCCTACGGAGCCCGGGGCATGGCCAGGCGCAGCTTCTACTTCCGCGACCCGGACGGCAACGTCTTCGAAGCGCGGCACTACACCTGACGCGCTCCGTCAGAACAGCGGCTCGGGCAGCACACCCTCCAGGGCGAGCAGCTTCCGCTTGGTCTCCAGGCCGCCGCCGAAGCCTCCGATGCCGCCGTCGCTCTCCACGACCCGGTGGCAGGGCACCACGACCGGCAGGGGGTTGGCGCCCATCGCCATCCCCACCGCCTGGGCGGCGCCCGGCTGGCCGACCCGCGTGGCCAGGTCGCCGTAGCCGACGACCGCGCCGAACGGCACGCCGGACGCCAGCTCGCGCAGCACCTGCCGGTTGAAGCCCGATATCAGCGACCAGTCCAGCGGCAGGTCGAAGTCCCGCCGACGGCCCGCGAAGTACGCCTCGACCTGCTGTATCGCCTCGGCCAGCAGAGGGGAGCCGGGCGCCTCGACGGGCTCGCCGCCCAGCCGGGAAGCGAGCCGGTCGAGCGTCCGGTCGCGCACCGCGTCCGTCGCGTGGAACACGACGTTGACCAGGCCGTCATGTGTCGCGGCGAGCAGCAGCGGACCGATGTCGGTGCCGACGACGGTCCACACGACCTGCTGCTCCACCTGCCCATGGCTCTCCATGCGCCCACCGTACGACCCGCCACTGACAACGCCCCGCCGGGCGGCCGGTAGATGCCGCCGGCGGGCGGCGGGTCAGCCGCCGTCCACCGCCGCCCGCACCACGTCCGGCTTGTTGCTGATGATCCCGTCGACCCCGTACCCGGCGACCCGCTCGGCGGTGGCCGCGTCGTCGACGGTCCAGGTGAAGACCTCCAGCGGCCTGCCGTGCGGCCCCGTGAAGGCCTGGACGGCGGACACGTAGCCCAACGACACCGTGCGGTAGGACGGGTTGATCTGGTCGGTGAAGTCCGCGTACTCGGGCAGTTCCGCCACGGACGGCGTACCGAGGAACCCGGTCTTGACAGCGGGCTTCAGCTCGTGGACGGTCCGCACGCTGTCCGCGCTGAAGCTCTGCACGATCAGCCGGCCCGCCACGTGCGGCCGGTCGAGCCAGCCCTCGTTGCTGAGCACCTTGAGGGTCTGCTTCTCGATGCCCGGGTACAGCTGCGGGTTCTTGATCTCCAGCAGCAGCTTCTGGTGGTGGTGGTCCACGCGGCGCACGTACTGCTGCAGCGTCGGCACGCGCGCGCCCGCGTACGCGGAGCCGAACCAGCTGCCCGCGTCGAGGCGCGCGATCTCGGCGGCGGTGAAGTCCTTCACCTTCCAAGGAGCGCGGCCGGGGAAGACCTCCTCGACGTTCGTGGTGCGCGCCAGGCTGTCGTCGTGGATGACGACGAGCTCGCCGTCCTTGGTCCGCTGGACGTCGTTCTCGACCCAGCGGAAGCCCAGTTGGGCCGCCTTGTCGACTGCGGCCAGGGTGTTCTCCGGCGCGTACGCGGAGGCGCCCCGGTGGGCGATGACCAGCGGCGGATCGGCCTCTGCCGCCACGGCCCCCGGAACCGGGAACACCGCGGCGACGGTTCCCAGGAGCGCCGTGGTCGTGGCGGCAACTGCGCGCGCGTGCATGCGTACTCCTCGCGTCGAGCGATCACGGACAGCTCAACTGTGACAGCGGACGGTCAACGCGAGAGGGGCGCAGAATGGCCACAGGGTGAATGGAGGGGCCACAACTCCACACACCCGGGCCGCACAACTGGGTCAAGGCCGTGTTTCTTTACCGGATAGTCGTTCGACCATTCCGGTGGACGTCATACTCTCTGCCTCAACCTCGACCGTTCTCGCGGTCCTGGGAGAGGGGACACAACGGGGAAATCCGGAACGCAAAAGGCGGAAGGGCAGCCGCGCATGCAAGGCACGGTCGACGGATTCAGCTACGGACTCGTCACACCGCTGGTGGCCTACCTCATGGCCTGCCTGGGCGGTGCTCTCGGCCTGCGCTGCACCACCAGGTCCCTGCTCGTGACCCGGTCGTGGCGACCCGGCTGGCTCGCCCTCGGAGCGGCGGCGATCGGCTCCGGCATCTGGACCATGCACTTCATCGCCATGATGGGGTTCACGGTCCAGGAGGCGCCGATCCACTACGACAAGGCGATGACGTACGCGAGCCTGGGCGTCGCCGTCCTCATGGTGGGCATCGGGGTCTTCATCGTCGGCTACCGCGGCGCGAAGGGCACCGCCCTGTTCACCGGAGGCACCGTCACCGGCCTCGGCATCGCCTCGATGCACTACCTCGGCATGGCGGGAATGCAGCTTGACGGCGAGCTCCGGTACAACACGGCCACCGTCGCCGCGTCCGTCGTGATAGCGATGGTCGCGGCCACCGCCGCACTGTGGGCGGCCTGCCAGGTCAGGGGTTTCCTGTGGAGCGTGGGCGCCAGCCTCGTGATGGGGCTCGCGGTCAGCGGCATGCACTACACCGGCATGGCCGCCCTCAGCGTCCACCTGCACGGCACGGCCGTCCCCGCCACGGGAGAGTCACCCGCCGCCCTGCTCGCCCCGATGCTGGTCGGTCCGCTCGCCTTCCTGCTCCTCGCCGGCGTCGTCGTGATCTTCGACCCGCTGATGGTCATGGGACGCGTCGCCGTCCCGCCCGTCGAGGACAAGCCGGGCGTCCCGGCCGGCGAAGTGGTCCACCGGCCGGGCCACCGACCTCTGCGGTCGCGCGGCGTCCGCACCCCGCAGAACCGCTGATCACGCCGCATTGTCAGTGGCGGGTCGTACGGTTGATTCCATGCGGCCCGTTTCCCAGATCGAACGCACGGTGGCGCCCTTCGAGGTCGTCAGCCCCTACCAGCCGAGCGGCGACCAACCGGCGGCCATCGCCGAGCTCGCCCGGCGCATCGAAGCCGGCGAGAAGGACGTCGTCCTGCTCGGCGCGACCGGCACCGGCAAGTCCGCCACCACCGCGTGGATGATCGAGAAGCTCCAGCGCCCCACGCTCGTGATGGCGCCGAACAAGACGCTGGCCGCCCAGCTGGCGAACGAGTTCCGCGAGCTCCTGCCGAACAACGCCGTCGAGTACTTCGTCTCGTACTACGACTACTACCAGCCCGAGGCGTACGTCCCGCAGTCGGACACCTACATCGAGAAGGACTCCTCGATCAACGAGGAGGTCGAGCGGCTGCGCCACTCCGCGACCAACTCGCTGCTCACCCGCCGCGACGTCATCGTGGTCGCCTCGGTGTCCTGCATCTACGGCCTCGGCACGCCGCAGGAGTACGTGGACCGGATGGTCCCCCTCCGGGTCGGCGACGAGATCGACCGGGACCAGCTGCTGCGGCGCTTCGTCGACATCCAGTACACGCGCAACGACATGGCGTTCACCCGCGGTACCTTCCGCGTCCGCGGCGACACCATCGAGATCTTCCCGGTGTACGAGGAGCTCGCCGTCCGCATCGAGATGTTCGGCGACGAGATCGAGGCCCTGTCCACGCTGCACCCGCTCACCGGCGAGATCATCAGCGACGACCAGCAGCTGTACGTCTTCCCGGCCTCCCACTACGTCGCCGGCCCCGAGCGCATGGAGCGGGCCGTCAACGACATCGAGAGGGAACTGGCCGAGCGGCTGACCGAGCTGGAGAAGCAGGGCAAGCTGCTGGAGGCCCAGCGCCTGCGGATGCGCACCACGTACGACATCGAGATGCTCCGCCAGATCGGCTCCTGCTCCGGCGTGGAGAACTACTCGATGCACTTCGACGGCCGCCTGCCCGGCTCCCCGCCCAACACCCTGCTCGACTACTTCCCGGACGACTTCCTCCTCGTCATCGACGAGTCGCACGTCACCGTCCCGCAGATCGGCGCGATGTACGAGGGCGACGCCTCCCGCAAGCGCACCCTGGTCGACCACGGCTTCCGGCTGCCCTCCGCCCTCGACAACCGTCCTTTGAAGTGGGAGGAGTTCCAGGAGCGCATCGGGCAGGCGGTCTACCTGTCGGCCACCCCCGGGCAGTACGAGCTGTCCCGCTCGGACGGCGTCGTGGAGCAGATCATCCGCCCGACCGGCCTGGTCGACCCGGAGGTCGTCGTCAAGCCCACCGAGGGCCAGATCGACGACCTGGTGCACGAGATCCGCAAGCGGGTCGAGAAGGACGAGCGCGTCCTCGTCACCACCCTCACCAAGAAGATGGCCGAGGACCTCACGGACTACTTCGTGGAGCTCGGCATCCAGGTCCGCTATCTGCACAGCGACGTCGACACGCTGCGCCGCGTCGAACTGCTGCGGGAGCTGCGCAGCGGCGAGTACGACGTCCTGGTCGGCATCAACCTCCTCCGGGAGGGCCTCGACCTGCCCGAGGTGTCCCTGGTGGCGATCCTGGACGCCGACAAGGAGGGCTTCCTGCGCTCCGGCACCTCGCTCATCCAGACCATCGGCCGCGCCGCGCGCAACGTCTCCGGCCAGGTCCACATGTACGCCGACAAGATCACCCCGGCGATGGAGAAGGCCATCGAGGAGACCAACCGCCGCCGCGAGAAGCAGGTCGCGTACAACAAGGCGAAGGGCATCGACCCCCAGCCGCTCCGCAAGAAGATCAACGACATCGTCGCGCAGATCGCCCGCGAGGACATCGACACGGAACAGCTGCTCGGCTCGGGCTACCGCAAGTCCAAGGACGGCAAGACCGCCAAGGCGCCGGTGCCGTCCCTGCGCACCCAGGAGCCCGGGGGCAAGGCGGCCAAGGGCAGGGGGAAGGCCAAGGCGGCCGAGACCGTGCCCACGGACCGCCCCGCCGCCGAACTCGCCGGACAGATCGAGGAGCTCACCGCACGCATGCGTGCCGCCGCGGCGGACCTCCAGTTCGAGATCGCGGCCCGGCTGCGCGACGAGGTCTCCGAGATGAAGAAGGAATTGCGCCAGATGCAGGAGGCCGGCCTGTCCTGACGGCAGGCCGCCCGCGGGGTGGCGCCGGTCGTTCCTCCGAGGGCACCGGCGCCACCGATCCGCCCCGGTGGTCCCACCTGGAACGCGCTGTGTTGCAAGACCGACACAAAGTGCGGACCGGGGTACGGCACTGTCAGTGGTCGTGCGTAGGGTTCTGGTCAACCGCGGCTCCGCGGCAACAGGGGAAGTTCGAGAGGGGAATCAGCGCGTGACCGTCAACATGACCAAGGGTCAGTCCGTCAGTCTGCAGAAGAGCGACGGCGGGAGCCTGACCGCGGTGCGCATGGGTCTCGGCTGGCAGGCGGCTCCCCGGCGCGGCCTGTTCGGTTCGCGTACGCGGGAGATCGACCTGGACGCCTCCGCCGTTCTGTTCGCGGACAAGCAGCCGGTCGACGTCGTCTTCTTCCGCCACCTGGTGAGCGACGACGGCTCGGTGCGCCACACCGGCGACAACCTCGTCGGCGGTGTCGGCCAGGGCGGCGACGACGAGGCGATCCTCGTCGACCTGCAGCGCATCCCGGTCCACATCGACCAGATCGTCTTCACCGTGAACTCGTTCACGGGCCAGACCTTCCAGGAGGTGCAGAACGCGTTCTGCCGCCTGGTCGACGAGACCAACGGCCAGGAGCTCGCCCGCTACACGCTCGCCGGCGGCGGCGCCTACACGGCCCAGATCATGGCGAAGGTGCACCGCTCGGGCCCGGGCTGGACGATGACGGCCCTCGGCACTCCGGCCAACGGCCGCACCTTCCAGGACCTGATGCCGTCCATCCTGCCGCTGCTCTGACGGCGGCCCGGCCGACCGGGGCCGGCGAGCGGCACACGACACCACACGAGTGACACAGGGGGACAAGGCGATGACGGCCGAGCTGGTGCGGGGGCAGAACCACCCGCTCTCCCAGACCCGTCTCGAGATCCGGGTCTCGGCCGGCACGCCGATCGTGGCCGCGGCCACGCTCAGCGACGAAGGCGGCCGGGTCAACGGGGTGGAGTGGGTGGCCCATCCGGGCACACCCACCCTGCCGGGTCTGGAGGTGTCCCGGCAGGCAGCCGCCGACCACCGCCTCGCGGTGGACCTGGACGCCGTGCCGGACGCCGTGCACCGGGTCAACGTGCTGCTCGCCCTGCCCGCCGCCGACGGGGGAGGCCCGGCCCGCTTCGGCGCCGTGGCCGCCCCCTTCGTGGCCGTCACCGGTCTCGACGGCTCCGAGGTCGCCAGTTACACGATCACCGGCCTCGACGCCGAGACCGCCGTCGTCGCCCTGGAGCTGTACCGGCGGCTGGACGCCTGGAAGGTGCGCGCCGTCGGCCAGGGCTACGCGGGCGGTCTCGCCGAGCTCCTCACCGACCAGGGCATGGCCGAGGCCCACCAGCTCTCCGCCGGCATCAACGAGGCGGTGGCCAGCGGTCTGGCCCGCTCGGTGTCGGCGCCCCCGCCGCGCACGGCGGACGCGGACCGTTCCCGGCAGACGGCGGGCCAGGCGCCCGGGCCGGACCAGGGCAGCCCCGCCACGCAGGGCGCCCCCGGCACCATTCCGCCGACGTCGCCGTACGGTCACCCGGGCACGCCCGGCCCGCAGCCCGCGTACCCGGGCGGGGCGGACCAGCCCGGCGGCACCCAGCCGTCGATGCCCGGCGCGGGCGGCCCGATCAACTACAGCCACCCGGGCCGGCAGACCTCCGCCGCGCCCCCGCCCCCGCCGACCGCGCCCCCGGCCCAGCCCGGCCGGCCCGCGCGGCCCGTCGCGGGCGACGCCACCGGCTGGTCCATGGACGAGCGGCTCTACAACCAGGTGTGGGGCATGTTCGAGGACCTGGCCCGCACGACCGCCGCGTACCGCAGCGCCGTCGACTTCGCCGACTCCCGCATGGAGAAGGAACTCGACCAGGTGCTGTCGGATCCGCGCAGCCGGATCGGCGGGCAGGGCGACGCCGCGCGCGAGGCCGCCCGCGCCCGGCACACCCAGCTCGTCACGCAGGCCAGAGAGGCTCTCGACCGGGACCTCGCCCAGCTCGCCGCCGAGGCCGAGGTCGTCGAGCCCGCGCTGCCGGCCGCGTTCGCCCGCTGGGACAACCCCGTCTGGCACGGCTACCGCGTGCCCATGGAGATGCCCATGGCCCTGCGGCTGGGCGACCTCCATGTGCCCGAGGCCGCCCAGGTACGCATCCCGATGCTGGTCCGGCTGCCGCTGGAGCGCGGGCTGTGGCTGGACAGCGGCCGGGCCGGTTCGCCGGACGGCACCTTCGCCGACTCGCACGAACTGCGTCGGCTGGCGCTGGAGTCGGCGGTGGCGCACGCCGCGCGGCTGCTCGCGGTCCACCCCGCGGGCGAGTTCTCCGTGCACGTCATCGACCCGGCAGGTTCGGGCGCGCAGCCGCTGGCACCGCTGGTGCAGAGCGGGGTCCTCGCGAGCCCGCCCGCACCGGGCGCCGCCGGTGTCGCCGACGTCCTGGCACGGCTCACGCAGCGCGTCGACCTCGTGCAGATGGCGGTGCGGGGCGGCGCGGCCGACGCGCTCCCGCCCGACCTGGACCTGGCCCAGCAGCTGCTGATCGTGAACGACTTCCCGCACGGTTTCGACGACCGGGCCGTGAACCAGCTGCGGTACCTCGCCGACGAGGGGCCGGCCGTCGGTGTCCATCTGATGATGGTCGCCGACCGGGAGGAATCCTCCGGCTACGGGCCTTTGCTCGACCCGCTGTGGCGTTCGCTGCTGCGACTGACGCCGGTGCCCGACGATCACCTGGCCGACCCCTGGGTCGGTCACGCCTGGACGTTCGAGCCCTCCATGATGCCGCCCGGCAGCCAGGTGCTCCAGCAGGTGCTCAGCCAGGTCGCGGCGGCCCGCCGCAACGGGCAGCGATGACGTCCACGGACTGGACCAAGCACACGTAAAGAGCCTCCCACCAGGCAACTTGGTCTTTCTTTTACCTAGCTCTTTACCTTTCCTTGGGTATTGGGGTACTGTTTTCCGTACGGAGGGGAGTACTCCCTGTCTGTGCGGCGTACCCGTCAATACGGATCTGGCCAGATCCCGGGGCGTCGGCCCGTCGGTTCCGGGCGCATCACGCGCTCAGGTCACCCGGGTGGAAGAGACCTCCGGCAGCGACGACGCTGACATTTGCCGTTACGACTGCCGGAGGCGCAGTGGATGTTTCCCTGACCCTGTGGGTCCTGACCGTTGTGGGCCTTGCCGCCCTGATCGCGGTCGACTTCTTCATCGGCCGCAAGCCGCACGACGTATCGATCAAGGAAGCCGGAATCTGGACGGTCGTCTGGATCGTCCTGGCCACCCTCTTCGGGTTCGGCCTGCTCGTCTTCGGCGGTGGGCAGCCCGCGGGCGAGTTCTTCGCCGGCTTCATCACCGAGAAGTCGCTGAGCGTCGACAACCTCTTCGTCTTCGTCCTGATCATGGCGAAGTTCGCGGTGCCGTCGCAGTACCAGCAGCGGGTGCTCCTCATCGGTGTGCTCATAGCCCTGGTTCTGCGGGCCATCTTCATCGCCGCGGGCGCCGCGATCCTGGCCAGCTTCTCCTGGGTCTTCTACATCTTCGGCGCCTTCCTGATCTGGACCGCCTGGAAGCTCATCCAGGAGGCCCGGGCCAACGAGCAGGACGAGGAGTACGAGGAGAACAAGCTGCTCAAGGCCGCCGAGCGCCGTTTCGGCGTGGCCGACCGCTACCACGGCACCAAGCTGTGGATCCAGGAGAACGGCAAGCGGGTCATGACGCCGATGCTGGTCGTCATGCTCGCGATCGGCACCACGGACGTGCTCTTCGCGCTCGACTCGATCCCGGCGATCTTCGGCCTGACGCAGGACCCCTACATCGTGTTCACCGCCAACGCGTTCGCGCTGATGGGTCTGCGACAGCTGTACTTCCTCATCGGTGGCCTGCTGAAGAAGCTGGTTCACCTCAGCTACGGCCTGTCGATCATCCTCGGCTTCATCGGCGTCAAGCTGGTGCTGCACGCACTGCACGAGTCCGGGGTCCACGTCCCGGAGATCAGCATCCCGGTCTCCCTCGGCGTGATCTGCTCCGTCCTGATCGTCACCACGATCACCAGCCTGCGGGCGTCCAAGAAGCAGGTCGCGGCCGAGGCGGCGCAGGGCGACGGGGCCTCGAAGGACAACGTCGACGTCTGACGGCACCGAGCATCGCGCCAACGGCCACCGGGAGGCCGGTCGTAGGCGCAGCACCGGGAGCGCAGCGGGAAGCACCACTTACCGCCGCCGCTCCCGGTGCTTGATCGCGGCCGGCGTGCGGGGTCCGGTGGCGTCTGCGACGATCGCCGCATGGTCACTCGGCTCCGGGCGCTCGCGACTCGGTGGACGACCGCGGTGCCCCTGCTGGCGGTCGTCCTGCTGGCCCTCACCTGGGGACGCGACCTGCCCGGCCTCGTCGTCGCGCTCGTCACCCTGACGCTCGCGGGGGCGGTGCTGGCGGCCGTCCACCATGCCGAGGTGGTCGCCCACCGGGTCGGCGAACCCTTCGGCTCACTCGTCCTCGCCGTCGCCGTCACGATCATCGAGGTCGCCCTGATCGTCACCCTCATGGCCGACGGCGGCGACAAGTCCTCGACGCTGGCCCGTGACACGGTCTTCGCGGCCGTGATGATCACCTGCAACGGCATCGTCGGACTGTCCCTGCTGTCGGCGTCGCTGCGGCACGGCACGGCCGTCTTCAACCCCGAGGGAGCGGGCGCGGCGCTGGCGACGGTGGCCACCCTGGCCACGCTCAGCCTCGTACTGCCGACCTTCACCACGAGCAGGCCGGGACCGGAGTTCTCGGGCGCCCAGTTGACGTTCGCGGCGCTGTCCTCACTGGTCCTGTACGGCCTGTTCGTCGCGACCCAGACCGTGCGGCACCGCGACTACTTCCTCCCCGTGGCCCGGCAGGGCGGCGTCCTCGACGCGGACGACCACGCCGAGCGGCCCGAGGCGCGTACCGCGTTGATCAGCCTGGGGCTGCTCGGGCTCGCGCTGATCGGAGTCGTCGGACTGGCCAAGGGGGTGTCACCCACCATCGAGTCCGGTGTCGAGGCGGCCGGCCTGCACCACGCCGTCGTCGGTGTCGTCATCGCACTGCTCGTGCTGCTCCCCGAGACCATCGCCGCACTGCGCTCGGCCCGGCGCGACCGGGTGCAGACCAGCCTCAACCTCGCGCTCGGCTCCGCCATGGCCAGCATCGGCCTGACCATCCCCGCCGTCGCCCTGGCATCCGTCTGGCTGTCCGGACCGCTCGTCCTCGGCCTCGGCGCCACCCACATGGTGCTGCTCGCCCTGACGGTGGTGGTGGGCTCGCTGACCGTGGTGCCGGGCCGGGCCACCCCGCTCCAGGGCGGCGTCCACCTGGTGCTGTTCGCGGCGTATCTGGAGCTCGCGATCAACCCGTAGCGGCTCGGACGCCGCCGTGCCGTCGGCGGCGCCTCCACCGCCGGAACCCGCACCGTACGGGCGGCGCGCGTCCGGCGTCAGTACGTGACGGTGATGCGCCGCGCCGGTCCGTCGACGCGTACGAGACCGCCGTAGGGGAGCACCAGTTGCGGATCGGTGTGCCCGAGGTCCACGTCGAAGACGATCGTGGTGTCGGGGGCGTACACCTCCATGGCGCGCAGCACGGCCGCACGCTGCTCGGCGGCGTAACGGGCCGCCTCCTGCGGGCCGTTGGGGCGCTCGAAGGACCAGGTCTTCGGCCGGCCCATCAGCAACGCGGAGAAACGCTCCAGCAACCCGCGTTCCCCCATGCTCCGCAGAGTCCGGAACACCTCGGTGGCGCTCGGGAGTTCCTCCGACGTCTCAAGGAACAGCACGCCGTCGTCGTACTCCGACAGATCGTGCGCGATCTCGCGGTCGGCCATCAGCAGCCATCCGACGATCTCCAGACAGCCGCCCCAGCTGCGGCCCTCGACCACCCGGCCGGGGTTCACCCAGGTCCAGCCCGTGCCCGGCCGCGTCTCCGGCTCCGCCGCGAAGGTGGCCGGGTCCGCCCAGTCCCGGTCGACGTCCCGGAAGCGCTCCGCCGGCCGCAACTCGTACGGGCCGGAGGTGAACAGGGCGGCCCGCAGCGAGTCCGCGGTCTGCGGATGCATCGCCCCGGGGCGGCCCAGCTCGACCATCACGCTGCCGCCGTGGTAGCCGACGATCCCGGTGTCGCGCAGGAAGGCGAGCAGGTTCGTGTTGTCGCTCGTGCCGAAGAACGGCTTGGGATTCGCGCGGATCAACGCGCGGTCCAGGAGCGGCAGTACGGTGATCTGGTCGTCGCCGCCGATGGTCGCGACCACGGCCCGCACGTCCGGGTCGGCGAACGCGGCGTGGATGTCGTCGGCCCGCTCCCGGGGTGTCGCGCCCATCCGGCGGGTGGCCGGAAACTCGACCGGCTCCAGCCCGTACTCCTCGCGCAGCCGCTCCAGGCCCAGTTCGTAGGGCAGCGGGAACAGTCCCGGCAGGCCGGCGGACGGCGACAGCACCGCCACACGGTCCCCGGGCGACGGCTTCGGAGGGTACGCGGGCAGGGCCATGCCGGGGAGCGTACGGGCCTCGGCGGGCTCGGCGCACCGTGATAAACCGGTGCCGAGCAGGGCCGTCGCCGGGCGGCCCGACCCCGAAGGACCGGAGGAACCGTGCCCCGCACCCTGGCCAACGCCCCGATCATGATCCTCAACGGCCCCAACCTGAACCTGCTCGGGCAGCGCCAGCCGGAGATCTACGGCTTCGACACCCTCGCCGACGTCGAGGCGATGTGCGCCAAGGCGGCGGCCGCGCACGGCGGCACGGTGGACCTGCGGCAGTCCAACCACGAGGGCGAACTGGTCGACTGGATCCACGAGGCCCGTCTCAACCACTGCGGCGTCGTGATCAATCCCGGTGCCTACTCGCACACCTCCGTCGCGATCCTGGACGCGCTGAACGCCTGCGACGGGCTGCCGGTGCTGGAGGTGCACATCTCCAACATCCACAAGCGGGAGTCGTTCCGGCACCACTCCTACGTCTCGCTGCGCGCCGACGGGGTCATCGCGGGGTGCGGGGTGCAGGGGTACGTGTTCGCCGTGGAGCGGATCGCGGCGCTGGCCGGTGCCGGGCGGGCCGACACGTAACAGCCGCGGGGCCGGCCCGTGCGAGGCGCCCCGTCGGCGGGAGCGCCCGCGCCTGGGCCGCCGGTCAAGGGCGGGGAACGAGGGAGACCGACGGCCCTGTGCCGCGCAGAATCCGTCCTCCTGTGCGGGGCCGCCACCAAGGGCTGTCACCAGTGGACCGCGTGAGCCCGTACGGCGGGAGCGCGCGCGGGGCGCGGACATGGGGGAAGCGTTCACACGGGGCGCGCGCCGCGGCGTTCACCATCCGCGTGCGCGCCACTCCGGCAGGTGCGGGCGCTCCGCGCCGAGCGAGGTGTCGTTGCCGTGCCCCGGGTAGACCCACGTCTCGTCCGGGAGCGCGTCGAAGATCTTGGTCTCCACGTCGTGGATCAGGCTGGCGAACGCCTTGGGTTCCTTGAACGTGTTGCCCACGCCGCCCGGGAAGAGACAGTCGCCGGTGAACACGTGCGGGTGGCCGTGCGGATCGTCGTAGACCAGGACGATCGAGCCCGGCGTGTGCCCGGTCAGGTGGCGCGCCGTGAGCTCCACGCGCCCGACCCGGATGACGTCGCCGTCCTCGACGAGGACGTCGGTCGGTACGGGGATGCCCTCCGCGTCGTACCGGCCCGCGTGGGTGCGGGCGCCGGTGGCGGCCACGACCTCGGCGAGCGCCTGCCAGTGGTCGCCGTGCCTGTGCGTGGTGACGACGGAGGCGATGCCGTCGTCACCGATCGTGCCCAGCAGCGTGGCCGCGTCGTTGGCCGCGTCGATCAGCAACTGCTCGTCGGTGGCCCGGCAGCGCAGCAGATAGGCGTTGTTGTCCATCGGACCGACCGCGATCTTGGTGATCATCAGGTCCTTGAGCTCGTGCACGTCGGCGGGCCCGCCGACCCTCACCTCTCCGCTGTACGTCATGTCCGTCAGCCTAGCGCCGGGGAGACGGGCAGGGAGGCCCGCCGGGCGAGCGGCTACAGCGGCGGGAGCGCCGGGAGCGAACCGCCCGCCACCGTGAGCCCCGACCCGTCGCGCCGGCCGGCGAGCCAGCCGAGCAGGTCGGCGGGCGACCCGGTGACGGTGATCTGCGGCTCGTCGGCCTCCCGGCCCGTGCGCCACGCGTGCGTGCCGTCCGTCAGACGGGTGGGCGGCACGTCGGGGTGCCCGGTGAAGCGGTCGGCGAGGAACTCGGTCTCCCGCTGCGCGAACTCCGCCGGCAGATCGTCCAGCTCGTAGCCGATCCCGAGGTCCACGTGGTGCAGTTCCACCTCGACCCAGCGCCGGAACGGCACCCGGGCCGCCGCGTCCGTCACACCGTTGCGCAGCTCCACCGTGCGCGACCAGTCGGACGGCACGGCCGCCGCGTCCTGGAAGCGGGCGGCGCTGTCGCGCACGTCGGCGAGCTGGACGTCCAGGGCGCGCGGGGCGTCCCGCTCGATGTCGGCGTCCCGGGCCTCGGCGGAGGCGTACATGGGCCGGCCCTCCATGACGTTCACGAGAGCGTCCGCGTTGCGGGCGAGGTGGGCGAGGACATGGCCGCGGGTCCAGCCGGGCAGTCGTGACGGTTCCGTCACGGCGGCGTTGTCCAGTTTGCCGACCGCGGTGAGCAGCCGTTCGGTCGCATCGCGTACAGCCGCCAGGTCATGAGCGTGATCAATCATGGTGCTGACCCTAGTCCCGCCACTCCTTCGGGTGAAGGTGGCGGACCGAGCCCGCTAATCGAATGCACGTGCTATATGGTCGAGTGCGGCGTCGGGCATGCTGGATGGTCGGGGATTGTTAAGCGACCGGGAATCCGACCGGCGTTGTCAGTGGCTCCCCCTAGTCTGAGAAAGCACGGGGGCCCCGCCCCTGTCACTTCTCTCAAGAAAGGTGCGGACCGGCGTGGCCGACCGTCTCATCGTCCGTGGCGCGCGCGAGCACAACCTGAAGAACGTCTCGCTCGACCTGCCTCGTGACTCGCTCATCGTCTTCACGGGCCTGTCCGGGTCGGGCAAGTCCTCCCTGGCCTTCGACACGATCTTCGCCGAGGGCCAGCGGCGCTACGTGGAGTCGCTCTCGTCCTACGCCCGGCAGTTCCTCGGCCAGATGGACAAGCCGGACGTGGACTTCATCGAGGGCCTCTCCCCGGCGGTCTCCATCGACCAGAAGTCGACCTCGCGCAACCCGCGCTCGACGGTCGGCACCATCACCGAGGTCTACGACTACCTGCGTCTGCTCTTCGCGCGCATCGGCAAGCCGCACTGCCCGGAGTGCGGCCGCCCGATCTCGCGCCAGTCGCCGCAGGCCATCGTGGACAGGGTGCTGGAGCTCCCGGAGGGCAGCCGCTTCCAGGTGCTGTCGCCGCTCGTCCGCGAGCGCAAGGGGGAGTTCGTCGACCTCTTCGCCGACCTCCAGACCAAGGGCTACTCCCGCGCGCGTGTGGACGGCGAGACCGTCCAGCTCTCCGAGCCGCCCACGCTGAAGAAGCAGGAGAAGCACACCATCGAGGTGGTCGTGGACCGCCTCACGGTGAAGGAGTCCGCCAAGCGGCGGCTCACCGACTCCGTGGAGACCGCCCTCGGGCTGTCCGGCGGCATGGTCGTGCTCGACTTCGTGGACCTCCCCGCGGACGACCCCGAGCGCGAGCGCATGTACTCGGAGCACCTGTACTGCGCGTACGACGACCTGTCCTTCGAGGAGTTGGAGCCCCGCTCCTTCTCCTTCAACTCGCCCTTCGGCGCCTGCCCCGAGTGCACCGGCATCGGCACGCGCATGGAGGTCGACGCCGAGCTGATCGTCCCCGACCCGGACAAGTCGCTGGACGAGGGCGCCATCCACCCCTGGTCGCACGGTCACACGAAGGACTACTTCGGACGCCTGATCGGCGCCCTCGCGGACGCGCTCGGCTTCCGCACGGACATCCCCTTCGGCGGCCTGCCCCAGCGCGCCAAGAAGGCCCTGCTGCACGGCCACAAGACCCAGATCGAGGTGCGGTACCGCAACAGGTACGGCCGCGAGCGCCGCTACACCACGCCGTTCGAGGGCGCCGTCCCGTTCGTGAAGCGCCGGCACAGCGAGGCCGAGAGCGACGCCAGCCGCGAGCGCTTCGAGGGCTACATGCGCGAGGTGCCCTGCCCGTCCTGCGAGGGCACACGCCTGAAGCCGATCGTCCTCGCGGTCACGGTCATGGGGAAGTCCATCGCCGAGGTCTCCGCGATGTCCATCAGCGACTGCGCGGACTTCCTGGGCGAGCTGAAGCTCAGCGCCCGCGACAAGAAGATCGCCGAGCGCGTGCTGAAGGAGGTCAACGAGCGGCTGCGGTTCCTGGTCGACGTCGGCCTGGACTACCTCTCGCTGAACCGCGCGGCCGGCACGCTGTCCGGCGGCGAGGCCCAGCGCATCCGTCTCGCCACCCAGATCGGCTCCGGCCTCGTCGGCGTGCTGTACGTCCTGGACGAGCCGTCCATCGGTCTGCACCAGCGCGACAACCACCGGCTGATCGAGACCCTGGTCCGGCTGCGCGACATGGGCAACACGCTCATCGTCGTGGAGCACGACGAGGACACCATCAAGACCGCCGACTGGATCGTGGACATCGGCCCCGGCGCCGGTGAGCACGGCGGCAAGGTCGTGCACAGCGGCTCCCTGAAGGAACTGCTGGCCAACGACGAGTCGCAGACCGGCCTCTACCTGTCCGGCCGGAAGGCCATCCCGCTGCCCGAGGTACGCCGCCCGCGCGACCCGTCCCGGCAGCTGACGGTGCACGGCGCCCGGGAGAACAACCTCAGGGACATCGACGTGTCCTTCCCGCTCGGCGTGTTCACCGCGGTCACCGGCGTGTCCGGGTCGGGCAAGTCCACCCTGGTCAACGACATCCTGTACACGCACCTGGCCCGCGAGCTGAACGGCGCGAGGAGCGTCCCCGGCCGGCACACGCGCGTGGACGGCGACGACCTCGTGGACAAGGTCGTGCACGTCGACCAGTCGCCCATCGGCCGCACCCCGCGGTCCAACCCGGCGACGTACACCGGCGTCTTCGACCACATCCGCAAGCTGTTCGCCGAGACCACCGAGGCGAAGGTCCGCGGCTACATGCCCGGCCGGTTCTCCTTCAACGTCAAGGGCGGTCGCTGCGAGAACTGCTCCGGTGACGGCACGATCAAGATCGAGATGAACTTCCTCCCGGACGTGTACGTGCCGTGCGAGGTCTGCCACGGCGCCCGGTACAACCGGGAGACCCTGGAGGTCCACTACAAGGGCAAGTCCATCGCCGACGTCCTGAACATGCCGATCGAAGAGGCTATGCACTTCTTCGAGGCCGTCCCGGCGATCTCCCGGCACCTGAGGACGCTGAACGACGTCGGCCTCGGCTACGTCCGGCTCGGCCAGTCCGCGACCACCCTGTCCGGCGGCGAGGCGCAGCGCGTGAAGCTCGCCAGCGAACTGCAGAAGCGCTCCACCGGCCGCACGGTCTACGTCCTGGACGAGCCGACCACCGGTCTGCACTTCGAGGACATCAGCAAGCTGCTCACGGTGCTGAACAACCTGGTGGACAAGGGCAACACGGTCATCGTCATCGAGCACAACCTCGACGTGATCAAGACCGCAGACTGGCTGGTCGACATGGGCCCCGAGGGCGGCGCGGGCGGCGGCCTGGTCGTCGCCGAGGGCACGCCCGAGCAGGTCGCCGGCGTCCCCACCAGCCACACCGGCAAGTTCCTGCGGGACATCCTCGACGCCGACCGGATCAGCGACGCCCCGGTCCCGGCGGCCCGCAAGCGCACGGCGGCGAAGACGACGGCCAAGACGTCGGCTGCCAAGTCCACCGCCAGGAAGACCGCCACCAAGACGGTCGACAGCGCGGAGAAGGCCGCCACCGGCGCCACCAAGAAGGCGTCACCCGCGAAGAAGGCGACCCGGGCCCGCAAGGCCTGAGCCCGCCCCACCCGCGCGCCGCGGCCCGACCGTACACAGCGGCGCGCCCCGCGGGACCAACTCCCCGTGGGGCGCGCCGGCCGCGCTCCGGGCACCCGGCACGGCTGAGCGTCCGGCGACCGCTCAGCCCTTCCGGTCTTCGCCCAGCTCGGAGGCGTACGGCGGTTCGGCGCCCGCCCGTGAGCAGGTGACCGCCGCCGCCCGGGCCGCGAACCGCAGGAGTTCCGTCCAGCCGTCCGCGCCGAGGCCTGCCAGCGCGGCGTCGCTCAGCGCGTCGCGTACGGCGAGCCCGTGCAGCAGCGCCGCGTTCACCGTGTCGCCCGCGCCGATGGTGTCCACCACGTCGACCCGCTCGCCCGGCACGGAGTACTCGCCGCCGTCCCGCGTGAACACCGTGAGCCCGTCGCCGCCCCGGGTCACCACGACCGCCGCCGGACCGGCCGCGAGCCACTCGCGGGGGGTGCCGCCGAGCCAGTAGGCGTCCTCCTCGGACAGCTTCAGCAGGGACACGGACGGCAGCCATCGCCTGAACCGCGCCCGGTAGGCGTCCGCGTCCGGGATCAGTCCGGCCCGGATGTTCGGGTCCAGGGCGGTGAACACCCCTTGGGCGGCGGCGCGTCGCATGAGGTCCTCGTAGGCGGTCGCCCCGGGCTCCAGCACGAGCGAGCAGGTGCCGAAGGAGACCGCGCGGACCCCGGACGGCAGCGCGTCCGGCGCCCTGAACAGCCGGTCGGCCGTGCCCTCCACGTAGAAGGAGTAGGCCGCCGAACCGTCCGCGTCGACCGTCGCGACGGCGAGCGTGGTCGGCTCCGCCCCGCGCGCCACCCACGACACGTCGACACCGGTCTCGCGCAGCCGGTCCAGCAGCGCCTCGCCGAACGCGTCGTCCGACACGCGGGAGCAGAAGGCGGTGGGGGAGCCGAGCCGGCCGAGGGCCACGGCCGTGTTGTAGGGGCCGCCGCCGAGCGCCGGCTTGAGGTCCGCGAGGGCACCCGTGCCCTGCGGTACCAGGTCTATCAGGGCCTCACCGGCGACGACGATCACGAGCGGGTTCCTCTCTCCAGCGGGGCTTCGGGTGTCTCGGGACAGCCGCACGAGGTGCGGTGGACGAAGGAGCAGGGCAGCCGCACGCTCTGCGCGGGCCGGTCGGGCTCGGCCAGGCGGTCGAGCAGCACCCGGACCGCTCGGGCACCGATCTCCCTGCTGGGCTGCGCGATCGCGGTGAGCCGGGGCCGGAACAGGTCCGCCCAGGCGAAGTCGTCGAAGCAGCACAGCGCGATGTCGCCCGGCACCGACAGACCGGCGTCGCGCAGGGCACGCAGCGCTCCGAGGGTCATGGCGTTGTTGGCGGTGACCAGTCCGGTGGGCCGGGCGCCGAGGGAGAGCAGGGCGGCGGTGGCCCGTTCGGCGCCGTCCGACTCGGAGTCGCCGTGCACCAGGAGCCGTTCGTCGTACGGCAGTCCGGCGGCGGCCAGCCCCTGGCGGTACCCGGCGATCCGTTCGCGTGTGGTGCTGAGCCCCGGCCGGCCGGCGACCAGGCCGATCCGGCGGTGGCCGAGCCCGGCGAGGTGGGTGACGAGCCGGGCGGTGGGCTCCGCGCTGTCGGCGCACACCTGGTCGAAGGCCGGGGCGTCGTCACCGGGGGAGTCGAGTGCGCGGTCCAGGAGGACGGTCGGCACGGCATGGCGCCTGAGGTAGGCGACGAGGTCGCCGGGTGCCGCCGAGGGGGCGACGATCATGCCGTCCACCCGGCGTTCGTGCAGGAGTCGGACGGCCTTGAGCTCGTGCCGGGGATCGTCGTGCGGGTCGGCGATGAGCAGGCCGTAGCCGTGCTCCAGGGCACTGGTCTCGACGCCCTGGAGGATCTCCGTGAAGTACGGGTTGCTGATCGCCGACACCGCGAGCCCGATGGACCGGGTGCGGGAGGTCACCAGGGAGCGGGCGAGGGTGTTGGGGGTGTAGCCGAGTTCCTCCACGGCGTCCAGGACGGCCTGGCGGGTGTGGGGCAGCACGGGCCGGGTGCCGTTCAGCACATGGGAGACGGTCGCCACGGAGACTCCGGCGCTCCGTGCGACGTCGGCCATCGTCGCCATGCGTGCTCCCCTCGGACGTGCCCCGGCCGGACCTCGGACGGACGGAAGTGGCGGATCAGGGACGGGCCCGACGGGCGGTGGACCGGCCCCGACCGAACCTCGACCGAGCCCCGGGACAGGGCGGACAGGCCCCGCCTTTCCCTCCCGAGGCGGGAACGTATCCCATTCCGAGGCCGACGTAAACGCTTGCGCAAGCGTTTACGTCACCTTCCGGGCGACCCGACCCACCTCGCCGGGGCCGCGGACGGGGCCGGTATCGTCGCCGTGCACACCCCCCTGACCTGTGGAGTTCTCATGCCCGGCCGTCCGTCCCCGAGCCGCCGTACCGTCCTGCGGGGCGCGGCCCTCACGCCCGTCGCCGGAACGGTCCTCGCGGCCTGCGGGCCGGGCGACGACGAGGGGGCGCTGCCGGCGACACCGACCGCGTCCGTCGAACTGGGCGCGCCGGGCGAGATCGCCGAGGGAAGCCCGACGCTGTACCGCGATCAGCACGTCGTCGTCAGCCGCGCCGGCGACGGCTCGCTGAAGGCGTACAGCGCCGTCTGCACGCACGCGGGGTGCGCCATCGACAAGCTGGAGGGCAAGAAGCTCGTGTGCGCGTGTCACGGCAGCGAGTTCGACGCCACCACGGGAGAGGTGCTGCGGTCTCCCGCCACGGTGCCGCTGGTCGCGCTCGACGTGTGCGAGGAGAACGGCCGGATCGTCGCAGGCCCGAAGCCCTGACCGGGCACGGTTCCGGATCAGCGCCGGTACAGTCCGGATCGGCCCTCGGAGCCCCGGATGAGCCTTCGGTGCAGCCACGGACCGGCCCCGGGCTCAGTCGCGACGGACTCCCGTACCGCCCTCGCACACCCGCCGCCTCACTCCCAGTCCCAGCCGATCCCCACGATTCCCGACCGCACCCGCGGCTCGACGAGGTGCACCGAGTGGTGCGGCCCGGTCAGGGCCAGTTCCTGGTGGCCGGTGCGCGGCGCCGCCGCCGTGTGCTGGGTGAAGCGGTGGCAGCGCACCGGCAGGGCCCGCGCGTCGAACCGCACCTGGAGCGCGTACTGCGCCCCGGCGGAGTCGAAGCCGCGCACGTACTCGCGCGACACACCGGCCGTGCCGTCCTCGACGGCGTAGCGGAACAGGAAGGTGTCACCGGCGCGCAGCCGGGTGTCGAACAGCAGCTCCGCCACGAGCAGTCCGGTCTCGTGGTGCCGGCGGACGCGTCCGGGGCGGCAGTTCTCCAGCGCACGCACCGTCATGCGGTTCGGCGCGCACCCCGGGTCGCCGTGGTGCACGGCCATGAAGCGGTCGACGCCGTCCCGGTGGGCCCGCACGATGTGGTGCGACTCGCGCCCGGCCAGTTCCCGTTCCGCCCCGATGCGCACCAGCTCGTGCTGGCCCAGGGTGTGCAGTCCGCCGTCCACGGTCGAGTCCAGCTCGGCCAGCAGCCGCTCCAGGACGCCCGAGGCCTCGACGAGGGCGCGGTAGGAGCGTGCGGAGGCGTCCCGGTCGGCGGGGTGTTTGTCGGTCTCGGCGAGCAGCCGGATCAGCGACTCGTCGGGCAGGTGCAGGATCTCCTCCAGTGCCCGCACGGCACGCAGGGACTCCGGGCGCTGCGGACGCCGGGCGCCCTGCTGCCAGTAGCTCAGGCTCGTCACGCCCACCTTCACCCCGAGGCGCGACAGATGGTGCTGCACACGCTGCAGGGGCAGGCCGCGCGCGGCGATCGCGGCGCGCAGGGCGACGTGGAAGGGGCCGCCTCGCAGGGCCGAGTCCAGTTCCGCGGTGGTGTCCGCGTGCTGTGTGGCGTGCGGCATGCACAGGGGCCTTTCTGTGAATGTTCACAACGGCTGGTCAGACCGTTCGCAGGGGGTCCCCGGGGCCGCCCCCGTGAGCGCAGGCGGCGTCCTTGGACACGCAGGCCGCCGTTCAGGGGCCCCGAGGTCCTCCGCATTGAAGCGTGTTGACCTAGTCCCGACAACACCTGAGTCGCAACCGCGACGTACGGCTGGCCGAGTCCGTACCGTGCGCGACCGGCCGCGCACGCCCGGCGGTGCACGCCGAGGTCCCGCGGCGCCCGGGGCCGCTGCCCCGCGGCCCCGGATCACCCCGGAGTGTCAGCGCTCGCCAGTAGGGTGTGAGACATGGCCGACCCCTCCAGCTACCGCCCCAGGCCGGGAGACATCCCGGACACCCCCGGGGTGTACAGGTTCCGTGACGAGCACCGCCGGGTGATCTACGTCGGAAAGGCGAAAAGCCTGCGTCAGCGCCTGGCCAACTACTTCCAGGACCTGGCGAACCTGCACCCGCGGACCCGCTCCATGGTGACCACGGCCGCGTCCGTGGAGTGGACGGTGGTGTCCACGGAGGTCGAGGCCCTCCAGCTGGAGTACTCCTGGATCAAGGAGTACGACCCCCGCTTCAACGTCAAGTACCGCGACGACAAGAGCTACCCCTACCTCGCGGTGACGATGGGCGAGGAGTTCCCGCGCGTACAGGTCATGCGCGGCCACAAGAAGAAGGGCGTGCGCTACTTCGGCCCGTACGCGCACGCGTGGGCGATCCGCGACACCGTGGACCTGCTGCTGCGGGTGTTCCCGGTGCGCACCTGCTCGGCGGGCGTCTTCAAGAACGCCGCCCGCACCGGCCGCCCCTGCCTGCTCGGCTACATCGGCAAGTGCTCCGCGCCCTGCGTGGACCGGGTCTCGCCCGAGGAGCACCGCGAACTCGCCGAGGAGTTCTGCGACTTCGTGGCCGGCCGCACCGGCACGTACCTGCGCCGTCTGGAGAAGCGGATGACGCTGGCGGCGGAGGAGATGGAGTACGAGCGGGCCGCCCGCCTGCGCGACGACATCGAGGCCCTGAAGAAGGCCATGGAGAAGAACGCGGTCGTGCTCGCCGACGCGACCGACGCCGACCTGATCGCCGTCGCCGAGGACGAGCTGGAAGCCGCCGTGCAGATCTTCCACGTCCGGGGCGGGCGCGTGCGCGGCCAGCGCGGCTGGGTCACCGACAAGGTCGAGGAGATCACCACCGGCGCCCTCGTGGAGCACGCGCTCCAGCAGCTGTACGGCGAGGAGAGCGGGGACGCCGTCCCCAAGGAGGTGCTGGTTCCGGCCCTGCCGGAGCCCGTCGAGCCGGTCCAGCAGTGGCTGACCGGCCGCCGCGGGGCGAACGTGTCGTTGCGCATCCCGCAGCGCGGCGACAAGAAGGCCCTCATGGAGACCGTCCAGCGCAACGCGCAGCAGTCGCTCGTCCTGCACAAGACCAAGCGCGCCTCCGACCTGACCACGCGTTCGCGCGCGCTGGAGGAGATCGCCGACGCGCTCGACCTGGACAGCGCGCCGCTGCGCATCGAGTGCTACGACATCTCCCACCTCCAGGGCGACGACGTGGTCGCCTCCATGGTCGTCTTCGAGGACGGCCTGGCCCGCAAGAGCGAGTACCGGCGCTTCCAGATCAAGGGCTTCGACGGCCAGGACGACGTGCGGTCCATGCACGAGGTGCTCAGCCGCCGCTTCCGGCGCTACCTCGCCGAGAAGGAGCGGACCGGGGAGTGGACGGAGGAGGAGCTCAAGGAGGACGACGGCCGTCCCAAGCGGTTCGCCTATCCGCCGCAGCTCGTCGTCGTGGACGGTGGGCAGCCGCAGGTCCGTGCGGCCCAGCGGGCCCTGGACGAGCTGGGCATCGACGACATCGCGGTGTGCGGCCTGGCCAAGCGCCTGGAGGAGGTCTGGCTGCCGGGCGAGGACGACCCGGTGGTCCTGCCGCGCACCAGCGAGGGCCTCTACCTGCTGCAACGCGTGCGCGACGAGGCGCACCGCTTCGCCATCACCTACCAGCGCAGCAAACGCGCCAAGCGGATCCGCGCCACCCCGCTGGACGACGTGCCGGGCCTCGGCGAGACCCGTAAACAGGCGCTGATCAAGCATTTCGGTTCGGTGAAAAAGCTCCGGTCGGCGACAATCGACCAGATCTGCGAGGTTCCCGGCATAGGCCGCAAGACCGCGGAGACGGTCGCCGTGGCGCTCGCACAGGCCGCACCGGCCGCGCCCGCCGTGAACACGGCGACTGGAGAGATCATGGAAGACGTGGAAGACGGGGCACCCGGGACGACGGCGGGTTCCCTCGGGGAGCCCGTGACAGCGGGAGTCCCGGACGATCGACGGGGGCAGGAGACATGACCGAGCACGACGCACAGCAGGAAGCGCTCCGCCAAGAGGCGGGTCAGGACGACGGAACACAGGTGAGTACGGGCAAGGAAGCGGCCGGGGCCCCCGAGGCGGCCATCCCCGAGCTGGTGATCATCTCCGGCATGTCCGGGGCCGGCCGGTCGACGGCCGCGAAGTGCCTGGAGGACCTGGGCTGGTTCGTGGTCGACAACCTGCCGCCCGCGCTGATCCCCACCATGGTGGAGCTCGGCGCCCGCTCGCAGGGCAACGTCGCCCGGATCGCGGTCGTCGTGGACGTCCGCGGCCGGCGCTTCTTCGACAACCTCCGCGAGTCCCTCGCCGACCTCGACACCAAGGGCGTCACGCGGCGCATCGTCTTCCTGGAGTCCTCCGACGAGGCCCTGGTGCGCCGCTTCGAGTCGGTGCGCCGCCCGCACCCCCTCCAGGGCGACGGCCGCATCGTGGACGGCATCGCCGCCGAACGCGAGCTGCTGCGCGAGCTGCGCGGCGACGCCGATCTGGTGATCGACACCTCCAGCCTCAACGTCCACGAGCTGCGCGCCAAGATGGACGCCCAGTTCGCCGGCGACGAGGAGCCCGAGCTGCGGGCCACCGTCATGTCCTTCGGCTTCAAGTACGGCCTCCCGGTCGACGCCGACCTGGTCGTGGACATGCGGTTCCTGCCGAACCCGCACTGGGTTCCGGAGCTGCGCCCGTACACCGGCGTGCACGAGGAGGTGGCGGCGTACGTCTTCAACCAGCCCGGCGCCAAGGAGTTCCTCGACCGGTACGCCGAACTGCTGCAGCTGATTGCCGCAGGTTACCGTCGGGAGGGCAAGCGCTACGTGACCATCGCCGTCGGCTGCACCGGCGGCAAGCACCGCTCGGTCGCCATGTCGGAGAAGCTCGCCGCCCGGCTGGCCGCCGAGGGTGTGGAGACCGTGGTCGTACACCGGGACATGGGACGCGAATGACGGGACGTACTCCGCGGCTGAGCCGGCTGCGCCGGGCGGTGCCCGAGGGACGCGGCGGCCGGCTCGCAGAGGCCCGGGGCGCCCGGCCGCGCCGCCGGGGCACCCAGCCCAAGGTCGTCGCCCTCGGCGGCGGCATGGGCCTGTCCGCCTCGCTCGCCGCGCTGCGCCGGATCACCGGCGACCTCACGGCCGTCGTCACCGTCGCCGACGACGGCGGCTCGAGCGGGCGGCTGCGCGACGAGCTGGGCGTGCTGCCGCCCGGCGACCTGCGCAAGGCGCTGGCCGCGCTGTGCGGCGACGACGACTGGGGCCAGACCTGGTCCCGCGTCATCCAGCACCGCTTCCAGTCCCGCGGCGACCTGCACGACCACGCGGTCGGCAACCTGCTGATCGTCGCCCTGTGGGAGCAGCTCGGCGACCACGTCCAGGCGCTCGACCTGGTCGGCAAGCTGCTCGGCGCGCACGGGCGCGTGCTGCCCATGTCCGCCGTGCCGCTGGAGCTCCAGGCCCTGGTCAGGGGCCACGACCCGGACCGGCCGGACGACATCGACACCGTCCGCGGCCAGGCCACCGTCGCCCTCACCCCGGGCGAGGTGCAGTCGGTGCACCTGGTGCCGCACGACCCGCCGGCCGTCCCGGAGGCCGTCGCCGCGGTGCTGGACGCGGACTGGGTGGTGCTCGGTCCCGGCTCCTGGTTCTCCTCCGTCATCCCGCACCTGCTGGTGCCCGAGCTCCTCGACGCGCTCACCCAGACGAAGGCGCGCCGGGTACTCTCGCTGAACCTCGCGCCGCAGCCCGGAGAAACCGAGGGCTTCTCCCCGCAGCGTCATTTGGAGGTTTTGGGACGACACGCCCCTAAACTCGCCCTGGACGTGGTGCTGGCCGACGAGGCCGCCGTGCCCGACCGCGATGCGATGACCGATGCCGCCAAGCGGTTCGGCGCCGCGGTCGAGCTGGCGCCGGTGGCCCGGACCGACGGAACTCCGCGGCACGACCCGGAGCTGTTGGCAGCCGCGTACGACCGTATTTTTCGGATGCATGGAAGGATCGGCCCATGGCGATGACGGCAGCGGTGAAGGACGAGGTTGCCCGGCTTCCCGTCACCCGTACCTGCTGCAGGAAGGCGGAGGTCTCCGCGATGCTGCGGTTCGCCGGCGGCCTCCACCTGGTGAGCGGACGCATCGTGATCGAGGCCGAGCTGGACACCTCGGCGGCCGCCCGGCGCCTCAAACGGGACATCCTGGAGATCTTCGGCCACAGCTCCGAGCTGATCGTGATGGCGCCGGGCGGGCTGCGCCGCGGCTCGCGATTCGTCGTACGGGTCGTCGCGGGCGGCGACCAGCTGGCCCGCCAGACCGGCCTGGTCGACGGCCGGGGACGCCCGATCCGCGGCCTGCCCCCGCAGGTGGTCTCGGGGGCCACCTGCGACGCCGAGGCCGCCTGGCGCGGAGCCTTCCTGGCGCACGGCTCGCTCACCGAGCCCGGCCGTTCCTCCTCCCTGGAGGTGACCTGCCCCGGCCCCGAGGCCGCGCTCGCCCTGGTCGGTGCCGCGCGCAGGCTGTCGATCGCCGCCAAGGCCCGCGAGGTGCGCGGTGTCGACCGGGTCGTCGTCCGCGACGGCGACGCGATCGGCGCGCTGCTCACCCGGCTCGGCGCCCACGACGCCGTGCTCGCCTGGGAGGAGCGGCGGATGCGCCGCGAGGTCCGCGCCACCGCCAACCGCCTCGCCAACTTCGACGACGCCAACCTGCGCCGCTCGGCCCGCGCGGCCGTCGCCGCCGGCGCCCGTGTCCAGCGCGCCCTGGAGATCCTCGCCGACGACGTCCCCGAGCACCTCGCCGCCGCCGGCCGGCTGCGCATGGAGCACAAGCAGGCCTCGCTGGAGGAGCTGGGCGCGCTCGCCGACCCGCCGCTCACCAAGGACGCGGTCGCCGGCCGTATCCGCCGGCTGCTGGCGATGGCCGACAAGCGCGCCTCCGACCTCGGCATCCCGGGCACGGAGGCCAACCTCAGCGAGGAGCTCGCCGACAACATGGTCGGCTGACACCGTTAGGACACGCCGACGCCGCGGCTGACGCCACGACAAAACGCCGGTACCGACGCCCACTTGGGTGGTCGGTACCGGCGTTTTCGTGTCGTTCCCGCCCTATTGACTCGATCATGGACTGTCATGAGCCTGGCATCAGTTCGCTGCTGTGGCGAACCACCGCTAGGGGGGTTCATGAGACATAGAGCGAGATCGATCCTCGCTGTCGGCACGCTCCTGATCGCCGGAGCGAGCATCGCGCCCATCGCCCAGGCGCAACCCGGGAATCCGGCCACGACCGACACGGACGAGGTCAAGGTGTTCCGCGCCGAGGTCACGCAGCAGCAGGTACCCCTGCTGCTGGCCGCCGGGCAGGACGGCCACGAACTCGGCGAACAGGTCCCCGCGAAGGGCACCGGCACCGTCGAGGTCTACCTCACCGACCAGCAGGCGAAGAAGCTGGAGAAGCAGGGCGTCGAACTCACCGAGCACAGGCTCTCCGGGAAGGCGGCATCCCGCGTCGAGGCCGCGGCCGAGGGCGTGTTCCGCCCCTACAGCGGCAGCGGCGGCCTCAAGGAGGAGATCGTCAGGACCGCCCAGCAAAACCCGGGCCTCACGAAGGTCGTCTCCATCGGCAAGACCCTCAAGGGCCAGGACATCCTCGCGCTGAAGCTCACCAAGGGCGCCAAGAAGCACAAGGACGGCTCCAAGCCCGCCGTGCTGTACCTGTCCAACCAGCACGCGCGCGAGTGGATCACGCCGGAGATGACCCGGCGTCTGATGCACCATTACCTGGACAACTACAAGAAGGACAGGCGGATCAAGCGGATCGTCGACTCCACGGAGCTGTGGTTCGTCCTGTCGGCCAACCCCGACGGCTACGACTACACCTTCGAGAGCGACGACAACCGCCTGTGGCGCAAGAACCTGCGCGACGTCAACGGCGACGGCACCATCACCACCGGCGACGGCGTCGACCTCAACCGCAACTTCCCCTACAAGTGGGGCTACGACGACGAGGGTTCGTCCCCCAACCCCACCAGCCAGACCTACCGCGGCGCGAGCCCCGGCTCCGAGCCCGAGACCAAGGCCCTGGACGCCTTCCAGAAGCGCATCGGCTTCGCGTACGGCATCAACTACCACTCCGCCGCCGAACTCATCCTCTACGGCGTCGGCTGGCAGGTCGCCACGCCCACCCCGGACGACGTCCTCTACGAGGCCCTGGCCGGCACGCCCGGCAACTCGGCGATCCCCGGCTACCACCCGCAGCTGTCCTCGGAGCTCTACACCACCAACGGCGAGGCCGACGGGCACGCGGCCAACGTCAACGGCATGGCGATGTTCACCCCGGAGATGTCGACCTGCCAGACGGCCTCCGACGTCGACCCCGGCGACGCCTGGAACGCGGGCGACTGCCGGTCGATCTTCACGTTCCCGGACGACGAGAAGCTGATCCAGCAGGAGTTCGCGAAGAACGTCCCGTTCGCGCTGTCCGTCGCCGAGAGCGCCGCCCACCCCGACCGCCCGGCGTCCTCGGTGGGCGTGACCGCCGCGGACTTCACCCCGGCGCCGTTCACCACCTCGTACTCCCGCGGCGCCGACCAGGAGGTCTCCGTCGTCGTACGCAAGTCGGTGCGCGACAAGGAGCTCAAGTACCGCGTCAACGGGGGCCGCGTCGAGGACATGGCGCTCAGGCCCTGGAAGGGCGGCGAGCGGTTCGGCGGCGAGGACAACCTGCACTTCGACGAGTACCGCGCGAAGGTCCGGGACGGCGACCCGGGCGACAAGGTCGAGGTCTGGTTCACCGGTGAGACACGCGGCGGCAGGGACGTCTCCAGCGAGCGCTTCACCTACACCGTCGCCGAACGCCCCCGCGCGGACGTCCTCGTCGTCGCCGAGGAAGGCGCGAAGGCCACCCAGGCGCAGACCTACGTCGACGCGCTGAGGGCGAACGGCCGCACGGCGGTCGTGTGGGACGTCGCCACGCAGGGCGCGCCCGACGCGCTGGGCGTGCTGAGCCACTTCGACACCGTCGTCCACCACACCGGCGCGGCCGTCCCCGGTGTCGCCACCCAGCTCGAACTGCGCGCCTTCCTCAACGAGGGCGGCAAACTGATCGAGGCCGGCGAGCAGGCCGGCGGCAACGTCGACCTCGGCGGCGCCCTGTCGAACGACTTCGGCCAGTACTACCTGGGCGCCTACACCCGCACCACCACCCCCGGCGCCACCGGCTTCACCGGCTCCGGGAAGCTGGACGGCTTCACCGGCGCCCTCGGCGCGGCCCCCGGCAACCCGCTCGACCGGGCCGGCACCTACAGCGTCACCTCCGACGAACTGCCCGCCGGCACCTACCCGCAGTTCGCGAGCGCCGGCGCCGGACAGTTCGCCGGGACCGTCAACCCGTACGGGCCCTACGCCGGCTCCTGGATGGCCGCCGCCGTCCACACCGACGACGCCTACAAGCGCCTCACCCGCACCGTCGACCTCACCGCCGTCGCCGCCGCCGACAAGCCCACGCTGCGCACCAGGCTGCTGTGGGACACCGAGCCCGGTTACGACAACGTCATCGTCGAGGCCCACACCGCGGGCGCCGACGACTGGACGACGCTCCCCGAGGCGGGCGGCGCCACCGGCACCGCCGTGCCCGCCGAGTGCGAGGGCGGCTTCTACGTCGGCGAGCACCCCTGGCTGGAGCACTACCTCACCGTCGGCGAGGGCGGCTGCGCCGCCACCGGCACCACCGGTGCGTGGCACAGCCTCACCGGCGCCTCCGACGGCTGGCAGCAGGTGGACTTCGACCTGAGCGCGTACGCCGGCAAGACCGTCGAGGTCTCCATCAGCTACGTCACCGACCCGGGCAGCGGCGGCCACGGCGTCCTCGCCGACGAGGCCTCCCTCGTCGTCGGCGGCACGGCCACCGGCACCGAGGGCTTCGAGGCGTCGCTGGGGGACTGGCGGGTCGGCGGACCGCCCGCGGGCAGCCCGGCCGTCCTGAAGGACTGGACCCGCACCGGGGAGCTGTTCCGCACCCACGGAGCGGTCACCACGGAGGACACCGTGCTCCTCGGCTTCGGCCTGGAACACCTCCCCTCCGCGGCCGAGCAGGCCGCCCTGCTGAGGAAGGCACTGACGGCCCTGGAAGGGTGACCTCTCGGTCAACCTCACGTGACCGTGCGTAGCGAAATCGAGGGACACGACCTCACGGTCCGAGCGGCCCGTACCCCTACTGGCGGGTACGGGCCGCGGCGCGGTGCATGGGCCTGCTCGATGTCACCCCCGGGGCCTCGGAGAGGTAGGGTCGTAGGCGGTCGGGGACATCCCATACAGCTCGCCGGTCTCGAACCGGCGTACCAACGAGGAGATCGGTTCGTGACGATCCGCGTAGGCATCAACGGCTTTGGCCGCATCGGTCGTAACTACTTCCGCGCGCTGCTGGAGCAGGGTGCAGACATCGAGATCGTGGCTGTCAACGACCTGGGTGACACCGCGACCACCGCTCACCTGCTGAAGTACGACACCATCCTCGGCCGCCTCAAGCAGGAGGTCTCGCACACCGAGGACACCATCACCGTCGGTGACAAGACCATCAAGGTCCTCGCCGAGCGCAACCCCGCCGACATCCCGTGGGGCGAGCTGGGCGTCGACATCGTCATCGAGTCGACCGGCATCTTCACCAAGAAGGAAGACGCCGAGAAGCACATCGCCGGCGGCGCCAAGAAGGTCCTCATCTCGGCTCCGGCCAAGAACGAGGACGTCACCATCGTGATGGGCGTCAACCAGGACACGTACGACCCGGCGAACCACCACGTCATCTCCAACGCCTCCTGCACCACCAACTGCGTGGCGCCGATGGCCAAGGTCCTGGACGAGAACTTCGGCATCGTCAAGGGCCTGATGACGACGGTGCACGCGTACACGAACGACCAGCGCATCCTGGACTTCCCGCACAAGGACCTGCGCCGCGCGCGTGCCGCCGCCGAGAACATCATCCCGACCACCACCGGCGCCGCCAAGGCCACCGCCCTGGTCCTGCCGCAGCTCAAGGGCAAGCTGGACGGCATGGCCATGCGCGTCCCGGTCCCGACCGGATCGGTCACCGACCTCGTCGTCGAGCTCGGTCGCGAGGTCACCAAGGACGAGGTCAACGCCGCCTTCCAGAAGGCCGCCGAGGGCGAGCTGAAGGGCATCCTCGAGTACACCGAGGACGCGATCGTCTCCTCCGACATCGTCAACGCCCCGGCGTCCTGCACCTTCGACTCCTCCCTGACCATGGTCCAGGAGGGCAAGAGCGTGAAGGTCATCGGCTGGTACGACAACGAGTGGGGCTACTCCAACCGCCTCGTCGACCTGACGGTCTTCGTCGGCAACCAGCTCTGATCGTCTGACAGGGACCTCGATGCGGGAGCAGGGCTCGGACAGTGCACCATGCATTGTCCGAGCCCTGACTCACGTGCAGGTCAGAGCCACCACTCGATCACGAGTCCTTCGCAGGAGACCCTCATGAAGACGATCGACGAACTGCTCACCGAAGGCGTCGCGGGCAAGCGCGTCTTCGTCCGCGCCGACCTCAACGTGCCGCTCGACGGCACCACCATCACCGACGACGGCCGCATCCGCGCCGTGCTGCCCACCGTCAAGGCCCTCGCCGAGGCGGGCGCCCGCGTGGTCGTCGCCTCCCACCTCGGCCGCCCCAAGGGCGCCCCGGACCCGGCGTTCTCCCTCGCCCCGGCCGCAGCCCGGCTCGGCGAACTCCTCGGCGCCGACGTCGCCTTCGCCACCGACACGGTCGGCGAGTCGGCCACGTCGACCGTCGCCGGCCTCGCCGACGGGCAGATCGCGGTCGTCGAGAACCTGCGCTTCAACGCCGGCGAGACCAGCAAGGACGACGCCGAGCGCGGCGCCTTCGCCGACCGGCTCGCGTCCCTCGCCGACGTGTACGTGGGCGACGGCTTCGGCGCGGTGCACCGCAAGCACGCCTCGGTCTTCGACCTGTCGGCCCGCCTGCCGCACTACGCCGGGTACCTCATCGCCACCGAGGTCGGCGTCCTGAAGAAGCTCACCGAAGACGTCAAGCGGCCCTACGTCGTCGCGCTCGGCGGCTCCAAGGTCTCCGACAAGCTCGCCGTCATCGACCAGCTGCTCGGCAAGGCCGACCGGCTGCTCATCGGCGGCGGCATGGTCTACACCTTCCTCAAGGCCAAGGGCCACGAGGTCGGCGCCTCGCTCCTCCAGGAGGACCAGCTCCCGGCCGTCACGGAGTACATCGAGCGCGCCGAGAAGAACGGCGTCGAGCTGGTGCTGCCGGTCGACGTCGTGGTCGGCGCCGAGTTCCCGGACCTGAAGACCAAGGCACCCGCGAACGCCACCACCGTCGCCGCGGACGCGATGCCCGCCGACCAGATGGGCCTGGACATCGGCCCCGAGACCCGCAAGCTCTACGCCTCGAAGCTCGCCGACGCGGCCACCGTCTTCTGGAACGGCCCCATGGGCGTCTTCGAGCACCCCGACTACGCCGAGGGCACCAAGGCGGTCGCCCAGGCACTCCTCGACTCCCCGGGCTTCACCGTGGTCGGCGGCGGCGACTCCGCCGCCGCCGTCCGCACCCTGGGCTTCGACGAGAACGCATTCGGCCACATCTCGACCGGTGGCGGCGCCTCCCTCGAATACCTTGAGGGCAAGACGCTCCCCGGCCTCGCCGCACTGGAGGACTGACCCTTTATGAGCACGCGCACGCCGCTGATGGCGGGCAACTGGAAGATGAACCTCAACCACCTCGAGGCCATCGCCCACGTCCAGAAGCTCGCCTTCGCCCTGGCCGACAAGGACTACGAGGCCGTCGAGGTCGCCGTCCTGGCCCCCTTCACCGACCTGCGCTCCGTGCAGACCCTGGTCGACGGCGACAAGCTGAAGATCAAGTACGGCGCCCAGGACATCTCGGCGCACGACTCCGGCGCGTACACCGGTGAGATCTCCGGCCCGATGCTGGCCAAGCTGAAGTGCACGTTCGTGGCGATCGGCCACTCCGAGCGCCGCCAGTACCACAACGAGACCGACGAGCTCGTGAACGCCAAGGTCAAGGCCGCCTACAAGCACGGCCTGACCCCGATCCTGTGCGTCGGCGAGGAGCTGGAGGTCCGCGAGGCGGGCAACCACGTCGCCCACACCCTCGCCCAGGTCGAGGGCGGTCTGAAGGACCTGCCGGCCGAGCAGGCCGAGTCCGTCGTGATCGCCTACGAGCCCGTGTGGGCCATCGGCACCGGCAAGGTCTGCGGCGCCGAGGACGCCCAGGAGGTCTGCGCCGCCATCCGCGGAAAGCTCGCCGAACTGTACTCCCAGGAGCTGGCCGACAAGGTCCGCATCCAGTACGGCGGCTCCGTGAAGTCGGGCAACGTCGCCGAGATCATGGCGCAGGCCGACATCGACGGCGCCCTGGTCGGCGGCGCGTCCCTGGACGCGGACGAGTTCGTCAAGATCGTGCGCTTCCGCGACCAGTAGCTCGACCGGTGAGTATGCGGTAGCGACGATCCGTCGTACTCTTGCGGGGGCATGGCCACAGCGCCGTGCCCCCGTCGTCCGTCCGATAGCGAGGAAGTTGGTCCAGCCGTGGTTATGGGGTTCTCGATCGCCCTGATCGTCTTCAGCGGGCTGCTGATGCTGCTGGTGCTGATGCACAAGGGCAAGGGCGGCGGCCTCTCCGACATGTTCGGTGGCGGCATGCAGTCGTCCGTCGGTGGCTCCTCCGTCGCCGAGCGCAACCTCGACCGGATCACCGTCGTGGTCGGTCTGCTGTGGACGGCATGCATCATCGTGCTCGGCCTGCTTATGAAGGCGAACAACTGAGCGGCACACGCATTGTGTACGTATGGCCCCATGTTGGGTACGCGCACCTGAGCGCGGCCTATCATGGGGCTTGCGTCTAGGTGCGGGGGCTGTAACTCCCATCACTGGACGCGCGTTGGGCCTTACGTAGACTGAGGCGCTCGCAGCGAAGCGAAACGCCGACTCGCTTCGCGGCACCATCACGCAGGGAGTTACGACCGTGGCAAGTGGCAACGCGATCCGAGGAAGCCGGGTCGGGGCGGGGCCGATGGGCGAGGCCGAGCGCGGCGAGTCCGCGCCGCGTCTGCGCATCTCCTTCTGGTGCTCCAACGGGCACGAGACGCAGCCGAGCTTCGCCAGCGACGCGCAGGTGCCCGAGACCTGGGACTGCCCGCGCTGCGGCTTTCCGGCCGGACAGGACCGGGACAACCCACCGGACCCGCCGCGCACCGAGCCCTACAAGACGCACCTGGCGTATGTGAGGGAGCGGCGCAGCGATGCGGACGGCGAGGCCATCCTCGCCGAGGCCCTCGCCAAACTGCGGGGGGAAATCTAGGAGTTGGGATCCGGCCGGGCACCGAGCGGTGCCTGGCCGGAGCTGTTCCGGCCCGCTGCCCCGGGCCTTCGGTCCGCCGCGCTCCGGACCGTTGTCAGTGGTGCCCCTTACGGTTTGTGCATCGGCGAATCGTGAGGGGGAGCGGTGGCGACGGTCGGGGCGGAGAGCGGGGCGTCGGACGTGGGTGTGCCCGCGTGGCGGGGCGGGTTCGGACGGCTGTGGACCGCCGCCGTGCTGTCCCGCTTCGGAGACGCGCTGCGTACGGCCGCGCTACCCCTGATCGCCGTGCAGCTCACGGACGACCCGCTGGTCATCGCCTCCGTGACGGCCTGCGGGTATCTGCCGTGGCTGCTGTTCGGACTGCTCGGCGGCGCCGTCGCGGACCGGGTGGACCAGCGGCGCGCGATGTGGGCGGTGGACCTCACGCGCGGGCTGCTCGTGGCGGGCTTCGCGCTCGCCGTCGCCCTCGGCCACGCCTCGGTCCCGCTGCTGCTCGCGCTCGCCTTCTCGCTGACGGCGCTCCAGACCCTGTTCGACAACGCCGCCACGGCTCTGCTGCCGTCCCTGGTCGAGCCCGCGGCCCTGGGCAGCGCCAACGCCCGGCTGATGACCGGGCAGCAGTTCGTGGGCGGCCTGCTCGCCGGGCCCTTCGTGCCGCTGCTGCTCGCCCTCGGTCTCGCCGTACCGTTCGCGGCCGACGCGGCCACCTATCTGCTGGCCGCCGCCCTCGTGGCCTCCCTGCGCGTCGCACCGCCCGAGCGGGAGCCGCGCCCGGCGGGCAGCACCCTGCGCGCGGAGATGCGCGACGGACTGCGCGCCCTGTGGGCCGACCGCCCGCTGCGGGCGGTGTGCGCGGCCACGCTGCTGTGCAACATCGGCATGGGCGCCCTGATCGCCACGCTCGTGCTGCACGTGACGCGCTGGCTGGACGCCGGGGACACCGGATTCGTGGCCGCGACGACGACGTACGCGGCCGGCGGCATCGCGGGCGGCTTCCTCGCCCGGCGCGTCGCCGACCGTGTCGGGCGGGTCCGCGCGCTGCTGCTCGCCGGAAGCGTCCAGACGGGGGCGCTGCTGCTCATGGGGACCGTGCGGCACCTCGGGGCGCTCCTCGCGGGCATGCTGTTGCTCGGCGCGATGGGCATGGTGTGGAACGTCAACCAGGCCACCCTCATGCAGCAGCGCAGCCCCCGGGCCGCGCTGGGCCGCATCGCCGCCGCGTTCCGCACCGCCTCGACGTCCGGGGCGCCGCTGGGGGCGCTCCTGGGCGGCGCCGTCGCCGGGCCGGCCGGGCTGAACGGGCCCGCGCTGCTCGCCGCCGCCCTGTTCCTCCTCGCCGTCGCCTGCCTGATACCGGCGCGCAAGCCGGACGTACCTGTTGTTGAACCGCACGACGCCCCGGCGACAGGTCGCGTTGCCCACTGATCAATTAGGTTGGGACCGGCAGCGGGGCAAGGCACGCAGCAGGGACAGGTAGGAAAGAGGCGTGAAGTCCGAAATGAACGCAGACGGCCGTACCAGGCTCAACCAGATGCCCGAGTGGACCGCGCTCGCCAAGCACCGCGAGGAGTTCGGCGAGACGCACCTGCGCGAGCTGTTCGCCGCCGACCCCGGCCGCGGCTCCGGGTACACGCTCCGGGTGGGCGACCTGCACGTCGACTACTCGAAGAACCTCGTCACCGACGAGACGCTGCGCCTGCTGCGTGAACTGGCCGCCGCGACCGACGTGTTCGGGCTGCGCGACGCCATGTTCCGCGGTGAGCGGATCAACACCACCGAGGACCGCGCCGTGCTGCACACCGCGCTGCGCGCGCCGGCGGGCGCCGTGATCGAGGCCGGCGGCGAGAACGTCGTGCCCAAGGTCCACGCCGTCCTGGACAGGATGACCGACTTCGCGAACCGGGTCCGCTCCGGCGAGTGGACCGGCCACACCGGTCGGCCGATCAAGAACGTCGTCAACATCGGCATCGGCGGCTCCGACCTCGGTCCCGCGATGGCGTACGAGGTGCTGCGCGCCTACACCGACCGCTCACTGACGTTCCGCTTCGTGTCGAACGTGGACGGGGCGGACCTGCACGAGGCGGTCCGGGACCTGGACCCGGCACAGACGCTGTTCGTCGTGGCGTCCAAGACGTTCACGACGATCGAGACGGTCACGAACGCGACCTCCGCGCGCGAGTGGCTGCTCGACGGGCTGGGCGACGGGGGGCAGGAGGCCGTCGCGAAGCACTTCGTCGCGCTGTCGACCAACGCGGAGAAGGTCGCAGCGTTCGGCATCGACACGGCGAACATGTTCGAGTTCTGGGACTGGGTCGGCGGACGCTACTCGTACGACTCCGCGATCGGCCTGTCCCTGATGATCGCGATCGGCCCGGACAACTTCCGGTCGATGCTCGACGGCTTCCGCCTCGTGGACGAGCACTTCCGGACCGCGCCCGCCGAGTCCAACGTGCCGCTGCTGCTGGGCCTGCTGGGCGTCTGGTACGGCAACTTCCTGGGCGCCCAGTCGCACGCGGTGCTGCCCTACAGCCACTACCTGGCCAGGTTCACCGCCTATCTCCAGCAGCTCGACATGGAGTCCAACGGCAAGTCGGTGGACCGCGAGGGCCGGCCCGTGGAGTGGCAGACCGGCCCGGTGGTGTGGGGCACGCCGGGCACCAACGGCCAGCACGCCTACTACCAGTTGATCCACCAGGGCACGAAGCTGATCCCGGCCGACTTCATCGGCTTCGCCGAGCCGGTCGCCGAGCTGAGCGACACCCTCAAGGCGCAGCACGACCTGCTCATGGCCAACTTCTTCGCCCAGACGCAGGCACTGGCCTTCGGCAAGACGCCGGACGAGGTGCGCGCCGAGGGCGTGCCGGAGGACCTGGTCGCGCACAAGACGTTCCGGGGCAACCACCCGACGACGACGATCCTGGCGCGCGAGCTGACGCCGTCCGTGCTGGGACAGCTCGTCGCGCTGTACGAGCACAAGGTGTTCGTGCAGGGCGCGATCTGGAACATCGACTCCTTCGACCAGTGGGGCGTCGAGCTCGGCAAGGTCCTCGCCAAGCGCGTCGAGCCCGCCCTCACCGAGGGCGCCGACGTCGAGGGACTGGACGCGTCCACGAAGGCGCTCGTCGCCACGTACCGGGAGCTGCGCGGCCGGCAGTGAGCGGTGCCGCGGGAAGTGGGCGGCGCGCTGCCGGCCACTTCCCGTAGACTCCCCGGCGATCATGGAAGCCATGGCTCGGGGGATGTCAACATGGCAGGAGGGCAAGGGAGTTGGACGGGCGGCACGCTCCGGGGGCGGGAGGCGCTCAAACCGAAGCATCTGGCGCGGGCCGTGTTCCACCCGGCGTGGATCCCGCCCGCGCTGGACCCGGCGGTGGAGCGGCTCAAGCGCGCGCGGCTGATCGCCGGGACCGTCGCGGCGGTCGGCGTCTACACGTTCGTCGAGGGCGGCTTCGCCTTCAGTGAGGTGCTCGAGAACATGCTGACGGCGTCCGCCGTGCTGCTGTTCATCACCCCGCTGACGGTCGGCGTGATGGTGTACGTGTGGCGGCGCGGCGGGCCGGTGCGGGCGCTGAGGCAGCCGCTGCTCAACTCGCTGAAGCTGCTGCTGGCGTTCGTCGGCACGGTCGTCGGGACGGTGCTGGTGTGGCGGGCGGCGGCTGCCACCGGGCTGTTGGTACTGGTGCTCTGCCCGGTGGCGATCTGGCTCAGCGCCGTCGTGATCCGCGGCGGCGTGCACGTCTCCGGGAACTTCTTCGGGACCGCGGGCGTGCACCGCTGTCTGCCCCCGCTGCTGGCCACCGTCACGACGTGGCTGATGGCCCTGCCGGACCTCGTGACGGGCGACCTGCACGGCCTTGGCCTGGCCATGGGCGTCTTCTTCATCCTCGGCGCGCCGGTCACCGTCACGGGCATCGCCCTGCTGGAGGCGAAACGGCTCAGGGACCGCTACGGCATCCGGCTGGGCGCCCACCCGGCCACCCTGCCCCTGATGCCCCACACGCCTCCGATGCCCCCGGCTCCGCCCTCGTACCCGCCGGGCGGCCCGGCACCGGGCCGGGTGCCACCGCAGGCCCCGCGGGGCAATCCGTACGGGCAGCCGTACGGCCCTCCGCACGCGCCGCAGGGTGGGCACCCGTCGTACCCACCGGGCGCCCCGAACCCGTACGCGCCCGGCGCCCCGAGCCCGTACGCATCCGGCGGCGGAAACCCCTACGCGCCCGGCGGCGGAAACCCCCACGCGCCCGGCAGAGGGAACCCCTACGCGCCGCCGCCCGGCCCGAACGGCTTCACGCCACGGCGCTGAGCGTGTCCGCCAGGCGGCGGCGGGCGGCGCGTGCCGCCGGGAAGGCGGCGAGGGCCACGGCGCCCAGCACCGCCGCCGCCGCGAACAGCAGCAGAAGCACCCCGGACGGGAACTGCGCGATCCCGGCACCGATGCCGCTCGAACTGCCCTGGGAGTCGATCAGCCAGTGCGCGAGCGGCAGCCCCAGGGCCGTGGCGACGAGCACGGCGAAGAGGGCGGTGCAGCCGGTCGCGGTGACGGTGATCGCGGTGATCTGACGCGGGGTGAGGCCGATGGCCTTCAGCGCCAGCAGATCGCGCTCGCTCTCGCGGACCGTGCCGCCGATCGCGGTCAGCAGTTCGATGAGCCCGATGAGGGCGAGCACGCCGATCACCCCGACGACCACGCCCCGCAGCGGGGACAGCCCGTCGACCGGGTTCGGCACGGTGTGCACGTCCAGGTTCCCGTTGCCCGCCGAGGTGAGCCGGGCGGCCACCGTGTCCGGGTCGGCGCCCGGTTCGAGCCGGACCTGGTACAGGGTGGGGCGGAGCTCCGGGTCGTTCTCGCGCAGGGTGTCGAGCGAGGTGGAGATGACCCGGCCGGCGTTCTCCGGTTCGATGCTGCGGCCCACGATGTGCAGGATCTGCGGCTGGTCGCCCACCATCATCCGCACCCAGTCGCCGACGCGCACGTCCAGCAGGTCGAGCAGGCCCTGCCCGGCGACGGCCTCGTCGGGACCGTGCGCGGCACGCCCCTCGGCGAGCGGGTAGGGGTACGGCTCCGCGCGGGTGCCGAGGCCGCGCAGCGCGATCGTGGCGGTCTGGCCCGGCACCAGCGCGGCCACCTCCACGCCGGGGTGGGCGGCGGCGACCTGCGGATCGCGCTCCAGCAGGGCGCGGGTGTCCCGGTCGCCCAGCCGGGCGTCCGCGCGGACGGTGAGCGCGGCGGGCATGCCGATGCGCTCGGGGTCGTCGTGGAAGCGCTCGATGGTGGTCCAGGCGCTCATCGCCACCACGATCAGCAGCAGCGGCAGCGCGAGCCGCGCGACCGTGCCGAGCGACCGCGGGCGGCGCGAGAACGCCTTGTGCCAGCCCAGCACGAGAGCAGGCGGCACCCGCATGCCCAGCGCCCGGCGCGCCGCCCTGGGCAGGCGTCCGCCCGACGGAGCGGCGGGCCTCGGCAGCGGCACCGGCGGAACCCGGCCCGCCCGCCAGGCCGCGAGCCCGGTCGTCGCGCCGATGAACAGCACCGCGCCCACCGGCACCACACCGAGCGCCAGGGTGTGGCCGGGCAGCCCCTGCCACACGCCGACCGCGTCCCCGAGCCGCCCCGGGATGCGGCTGCCCAGCGCCTCGGCGAGCGCGGCGGCGGACACGGCGCCCAGCAGCGCGTAGGCGATGTGCTGGAGCAGGAAGACCCGGACCACCTGGCCGGGCGTGAAGCCGATCGCCTTCAGCACCGAGATGTCCCGCAGATGGCCCCGGATGCGGGTGCCGATCGCCCCGTGCACCGCGAGCCCGGCGGCGACCAGCGCGCCGAGCCCGAACAGCCCGAGCACCTGCCCCAGCAGCCGGTTGTCGCCCTGCGCCTCGGCCCGCGCCTGTTTCCACGTGCTGACCTCGCCGATCGCGCCGGCGCCCAGCACGGTCACCGCGCGCTGCACGGCGTAGTCGGTGTCCTGCGGGTCGGTCAGGCGCAGCCCGATCGCCTGGCCGGTCGGGTCGGGCACGGCGGACGGCTGGGTCCACACGAGGCCGGGCCGCTCGCCCGGCCGGTAGCGCCGCTCGGCGCTGTCGGCGACGCCGAGCACGGTCAGGGTGCGGGCCGAGCCGGGCACGGTGACCGTGTCGCCGGGCTCGGCCAGCAGCGCGCGGGCCACGCGGGTCTCCAGGACCACCCCGTCGGGGGTCGCCGGGTCGAGCCAGCGCCCGGCGGTGAGCAGTGGGCGGCCGACCTCCGGCAGCTCGGGCGTGCCGCGCAGCTCGACGGAGGCGCGGGTGCCGCGGGCGGTGACGGCGGTGGACTCGGTGGGGTAGGGGCCGGCGACGGAGTCGACGCCGTCCAGCGCGGCCAGGGCGGCCGGGTCGGCGGAGACGGCGGTGTGCAGCCACACGTGCGCGCCGCGGGCCTGCGTGAAGACCCGCTGCCAGGGGTTGGTCGCGTACCCGAACAGTGCCGTGGCCAGCAGCAGCGAGGCGACGATGCCGGCGGTGGCGAGCACCAGGAACAGTGCTTCGCCGCGGTGTGTGCGCAGATCGGAGTGCGCCCAGCGCAGGGTGGCTCGCACGGGCTCAGCCTCCCGGCCCGCGCGTGGCGCGGCAGTCCCGGAGCAGGTGGTGGTCTCCGCCGCGGGGCCGTCCCGGCCCGTGCGCGGCACGGCAGTCGTACGGCATCAGTCGTGCCCCCCGCATCAGTCCCTGAGCTCCAGCACCCCGGATATGCCGGCGCCGCGCGAGGGCCTGCCGTCCAGTACGGCGTCGTCGGCGATCCGGCCGTCGAAGAAGCTGATGACCCGGTCGGCGGCGCTCGCCAGCCGGGCGTCGTGGGTGACCAGCAGGATCGTCTGGCCACGCTGGTGGAAGCGGGACAGCAGCCGCATCACCTCACGGGTGCCCTTGCTGTCCAGGCTGCCCGCGGGCTCGTCGGCCAGCAGCAGCGGAGGATGGTTGACCAGCGCCCGGGCCAGCGCGACGCGCTGCTGCTCACCGCCGGACAGCTCGCCGGGCATGCCGCGCTCCTTGCCGGCGAGGCCCAGCTCGGCCAGCAGCCGCTCCCGCTCGGCGCGTGCCTGCTTCGGCGGGACACCGGCGAGCAGCGCGGGCAGCTCCACGTTGTCGGCGACCGACAGGTTGGAGACGAGGTTGAAGAACTGGAAGACGATCCCGATGCGCTTCCTGCGCTCCACGGCCCAGCGCGCCTCGCTGTAGCCGTCCGCGCGCTCGCCGTCCAGCCAGATGCTGCCGGCGTCGGGGCGCTGCAGGCCGCCGAGCAGATGCAGCAGCGTCGACTTGCCCGCGCCGGACGGGCCGGTGATGGCCACGAACTCGCCCGCCCGCACGCTCAGGTCGACCCCGCGCACGGCGTGGGCGGGCGCGCCCTCGCCGTGGTGGGTCTTGACCAGGCCCTCGGCGCGCAGCACGGGAGCGGAACCGTCGCTCACTCCAGCTCCTCCAGCTCTTCCTGGCACCGCTCCAGCCAGTCGAGATCGGCCTGCAGGTGCAGCATCGCGCCCTCGATGAGGAGCTGCGCGATGCGGTTCTCCCGGTCTTCGGCGGCGGCCAGCTTGGACAGACTGCGCATGGTGTTGAGGTACTGGCGCCGCTGTTGGTTGATGAGGGCGATCTGGTCGGCGAGGCCGGTCTGCGGGGCGAGCGCGAGCTTCATGAAGAACTCGTCCCGCACCCGCGGCTCGTCCTCGGGCTCCTCGAACCAGGCGCGCAGCGCCTCGCGCCCGGCGTCGGTGAGGTGGTAGACCTTCTTGTTGGGCCGGCTGGACTGCTGGACGTCCTCGCCCTCGATCAGTCCGGACTTCTCGAGGCGGCCGAGGGTCACGTAGATCTGGCCGACGTTCGGCTGAGGGTACGCGGAGCCCAGCAGGAGCTCAAGGTCCTGTTTCAGCTCGTACCCGTGAGCCGGACCGCGCGCGAGGAGTGCCAGGAGGGGCAGACGCACTCGTGCTGTCCTCCTGTCCTCGGAATGTGCTCCAGGCCCTAGTATCGCCCATTACCTAACAGGTATACATGGCCGTGGACCGCGGGCGAAGAGGCCCGGTGCCGGTGCTCAGGGAGGAACCTATGCGGTGGACGCATGCCGCCGGTAGGTGCCTCCTCGCCGTCGCGGTGCTCCTGACCGGCTACGTCGCCTCCGGGGCGCGGGCCGACACCGGCTCCGGCGACGGACGCGGACCGCTCACCCTGGCCACCGCAGGGGACCTCACCGGATACCTCGGACCGCTGCTGGAGGGCTGGAACCGCACGCATCCCGGCGAGAAGGTCACCCTGGTCGAGCTGCCGGACTCCGCCGACGAGACCCGCGCGCAGATGGCCACCGATCTGCGGGGCGGCGGTGAGCGCAGCCGGTTCGACGTCCTCAACATCGATGTCAACTGGACTTCCGAGTTCGCGGCGGCCGGGTGGATCCGCCCGCTGCCGCGCGACCGTTTTCCGCTCGACACCTTCCTGCAACCGGTGGTCGACACGGCCACCTATGACGGCAAGCTGTACGCCGTGCCGTACGTGACCAACGCGGGGCTGCTGCTCTACCGCAAGGACGTCCTCGCGAAGGAGGGCGTGCCCCCGCCGCGCACCTGGGCCGAACTGGAACGGGCGGCGAAGACGATCGCCCCGAAGTACGGACTCGACGGCTACGCGGGCCAGTTGCTGCCCTACGAGGGCCTGACCGTCAACGCGGCCGAGGCCGTGTACTCGGCGGGCGGCACGATCCTCGGCGACGAGGGCGAGCGGGTCACCGTCGACTCGCAGGCGGCCCGCGAGGGCATCGGCTTCCTCGCGCGCGGCGTCCGGGAGGGCTGGATCCCGCGCCGGGCGCTGACGTACAAGGAGGAGGAGTCCAAGCAGGCCTTCCAGGACGGCCGGCTGCTCTTCCTGCGGAACTGGCCCTACGCCTACGTGGGCGCCTCCGCCCCGGGCTCCCGGGTCGCCGGCAAGGTCGGTGCCGTGCCGCTGCCGGGGCCCCACGGGCCGGGCACCAGTGTGCTCGGCGGCTCCAACCTCGCCGTCAGCTCCCGCGCGCGGCACCCCGACTCGGCGGCGCGGCTCATGGCGTACCTCACCAGCGAACGCGTCCAGCGCCAGGTCCTCACGAAGGGCGCGCTGCCGCCCGTGCGGGCCGACCTCTACCAGGACCCCGAGCTGATCGCCGCGTTCCCGTATCTGCCGACGCTGCGCCAGAGCGTGCTCGCGGCAGCGCCGCGCCCCAAGAGCGCGCGGTACGACCAGGTGTCCCTGGTGGTGCAGGCGGTCGTGCACGACGCGCTGACCGGACGCGGCACGCCCGAGGCCGCGGTGCGACGGCTCGCGCGTGAGCTGTCCGCGGTCTCTCGGTAGCCTGCCGGTACTTACCTGTTAGGTAACGCGTACATCTCAACTCAGTGCAGGATGCCCGAATGTGGCCGGATATCGGCTGGTCAACTGGCCGGTAGCATCCGCACGTTCATTGACACCCTCTCGTCACCGCTACTTAACATGCATGCATAACGTCAGGCATGACAGGCACGCACAGACAGGTCGACGGGGTGAGTCTCAAGCGCATCGACACCCACCGCTGGTGGCGTGACGCAGTGATCTACCAGGTGTACGTCCGCAGCTTCCTGGACAGCACCGGTGACGGCATCGGCGATCTCGCCGGCGTCCGGGCAGGACTGCCCTACCTCAAGAAGCTGGGCGTGGACGGGATCTGGCTGAGCCCCTTCTACCCCTCGCCGCAGCACGACCACGGGTACGACGTCGCCGACTACTGCGGTGTCGACCCCGTCTTCGGCGACCTCGACGAGTTCGACCGCCTGATGGCGACGGCCCGCCGGCTCGGCATCCGGGTGCTGCTCGACATCGTCCCCAACCACTGCTCCAGCGAGCACCCCTGGTTCCGCGAGGCCCTCGCCTCCCCGCCCGGCAGCCCGGCCCGCGCCCGCTTCCACTTCGCCGACGGCCGCGGCCCGGACGGCAGCGAGCCGCCCAACAACTGGCACGCCATGTTCGGCGGCCCGGCCTGGTCCCGCGTCACCGAGGCGGACGGCCGGCCCGGCCAGTGGTACCTGCACATGTTCACGCCGGAACAGCCGGACTGGAGCTGGCGCAACCCCGAGATCCCCGCCGAGTTCGAGCGCATCCTGCGGTTCTGGCTCGACCGGGGCGTCGACGGCTTCCGCATCGACGTCGCCGCCGGCCTCTACAAGCACCCCGAACTGCCGGACTCCGACGACCCGGAGGCCGACGCGCGCACCCGGGACTCGGTCAACCCGCTCGCCTGGAACCAGCCCGAGGTGCACGACGTGTGGCGCCACTGGCGGGCCATCTGCGAGGAGTACACAGCCCGCGACGGCCACGACCGCCTGCTCGTCGGCGAGGTGTCCGTCCCCAGCGCCCGCGAACACGCCAAGTACGTCCGCCCGGACGAGCTCCACCAGGCGTTCTTCTTCGACCTGCTCAGCGCGCCCTGGGAGGCCGACGCCTTCCGCAAGGTCATCTCCGAGGCCATGGAGGACATCGCGGGCACCGGCTCAACGGTCACCTGGGTCCTCAACAACCACGACCAGGTCCGCACCGTCACCCGCTACGGCGAACCCACCCCGCAGGGCAGCGGCCTAGGCGCCGCCCGCGCCCGCGCCGCCGCGCTGCTGATGCTGGCGCTGCCCGGCGCCGCGTACATCTACCAGGGCGAGGAACTGGGCCTGCCCGAGGTCGTCGACCTGCCCGACGACGTCCTCACCGACCCGATCTTCCGGCGCACCGGCAGCCGCGCCCGGATACGCGACGGCTGCCGGGTGCCGCTGCCCTGGTCCGGGCAGGCCTCCCCGTTCGGCTTCACCTCCGGGGCGGAGAGCGCCAAGCCGTGGCTGCCGCAGCCCGAGTACTTCGCCATGTACACCACCGACCGGGCGCTCGACGACACCCGCTCCTTCTGGCACCTCTACCGCGACGGCCTGCAACTGCGGTCCGCCCTGCCCCAGTTGGGCGAGGGCACGCTGCACTGGCTGGAGAGCGAGCCCGGCGTGCTGGCCTTCGACCGCGGCGACGGCCTCGTCTGCGCGGTGAACTTCACAACGGCCGACATCCCGGCCCCGGTTCCCGGTGCCCCACTGCTTGCCAGCGGCCCCTGCCCGGCAGGGGTCCTCCCCGGCTCAACGGCCGCCTGGTGGCTCACCGACCACTGAGCCCCCGGAACTTGCGTCAACCCCCATCCACGAAGGGACATCAACGATGATGCGACGACGTACCACCCTCCTGGCGAGTTGCACCGCCATAGCCCTCGCGTTCGGCTCGACCGCCTGCGGCGGTGACGACGACGTCTCCGCCGGCGGCGGCGACAAGGCCCTCAGCGGCCAGACCGTCACCGTGGCCGGCGTCTGGTCCGGCACCGAGCAGAAGAACTTCCAGAAGGTGCTCGACGCCTTCACCGAGAAGACCGGCGCCAAGACGCGGTTCGTGCCGACCGGCGACAACGTCTCCACCGTCGTCGGCAGCAAGATCGAGGGCGGCGACGCGCCCGACGTCGTGATGGTCCCGCAGGTCGGCGTGCTCCAGCAGTTCGCCAAGAACGGCTGGCTCAAGCCGCTTTCCGCGAAGGCGCAGACGGCCGTGGACGAGAACTTCGCGCCCGTGTGGAAGAACTACGGCAGCGTCGACGGCAAGCTCTACGGCCTCTACTTCAAGGCCGCCCACAAGTCGACCGTCTGGTACAGCCCCGACGCCCTCGCGCAGGCCGGCGTCGAGACGCCGAAGACCTACGACGAGATGCTCAAGGCCGGCCGGACCGTCTCCGACTCCGGTCTCTCCGCCTTCGCGGTCGCCGGCCAGGACGGCTGGACGCTCACCGACTGGTTCGAGAACGTCTACCTCTCCCAGGCCGGCGCGGAGAAGTACGACGCGCTCGCCGCCCACAAGCTGAAGTGGACCGACCAGAGCGTCGTCGACGCCCTCACCACGCTCGGCAAGCTGTTCAAGGACAAGCAGCTCATCGCCGGCGGTCAGAAGGGCGCCCTGAACACCGACTTCCCCGGCTCGGTCGAGAAGGTCTTCGGCCCCGAGCCCGAGGCCGGCATGGTCTACGAGGGCGACTTCGTCGCGGGCGTGGCCAAGGACCAGTTCGGCAAGAAGATCGGCGAGGACGCCAACTTCTTCCCGTTCCCGCCCGTCGGCTCCGGTGACGCCCCGGTCGTCAGCGGCGGCGACGCGGCCGTCGTCCTGAAGGACGGAAAGAACAGCGAGGCCGGCATGGCGCTCCTGGAGTACCTGACCACCCCCGAGGCCTCCGCCGTGTGGGCCGGGATCGGCGGGTACATCTCCCCGAACAAGAACCTCGACCTCGCCTCCTACGGCGACGACGTGACCCGCGCCACCGCCAAGTCCCTCGTGGACGCCGGCAACGCCGACGCCGTCCGCTTCGACATGTCGGACCAGGCCCCGGCGGCGTTCGGCGGCACCAAGGGCACCGGCGAGTGGAAGATCCTCCAGGACTTCCTGCGCGACCCGTCCAACCCGAAGGCCACCGCGGCCGAGCTGGAGAAGGCCGCGGCCAAGGCGTACGGGAGCTGACCTGCCATGACCGCCACCTTGGTGAAAGAAGCGGGGCCGCCCACCGCGGCCGGCCCCGCGCCGGGGCCCCGCCAACGGCGGCGCCGTGGACGGATCATCGCCCTGCTGTTCGTGTTCCCCGCGGTCCTCCTGCTGGGTGCCCTGGTCGTCTACCCGGTGCTGTTCTCGGTCGGGCGGAGCTTCTTCGACGCCTCCGGCAACAACTTCGTCGGCGCCGAGAACTACACCGAGATGTTCCAGGACCCGGCGACGCTCAAGGCCATCCGGAACACCACGATCTGGGTGGTGGTGGCGCCGGCCCTGCTGACCGGCCTCGGCCTGATCCTGGCCGTGCTGGTGGAGAAGGTGCGCTGGGCGACCGCCTTCAAGCTGCTGATGTTCCTGCCGATGGCGGTGTCCTTCCTGGCCGCCGGCATCATCTTCCGGCTCGCCTACGAGGAGGACCCGGACAAGGGCGTGCTCAACGCCGCCATGGTCTCGGTCCACGACGCCTTCGAGGACGCCGCGTCCTACCCGACCGCCCGCGCCCGCGAGGGCCAGGGCATCGTCAAGGACAAGGACGGCTCGTACCGCACCGGGGCAGCCGTGTCGCCCGGCGACACGGTCCACCTGGGCCTGGTCGGCGTCCTGCCGGACGACCTGCCCGGCGGTGCGGAGCCGGCCCACGAGGCCGCCGCCCGCAAGGCCGGCGCGGACGAGCTGAGCGGTGTGGTCTACCTGGACTTCACGCCCGGTGGAGGAGGGGAGCAGGGCCGCGTCGACCAGCGCGAGAGCGGCCTGCCCGAGATGAAGGTCGAGGCGGTGCGCGACGGCAGAACGGTCGCGACCACGACGACCGGATCGGACGGCTCCTTCCGCTTCACGGGTCTGGCGGACGGCTCCTACGAGGTGAAGCTGCCCGCGAAGAACTTCGCACCCCCGTACGACGGCATCTCCTGGCTCGGGCCGACACTCGTCACCCCGGCGATCATCGGGGCGTACCTGTGGATCTGGACCGGCTTCGCGATGGTACTGATCGGTGCGGGCCTCGCCACGCTGCCCCGGGACGCGCTCGAGGCGGCACGTATGGACGGAGCCAACGAGTGGCAAATCTTCCGGCGCATCACCGTACCGCTCCTCGCCCCCGTGCTTACGGTCGTCTTTGTGACGCTCGTGATCAACGTCATGAAGGTCTTCGACCTGGTCTACATCATCGCGCCCGGACCCGTGCAGGAGGACGCCACCGTCCTCGCGACACAGATGTGGCTCGTGTCGTTCGGCGGGGGCAACAACCAGGGCCTCGGCAGTGCGCTGGGTGTGCTGCTTCTGCTGCTGGTGGTGCCCGCCATGGTGTTCAACGTCCGGCGCTTCCGAAGGAGTCAGCGATGAACTCGGCGATGAACGTGATCCGCCGTGGGCTGAGCAGCGCCGTCGTACAGGCTTTCCTCGTCCTGATCGGCCTGGTCTGGCTGACGCCGCTGGCCGGACTGTTCCTGTCGTCGATGCGCTCCGCGGAGGAGACCGCGACGGGCGGCTGGTGGACGGTGTTCACCAGCCCCGGGCAGCTGTCCTTCGACAACTACTCGGCGCTGCTGGAGAACTCGGGCATCACGCAGTCCTTCTGGAACACCGTGCTGATCTCGGTGCCGACGACCGTCCTGGTCGTCGTCATCGCGGCGCTCGCCGGATACGCCTTCGCCTGGCTGGACTTCCCCGGCCGCGACGCGGTCTTCCTGCTGGTGGTCGCCCTGCTGGTGGTCCCGGTGCAGATCGGTCTGCTGCCGGTGGCCAAACTCTTCGGCGAGCTCGGCCTGTTCGGCACGATCCCGGGCGTGGTGCTGTTCCACGTCGCCTACGGGCTGCCGTTCGCGGTGTTCCTGCTGCGGAACTACTTCGCCGAGATACCCAAGGAGATGCTGGAGGCCGCCCGCATGGACGGCGGCAGCGAGTGGCGGATCTTCATCCAGCTGGTGCTGCCGGTGGGCCGCCCCGCGATCGCCTCGCTGGCCATCTTCCAGTTCCTGTGGGTGTGGAACGACATGCTGGTCGCGCTGCTGTTCGCGAACAGCTCCTCGCAGCCGCTGACCGTCGAACTGCAGTCGCAGATCCGCCAGTTCGGCAGCAACGTGGACGTGCTCGCCCCCGGCGCGTTCCTCTCCCTGATCGTGCCCCTGGTGGTGTTCTTCGCCTTCCAGCGGCACTTCGTGCAGGGCGTCATGGCCGGATCGGTCAAGTAACGCCCGCCCCACGAGCGCCGGCCCTCCCGCTTTCGGCGGAAAGCGGGAGGGCCGGCTTTTCGTCGTCCTCGCCTCAGGCCGTCGCCGGCGGGTACAGCGCCCTCGGCAGCTGCGAGGCCGCCGCCGCGTCCAGCAGCCACAGGGTGCGGCTGCGGCCGTACGCGCCCGCCGCCGGGGCCTGGATCTCACCGGCGTCCGACAGGGCGATCGCCGCGGCCTCCGCCTTGTCCTCCCCGGCGGCCAGCAGCCACACCTCGCGGGCCGCGCGGATCGCCGGAAGCGTGAGCGTCACCCGGGTCGGCGGCGGCTTCGGCGCGCCGTGCACACCGACCACCGTCCGCTCCGTCTCCCGGACCGCCGGGAGCTCCGGGAACAGCGACGCCACGTGCGTGTCCGGGCCGACGCCCAGCATCAGCACATCGAACGTCGGCACCGCGCCATGGTTCTCGGGACCGGCCGCACGGGCCAGCTCCTGCGCGTAGCCGGCGGCCGCCGCGTCCACGTCCGAGCCGTACGGGCCGTCCGACGCCGGCATCGCGTGCACCCGCTTCGGGTCCAGCGGCACCGAGTCGAGCAGCGCCGCGCGGGCCTGCGTGACGTTGCGCTCCGGATCGCCCTCCGGCAGGAACCGCTCGTCGCCCCACCACAGGTCGAGCCGCGTCCAGTCGACCGCGTCCCGGGCGGGCGCCGCGGACAGCGCCGCCAGCAGGCCGTTGCCGTTGCGGCCGCCCGTCAGCACCACGGACGCCGAACCCCGCGAGGCCTGCGCGTCCACGATCTTCGTGATCAGCCGGGCCGCCGCGGCCTGCGCCATCAGCTCCTTGTCGTGGTGCACGACCAGCTGCGGTGCCCTACTCATTTCGCCGCCGCCTTCTTCACGGGTGCCTTCTTCGCCGCACGCCTGGCGGGCGCCTTCGCCGCCGACTCGACGGGCTCCTCGACCGCCACGGGGACGTCGTCGGTCACCTGGGCGTTGCCGGCGTCCCCGGCCCCGTCGGCCCCGTCGGCCCCGTCGGCCGCCGCGGCCGCCGCGTTCAGCCGGTCCACGCCGTAGCGCAGCGCGGAGGCGTACGTGTCGTCCGGGTCGAGCCGCCGCAGCTCCTCCGCGATCAGCTCGGCCGTCTCCCGCCGCTTCAGCGCCACCGCGCGGGCCGGCTGGCCCTCGATGGACAGCGTCGCCAGGGAACCGTCCGCCCGGTCCAGCACGATCGCCCCGCAGTCGGTGTCCATCCGGACCGCGGTCAGCCCCGGCCCGTCCGACAGCGAGCGCTTCACGGGCACGTCCAGCCGGTCCGCGAGCCACATCGCCAGCAGCTCGCAGCTCGGGTTGAACTCCTCGCCCTCCACCTCGACGCCCCGCACCTCGCAGACGACCTGGTCGAGGGCCGCCGCCAGCATCGAGCGCCACGGCGTGATGCGGGTCCACGACAGGTCGGTGTCGCCGGGCGTGTACGACTCGGCGCGGGCCGCCAGCTCCCGCACCGGCTGCTCGGAGGCGTAGCTGTCGGTGACCCGGCGCTGCGCCAGGGCGCCGAGCGGATCGTCGGCCGGGTCCAGCGGGGCGTTCACCGGCCACCAGACCACCACCGGGGCGTCCGGCAGCAGCAGCGGCAGCACCACCGACTGGGCGTGCCCGACCACGTCGCCGTACAGCCGCAGCACGACCGTCTCACCGGTGCCCGCGTCCGCGCCCACCCGCACCTCGGCGTCCAGCCGGGACTGCGTGCGGTCGCGCGGGGTGCGCGAGACGCGCTTGATGACCACGAGGGTGCGCGAGGGATGCTCGCGGGACGCCTCGTTCGCGGCCCTCAGCGCGTCGTACGCGTTCTCCTCGTCCGTCACGATGACCAGCGTGAGCACCATGCCGACGGCCGGCGTGCCGATGGCGCGGCGGCCCTGCACCAGTGCCTTGTTGATCTTGCTGGCCGTGGTGTCCGTGAGGTCTATCTTCATGGCCGGCGCCAGCTCCGTCCGTCTCGCTCGAGCATTTCGTCCGCCTCGACGGGTCCCCAGGTACCGGCCGGGTACTGGGCGGGCTTGCCGTTGGTGTCCCAGTACTCCTCGATCGGGTCGAGGATCTTCCAGGACAGCTCGACCTCCTCGGTGCGCGGGAAGAGGTTGGAGTCGCCGAGCAGCACGTCCAGGATCAGCCGCTCGTACGCCTCCGGGCTGGACTCCGTGAACGACTCGCCGTAGGCGAAGTCCATGGACACGTCCCGGATCTCCATCGACGTGCCCGGCACCTTGGAACCGAAGCGGACCGTGACGCCCTCGTCCGGCTGGACGCGGATCACGATCGCGTTCTGCCCGAGCTCCTCGGTGGCCGTCGTGTCGAAGGGGGAGTGCGGCGCGCGCTGGAAGACGACCGCGATCTCCGTGACGCGCCGGCCGAGCCGCTTGCCGGTGCGCAGGTAGAAGGGGACGCCCGCCCAGCGGCGGTTGTCGATCCCGACCTTGATCGCGGCGTACGTGTCGGTCTTCGACGCCGGGTCGATGCCCTCCTCGTCGAGATAGCCGACCGCCTTCGCGCCACCCTGCCAGCCGGCCGTGTACTGGCCGCGCACGGTGTCGCGCCCCAGGTCCTTGGGCAGCCGCACGGCGCCGAGGACCTTGGTCTTCTCCGCGGCCAGCGCGTCCGCGTCGAAGGAGGCGGGCTCCTCCATCGCGGTCAGCGCGAGCAGCTGGAGCAGGTGGTTCTGGATGACGTCGCGGGCGGCGCCGATGCCGTCGTAGTAGCCGGCCCGGCCGCCGATGCCGATGTCCTCGGCCATGGTGATCTGCACGTGGTCCACGAAGGACCGGTTCCAGATCGGCTCGAACATCGTGTTGGCGAACCGCAGCGCCAGGATGTTCTGGACGGTCTCCTTGCCCAGGTAGTGGTCGATGCGGAAGACCTGGTCCGGGGCGAAGACCTCGTGGACGACCTTGTTGAGCTCCTCGGCCGACTTCAGGTCGTGCCCGAACGGCTTCTCGATGACCGCGCGCCGCCAGGAGCCGCCCGTCTGGTCGGCGAGACCGTGCTTCTTCAGCTGCTGGATGACCACCGGGAACGACCGCGGCGGCACCGACAGGTAGAAGGCGAAGTTGCCGCCCGTGCCCTGCGCCTTGTCCAGCTCGTCGATCGTGCCGCGCAGCCGCTCGAAGGCCTCGTCGTCGTCGAACGTGCCCTGCACGAAGCGCATGCCCTGGATGAGCTGCTGCCAGACCTCCTCGCGGAAGGGCGTGCGGGCGTGTTCCTTGACGGCGTCGTGGACCACCTGCGCGAAGTCCTCGTGCTGCCACTCGCGGCGCGCGAAACCGACGAGGGAGAAGCCCGGCGGCAGCAGACCCCGGTTGGCGAGGTCGTACACCGCGGGCATGAGCTTCTTGCGGGACAGATCGCCCGTGACGCCGAAGATGACCAGGCCCGACGGCCCCGCGATACGCGGGAGCCGTCGGTCCGCGGGGTCACGAAGCGGATTCGCTCCGGAACCGGAAACGGGGGGCAAGGTCTCAGCCCTCCGAAGGCGCGAGGCGCTGCAGCTCGGCCTCGGTCGACTTCAGCAGGTCGTTCCAGGACGCCTCGAACTTCTCGACGCCCTCCTTCTCCAGCAGCTCCACGACCTCGTCGTACGAGATGCCGAGCCGCTCGACCGCGTCGAGATCGGCGCGGGCCTGCTCGTAGGTGCCGGCGACGGTGTTGCCGGTGATCTCACCGTGGTCGTCGGTGGCCTCCAGGGTCGCCTCCGGCATGGTGTTCACCGTGTTCGGCGCCACCAGCTCGGTGACGTACATGGTGTCCTGGTACGCCGGGTCCTTCACGCCCGTGGACGCCCACAGCGGACGCTGCCGGTTCGCGCCCGCGTTCTCCAGCGCCGACCAGCGCTCGGAGGAGAAGACCTCCTCGTACGCCTGGTAGGCCAGCCGCGCGTTGGCGAGGGCGGCCTTGCCGCGCAGCGCCTTGGCGGCGTCGGTGCCGAGCGCGTCGAGCCGCTTGTCGATCTCGGTGTCCACGCGGGACACGAAGAAGGACGCCACGGAGTGGATCTTCGACAGGTCCAGGCCGCGCTCCTTGGCCTTCTCCAGGCCGGCGAGGTAGGCGTCCATGACCTTGCGGTAGCGCTCCAGGGAGAAGATCAGCGTGACGTTGACGCTGATGCCGTTGCCGATCACCTCGGTGATCGCCGGGATGCCCGCTTCGGTGGCCGGGATCTTGATGAGGGTGTTCGGCCGGTCCACCAGCCACGCCAGCTGCTTGGCCTCGGCGACCGTCGCCCGCGTGTTGTGGGCGAGGCGCGGGTCGACCTCGATGGAGACCCGGCCGTCCTGGCCGCCGGTGGCGTCGAACACCGGGCGCAGGATGTCGGCGGCGTCACGGACGTCCGCCGTCGTGATCATGCGAATGGCCTCTTCGACCGTGACCCTGCGGGCGGCGAGGTCGGCGAGCTGCTGGTCGTAGCCGTGGCCCTCGGAGATCGCCTTCTGGAAGATCGAGGGGTTGGTGGTGACGCCCACGACGTGCTGCTGGTCGATCAGCTCGGCCAGGTTGCCGGACGTGATCCGCTTGCGCGACAGGTCGTCCAGCCAGATCGCGACGCCTTCCTCGGAAAGGCGCTTGAGTGCGTCTGTCATGGAAATTCCATCTCCTACGTGTCGTATGTGAGCGTCAGCGCCGGGCCGCGGCGATCGATTCCCGCGCGACGGCGGCCACGTTCTCGGCGGTGAAACCGAACTCGCGGAAGAGCACCTTGCCGTCGGCGGACGCACCGAAGTGCTCCAGGGAGACGATGCGGCCGGCGTCTCCCACGTACTTGTGCCACGTGAGACCGATACCGGCCTCCACCGCGACACGGGCCTTCACGGACGGCGGCAGGACGCTGTCCCGGTACCCCTGGTCCTGCTCCTCGAACCACTCCACGGACGGCATCGACACCACGCGCGTCGGCACACCCGAGGCCTGGAGCTGCTCGCGCGCCTCCACGGCGACGTGCACCTCGGAACCGGTGGCGATCAGGATCACCTCGGGCTCGCCGCCCTCGGAGTCGAACAGCACGTAGCCGCCCTTGGCCGCGTCCTCGTTCGTCTCGTACGTCGGCACGCCCTGCCGGGTCAGCGCCAGGCCGTGCGGGGTGCCCTTGCCGAACTCCTTCGTCCAGCGGCGCAGGATCTCCCGCCAGGCGACGGCGGTCTCGTTGGCGTCGGCCGGGCGCACGACGTTCAGGCCGGGGATGGCGCGCAGCGAGGCCAGGTGCTCGACCGGCTGGTGGGTCGGGCCGTCCTCGCCGAGGCCGATGGAGTCGTGCGTCCACACGTACGTCACCGGCAGGTGCATCAGCGCGGACAGGCGCACGGCGTTGCGCATGTAGTCGGAGAACACCAGGAAGGTGCCGCCGTAAATGCGCGTGTTGCCGTGCAGCGCGATGCCGTTCATCTCCGCGGCCATCGCGTGCTCACGGATGCCGAAGTGGATCGTGCGCCCGTAGGGGTTCGCCTCCGGCAGCGGGTTGCCCGCCGGGAGGAAGGAGCTGGTCTTGTCGATGGTGGTGTTGTTGGAGCCCGCGAGGTCGGCCGAGCCGCCCCACAGCTCCGGGATCACCGCGCCGAGCGCCTGCAGGACCTTGCCGGACGCGGCACGCGTGGCGACCGCCTTGCCCGCCTCGAAGACCGGGAGCTTGTCCTCCCAGCCCTTGGGCAGCTCACCCGCGGCGACGCGGTCGAACTCGGCGGCCCGCTCCGGGTTGGCGCTGCGCCACTCCTGGAACGACTTCTCCCACTCGGCCTTCGCCTCCCGGCCGCGCTCCAGCGCCTTGCGGGTGTGGGCGATGACCTCGTCGGAGACCTCGAAGGTCTGCTCCGGGTCGAAGCCCAGGACGCGCTTGGTGGCGGCGACCTCGTCGTCGCCGAGCGCCGAGCCGTGCGCGGCCTCGGTGTTCTGCGCGTTCGGGGCGGGCCAGGCGATGATCGAGCGCATCGCGATGAACGACGGCCGGTCGGTGACCGCCTTGGCCTCCTGGATCGCGGCGTAGATCGCCGCCGGGTCCAGGTCGCCGTTCTCCTGCGGCTCGACGCGCTGCACGTGCCACCCGTAGGCCTCGTAGCGCTTGACCGTGTCCTCGGAGACGGCCGTCTCGGTGTCGCCCTCGATCGAGATGTGGTTGTCGTCCCACAGCAGGATCAGGTTGCCGAGCTTCTGGTGCCCGGCCAGCGAGGACGCCTCGGCGGAGATGCCCTCCTGGAGGCAGCCGTCACCGGCGATGCAGTAGACGAAGTGGTCGAACGGGGAGGTGCCCTCGGCCGCCTCCGGGTCGAACAGACCGCGCTCGTAGCGCGCGGCCATCGCCATGCCGACCGCGTTGGCGACACCCTGGCCCAGCGGGCCGGTGGTCGTCTCCACGCCCGTGGTGTGGCCGTACTCCGGGTGGCCCGGGGTCTTCGAACCCCAGGTCCTGAAGGCCTTCAGGTCGTCCAGCTCCAGACCGAAACCGGCCAGGTACAGCTGGGTGTAGAGGGTCAGGGACGAGTGGCCGGCGGACAGCACGAAGCGGTCACGTCCGACCCAGTCGGCGTCCGCCGGGTCGTGCCGCATCACCTTCTGGAAGAGGGTGTAGGCGGCGGGCGCCAGGCTCATCGCCGTACCGGGATGGCCGTTGCCGACCTTCTGTACGGCATCGGCGGCCAGGACGCGCGCGGTGTCGACGGCCCGCTGGTCCAGCTCGGTCCAGTCGAGGTCTGTGGTGGTCGGCTTGGTGCTCACCCTGAGTCAGGGCTCCTCTCCACATGTCGGATGCCGGTGCGCGTGACGCCCACCGGCTGCCGGCGTAACGCAGGACTTCGGCCGGCCGCAGCCGAGCCTACCTCCGAAATGCGTCCGATTTTCCGGCCCGTTCCAGACTGCCGGTCCTCTTTGTCACGTGCCTTTCGACCAGGCCCGTTCGGTGTTCGACATCTGAATACGGAGCTGGTCAAACGAGTGCTCAATCGAGCTTTTGAACGCCCGTCGGAGGTGCCCCCCGGCCGGTCGTCCCCACCCTCCGCGGGCCGGGCCCGCCAACACGACCGACCCCCGCGAAGGTCCGGGTATGGGCAACGTCTACAGTGGCGTGGTACGCGCGAGCCTTTACCGCGACTTCACACGGCGAGGCTTGCTGGGATGTCTCTGTAGGGGTGTGCGTGACGGCCGTCGAATCCCGTCCTGGGGGCACCCCCCAGGCCCTCAAGGCTCTGGGGGACGGTGCAATCGGGACGAGTCATAGCCCGGCCCACCGGCCGTTCGGGGCCCGTGTCAAGGGGTTCGTGGCTCTCACCAAGCCGCGGATCATCGAGCTGCTGCTCATCACCACGGTCCCGGTGATGTTCCTGGCGCAGCAGGGCGTGCCCGACCTGGGGCTCGTGCTGCTCACCTGCCTCGGCGGCTACCTCTCCGCGGGCGGCGCCAACGCGCTGAACATGTACATCGACCGCGACATCGACGCGCTCATGGACCGCACCTCCCAGCGCCCGATCGTCACCGGCATGGTCAGCCCCGCCGAGGCCCTCGTCTTCGGCATCGTCCTCGCGGTCGCCTCCACCCTGCTGTTCGGCCTCACCGTCAACTGGCTGTCGGCCTGGCTCGCCCTCGGCGCCCTGCTGTTCTACGTCGTCGTCTACACGATGATCCTCAAGCGCCGCACCTCGCAGAACATCGTCTGGGGCGGCATCGCGGGCTGCATGCCGGTGCTGATCGGCTGGTCGTCCGTCACGAACTCCATGTCGTGGGCGCCGGTCGTCCTCTTCCTGGTCATGTTCTTCTGGACGCCGCCGCACTACTGGCCGCTGTCCATGAAGGTCAGGGACGACTACGCGCGCGTGGGCGTGCCGATGCTCCCGGTCGTCGCCTCCAACAAGGTCGTCGCCCGCCAGATCGTCCTCTACAGCTGGGTCATGGTCGGCGTGTCGCTGCTGCTGACGCCGCTCGGCTACACCGGCTGGTTCTACACGGTGGTCGCCCTGCTGGCCGGCGGTTTCTGGCTGTGGGAGGCGCACGGGCTGCAGAACCGCGCCAAGGCCGAGGCGACCGGCGCCAAGCTGAAGGAGATGCGGCTGTTCCACTGGTCCATCACCTACGTGTCGATCGTCTTCCTGGCGATCGCGGTGGACCCCTTCCTGCGCTGATCCGGGGAACCCCTCCGTACCGGGCGGGGTGCGTGGTCAAGGCCACGCACCCCGCCCGTCGCCGTTTGGTCTACCCGTGGGTAGCATCCTGGCCATGGCAGACACCAAGCAGGTTGACGAGGGCAACGGCGTGCGGCAGGACGCCAAGGAGCAGCGCCGGGTGGCCAAGCTGGCCAAGCGCATCGAGGCCTTCGCCAAGGCGCACGGCGGCGCCGAGGGCCAGGTGGCCTACCTCGGGGAGCGCGGCTCCCGGATCGTGCTCGTCGGCGAGGACGGCGCCTGGGGCGACATCGTGGCGCCCACCGGGGCCGTCGAGAAGGCCGTCGAGAAGGCCGGCATCACCGTCCACGAGGCGTTCGACGGCGAGTTCGCGGCCAAGGTGAAGACCGGACCGTACGAGTGGTCCCGCATGGCGGGCATTCAGGTGGGCGGTCCGCGCAACACCTGAGACCCGGTTCACCCGTTAGGACCGTAGGAAGCCGTTCGCGGCGCGGTCCAGTCACGGGAGTCCGGATGATCGAAACGCCGTCCCTGGTGGACCAGTACTGCCACGGCGTGGTGCGGACGGAGCTGGGCCTGGGCACCTTCGAGGCCCGGCTGGCCCGCACCGAGGGACCTCCCGCGCCGGGCACCACCCTGTTCGACACCCAGACCGGGTTCGCGGTGCGCCGCTGGTGCCCGCCGCTGCTCGGCCTGGAGCCGCACTGCCCGCCCGCCCGCTATCTGGCCCGGCGCCGGGAACTCGGCGTGCTGGAGGCGGGCCGCCGGCTGCTGCGCGGCAGCGGCATCACCACCTACCTCGTCGACACCGGCCTGCCCGGCGACCTCACCGGGCCCGACGAGATGGCCTCGGCGGGCGCCGCCGAGGCCCACGAGATCGTGCGCCTGGAGCAGCTGGCCGAGCAGGTCGCCGACACCTCCGGCACCGTCGAGTCCTTCCTCGCCAACCTCGCCGAGTCGGTGCACGGCGCCGCGGCGCACGCCGTCGCCTTCACGTCCCTCGCGGGCGTACGGCACGGCCTCGCGGTCGCGCCGGAGCCGCCGGGGCCCGGGGAGGTGCGGGGCGCCGCCGCGCGCTGGCTGGCCGCCCGGCAGGTCGGCGGCGAGCTGAGCGACCCGGTGCTGCTGCGCCACCTGCTGTGGATCGCGGTCGCCTCCGGGCGGCCCCTTCAGCTGCACGCGGGGCTCGGCGAACCCGGCCTCAGGATCGACCGCACCGACCCGGTGCTGCTCACCGACTTCGTCCGGGCGACGGCCGGGCTCGGCACCGACCTGGTGCTGCTGCACGGCTATCCGTACCACCGCCACGCCGCCCATCTCGCCGAGGTGTTCCCGCACGTCTACGCCGACTCGGGCGCCGCGCTGGTGCGCACCGGGGCGCGGGCCGCGACCGTCCTCGCGGAGATCCTGGAACTGGCCCCGTTCGGCAAGATCCTCTTCTCCAGCGGCGCGCACGGGCTGCCCGAGCTGCACGTGGTGGGCGCCCGCCTGTTCCGCGAGGCCCTGGGACGCGTCCTGGGCACCTGGGTCGCCGACGGCGCGTGGTCCCTGGCCGACGCGGAACGGGTCGCCGGCATGATCGCGTCGGGGAACGCGCGGCGGGTGTACGGGCTGGACCGGTCGTAGGGCGGGGCGCTTCGGGTCCGGCCGCGGGCCGCTCAGGCGGTGGTCGTCAGGGTCGCCTCGGGCGCCGGGTCCGGCAGCTCGGCGCTGACCGCCGGACGCTCGCGCAGCGACAGCAGCACCCGCAGCACCGCGATCCACGTCACCGCGGAACCGAGCATGTGCAGGCCGACCAGCAGCTCGGGAAGGTCGGTGAAGTACTGCACGTATCCGATGGCGCCCTGCGCGAGCAGCACCAAAAACAGGTCACGCGTGCGGCCCAGCGGCCCGCGCGGCGCGTCGACCGCCTTCAGCACGAACCACAGCGCGAACGTCAGCGTCACCACGATCCACGCCAGCACGGCGTGCAGCTTGGTCACCGTCTCCCAATCGACCGGCATCCGCTCGACCTCGCTGGAGTCGCCCGCGTGCGGACCCGCGCCGGTGACGACCGTGCCGACCAGGATCAGCAGCACCGTCACGCCGACCAGCACCCACACGAGCTGCTGGACGGACCCGCCGACCAGCGGGCGCGGCGGCGTGTCGCCCTCCCGGGTGCGCTGCCACATCACCGTGGCGACCGCGATCAGCGCCGACGTCGCCACGAAGTGCGCCGCGACCGTGTACGGGTTCAGGCCGACGAGCACCACGATGCCGCCGAGCACCGCGTTGCTCATCACGATCCAGAACTGCGCCCAGCCCAGCCGGGTCAGACCCGCGCGCCGGGGCTTCTCGGCGCGCGCTGCGATGATCGCCCAGCCGACGGCGGCGCACAGGACGTACGTCAGCATGCGGTTGCCGAACTCGATGGCGCCGTGGAGCCCCATCTCGCTGGTCGCGGTGAGCGAGTCCGCGGTGCACTTGGGCCAGGTCGGGCAGCCGAGGCCGGAGCCCGTCAGCCGTACGGCACCGCCGGTGACCACGATGACCACCGACATGACGAGCGCGGACAGGGCCGCCCGCCGGACCGTCCGGGGGTCCGGGGTCCAGCGTTCGGCGATGAAGGCGAGCGGGTTGCGCACGGCGGCCAGGGCATCGGCGGGGGTCACGTTCGGCACGCGCACCATGGTAGGCCGCCCGCTTGTGCACGCTTTCACGAGGGTCCCGGTCCGGCGCCCGGCCTACTCCCAGCGGAAGAACCTGCCGGCGGCGGCCAGCCCCGCGACCGCCCACACCGCCAGGATCGCCAGGTTGCCCCAGGGCATGCCCGCCCCGTGCTGGAGCACGTCGCGCAGGCCGTCGGAGAGCGCCGAGATCGGCAGCAGGCCGAGGACGTCCTGCGCGCCGGACGGGAACTTCTCCAGCGGCACGATCACGCCGCCGCCGACGAGCAGCAGCAGGAACACCAGGTTCGCGGCGGCCAGCGTCGCCTCGGCCCTGAGCGTGCCCGCCATCAGCAGGCCGAGTCCGGAGAACGCCGCGGTGCCCAGCACCAGGAGCAGCAGCACGGCGAACGGGTTGCCGTGCGGCGACCAGCCCAGCGCGAAGGCGATCACCGTCAGCAGCACGATCTGCAGCACCTCGGTGACCAGCACGGACACCGTCTTGGCGGTCATCAGGCCCCAGCGGGGCAGGGGCGAGGCCGCCAGCCGCTTCAGCACGCCGTAGCGGCGCTCGAAGCCCGTCGCGATGGCCTGCCCCGTGAACGCGGTCGACATCACGGCGAGCGCCAGGACACCGGGCGTGAGGAAGTCGACGGCCTCACCGGAGCCGGTGTCGACGATGTCGACGGTGCTGAACAGGACCAGCAGCAGCGTGGGGATCACGACGGTCAGCAGCAGCTGCTCGCCGTTGCGCAGCAGCATCCGCGTCTCCAGCGCGGCCTGCGCGGCGATCATCCGGGGGAGCGGGGCGGCCCCGGGGCGAGGGCTGTACTGACCGGTACCGGTGGCGGTCATGAACGCGGCTCCTTGCCTGTCAGCTCCAGGCTGTGCTGTCCCGGGGGGCGACCCCCGGACCCCCGGCCGATCCCGGTGCGGGCGCCAGTCATGAACGCAGCTCCTTGCCTGTCAGCTCCAGGCTGTGCTGTCCCGGGGGGCGACCCCCGGACCCCCGGCCGATCCCGGTGCGGGCGCCGGTCATGAACGCAGCTCCTTGCCTGTCAGCTCCAGAAAGACGTCTTCCAGTGTGTGCCGTTCGACCGAGATGCGGTCCGGCATCACGCCGTGCTGCGCGCACCACGAGGTGACCGTCGCCAGCAGTTGCGGGTCGACCTTGCCGGTGACGCGGTACGAGCCCGGCGTCAGCTCGGCGGCCGAGGAGTCGGCGGGCAGCGCCTTGAGCAGGGAGCCGACGTCCAGGCCGGGGCGGCCGGTGAAGCGCAGGGTGTTCTCTGCGCCGCCGCGGCACAGCTCCTCGGGGGCGCCCTGGGCGACGACCCGGCCGGCGTCGATGATCGCGACGTCGTCGGCGAGCTGCTCGGCCTCGTCCATGTAGTGCGTGGTGAGGATCACGCAGACGCCGTCGGCGCGCAGGTCCTTCACGAGGTCCCAGGTGGCGCGGCGGGCCTGCGGGTCGAGGCCGGCGGTCGGCTCGTCCAGGAACACCAGCTCGGGCCGGCCGACGACGGCCATGGCGAGCGCGAGCCGCTGCTGCTGGCCGCCGGACAGGCGCCGGTAGGTGGTGCGGCCGCAGGAGCCCAGCCCGAGGCGCTCGATCAGCGCGTCGACGTCGAGGGGGTTCGCGTGCAGCCTGGCGACGTGCCGCAGCATCTCGTCGGCCCGCGCCGCGGAGTAGACGCCGCCGGACTGGAGCATCACGCCGATGCGGGGCCGCAGCTCGGCGGCCTGGCGCACCGGGTCGAGGCCCAGGACGCGCACCGTGCCGGCGTCCGGTTTCCGGTAGCCCTCGCAGGTCTCGACGGTGGTCGTCTTGCCCGCCCCGTTGGGGCCGAGCACGGCGGTGACGCCCGTCCGGGCCACCAGGTCGAGGCCGTTCACCGCGGTCTTCGTGCCGTACCGCTTCACCAGGGCCTGGACCTGGACCACGGGCTCACTTCGCATGGTTCCAGAGTCTAGGTAGGGGGCCGTGCCCTCAGACCGGCGGGTTGAGGAGTTCCTCCTCACGGGGCCGGTGCAGGAGCAGCCAGCGCTCCGCGTAGGCCACGGCGTCCGCCACCGGGAACAGCCGTACGTCGGCGGCGCCGGCCTTGCCCCGGACGACGGGACGGTCCCGCTCGAAGTCGTGGCCCAGCTCGTCGAACCGCTCCGAGGTGATCGACACCTCGGTGACCACCTCCCAGCCGTCCGGTGCGGGCCGCCCGACCCGGACCAGCGGGGAGGGGGTGCGGTACTCGGCGAGGTGGAAGCTGGTGCAGGCGTTGTACCCGGCGCCGAGCAGCAGCACCCGGGCGCCCAGCCGCTCCAGCTTCGCGAGGGGGCTGCGGGGACCGAGCCGGCAGTCGGTGGCGTGCCCGCCGACGATGTCGGCCGCGCGGGGGCCGACGGCCGCGAACGACGTCTGCGGGTGGGCGCTGCGCAGCGCGCCGGGCCAGGTGCGGACGGTCTCGGGGACGACGCCGACCCCGCGGCTCGGTGTGGTCAGGGGGTCGTAAGCGGGCATCGTGGCCCGGATGGTCTCCCACCATGCGCGGGGCACCGCCGGGTCGCGCCACAGGGCCGGGTCGGAGAGCTCGCCGGTCTGGGTGGGCACCACCAGCGTGCCGTCCGGGCCGAGCGCGTCGAGCAGCGCCCGGACGACCGCGACCGGCCCTCCGCAGACCCAGCCGAGCGAGCTCAGCGAGGTGTGGACGAGGAGGGTCTCACCGGGGCGGACGCCCAGTTCGCACAGGTCCGCGTGGATCGTGCCGCGTGTGACAAGAGGGCCGGTCGGAGGGGGTGTGGGCATGTTCCGGGAGTGTCCCGGACGGGCCCGCGCGGCGCCACCGGTTTGATCGATCAATGATCGTTCCCGCAGGTCATCTTAGGTTTACCTAAGTGATGCAGGGCACCATGGAGCGACCCGGACGCGGCTTGTCAGGCTCTGAGGAATTACGCAACAATGGCGTTGTGAAAAACGTCGGTGAGGCTCGGGCGACCCCCACGGGGACCCCTCAGGAGGAGCTGGCGACCGGGGAGCGTTCGACGCGCAACCGAGTCGCGCGGTCCATCCTGGACCACGGCCCGTCCACCGTCGCCGAACTCGCCGGGCGCCTCGGCCTCACCCAGGCCGCCGTCCGCCGCCACCTCGACGCGCTGGTCGCCGACGACGTGATCGAAGCCCGTGAGCAGCGGATCTACGGTGCGCGCACGCGCGGGCGCCCCGCCAAGGTCTTCGCGCTCACCGACTGCGGGCGCGACGCCTTCGACCAGTCGTACGACAAGCTCGCCGCGGACGCCCTGCGCTGGATCGCCCGGCAGGAGGGCGGGGAGCAGGCGGTCGCCGCCTTCGCCCGCGCGCGCATCGCCGACCAGGCGAAGGCGTACCGCAAGGCCGTCGAGGCCGCCGCGCCGGACGAGCGCACCGAAGCCCTCGCCAAGGCCCTCAGCGCGGACGGGTACGCTGCTACCGCACGCAGCGCCCCCCTCCCGCAGCAGGGCGAACAGCTCTGCCAGCACCACTGCCCGGTCGCCCACGTCGCCGAGCAGTTTCCGCAACTGTGCGAGGCCGAGACGGAATTTTTCGCCGAGCTGCTCGGTACGCATGTGCAGCGGCTGGCGACCATCGCGCACGGCGACGGCGTCTGCACGACGTTCATCCCCGCGGCGTCGAAGAAACCGGCGCCCCCCAAGATTTCCAACGCCACACGTAACGCATCTGCAAGCACGGCCGGGAGGAACCCCGCATGACTCTCCCCACGGAGACTGCCCACCCTGAGCTCGAGGGCCTGGGCAAGTACGAATACGGCTGGGCCGACCGGGACGAGGCCGGTGCGTCGGCGCGTCGCGGCCTGAACGACGACGTCGTCCGTGACATCTCCGACAAGAAGTCCGAGCCGGAGTGGATGACGAAGCTCCGTCTCAAGGGCCTGCGGCTCTTCGAGAAGAAGCCCATGCCGAACTGGGGTTCCGACCTGTCGGGCATCGACTTCGACAACATCAAGTACTTCGTGCGCTCCACCGAGAAGCAGGCCGCTTCCTGGGAGGAACTGCCCGAGGACATCAAGAACACGTACGACAAGCTCGGCATCCCGGAGGCGGAGAAGCAGCGCCTCGTCGCCGGTGTCGCCGCCCAGTACGAGTCCGAGGTCGTCTACCACCAGATCCGCGAGGACCTGGAGGAGCAGGGCGTCATCTTCCTCGACACCGACACCGCGCTGAGGGAGCACCCCGAGCTCTTCAAGGAGTACTTCGGCACGGTCATCCCGGTCGGTGACAACAAGTTCGCGTCGCTGAACACCGCCGTGTGGTCCGGCGGCTCCTTCATCTACGTGCCGCCGGGCGTCCACGTGGAGATCCCGCTCCAGGCCTACTTCCGCATCAACACGGAGAACATGGGCCAGTTCGAGCGGACCCTGATCATCGTCGACGAGGGCGCCTACGTGCACTACGTCGAGGGCTGCACGGCCCCGATCTACAAGTCGGACTCGCTGCACAGCGCCGTGGTCGAGATCATCGTCAAGAAGAACGCCCGCTGCCGCTACACGACCATCCAGAACTGGTCGAACAACGTCTACAACCTGGTCACCAAGCGCGCAGTGGCGTACGAGGGCGCGACCATGGAGTGGATCGACGGCAACATCGGCTCCAAGGTGACGATGAAGTACCCGGCCGTCTACCTGATGGGCGAGCACGCCAAGGGCGAGACCCTCTCCATCGCCTTCGCCGGCGAGGGCCAGCACCAGGACGCCGGCTCCAAGATGGTCCACATGGCGCCGAACACGTCGTCCAACATCGTGTCGAAGTCCGTGGCGCGCGGGGGCGGCCGTACCTCCTACCGCGGTCTGGTGGAGATCGGCGAGGGCGCCCACGGCTCCAAGTCGAACGTGCTGTGCGACGCGCTGCTGGTGGACACCATCTCCCGCTCCGACACGTACCCGTACGTGGACGTCCGCGAGGACGACGTGTCCATGGGCCACGAGGCCACCGTCTCCAAGGTCTCCGAGGACCAGCTCTTCTACCTGATGAGCCGCGGCCTCAGCGAGTTCGAGGCGATGGCGATGATCGTGCGCGGCTTCGTCGAGCCGATCGCCAAGGAGCTGCCCATGGAGTACGCCCTGGAGCTCAACCGGCTGATCGAGCTGCAGATGGAAGGCGCGGTCGGCTGATCGCCGGCGCCGCCCAGCAAGCCACTTACGCAACGGAAAGCGAGCACTACGACAGCCATGGCTGAGGCTCAGAATCTCCCGGTGGGATCCACCACCGCCGGCTCGGTCGCGGTGGCCGCCGAGTCGACCGTCGCCACGCGCATGAGCGCGCCCCCGTCCTTCGACGTGACGGACTTCCCGGTCCCGCACGGCCGCGAGGAGGAGTGGCGGTTCACCCCGCTGGAGCGGCTGCGCGGCCTGCACGACGGCACCGCCGTCGCCACCGGCACCGGCGTGAAGGTCGACATCCAGGCCCCCGAGGGCGTCACCGTCGAGACCGTCGGCCGCGACGACGCGCGGCTCGGCAGGGCGGGCACCCCCGTGGACCGCGTCGCCGCCCAGGCGTACTCCGCCTTCGAGAAGGCCTCGGTCGTGACCGTGCCGAAGGAGACCGTCCTCACCGAGCCGATCCGCATCGCGGTGCACGGCGAGGGCGGCGTCGCCTACGGCCACCAGGTCGTCGAGCTGGGCGCGTTCGCCGAGGCCGTGGTCGTCATCGACCACACCGGTGACGCCGTGCTCGCCGCCAACGTCGACTACGTCCTCGGCGACGGCGCCAAGCTGACCGTCGTCTGCGTCCAGGACTGGGACGACAAGGCCGTGCACGTGGGCCAGCACAACACCCTGATCGGCCGCGACGCCTCCTTCAAGTCGGTCGTCGTGACCTTCGGCGGTGACGTGGTCCGGCTGCACCCGCGCGTGTCGTACGCCGGTCCCGGCGGCGAGGCCGAGCTGTTCGGCCTGTACTTCACCGACCGGGGCCAGCACCAGGAGCACCGCCTCCTGGTCGACCACAACGTCCCGCACTGCAAGTCCAACGTCGTGTACAAGGGCGCCCTCCAGGGCGAAAACGCCCACGCCGTGTGGGTCGGCGACGTCCTCATCGAGGCCGCCGCCGAGGGCACCGACACGTACGAGATGAACCGCAACCTCGTGCTGACCGACGGCGCCCGCGTCGACTCCGTGCCCAACCTCGAGATCGAGACCGGCGAGATCGTCGGCGCCGGCCACGCCTCGGCGACCGGCCGCTTCGACGACGAGCAGCTGTTCTACCTGATGGCCCGCGGTATCAAGGAGCACGACGCCCGCCGTCTGGTGGTCCGCGGCTTCTTCGCCGAGCTGGTCCAGCAGATCGGTGTCCCGGACATCGAGGAGCGCCTGCTCGGCAAGATCGAGGAGGAGCTGGAGGCGTCGGTCGCATGACCTTCGTACGCGCCTGCGGACTCGGCGAGCTTCAGGAGGACACCCCGAAGCGGGTGGAACTCGACGGCACGCCCGTGTCCATCGTGCAGACCGAGGGCGAGGTGTTCGCGATCCACGACATCTGCTCGCACGCGAACGTGTCGCTCTCCGAGGGCGAGGTCGACGACTGCCACATCGAGTGCTGGCTGCACGGCTCGCGCTTCGACCTCCGTTCCGGCAAGCCCGACAGTCTTCCGGCGACGCGCCCCGTTCCCGTATACCCCGTAAAGATCGAAGGGGGCAGCGTCCTCGTTGACGTACGCGCCTCCGTCACCCAGGAGTCCTGAGGCACCCATGGCAACGCTTGAAATCCGAGACCTGCACGTCACCGTCGAGGTCGAGAACGGCACGAAGGAAATCCTCAAGGGTGTCGACCTCACCGTGAAGCAGGGCGAGACGCACGCCATCATGGGCCCCAACGGCTCCGGCAAGTCGACCCTCGCCTACTCCCTCGCGGGTCACCCCAAGTACACGATCACCGGCGGCACCGTCACCCTCGACGGCGAGGACGTCCTGGAGATGTCCGTCGACGAGCGCGCCCGCGCCGGCCTGTTCCTCGCGATGCAGTACCCGGTCGAGGTCCCCGGCGTCTCGGTCTCCAACTTCCTGCGCACCTCCGCCACCGCCATCCGCGGCGAGGCCCCCAAGCTGCGCACCTGGGTGAAGGAGGTCAAGGAGGCCATGGAGCGCCTCAACATGGACCCGGCCTTCGCCGAGCGCAACGTCAACGAGGGCTTCTCCGGCGGTGAGAAGAAGCGCCACGAGATCCTCCAGCTGGAGCTGCTCAAGCCGAAGATCGCGGTCCTCGACGAGACCGACTCCGGCCTGGACGTCGACGCCCTGCGCGTCGTCTCCGAGGGCGTCAACCGCGTCCGCGAGACCGGCGAGGTCGGCACCCTGCTGATCACGCACTACACGCGCATCCTGCGCTACATCAAGCCCGACCACGTGCACGTCTTCTCGGCCGGCCGCATCGTCGAGTCCGGCGGCGCCGAGCTCGCCGACAAGCTGGAGGAAGAGGGCTACGAGGCCTACACCACGAAGGGTGGCGCATCCCAGTGAGCGACGCACGCGAGGCCACCGGCCCGCGGATGCCCTGCGACCCGCAGGCGCGCCTCGCGGGCGGAGTGGCGAACGAAAGGGGCGGGGCGTGACACAGCTGCCGGGCCTCCTCGACACCGAGGCGATCCGCAAGGACTTCCCGATCCTGGACCGCCAGGTCCACGACGGCAAGAAGCTCGTGTACCTGGACAACGCGGCGACCAGCCAGAAGCCGCGCCAGGTGCTGGACGCCCTGAGCGAGTACTACGAGCGCTACAACGCCAACGTCCACCGCGGTGTGCATGTGCTCGCCGAGGAGGCCACGGCGCTGTACGAGGGCGCGCGCGACAAGGTCGCCGAGTTCATCAACGCGCCCAGCCGCGACGAGGTGATCTTCACCAAGAACGCCTCCGAGTCGCTCAACCTCGTGGCGAACATGCTGGGCTGGGCCGACGAGCCCTACCGCGTGGACTCGGACACCGAGATCGTCATCACGGAGATGGAGCACCACTCCAACATCGTGCCGTGGCAGCTGCTCGCGCAGCGCACGGGCGCGAAGCTCCGCTGGTTCGGCCTCACGGACGACGGCCGTCTGGACCTGTCCAACATCGACGAGGTCATCACGGAGAAGACGAAGATCGTCTCCTTCGTGCTGGTGTCGAACATCCTCGGCACGCACAACCCCGTCGAGGCCATCGTGCGCCGGGCGCAGGAGGTCGGCGCGCTGGTCTGCGTCGACGCCTCCCAGGCCGCGCCGCACATGCCGCTGGACGTGCAGGCCCTCCAGGCCGACTTCGTGGCCTTCACCGGCCACAAGATGTGCGGCCCGACCGGCATCGGCGTCCTGTGGGGCCGCCAGGAGCTGCTGGAGGACCTGCCTCCGTTCCTCGGCGGCGGCGAGATGATCGAGACCGTGTCGATGCACTCGTCGACGTACGCCCCGGCTCCGCACAAGTTCGAGGCGGGTACGCCGCCGATCGCGCAGGCGGTCGGTCTGGGCGCGGCGATCGACTACCTCGACTCGATCGGCATGGACAAGATCCTCGCCCACGAGCAGGCCCTCACCGAGTACGCGGTCAAGCGGCTCCTGGAGGTCCCGGACCTGCGCATCATCGGCCCCACCACGGCCGAGGACCGGGGCGCCGCGATCTCCTTCACGCTCGGGGACATCCACCCGCACGACGTGGGCCAGGTCCTCGACGAGCAGGGCATCGCGGTCCGGGTCGGCCACCACTGCGCCCGGCCGGTCTGCCTCCGGTACGGAATTCCTGCGACCACGCGAGCGTCGTTCTATCTGTACTCCACGCCGGCGGAGATCGACGCGCTCGTCGACGGCCTGGAGCACGTACGGAACTTCTTCGGCTGAAGGGCCGGCTGAAGCAGGTGGCGGGACGCTTGGCAGAGACGCGAGGTTGATTGGTGTGAAGCTGGATTCGATGTACCAGGAAGTCATCCTGGACCACTACAAGAACCCGCACGGGCGGGGCTTGCGGGATGGCGACGCCGAGGTGCATCACGTCAACCCGACGTGCGGTGACGAGATCACGCTGCGCGTGAAGTACGACGGCACGACCATCAAGGACGTCTCGTACGAGGGACAGGGCTGCTCCATCAGCCAGGCCTCCGCCTCCGTGCTGAACGACCTCCTCGTCGGCAAGGAACTGGCCGAGGCGCAGAAGATCCAGGAGACCTTCCTGGAGCTGATGCAGTCCAAGGGCCGGATCGAGCCCGACGACGCGATGGAGGAGGTCCTGGAGGACGCGGTCGCGTTCGCCGGGGTCTCCAAGTACCCGGCGCGGGTGAAGTGCGCCCTCCTGAGCTGGATGGCGTGGAAGGACGCGACGGCCCAGGTGCTGGGCGGAGCCGACGCCGAAAGGAAAACGGCATGAGCGAGACCGTTGGGATGAAGCCGGCCACGGAGGAAGAGGTCCGGGAGGCGCTGTACGACGTGGTCGACCCCGAGCTGGGCATCGACGTCGTCAACCTCGGTCTGATCTACGGCATCCACATCGACGACGCGAACATCGCGACGCTCGACATGACCCTGACGTCGGCGGCCTGTCCGCTGACGGACGTGATCGAGGACCAGGCCAAGTCCGCCACGGACGGCCTCGTCAACGAGCTGCGGATCAACTGGGTCTGGATGCCGCCGTGGGGCCCGGACAAGATCACGGACGACGGCCGCGAGCAGCTGCGGGCGCTGGGCTTCAACGTCTGAGCCAGTCCGCAGGCGGCGCGTACGCGCGCTGAGCGCGAAGGCCCCGGTTCTCCGACCGGGGCCTTCGCGCTGCGCCGGGCCGACGTATATGTACGCCCGTACACACCATGTGTACGCTCGTCCACATGGGATACCTGCTGCTCGCCGGGGCCATCGCCGCCGAGGTCGGCGCCACGACCGCGATGAAGTACAGCGACGGCTTCAGCAGGCTGTGGCCGTCGCTGCTGACCGCGATCGGGTACCTCGTCTCCTTCGCGCTGCTCGCCCAGACGCTGAAGACCGTCTCCGTCGGCACGGCCTACGCGATCTGGTCCGGCGTGGGCACGGCGGCGATCGCCACGATCGGCATCGTGTTCCTCGGGGAGGGCATGACCGCCGCCAAGGCGGCCGGCACGGCCCTGATCATCGTCGGCGTCGTGGTGCTGAACATGGGAGGCGCGCACTGAGGCCCCGGCGCCACGACCCCGAGCGGCGTCAGAGGATCATCGACGCGGCGATCCAGGTCGTGGGAGACAAGGGCCTCGCCGGGCTGAGCCACCGCTCGGTCGCCGCCGAGGCGGACGTCCCGCTGGGCTCGACCACGTACCACTTCGCGACCCTCGACGAACTGATGGTCGCCGCGCTGCGGCAGGCCAACGAGGGCTTCGCCAAGGTGATCGCCTCCCGCGGCGGCCTCACCGACCCGGGCACCGACCTGGCCGCCGAACTGGCAGGCCTGATGGGCGAGTGGCTGGCCGGCGACCGCACCGGCGTCGAGCTGGAGTACGAGCTCTACCTCGCGGCCCTGCGCCGCCCCGCCCTGCGCCCGGTCGCCGCCGAGTGGTCCCGCGACCTCGCCGCGCTGCTGGCCCGCCGCACCGACCCGGTCACGGCCCGCGCCCTCGTCGCCGTCCTGGACGGCATCTGCCTCCAGGTGCTGCTGACGGGCGTGCCGTACGACGAGGGGTACGCACGGGAGGTGCTGGGGCGGGTGTTGGGGGAGGGGTGAGGAGGGAGTGGTTGGGGACGTCCAGGTGTGGCGTGGGGCTGGGGTGCGCTGTGTGGGCGGTGAGTGGAGGGGCCGCGGGGCGCCGGTGGCGAGGTGGCGCAGGCGTTGAAGGCCTGGGCGTCGAGCGCCGAGGTGGTGTGTCGGCAGCCGGGCTGACACGCGCGTGACGGCCCGGACGGGACCGGAGCGTGAGACGGGGAGGGGCACCGGTTCGCACCTCCGAAGCCCGTCACGTTAGGTTTCCCCTATGACCGACACGACTGCACCTCGCACCACCGGCGCCGTTGCCGCCGGCCTTGCCACCATCGCCGCCGACGGCACCGTTCTCGACACCTGGTTCCCCGCGCCCGAGCTGGTCGCGGAGGCCGGTCCCGCAGGCACCGAGCGGCTGTCGGCCGAGCGTGCCGTGGAACTGCTCGGCGAAGGCGCCGCCAAGGCGATCGGCCCGGACGCCCGCCGCGGCGTCGAGGTGGTCGCGGTCCGCACGGTCATCTCCTCGATCGCCGAGAAGCCGGTCGACGCCCACGACGTCTACCTGCGCCTGCACCTGCTGTCGCACCGCCTGGTCAAGCCGCACGGCCTGAGCCTGGACGGCATCTTCGGCCACCTCGCCAACGTCGCCTGGACCTCCCTCGGCCCGGTCGCCGTGGACGACGTCGAGCGGGTCCGCCTGAACGCGCGCGCCGAGGGCCTGCACCTGCAGGTGACGTCGGTCGACAAGTTCCCGCGCATGACCGACTACGTGGCCCCGAAGGGCGTCCGCATCGCCGACGCCGACCGGGTCCGCCTGGGCGCGCACCTCGCCGAGGGCACCACGGTCATGCACGAGGGCTTCGTGAACTTCAACGCCGGCACGCTCGGCACGTCGATGGTCGAGGGCCGCATCTCGGCGGGCGTCGTCATCGGCGACGGCTCCGACATCGGCGGCGGCGCGTCCACCATGGGCACGCTGTCCGGCGGCGGCAACGTCATCATCTCCATCGGCGAGCGCTGCCTGATCGGCGCCGAGGCGGGCGTGGGCATCGCGCTGGGCGACGAGTGCGTGGTCGAGGCCGGCCTGTACGTCACCGCGGGCACCCGCGTCACGATGCCCGACGGCCAGATCGTCAAGGCCCGCGAACTCTCCGGCGCCTCCAACATCCTCTTCCGCCGCAACTCGGTCACGGGCGCGGTGGAGGCCCGGCCGAACAACGCGGTGTGGGGCGGGCTGAACGAGGTGCTGCACAGCCACAACTGATCGGCGGGGGCGGTGACTTGGGGTCGCCGCCCCGGTCGCGTCCTGACGTACCACTGAGGTGTCGGTGGCTGTCGGCGGTGGTTTTTGTCGAGCGCCCTTCCATGGCCCGGGTGGCCGGGGAGGGCGCTCGTGTGTGGAGGGAACGGAAGCCGACCGGGTGCCGGACCGCGCGCGGTGAGAGGTGCGGGCCACCTTGAGATCGGTGGGACGGTTGTCACTCATCCTGCGGCAAGGAACCGCGACCACCAGTGGCCGGCGGGCCGCAGTCCAGTTCAGCCGGCGAGCGGTTCCGCCCCGTGTGCCTGAGCCACGGCGTCGATGCGTTGGGCCAAGTCGAAGTCGGCAGCCGTCAGTTTGTGGCCGGCGTCGTGGGTGGTGATGGCGAAGCGGACTCGGTCCCAGCGCAGGTCGATGTCGGCGTGGTGGCCGACGAGGCGTTCGATGTCCGCGACGTGCACGATCATCGCGACGCCGCCGTGGTAGCGGATGCCGAACGTGCGCGTGATCTCGTCACCCACGCGGCGCCAGCCGGGCGCGTCGCGCAGGGCCGACTCGATCTCCTCCTCGGTCAACGGCACTGGCGCCTCTGCCATGTTCAGCTCTCCTTGCTCACGGGCGTCAAGGCGTTCCGAAGGTTCCGGTCGACGGGGGCATCCTGCCATGGGCTCATGGCTTGCCGGAGAGTTCGCGGCTCCCTGCGGCATGCGGGCGTCTCGCGGCCGCAGCCCAACCGTCCGTAACGTGCTCCACTCCCCGCCGACGAATATCTCAAGATCACATTCGGGTCACCCCCCGTGACCTCCCCCCACCTCCCGCTGATGAACCAGTCACACAGGTCCGATCAAAAGCCGAATCCGGTCGGACCGCAGGACACCGACAGGAACGAGGGGTCGAACGATGGCGAACGAGCGGATGCGGGGCGCGTGGTGGCGGGTGACCGGGGTGTTGGCGGTTGCCGTGGCGGTGTGCTGGGTGCCGGCCGGGGCCGCGCACGCCGACGAGAGCAACAGGGGGTCGCACAACGGGCACCGGTTCGGGCTGGTCAACATGGGGCAGGTCGACGATCCGATGGAGGACGTGCTGGAGCATGTGCTGCTGGTGGGCGGCCGGCACAGCTGGGGCTGATCCCCGCGCCCCGCCCTCACGTGGCGCCACGCCCTCCGCATGTTCCGCCCGCTCCGCGTCACGGGGCCCGGGTTCGTACGTACCGCGCAGGGAGACGCACCGGCGTGGACGTGCGGGCCCCGGACCATGCGCGCGACATCCCCCGTGGCACCTTTCTTTCCGGATGTGGCATAGCCACGCCTCCCCGCGCGCGTCTCAAGAGGGCGCAGGGGGCGGGCATCAGGTCCGCCCGGAGAAGAGAAGGTGACGATGGATGCCGAGGCACAGGAGAGTTTCCGCCAGTTCGTGGCGAACCGGTCGTCCGCGTTGCTGAGGACGGCCGTCCTCCTGACCGGCGGCGACCGGCACGCCGGTGAGGATCTGCTGCAGAACGCCCTGATCAAGGCGGCCGGACGCTGGAACCGCATCGACGAACCCGAGGCGTACGTACGGCAGATCCTCTACCGGCAGCAGGTCAGCCGCTGGCGGCTCAAATGGCCCCGGCGTGAACTGAGCGTCGCCGAGCCGCCCGAGGCCGGCGCCGGACCGGACGGCACCGCCGCCGCCGAACTGCGCCTGGTGCTGCGCGGCGCGCTGGCCCGGCTCACCGCCCGGCAGCGCACCGTACTCGTGCTGCGCTACTTCGAGGACCTGCCCGAGGCCGACGTGGCCCGCGTCCTCGGCTGCTCGGTCGGCACCGTACGGTCCACCACCCACCGTTCCCTGGCCCGGCTGCGCGCCCTCGCGCCCGAACTGGCCGCCCTCGGACCGGACGCTTCCGCCCGGCCCTCGTCCCGTGACCACTCGCCCGTGGAGGTGCGGCCGTGAACGTCGAGGAACTTCTGCGTGACACGCTGCGCGAGCAGGCCGGCGAGCAGGTGCCGGCCGGGCCCGGGTTCGCCGACCGGGTGCTGGCCGCCCGCCGTCGCCGCCGTGGCCGGCGCCTCGCGTCCGTCGCCGCCGCCACGGCCGCGGTGGTCGCCGTCGCCGTGGCGGTGCCGCTGCTGGACTCCGGCAAGGACGACGTGCGCCCCGCCGGCGTCGTGGAACCGGACGGCATCGGCGCCCACCCCGACCAGTCGCCGCCGCGCGACATGATCGCCGCCGGGCGCGTGGCGCTCGCCGCGTACTGGACGGCCCGGACCGTGCCACGGGCCGGGGACGCCGACACGGCGGTCTTCGAGCGGACCTACCGGCTCCTCGACCCGAGGACCGGCACGTACGAGAAGGACTCCCGCTGGTCCCGCGTCGCCGTGGCCCCCGGCCTGCGCACCGCCGCCGTGCTGGAGAGGGACCTGCCCGTCCGGCGGATCGGGCTGCTCGACCTGGCCAGTGGCCAGGTCGAGCGGTGGGTCCCGGTCGACCACGCCGTCGGCGGGCTCGCCTTCTCGGCCGACGGGACGAAGCTCGTCGCGACGACGTACGACGGGCACCCCGACGAGCTTCGGCGGCTGGACGGCGACCAAGGGTCCGACTGGGGTCCGCTGTTCGGCGGTTCGACCCGCACCGGTTTCACCGTCCTCGACGTGGCGTCCGGCACGGGCACCTGGGTCGCCGTCCCGCGTGACCGCCACACGTACAACGGCCAGGACTTCGCCTTCGGACACGGCGGACGGACGGTGTACTGCCAGGTGGTCGGCGAGCGCGACGGGCTCTCGCGGTTCTACGACCTCGCGGGCAACGAGATCGCCGCCCCGGCGAACGAGCGGCACCTGCGGTCCGACGTCGGCGCCCGGCTGTCCCCGGACGGCACCCTCGCCGCCTGGGGGCTGACGAAGGAGGTCGCGCCCGGCAAGTCGTACTCCTCGATCCGCGATCCCCGCACCGGCAAGGAGATCGCCAAGGTGCGCGGGGGCCGACTGCTCGCCTGGGTCGACGACAAGCGGCTGATCGCCTGGGAGCGGGTCACGGGTCTGGAGGAGCCGTACCGGCCCCGGCTCGTGCTCGTCACGATCGGCAGCGACAAGGTCGTGCCGCTGAGCGGGGTCCGCGAGCAGGACACGGACATGAGCCGGCACGGGTGGGAGCCCGTCTTCGCCGAACGGTGATCCATCGCCTGCCGGAAACAGCCAACCGCCGCCCGCCGCCCGCCGCCCGCCCCGGTCGTCGTCAGGGAGAGGCCGTCACCAGCCGTTCGTACGCCGCCCGCAGCCCGTCGGTCGCCTCCCGGTCGGCGGGCCTGAGCGGCGGGCGGGGCGGGCCCGACGGCAGGCCGAGCGTGCCGAGCAGGGCCTTCGCGGTGACCGTGCCGGGCAGGCCCGCGGCCATCATCGACTCCACCAGTTCGCACACCTGCCGCTGGAGCCGGGCCGCCTCGGCCGTGCGCCCCGCGTCGAAGGCGTCGAGGATCGCCCGGAAGTGCCGCGGCGCCACGTTCGACACGGTGCTGACGCAGCCCGCGCCGCCGTTCGCGTACAGGGCGAGCGTGTACTCGTCGCAGCCCGTGTAGTACGCCAACTCCGTGCCCGCCAGCACCTTTTGCGTGCCCAGCAGGTCGTACGCGCAGTCCTTGACCGCCACGATCCGCGGATGGTCCGCGAGCCGGAGCATCGTCTCCGGCTCGATGCGGGTGCCGGTGCGGCCGGGGATGTCGTACAGCATCAGCGGCAGCCCGGACGCGTCCGCGACGTCCCGGAAGTGCGCCTCGACGGCGTCCTGCGGCGGGCGGCTGTAGTACGGGGTGACCACCAGCACGCCGTCCGCGCCCGCCTTCTCGGCGTCCCGGGCCAGCTCGACGGTGTGGCGGGTGTCGGAGGTGCCCACGCCCGCGACGATGTGCGCGCGGTCGCCCACCGCGTCGCGGACGGCCCTGATGAGCTCCGCCTTCTCGGCGTCCGTCGTGGTCGGCGACTCGCCCGTCGTGCCGGACAGCACGAGCCCGTCGCAGCCCTCGGCCACCAGCCGCTCGGCGAGCAGCCCGGCGCCGTCGAGATCGAGCGCCCCCGACTCGGTGAAGGGCGTGATCATGGCGCACAGGAGGCGGCCGAAGGGCGGGGCGGGGGAGGGTGAGGTCGTCGTCATGGGAGTAGTCTCGGCACGCCGACAGTGAAGCTCTACTTAATTCTTCTTCATGGTATTGATTAGATTGTCTTAGAGCTGTGCTCTGCGGTACGAACCGGGCCCGACGCGTTCGAGGCGCGGTCGGCCGGCCTCGGCCGGGGCGCGGCGCGAGCGACGGAGAGCGGCAGGGGTAGCGGGGAACGGGCGGGGTACCCGGGGCCTCCGGAACCGAGAGGAGGCGGAACGTGACCGGGACCATGGACACCGGACGCCCCGTGCGCGACGAGCGGCACTTCGCGCGCGACGAGCAGCACTCCGTGGGCGAACTCGTCGGCCAGGCCACCGAACAGCTCTCCCAGCTCATACGGCAGGAAATGGCCCTCGCCAAGATGGAGCTGACCGAGAAGGGCAAGCGCGCCGGCATGGGCGGCGGCATGCTCGGCGGCGCGGGGGCGTTCGCCTACGCCGGGCTGCTCGCCCTGTCCGCCACGGGCATCGCCGCGCTCTCACTGGTGCTGCCGGTCTGGGCCGCGGCGCTCATCGTGACGGCGGTGCTGTTCGTGATCGCCGGCGTACTGGCCGTGCTGGGCCGGGCCCAGTTGCGCCGCGCCACACCGCCCACGCCCGAGGCGACCCTCGGCAGCGTCAGGGCGGACGTCGAGGAGATCAGGGAAAGGGCACACCGATGACGCCTGCCGGGGCCAAGGGGCCAGACGAGCTGAGGCAGCAGATCGAACGCACCCGCGCCCAACTCGGCAACACCGTCGAGGAGTTGGCGGGCAAAGCGGACGTGAAGGGTCGCGCCCGGGCGCGGGCGGCCGACCTGCGGGACAAGGCCGGCGCGATGACCGTGCAACTGCGCAGCTCCGCCGCGCATGCGGGACACGCGGTGCAGGGCAGGGCCGCCAAGGCCGGGCACGCCGTCCAGGGCAAGGCCGCCAAGGCGGGTCATGCCGTGCAGGACGGGGTCGCGGAGACCACGTACGCGGCCGAGCACAAGCCCGGCCCGGTCCGCGACGTCATCGACGTCGGGCGGCACAATTCCCGGACGATGCTGATGGCCGGGGCGGTGGTCGGCGCGGTGATCGTGGCGGCCTTCCTGCTGCGCCGCCGGAACGAGCACTGCTGAGCCACCAGCTGTTGAGCCACCAGTTGCTGAGCCATCAGCGGTGGAGTCACGGCTGATGAGCCGACAGCTGTGGGGCAGGACCTGTCAGGGCCGTCCGTGCGGGCCCGGAGAGATACGGCGACCCCCGGTCGAGGCCACTCGACCGGGGGCCGCTCGTGCGCGAGGCGCCGCCCGCAGCCCGTACGGCTTGACCTCAACCTCACTTGAGGGACCAACGTGTCGGACATGACTCGCCGTACCGACACGCATCCCGACCTCGCCGACCCCCGGATCGGCGCCCCCTTCTTCAGCACCTGGCGCCTCGGCACACCCGAGCGGCAGCACCAGGCCGTCGAGGCGGTGGCCGCCACCTGGGAACGCCGGCCCTGGCCCGCCGCCGACCTGCTCGGCTACCACCTCTACACCGGCCACGACGGCTCCACGCTGATGCACTACTCGCAGTGGCGCAGCGAGCAGGCGTACGAGGCCTTCGTGAAGACCCACCGGCAGGAACGCAACGACGAGATCGACACCGCCGTGCCCGGCATCGAGCGACTGCGGCTCGGCCGCTTCCGGCACTACCGCAGCGCCGGTGCCCCGGACTGGGGCGGACGCGTGCCCGGCTGCGTGGTGATCGTCGACGTGGAGTTCGAGGGGCCGGACCCCGAGCGGCAGCGCGCCTGGGTCGACGCCGTCCTTGAGGCCCTGGACAGCGATCCCCGCCAGCACCCCGGGGGCATCGCCGCCCACTTCCACCTCAGCACGGACGGCACCCGTGTCCTCAACTACGCCGAGTGGGAGAGCGCCCGGGCCCACATCGACGCGCTGGCCGCCCCGGGGGACGGCATCGGCGGCCCGACCGAGCAGTGGCGGCGGGTGCGGAACTGGCCGGGGCTCAAGAGCAGCACGGTCACGCGGTACGACCACGCGGCCGGGCTCGTACCCGACTGATCACCGCCGCGCACACGGAAGTGCCCCGGGGCCGTCCGGCCCCGGGGCACCTCGCGTCACCGGTGGGGATCAGGGGTGGAAGCGCAGCACCTGCGGGTCGTGGTCGCTGATCTGGTCGTGGAACTCGGCGTTGATGTGCACGCTGTCGTACTCGAAGTCGCCGCCGCGCCGGATCGCCGGGCTGACCAGGATCTGGTCGAGCGTCTGGCTGTTGCCCTGGTACGTGTAGCTGTACCGCTCGCTCGCGGGCAGCGACTTGATCGCCGACCACAGCGCGCCGTCCCCTTCGAGGATCTTCGTCGTCTCGGAGAACTCGAAGTCGTTGATGTCGCCGAGCGCGATCACGGCCGCGTTCTTCTGGACGTCGAGGACCTCCTTCGCGAACGCGTTCACGGCGGCCGCCTGGAGGTGGCGCTGCGTCTCGGAGCTGCGCCTCGGCGGCTGGTACTGCGAGGTCAGACCCTGGTCGCCGCCCTTGGAGCTGAAGTGGTTGGCGATCACGAAGACCGTGCGGCCCCGGAAGACGAACTCGCCCGCCAGCGGCTTGCGGCTGTCCTCCCAGGCCTCGTTCGCCGGGTCGACGCGGCCCGGGGAGACCGTCAGGGCCGCCTTGCCGCGCCGCTCGGTCACGCCGACGGCCGTCGTGGCGTCGCCGCCCGCGCGGTCCGTGAAGGACACGCGGTCCGGGTTGAACAGGAACACCTGGCGGATGTTGCCGCCCGGCTGGCCGCCGTCCGTGCCGTCGGCCGGGTCGATGCCGCGCCAGTCGTAGCGCGGGCCGCCCGCCGCGACGACCGCGTCGATCAGCTTCGTCACCGTCCCGTCGGCGGCGACCGTGCCGTCGTTCGTGGCGCCGCTGTTGTCCTGGATCTCCTCCAGGGACACGATGTCGGGCGACTGCAGGTTGTTCACGATCGCGGCGGCGTGCGCGTCGAAGGTGCCGTCGGACGGGTCCAGGTTCTCCACGTTGTACGTCGCCACGGCCAGCTCGCCGCGGCGCTGCGCACGGGTCGTCTCGCGCTCGGTGCCCCCGCTCCGCAGGGTGCCGAGCTCGCGGGCGACCAGCGTGTAGCCGCCGTACTGGCTGTAGTCCAGCGGGCCCGTCGTGGTGCCGGCGAGGGTGTCGCCCACGTTCGCGTCCGGGAAGTCGGCGGCGCGGCCGAGGGACTGGATCTGGAGGCGGCCGGTGTTCTGCGAGTCGTACGAGCCGTACACGGTGCCGCCGCGACGGTTGTCGTTCTCGTCCGGCTTCACCGTGACCCACAGCTCGGTGTACGGGTCGGTGGCGCCCACCACGCGGGTGTCGGCGACCTGGATGTTCATGCCCTCCACGGACTCGTAGAAGTCCAGGGCGTAGGTGCCGGGCTCCAGCGGCAGCGCGTTGATCGAGCCGTTCGGCCGCGGGGCGTACGCGTCCGGCACCGAGCCCGCGTCGACGACCGCCGGGGCCGGGACCTCGTTGCCGCGGGACACGACGGTGACGGTGGGCCGGGTGATCTCCGTCAGCGACTGGTCGCCGGACGAGGTGCCGCCCGCGACGTACTCCGTGACGGTGCCGGAGACGGTGACCGCGTCGCCGACGGCCACCTTCGGGGTGGAACTCGTGAAGACGAAGACGCCCTCACTGGTGGCCGGGTCGGCGTCCGGGTTCGGGTCCTGCATCCAAAAGCCCCGGGAGCCGTAGGCGCGCACCCCGGTGACGATCCCGGTCACGCCCGTGACCTGCTTGCCGGCGTACGGGGATATCCGGGTGGTGCCCTGAATGTCGTGCACGCGCACGGTGTCGGCGTGCGCGGGGGAGACGAGGACGACGGTGGACGCCGCGGAACACACGGCGGCGACGGTGAGCGCGGCGAGGCGCGCGGACGACTGGCTCGGCAACGGGATCCCTCCGGGGACGTGACGATGCGCCGGAAACGAGGGCGGATGAAAACGCGGGGAGCGCGACCGGATGGGGCGGTGCGACGCGCGTAGCGGTCGGTGAACAGCTGTCCCCCGACTTCTACGCGCGTCAATCTCCAGCCTGCTCACACCACTTGTCAAGGTTTCGGCCATGTACGACGGCCGACGAAGAGATGAACCGGGCGGCATGGGGCGAAATCCGTCTAGGCTGAGCGGCCGAGTCGTACGACACCCCCGGGCAGTCGTACGGCACCCGCACGGGTCGTACGGCCTTCGAGGCGTCCTAGGAGAATCCGCCGATGTCAGACAGCTCCCCCCTCCCGCCGGTGCGGCTGCACCCCGAAGCGGAGCTGGCGCGCGACGCGCTGTCCACGCCCCTTCTGTCGCGGGCGGCACGGATCGCCCGCTGGGCCGGGCCGGACACCAGGGTCGACGCCGGGGGCAGCCTCGTGGACGAGCAGCTGCCTGCGGCGGCCGAGGCGCTCGAGCTCACGGGGGACGACGCGGCGGCCGACGCCGCCGAGGCGTGGCGGATCGCCCTGGACACCGGACTCGTGGAGATCGTCGACGAGGAGGAGGGCACCGTCGCCCCCGGCGCGGACCTGGCGCTGCTCACCGGCGGCTCCCCGCACGACGTGCTCGCGGTGTGGCTCGGCGCGCTGGAGACGGTGCTGGCCGACGCGAGCGTGCCCGACCTCGACGGGCTGGTCGAGGCGGTCGACCGGGGCGGCGACATCGACCTGTCGGCCCTCGGCTGGGACCCGGAGGGCGAGGCGGAGTTCCTCGACGGGGTGCTCGGCAACCTGTACCTGATGAGCGTCAGCGAGGACGGCCCCGGCGACGCCGCGGTGCCGCTGCCCGCACTGGCCGCCTCGGTGATCGTGCCCGGCGACATGACGGAGCCCTCCAACGACGTGCTGGAGCAGGTGTCCGACGCGATGATGCGGCTCGACGACCAGTTCCGGATGCTGGAGCCCGTCGGGCTCGTCCGGTACCGGCCGGTGGACGAGGCGCTGATGGCCGACGCCGACGAGGAACCGGCCGCGCCCGTCGACGACACCGACGTCACCCGCTACGGCATGGTCCGGCTGACGCCGCTGGGGCGGTACGGGCTGCGGGCGCGCCTCGTGGAGGCCGGGTTCGAGGCACCGGCCGTCGGCGACCTCGCGGACAAGGGCGCCGACGCGCTCCTCGACGGGACGTCGGCGTTCGGGCCGGCGGCGGCCCAGGCCGAGACGGAGCAGTGGCTGGCCCGCCGCGAACCGCTCGTCGCCGCGCGGGAACTGCTCGCGGCGGCGCGCGGGTCGGACGCCGGGGCACCGCTGCGCCGGCTGCGCTGCCAGCAGGCGCTGTCGCTGGTGGGCGGGACGGCCGAACCGGCGCTGCGGGAGGTCCTCGACGACGCCGAGCTCGGCGGGCTGGCCCGGGTGTGGCTGACCGAGCACGGCGCGGCGGACGTCCCCCCGCCCTCCGAGGCGATGGTCTTCTGGCTGACCGTCGACACCGTCGCCGCACAGCTCGCCGCCGAGGGCAACTCCGAGGAACTGCGGGCCCTCGTCCAGGGACTGGCCCAGCAGCACGGCGGCTTCTTCGAGGCGGCCTGGCGGGTGGACCACCCGGCGACGGCGGACGTCCTGGAGGCCATGGGCCGGCTCCACCCCGACAAGCGCATCGCGAAGGAGGCCCGCAAGGCGGCCTTCAAGGCACGGTCGCAGCACGGAGGCTGAACGACAAACCCCGACGGGTGGGCGACGGCGCCGGTGCCCCGCATCGGCGCCGGTTGGTTCACCGAACAGGGAACGGTGGCGTCGACCGGCGTTCAGACGGTGTTCAGGCACGGGCGGGAACGTGGCGCGGAACGAGGTCCGCCGCCGCACCCACCGTCACAGGAGACGCCATGCCGCTCACCCGCAGGGACTTCGCCAGAACCTCCGCGTTCACCGGGGCCGGTGTCGCACTGGCGGGCAGCGTCGCCGCCCTCGCCTCCGCCCCGGGCGCCCTCGCCACCACGGACACCGAGAGCGTCGGCGACACGTCGCGGGACGCGCACGGCGGGGTGGGCTACGGACCGCTGATCCCCGACCCGGACGGCATCCTCGCGCTGCCCGCCGGGTTCACCTACCGCGTCCTCACGCACAGCGGCCGCACCAGGCTGGAGTCCGGGGAGTACACCCCCTCCAACCACGACGGCACCGCCGCCTTCGCCGGACCGCGCGGCACCACGCTCCTCGTCAACAACCACGAACTGAAGGGCCCGCGCGCCAACTGGGACCACCCCGTGCCGCTCACCGAGGGCCTCGTCTACGACCCGGCCGCGTCCGGCGGCTGCACCGTCGTCGAGGTGCGCCCCGACGGACGCGTCGCCGAGTGGGTCGGCATCGCCGGCACCTCCACCAACTGCGCGGGCGGCAGCACCCCGTGGGGCACCTGGCTGACCTGCGAGGAGAACTCCGACCGGGCCGGCGTCAACGGCATGACCAAGGACCACGGCTACGTCTTCGAGGTCGACCCCGCCGACCGGCGCGCCAACCGCGACCCCAAGCCGCTGAAGTTCTTCGGCCGTTACGACCACGAGGCCGTCGTCATCGACCCCAGGCGCGGCCACGCCTACCTCACCGAGGACGCCTCGGGCCCCAACGGCCTCTTCTTCCGCTGGACCCCGCCGGAGGACTTCGCCTACGGCCCCGGCAGGTTCCGTGCCCTGGCCGACGACGCGGGCCGCCTCCAGGCCCCCAGGTGCTACGACTCCGGCGGCAGGTTCGTCGACGACCTGTCCCGCGCCACGAGGACCGGCACCGTGTACGGCGTCGACTGGGTGGACGTCCCCGACCGCGACGCCCGCACCGTCCCCGTCCGCAAGCAGTTCGCCGCCGGTGAGATCACCCGCGCCCGCAAGCTGGAGGGCATGTGGTGGGGCGACGGCGGCGCCTACCTCGTGTCCTCCTTCGCCCGCGAGGAGAGCCCCGGCGCGGCGCACGACGGCCAGGTGTGGTTCTACGACCCCAGGCGCCGCACGCTCACCCTGAAGGTGCTGCTCGGCGTGAACCCCGACCCGTCGAGCGACGGCGCCTTCGACGGCCCGGACAACATCACCGTCTCCCCGTACGGCGGTCTGATCCTCGCCGAGGACGGGGAGGGCGTCTCGCACCTCTTCGGAGCGACCGACAGCGGCCGCACCTACCCCATCGCCCGCAACGAACTGAACGTGGGCACCGAACAGGAGCCGGAGTACAGCGAATTCGCCGGCGTCACCTTCTCGCCCGACGGCCGCACCCTGTTCGCCAACATCCAGGACCCGGGCATCCTGCTCGCCATCACAGGGCCCTGGAAGCGGCAGCGCCGCTAATCCCCGGTGCTCGCCCGGTAATTCACTCGCACCCCGCGAGCCGCGCCTCCTACAGTGAGATCAGAACGTCACGCACCTCCCGGTGCGACGGCGGCGGCTACTTCTCTTTCACAGAATCCGATGCCGCCGCCGACCTGATCTCGGGAGGCGCAGCTCAAGGTGGGTGTCCGGTGCGCAGCAGCGGATACTTCATTGGATCAGAGGGTTGCGGGTTCAAGTCCCGTCACCGACCTCGGGTCGGTGTAGCTCAAATGGGTAGAGCATCCGACTAAAAGCCCGTCGCCGACTTCGATCTCGGACATCCTCCTTTTGCTGTGCCTCCCTCCGAAAACACTGTGAATTCGGGGGAATTCAGCATGGCGCGATTCAACATACGGGGCGTGAAGGCGCAGCCCGCCTCGCGGGTGACGTCGACCGGCCGCCTGCTCCGCACCTTCGAGGGCGGCCGGGGCCAGGAGCGCGACGCCCGCTCCGAGCTCTTTCTGCTCGCCGTCTCCCACTTCGTCTCCCAGCAGACCTTCTACGAGACCGGCGCCGCCCGCGACGAGCGCTTCACGAAGCTGGTGCGCGAGCTCGCCGTCACCGACCCCGCCTGGACCGCCGGCCTGCTCGGCTGGCTGCGCGGCGAGGGCAACCTGCGCACCGCGTCGGTCGTGGGCGCCGCCGAGTACGTGAAGGCGCGCCTCGACGCGGGCGTGACCGACGGCCCCTCGAACCGGCGGGTCGTGGACTGCGTGCTGCGCCGGCCCGACGAGCCGGGCGAACTGCTCGCCTACTGGACGTCGGTGCACGGCCGTGCCGTCCCCAAGCCCGTCAAGCGCGGCATCGCCGACGCCGTACGCCGGCTCTACAACGGCAAGTCGCTGCTGAAGTACGACACCGCCTCCAAGGGCTACCGCTTCGGCGACATCCTCAACCTGGTGCACGCGGCGCCCGACCCGGACAAGCCGTGGCAGGGCGAGCTGTTCCGGTACGCGCTGGACCGCCGGCACCACCCGGAGACCGCCGAGCCGCCCGCGGCCGACCGGGTCCTGACCGCGCACCGCGAGCTGATGGCGCTGCCGGTCGAGGAGCGGCGCGCGGTCGTCACCTCGCCCGGCGGTGCCGAGCGGCTGGCGGCGGCCGGGATGACGTGGGAGGCGCTGGCCGGCTGGCTCCAGGGTCCGATGGACAGGGCGGCCTGGGAGGCCGTCATCCCGTCCATGGGCACCATGGCACTGGTCCGCAACCTGCGGAACTTCGACGAGGCCGGCGTCTCGGACGAAGTCGCCGAGCGGGTCGCGGCCCGGATCGCCGACCCGGCGGAGGTCGCGCGCTCGCGGCAGTTCCCGTTCCGGTACCTCGCCGCGTACCAGCACGCGCCGTCGCTGCGCTGGTCGTACGCGCTGGAGCGGGCGCTCGGGCACTCGCTGGCCAACGTGCCCGCGCTGCCCGGCCGGACGCTGGTGCTGGTCGACCGCTCGGGCTCGATGTTCTGCTCGCGGCTGTCGGACCGCTCGGAGCTCAACCGGGCCGACGCGGCGGCGATCTTCGGCACGGCGCTCGCGCTGCGGGCGGCGGACGCGGACCTCGTGGAGTTCGGCACTACGAGCAAGGAGGTGCGGTTCCGCCGGGGCGAGTCGGTGCTGAAGATCCTCGGGCGCTTCGGCGACCTGGGCGGCACCGACACGACCGAGGCGGTGCGCCGGCACTACAGGAAGCACGACCGGGTGCTGATCGTCACCGACGAGCAGTACACGTACCACCGGCACGGCGACCCGACCGAGCAGGTCCCCGCCCAGGTGCCGGTCTACACGTGGAACCTGGCCGGGTATCGCGCGGGCCACGGACCGTCCGGGAAGGCCAACCGGCACACCTTCGGCGGCCTCTCGGACGCGGCGTTCCGGATGGTGCCGCTGCTGGAGGCGGCCCGGGACGCCGACTGGCCCTGGGCGGCCTGAGCCGGGCGGCACGGCCCGCATCCCCTGCCGGGGGGTGCGGGCCGCACCCTTGTCCGCCCACGGATTGACATCTAACATTTCAGTCGTGGAGGCCATCAGACCCGTGCGCCGCACCCTGCTCAGGGACCGCGCCTACGAGGTGATCCGCGACGCCATCGTCGCCGGGGAGATCGAACCTGGCGCGGTGGTCCGCGACGCCGACCTCGCCGAGCGGCTCGGACTGTCCCGGGCGCCGGTGCGTGAGGCGTTCGCGCGGCTCGTGGACGAAGGGCTGCTGGAGAGCAAGCCGCAGAGCTACACGCGGGTCACCCCGGTCGTCGCCGCCGACGTGCGGGACGCGGCCGCCGTGGTCGGAGCCATGCACGAACTGGTCACGCGGGTCGCCGTGCCCCGGTTGCGCCCGGCGGACGTCGACGCGATGCGCGCGGCCAACGAACGGTTCGCCGCCGCCGTGCGAGCGGGCGACGTGGACGGCGCCCTGCGCGCCGACGACGAACTCCACGACGTCCTCGTCCGGGTGAGCGCCAACCGTGCCGCCGCCGCGACGATCACCCGCTACACCCCGCTCATCCGCCGGCTGGAGCGACGCCGCTTCGGCGAGGGCGGTGCCTGTCGTTCGGCAGGGCTGCACGAGCAGCTCATCGAGGCCTGCGCCGCCGGTGACACGGACGGCGCGGTACGGGCCACCGCGGACATCTGGCGGGGCCTGGAAGGGCCGGCCGACGCCCCGTGACGAAACCCGGAGGACCCGCATGTCCCTTTCCTCGTACGAGCGTTACCCCCTGCTGTTCGGGCCGTCGCCCGTGCACCCGCTGGAGCGGCTGACCGAGCACCTCGGCGGCGCCGCGCTGTGGGCCAAGCGGGAGGACTGCAACTCCGGGATCGCCTACGGCGGCAACAAGACCCGCAAGCTGGAGTACCTCGTCGCCGACGCCCTCGCGCAGGGCTGCGACACGCTGGTCTCGATCGGCGGCGTGCAGTCCAACCACACCCGGCAGGTCGCCGCCGTCGCCGCGCGCGCAGGCCTGAAGTGCGTGCTCGTGCAGGAGAGCTGGGTGGAGTGGCCCGACTCCGTGTACGACAAGGTCGGCAACATCCTGGTGAGCCGGCTAGCCGGGGCCGAGGTGCGGCTGGTGCGGGCCGGGTTCGGGATCGGCGTCAAGGAGAGCTGGGAACAGGCGCTGCGCGAGGTCGAGGATTCGGGCGGCAGACCGTACGCCATCCCGGCCGGCGCCTCCGACCATCCGCTGGGCGGCCTCGGCTTCGCGGGCTGGGCCTACGAGGTCGCCGAGCAGGAGCGGCAGTTGGGCGTCTTCTTCGACACCGTCGTGGTGTGCTCGGTGACCGGCTCGACGCAGGCCGGGATGGTCGCCGGGTTCCGCGCGCTGGAGGAGGCGGGCGGCCGGCCCAGGCGGGTGCTCGGCATCGACGCCTCGGCCGAACCGGCCCGCACCCGCGAGCAGATCGCCCGGATCGCCCACCGCACCGGCGGGCTCATCGGGGTCCGCGCGGAACTGACGGAGGCGGACATCGAACTCGACGAGCGCTACCACGCGGGTGTCTACGGCATCCCCGACGAGACCACCCTGGACGCGATGCGCCTCGCGGCCCGCACGGAGGGGATGGTCACGGACCCGGTGTACGAGGGCAAGTCGATGGCCGGGATGATCGACCTGGTCTCCCGGGGCGAGATCCCGCGCGACGCGACGGTCCTCTACGCCCACCTCGGCGGCCAGCCCGCGCTGAACGCGTACAGCGCGTTGTTCTGACATCGTGCCCTCCCACGGCGGCCGTCGGGTCGCCGTGGCAACTGCTCCCGGCGCCACCGTTCGCACACGGCCGGTCCGGCGGGCAGGTGCTCCACCCGCCGAATCGGCGCCGGCGTTCGGTCGGGTCAGTGCTCGCAGAGAGAGAACTCTCGCTCGTAGAGCTGCTCGTTGTGTTCGTCGACGAAGAACTTGCGTTCGTACATGAGTTGTTCGCGGTAGTCCTTGGCCTGTTCGAGCGTCATCGTCGAGGTCTCGGACCAGGGCTGTTGCGGTGGCACGTCGGAGGTCGAGACGATCTTTTCCGACGGGTCGACCAGGAAGAACGCGAGGATTTTGCGATGTCCCGGGCGGGTGGGGTCCGTGAGGCGGAATGAACCGACGCGGTGTTGCAGGATGTTCGGGAACGCCAGGCAGCGGCCCGCCGGCGTCGATGCCGAGCCGAGTGTCTGGTTCAGCGGGTCTTCGTCCTCCAGGCCGTAGACCTCACGCAGGCCGTTGTCGTCGTTCTGTTCGTAGTACGGGTCGTCGAGCGCGGCCCGGAAACCCAGCCGGCTTTCGGTGATGTTGTCGCTGTCCCAGTAGTAGATGCCGGTCGAGACGATCCGCTCGTTCAGCATTCCCTCGACATGCCAGGAACCGCCCGGGTATTCGGGCTTGTCCGGCGTGAGATGGATGGTGGCGAGCTTGGTGATGACCTGGAGACGGCGGCCCCGCAGGTCGACCCGGGCGGAGGCGTCGGGCACCTCGGGCGGGGCGAAGGCCGGGGCGTCCGGGACGACCGGGAGGCGGTTCTCCCACCAGTCGTCCTGGGCCTGGCCCCATGCGCGGACGGCTTCTTGGTAGGCCGCCTCATCGCTGTAGGCGGATCTGTCAGGGCGCTCCGGCTCCGAGTCGTACCAACCGTAAGGGTCCGCCTCGATCCGCAGGGGTCGCGGATGGCGCAGATCGGTGAGCACGTTCTCCAGGAGCGGGCGCATGCGCGCGAACAAGTCCGGCAGAACGGAGGCCAGTTCGCGATGGTCCTCGGGGTGGACGTTGTTGACGTACGAGAGGAACGTGACGTCGCCGTCGTCACTGACGTCGACATCCGTGGGCAGCCACTGGAACTTCTCCGAGAACTCGTATGTGGAGTAGCGGTCCGTCGGGTTCTGCCAGGCCCGCTCGGGCGCGTTGCTCACCCCTCTCACCAGGCAGAAGAGTGAGGGGTGCACCAAGTCGAGTACCTGGCCGTCGGATCCGGGGTGCCAGTCCCGTTCTGCTTCGGGGACCTCTTCCAGGACCCGGACCGCCTCGCGCAGTCGGGTTCTGAGCTTGTCGTCGACCAGCGTGTCCGACTGCCACACGCCGTCGACGGCGGACACCTCGACGCCGGTTCGTTCGTCCCGCAGCGCGGCGTAATGCGCGAGTTCGGCAAGCACGTAACGCACCTGCGCCTCGGTGAGGCCCTGGGCGACCGCTTCCCGCGTCCACCTGGCGACGATTTCGGCATCGTTCATCTTGTCGAACCACCCCGGCTTCGCCCGAATGTGGGCGCTGCACTGCATCATCTGAAGTTCACGCAGCGTTCTGGGTGTCGCGAACGATATGGAACGAGAGGCCTGAAAGGGCAGCGGGAAAGTGGGCAGGCCGGTCAATTCTCTGGGTCCCCCCGGTCGGTGTGCGGTGACGGGAAGGATACGTCAGCGCACTGACACGGCAGCCGAGTCGAGTGGTCCGGGCTGCCCGGCAGTCCGGCTGTCCGGCTGACTCGGTCCTCGGTCCAAGAGATCAGTGTCCTTCAGCAGCGGTATGCGAAACTGCGTCCGCAGGCTCTTACCCCCGGTGATTCCCGGAGTCTGCTGGAGCGGATGCGAGGAGCACTATGAGCCCCACCACCGAACTCGCCTGGTTCAAGAGCAGCTACAGCGGCTCGGAGGGCGACGACTGTGTCGAGGTCGCCGCCTGTACCGAGCTCGTGCACGTCCGTGACTCCAAGGACAAGGACGGTGCTCAGCTCGCCCTCGGGGCCGACGCCTGGGCGCGGTTCGTGTCGCACGCCGCTCGTGACTGACGGCTGAGGCCGGGTCCGTGCGTGCCGATGCCCGGCGCAATTACGAGCGGCTGCTGAAGGCCGCGGTGGAGGCCTTCTCCGAGCACGGGGAGCGCGCTTCGCTGGACGACATCGCCAAGCGGGCCGGGGTCGGGACCGGGACGCTGTACCGGCATTTCCCCAGTCGGCGGGACCTGTTGGAGGCCGCCTACCTCGACCGGATCGAGGCCATCGCCGCGCGTGCCGATGTGCTTGCCGCGCGGCTGGCGCCCGGCGAGGCGCTGGTCGCGTGGCTCGGGGAGCTGGGTGCCGGGGCCCTTCGGGTGTGTGGGCTGAAGGCGCTGCTGGGGTCGGCCGTCACCGACGACGGGCCCGCCTGCGGTGACCGTCTCCGGGTAGCCGCCGACCGGCTGGTGCGGGCCGCGCAGGACGAGGGCACGCTGCGCTCCGACGTCGAGCCCATCGAGGTGCTGCGGCTCGCTCACGCGGTGGCCACCGCGTCCGAGGCCGCCGATTCCGGTGGTGGGCAGATCCGCCGGTATCTGGAGCTGCTGCTCGGCGGACTGCGCCCCCGCGACGGCGGCTGAGGGCGCCGGGGGCACCCACCCGAACAGAGGGCGCCGGGGCGGCACCCAAGGACAGAGGGCGCCGGGGGCCCCGACAGCAGGCGCCCCCGGCGGCGTACGGTCGGCCCGGTGGCGCGCTACAGCGCCTGCGCCGCCGGCTTCACCATCCCCCGTACCGTGCGCGACTTCACGAAGTCGCCCATCGCCGTCATCTCCCACTCGCCCGAGAACTGCTTGATGAGCTTCGCCATCATCACGCCCGTCTGCGACTCGGCGTTGGTGAGGTCGAAGCGGACCAGTTCCTCGCCGCTCGCGGCGTCCAGCAGGCGGCAGTAGGCCTTGGCGACCTCCGTGAACTTCTGGCCCGAGAACGAGTTCACCGTGAAGACCAGTCCCGTGACCTCCTGCGGGAGGCGGCCCAGGTCGACCGTGATCACCTCGTCGTCTCCGCCGCCCTCACCCGTGAGGTTGTCGCCGGAGTGCTTGATCGCGCCGTTCACGATCTGGAGCTTGCCGAAGTAGCAGCTGTCGATGTGGTTGCGCTGCGGGCCGTAGGCGATGACCGACGCGTCCAGGTCGATGTCCTTGCCGCGGTACGCCGGCTCCCAGCCGAGGCCCATCTTGACCTGGCTGAGCAGCGGCTTGCCGCCCTTGACCAGGGAGACCGTCTGGTTCTTCTGGAGGCTCACCCGGCCCTTGTCCAGGTTGATCTTTCCGGCGCCGGGAGCCGGGGCGGGCGGCGCCGCGGGCGGGGCCGGGGGCGCGGCGGGCGCCTGGGGTGCCTGCGCCGGCGGGGCGGGCGGCGTGACCGGCATCTGCGCCGGAGCCGGGGCCGGTGCCGGTTCCTCCACCGAGACGCCGAAGTCCGTGGCGATGCCCGCCAGGCCGTTCGCGTAGCCCTGGCCGACGGCGCGCACCTTCCAGACGCCGCCGCGCAGGTAGACCTCAACGACCACCAGGGCCGTCTCCGCGCCCAGCTGCGGAGGTGTGAAGGTGGCCAGCGCGGAGCCGTCGTCGGCGTTGCGGATGGTGGCCGTCGGCTCGATGCCCTGGAAGGTCTGGCCCGCGGCGTCCGGGCTGGCGGTGATGACGATCTTCTCGATGCCCGGCGGCACGGCGCTGGTGTCGACGGTGATCGCGTCGGGGGCGGTGCCGCCGCCCGAGCGGTGGGTCACGCCGGGGCCCGTGGGCTGGTTGTAGAAGATGAAGTCGTCGTCGGAGCGCACCTTGCCGTCGGCGGTGAGCAGCAGGCCCGATACGTCGAGCCGCACCGGGGCGGCGACGTCCACCGTCACGCGCGCGGCGGGGAGAGGGATGTTCGAGCCGGGGGTCATAGCTGTCATGCCGGGTGAACGAGCGAGCCCGTTTTACCGTTCCCTTACCTGACGCCCGAATGGGTCAGGGCGCTTCCGCCGCGGACTCGGCCGGGGTCCGCGCCGCCGCCCGGCGCGGCAGCAGCAGCGGCGTCGCCAGCAGCAGGACTCCGGCCAGCGCGATCGCGACGCGGATGCCGACGAGCCCCGCGAGCAGGCCCCACAGGGCCGTCAGTGCCGCCACCGTGAGTTCGCCGGTCACCGACCAGGCCGACAGGGTGCGGGCGACGCGGTCGGTGTCCGTGTGGTCGAGGCGGGTCGTCGACAGCACCGGGTTGAACACGGCGGAGCTGAGGATCAGGCCGAACTCGACGCACATCACCAGGACGAGGCCCGCCGTGCCCGGTCCCGTGAACGCCAGGCCCACCGGCCAGCACGCCCGCATCGTCCCGGCCGTGATCAGCACCCGGTGCGGTCCGTACCGTGCCACCAGCCGGCGTGCCAGGCGTGAGCCGATCAGGCCGCCCAGGCACGGCACCGCGAAGGCCAGGCCGTACTGCCAGGGGGCGAAGCCCAGGTGGCCGACCATGAGGACCAGCAGCAGCGGCGACACCGCCATGATCAGGCCGTTGTTCAGCACCGTGTTCAGGAACAACGGGCGCAGGGTCGAGTGGGTGAGGATGTAGCGCCAGCTTTCCGCCAGGTCGCGCGGGCGGACGCGGGCCGGGGGCGCCGACTCCACGGGACGCGGCTCCTTGCCGCCCATCGCCCGCAGCCCCAGCGCCGACAGCAGGAAGCTCGCCGCGTCCGCCAGCACCGTCGTGACCGGGCCGAGGAGGCCGACGGCGGCGCCGCCGAGTGGTGGGCCCAGCATGGTCGCCGTCCACATCGTCGCCTCGAAACGGCCGTTCGCGGCGAGGAGGTCCTCCCGCCGTACGAGGGCCTTGAGGCAGGCGCCGCTCGCCGCCGTGAAGGTGATGCCGGCGGCCGAGACGACGACCGACACGATCAGAAGCTGCGCGAGGGTCAGCAGATCGAGGGCGTAGGCCACGGGGACCGTGAGGAGGGCCGCGCAGCGGATCAGGTCCGTGCCGATCATCACGGGGCGTTTGCGCCGGAACTCCACCCACGGTCCCAGCGGTACGGCCACCACCGCGCCGACCGCGAGTCCCGCGGCGGCCAGGACCGAGACCTCGGTCGGTCCGGCGCCGAGCACCATGACGGCGATCAGCGGGAACGCGTCGAAGGCGAGCCAGGTGCCGACGGTGCTGACCGTGTACGCCGCCCAGAGCCACCCGAAGCCCCGCCCCAGGGACGACCCGCCCGCCACCGAAGACCACCCCCGCCTCGTCCCGCCGCCCGGACAACCCACCCGTGGTGTCCGGTCGGCAGCGCGCGGCTCCCGGGACGGGGGAGGCACCGGGAGCCGCGCTGTCTGGGAGGGAGTGCCGTTACGGCACCACCACGATCTTCCGGCCGACGCCCGCCGCGAACTGCTCCAGCGCCTGCGGGTAGCGGTCCAGCGCGATGCGGTCGCTGATGAACACGTCGGGGTCGAGCACCCCGTTCGCGAACAGTTCGGCCGCCCGCTCGAAGCTGTGCAGCACGGCCATCGACCCGGTGATGGTGATCTCCTGGTTGTAGATCCGGTACGGGTCGATCGTGACACGTGTCGCGTAGTCGGCGACACCGAACTGCAGGAAGGTGCCGGACTTGGCGACCCGGTCCAAGCCGTCCTGGATCGCCGCGGCGTTGCCGGTCGCGTCGATCACGACGTCCCAGCCCTGCGGCCGGTCCAGTTCGTCGGCGCCCGCGGCGGAGCCGGACACGCCCAGCTGCCGGGCGGTCTCCAGGCGCGCCGGGTTCACGTCGACCATGTCCACGCTCGCCGCGCCGGTGCGCTTGGCGAGCTCCAGCATCATCAGGCCCATCGTGCCGGAGCCGTAGATCAGGACGTGCGCGCCGAGCCGGGACTTGAGGACGTCGTAGCCGCGCACCGCGCAGGACAGCGGCTCGACCAGGGCCGCGTCCTGGGTGCGGACGTGCTCGGGCAGTTTGACGCAGTTCGCCACGGGGGCCAGCGCGTACTGCGCGGCACCGCCCGGGACGGTCACGCCGATCGCGGCCCAGCGTTCGCACAGGTTGTTGTGGCCGCTGCGGCAGTAGCGGCACTCGTGGCAGTGCAGGGAGGGGTCCACCGCCACCCGGTCGCCCACGGCCAGCTCCGTGACCTGGGAGCCCACCTCGGCGACCACGCCGGCGAACTCGTGTCCCGGCACGATCGGCAGCTTCGGCGCGAACTCGCCCTGGAGGATGTGCAGATCCGTCCCGCACAGCCCGCACGCGGCGACCTCGACGACGACGTCGCGCGGCCCTGGCGTCGGGTCCGGGACCTCGGAGACGACGGCGCGGCCCACGGACTCGATGACGGCGGCCTTCATTTCACGGCTCCCAACGACAGGCCCTGGACGAGTTTGTCCTGGGCGGCGAACCCCGCGGCGAGCACCGGCAGGGAGACGACGAGCGACGCGGCGCACACCTTCGCCAGGAACAGGCCCTGGCTGGTGATGAAGCCGGTCAGGAAGACGGGGGCGGTCTCGGCGACCACGCCCGTCAGGACCCGGGCGAACAACAGCTCGTTCCAGCTGAAGATGAAGCAGATCAGGGCGGTCGCCGCCATGCCGGGCAGGGCGATCGGGGCGACCACGCGCGTGAGGATCGTCGGCAGCCGGGCGCCGTCGATCTGCGCCGCCTCGATCACGGCGACGGGGATCTCGGCGAGGAAGGACTGCATCATCCACACCGCGATCGGCAGGTTCATGGACGTGTAGAGGATGACGAGCAGCCAGACGTTGTCCAGCATCCCGGTGTTCTTCGCGAACAGGTAGATCGGCAGCAGGCCCGCCACGGCCGGCAGCATCTTGGTGGAGAGGAAGAAGAACAGGACGTCCGTCCACTTCTTCACCGGCCGGATCGACAGGGCGTACGCGGCGGGCAGCGCCAGCAGCAGCACGAGCAGCGTCGAGGCGACCGACGCCACCGTGGAGTTGACGAGCGCGGGCCAGGGGCTCGCGCCGCCGTCCGTGCCGAAGAACTCGCGGTAGCCGTCCAGGGTGAGGGCGGCGGTGAACGAGGGCGGGTTGGTCGCCGCGTCCTCCTCCGAGTGGAAGGAGGTGAGCGCCATCCAGGCGATCGGCAGGAAGAACACGATTCCGGCCAGCCAGGCCACCAGGCCCAGGCCGGCGCCCTTGCGGCGGGCTGTTGCGGCCACGGCACTCATGCGCGGGACACCTCCTCGCGGAACAGGGACGAGACCACGCGCAGAGCGAAGGTCGCGATGACGATCGAGCCGATGACGACCAGGACGCCCGCGGCCGAGGCGAGGCCGTTCTCGTGGGCCTGGTAGAAGCTCTGGTAGACGGTGTAGGGCAGGTTGGCGGTGCCGAGGCCGCCGGACGTGATCGTGAAGACCGCGTCGAAGTTCTGCACGATGTAGATGGAGCCGAGCAGCGCGCCCAGTTCGAGGTAGCGGCGCAGGTGGGGCAGCGTGAGGTGGCGGAAGATCTGCCAGTCGCTCGCGCCGTCGACGCGGGCCGCCTCGACCTGCTCGTGGTCGCGGCTCTGCAGGCCGGCCAGCAGGATGAGCATCATGAACGGCGTCCACTGCCACACCAGCGAGGCCTGCACCGCGAGCAGCGGGGTGTTCGCGATCCAGTCCGGTTGCGGGCCGCCGACATAGTGCAACAGGCCGTTCAGCAGGCCGTATTCGGGGTTGTACAGGACGTGCTTCCACAGCAGGGCCGCCGCCACCGGGACCACCAGGAACGGGGCGATGAGCAGGGTGCGGACCAGGCCCCGGCCGCGGAACCTGCGGTCCAGCAGCAGGGCGAGCAGCAGGCCGAGCACCAGGCTGGCGAGCACGACGCCCACGGTCAGCAGGACCGTCGTCCACACCGAGTGGCGCAGGTCCGCGTCGGTCAGGACCTCCTGGTAGTTGTCGAAGCCGGTGAAGTGCCGGGCCTTCGGGTAGAGCGCGTTCCAGTCGAAGAAGGAGATCACCAGCGTCGCCACGAACGGCAGCTGGGTCACCACGACCATGAAGACCAGGGCGGGCATCAGCGGGGCCCGCCTGGCCCAGGCGCGCAGCCGGGGGGAGGGCCGGCGCACCGGGGTGGTGCGCATCTCCGGAGCGGCCACGGGGGCCGGTGTGGTGGCGGTCATCGTCCCTCGTACTCCTCGGAGATCTTCTCGGCGAGCGCTTGCGACTTCTTCAGGGCCGTCTCGACGGACTGGCGTCCGGCGATCGCCGCGCTGATCTCCTGGGAGACCTTGGTGCCGAGGTCGGTGAACTCGGGGATGCCGACGAACTGGATGCCGGGTGCGGGGCGCGGCTGCACCCCGGGGTCGGTGGGCCGGGCGCCCTCGATGGCCTCCTTGGTCATCTCCTGGAAGGCGGCGGCCTCCTGGCGGTAGGCGGGGTTGTCGTACGTCGAGGCGCGCTTGCCCGCCGGGACGTTGGACCAGCCGATCTCGTCGCCGACCAGCTGCTCGTACTCCTTGCTGGACGCCCAGGAGACGAACTTCCAGGCCTTGTCGGGGTTGCGGGAGGCGTTCTGGATGCCCCAGGCCCAGGTGTAGAGCCAGCCGGAGGACTCGGTCTTCTCGACCGGCGCGGGCGCGTAGCCGAGCTTGCCCTGGACGGGGGAGTTGGCGGACTCCAGGGAACCGGCGGCAGAGGTGGCGTCGTACCACATGGCGACCTTGCCCTGGGTCATGTTGTTCAGGCACTCGGCGAAGCCGGCCTGGGAGGCGCCGGACTCGCCGTGCTCGCGCACCAGGTCGACATAGAACTTCGTCGCCTTCTCGAACTCGGGGGAGTCAAGGCGCGCCTTCCAGTCCTTGTCGAACCAGGTGCCGCCGAAGGTGTTCACCACGGTCGTCAGGGGCGCCATGACCTCGCCCCAGCCCGGCAGGCCGCGCAGGCAGATGCCCTTCATGCCCCGCTCGGCCCCGTCCAGCCGGGCGGCCAGCTCGGCGATCTGGGTCCAGGTGGGGTGCTCGGGCATCGTCAGGCCCTGCTTCGCGAAGACGTCCTTGCGGTACATCAGGAAGGACGACTCGCCGTAGAAGGGCTGCCCGTAGAGCTTGCCGTCGTCGCCGGTGAGCGACTCGCGCATCGGCTTCAGCACGTCCTGTTCGTCGTACGCCGCGTCCTTGGCGGCGTAGGAGTTCATCTCGCGCAGCCAGCCGTTGCGGGCGTAGATCGGGATCTCGTAGTTGGACAGGGTGGCGACGTCGTACTGGCCCGCCTGGTTGGCGAAGTCCTGGCTGATCTTGTCGCGGACGTCGTTCTCGGGCAGGACGGTGAAGTTGACCTCGATGCCGGTCTCCTGGGTGAAGTGCGCGGCGGTCAGCTTCTGCAGCTCGGTCATCTGGGGGTTGTTGACCATCAGGACGTTGATGGAGTTCCCGCCGGATCCGGCCCCGCCCGCTCCGACCCAGCAGCCGGAGAGCAGCGGGGCGAGCAGCGTCCCTGCGGCGGCCGCTGCGAGGGTCGCTCGCGGCCTCCGTCGGCTCTGGGTTCGCATGGATCGCTCCTGGAGGTACGTATCGGGGGATGAACCGGGAGATAAGCGTCGTCAGTGGGCAAGGGGGTGCCCGACGTGGGGGTGGGGTGGGTCATCGGAGGGCGGGCCGGTGCTTCAGACGCGGATCACCTGCGGGCCGAGCAGGGAGTAGCGGTGCGCCTCGGACGCCGGCAGCAGAGTGCTCGTCACGATCGCCTCCAGCGCGCCGATCTCCGCGAACCGGCAGAAGCTGACCGCGCCGAACTTGGTGTGCACGCCCGCGAACACGATGCGGCGCGCGGCCCGGACCGCCTGTGTCTTGACCTCGCTGACCGCCGGGTCGGGCGTGGTCAGACCGTGCTCGCGGGAGATGCCGTTGGCGCCGATGTAGGCCAGGTCGAGGACGAAGCCGGACAGCATCTTCGTCGTCCAGTGGTCGACGGTGGCGAGCGTGCCGGAGCGGACCCGGCCGCCCAACAGCAGGACGGAAACGTTGTCGGCCTCGGCGAGCGCGCCCGCGACCGGCAGGGACGCGGTGACCACGGTCAGCGGGCGGTCCCGGGGCAGGGTCTCGGCGATGAGCTGCGGGGTGAAGCCTTCGTCGACGAAGACCGTCTCGGCGTCCCCGAGGAGTTCGGCCGCCGCCGCGGCGATCCGGCGCTTCTCGGGCACGTGGCTGGTGGCGCGGAAGGCGAGCGTCGTCTCGAAGCCGGCGCTCTCCACGGGGTAGGCGCCGCCGTGGGTGCGGCGGACCAGGCCGTGGTCCTCCAGGGCCCGCAGATCCCGTCGTACGGTCTCCTTGGCCACGCCCAGCCGGGCGGCGAGCGTGGTGACGTCGACCGATCCGGTGGCGCGGGCGACCCGCACGATCTCGTGCCGGCGTTCCTCCGACGTCCTGGCGTCCATGGCCGTCATCGCCTCCGTGCGTCATTGCCCGTTCGGGCCCGGTGGGGCCCATGGGGGAAGTTCTACAGCGGGCGCGCGGCACTGACCAGGCCTGTTGGCGATTCGATGCTGCCCGTTTGGGCCCGACTCGGGCAGGGGTGGGCCCGCCGCGGACCTGCGCCGGGACCGGTGGAGGGGTGGAAACGGGCAGTGCGGATGCCCGAATGCGGAAGCGGGCGGGCCCGTTCGGTGCCCGCCCGCTTCCGCGGCCGATCGATGTGAGACGTGTCAGTGCCGCCGCGGGTCCCCGCGGTCCGGCTCAGTGGGGCCAGATCGGCGGGTCGGTGACGAAGTGGCCGCCCAGGCAGGCGTGTGCCGGATTGTCCGGGTCCAGCTCGCCCTGCTCGGCGATCAGCTTCTCGGCGAACACCTCGGAGTCGTCCTGCGGTTCGTAGCCGATGGCCCGCGCGGTGCCCAGGTCCCACCACAGGCGGGTGTTGGCGGAGGAGCCGTAGACGACCGAGTGCCCGACGTTCTCGGCGGTCAGCGCCGCGTGGAAGAGGCGGGCGCCGTCGGCGGGGCTCATCCACACCGAGAGCATGCGCACGCCGGTGGGCTCCGGGAAGCAGGCGCCGATGCGCACGGAGACGGTCTCCAGACCGTGCTTGTCCCAGTAGAGCTGGGCGAGGTCCTCGCCGAAGGACTTGGACAGGCCGTAGAAGGTGTCGGGGCGGCGCGGGGTGTCGACCGGGATGAGGGGGTCGTCGCCCCGCGGGCGCGGGGTGTAGCCGACGGCGTGGTTGGAGGAGGCGAAGACGACGCGTCCGACGCCCTCCTCGCGGGCGGCCTCGTAGAGGTGGTAGGTGCCCTGGATGTTCGCCGAGAGGATCTTCTCGAAGGGGGCTTCCAGGGAGATGCCCGCGAGGTGGATGATCGCGTCGACGCCCCGCACGGCCTCGCGCATCGCGTCCTGGTCGGCGAGGTCGGCGACGATCGCGTCCGGCTCGCCCTCGATGGGGCGCATGTCGAGCAGCCGGAGTTCGTAGCCGTAGGTGGGGAGCAGGTCCCGCATCAGGGTGCCGAGCCCGCCGGCGGCGCCGGTGAGCAGAACGGTGCGGGGAGCGGGCATCCTCGGTCTCCTTGGCTCAGCCGTGCACATGCGCGCACGCCATTCATATGCTTGGACACGCTAAGGAGCGCGGCCGTCGGGCGTCAAGTGTCCCGCGGAAGCGCGGAATCCGCTGCCGTGTCGCGCCTTGCCGCGCTTGACCGCCCTCGTGGGGGCGCTTTAGCGTGGGCGTGTTCAGAAATATAGACGCAGATCATAAATATGGAACCGGGAGTGCCCGTGACGCCAGCCCCCCTCGCCGCCCGGCTCGCAGTACCCAGCGGCCCGCTGTTCTTCCCCGTCACGGCGTACGGCCCGGACGGCGGCATCGCCACCGACACCTTCCGCGCGCACGTGCGACGCGGCGTCGAGGCCGGCGCCGCCGCCGTGTTCGCCTGCTGCGGCACCGGCGAGTTCCACGCGCTCACCCCCGAGGAGTTCCAGACCTGCGTCCGCGCCGCCGTCGAGGAGACCGGCGGACGCGTGCCCGTCGTCGCGGGCGCCGGCTACGGCACCGCCCTCGCCGTCCGCTATGCCCGCCTCGCCGCCGAGGCCGGGGCCGACGGGCTCCTCGCCATGCCGCCGTACCTGGTGGCCGCCGGCCAGGAAGGGCTGCTGCGGCACTACCGGGAGCTGGCCGCGGCGACGGACCTGCCCGTCGTCGTCTACCAGCGCGACAACGCCGTGTTCACGCCGGAGACCGTCGTCGAGCTCGCCCGCACGGACGGCATCGTCGGCTTCAAGGACGGCCTCGGCGACCTCGACCTCATGCAGCGCATCGTCAGCGCCGTGCGCACCGAGACACCCGGCGACTTCCTCTACTTCAACGGCCTGCCCACCGCCGAACAGACCCAGCTCGCCTACCGAGGCCTCGGCGTCACGCTCTACTCGTCCGCCGTGTTCTGCTTCGCCCCCGAGATCGCCGTCGCCTTCCACCGCGCCCTGCGCACCGGCGACGACGCCACCGTCCACCGCCTGCTGGACGGCTTCTACCGGCCGCTCGTCGAACTGCGCGCCCAGGGCCGCGGCTACGCCGTCTCCCTGGTCAAGGCCGGTGTGCGGCTGCGCGGACTCGACGTCGGGGAGGTCCGCCCGCCGCTGCACGAACCGGGCGAGGATCATGTCAAGCAGCTCGCTCGGCTGATCGAGCGCGGCTACGCGCTGCTGGAGGAGGGCAAGTGAAGGCGTCGGCATTCGTCTACCCCTGGGACGTCAACGGTGATCCACGGGCGGCCGAGTTCGTGGCGGGCCTCGGCGTACGGCAGGCGACACTCGCCGCCGCCTACCACTCCACGCGCGCGCTGACCCCCCGCCACCCCCGGCACCGGATCGTCACCGCCGAACACGCCGCCGTGCTGTACCCGCCCGGCGACCACTGGACGGGCCGCACCCCGCGCCCCTACCCGGCCGGCGACTGGGCGCCCGGCGACGCCTACGGCGAGGCCGCCGACGCGCTCGCGTCCGCCGGTCTTGAGGTGCACACCTGGGTCGTCCTCGCGCACAACTCCCGCCTGGGCGCCGAACACCCGGAGACCTCCGTCGTCAACGCCTACGGCGACCGCTACCCGTGGGCGCCCTGCATCGCGCAGCCCGGCACGCGCGCGTACCTCGTCGACCTGGCCGCCGAAGCGGCGGTACGGCCCGGCGCGCGGGGCACCGAACTGGAGTCCCTCGGCTGGTACGGGCTGGCGCACCTGCACGCCCACGACAAGACCGGCGGCGTCGGGCTCGGGGACGCCGGGCAGTACCTGATGTCGTTGTGCTTCTGCCCGGCCTGCCGGGACGGCTACGGCGCACACGGCCTGGACCCCGGCCAACTGGCCGCGGCCGTGCGGACCGCGCTGGAACCCGTGTGGCGGGGGGCGCCCTCGGACGAGGGCTGGACCGGGGTCGGGAAGCTGCTCGGGGAGCCGACCGCGAACGCCACGCGCGCGTGGCGCGACACGACGGCCCGCACGCTCCAGGAGGCGGCGGTCGCCGCGGTGCGCGCCGCCGCGCCCGAGGGCTTCCAGGTACTGCTGCACGCCGACCCGGTGTCGTACCACTGCGGCGCCAACGCCGGCGTCGACCCGGCGCACATCCTGTCCGTCGCGGACGGCGTCGTCGTGCCCTGCGCCGGCGGACCGGGACCGCTCACCCCGTTCGCCCGGGAGGCCCGCGAGGGCACGGTCCTCGCCGCCAACTTCACGGTGGTCTCCGGCATGGGCGGCAGCCCCGGCACCCTCGCGGCCGACGTCACGGAGGCCCGCCGCCTCGGCGCGACGGAACTGCGCCTGTATCACGCCGGGTTGGCGTCGGACGGGGACCTGGCGGCGGTGCGGGAGGTGCTCGCGGGGGTGTGACGGGGGGTGGCCGCCGTGAGATGCGGGGGTATGCGGGGGTTGGGAGGCGGTCCCGGTGTGCTCGGGGTGGACGTCGGGGAGGCCGGCGGCCCGGGTACGGCGCAACCGTGCCCGCTTCACGCGGGGTTGGTGTCGGACGGGGAGCCGGCAGGGGCGGGGGAGGTGCCCGCCGGGGTGTGACGCAGCGCCGCCGCCGTCAGCAGCAGCGCCGCGCCCAGGGCGGTCAGCAGCAGCCTGTGGTCGGCGACTTCGACCAGGACGGCCCCGGCCGCCAGGCCCAGCACGTTCGGCGTGAACACCAGGGTGTTGGCGGTGGCGGTGACCCGGCCGAGCAGCGGGCCCGGCGTCTCGCGCTGCACGGCGGTCAGCGCGGCGATGAGCACCGCGGGCAGCCCCGCCCCGATCGCCGCGCCGCTCACCACGGCCACCGCGTCGGACGGCACCGCCCGCAGCGCCAGGGCGACGGCGAAGAGGCCGATGCCGAGCGCCCCGAACCGCCGCTCACCGAGCCGGCGCATCGCCGGTCCCGAAACCAGCCCCACCACCACGGAACCGGCGCCCTGCGCGGCGTACAGCACACCGGCGAAGGCGGGGGAGCGGCCGAGGGCGTCGACCACGGCGTAGACCAGCGCGCCCCCGAGACCGGCACACAGCATGGTGACCCCACCGGCGAGCACGAGCGGCCGCAGCAGGGCGTGCGACCAGAGGTGACGCACACCCTGGAGGACGCCCGCGCGCTCCTCGCGGTGGCCCGCGCGCTCTCGGCGCGGACCGCGCCCCGGGGGGTCGTTCGCGTTGTCGTGGTGCCCGTCGCTCTCTCGGTGCCCGCCCGCGTCGTCCCCGTGCCCCGCGCCCCCGCCCGCCGCAGGCGCCTCCTCGCGTACTCGCAGGCCCAGGCACAGTGCCGCGGCCAGGGCGAACGTGGTCGCGTCCAGCAGGGCGACCGCCGGGCCGCCGCAGGCCGTGTACAGGCCCGCGCCGGCCAGGGGGGCCAGGAGTTTCATGCCCTCCGTGGCCGTCGTGCGCAGCCCGTTGAAGTCGCCGAGCAGCGTGGTGTCCACGGCGGTGGCGACCAGGGCCGACTCGGCCGCGTCGTGGACGACGCCCGCCGTGCCGTACGCGAACAGCACCGCGAACACGATCCACACCCGGTCCGGCGCGTCCACGGCCAGCAGTGCCGGGAGCAGCGCGGCCATGAGGAGGTTCAGCCCGATCAGCAGCGGCCTGCGGCGGACCCGGTCGGCGAGCGCGCCCAGCAGCGGCCCGGCCAGGGTGGGGGCCCACATGGCGAGCATGCACAGCGCGGCCAGGCCGTCCGAGCCGGTGAGGTCCTTGACCCAGACGCCGGCGGCCAGCCACAGCGCGGAGGTGCCGAAGCCGGAGACCACGACCCCGGTCAGACACAGGCCGGCGTTCCGGTCGCGCAGCACGCGCGCCACCGCCCACTTCGTCGATTCGGTGTGCTTCATGCCTGGTCATCGTGGCCCTGAGGGGGTGCCGCGGGGATCGGGAAAACGCCCTAGGAATCCGGGCCGGAACCGATGAGTCGCGGCGTCGCCGTCGGTCTACCTCCCGAGCGGGGCCCCGCGTTCTCCGGGGGCGGCCGCGCCAGGTACGCCGACGAGCCAGGAGCGCCTTGATGACCGACCCCAACCCGACCCCCGACCTCGCGGCCCAGGCCCGGATCGTGGCACGCCTCGCCGGGGGCGTGACCGACGAGCAACTGGGGGGCGCGACGCCGTGCCCGGCGTACGCCGTGCGCAACCTGCTGGGCCATCTGACCGGGCTCGCCGTCGCCTTCCGCGACGCCGCGCGCAAGGACCTGGGCGTCACCACGGACACCAGCCCGGAGGACTCCGTGCCGGACGTCGGGCCCGGCTGGCGCGAGGAGCTGCCCAAGGTGCTCGACGAGCTGGCCGGCGCGTGGCGCGACCCGGCCGCCTGGACCGGCATGACCCGCGCCGGCGGGGTGGACCTGCCCGGCGAGGTGGCCGGCGCGGTCGTCATCGACGAGCTGGTGATCCACGGCTGGGACCTGGCCCGCGCCACCGGCCAGGAGTACGAGCCCGACCCGGCGCTGCTGCGGGTCACCCTCGACTTCGTCACCGTGGCGGCCCAGGAACCGCCCGGCGAGAACAAGATCTTCGGCCCGGCCGTCCCGGTCCCGGCCGACGCCCCGCTGCTGGACCGCGTGGTGGGCCTGAGCGGCCGCGACCCGGGCTGGACGCCGCCCGCGTAACACCTGGCACGAACCTGAGCATTTCCGGCCCCCGGGGACAGCACCTCCGTCCCCGGGGGTCCACTCATGTCACCCGCAAAGCAGACACAAGGGGCAAGGCGCCGATAGGGGACCGATTCGGAGGTCACCCCGTCTTCTTCTGTTCGAAGCATTGACGAAACAGCAAGCCCTTTCTACCTTCAACGCGTCGTACTTCGTACGTCATATATGAGACGCGATACGCGAGATCCGAGAGGCGCGCATGACCTCTGTGCCCACGCCGATCCCCTCCCGCACGCAGTTCGTGCTGGAGGAGATCAAACGCCGCATACTCACCGGGCAGTTGACGCCGGGTCAGGCCCTGGTCGAGACCGAGCTCGCCGCCCGGTTCGGAGTCTCCAAGACCCCCGTGCGCGAGGCGCTCAAGACCCTGGCCGGCACCGGACTGGTCGTGATGAGCCAGTACAAGGGCGTCACGGTGCGCATGGTGGACGCGGACATGGCGCGCGAGGTCTACGACGTGCGGCTGCTGCTGGAGCCCGAGGCGCTGCGGCGGGCGGTGCTGCGCGGTTCCACCCTGGACGCCGCGAAGGACGCGCTCACCCGCGCCGACGGAGCCACGGACACCGCCGAACGCTCCCTGGCCAACCGGGAGTTCCACCGCGCCCTGTACCTGCCCTGCGGCAACCCGCTGCTCGGCCGGATGCTGGACGAGGTGCGCGACCAGGCGGCCCTCGTCTCCGCCGTCGCCTGGGCCGCCGACCCCTCCTGGGAGCGGGAGGCCTGCGAGCACCGCGAGATACTGCGCCTCGCCCTCGAAGGTGACGCGGACGGCGCGGCGCGCGCCCTCCACGCGCACATCGCGTCGTTCGTCGAGCGGGCCTTCCCCACAGCGGAATCCGAGGCCCAGGGAGAGGACGGCCAGGCATGACATCGACGTTCGAGACCCAGCGGGCGGCCCTGGCCGACGTGGTGGCGATCCCGGTGACCCCGTTCGCCGAGGACGGCTCCGTGGACCGGGACACCTACCGGGCCCTGCTGCGCCGGCTGCTGGACGGCGGCATCAGGACCCTGACCCCCAACGGCAACACCGGCGAGTTCTACGCCCTCACCCCCGAGGAGCGCAGCCTCGTCACCGAGCTGACCGTCGAGGAGACCGGCGACCGGGGCGCGGTCCTGGTCGGCGTCGGCCACGACGTGCCGACCGCCGTCGCCTCCGCGCGGCACGCCCGCGACCTGGGCGCCGGCATGGTGATGGTGCACCAGCCCGTCCACCCCTACGTCTCGCAGAGCGGCTGGGTCGACTACCACCGCGCCATCGCCGAGTCCGTGCCCGAGCTGGGCGTCGTGCCGTACATCCGCAACCCGCAGCTCACCGGCGCCCGCCTCGCCGAACTCGCCGACGCCTGCCCCAACGTCATCGGCGTGAAGTACGCCGTCCCGGACGCGTCCCGGTTCGCCGCGTTCGCGCGGGACGCCGGTCTGGACCGCTTCGTGTGGGTGGCCGGGCTCGCCGAGCCGTACGCGCCGTCCTACTTCTCCGCGGGCGCCACCGGCTTCACCTCCGGACTGGTCAACGTCGCGCCGTCCGTCTCGCTGAACATGATCGAGGCGCTGCGCGCGGGCGACTACCCGGGCGCCATGAAGGTCTGGGAGCAGATCCGCCGGTTCGAGGAACTGCGCGCCGCCAACGGCTCCGCCAACAACGTCACCGTCGTCAAGGAGGCCCTCGCCTCCCTCGGCCTGTGCCGCCGCGAGGTCCGCCCGCCGAGCAGGCCGCTGCCCGAGAGCGAGCGCGCCGAGGTCGCCGCCATCGCCTCCGGATGGTCGATATGAGCACGCCGAAGAAGCGTCCCGAGGACCTCAGAAGCCACCAGTGGTACGGCACCGAAGGGCTGCGGTCCTTCAGTCACCGGGCCCGTACCCGCCAGCTCGGCTACCTGCCCGAGGAGCACCTCGGCAAGCCGGTCGTCGCGATCCTCAACACCTGGTCGGACATCAACCCCTGCCACGTGCACCTGCGCGACCGCGCCCAGGCCGTCAAGCGCGGGGTGTGGCAGGCGGGCGGCTTCCCGCTGGAGTTCCCGGTCTCCACGCTCAGCGAGACCTTCCAGAAGCCGACCCCCATGCTCTACCGCAACCTGCTCGCCATGGAGACCGAGGAGCTGCTGCGCTCCTACCCGGTCGACGGCGCCGTGCTGATGGGCGGCTGCGACAAGTCCACGCCGGCGCTGCTGATGGGCGCCGCGTCCGTCGGCCTGCCGGCCGTGTTCGTGCCGGCCGGGCCCATGCTGCCGGGTCACTGGCGGGGGGAGACGCTCGGTTCCGGCACCGACATGTGGAGGTACTGGGACGACAAGCGGGCCGGGCTCATCGGTGACTGCGAGATGCAGGAGCTGGAGAGCGGCCTGGCCCGCTCGCCCGGGCACTGCATGACGATGGGCACGGCGTCCACGCTGACCGCCGCCGCCGAAGCGCTCGGCGTGACCGTCCCGGGCGCCTCCAGCATCCCGGCCGTCGACTCCGGGCACGACCGGATGGCAGCCCGGGCCGGCATGGCGATCGTCGACCTGGTCCACAAGGACCGCAAGCTCTCCGACATCCTCACGCCGGAGGCCTTCGAGGACGCCGTCACCACCGTCCTCGGTCTCGGCGGCTCCACCAACGCCGTGATCCACCTGATCGCCATGGCGGGCCGCGCCGGGGTGAAGCTCACGCTCGACGACTTCGACCGCATCGCCCGCACCGTCCCCGTCCTCGCCAACGTCCGGCCCGGCGGACAGACGTACCTGATGGAGGACTTCCACTTCGCGGGCGGACTGCCCGGGTTCCTCTCCCGGATCCCCGACCTGCTCCACCTGGACCGGCCCACCGTCGCGCACGACACCCTGCGTGAACAGCTCGCCGGCGCCCGGGTGCACCACGACGACGTCATCCGGCCGCGCGACAACCCGGTCGCCGCCGAGGGCGGGGTCGCCGTGCTGCGCGGCAACCTCTGCCCGGACGGCGCCGTCATCAAGCACATCGCCGCCGAGCCGCACCTGCTGCGGCACACCGGTCCGGCCGTGGTCTTCGACGACTACCGGACGATGCAGCGGACCATCAACGACCCCGGGCTGAACATCACCGCCGACAGCGTGCTGGTGCTGCGCAACTCCGGCCCCAAGGGCGGCCCCGGCATGCCCGAGTACGGGATGCTGCCCATCCCCGACCACCTGCTCAAGCAGGGCGTGCGGGACATGGTCCGCATCTCCGACGCCCGCATGAGCGGCACCAGTTACGGCGCGTGCGTCCTGCACGTCGCACCCGAGTCGTACGTCGGCGGCCCCCTCGCGCTGGTGCGCACCGGGGACCCGATCACCCTGGACGTCGAGGCGCGCACCCTGCACCTCCACGTGGACGACGCGGAGCTGGAGCGCCGCAGAGCGCGGTGGACGCCGCCGCCCGTGCGCCACGAGCGCGGCTACGGCGCGCTCTACAACGAGCAGATCACCCAGGCGGACACCGGCTGCGACTTCGAGTTCCTCGCGCGGCCGGGCAAGGTGCAGGACCCGTACGCGGGCTGAACGGATCCGGCCGGCCCGCCCGGCGGCCGGACCCACGCACAGCACGACAGAAAGCGCTTCACCCCGCACATCCCGCACATCCCGCACGAGAACGCTCAAGAACGGAGAACAGTCATGGCCCAAGCCGCAGCCGTGGCGAAACCGCCCGCGCCACCCCGGCGGCGCCGTGCCTCCGCCACCCCGCGCAGGCTCCCCTACCTGCTGATCACCCCGGCGGCCCTGCTCATGCTGGGCTTCATCGCCTACCCGGTCATCAGCGTCTTCTACTACAGCCTGCAGCACTACAACCCCACCAAGCCGTGGCGCAACGGCTACGCGGGCCTCGACAACTTCGTCCACGCCTTCACCGAGGACCCCATCTTCTGGGACACCCTCGTCTTCAGCGCCAAGTGGGTCTTCGTCGAGGTCACCCTCCAGCTGCTGTTCGGCCTCGCGCTGGCCCTCATCGTCAACCAGACCTTCGTCGGGCGGGCCGTCGGCCGCGCCCTGGTCTTCTCCCCGTGGGCCGTCTCCGGCGTCCTGACCTCCGCGATCTGGGTGCTCCTCTACAACTCCCAGACCGGCATCAGCCGCTACCTCGCGGACCTGGGCCTCGGCTCGTACGGCACCAGCTGGCTGTCGGACACCTCCACCGTGTTCCCGGCGGCGATCGTCGCCGACCTGTGGCGCGGCGTGCCCTTCTTCGCGATCCTCATCCTCGCCGACCTCCAGTCCGTCTCCAAGGACCTGTACGAGGCCGCCGAGGTCGACGGGGCCAGCCGCATCAAGCAGTTCTGGCACATCACCCTGCCCCACCTGAAGGACGCCATCATCCTGTCCACGCTGCTGCGCGCGGTGTGGGAGTTCAACAACGTCGACCTGCTCTACACCCTGACCGGCGGCGGACCCGCGGGCGAGACCACGACACTGCCGCTCTACATCGCCAACACCAGCGTCGACGCCCACAACTTCGGCTACGCGTCGGCCCTGACCACGGTGGCGTTCGTGATTCTGCTCTTCTGCTCGATCGTCTATCTGCGGCTGAGCAAGTTCGGAGGCGACAACAAGTGATCACCAAAGAGGCCACCCCGGTCGCCCCCGCACCCGCGCGCGCCACTCCCGCGCCACCCCGGCCGGCCGGCCGGGGCCGCGCCTGGGACGAGGCCCCGCGCTGGCAGATCTACCTGCCGCTGTCCGTCTACCTGGTCTTCACGCTGATCCCGTTCTACTGGATCCTGCTCTTCGCGCTGCGCCCGCCCGGCTCGACCTCGCTGGTGCCCTGGCCGATGACCTTCGAGCACTTCGAGAAGGTGTGGACCGAGCGCAGCTTCGGCGTCTACTTCCAGAACAGCGTGCTCGTCGGCCTCGCCACCCTGGTGATGACGACGGTCGTCGCGCTGGCCGGCGGCTACGCCCTCGCCCGGTTCGACTTCCGGGTCAAGCAGGCCTTCATGCTCGCCCTGCTGTGCTCCCAGTTCGTGCCCGGCGCGCTGCTGCTGGTCCCGCTGTTCGAGATCTTCGCCGAACTGCAGATGATCAACTCGCTGGGCAGTGTCATCATCGCCGAGACGGTGTTCCAGCTGCCGCTGTCGATGATCCTGATCAGCAACTTCATCAAGAACGTGCCGTACTCCCTGGAGGAGGCGGCCTGGGTCGACGGCTGCGGCCGCATGAAGGCCTTCCGGATCGTCGTCCTGCCGTTGCTGCGGCCGGGTCTGATCGCCGTCGGCTCCTTCGCGTTCGTGCACTCCTGGAACCACTTCCTGTTCGCCCTGATGTTCCTCAACAACCAGGACAAGCAGACCATCCCCGTCGGTCTCAACACCCTGATGAGCGCGGACAGCGTCGACCTCGGCGCGCTCGCCGCGGGCGGCATCATCGCGGCCGTACCGGTCGTGCTGGTCTTCGCGTTCATCCAGAAGTGGCTCATCACCGGCTTCAGCGCGGGGGCGGTGAAGGGATGAGGCTCCGGCACATCGCGGCCGCGGCGGCCCTGCTGGGTCTGCTCTGCGTCCCCGCCCACGCCGAGGACCGCGACATCAGCCGCGACACCCTGCCCCCCGGCGACGGCTGGGCCGCCGCCGAGGGCGGCACCACCGGCGGCGCCGCGGCCGACGACGCCCACGTGTACACCGTCACCGACCGCGCCGGCCTGGTGCGCGCCCTCGACGGCGGCAGCGACACCCCGAAGATCATCAGGATCGCCGGGACGATCGACGCCAACACCGACGACGACGGCCACCGCCTGGACTGCGCCGACTACACCACCGACGGCTACAGCCTGCGCGGCTACCTCGCCGCCTACGACCCCCGCACCTGGGGCGCCGCGAAGCCGTCCGGACCGCAGGAGGACGCCCGCAGGGCCTCGGCCGCCCGGCAGGCCGAACGGATCGTGCTGCCCGTCGGCTCCAACACCACCATCGTCGGCCTCGGCGACGACGCCGTCCTCAAGGGCGCGAGCCTCCAGATCAAGGACGCGGACAACGTCATCGTCCGCAACCTCGAACTGCGCGACGCCTACGACTGCTTCCCCGCCTGGCAGCCCCACCCCGGCGGCCTCGGCGACTGGAAGGCCGCCTACGACAACATCTGGCTGACCGGCGCCCGCCACGTCTGGATCGACCACGTCACCCTGTCCGACAAGGGGCACCCCGACGCGAAGGAACCCACCTACTTCGCCCGCAACTTCCTGCGCCACGACGGCCTGCTCGACATCACAGGCGGCTCCGACCTGGTGACCGTGTCCTGGAGCCGCCTCACCGGCCACGACAAGGCGATGCTCATCGGCAGCAGCGACTCGGCCACCGGCGACCGCGGCAGACTCCGCGTCACCCTGCACCACAACGAGTTCGAGTCGATCGTGCAGCGCGCCCCGCGCGTCCGCTTCGGCCGGGTCCACGTCTACAACAACCGCTACGTCGTCCCCGGCGGCACCGACCACCGCTACTCCCTCGGCATCGGCACCGAGTCCGCCGTGTACGCCGAGAACAACGCCTTCACCACGCCCGCCCACGTCGAGGCCGCCGACCTCGTCAAGAGCTGGAACGGCACCGCCCTGCACCAGAGCGGCACCCTCTTCAACGGCTACCCGGTCGACCTGCTCGCCATCAACAACTCCTACAACTCCGGCAGCGAACGCGACCTGACCGGCGACGTCGGCTGGACGCCCACCCTGCACGGACCGATCGACAGCGCCCGCGCGGCCGACCAGGACGTGGCACGCGGCGCCGGCGCGGGGAGGATCCCATGAGCGCACCGCTGCCCGTCGTCCTCGCCGGCGCCCGCGGCCACGGACGCTGGCACCTCGCCAACATCCGCCGCCTCCAGGACCGCGGCCTGGTCCGCCTGGCCGGCGTCTGCGAACTCACCCCGCTCACCGCCGGGGAACTCGACGGCCTCGGCACGCCCGAGCAGTCCGCCGACCTCGGCGCCCTGCTGGACTCCACCGGCGCCCGGATCGCCGTGATCTGCACCCCCATCCCGACCCACACCGACCTCGCGCTCACCGCGGCCGGACGGGGCGTCCACATCCTGCTGGAGAAGCCTCCGGCCCCTTCCTACGCCGAGTACCGGCGCATGGCCGACGGCGTCGCCGCCGCGGGCGTGGCCTGCCAGATCGGCTTCCAGTCGCTGGGCTCGCACGCCGTGCCCGCGATCCGCGAACTGATCGCCGAGGGCGCCGTCGGCGAACTCGTCGGGCTCGGCGGCGCCGGCGCCTGGGCGCGCGACGAGGCGTACTTCCGGCGCGCGCCCTGGGCGGGCAAGCGGCGCATGAACGGCGTCGACGTCGTCGACGGGGTGCTCACCAACCCGCTCGCGCACGCCGTCGTCACCGCCCTCGCCCTCGGCGGCAGCACCCGCGCCGAGGACGTCACCGGCATCGAGACCGAACTGCTGCGCGCCAACGACATCGAGTCCGACGACACCTCCTGCGTACGGATCACCACCGCGCAGGGCCACCCGGTCACCGTCGCCGTGACCCTGTGCGCAGAGGAGCCCGGCGAGCCGTACGTCCTCGTGCACGGCAGCAGCGGCCGGATCACCTTCTGGTACAAGCAGGACCGCGTGCTGCTCCAGCGCGCCGGCCACGGCCCCGAGGAGGTCGAGCACGGCCGCACCGACCTGCTGGAGAACCTCGTCGCCCACCTCACCGAGGGCGCCGACCTGCTGGCCGTCCCGGAGGCGACCGGTGCCTTCATGACGGTCGTCGAGGCGATCCGGCAGGCCCCCGACCCGGCCCCGCTGCCGGCCGGCTCCTGGCGCCGCGTCCCCGGCGAGAACCGCCGGGTCGTGCCCGGCGTGGACGGGCTCGTCGCAGCCGCCGCCGACACCCTCTCGCTCTACTCCGAGCTCGGCGCCCCCTGGGCGCTGCCCGCGGAGCACCGTCAGAAAGAGGTGAGCGCCCGATGACCGGCACCGACTCCCCGGTCCTGCGCGTCGCGGGCCGCCCGGTGGGCCGCTACGTCGTCCGGCCCGAACTGCCCGCCCGGCTGTCCCCGCGCCCGTACCTGCACCCCGTCACCACCCTGTCCGGCGTGGCCGTCACCGAACTGAGCCCCGCCGACCACCTCCACCACCTCGGCGTCGGTGTCGCCGTCCCCGACGTCGAGGGGTACAACTTCTGGGGCGGGCGCACCTACGTGCGCGACCGGGGCCCGACCGAGCTCGACAACCACGGCGCCCAGCGGCACACCACGTTCCAGCTCCGCGACCCGGACGGCTTCGTGGAGGAACTGCGCTGGGTGGCCGCCGGGAACGAGCTGCTGCGCGAGCGCCGCACCGTCGCCGCCACCGAACTGACCGACACCGCCTGGGCCCTGGACTTCACCTTCTCGCTCACCAACGTCACGGGCGGCTTGCTGTCCATCGGCAGCCCGGCCACCAACGGGCGCCCCGGCGCGGCCTACGGAGGCTTCTTCTGGCGGGCCCGCAAGGAGGACGGCGCACCGGACGTCTTCACCGCCGACGCCGAGGGCGAGAGCGAGGTGCACGGCAGCCCCGCCGACTGGCTGGCGCTCGCCGGTTCCTGCTGGACGCTGGTGTTCGCCGGGGCCACGGACGCCACCCGCCGCGACCCGTGGTTCGTGCGCACCGCCGAGTACCCGGGCGTCGGCTCGTCGCTGGCGCACACCGGACGCGTCCCCGTCCCGCCCGGCGACACCCTCGTCCGCCGCGTCGTCACCGTCGTCGCCGACGGCCGCCTCGACCGGGACACGGCGGCGGCCCTGATCCGAAAGGCCGTGAGCCCGTGACCGTCGAACAGACCGCCACCACCTACCGCAACCCGGTCCTGAACGCCGACTGGTCCGACCCCGACGTCGTCCGCGTCGGCGACGACTTCTACCTGACCGCCTCCAGCTTCGGCCGGGCCCCCGGCCTGCCGCTGCTGCACTCCCGCGACCTCGTCAACTGGACGCTGGTCGGCCACGCCCTCGAACGCCTCGAACCCGCCGAGGAGTTCGCCGTGCCCCGGCACGACTGCGGGGTCTGGGCACCGTCCCTGCGCCACCACGACGACCGCTTCTGGATCTTCTGGGGCGACCCCGACCACGGCATCTTCCAGGTCAACGCCCCCGGCATCCGCGGCCCCTGGACCGGCCCGCACCTGGTCAAGGAGGGCAAGGGCCTGATCGACGCCTGCCCGCTGTGGGACGAGGAGACCGGCGAGGCCTACCTCGTGCACGCCTGGGCCAGGTCCCGCTCCGGGATCAAGAACCGCCTCACCGGGCACCGCATGCGCCCCGACGGCACCGGCGTCCTCGACGAGGGCAAGGTGATCGTGGACGCCGACCGCATCCCCGGCTGGTTCACCCTCGAGGGCCCCAAGCTGTACCGGCACGACGGCTGGTTCTGGATCATGGCGCCCGCCGGGGGAGTGGAGACCGGCTGGCAGGGCGCCTTCCGCTCCCGCGACTTCTTCGGGCCCTACGAGGAGCGGATCGTCCTCGAACAGCGGGACACCGACGTCAACGGCCCGCACCAGGGCGGCTGGGTGCGCACCCCGGCCGGCGAGGACTGGTTCCTGCACTTCCAGCAGCGCGGCGCCTACGGCCGGGTCGTCCACCTCCAGCCCATGACCTGGGACGCCGAGGGCTGGCCGGTGCTGGGCGAGGACGGCGCCCCCGTCACCGAACACCGGCGCCCCGCGCTGCCGCCGCAGCCGCCCGCCGCACCCGCCACGGACGACGACTTCCCCGGCGGACGGTACGGCCGCCAGTGGCAGTGGACGGCCAACCCGCAGGACGGCTGGGCCACCCAGCACTCCGCCGACGGGCTGCGGCTGACCTGCGTCCGCTCGGCCGGCGCGCACGACCCGCGCACCCTGCCGAACGTGCTGACGCAGCGGCTGCCCGGCATGCCGTGCGCCGTCGAGGTCGAACTGAGCCTCGCCGGGCAGGAACCGGGGGCCCGCGCCGGGCTCGCCGTCCTCGGCGACGCGTTCGGCTGGATCGGTCTGGAGCGGGGCGCGGACGGCGCGGTGCGCCTGGTGCACCGGTTCGGCGAGAGCGTCGCCGAGAGGGAACGGGACGCCGCCCACCCCCGGCTCGCGCCCGACGGCCGGGCCCGGCTGCGGATCGAGACCGGCGCCGGCGCGCGCTGCCGGTTCTCCGCCGACACCGGTGACGGCTTCCGGCCCTCGGGACCGGTGTTCGCCGCCACCCCCTGGCGCTGGGTCGGCGCCCTGCTCGGCCTGTTCGCCGTCGCGCCCGCCGGCCACGGGCACGCCGGCACCGCGACGTTCACGCACTTCAGGATCACGCCCTCGTAACCCACCACACCCGTACGCCTGTTGGGAGCCGCAATGACGCACTTCCGGAGCAAGCGCTTGCCAGGTCCTGGGAGAACCCTGGCCGCCGTCGTGGCACTGGCCGCGGCCCTGGGCCTGGGCACGGCCGGGGAGGCACGGGCGGACGACCCCGCCGCCGGCACCGCCACCGCCACGGCGCCGGCGGACGGCACCGGCCCGGTCGCGGCGGCGGCCGACCGCTTCACCGACCGGGCGCACGGCTTCGCCTCCCTCGCGGGCGGCACCACCGGCGGCGCCGGCGGCAAGGTCGTCACCGTCACCGACCAGGCCGCCCTCGCCAGGTACGCGGCGGCCGAGGAGCCCTACGTCATCCGGGTCGCGGGCTCGATCGCCGTCGCGCCCTTCGGCTCGGACATCGTCGTGGCCTCCCACAAGACGATCATCGGCGTCGGCGACACCGGCGAGATCGTGCACGGCGAACTGCACCTGAACCCCGGCACGCACAACGTCGTCATCCGCAACCTGACGATCCGGGACTCCTACGTGGAGGGCGACTGGGACGGCAAGACCACCGACTTCGACGCCATCCAGATGGACTCCGTCCACCACGTCTGGATCGACCACAACCACTTCACGCACATGGGCGACGGACTCCTCGACGTCCGCAAGGACAGCGAGTACATCACCGTCTCCTACAACCGGTTCACGCACCACAACAAGGCGTTCGGCATCGGCTGGACGACCAACGTCAAGACGCAGATCACCATCGACCACAACCTCTTCGAGGGCACCAAGCAGCGCAACCCGTCCGCCGACAACTGCGCCTACGCGCACCTGTACAACAACTACCTGACCTCACCGGCCGACCTCGGCGATCCGGTGTGGACGTACGGCAACTGGGCGCGCGGCAGGACGAAAATGGTCGTCGAGAACAGCTACTACGACGGCGTCCAGCACCCCCACCAGGCGGACGCCACCGCCGAGTTGGTGGAGCGCGGCTCCATCCTGAAGAACACCGCCGGCCGGCACGACGAGTGGGGCGCCGCCTTCGACCCGCGCGACTTCTACGACTACCGGCTCGACCCCGCCTCCGCCGTCCCGGCGCTCGTCACCCGGTTCTCCGGCCCGCAGCGGCGGATCGGCACGGTGCTGCACGTCCCGGGCGCCTACCCGACCGTGCAGGCCGCCGTGGACGCCGTGCCCGACGGCAACGACGTGCCCGTGACGATCGCCGTCGCGCCGGGCACGTACCGCGCGAAGGTGTACATCCCCGCGGGAAAGCCGAAGATCGTGCTGCAGGGGACTGGACAGGACCGCGCGGACACCGTCATCGTCCATGACACGCCCGCCGCGTACGGCGGCTCCACCGGGAGCGCCACCGTACGGATCGCCGCGAACGACGTCACGGCGCGCAACCTCACCTTCAGCAACGACTTCGACGAGGCCGCGCACGAGCTCAGCGGCGAGCAGGCGCTGGCGATGAAGACGACCGGCGACCGGATCGTCTTCGAGAACACCGCCTTCCTGGGCAACCAGGACACCCTGATGACCGACAGTCCCAGGCTGACCACCATCAGCCGGGTCTACCTCCGCGACTCGTACATCGAGGGCGACGTCGACTTCATCTACGGGCGGGCCACCACGGTCGTCGAGCGCTCCGTCATCCGCGCGCTCAGCCGTGGCTCGGCCACCAACAACGGCTACATCACCGCCGCGTCCACCTGGAAGGGCAACCCGTACGGGTTCCTGATCACGGACTCGAAGGTGGTCAGCGACGCCCCGCCGGACTCCTACCACCTCGGACGGCCCTGGCACCCGGGCGGCGAGCCCGACGCGATCGCCCAGGTGCTGTTCCGGAACACCGAACTGCCGGCCGCGGTCAAGTCCGCGCCCTGGACGGACATGGGCGGCTTCTCCTGGCGGGACGCGCGGTTCGCCGAGTACCGCAACTCCGGTCCGGGCGCCGCCGTCACCGCGGACCGGCCGCAGCTGAGCGACGCGGACGCGACGGAGCACACCGTCGCCGCCTACCTCGGGGGCACCGACGGCTGGGCGCCGCACGCCCACCACTGAGTGCGCCCCGGAGCCTCGTCCCCCCACAACGTCACATCACCGCTGGAACCAGAAGAAGAGAGCCGACCAATGAAGATCAGCATTCGCAGCAGCAGAACCACAGGCGGGCGCCGCACCACGGCCGCCGTCGCCCTCGGTGCCGTGCTCGCGCTCACCGCCACCGCCTGCGGCGACGACGGCAGCGGTGCGGGCGGCGACAGCGGCGCCGACGGCAGCGGCAAGGGCAAGATCGTCTTCTGGGACAACAACGGCGGTGTCCGCACGGACATCTGGAAGGAGATCATCGCCGACTTCGAGAAGGCCCACCCGGACATCGACGTCGAGTACGTCGGCATCGCCTCCACCGAGTACCAGTCGAAGGTCGACACCGCCCTCCAGGGCGGCGGCCTGCCGGACGTCGGCGGTGTCGGCGCGGCGATGCTCGCCGGGTTCGCCGCGCAGGACGCGCTGGAGCCGCTGGACTTCCGCCTCGCCAAGTCCACGCTGAACGGCAAGCTCAACGAGGACATGATCACCTCCCTGAAGGCGGCGGGCGGCGGCGACGACCGGCTGTACTCGGTGCCGACCTCGGCCAACAACGGCGTCCTGTACTACCGCACCGACCTGTTCCGCAAGGCGGGCCTGGACGAGCCGTCGACCTGGGACAACTTCTACAAGGCCGCGAAGAAGCTCACCAACGCCGGCAAGAACGAGTTCGGCTACACCATCCGCGGCGGCGCCGGCTCCATCGCCCAGGCGCTGGACGCGATGTACGGGCAGTCCGGGATCACGTCCTTCTGGGACTCCACGGGCGAGAAGACCACCGTCAACGACCCGAAGAACGTCGAGGCGCTGGAGAAGTACGCGGCCCTCTACAAGAAGGTCACGCCGGCCGCCGACCTGAACAACGACTTCACCAAGATGGTCGCCCAGTGGGACTCCGGCACCATCGGCATGCTGAACCACAACCTCGGTTCGTACCAGGACCACGTGAAGGCCTTCGGCGCCGACAACTTCCGGGGCATTCCGCAGCCGACCGGTCCCGGCGGCAAGCGCGTCCAGGTGTCCAACCCGGTGGACGGGCTGGGGCTGTTCAAGAGCTCCAAGAACAAGGACGCGGCCTGGAAGTTCATCGAGTTCGCCGTCTCGCACGAGGAGAACTCGAAGTTCAACGAGTCGGCGGGACAGGTGCCGGCCAACAACGACGCCGCCAAGGACGCGTGGGTGTCGAAGGCGGAGCCGACGAAGCTGGCCGCCGAGGCGCTGTCGGACGGGTCGACGACGATCGTGCAGCTGCCGTACTACCTGCCGGACTGGAACACGATCTCCAAGGCCGACAACGAGCCGAACTTCCAGAAGGTGCTGCTCGGGAAGATGACCGCGAAGGACTTCCTGGACACGCTGGCCGGACAGCTGAACGAGGCGCAGGCCGAGTGGAAGGGGCAGCAGGGCTGACGCCCTTCCGATTGCCGGGTTTCCCGGGGCGGCTCGTGTGCGTTTCGGGCCGCGGGCCGTCCCCGGTTCCTCGCGCGGTTCCCCGCGCCCCTCGGGGCGTTGAGCCCTCCCCTTTCCTGAAAGGCAGCCTGTTGTGTCCATGAGCCGTAGACAAGTCGCCGTCGCCGCCATGGCCGCTGTTCCTCTTGTTCTCGGCGCGGGTGGTGTCGCCCGGGCCGGTGGGAAGGGTGCTCGGACCCTTTTCATCGCCGGGGATTCCACCGCCGCCCAGAAGTACGCCGACGCCGCTCCCGAGACGGGGTGGGGGATGGCCGCGCCGTTCTTCCTGCACTCCGGGATCGCGGTGTCCAACCACGCCGTCAACGGGCGGAGTTCGAAGAGTTTCGTCGACGAGGGGCGGCTGGACGTCGTTCTCGGGGCCGTTCGGCCCGGGGACATCCTGCTGATCCAGTTCGCGCACAACGACGAGAAGAGCGCGGACCCGACGCGGTACACCGAGCCCTGGTCGACGTACCAGGACTACCTGCGGACGTACGTCGAGGGCGCCCGGGCCCGTGGCGCCCGGCCCGTGCTGGCCACGGCCGTCGAGCGGCGGCGGTTCGACGCCGCCGGCAACGCGTTGGAGACGCACGGCGAGTACCCGGCGGCGATGCGGGCCCTCGCCGCCGAGGAGCAGGTGGCGCTGCTCGACATCCAGGCCCTGTCGCTCGCGCTGTGGCAGGAGCTCGGCGCCGAGGAGACGAAGAAGTACTTCAACTGGACCGCGACCGAGCAGGACAACACGCACTTCAATCCGCCGGGCGCGATCGAGGTCGCGCGGCTCGTGACGCGGGAGCTGCTGCGCACCGGGGTGCTGCGGCCGCGTGACGTGCGCCGCCTGGACGACGTGGTCCCCGAGTCGTGGATCACCTGGCCCGAGGCCACCGCGTAAAGACCTGAACATCCGAAGAAGGAGAGCCGCACAGTGAACAGACATCTATGGCATGGGCATGCCATAAAAGTGGGTGCGCTGGCCGGGTGCACCGCGCTCGTACTGTCCCTGACCGGGACCGCCGCCCAGGCACACGGCGACATCGCCAGGCAGACGCTCGGCGCGGGCGACGGCTGGGGCTCCCACGGCACCGGCACCACCGGAGGCGCCGCCGCCGACGCCGAGCACGTCTACACCGTGACGACATGGGCGCAGTTCAAGGCCGCCCTCGCGGCCGGAGGCGACGCGCCGAAGATCATCAAGGTCAAGGGCATGATCGACGCCGTGGCCGAGGGCTGCGAGGCGTTCGAGGCCGAGGGCTACGACTTCGACCAGTACCTCGCCGACTACGACCCCGCCGTGTGGGGCTACGACACCCCCGTCAGCGGCCCCCAGGAGGACCTGCGGGCCGCCTCGGCGAAGAACCAGGACGCGGGCATCAAGGCCAACGTCCCCGCCAACACCACGATCATCGGCGTCGGCCGCAACGCCGGGATCCTCGGCGGCAGCCTCCAGATCCGGGGCGTCGACAACGTCATCGTCCGCAACCTCACCATCGAGGCCCCGCTCGACTGCTTCCCGCAGTGGGACCCGACCGACGGCGCGACCGGCGCCTGGAACTCCGAGTACGACGCCGTCGTCGTGTACGGCTCGACCCACGTCTGGATCGACCACAACACCCTCACCGACGGCCGTCACCCGGACAGCGCCCTGCCGTCCTACTACGGCGAGGTCTACCAGCAGCACGACGGCCTCCTCGACGTCGTACGCGGCGCCGACCTCGTCACCGCGTCGTGGAACTCCTTCGAGGACCACGACAAGACCATGCTGATCGGCAACAGCGACAGCGCCGGCGCGACCGACACCGGCAGGCTGCGGGTCACCCTGCACCACAACCGCTTCGAGGGCATCGTCGAGCGCGCCCCGCGCGTCCGCTTCGGCCAGGTCGACGCCTACAACAACCACTTCGTCGTCACCGAGGACCAGAACTACGGCTACACCTTCGGCATCGGCAAGGACTCGCGGCTGTACGCCACGCACAACGCGTTCTCGCTGCCGGACGACGTCAGCGCCGCCAAGACGCTGAAGAAGTGGAGCGAGGCGCCGCTCACCGCCGAGCACAACCACGTCAACGGCCGCCTCACCGACCTGATCGCCGTGCACAACGCGGAGATCCCCGCCGAGACCCTGCAGTCCGGCGCAGGCTGGACGCCCACCCTGCGCACCAAGGTCGACCCGCCGCGCGCGGTCCCCGCGATCGTCGACCACCGCGCGGGCGCCGGCCGGCTGCGCTGACCCACCCCGAACCGGCCGGGGCGGCCCGCACCGCATCCCCAGCAGGGCTGCGCCCGCCCCGGCCCCGCACCTACCCCCCACGGCGAGGAAGTACCCGACCCACCCGCACCAGCCGCACAGCAAGGAGCACCCGCATGCCCTCGCCCCAACGTCCCCCGTCCAGAAGAGGGTTCCTGCTCGCGACCGCCGCGGCCGGCGCCGCGCTCGGCCTCGTACCCGGCACCGCCTCGGCCACCGCCCGCCCCCGCCCGTTCGGCCGGTACGGCTCCCCGGCCGCCCGCCTCACCCCGGGCACCCTGTACGTCGACCCGCACGGCCGCGGCGACTTCACCTCCGTGCAGGCCGCCGTGAACGCCGCCACCGGCAGCGCCCGTACGCTGGTCCTCGCGCCCGGCACCTACCGCGAGACCGTCTCGGTCGACGCCACCCGTACGGAGATGACCTGGCTCGGCGCCGGCGACGGCCCCCGCGACGTCGTCATCGTGTACGACAACGCGGCCGGCACGCCCAAGCCCGACGGCTCCGGCACCTACGGCACCACCGGCTCCGCCACCACCACCGTCAGGGCGGACGGCTTCACCGCCCACCGGATCACCTTCGCCAACGACTGGCTGCGCGCCGACCACCCCGGCCTCACGGGCACCCAGGCCGTCGCCATCAAGGTCATGGGCGACCGCTCCGCCTTCCACCACTGCCGCTTCCTCGGCCACCAGGACACCCTGTACGCCGACACCACCTCCCTGGACCGGTTCGCCCGCCAGTACTTCTCGCACTGCTACGCCGAGGGCGACGTCGACTTCGTGTTCGGCCGGGCCACCGCCGTCTTCGAGCACTGCCACTTCCGCACCCTGACCCGCACCGACCTGTCCGGCGCCCCGTACGGCTTCGTGTTCGCGCCGTCCACGGCGGGCGCCAACCCGCGCGGCTACCTCGTGACGAACAGCCGCGTCAGCAGCGAGGCCCCGGACGCCCACTACAAGCTGGCCCGCCCCTGGGTGCCCAGCTCCGACCGCACCGCCCGCCCCATGCTCACCGTCCGGGACAGCACCCTCGGCGCCGGCATCGACGCGGTCGCCCCCTACGCCAACATGTCGGACGCCCACCCGTGGCAGGCGCAGCGCTTCGCCGAGTACCGCAACTCCGGTCCCGGCGCCCGGATCACCGTGCCGGAGAACCGTCCCCAACTCACCGACGAGGAGGCCCTGTCGCACACCAGGGCCGCCTACCTCGGCGACTGGAGGCCCCATGCGTAGGGTCCTGACCGGCGCGCTGCTCGCCGGTGCCTGTCTGCTGGCCTCCCCGCCGCTGCCCGCCGCCGCGGCCGGGCCGGGCCCCGTCGGCTGGGCGTCCACCGGCGGCGGCACCACCGGCGGCGCGGGCGGCACCACCTGGACCGTGGACACCCGCGCCGAACTCAAGGCGGCCCTCGCCAACCACGGCGACCCGGCCGCCCCGAAGGTGATCCGGGTCGTCGGCGACATCGACGGCCACGAGGCGGACGACGGCACCCTGCTCGGCGAGCAGGACTACGCGCCCGGGTACGACCTCACCAAGTACATGTCCTGCTTCGGCCCGGACGGCACCACCTGGTCCGACACCCGCCACGAGTACTGCGGGCAGCAGCGCCGGCTGCGGCAGACCGGCTCCAACCGGGAGAAGGCGCAGATCCAGCTGACCGTGCCGAGCAACACCACGCTCGTCGGCGCCGGCGACGACGCCCGGCTGCTCGGTGTGTTCCTCACCGTCAACACCGGTAGCAACATCATCGTCCGCAACCTCCATCTGGAGGCCCCGGTCGACCACTTCACGAGCTGGTCCCCGGACGACGGCGCCCGGGGCAACTGGAACGCCCGCTTCGACGCCATGACGGTGATCACCGGCCGGAACATCTGGATCGACCACTGCACCTTCACCGACGGCCGGTACCCCGACCGCGAGGCACCCGCCGGCTTCCACGGCGAGCCCGTGCAGCGGCACGACGGGCTGCTCGACATCGAGGACGGCTCCGACCTCGTCACCGTCTCCGACAGCCGATTCACCGACCACGACAAGGCGCTCCTGATCGGCTCGGGCGACGGGCGCGGCGACCGGGACCGCGGCCGGCTCAGGGTGACGTTCGTCGGCAACCTGTTCACCGGCATCGCGCAGCGCGCGCCCCGCGTCCGCTTCGGACAGGTCCACGTCCTCAACAACGTCTACCGGGGCAGCGCGGACGGCACCCTCTACGCGCTGGGCGTCGGAGTGGAGTCCGCGGTCTTCTCCGAGCGGAACGTCTTCGGCTACCCCGGGGGCACACCGTCCCTGGTGATCGGCGCCTACGGGGGCGAGCACTTCCGCGACACCGGCTCCTGGTTCAACGGCCGCCCGGCCCGCCTGGACGAGGTGGCCGGCGGCCTCGGCCTCACCGGCGACGTCGGCTGGCACCCCGCCGACGTCTACGACTACCGGCCGTTCACCTCGGCGGCGGCCGTCGAGCATCACGTCCTGCGTCACGCGGGGACCGGGAGGCAGCATGACCGGCCGTGACGCCCTGGGCCGCAGGACGTTCGTGACGGGAGCCGCCGCCGCGGCGTTCGTCGCCGGTCCGGGCGGCGCGAGCGCACAGGCGGCCGAGCTCGTCGGCGGCAACCTGCCCGACTTCCACCGGGCCCTCAAGGACGAGCTGGACTTCCCGCTCGCCTGGGGCACCTCTCCGGTCCGTGACTTCGGGGCGTGGCGCCGCGCCGCCCGCGCCACGGTCGAGGAACACCTGCTCGTCGACCGGCAGCACGGCGTGCCGTACGCGCCCGAGTTCACCGACCGCGCCGAGACCCACGGCTTCACGCGCGAGCTGGTCACGGTGTCCCTCACCCGCTACGAACGGGTCCGGGGCGCCCTGCTCACCCCGCACGGCACCGGCCCCTTCCCGGCGGTGCTGCTGTTGCACGACCACGGCGCGAAGTTCGACATCGGCAAGGAAAAACTCGTCCGCCCCTGGTACGACGACACCCGGCTCGCCTCCGCGCGGGCGTGGGCGGACCGGTGCTTCAGCGGTCGCTTCGTCGGCGACGAACTCGCCCGGCGCGGCTACGTGGTGCTGTGCCTGGACGCCCTCGGCTGGGGCGACCGCGGGCCGGTCACCTACGAGCAGCAGCAGGCCCTCGCCGCCAACTTCTACAACCTCGGCTCCTCGCTCGCCGGGCTCGTGGCCCGCGAGGACGCCCGCGCCGCCGGGTTCCTCGCCGGCCTCGACCGGGTGGACGCCCGCCGGGTCGCCGCCGTCGGCTTCTCCATGGGCGCCTACCGCGCCTGGCAGACGGCGGCGCTCAGCGACCACGTGGCCGCGGCGGCGAGCGTGTGCTGGATGACCGGCCTGAAGGAGATGATGGTGCCCGGCAACAACACGCTGCGCGGGCAGTCGGCGTACTACATGCTGCACCCCGGCCTCGCCCGCCACCTCGACATCCCCGACGTGGCGAGCATCGCCGCCCCGAGGCCCATGTACTTCCTCGGCGGCGAACAGGACACCCTGTTCACCGCCGAGGGGGTCCGCACGGCCTACGGGAAGATGCGCGCGGTCTGGTGTTCCCGGGACGCCGGGGACCGGCTCCGTACCCAGGTGTGGCCGGGCCTCGGGCACGTCTTCACGGCGCCCATGCAGGACGAGGTGTTCGGCTGGCTGGACACGGTGGTGTGAGTCACCGCACCGGCCGGACCGACTCCAGCGTCGGCACCACCGGTTCGATCGTGCCGTCGGGCGCGAAGGCCAGGCGGTCGACGGTGGTCTCCCGGTGCGTGCCGTCGCCGCCCGGACGGCCGGGGCCGTTCAGGGCGAACCGGTGGTAGACGGCGTACCAGCGGTCGGTGCCCGGCGCGTTCACCACGGAGTGGTGGCCGGTGCCGAGGATGCCGTACTCGGGGCGCTTGGACAGGATCGTGCCCCGCTTGGTCCACGGCCCGAGCGGGGACGGTCCCGTCGCGTACGCCACGTGGTAGTTCTCGCTGCGGGTGTCGTCCTCGGACCACATGAAGTAGTAGGTGCCCTTCCGCTCGATCACGAACGAGCCCTCGCGGTAGTTGTCCGGGGTGATGTCCTTCACCCGGGACGCGTCGAACGACACCATGTCGTCGGCGAGCGGCGCCACGTACGCGCGCCCGTTGCCCCAGTACAGGTAGGCCTGCCCGTCGTCGTCCGTGAAGACCGCCGGGTCGATCATCTGGCCCGCGAACCGCCCCTTGGCGACGAGGGGTTCGCCGAGCGCGTCCCGGAACGGGCCGGCGGGGGAGTCCGCGACGGCGACGCCGATCTGCTGTTCCGCGCAGAAGTAGAGGTAGTACTTGCCGTCGCGCTCGGCGATCGCCGGCGCCCAGGCGTACTTGTCGGCCCACGCCACGTCCGGTCCCAGGTCCAGGACGACGCCGTGGTCCTTCCAGTGCACGAGGTCCTTGGACGAGTACGCCGTGAAGCGGGTGCCGCCCCAGCCCCGGAAGCCGTCCGTCGTCGGATAGATCCAGTACTCGCCGTCCATGAAGCGCACGTCCGGGTCGGCGTTGAGGCCCGGCAGGACCGGACTGCGGGTGGGCACCGCCTCCACCGTCCAGGTGCGCCGGGTGCCGTCCGGCGCCGTCACGGTGTACGTCTGCGGTCTGCGGAAGTCGCGGCGCGTGCCGGGGCGCGGGCTGACGGTGGCGCCCTTCGCGGCCCACAGCCGGGGCGCGAGGCGGGACAGGTCGGCGTCCGGGTCCATCGGCAGCACCACCTTCGAGGCGCTCTCGGTGACGACGCCGTAGCCCTTCTGCCCCTCGGCGGTCACGTCCACGACCGACGCGGGCGTGGCCGGGTAGGCGGCCAGCAGCCGGTCGTACTCCTCCTGCGTGACCGGCAGCACCGTGCCGTGCCGCGGGCTGGCCGGCAGCTGGTAGTCCGTGGACGGCGTCCATGTCCCGGAGTCCAGGTCGGTGGTCTCGAAGGGCAGATAGCCCCGGCCGCCGTACTCGTCGATGAAGAGGTACCACTTCTCCTCGGTGTTGGACTTGAACACCGTCGGCCCCTCGCCGCGGTCCATCGCCCCGCTGCCGATGCAGTCCGCGACGAAGTCGTACGACGTGTCCGTCAGCGACCGCGACTTCTCGGCGGTGACGAACTTCGAGCAGGGCGAGCCGGACGACGGGTCGCGCTCGTCCTTGGTGAAGCGGTGGTAGGTGCCCTCGTGCGCCACGACCGTGGAGTCGATGACCGAGTAGCCCGGGTCGTTCCACACCTTCGGCTCGCTGAAGTCGCGGAAGTCCTTCGTCGTCGCGTACAGCATCTTGTTGTACGTCGATCCGGTGTGGCCGGGGTCGTCCTCGGCGTACAGCTTCGACGCCCAGAACACGACGTACTGCCCGAGGGACTCGTCCCAGTAGGCCTCCGGCGCCCAGGCGTTGCCCGCGTTGTCGGGGGCGACCTTCACCAGTCGCTGGTCGGTCCAGTGCACCAGGTCGGTGGACTCCCACACCATGACCGACTTGCTGCCGTGCCGCTGGACCTCGTCCCAGCTGCCGCTGCTGTTGCGGTACATCCGCAGGTCGGTGGCGATCAGGTAGAACCGGTCGCCGTCGGGGGAGCGGATCACGAACGGGTCGCGCAGCCCCTGCTCGCCGACGGTGGAGGTCAGCACCGGCTTCCCGGCGTTCAACTCCCGCCAGTGCAGGGGGTCGTTGCCGCGGCTGAGGGCGTAGCGGATCTGTTCGCCGTCGGCCGTGCCCTCGCCGGTGAAGTAGGCGAAGAGGTAGCCGGCGTACCGGGGCTCGGTCAAGTGCGGGGCTCCTGGGCGTGCGGTGCCCGGTGGGGCGGTGAACAGGGAGAGGAGAAGGGCGGTCAGGGTGAGGAGGGGGACCAGGAGCGTGCGGGCGGTGGGACGGCGCATGACACTTCCTGTGGGAGTCTGGGGGATTCTGTTGGGCGGTGTGCCCTCGGAGTGTCATCAGCCGGGGACGGGGCGTCAACAGACCACGGTGCGCCGAAAGTTTCGGGTGTTTTCGTCCCCGCGCGCGGCGGCCCCCGCCGGTCGTCATGTCGTCGTCACCGGCGGGGGCCGCTTCGCGCAGGTGTCACTGGTAGCTGACGTCCGCGGACGTGAAGCGGCAGTACGTGCCGTCCGGGCCCGAACCGATTTCCTTGGGCTCGGCACCGGTGTCGTTGCCCTGGAAGCGGGTGCACGTCTTGATCTTCTTGCCGCTGTCGCCGTGGACGCGCACGTTGCGCAGCGCGGCCGTGTCGCCGTAGTTCTGGTTGATGCCCACGATCGACTTGCCGGGCGCCGTGATGTCGACGTCGTTGACGATGACCGTCCGCCTGTACTGCGTGGCGCAGTTGCCGCAGGACCGCACCAGCTTGCCGAAGTCCTCCACCTGGAACTTGGTGACGACCAGCTTGCCGGCGCCGTTGAACTGCAGCACCTTGTCGGAGGCGTTCCTCGCGCCGCCGCCGTACACGGTGTACACGGAGTTCGCCGACTTGCCCTTGAAGCTGGCCGCGTCCTCGCCGACGTCCAGCCACCACACGTTCCGCAGGGTGCAGCTGCCCAGGCAGTGCACGCCGTCCGCGGCCGGGGTGCCGATGACGACGTTCTTCAGGGTCGCGCCGTCGGCCAGCTCGAAGACCGGGTCCTGGCCCTCTTCCTGGCCGTCGCCACCCAGGGCGCCCGAGCCGTAGAACTTCTTCAGACCGCCGTCGTAGGTGCCCGACACCTTGATCGTGGACGGCACGGCCCGGCTGCCCTCGGCGGTCGGCCAGGGCGACGCCGCGCCCGCGGTGGACAGCGTCGTCGTCGTGACGATCGCCGCGCCCGTGATGCCTAGGGCGGCGGCCCCGGCGACGACAGCACGCCGCCCGGTGACCCGGCGGCGGTGGCGGACGCGCTGTTCGACTCGTGCAGTCATGCCCATTCCTTGCGTGGGAGGTGATCTTTCGCCTGCTGGTCGCCGCCCGTGCCGGAAGGGTTGCCGCGAGTCCGGGAACTTTCCCGAGTCGTCCCCGCCGGCAACTCCCACGAGTCCGCCCCGCCGCCGATTCCTACGAGTCCGCCCCGCCGCCGATTCCTACGAGTCCGCCCCGCCGCCGATTCCTGCGAGTCCGCCCCCGTCGCCCATTCCTACGAGTCGCCCTCGTCGGCGTCCGCGTCGTCGCGCGGCGCGAAGTCGCCGCCCACCGACAGCCGATCGGAGCCCGCCGTCGCCGCCGCGCCGTAGGAGTCGCCGCCGGCGTCGCGCCCGCCGCGCTCGTGGTCGTACTGCCCCGCGAACATCCACTCGCCCGCCGGGACCCTGCGGCCCTCCTTGAGCGTCCAGGTGTAGACGAGGAAACCGTCGCGCTCCTCGACGCTCAGCGTGAAGTCGCTCTCCGGCAGCGTCCGCCAGGCGCCCGTCGAGGACACCCCGCCGGTCTGCGCGATCCGCAACTGCACGGTGAGCGCGGTCAGTTCCTCGCTCGTCCTGAGCGTGACGTTGCTCTGCGCCCAGAACTCGTTGCTGTGCGGGTCGACCGAACCGTCCGACCACAGCGGCCCGTTCTCCACACCGGCGCCGGCGCCGACCACGGGCTGCCGGATGGTGGGGGACCCGGACGGCGGCCGGGAGGCGGGCCGGTCCGGCCGCCCGGCGGAGGGCGAGCCGCTCGGCGCCGGGTCGGCCGGCGGCACGGGGGCGCGGCTCGTCGCGTCCGGCGACGGTGCCGGGGTCGGCGAGACCGCGACCGTCTGCGGCGGGGTGTCCTCCTTCACCGCTGACGCCACCGCGTAGCCGCCGACGCCGAGCACCCCCGCGACCGCTGCCGTCGCCGACACCACCCGCACCCAGCCGGACACCGGCGGGCGGGTCGCCCGGCGCTCGGGCCGCGCGGGACCGGCCATGCCGTGCTCCACGCGGGCCAGGATGCGCGCCCGGTCCGGTTCGTGCCCCGCCGCCGCCTCGTGCAGCCGGGCGCGCAGCTCGTCGTGCACGTCCCGCTGCATGGTCATCGGTCCCTTCCCGCGGCCTGGCCGGTGCGCGGCAGTCCCGCCGCGTGCACCGTCCGCAGCGGGGCCTGCCGGGTGCCGAGCAGTCGCCCCAACTCGGCCATGCCCTTCGACGTCTGGCTCTTAACGGTACCGACCGAGATCCCGAGGGCCAGCGCGGTGTCCTTCTCCGACAGGTCGAACGCGTGCCGCAGCACCACGCAGGCGCGCTTGCGGAACGGCAGCCGGCGCAGCGCCTCCCGCACGTCGACGACTCCGGCGACGTCCGGGTTCTCGGTCCTCTCCTCGCGCTGCGGCCAGAACAGGGCGATGCGCCGCCGCTCCCGCACCGCGCTGCGTATCCGGGTGCGGGCCAGGTTGGCGACGACACCGCGCGCGTACGCCGCCGGGTGGTCCGCGGCGCGCACCCGGTCCCAGCGGTGCCACAGCGCCAGCAGGGCGTCCGCCGCCAGGTCGTCGGCGGTGTCGGACTCGCCGGTCAACAGGAGGGCGAGGCGGGAGAGTTCCGCGTAGTGGCGCTCGAAGAAGGCGTGGAACTCCGCGGAGGCGGCGTCGTCGACGACTGTGCCCACGGGCGACCTCTCCTCGCGGTGGCTCTCCGGCACCCGGCCGGATGCCTGTGCGTGTCATGCGTATGACATGTGACGGTCCGGAGCGGCCCCGGACGGGTTCCGGAGCGTAGCAGCGGCCCCCAGGCGTTCGTACGGGGGCTCGAACACTGTATGACCCGTCGACCCTGCTCCGGTAACACGGAAAAGACCTCGAAAAGGTTCGACGCGGGAACGGGAAGCGGGCGGCAGGGGTGTCTTGCGGCACCCCTGCCGCCCGCGCGGCGCTCAGTCCTGGAGCGCCGCCTCCATCATCGCCCTGGCCACCGGTGCCGCCAGCCCGTTGCCGGAGACCTCCGAGCGGGCCGCGTCCGACTGCTCGACCACCACCGCCACGGCGACCTGCTTGTCCGTCGAGTCGGACGTCGCGTACGAGGTGAACCAGGCGTACGGCGTCTTGCTGTTGTTCTCACCGTGCTGCGCGGTGCCGGTCTTGCCGCCCACCGTGGCCCCGTCGATGCGCGCGTTCGACCCGGTGCCCTCCTCGACCACCGTCCGCATCGCCGACGCCAGTTGCTCGGCCGTCGATGAGCTCACGATCCGCCGCGTGCTCGCCGAGTCGTCGTAGTCCTCCAGCACATCGCCGCCGCCGTCGGTGATCTGCGACACCATGTGCGGCGAGACCAGCTCGCCGCCGTTGGCGATGGCAGCGGACACCATCGCCATCTGCAGCGGCGTCGCCGTCACGTCGAACTGGCCGATGCCCGACAGCGCCGTCTCCGACTCGTTCATGTCCGACGGGTACACACTCGGGTAGGCCCGCACCGGCACGTCCTGCGTCTCGTCGTTGAACCCGAACCGCTCGGCCGTCTCCCGCACCTTGTCCCGGCCGAGGTCGACGGCCATCTTCCCGAAGACGTTGTTGCAGGAGTACTGGAGCGCGACCCGGATCGACGCGTTCTCGCAGGGCGCCGACGGGTTCTCGTTCGTCAGCTCCCGGACCGTGCCCGGCAGCCGGTACGGGTCCGGGCTGTCGGTCCGCTCGTCCACCGACCCGTAGAGCCCCTCCTCCAGCGCCGCCGCGGCCACCACCAGCTTGAACGTCGAACCCGGCGGCAGCGGCTGCCGCAGCGCCCGGTTCACCAGCGGCTTGTCCGGGTCCTTCGTGAGCCTCTTCCAGGCCTGCCCGGCGGTGTTGGCGTCCGTGAGCGACGACGGGTCGTACGACGGCGTCGACACCACCCCGAGGATCCGCCCCGTCGCCGGGTCGATCGCGACGGCCGCGCCCTTCTTGTCGCCGAGCGCCTCGTACGCCGCCCGCTGCACGTCCGGGTCGATCGTGGTGACCACGGTGCCCGGATCGGCCCGCGTGCCGGTGACCGTGTCCAGCACGGTCCGCAGCCGGCTGTCGGTGCCGTTGAGCAGGTCCTCGTAGATGCCCTCCAGTTGGGTGGGCGCGTAGGCCTGCGAGGCGTAGCCCGTCACCGCGGCGTACAGACCGCCGTCCTCGTACGTGCGCTTGTAGGCGAGGTCGCCGCCCTTCGTGCGCGCCGAGCCGGTGACCGACTCACCGGCCACCACGATGTTCCCCAGCGGCTCCGCGTACGTCTCGATCGCGCCCCGGCGGTTGTTCTTGTCGTCCGCGAGTGCCCGGCCCTCGTAGAACTGCACCCAGGTCGCCCGCAGCAGCAGGGCGAACACCAGCAGCAGAGTGAAGACCGCGGCACGCCTGATCGTCTTGTTCATGTCGACCTGATCGTCCTGTTCATTCCGACCGGCAAGACGAACGGCGACGGGCGGATCGTTCCCTTCCGCCCCGTTTTCTCATCGGGCGTTCATGAAGCCCGCCTCGTACGCGGCGATCACCGCCTGTGTGCGGTCCCGGGTGCCGGTCTTCGACAGGACCGAGGCCACGTGCGTCTTCACGGTGGCCGGCCCGACGTCCATGCGCCGCGCGATCTCCGCGTTGGTCAGCCCGCCCGCCATCAGCCGCAGCACCTCGCTCTCACGGCCCGTGAGCCGCGCCACCCACGGCGGCGGCGCGGGATTCGCGCGCGCGTGCTCGGTGGCCAGCGCCCGCACGGCCGCCGGGAACAGCAGGCTGTCGCTGCGCGCCACCAGCCGCACGGCCCCCACGAGTTCGTCGGCGCCGGCCCGCTTGAGCAGGAACCCGGCGGCCCCGGCGCGCAGCGCGTCGTACACGTACGAGTCGTTCTCGAAGGTGGTCACGACGACGATCCGGGGCGGGTCGTCCAGCGTGGCGAGGATCTGCTCCGTGGCGCGGATGCCGTCGGTCCCGGGCATCCGGACGTCCATGAGGACCACGTCGGGCCGGGTCTCGCGCACGACGGACACCGCCTCCGCTCCGGAGGCGGCCTCGCCGACGACCTCCAGGTCCGGTTCGGCGGAGAGGATCGCGCGCAGCGCGGTGCGCACCATGCGCTCGTCGTCGGCGAGGACGATCCTCAGGGGCGGGCGGCTCATGCGGGTCCCTTCATCGGCAGGCGTACGTGCAGCCGCCACCGCCCCCCGGCCGCGCCGGCCCGGGCGGTGCCGCCCAGCAGCCGGGCCCGGTCGGCGATGCCGCGCAGGCCGTGGCCGCCGCCGGGGCGGGCGGGGGCGCTCGCGCCGGCATCGCCCAGGGGGTTGGTGACGGTGATCTCCAGATGGTCGTCGGCGATCTCCACCCGCAGGTCCACGGCGACCTGGTCGCCGGCGTGCCGCAGGGCGTTGCTCAGGCCCTCCTGCACGATGCGGTACGCCTCCCGCGACACCAGCGGCGGCAGCGTCCCGGGGCCGGTGGCGACCGTCGCGGTCACGCGCGGCCCGCCCGCCCGGGTGCGGCGCAGCAGCCCGTCCAGGTCGGACTCCAGGGTGGGCGCGGGCGCGGTGCCCGGCGCGTCGCCGTCCCGCAGCACGCCCAGCACGGCGTCGAGTTCGCCGACGGTGCGCCGGGTGGTGTCCTCGATCGCGGCGAGGGCCTCCCGGGCGAACCCCGGGTCGGCGTCCAGGACCCGGCGGGCCGCGCTCGCCTGGAGCATGACCGCGCTCAGCGCATGGCCGACGGAGTCGTGCAGCTCCCGGGCGAGCCGGTTGCGCACGGCCAGGTCCGCGGCGCGCGCCTCGGCCGCCGCCAGCCGGTCCTCGGGGCCGGGTCCGAGCAGCGCGGGCGCCCACCGGGCCAGCAGGGCACCGCTCCCGGCCGCGCAGGACGCCAGCGTCAGCAGCACGGCGACCCCCAGGAACGGGGAGAGCGCCAGCAGCCAGGGCTCGCCGAACACCTCGGGCAGCCCGAGCCTGCTGTCGCCCAGGACGACGAAGAACGGCAGCACGATCAGCAGTGCCCCGAGCGGCGGCACGGCCAGGGTCATGCCCGCGACGATCCCGCCGAGCCCCAGGTGCAGCGTGAACCACAGGGCGGCACGGCCCTTCTCGCGCCGGCCGCGGGCGGGCCCGTAGGCCAGCCGGTCGGCGTCGACGTCGCACAGCCAGCGCACGGCTCCGGCCTCCAGCGGCCGGGTCAGCGGGAACAGCGACGTGACGGCGGCCAGCGGCAGGCCCACCGCGAAGGCGTACAACGGCATCGGCCCGAGGACCGCGTCCGTGGACTGGCCGAGGACGAGCTCGCCGACGAGGACGTACGGCATGGCGAGCGCGCCGCCGAGGATCAGGTGGATCCAGCGGCGGCGCGCCCGCCGGCCGAACAGCGGCCGGGCGAAGGCCCTCACGCCGTCGGGCGCCGCGCGGCCGTGGCGGACCGCTTCGCGAGGTAGTGGGCGCCGACGGAGGCGACGAGGAGACCGACGGTCATCTGGCCAGCGTAGGCCAGGTACATCAGCTGCGTGGGCCGGTCGGCGGGGTCGTCCGAGGGAACCAGGGAGGCGGCCGCCATCCAGCCGCCCCAGCAGGCCACGGCACCGGAGCAGACCCAGGCGAGCGCCAGCGGCACGCGCACCGGCAGCGCCCGGCCGCGCCGGAAGGCGAGCATGCCGCCCGCGGCGACCGCGACCAGGATGAACACCACATACAGGGCCTCCAGTACGTGGAAGTCGCTGCCGCGGTCCGCGATCACGCCCTCGCTCAGCCCGGTCGTGCCGCCGCACGCCCACAGCAGCCGCAGCGCGAGCGGGAACAGGGCGAGCACGGCGGCGGCGACGGCGGCGGCCCGCTGCGCCGGGCCCATGGTCCCGGCGGGCAGGTCCCACACCCGGCCCTGCCACAGGTGGCCCCAGCGGTCGCGGGCGTAGCGCACGAACAGCGTGCCCAGGGCCAGGCCCTGCACGATGAACCCGCCGTAGACGACGGCGAACACCCAGGAGTCGAGGAAGGGTTCGCCCGAGCCGCCGTCCGTGCCCGCCCTCCCGCCGCCGAACGCGGTCACCAGCAGCTGGAGCGGATACCCGGTCATGATCGGCGCGAGCAGCCCGGTCGCGGCCCACATCGGCAGGGTCAGCAGCCAGGCGGGCACCCGGCGCCCCCACGGCCGGGTCAGCAGCAGCGCCAGCACGATCACCGCGCTGTCCATCAGCACGGTGAGGAGGTTGGCGACGACCAGGCTCGTACGGTTCTCCAGCAGCGGACTGCCCGCCGGGACACCGATCCCACTGCCGGCGACCCAGGCGATCTTCAGGGAGAGGTACGGCAGGCAGGAGACGATGGCGACCGCGCGCAGCAGCCTGCCGGACCGGGGGAGGACGGGGGCGCCGGCGGGGTGGGCCGGTGCGGGGGCGAGTGACTGCGTCATGCGTCCAGACTCCCGCGCGGCCCGCCCCGGACACGTCCTGCACACCGACGATCCGCCTCCGCCGCACGGGGGAGGTGCCCTCGTCGTCCCCGGTGACTCGCGTCGTCCCCGGGAACTCGCGGCGGGCCGGTCAGTCCTCCAGCCGCAGGACGACCTCGTCGATCTCGGCGCCCCGCGCGGGCGCGTACCCGGTCGCCCGCGCGGACCGGCGGAAACCGCACTTCTCCAGCACGCGCAGCGACCCCGCGTTGTCCGCCGCCGCACGCGCGTACAGCGGGCGCTCCGGCACCTCGGCCAGCAGCGCCAGCAGCGCCCCCGTCGCGATGCCGCGCCCCCAGTAGGCGCGGTCCACCCAGTAGGTGACCTCGCGCTCGCCGGGCGGCCCGTACACCGCGGCGTGGCCCACCACGTCCCCGTCCAGCAGCACGGTCCGGGGCAGGACGTCGGCCGAGGCGCGCAGCCGCTTCCAGTGGGCCTCGAAGGCGTCCCGGTCGGCGGGGTCCTCGGGGGTGAACGCCGCCATGCGCAGCGACTCGGGGTCGTTCAGCTGCCGGTAGAACACGGGCAGATCGCTGTCGTGCACGGCACGGAGGGCGATGTCCACGGGTCAGAGCCTCCGGGTGGCGAGGGTGAGGCGGTCGCGCGCGTCGAACAGCGCGTCCTTGACCATCTGCTCGTGCGCGGGCGTCAGCCGCGCCACCGGCACCGAGCAGCTGATCGCGTCGCGGGCCGGCGTGCGGTAGGGGATCGCGACGCCGAAGCAGCGCAGCCCGAGGGTGTTCTCCTCGCGGTCCACGGCGAAGCCCTGCTCCCGCACCTGGTGCAGCTCCTCGATGAGCCTCTCGCGGTCGGTGATGGTGTTCTCGGTGAGCGCGGGCAGCGTCTCCGGGAGCATCTTGCGGACCTGTTCGTCCGCGTACGTGGCCAGGATCGCCTTGCCCAGCGAGGTGGAGTGGGCGGGCAGCCGGCGGCCCACGCGCGTGAAGGGACGCAGGTAGTGCTGCGACTGCCGGGTGGCCAGGTAGACGACGTTCGTGCCGTCGAGGCGGGCCAGGTGGATGGTCTCCGTGGTGTCGTCCGAGAGCCGGTCCAGCGTCGGCCGGGCCGCCGCGACCACCTCGTCGCCGTCGATGTACGAGGTGCCGACCAGCAGGGCCCGTACGCCGATGCCGTACCGCGTGCCCGTCGCGTCGGTCTCCACCCAGCCCAGTTCCACGAGGGTGCGCAGCAGCATGTAGAGGCTGGACTTGGGATAGCCGACGGCCTCCTGGACCGCCGCCAGGGAGTGCATTCCGGGTCGGCCCGCGAAGTACTCGAGCAGTTCCACCGTCCGCACCGCGGACTTGACCTGCGCCCCGCCGCCCGCCTCGCCTGCCGACATCGCCGTTGACCCCTTCGTTCGACGAGCACCTGGAGTTATAGTCTCCGAACAGCATTCATCATCAGAGACAGCGTTCAGTATATCGAACGCGCCTGGTGGATCGTACATAACTGCGGCATTGCATGCGGCAATCAATGTGGAGGGATCCGCGGTGGCAGCAGCACCAGTCTGGAGTGTCGACCCCCGAACCGGGAAGCAGCGTGAACAGGTTGCGGTGGAGGCCACAGCCCAGGAGGTGGACGCCGCCGTTCGCGCCGCGCACGCCGCGCGGGGCGCCCTCGCCGACCGCGCGGTGCGCGCGGCGTTCCTGCGCTCCGCCGCCGACGAGCTGGAGGCGGCCAAGGACGGTCTCGTGGAGACCGCCGACGCCGAGACCGCGCTCGGCCCGGTCCGGCTCACCGGCGAACTCGCCCGCACCTGCTACCAGCTGCGGGCCTTCGCCGACATCGTGGACGAGGGCGCCTTCCTCGACGTCGTCATCAACCACCCCGACGACACCGCCACCCCGCCGGTCCCGGACCTGCGCCGCTACAAGGTGCCGCTCGGCGTGGTCGCCGTCTACTCGGCGTCGAACTTCCCCTTCGCCTTCTCCGTCGCCGGCGGCGACACCGCGAGCGCCCTCGCCGCGGGCTGCCCGGTCGTCGTCAAGGCACACCCCGACCACCCGGCCCTGTCCGAGCTGGTCGCCAAGGTGCTGCGCCGCGCCGCCGCCCGGCACGACGTCCCCGAGGGCGTGCTCGCTCTGGTGCACGGCTTCGAGGCCGGCATCGAGCTGATCAAGCACCCGCTGGTCGCCGCGGCCGGCTTCACCGGTTCGGTGCGCGGCGGTCGCGCCCTGTTCGACGCGGCGGCCGCCCGCCCCGTCCCGATCCCCTTCCACGGCGAGCTCGGCTCCCTGAACCCCGTCGTGATCACCGAGGCCGCCGCGGGTGAGCGCGCCGAGGCGATCGGCGCGGGGCTGGCCGGCTCGATGACGCTGGGCGTCGGCCAGTTCTGCGTGAAGCCGGGCCTGGTGCTCGCCCCGTCCGGCGCGTCGGGCGACCGCCTCGTGAAGTCCCTGACGGAGGCCGTCAGCGACACCGACGCGGGTGTCCTCCTCGACCACCGCATGCGCGACAACTTCGTGGCCGGCGTCGCCGAGCGCGCCCAGCTGCCGGACGTGGACTCCCCGGTGACGCCGGGCGCGGGCGGCGAGCACACCGTCAGCGCGGGCTTCCTGACCGTCCCGGCGAGCCGGCTGGCCACCGAGGGCGAGCACGACCTGCTGCTGGAGGAGTGCTTCGGCCCGGTCACCGTCGTCGCCCGCTACGACGACGAGTCCGAGGTGCGGGCCGTGCTGTCCCGCCTGCCCGGCAACCTCACGGCGACCGTCCACCTCTCCGAGGAGGAGACGGCCGGACAGGGCCGCGGCACGGAGATCCTCGCGGAGCTGACCCCGCTCGCGGGCCGCGTCCTGGTCAACGGCTGGCCCACGGGCGTCGCGGTCGCCCCCGCCCAGCACCACGGCGGCCCGTACCCGGCGACGACGTCGACGTCCACGTCGGTCGGCGGCACGGCGATCGAGCGCTGGCTGCGGCCGGTGGCGTACCAGAAAACCCCCGAGGCGCTGCTGCCGCCGGAGCTGCGCGACGACAACCCCCTGGGCCTGCCGCGCAGGTTCAACGGCCGCCTGGAGCGCTGAGCGCGACGGCGGACGGACGAGACCTCCGACGCCGGCCGGCCGCGCGAGCGGAACCGGACCGGCGGAGGTCCCGTCCTCCTTCTCATGATCAGTGACCGTGGGACCGGGCGGCGGATCATCCGTACCGTGCTGCCCGCCGAGGCCGGGACCGTCGCCGCCCTGCACGCGCGGGCCCGGGCGACGTACTACCCGGGCGGGCCGCCGGACGACGGGACCGACTGGACGGCCGCCTGGCGCGGCGCCGTCGAACGGCCGGACGGCCAGGTGCTGTGCGCCGTGAGCGAGGGCCGGATCGTGGCCGTCGCCTCGTACCGCACCCCGCGCGGCGCACCCGCGGAAACGATCAAGCTGTTCCAGTTCCACGTCGAACCCGCCCACTGGGGCACCGGCATCGGCAGCGCCCTGCACGCCGCCTGCGTGGAGGAGTGGCGGGCCGACCGGCGCACGGCCGCCGTGCTCGACGTCCACGTCGGCAACCTGCGCGCCCGCGCCTTCTACGCCCGCCGCGGCTGGGTCCCCGACCCGCACACCCCGCCCGCGCCGGACGACCACCACCTCGCCCTGCGCTTCGCGGTCGGCGGGGAATGAGCCCGGACGTTTGAACGTTCACCTACCGGGCGGGGGAGCCTCCGTCCCCGTACGCCCGGAAGTGAGAGCGGACATCATGCGCGTCGAGATCTGGAGCGACATCGCCTGCCCCTGGTGCTACGTGGGCAAGGCCCGCTTCGACAAGGCCCTCGCCGCCTTCGAGTACCGGGACGACGTCGAGGTCGTGCACCGCTCCTTCGAGCTCGACCCGGGACGCGCCAAGGACGACGTGCAGCCCGTGCTGACCATGCTCAGCCGCAAGTACGGCATGACCGAGGCGCAGGCGCGGGCCGGCGAGGACAACCTCGGGCGGCAGGCCGCCGCCGAGGGACTTGAGTACCGCACCCGCGACCGCGACCACGGCAACACCTTCGACATGCACCGCCTGCTGCACTTCGCCAAGGAGCGGGGCCGCCAGGAGGCCCTGCTCGACGCGCTGTACCGGGCGAACTTCGCCGAGGAGCGGTCCGTCTTCGCCGACGACGAGCGGCTCGTGGAACTGGCCGCCGCCGCGGGCCTCGACGCCGACGCCGCCCGCGAGGTGCTCGGCGACCCGGCCGCCTACGCCGACGCCGTGCGCGCCGACGAGCGCGAGGCCGCGGAGCTCGGCGCGACCGGTGTGCCGTTCTTCGTCCTCGACCGCACCTACGGCGTCTCCGGCGCCCAGCCCGCCGAGGTCTTCACGCAGGCGCTGGTCCGGGCCTGGAGCGAACGGTCGCCGCTGACCCCGGTGGCCGACGGCGGCGCGGACGCGTGCGGTCCCGACGGGTGCGCCGTGCCGGGTGCCTGATCCCGCGACCGCGCAGGTCGGGCGCCATCCATAAGCGCTGCTTCGCGCATCCGTCAAGAAATACGCGATGGACTGAGGACCGGCCCGGCCTCACAGTGGGGGGCATGGAGACCTTCGAGAGCCTGGTCCGTGCCGAGTTCGCGCCGAAGAACACCTACCTGAACACCGCCAGCACTGGACTGCTGCCCGCCCGCACCGTGACCGCCCTGCACACGGCCGCCCAGGCCGCGGCGGCCGGGCGGCCGACCGACATGTTCGCCGACGTCGAGGCGGCCCGCGCCTCCTTCGCCCGGCTGACCGGGGTGCCCGCGAGCCGGGTCGCGGCCGGTGCCTCCGTCGCCGTCTACAGCGGACTGATCGCCGCGTCCCTGCCCGAGGGCGCCGAAGTCCTCACCGCGGACGGCGACTTCAGCTCCACGGTGAATCCCTTCCACGCGCGCGGCGACCTCAAGGTGCGGATCGTGCCGCTGGAGAGCCTCGCCGAGTCGGTGCGGCCCGGCACCGCCCTGGTCGCCGTCAGCGCCGCCCAGTCCGCGGACGGCCGGATCGCCGACCTGCCCGCGATCCGCGCGGCGGCACGCGAGCACGGGGCGCGCACCTACGTGGACGCCTCGCAGGCCGCCGGCTGGCTGGACCTCGACGCCGACGCCCACGACTACACCACCGCCGTCGCCTTCAAGTGGCTGCTCTGCCCGCGCGGCGTCACCTTCCTCGTCACGCCGGAGGACCCCGGCACGCTGCCCCCGCTGTTCGCCGGATGGGTGGCCGGGGAACGCCCCTGGGACTCCTGCTACGGCCCCATCGAGGAACTCGCCCACTCCGCACGGCGGTTCGACGAGAGCCCCGCCCTCTTCTCCTACGCCGGCGCCCGCCACTCCCTGGACATCGTCGAGGAACTGGGCGCGGACACGATCAGGGCCCACGACCTCGCGCTCGCCGACCGCTTCCGCGCGGGGCTCGGACGGCTGGGCCACGAACCGGTGCCCGCGCCGGGCTCGCCCATCGTCTCGGTGCCCGGACTCGGCCACCGCCAGGACGAGTTGAGCCGCGCCGGCGTCGAGGTCTCCGACCGCGCGGGCAACCTGCGCGCCGCGTTCCACCTCTACAACACCCCGGCCGACGTGGACCGCCTGCTGGACGTGCTGTCCGGCTGAGCGAACCCGGCCCGGACACACGGGCGGGCCGCGCCACCCGAGGGTGACACGGCCCGCCCGACGAACACGCGGAACGCGGAACGCGGAACCACCGCACCGGGGTGACCGTCATGGACTCACCGCACCGGCGTGAAGTCCCGAGCCCCGATGCTGTGTTGACCCGGGGGGCGACCCCCGGACCCCCGGCAGGGACTCACCGCACCGGCGTGAAGTCCCGAGCCCCGATGCTGTGTTGACCCGGGGGGCGACCCCCGGACCCCCGGCAGGGACTCACCGCACCGGCGTGAAGTCCCGAGCCCCGATGAACTCGGGGCGGCGCACCGGTGCCGCGAACGGCTCCACGGCCTCGTTCTCCACGCTGTTGAACACGATGAACACGTTGCTGCGCGGGAACGGCGTGATGTTGTCCCCGGAGCCGTGCATGCAGTTGCAGTCGAACCAGGTCGCCGAGCCGGCCCTGCCGGTGAACAGCTTGATGCCGTACTCCGACGCCATCTTCGTGAGCGCCTCGTCGGACGGCGTGCCCGCGTCCTGCATCTGCAGCGACTTCTTGTAGTTGTCCTTCGGCGTGGCCCCCGCGCAGCCGAGGAACGTCCTGTGCGACCCCGGCATGATCATGAGCCCGCCGTTGGTGTCGTAGTTCTCGGTCAGCGCGATCGAGACGGACACCGTGCGCATCCGCGGCAGGCCGTCCTCGGCGTGCCACGTCTCGAAGTCCGAGTGCCAGTAGAACCCGCTGGCACCGAAGCCCGGCTTGACGTTGATCCGCGACTGGTGGACGTACACGTCCGAGCCGAGGATCTGCCGCGCCCGTCCGACGACCCGCTCGTCGCGGACCAGTTGCGCGAACACCTCGCTGATCCGGTGGACCTCGAAGACGGACCGGATCTCCTTCGACTTCGGCTCCACGATGGAGCGTTCGTCGGCGCGGATCTCCGGGTCGGTGACGAGCCGCTCCAGCTCCTGCCGGTATACGGCCACCTCGTCGTCTGTGATGAGCTGGTCGACGGCGACGAAGCCGTCGCGCTCGAACCCCTGGAGGTCGGCGGCCGCGAACGGCCCCGGCGTGTCGGGCGCGCCCCAGACCACCGGGTCCTGGCGCGGGACGGCCACCTCGGTGGCGCCTCGGCTGGGATAGAGATCGGTGACGGTCGTGGTCACGATGAATCACACCTCCTCGGTGAGCAGCGGGTACACCCCGTTCTCGTCGTGGTCCTCACGGCCGGTCACGGGCGGGTTGAACACGCAGATGCATCGGAAGTCCTCCTTCACCTTCAGCGTGTGCCGCTCGTGCCCGTCCAGCAGGTACATGGTGCCGGGCGTGATCGTGTGGGTCTTCCCGGTCTCGTGGTCGGTCAGCTCGGCCTCGCCCTCGACGCAGACGACGGCCTCGATGTGGTTCGCGTACCACATCGACGTCTCCGTACCCGCGTACAGGATCGTCTCGTGCAGGGAGAAGCCCACTTTCTCCTTGGCGAGGACGATGCGCTTGCTCTCCCACGTCCCGGACGCTGACTTCACGTGCCGGTCGGTGCCTTCGACGTCCTTGAAAGAGCGGACAATCACGGTGTTGCGATGCCTCCTAGATGGGGTGTTTCAGATGCGTACGGTGCGTGCGGCCGGCCCGCGCCCAGGGCTCAGGCGGTCTCGCGCACCGCACGGGCGAGGGTCTTGAGGCCCTCGTCCAGCTCGTCCGGGCTGACGGTGAGGGCGGGGAGCAGTTTGACGACCTCGCTCTCCGGCCCGGACGTCTCGATGAGGAGCCCGAGCTCGAAGGCGCGCTTGGCGATCTTGTTCGCGCGGTCCTTGTCGTGGAACTCCATGCCCCACACCAGGCCGCGGCCCCGGTACTCCTTCACGTCGGCGAGGTTCTCCTCGGTGATGGCGATCATGTGCTGCTCGACCTGCTCACCACGGGCGCGGGTCTGCTTCTCCATCGCCGACCCGTCGGCCCAGTACGCCTCCAGCGCGGCGGTCGCCGTGACGAAGGCGGGGTTGTTGCCGCGGAAGGTGCCGTTGTGCTCGCCCGGCTCCCAGACGTCCAGCTCGGGCTTGAACAGGCACAGCGACATGGGCAGGCCGTAGCCGCTGATCGACTTGGACACGGTGACGATGTCCGGCGTGATGCCCGCCTCCTCGAAGGAGAAGAAGGCGCCGGTCCGGCCGCAGCCCATCTGGATGTCGTCGACGATCAGCAGCATGTCCTGCCGCTCGCACAGCTCGGCCAGGGCGCGCAGCCACTCGGCGCGGGCCACGTTGATGCCGCCCTCGCCCTGCACGGTCTCGACGATCACGGCGGCCGGCTTGTTCAGGCCGGAGCCCTGGTCCTCCAGGAGGCGCTCGAACCACAGGAAGTCCGGGACCTGGCCGTCGAAGTAGTTGTCGAACGGCATCGGCGTGCCGTGCACCAGCGGGATGCCCGCGCCGGCCCGCTTGAAGGCGTTGCCGGTCACGGCGAGCGAGCCCAGCGACATGCCGTGGAAGGCGTTGGTGAACGACACGATCGCCTCGCGGCCCTTCACCTTCCGGGCCAGCTTCAGCGCGGACTCCACGGCGTTGGTGCCCGTCGGGCCCGGGAACATGACCTTGTACGGCAGGTCACGCGGCCGGAGCACCAGGTTCTGGAAGGTCTCAAGGAAGCGGCGCTTGGCGGTCGTCGACATGTCGAGCCCGTGGGTGACGCCGTCGCGCTCCAGGTAGTCGATCAGCGCGCGTTTCAGCACGGGGTTGTTGTGGCCGTAGTTCAGTGAGCCGGCGCCCGCGAAGAAGTCCAGGTACTCGTGGCCGTCCTCGTCGTACATGCGGCTGCCGAGCGCGCGGTCGAAGACGGTGGGCCAGCCGCGGCAGTAGCTGCGCACCTCGGACTCCAGGGTCTCGAAGACACTGAGGTCGGGCTGGGTGATGGTCACGGCGAATCGCTCCTCGATGCGTGGATGCGTGGGGGGTCAGGCGGAGTGGACCGGAGAGAGTGGACCGATGCGGTAGAGGACTTCGGGGTCGTGCGGACCGTCGGGGAAGTGGTCCGTCTCGAAGAGCACCTCGCGCTCGACACGAGCGCCGTGCCGGTCGGCGAACGACTGGAACAGCCGCTCGGACGCGGTGTTGCCCGGGGTGATCGTGGTCTCGACGGCGGTCAGCCCGTGCTCGGCGGCGACGCGCCGCGTCAGCGCGTCGAGCAGCCGCGCGGCCAGCCCGTGCCCGCGGTAGGCGGAGTCGACGGCCACCTGCCACACGAGCAGTGTCCGCGGACTCTCCGGCCGCAGGTACCCGGTCACGAATCCGACGGGGCGTCCGTCGGCCGCCCGCGCCACCACTGAGGTCCCGGCGAAGTCACGGCACCACAGCAGGTAGCTGTAGGAGGAGTTCAGGTCGAGCTTCCCGGAGTCCTTGGCGATACGCCAGAGCTCCGCACCGTCCGAAACCAACGGGCGGTCGATTCGCAGCCCGTCCGGGATTTCCGGGCGAGAGGTGTGCAGGTCTGCTTGTGCGGCAGTCATGCAAATTGAATTTACCCAGGGAAAATTCGAATTGCATCGCCGGACGGGGTTACGTATCGGCGTGGCTTGTGTTATCACGCGGGCGCGTACGGACGCGTGAGAGCCTGGGGATAACTTGCGGTTTGTCCGGAAAATACGGGGCAAAAGGACAGCGGTGTGGAACGCGTCACAGCGGTGTAACCGCCCCGACGTCTGCCCGAATTACGTCGATTGGTGTTATCGGAATCTTAGTGTTTAGGGTCGGAGAAAGCGGGCAGAAGAATACGGGAAGCTGCTCACCGGAGAATTCAAGAAATGCGCTTGGAGTATCCAGATAATCGGATGGAATTCAGGTGTTGGTCACTGCCAAGCGGCCTCGGCGTCGCGCCGCGCGGCATCCGGGTCGACGGCCAGGCCCTGCTCGGCGAGCGCCGCGCCCAGTGCCGCAAGGCTGCCCTGCACCGCCCCGCGCGTGGCGTGCGGACCGTAGTGGTTGACCCGGATCATCTCCTTCGCCAGCGCACCCCCGCCCGCGGCCAGCGGCAGCGCCGGGTCGGTCTCCAGCGCCCGCGCCACCAGCTCGGCGGCCACGACACCCGGCGGCGTCCGCAGCGTCGTCGCGACCGGGGCCGCGTCCCGCGCCTCGTGCACGTACGGCTCCAGGCCGCCGCCCAGCGCGAGCGCGCCCGCACGGGTCGCCGCCGCGGCCGACCGGTGCCGGGCCATCACCTTCTCCGGGCCCGCCGCCTCGATCCGCTCGACGCACGCCTCCAGCGCCAGCATCTCCAGCTGCGCCGGCGCGTGCGGCAGCGCCTTGCGGCCGGCGTCGAGCCAGCGCTCCTTCCAGTCCAGCAGCGACAGGTAGGAGCGGCGCGGCGCGTGCGGGTTCGCCGCCATCCGCGTCCAGGCCCGCTCGCTCACCGACACCGCCGAGACCCCGGCCGGGCCGCCCATCGCCTTCTGCGCCCCGATCACGCACAGATCCACGCCCCACGCGTCCGGCAGCACCGGCTCCGCGCCCACGGACGCGACGGCGTCCAGGTAGAACAGCGCCCCGTGCGCCCGCACCACCTCGCCGATCTCCGCGACCGGGTTCGTGTTGCCGGTCGCGGCCTCGGCGTGCACCAGGGACACGAAGTCGATCTCCGGGTGCTCGGCGAAGGCGGCCCGGATCTGCTCGGCCGTGACCGCCGCGTGGAACGGCACGGACAGGTCGATCACCCGCGCGCCGCAGTCCCGCAGCCAGTCCCCGAACGTCTGGCCGTACGGACCGGTGATGACGTTCAGCGCGGTCGTGCCGGGCCCCGCCGTGCCCCGGATCGCGCCCTCCAGCGGCAGCAGCGCCTCGCCCTGCATGATCACGACGTCCTGGCGGGTGTCCAGCAGCCGGGCCACGCGGTCCTCGACGGAGGCGAAGTGCGCGGCGCTCAGCGGGGCGAGATCGAGGAAGGGGTGGGTCGTCACGGCGGTGCTCTCTTCGGTCACGGAGGTGGACGCATCGGTCACGGAAGTGGACGCGGATGAGCGTAACCGGCGCCCCGCGCACCCCGCCGCGACCGCCCACTTCTTAGGCCGTGCCACCCGTTCGCCATGGGTTTGGTTTGAGAGGCCCAAAGGTCTCCTTATAATCGGAAGCCACCGTTCCCGCACAGGAGGACACCAGTGAATACGCTCCACGGGCGCCGGACCCGCATCCTGGCCGCCACCACCGCGACGGCCGGGCTGCTGCTCGTGGCGGCGTGCACCTCCACCGACGACGGCGGCAGCGGCTCCAGGACCGCCGCAGGCGGCGTCGAACTCGTCAAGGCGGGACAGCTCACCACCTGCACCCACCTGCCCTACCCGCCCTTCCAGTCGGAGATCGACGGCAAGGTGCAGGGCTTCGACGTCGCCCTGATCGACCTCGTCGCCGAGGACCTGGGCGTCAAGCAGGACATCGTCGACACGCCGTTCGAGAACTTCAAGACCGGCGCGTTCCTCAACTCCGGCGAGTGCGACCTGGCCGCGGCCGGCATGACCATCACCGAGGAACGCAAGAAGAACGTCGACTTCTCGGACCCGTACTTCAACGCCACCCAGGCCGTCCTGGTCGACAAGAAGAGCGGCGTCACCTCGCTCGCCGACGTGAAGGCCAAGAAGGTCAAGCTGGGCGCCCAGGCGCAGACCACCGGCGAGGACCACGCCAAGAAGCAGGGCTTCGACCCGGTCTCCTTCGAGTCCTCCGACGCCGTCCTCAACGGCCTGCGCACCGGCCAGGTCAAGGCCGTCGTCATCGACTACCCGGTCGTCCAGGGCTGGCTGAAGGACAAGGCCAACGCCGAGGCCTTCGAGGTCGCCGACAACATCAACACCGGTGAGCAGTACGGCTTCACGGTGAAGAAGGGCAACACCAAGCTGCGCGAGGCCGTCAACAAGGCGCTCGCGGACGCCAAGGCCGACGGCACGTACAAGAAGCTGTACGAGCGGTGGATCGGCCCGTACGACGAGTCGGCCGCGTCGCCCGCCGCCTCATGACCGAGGCGGACACCGCACTCCAGCCGAAAAAGAAGGGCCTCACGCGACGCCAGAAGCGCGGCCTGTCGCGGGGTGTCCAGTACGCCGTCTTCGTCGCGGCCGTGATCGCCTTCGCGGTCTCGGCCGACTGGGGACGGCTGAAGAACCAGTTCGCGCAGCAGGACATCGCGCGGGAGATGTTCCCGGACGTCATCACGCTGGCGCTCAAGAACACCGTGCTCTTCACCGTGACCGGCTTCGCCGTCGGTCTGGCGCTCGGCATGGTCATCGCGCTCATGCGGCTGTCGTCCGTGGGCCCCTACCGCTGGCTCGCCGGGATCTACATCGAGATCTTCCGGGGCCTGCCCGCCCTGCTGATCTTCATCTTCATCGGCGTGGCCGTGCCACTGGCCTTCCCCGGCACCGAGATCGTCGGCGGCACGTACGGCAAGGTCGCCCTCGCCCTCGGCCTGGTGGCCGCCGCGTACATGGCGGAGACCATCCGCGCCGGCATCCAGGCGGTGCCCAAGGGGCAGATGGAGGCGGCCCGTTCACTGGGCTTCTCACCCGCGCGCGCGATGGTCTCCATCATCATCCCGCAGGCGTTCCGCATCATCCTGCCGCCGCTGACGAACGAGCTGGTGCTCCTGTTCAAGGACTCCTCGCTGGTGCTGTTCCTCGGCGTCACCCTGGAGGAACGCGAACTGTCCAAGTACGGCCGCGACCTGGCCAGCCAGACCGCCAACTCCACGCCGATCCTGGTCGCCGGCCTGTGCTACCTGCTGGTCACCATCCCGCTCGGCTTCGTCGTGCGCCGCATGGAGGCGAAGGCCCAGGAGGCCGTGAAATGAGCCGTCCGGAAATCCGAGTACGCGACCTGCACAAGTCGTTCGGCGACAACCACGTCCTGCGGGGCATCGACCTGGAGATCGGCCAGGGCGAGGTGGTCTGCGTCATCGGCCCGTCCGGCTCCGGCAAGTCCACGCTGCTGCGGTGCGTGAACCTCCTGGAGGAGCCCAGCAAGGGCCAGGTCTTCGTCGGCGGCACCGAACTCACCGACCCCGACGTCGACATCGACGCCGTGCGCCGCCGCATCGGCATGGTCTTCCAGCAGTTCAACCTGTTCCCGCACCTCACGGTCACCGAGAACCTCACGCTGCCGCAGCGCCGGGTGCTGCGCCGGGACAAGGCGCGGGCGGCGGAGGTGGCCGCCGAGAACCTGCGGCGCGTCGGCCTCGCCGAGAAGGCCGACGCGTACCCGTCGTCGCTCTCCGGCGGTCAGCAGCAGCGGGTGGCCATCGCCCGCGCGCTCGCCATGGGCCCCGAGGTGATGCTGTTCGACGAGCCGACCTCGGCGCTCGACCCCGAACTGGTCGGGGACGTCCTCGCCGTGATGCGCATGCTCGCCGACGAGGGCATGACGATGATGGTCGTCACCCACGAGATGACCTTCGCCCGCGAGGTCGCCGACCGGGTCGTCTTCATGGACGGCGGCGTGATCGTGGAGGACGGCACCCCGGAACGGGTCATCGGCTCCCCGAGCCACGAACGCACCCGCCACTTCCTCTCCCGCCTCCTCGACCCGGCGATGGCGGAGGTGGAGGAGGAGACCTCGGACCAGGTGGGCAAGGAGTAGCGGCCGACCGGGTGGGCGGGCACGTGGACGCGCTCACTAAGGTGCAGGGCATGAGCGATCGCACGGTGCTGCACGTCAAGGGGCGGGTGCTCGTCGGGGCGGAGGACGTCCGGGACGAGCTGTGGGTGATCGACGGGCGGGTCTCCTACGACCGCCCCGCCGGAGCCCGGGACGTCACGACCGTCGAGGGCTGGGCGCTGCCCGGCCTGGTCGACGCCCACTGCCACGTCGGTCTCGACCAGCACGGGGCCGTGCCCCAGGACGTCGCCGAGAAGCAGGCCCTCACCGACCGCGACGCCGGCACGCTGCTGATCCGCGACGCCGGTTCACCGTCCGACACCCGCTGGATCGACGACCGCGACGACCTGCCGAAGATCATCCGCGCCGGCCGGCACATCGCCCGCACCCGCCGCTACATCCGCAACTACGCCTGGGAGGTCGAGCCCGAGGACCTCGTCGCGTACGTCGCCCAGGAGGCCCGGCGCGGCGACGGCTGGGTGAAACTGGTCGGCGACTGGATCGACCGCGACCTCGGCGATCTGTCGGCGTGCTGGCCGCGCGGCGCCGTCGAGGCGGCCATCGCCGAGGCGCACCGGCTCGGCGCCCGTGTCACCGCGCACTGCTTCGCCGAGGTCTCCCTGCGGGACCTCGTGGAGGCCGGCATCGACTGCGTCGAGCACGCCACGGGACTCACCGAGGACCTGATCCCGCTGTTCGCCGAGCGGGGCGTCGCCATCGTGCCGACCCTCGTCAACATCGCGACGTTCCCGAAGCTCGCCGACGGCGGCGAGGCCAAGTTCCCGCGCTGGTCGGCCCATATGCGCCGGCTCCACGAACGCCGCTACGACACCGTCCGCTCCGCCTACGACGCCGGCATCCCCGTCTTCGTCGGCACCGACGCCGGCGGCACCCTGCCCCACGGGCTGGCCGCGGCCGAGGTCGCCGAACTGGTCACCGCCGGCATCCCGCCCGTCGACGCCCTCGCCGCGGGCACCTGGGCCGCCCGCGACTGGCTCGGCCGGCCCGGCCTGGACGAGGGGGCCGCGGCGGACCTCGTGGTGTACGACGCCGACCCGCGGACCGACGTACGGGTGCTGGCGGCGCCGCGCCGGGTGGTGCTGAACGGGCGCGTCGTCGGCTAGCGGGCCGAGACCCACGGGTCGGCGGGTCCGACGGCCCGGGTGGCTGCGCGCGTCGCGCACTCCCTCGGTCACCTCCGGCCGCCCACTCGTGAGGAGGCACCCGAGGGGCCGCGCGGGAACACCCGTGCCGGAAGGATCGAAAAGTCTCGCGGAAACCACCCGATGGAGTGAAGTAACGCTGGATTGCTGCCCGTTCACTCTCAGTACGTAATTCTTACCGGGTCCCGAGCAAGCCTCACCTGGGAGTCCCACCACCTTGAACCGCAACAAGTTCCGCATGCCCGCACGCCGTCTCGCCACCGTCGCGACGGCCACGGCCCTGGCCGCCGGTCCCGCGGCCCTGGCCGGCGCGGGCTCCGCTCACGCGACCGGCGAACACGGCCGCGCGAGCGCCGTCGTGCTGCGCACCGGGCTCGACGTGTCCCTGCTCAACAAGACCGTGAACGTCCCGCTCGCGGTCACCCTCAACGAGGTCCAGGCGCCGCAGACCGCCGAGAAGACCGCCCTCACCGCCACCCTCGAAGGCGTCGACGGCGGGCAGCCCTTCACCGTGCTGCGCGCCGACGTCGCCCGCGCGGCGGCGACGGCCACGGCCGAGAAGGCGGAGGGCTCCACCGAGCTCGTCCGCGCCAGAATGCACGTGCCCGGCCTGCCGCTGCTGTCCCTCATCGAGGTCGAGCAGGTCACGGCGAAGGCCACCTGCGAGGCCGGGAAGACGCCGGTCGCCGCGTCCAACGTGCTGGGCACGGTCACCGTGCTCGGCAAGCGCGTGACCCTGACCAGCGGCGGCACGACCGACGTGAACGTGCCCGGCGTCGGCGAGGTGCGGCTCGACCTGTCCGAGCGGGAGACCACGTCCCGCACGGCCGCGGCCACCGCCCTCGAACTCACCGTCGCCGTCAACCCGTTGAAGCTGAACGTCGCCGAGGTCCAGGGCACGGTGACCCTCGCCAAGGCCACCTGCGAGTCCCCGGTGGCCCCCGCCGCCCAGCAGTCCCCGGACGGTGTGGAGCCCCAGGGCGCCGCGGCCGAGGACGTCAACCTCGCCGAGACGGGCGGCAATTCGATGACGCCGTACATCGCGGGCGGCGCCCTGGCCCTGCTGGTCGCGGGCGGCGGAGCGGTGGTGATGGCCCGCCGGGGCAGCAGGAACTGACCCCCGGCGGCGCGGTCGGGCGTGACGTCGGCCCTGCGTCGGCGTCGTCGCCCGGCCGTCCGGCTCTGGTTGCCGTCGGCGTCCGGCCGTCCGGCTCGGTTGCCGTTGGCGTTCGGTCGTCCGGCCCGGGTCGGCGGCGTCGCCCGGTTGTCCGTTCAGCGTCGGCGCCATGACCCGGGCGTCGGACCCGGGTTGGCGCCGACGCGCGGTCGTCCGGCCCGCGCCCGCGCCCTGGACCTGTCGTCGGTCCCGCGCCGGCACCCCGGCCCGGTCCGTCAGTCCCGCGTCGGCACTCGGTCCTCGTCAGTCCCCGGTCGGCGCCATGGCCCGCTTCAGGGCCGTGAGGAAGCCGTTCACCGTGGTCCTGTCCCGGACCGCGAGGCGGAGCCACTCCTCGTCCAGGCCAGGGAAGGTGTCCCCGCGCCGCACCGCGAAGCCGAGACCGCGCAGGCGGTGGCGGACCGCGGCGGCGCGGGGCAGGCGCACGAGGACGAAGGGACCCTCGGCGGGGGTCACGACCCGTACCCCCTCCGGGGCGAACTCCGCGAGACCCGCGAGCAGATGGTCCCGGTCGGCGGCGACGCGGTGCGCCGCGTGCGCCGCCTCGGCCAGCGCCCGCGGGCTCACGCACGCCTCGGCCGCCGCCAGCGCCGGGGTGGACACCGGCCACAGCGGCTGGGCCCGCTCCAGCTCCGCGATCGTCTCCGGGGCGGCCAGCACGTAGCCGATGCGCAGCCCCGCCAGCCCCCACGTCTTGGTGAGGCTGCGCAGCACCACGAGGCCCGGCACGTCCGTCCGCCCCGCCAGCGTCTCGCGCTCGCCCGGCACCGCGTCCATGAACGCCTCGTCGACGACGAGCGTGCGCCCGGGCCGGGCGAGCCCCGCGACGCCGGCGGCCGGGTGCAGCACCGACGTCGGGTTCGTCGGGTTGCCGATCACCACCAGGTCGGCGTCCTCCGGCACGGCCGCCGGAGCCAGCCGGAAACCGTTCGAGGCCTCCAGCAGCACCCGGTGCACGGTGTGCCCGGCGTCCCGCAGCGCCGCCTCCGGCTCCGTGAACTGCGGGTGCACCACGACCGGTCGGCGCACCTTCAGGGCGCGCGCCAGCAGCACGAACGCCTCGGCGGCACCCGCCGTCAGCAGCACCCGCTCCGGCGGCAGCCCGTGCCGCCGCGCCACCGCGGCCCGCGCCGCCCGGCCGTCCGGGTACGCCGCCAGCGAGCCGAGCGACCCCTCGACGACCTCCCGGAGCCAGTCCGGCGGGGTGTCCGCGCGGACGTTCACGGCGAGGTCCACGAGCTTCGCGCCGTCGTCGCGCACCTCGGCGTCCCCGTGGTGCCGCAGATCGTGCCCGCCCCCGGCGGAACCCTCCGTGGGCACCTCAGTGGGCATGGGAGTGCGTGTGCCCGCCGTGATGGTGGTGCCCGTGGTGGTGGCCGTCGTCGTCCGGGTGGTAGTGCGGCTGCTGGGGCATCCCCACCTTGTCCTCGAAGCCCGGCAGCGCGATGCGGTACACGCACGAGTCGCAGTTCATCCGCAGATCGCCCTTGAGGGCCTCCGCGTACCGTTCCATCACCAGATCCAGCAGCTCCGGCTCCGGACCGATGACGTCCGCCGACCGCACGTCGACGCCCGGGTGCGCCTCCGCCCAGCCCTCCGTCTGCTGCCGCACCCGGTCCGGCAGGATCCCGGTGAACAGGAAGTACGGCAGCACGACGATCCGCTTCGCCCCGAGCCGCACGCACCGGTCGAGGCCGCTCGGCACGTCCGGCGCCGCCAGCGACACGAACGCCGTCTCCACGCCCGCGCAACCGCGCCCCTCCCACAGCAGCCGGGCCGCCTTGTGCACCTCGGCGTTGGCGTCGGGATCGGTCGAGCCGCGCCCCACCAGCAGCACCGTCACGTCGGACCGGTCCTGCGGCGAGCGGGCCGGGCCGCCCAGCGCCTCGTCCAGGCGCCGCTCCAGCACGCTCAGCAGCGCCGGGTGCGGGCCCAGCGGGCGGCCGTACGTGTACGAGATGCCGGGGTGGCGCTCCTTCTCGCGGGCCAGCGCCGCCGGAATGTCGCCCTTGGCGTGACCGGCGGACACCAGCATCAGCGGCACGGCGGCGAACCGGCGCACGCCCCGCTCCACGAGCTCGGTCACCGCCTCGCCCAGCGGCGGCGGGGACAGCTCGATGAAGCCGCCCGCGACGGGCAGTTCGGGGTTGCGGCGGCCCAGCTCCCGGACGAAGTCGCGGAACGCCTCGGCTCCGGCCTCGTCCCGGGTGCCGTGGCCGGCGATGAGCAGGGCGGGCGGGGTGGTCACGGGTTCTCCTCGGTGGTGGGGTGGTACAGCAGGGCGTTGAGCGCGGCGGCGGCGACCGCCGACCCGCCCTTCTCGGACACGTTGCTCACGGCGGGCAGCCCGCTCTCGCGCAACGCGGCCTTGGACTCGGCCGCCCCGACGAAACCGACGGGCAGACCGATGACGAGCGCGGGGGAGGCGTCCAGCGTCAGCAGTTCCTCCAGGGCGGTAGGCGCGCAGCCGATCACCCACAGCGCGCCGGGTCCGACCTGCTCGTACGCCAGGCGCATCGCGTGCGCCGAACGCGTCAGGCCCGGACCGGACTCGGCGTCCTTCAGACGGCAGACGGTGTCGCGGCGCGTGATGCCCGCCGCGACCATCTCCACGTCCACGACGACCGGCGCACCGGCGTGCAGCGCGGCGTGCGCCGTCGCCAACCGCCCCTCGTCCATGACGAGTTCGTCGGCGTAACCGAGGTCGGCGGAGGAGTGGATGACGCGTTCCACGACCGCCCGGGTCAGCGGCGGGAAGTGCGAGGTGTCCAGGCGGGCGCGCAGCCGCCGGAAGGACTCCTCCTCGATGGGGTGGACCACACGGTTCACCGGGACTCCTCCTTGTTCACGGCGTGTTCCGGGTGCCGCGTGGTCTCCGCGTGCTCGGGGTGCTTGGGGTGCTCGGGGTGCTCGGGGTGTTCCGGGGGCTTCGGCCGGCTCTCCTGCCAGCGGTAGCCGCGCGGCGTCACCATGCGGCCCGCGATCTCACGGGTCGCGGTGTTGCCGACCGTCACGACCGTCATCATGTCGACCGTCGCCGGGTCCAGCGCGGCCAGCGTCGTCAGGCGGCTGGACTCGTCCGGCCGGGAGGCGTTGCGGACGACACCGACCGGAGTCGCGGGCGCCCGGTGCTCCGCGAGGATGCCGAGCGCCTTCGGCAGCTGCCAGTCACGGCCCCGGCTGCGCGGGTTGTAGAACGTCACGACGAGATCCGCCTCGGCCGCCGCCCGCACCCGCCGCTCGATGACCTCCCACGGCGTGTGCAGGTCGGACAGGCTGATCGACACGTGGTCGTGGCCGAGCGGCGCGCCCAGGATCGCCCCGGCCGCGAGCGCCGCCGTCACGCCGGGCACGCCGACCACGTCGATGTCGTCGGACGCCTCGGCGAGCGCGGGGGAGGCCATCGCGTAGACGCCCGCGTCCCCGCTGCCGATGAGCGCGACGGCCTGCCCGCGCCGGGCCTCCTCGACCGCCGTGCGGGCCCGCTCCTCCTCGGCGCCGAGGCCCGACTCCAGGACGCGGGTGCCGGGCCGCAGCAGGTCGCGGATCTGGTCGACGTACTGGTCGAGCCCGACGAGCACGGACGCGCGCCGCAGCTCCGCCTTCGCGCGCGGCGTCAGCAGGTCCCGGGCGCCCGGCCCGAGCCCGACGACCGCGAGCCGCCCGCGCGCGGGCCGCCGCACGACGGCGCAGGTCGCCATCGCGGGCCGCCCGTCCGTCCGCTCGGACTTCCGCTTGGGGACGAGCAGTTCGCCTCCGCGTGCCAGGGCCGCGGCCTCCGCGACGGAGGGCGTCCCGACGGCGGCGAGCGGCGCGCCGGACGGGTTGGGCACGGCGACCCGGGCCAGTTCCCCGGCGGAGTACGTCACGAGAGGCACCCCGAGCCGCTCGGCGGCCCGCACGATGCCGGGCTCCTCCGCCTTGGCGTCGACGGTGGCCAGCTCGCCGACGCTCCGCGCGGACAGCCCGGCGTCCCGCAACGCCGCCTCGACCAGCCCGAGCACCTCCTCGACGGGCGCGCCCCTGGAGGCACCCACACCGACGACCAGGGACGGCGGCCGCAGCACCACCTCACGCTCGGGAACGGCGTCGAGGTGACGGTCCGTCAGCCGGATCGTGTACGCGCCCTCCGCGCCGACCGGCAGCGCGGGCAGCGGCCAGGACACCTCGGCCCGCAGCGCGACCGGCTCACCGTCCAGCAGCGCCCGCGACACCCCGGCGACGTCGCCCTCGACCGGCAGCCCCAGCGTGTCCAGTCCGGGCACCCCGACCGCGTCCGTCGCCGTCGTCACGACCGGCCGCGCGTCCAGCACCTCGGCCACCTCGCGGGCCAGGTCGTTGGCGCCGCCCCCGTGCCCGCCGACCAGCGACACGGCGAACCGCCCGCTCTCGTCGACGCACACCACGCCCGCGTCGGACGCCTTGTCGGACAGCAGCGGCGCGATCAGCCGCACCACCGCGCCCGTCGCCAGGAAGCACACGAGCTGCTCGCACTCCGCGAACGCGGCCCGTACGGCGTCCCGGGCGGGCCCGTCGTACACGCGCGTGCGCTCCGGCCAGGCCGCGGCCAGCCGGTCCCGCGCCGCCGCCCCCGCCGCGGTGGCGGAAATGAGGCCGATCACTGAGCAACTCCTTCGGTACGGGCCTGGGGCCTGACGCCCCACAGCAGGAAAACGGGATTGGTGGCCGCCAGCCGGGTCACGTCCCCCGGCAGCGGCGCGAGCCGCGACGACTGCAGCAGCACCCCGTCGCAGTCGAACCCGGCCCCGGTCAGCGCGTCCCGCACCGCCGGCACCCGGTCCAGCGCGGCCATCGCGACGACCACCGTCCGCCGGGCCCGCCGCGCGCAGGCCGTGACGATCCCGGGCAGCTCGCGGCCACCGCCGCCGACGAACACGGCGTCGGGATCGGGGAGATCGGACAGCACCGTGGGCGCCGCCCCGTGCACCACGTGCAGGTCGACACCGTGCGCGGCGGCGTTGGCGCGGACGCGCTCCACACCGTCCGGGGTCTTCTCGACGGCGGTGACGGCGGCGCCGAGCCGCGCGCACTCGACGGCGACGGAACCCGAGCCCGCGCCGATGTCCCAGACGAGGTCACCGAGGCGCGGCCCGAGCCGGGCCAGGGCGAGCGCCCGCACCTCGAACTTCGTGATCATCGAGTCGCGGTGCGCGAACGCGCTCTCGTCCAGGGCCCAGCCGTCCGGCTGGGCCGCGGGACCGGCGACCGTGCGGACGCCGCCGAGCGCGCGCGACGCGTCCAGGCACAGCACCACGCTGACGTCCGCGCCCCAGTCCCGGGCGGCGGCCTCCGCCGGCGTCACCCGCTCGACCCGCTCGTCCGGCGAGCCGAGCGCCGACGCGACGACCAGCACCCGCGTCCCGGTCCGGGCGAGCGCGGCGCCCAGTTCGGCCGGCCCGGCCCCGGGGCCGGTCAGCACGGCGACCTTGGGGCGCGCCAGGCACACGTGCACCGCGGTCCGCAGGTCCCGCCCGTGCGCGCTCACCACCACGGCGTCGTCCCACGGCAGCCCGGCCCGCGCGAACGCGGCGGCGACGGAGGACACGCCGGGCCGCACGTCCAGCCGCTCCGGGCCGAAGCGCTCGGCCAGCGCCCGCACGATCCCGAAGAAGCCGGGGTCCCCGGAGGCGAGCACGACGACCCGGCCGTCCGCCTCGCCCTTGTCCAGGTGCCGGGCGACGGCGTCCAGGGCAGGCGCCAGCGGCCCGAGCACGACCCGCTCCGCCGTGTCCGGCAGCCGCGCGGCGTCCAGGTGCCGCCGCCCGCCCACGACGAGCCGCGCCCCGGCGAGGACGTCCTCGTCGAGTGGCGCGCCCGTGCCCGTGCCGACGACCGTGATCTCGTGGATCACGTGCTCGCACCCCGGGTGCGCAGGGCCCGGCGGGCCTCCGGGTCGGCCTTGCGGTAGCCGTGGAAGTGACCGGGGTGGTACAGGTGCGAGCGGGTGCCGTGCGCGTCGAGGGCGGGGCCGACCAGGAACAGCGTGTGCTTCCAGAGCTTGTGCTCCTTGACCGTCTCCTCCAGCGTGGCGATCGTGCACTTCACGACCAGTTCCTCCGGCCAGGTCGCCTGGTACGCGACGACGACCGGCGTGTCCGTCGGGTAGCCGCCCTCCAGCAGCTCCCGCACCAGCTGGCCGCTGCGGGCCGCCGACAGGAACACCGCCATGGTCGTGCCGTGCCGGGCGAACTCGCGGACCTCCTCGCCGGGCGGCATCGGCGTCTTGCCGCCGCCGAGCCGGGTCAGCACGACGGACTGCGCGACCTCCGGGATCGTCAGCTCCCGCTGCGCGAGCGCGGCGACGGCGGAGAACGAGGAGACGCCGGGCACGATCTCGGTCGCGATGCCGATCTCGGCGCACCGGTCAACCTGCTCCTGGGTACCGCCCCACAGCGCCGGGTCGCCGGAGTGGATACGGGCGACGCGCAGGCCCTCCTCGGACGCGCGCCGGTACACGGCCACCACGTCCTCCAGGGACATCTTCGCCGAGTCGAGGATCTCCGCGTCCTCGCGCGCGTGCGTGAGTACCTCCTCCTGGACCAGGCTGGCGGCCCAGATCACGACGTCCGCCTCGGCGATGGCGCGCGCCGCGCGGAACGTCAGCAGATCGGCGGCGCCGGGGCCGGCACCGACGAAGGTCACCTTGCCGGTGGGGGCATCGGCCATGGGAATCGGTCCTCTCCTACAAGTCCTGCGAGGGTTCTGCGAGTTCTGCGGGTTCTGCGGGTTCTGCGGGTTCTGCGAGGTGCCGCGGTCCGGCACGGACCGCGCGTGCGCATGCGCGCGCCTGCCGGGGCCGGTGCGACGCGTCCTACGTGTCCAGCGGTCGCCGGCACCGGAGGGGCGCGGCCGGGGGCCGGACCGACGGCGGGGGCGCCGTCCCGTGCCGGGCCCGGCCGGTCGCCCGGACGGTCACAGCTTGCCGCCCCGGCCGCCGTCGCGCCGGGCGGGCGCGATGAGCGTCGACAGGTAGGGCAGGGCCCCGCCGTCCAGGTCGCCGGCCGGCCGGATGGACTCCTCGGGCAGCCCGAGCGCCGACCCCCACACGGCGTCGCCGATCCGCCCGGTCTCGCGCAGCGCCTCGGCGACCTCGCCGGCCTGCCGCCCGAACTTGTACGCCACGACCGTCCCGGGACCGTTCAGGGCGTCCTTGAGCACGGCGGACCCGGCGGTGACCGGCACCAGCGTGAGCGGCTCGGTCCCCTCCGTCAGCACGGCACCCGACCGGGAGGCGAGGTCCTGCATGGCGGTGATGCCGGGCACGGTCTCCACGACGGTCCCGGGCACCAGCTCGCCGACGGTCTGCGCGAGATACGTGAACGTCGAGTACACGTTGGGGTCGCCGATGGTCGCGAAGGCGACGGAGCCGTGGCTGCGCAGCAGCCCGGCGACGCGCGCGCCCGCGGCGTCCCAGGCGGCCTCGCGGCGGGCCCGGTCGGTGCGCTCGTTCAGCGCGAACACGACCCGGACCACCTTCTCCCCGGGCACGTAGCGCAGCACGGTCGCCTCGGCCCGCCCGCGCTCCCCGGTGTCCATCACCGGGACGACGACGACCTCGGCGGCCCGCAGGGCGTTGACGCCCTTCACGGTCACCAGCTCCGGATCGCCCGGACCGACCCCGACTCCGATCAGCCTGCTGCTCATGACGTCCGGCACCTCTCCACGAACCGACGGGCGACACCGGGCGCGGACGCCCAGTGCGTGTGCAGATAACTCGCGTGCACACCGCGCTGTACGAAACCTTCGACCCGCCGCGCGGGAGCGCGTACGCCCCAGGCGGGTTCGGTGCCCGCGCCGGGCTCGACGGCGGTGCGGTGGAACTCGTGGCCCCGCATCCGCGTCCCGGCCACGGCGAGCGAACTGTCCCCGACGGCCACGGCGTCCCGGTACCCGAGGGTGAGCCGCTCCGTCATCCGGGCCGTGGCGTCGAGCACCCCGCACATCGGCAGCCCGTCCAGCTCCCGGCACAGGTACAGCAGCCCGGCGCACTCGGCGGCGACGGGAGCGCCCCCGAGGGCCAGCTCGGCAACGGCCTCGCGCAGCGACTCGTTGGCGGACAGCTCGGCGGCGTACACCTCGGGGAACCCGCCACCGATCACCAGCCCGCGTGTCCCGTCGGGCAGTCGCTCGTCGCGCAGCGGATCGAAGGCGACGACCTCGGCCCCGGCGGCGGCGAGCAGTTCGGCGTGCTCGGTGTACGAGAACGTGAACGCGGACCCCCCGGCGACGGCGACCACCGGCCCGTCCGGCGCCTGCGGACCAGCCCCTGCGGACCGGAGCGCCGGTCCGGGGACGGCGGCCCCCGGCGACGGGACGGCACGAGGAGACAGGGGAGACGGGGAAGACAGGGGCGCCGGGGGCGAGGCGGCCAGCGCCTCGGCCGCGTCCCAGGCCGTGCCCGGCACCACCCCCGCACTGCGCGCCAGCGCCGTCAGCGCCTCCAGATCGCATCCGCCGGCCACCATCGCCCCCATGGCGTCCACGGCGTCCACGGCCCCGCCGCGCCGCTCGGCGACCGGCACCAGCCCCAGGTGCCGGGACGGCGTCTCCACCCGCGCGGCCCGCCGCAGCACACCGAGCACCGGCACCCCGACGGAGTCCAGCGCCTCCCGCAACAACCCCTCGTGCCGGTCGGACGCGACCTTGTTCAGGATCACGCCCCCGATCCGCACCTCCGGGTCCCAGGTCACGAACCCGTGCACCAGAGCGGCCACCGACCGTGACTGCGACGACGCGTCGACCACGAGCACCACCGGCGCCCGCAGCAGCTTGGCGACCTGCGCGGTGGACGCCAGTTCGCCCTCCCCGGCGGCACCGTCGTACAGCCCCATCACACCCTCGACCACGGCGATGTCGCAGCCGCGCGCCCCGTGCGCGAACAACGGCCCGATCAGCTCCGGCCCGCACAGATACGCGTCGAGGTTCCGCCCCGCGCGCCCGGTGGCGAGCGCGTGGTACCCGGGGTCGATGTAGTCCGGGCCGACCTTGTGCGGGGACACGGCGAGCCCTCGCGCGGTCAGCGCGGCCATCAACCCCGTGGCGACGGTGGTCTTGCCGCTGCCCGAGGAGGGCGCGGCGACGACCAGCCGTGGGACGGACGCTGTCACCACTCGATGCCCCTCTGCCCCTTCTGCCCGGCGTCCATCGGGTGCTTCACCTTGGACATGTCGGTCACGAGATCGGCGAAGTCGACCAGCTTGCCGGGCGCGTTCCGCCCGGTGATCACCACGTGCTGGGTGCCGGGCCGGTCGCGCAGCACCTCGACCACCTCGTCGGTGTCGACCCAGCCCCAGTGCATCGGGTACGCGAACTCGTCCAGCACGTACAGCCGGTACGTCTCGGCGGCCAGGTCCCGCTTGACCTGCTCCCAGCCCTCGCGGGCCTTCTCCTCGTTGTCCATCTGCGCGTCGCGCTGGACCCAGGACCAGCCCTCGCCCATTTTGTGCCAGTCGACGGTGCCGCCCTCGCCGGAGGCGCCCAGCACGCGCAGCGCGTTCTCCTCGCCGACCTTCCACTTCGCCGACTTGACGAACTGGAACACCCCGATCGGCCAGCCCTGGTTCCAGGCGCGCAGCGCGAGCCCGAACGCGGCGGTCGACTTGCCCTTGCCGACGCCGGTGTGCACGACGACCAGCGGCCGGTTGCGCCGCTGACGCGTCGTCAGACCGTCGTCGGGGATGACACTCGGCTGTCCCTGAGGCATTACGCCGCCCTCCTGTTGCCCTGAACTTCCCTGACCAGACCGGCGATCGAGTCCGCCCGCAGCTCGTCCAGCGTCACCGCCGTACCGCCGAGATCGCCCGCGAGCTGCCCGGCGAGCCCCAGCCGCACCGGCCCCGACTCGCAGTCCACCACCACCGAGGCGACACCCTCGGCCGCGAACAGCCGTGCCGCCCGCCCCGCCAGCGCGACCGGCTCCGGGCCGCCCGTGGCCCGCCCGTCGGTCACCACGACCACCAGCGCCCGGCGCGCCGGGTCCCGCAGCCGCTCCACCCGCAGCACCTCGTGCGCCCTGAGCAGCCCGGCCGCCAGCGGCGTACGGCCACCGGTCGGCAGCGACTCCAGCCGGACCGCCGCCGCGTCCACCGACGACGTCGGCGGCAGCGCCACGTCGGCGGCCGACCCCCGGAACGTCACCAGCCCCACCTTGTCCCGCCGCTGGTACGCGTCCAGCAGCAGCGACAGCACGGCGCCCTTCACGGCGCTCATCCGCTGCCGCGCCGCCATCGAACCGGAGGCGTCCACCACGAACAGCACGAGGTTGCCCTCGCGGCCCTCCCGCGTCGCCTGCCGCAGATCGTCCCGGCGCACCACCAGCCCCGGCCCCGACCGGCCGCGCGCCCGCTGGTGCGGGGCCGCCGCCTGCACGGTCGCCGCCAGATGCAGCTTGGTCAGCGCCCCCCGCGGACGCCGCGCCCCGGTGGTCCTGCCGTGCTCGGTCCGCGCCCGCGAACGCCGCCCGGCGGCGCCCTCACCGAGGCCGGGCACGCTCAGCACCTTGGTGCGGAACGGCTCGGCGGCCCGCACGGCGGACTGCTCCCCGGCGCCCCCGGACGGCTGCGGCTCCCCGTCCTCACCGGCCTCCGGCCGCGCGCCGGTATCCCCGTCCCCGGGCCCCTCCGACGGCGACTGACCACCGCCGCCACCACCACCGGGGCCGTCCGGGTCGGGGTCGTCGTCGCTCTCGTGCTCGCTCTCGCCGGAGAACTCCTCCAGCGTCTCGTCCAGCTTGTCCTCGTCCAGGCCCGGCGCGTCGAACGGGTTGCGGCGCCTGCGGTGCGGCAGCGCGAGCAGCGCGGCCTGCCGTACGTCCTCGGCCAGCACCTCGCCGCGGCCCGCCCACGCGGCCAGCGCGGTCGCCGTGCGCGCCATCACGATGTCGGCGCGCATGCCGTCCACCTCGAACGCGGCACAGGTCGCCGCGATCTGCCGCAGCGCCCCGTCGCCGAGGCGCACCCGCGGCAGCAGCGCACGCGCGGCCACGATCCGGGCGCGCACGGCGGCCTCCTCGTCGGCCCAGCGCGCGGCGAACCCGGCCGGGTCGTCGTCGTAGGCGAGCCGCCGCCGGACCACCTCGACGCGCTGGTCGGGCTCGCGCGAGGCGGTGACCTCGACGGTCAGCCCGAACCGGTCGAGCAACTGCGGGCGCAGCTCGCCCTCTTCGGGGTTCATCGTGCCGACGAGCAGGAACCGCGCGGCGTGCCGCACGGACACGCCCTCGCGCTCCACGTAGGAGGCACCCATGGCGGCGGCGTCCAGCAGCAGGTCGACCAGGTGGTCGTGCAGGAGGTTGACCTCGTCCACGTACAGGATGCCGCGGTGCGCGTCGGCCAACAGCCCCGGCTCGAAGGCCTTCACGCCCTCCGCGAGCGCCCGCTCGATGTCGAGCGCGCCGACGAGCCGGTCCTCGGAGGCGCCGACCGGCAGTTCGACCATGCGCGCGGGCCTGCTCACCCCGTCGCCGGCCTCGTGCGGCCCGTCCGGGCACCCCGGGTCGGGGGAGCCGGGGTCGCAGGAGAACCGGCAGCCGGGCACGACCGGCACCTCGGGCAGCAGCGCGGACAGGGCACGCACCGCCGTGGACTTGGCGGTGCCCTTCTCGCCGCGCACGAGTACGCCGCCCACCTGCGGCGAGACCGCGTTCAGCAGCAGCGCGAGCCTGAGGTCGTCCTGACCGACAACGGCCGTGAACGGAAAGGGGGTGGTCACTGGTCGCCCTCCAAGTCGCCTTCGAGCTCCAGGTAGGTGGCGCGCAGCCGCTCCAGGGTCTCCGCGTCCGGCTCCGCCCACAGACCGCGGTCCGCGGCCTCCAGCAGACGTTCCGTGATGCCGCGCAGCGCCCACGGGTTGGACTGCTTCATGAAGTCCCGGTTCTCCGGGTCGAAGACGTACTCCGCGCTGAGCTTCTCGTACATCCAGTCGTCCACCACCCCGGCCGTGGCGTCGTAGCCGAAGAGGTAGTCGACGGTGGCCGCCATCTCGAAGGCGCCCTTGTAGCCGTGCCGGCGCATCGCCGCCATCCAGCGCGGGTTGACCACGCGGGCGCGGAACACGCGGTGCGTCTCCTCGCCGAGCGTGCGGGTCTTCACCTGGTCCGGGGTGGCCGAGTCGCCGACGTAGGCCTCGGGGCTCGCGCCCGTGAGGTGCCGGACCATGGCGACCATGCCGCCGTGGTACTGGAAGTAGTCGTCGGCGTCGACGAGGTCGTGCTCGCGGGTGTCGACGTTCTTCGCCGCCACCGCGATCCTCTTGAACGCCGTCTCCATGTCGCCGCGCGCCGCCCGCCCGTCCAGCCCGCGCCCGTAGGCGTAGCCGCCCCACACCGCGTACACCTCGGCGAGGTCGGCGTCCGAGCGCCAGTTGCGGGCGTCGATCAGCGGCAGCAGACCGGCGCCGTACGCGCCCGGCTTGGAGCCGAAGATGCGGGCGGTCGCGCGCCGCCGGTCGCCGTGCTCGGCGGTGTCCGCGTCGGCGTGCGCCCGCACGTAGTTGGAGTCGGCCGGTTCGTCCAGGTCGGCCACCGCCCGCACCGCGTCGTCGATCAGCCCGACGACGTGCGGGAAGGCGTCCCGGAAGAAGCCCGAGATGCGGACCGTGACGTCGATGCGCGGCCGGCCCAGCTCCGCCAGGGGCACGACCTCGAAGCCGGTCACGCGGCGCGAGGCGTCGTCCCACACCGGGCGGCAGCCCAGCAGCGCGAGGATCTCGGCGATGTCGTCGCCCTGCGTGCGCATCGCGGAGGTGCCCCACACCGTGAGCCCCACGGACTTCGGGTACGCGCCGGTGTCCCGCAGGTACCGCTGGACCAGCGAGTCCGCGAGCGACTGGCCGACCTCCCAGCTCAGCCGGGACGGAATCGCCTTGGGGTCGACCGAGTAGAAGTTCCGGCCGGTCGGCAGGACGTTGACGAGACCGCGCGTGGGGGAGCCGGACGGACCGGCGGGCACGTAACCGCCGTCCAGTGCCCGCAGGATGTGGCCGATCTCGTCCGTGGTGCGGGCCAGCCGCGGCACGACCTCGTCGCAGGCGAACCTCAACACGGCGACCGCGTCGGGGAGTTCGGTGCCGACGACCTCACGCACGAGGGCGGGGACCGCCGCCGCGTCCCAGTCGCGGGCCTCCATGCCCTCCGCGAACCGCCGGCACAGCTGCTCCAGCAGGTCGATCGTGTCGGCGGCGGTGCGGGCCGGGCCCTCGACCAGGTCGGTCAGTTCGGCCGGCACCTTCACCGGCGCGCCCGGCTCGGCCAGCAGCTCCTTCTCGACCATCCCGAAGTGCTCGGCCAGCGCGGCCCTCAGGCCCGGCAGCGCGTTCGCCCGCCCGCCCCACACCTGCGAGGCCCGCAGCACCGCGAGCACCAGGTTCACGCGGGGTTCGCCGACCGGGCCGCCGCCCAGGATGTGCAGGCCGTCGCGGATCTGCACGTCCTTGATCTCGCACAGATAGCCGTCGATGTGCATGACGAACTCGTCGAACTCCGCGTCGTCCGGCTGCTCGTCCACGTGCAGGTCGTGGTGCAGTTCCGCGGCCTTGACCAGGGTCCAGATCTGCGCGCGCACCGCCGGGGCCTTCACCGGGTCCAGGTCGGAGACGAGCGCGTACTCGTCGAGGAGCTGCTCCAGCTTGGCCAGGTCGCCGTAGGTGTCGGCCCGCGCCATCGGCGGCACCAGGTGGTCCACGACGGTGGCGTGCCCGCGCCGCTTGGCCTGCGTGCCCTCGCCGGGGTCGTTGACGATGAACGGGTAGACCAGCGGCAGGTCGCCGAGGACGGCGTCCGGGGCGCAGCCGCCGCCGAGGCCGAGGCCCTTGCCGGGCAGCCACTCCATCGTGCCGTGCTTGCCCATGTGCACGATCGCGTCGGCGCCGAAGCTGTTCTCCAGCCAGCGGTAGGCCGCCAGGTAGTGATGCGAGGGCGGCATGTCCGGGTCGTGGTAGATCGCGATCGGGTTCTCCCCGAAGCCGCGCGGCGGCTGGATCATCACCACGACGTTCCCGAACCGCAGCGACGCGAGCACGATGTCGTCGCCGTCTACGTACAGCGAGCCCGGCGGCTCGCCCCACGCCTCCAGCATCGCGTCCTTCAGCCCCGGGTCGAGCGTGTCGAACCAGGCCCGGTAGTCGGCCAGCGGCACCCGCGCGGGCGCGGCGGCCAGCTGCTCCTCGGTCAGCCACTCGACGTCGTGGCCGCCCGCCTCGATGAGCCGGTGGATCAACTCGTCGCCGTTGTCCGGGTATTCGGTGAGCGCGTACCCGGCGTCCCGCAGCGCGTCGAGCACCCGCACCGCCGACGCGGGCGTGTCCAGACCGACCGCGTTGCCCACCCGCGAGTGCTTCGTCGGGTACGCGGTGAAGACCAGCGCGAGCTTCTTGTCGGCGTTCGCCTTGTGCTTGAGCCGGGCGTGCCGTACGGCGATGCCGGCGACCCGCGCGGCACGCTCCGGGTCGGCGACGTACACGGGCACGTCGTCCGGGCCCTGCTCCTTGAAGGAGAACGGGACGGTGATCAGGCGCCCGTCGAACTCCGGGATCGCCACCTGCATCGCCGCGTCCATCGGGGACAGCGCGGCGTCCGACTCGTCCCAGGCGGCCCGCGACGACGTCAGGCACAGCCCTTGCAGCACGGGGACGTTCAGGTCGGCGAGCGCGCCGATGTCCCACGCCTCCTCGTCGCCGCCCGCCGAGGCCTGCGAGGCGTGCGTGCCGCCCGCCGCCAGCACGGTCGCGACCAGGGCGTCCGCGGTGCCGAGCAGCTCGTACAGCCCGGCGTCGGCGCCGCGCAGCGAACCGCAGTACACGGGCAGCGCGTTGGCGCCGTGCGCCTCGATCGCGTCGCACAGGGTGTCCACGAAGGCGGTGTTGCCGCTCAGTTCGTGCGCCCGGTAGAACAGCACGCCGACCGTCGGGCGGCCCTCGACGGCCACGCGGGCGCCGTGCACGCCGTACTCCGGCATCTTCTGCGGCTCGGTGAAGCCCTCGCCGGTCAGCAGCACGGTGTCCGACAGGAACCGGGCGAGCTGTGTGAGGTTGTCGGCGCCGCCCTCCACGAGGTACTTCAGCGCCTCCGCCACGACACCGGCCGGCACCGACGACTCGGCCATCAGCTCCGCGTCCGGCACGGCCTCGCCGCCCAGCAGGACGGTGGGCACCCCGGACGCCTTCAGCGCCGCCAGCCCGTCCTCCCAGGCCCGCTTGCCGCCCAGGAGGCGTACGACGGCGATGTCCGTGCCGTCGAGCAGCGCGGGCAGCTCCCCGGCGACGTCCACGCGGGTGGGGTTGCCGATCCGGTAGGACGCGCCGGAGGCACGGGCCGCCAGCAGGTCCGTGTCGGCGGTCGACAACAACAACACTGTGCTCATGCGGGCGCTCCCGGTGGAATGAAGGGCAGTCCTTGTGGCGCGCCGGACTCGATGAGCCGCCACAGCGCGTCCGTGTCCGCGTGCTGTTCGATCAGGTCGCCGAGCCGGTCGAGCTGCTCCTCGCGCAGCGCGGCGAACGAGGTGTCGGGGGCCGGCACGAAGCGGCGGCCCGCGGCGGCCGCGACCTCGCGCAGGAACGCCCGCCGGAATCGGTCCGACTCCAGCGAGCCGTGCCAGTGCGTGCCCCAGACCTGGCCGACCCGGCAGCCGTCCAGGAACGGCTCACCGCCGAGGACTTCGGCCACCCCGTGGTGGATCTCGTACCCCTCGACGGGCTCGCCGAGGGCCTCGCCGGCCGGCCGCGTGAGGGTCTTCTCGCGGGCGAACCGCACCCGCACGGGCAGCACGCCGAGCCCGTCGACGTGCCCGCGGCGGCTCTCGACGTCGTCCTCGATGTGCTCGCCGAGCATCTGGAAGCCGCCGCAGATGCCGAGCACGGGCCGCCCCTCGGCGGCCCGGCGCACAACGGCGTCCGCCAGCCCCCGCTCCAGCAGCCACTCCAGCGCCCGGACGGTTCCGCGGGTGCCCGGTACGACGACGAGGTCGGCGTCCGCCAGTTCCTCCGGCCGGTCCACGAACCGCACCAGGACGCCCGGTTCGGCGGCCAGCGCGTCCACGTCGGTGAAGTTCGACATCAGCGGCACCGCGCACACCGCGACCCGCAGCACGTCCTGACCGACGGGCGGCGCGGTGTCCGACTCCCGCACCGTCCCGCGCAGGGAGACGGCCAGCCCGTCCTCCTCGTCGATGCCCAGCCCGTGCCTGAACGGCAGCACCCCGTACGAGGGCCGCCCGGTCAGGTCCCGCAGCATGTCGAGGCCGGGCTCCAGCAGGGACACGTCCCCGCGGAACTTGTTGACGAGGAAGCCCGCGACGAGCTCCTGGTCCTCGGGCGAGAGCAGCGCGACCGTGCCGAAGAACGACGCGAAGACGCCGCCGCGGTCGATGTCGCCGACGACGAGCACGGGCAGCCGGGCGCCCCGGGCGATGCCCATGTTCACGATGTCCGTCCGGCGCAGGTTGATCTCGGCCGGGCTGCCCGCCCCTTCACAGATCACCGCGTCATACGTGCCCCGCAACTCGGCGAGGCAGTCCAGCACCGTGCCCAGCAGCGCCTGCTGCCGTCCGCCGTGGTAGCCGCGGGCGCTGAGCTCGCCCACCGGCCTGCCCAGCAGCACGACCTGGCTGCTCTGCTCGCCGCCCGGCTTCAGCAGCACGGGGTTCATCGACGCGGTCGGCTCGATGCGGCACGCCTGTGCCTGCATGGCCTGCGCCCGCCCGATCTCCGCGCCCTCGCGGGTCACGAAGGAGTTCAGCGACATGTTCTGCGCCTTGAACGGCGCCACCTTCACGCCCTGCCGCACCAGCCACCGGCAGATCCCCGCCGTGACGACGCTCTTGCCGGCGTCCGAGGTGGTGCCGGCGACGAGCAGACCCCCACCGTTCACGATGCACGCCCCTTAAGGAGAAGCCGTCCGGCCACGCACACGCCGAACGCGAGCAGACCCACGCGCCGCGACAGCCGCACGGCCCGGTCGATGTCCCGTACCTCGACGGCGCGTCCCGCCGCCCCGTTGAGCACGGGCCGGTGCTCGACCCGCCCGCCGTAGGACAGCGTGCCGCCCAGCCGCACCCCGAGGGCACCGGCGAACGAGGCCTCCACGGGCCCGGCGTTGGGGCTCGGATGCTTGCCGGCGTCGGCACGCCAGGCCCGCAGCGCGCCCCGGGGGTTGCCGCCGGCGGCGGCGAGGGCGGCGGTCAGCCGGGCGCCGGGCCAGCCGGCGACGTCGTCCAGCCGGGCCGAGGCCCAGCCGAAACGGCGGTACCTCGGCGACTTGTGACCGACCATCGCGTCCAGCGTGTTCACGGCCCGGAAACCCACCAGCCCCGGCACACCGCCGACGGCACCCCACACCAGGGCGCCCACCACGGCGTCCGAGGTGTTCTCGGCGACGGACTCGACCACGGCCCGGGCGATGCCGTCGGCGTCCAGCGCCTGCGGATCGCGCCCGCACAGATGCGGCAGCCGGGCCCGCGCGGCGTCGACGTCCCCGGCCTCCAGCGCCCGCCCGACGGCCCGCGCCTCACGGGCGAGCGAGGTACCGCCGACGACGGCCCAGGTGGCGGCGCCGGTCAGCGCGACGGAGGCGGCGGGGGAGCGGCGTACGGCTCGGGCGGCGAGGGCGGCGGCCGCGACGGCCCCGCCGGCACAGACGGCGGTGTGCAGCGCGCCCCACCCGCGGTGGTCCCGCCACAACACCCGTTCCACGGCGCCCGCGGCCCGCCCGAACACGGCGACCGGATGCCCCCGGCGCGGATCGCCGAGGAGCAGGTCGCCCAGGAGGCCGGTGGCGGCGCCGTACGCGAAAACGCGGTCGGCACCCATCGTTCAGCCGACCGCTGTCACAGACGGGTCGGTGGTGGTGTACCTCGATCGGCAGCCGCGCATGGCGATATGTCCTCACTCAGGGTGTCCGCGCCCTGGTTCGACGAGACCGGCGGTGAGAGTTCCTGGCTCCCGGGGTTCACCCCGGTGACAGTGGCGGGACCGCGCCGGATTCGCACCGGCTTCCTCTCTTGCCGCCGTACTTGGCCCGAGGAAGTCCACCATGCCCGGGAACACCCGTCAACTTGCCTTTGACCTGCGAGGGCGGAGTGTGCGAAGGCCCACACGGCGGTGCCTTCGGCAGAGGTCGGAGCACGACGAAACGGGGTGCGGGACGGTGGTCCGTCCCGCACCCCGCGGTGCCCGAGCGTGGTCGCGTCAGGCGACGATCAGATAGATGCCGTAGCCCACGGCCGCCGCGCACGCCGCGAAGCACGCGTACGCGCCGGTGACCGCGAGGGCCGCGGAGCCGCCCTGCTCGGCGGCCCGCTCACGGCGGGACAGTCCGGCGATGCCGATGGTGAACAGGGCCACGAGGGCCACGGTGACCACGAGGCTGACTCCGAAGACGGAGCCGAGGGCCGCCCAGTCGATCTTCATGCTGCTTCTCTTCCTTCGTACCTGGCGTACCGGTCGAACCGGGGCGCCGGGTCAGACGGTCGTGGTGGCCGACGGGGTCTTGGGGTCGGCGGTGGCCTGGGCCGGGATGGTCGCCGAGAGCCCCTCGGCCACGGTGCCCGCGGGGGGCGGGGTGACGGCGGCCATCGCGGTGGTCACCACGCCGGCCGGCTCCTCGGTGTCGTTGACGTTCGTGTGGTCGACGATCTCGCGGCGGGAGATCTTCCAGATCGCGAAGCTGGAGGCGACGAGGAAGACCGCGACGAGCGCCGTGCCCCAGTCGCCCAGGCCGCAGACCCACTCGGCGAGGGCGGCGACCAGGGCCGCGGCCGGCAGCGTCAGACCCCAGGCGATGAACATCCGGGTGGCCGTCGACCAGCGGACCACGCCGCCCTTGCGGCCGAGGCCCGCGCCCATCACCGAACCGGACACGGAGTGCGTGGTGGAGAGGGAGAAGCCCAGGTGGGAGGAGGCCAGGATGACCGTGGCCGCGCTGGTCTGGGCGGCGAAGCCCTGCTGCGGCTGGAGGTCGGTCAGGCCCTTGCCCATGGTGCGGATGATGCGCCAGCCGCCGAGGTAGGTGCCCAGCGCGATGGCGATGCCCGCGGAGAGGATGACCCACATGGGCGGGTCGGAGTCGGGGGCGACGGCGCCGCCGGCGACCAGGGCGAGGGTGATGATGCCCATCGTCTTCTGGGCGTCGTTGGTGCCGTGGGCGAGGGAGACCAGGCCGGCGGAGGCGATCTGTCCGGAGCGGTAGCCCTTCGCGGCGGCCTTGCCGTCGGCCTTCTTGCCGAGGGTGTAGGTCAGCCGGGCGGCGATCATCGCGGCGACGCCCGCGACGAGCGGGGCGGCGATCGCCGGGATCAGCACCTTGGTGACGAGCACGTCGCCGTGCACCGCGCCGATGCCGGCGGAGGCGATGGTGGCGCCGATCAGACCGCCCATGAGGGCGTGCGACGAGCTGGACGGCAGACCGACCAGCCAGGTCAGCAGGTTCCAGAGGATCGCGCCGACCAGTGCGGCGAAGATGACCTCGGGACGGATGCCGGACTCGTCGACGAGACCCTTGGAGATCGTGTTGGCGACCTCCACCGAGAGGAAGGCGCCCACGAGGTTCAGCACGGCGGACATGGCCACCGCGACCTTGGGCTTGAGCGCACCGGTCGAAATGGTGGTGGCCATCGCGTTGGCGGTGTCGTGGAAACCGTTCGTGAAATCGAACGCGAGTGCGGTTACCACCACAATCGCGAGGATCAGCGAGAAGCTTTCCATTTACCCAGGCAATCGTTCGAGGTCGTTGTCCGGACGAACGTAGGTAACCAGGGTGAACGGAAGATGAACTGAGAGGGGCTTGAGGGTGTCTGTGGAAGGGGGTTGTCGCGCCCTTCTGGCCCCGGCGCCCGGCGCCCGGACGGCCGTGCGCCCCCGGCCGCCCTCCGGCCCGGTCCCGCGACCCGCGGAAGAGACCTTCGTCACCCCCGCCGGCCTGGCAGGATCGCGGCATGGCAGAGCACCGCGAGGAGGCAGAGGTGGCGGGGGACAGGCGCGCGGGCGACGCGGAGGCGCACGCCCGGAGTGAAGCGGAGGCGGAGGCCTGGAGCGAGCTGGTCGCGACGGCCTGCCGGACGGTCTGCGACGGCCTGGTCGTCGGCACCTCCGGCAACGTCTCGGTACGCGTCGGCGACACCGTCCTGGTCACCCCGTCGGGCGTCCCCTACGACCGGTTGACGGCGGACGACATCACCGGCGTCGCCCTCGACGGCCGGCAGGTGCTCGGCACCCTGGTCCCGACCAGCGAACTGCCCATGCACCTCGCCGTGTACCGCACCACGGACGCCCGCGCCGTCGTCCACACCCACGCCGTGCACGCGACCGCCGTCTCGACGCTCGTGCCCGAGCTGCCGCTCATCCACTACATGGCCGCCGCCCTCGGCGGCCCCGTCCGGGTCGCCCCCTACGCGACCTACGGCAGCGCGGAGTTGGCCGAGCACATGCTCACGGCCCTCACCGACCGCACCGGCTGCCTGCTCCAGAACCACGGCACCGTCACCTACGGCGCCACCCTCGACCAGGCCTACGACCGCACGGCCCAGCTGGAGTGGATGTGCCGCCTGTGGCTCACGGCGTCGTCCGTCCCGGGCACGGCCCCGGCACTCCTGACACGGGAGCAGCTGACCGAGGTGCAGGAGAAGCTGCGGGGCTACGGGCAGCGCCGCTGACCGGCACGGGCCCGTCCACTGGCCGGTGGGCGGGTCCACCAGGACACTGGACGGGTGCGCACAGTCAAAGCGACGGCCGCCGCCGTCACCGCAGCCCTGGCCGCCGGCGCCGCGAGCGTCGCCGTCGGCCGGTTCGCCGGCGACGCGGCGCTCAAGGCGCCCCCGGGCCGGCCCCTGCCGACCGAGCCCCGCCTCACCGTGCACGGCACGGCCGCGGGCCGCGTCGCGCTCACCCGGGACCCGGCCGCCCTGCGCCCCGGCCGCTACGGCCTCGCCGGCGACGGCTCCCACGCGGTCGTCGGCCCCGTCCTGCCCGCCGCCGAGCACACCGCCGACACCGTCGTACGCCGTCTGGAACGCGTCACGCACGGCACCCTCGAACCCGGCGACAGGGCCTGGCTCACCCCCAACCTCCACATCGGCAACCCGGGCACCGCCCTCGGCCTGGACCACGCCGACGTCGCCGTGCCCGGCGAACTCGGCGCCCTCCCGGCCTGGTTCGTGCCGGGCAACCGGGACACCTGGGTCATCGCGGTGCACGGCCTCGGCGCCACCCGCGAACTCACCATGAACGTCATGGCGTTCCTGCACCGCCACCACTTCCCGGTGCTCGCCCTCGCCTACCGCGGCGACCTCGGCGCCCCCCGCCCGCCCGACGGACTCAACCACCTCGGCGAGACCGAGTGGCGCGACCTGGACGCGGCGATCCACCACGCCGTGCGGTCCGGCGCCCGCCGGGTCGTCCTGCACGGCTGGTCCACCGGCGCCACCATGGCGCTGCGCGCCGCCGCCCGCTCGGAGCTGCGCGACCGCGTCTCCGGACTGGTGCTGGACTCGCCGGTGCTCCACTGGGAGACCACGCTGCGCGCCCTCGCCGCCGCCCGCCGCACCCCCGGCGTGCTGCTGCCCCTCGCGGTGCGCGCCGCACAGGGCCGCTTGGGCGGCTCCTCCGCCGACACCGCCCGCGTCGGCGGCCTGCACATCCCGACGCTCGTCGTGCACGGCCCCGACGACCGGGTCGCCCCCTGGCAGCTGTCCCGCCGGCTCGCCGACTCCCGGCCCGACCTCGTCGCCCTGCACACCGTCCGCGACGCTCCCCACGGCGCCATGTGGAACGCGGACCCGGACGGCTACGAAGAGGCCCTGCGCCGCTTCCTGACCCCCCTCATGTGAGCCCGGCCCCGCCACCTCCCCGGCGATTCCGTTTAATGCCGTACGGCTGGCCTGTTCCGGGCCCCTCACCACGCGCGGAACCCGGTGCCCGGACCGTCCCCGCGACCCCCAGGGGCATTCCGTTTGGGTTTTCGGACCGTCAACCGGAAGACTGCACCCGTGACGTCCCGTATCCCGCGCGACTCCAGGCTCCGACTCGTCCGCCCGCGACCCCTGGCCGCTGCCCCGAGAACCATGGACCAGCGGCCCTCGCGCCGCCCCGCCCCGCGCCCCCCGGAGGGCACTCCCGCCCGGTCCGAACTGGCCGGAATGGCACGCTCGGAGCTGGCCGGCGCCGCCCGAGTGGCCCGCTGGGCCGACAGCGCCCTCGGCCCCGGCCGCGGCGGCGCCACCGCCGACGGCAAGGCCACCCTCTCCGACGCGACCGCCGAACAGGCCGCCCAGGACCTCGGCCTGACCGCGGCTCAGGTGCGGGCCGACTGGGACACCGCCCGCCTCGCCGGCCTCGTCGAGGTGCACGGCGGGCGCGCCCGCCCCGGCTGGCGGCTGCGCGCCTGGAACCGCGACGACAGCGCCGTACTGCGCGGCTGGGTCGCCCTGTTCGACGCCTGGTCGCTCGCCTGCCCGGAGCCCGCCGGCCACGCGCCCGCCGCCGTCGCCGAGGTCGTCTCGGCCATGCCGCAGGTGCTCTCCTTCCTCCAGCTGTCCGCCGGACCCGTCCCCGTCGCCCAGCTCCTCGACCTCCTGGAGCAGCGCGTCACCGAACTGCGCACCGAGCGCTGCGAAATCCCCTACGGCCCCCAGCCCGAGCCCGTCGCGCCCCAGCCGGTCGACGACACCCCGCTCGCCCCGCTCCTCGACTGGGCGCTGCGCGCGCTCGCCTCGGTAGGCGCCCTCACCTACGGCGACGGGCAGGCCACGCTCACCCCGCTCGGCAGCTGGGCGGTCTGGGTCAAACTGGAGCAGATCTGCGTCGCCGCGCAGAGCCCCGCGGGGAACATCGAGCAGTCCGCCGAGGCCATGCTGCGCGGCTGCGCCCAGCTCCGCCCGAACGCGGCCCGCGCCGAGTACCGCGCCTGGCTCGCCGCCCGCCCCGTCGGCAGCGCCGTCACCGAACTGCTCGGCGCCGCCCGCGGCGAGGACGCCCTGCTGCGCGGACTGGCCTTCGAGGCGCTGCGCGTCGTCGGCGCCCCCGCCGAGCCCGACGTCCGCGCCGTGCTCGACGAGCCGACGCTGCGGCCGTACGCGCTGCTGTGGCTCGCCGAGCACGACGGCGTCGACCCCGAGGACGCCCACGAGGTCCTCACCCGCGAGGAGGCGACCTGGCTGTGGGTCGACACCGCGGCCGCCGTCGCCGACCACGGCGAGGCCCCGCTGCTCGTCCGGCACCTGGAGTCCGCGGTGCAGCCCACCGTCCCGGCGCTCCTGGACGAGGTGCGCGCCGTGGGACACCCGCGCACCGTGCAGGTGCTGGTCGCGCTGGCCGCCGCGCACCCCGATCCGGCGCTGGCCAAGGCCGTGCGCCGGGCCGCCTTCCAGGTGCACACCGGGGGCAGCTGACCGCCGGGGCCGCCCGGTGTCAGCCGCCGAGCGCCGGTGCGTACGTGCCGAAGCTCCAGAGGTTGCCCTCGCGGTCCCGGGCCATGTAGTCCCGCGAGCCGTAGTCCTGGTCCGTCGGGGGCATCAGGATCTCCGCGCCGTGCTCCACGGCCCGCTGGTGGTGCGCGTCGACGTCGTCCACGACGACGTACACCCCGGTGGTGCCCGCGTCCTTCATCGCCGCGTCGAACGTGCCGCCGCGGCCCTTGGAGCCGAGCATCACCGCGCCGTTGCCCTGGGCCAGCTCGGCGTGCATCACCGTGCCGTCCTCGGCCTCGTAGACCGACAGCTCCGTGAAGCCGAAGGCCTCCGTGAGCTGCCGGATCGCCGCCTTCGCGTCCGCGTACAACAGCGTCGGATAGATGCTCGGGGGTCCGCCGACCGTGCCTGCCATGCCGATCACTCCCTTGTGATCACTGCCGGAACCATCACCTGCCGTCAAGTCTGGCAGCCGCCACCGACAACGGCCCCCGGCGCGACCCGGGCCGATGATCGAACACGCGAACGCAGAAAAGTGGTTGCACGGCCCCGCTAGACTGGCCCCCATGGCCATTCTCCTCGCGCATTAGACGGCGGGAACGCCCCCAGCCGCCCATCCCGCCACCACCCGCCCTGGAGTCTGACCCGTGATCTCCGCCTCCGGCATCGAGCTGCGCGCCGGTGCCCGTGTCCTCATCGAAAGCGCCAGTTTCCGCGTCGCCAAGGGCGACCGCATCGGCCTCGTCGGCCGCAACGGCGCGGGCAAGACCACCCTCACCAAGTGCCTCGCCGGCGACGGCATCCCGGCCGCCGGCACCATCACCCGCTCCGGCGAGGTCGGCTACCTCCCGCAGGACCCCCGCACCGGCGACCTCGACATCCTCGCCCGCGACCGCATCCTGTCCGCGCGTGGTCTGGACGTCCTGATCCGCAAGATGCGCGACAACGAGCAGCGTATCGCCAACGGCCAGGGCGCCACCCGCGAGAAGGCGCTCAGGCAGTACGAGCGCCAGGAGACGGAGTTCCTCACCAAGGGCGGGTACGCCGCCGAGGCCGAGGCCTCCACCATCGCCGCCGCGCTGAACCTGCCCGACCGGGTGCTGGGCCAGCCCCTGCACACGCTCTCCGGCGGTCAGCGCCGCCGCGTCGAACTGGCCCGCATCCTGTTCTCCGACGCGGACACCCTGCTGCTCGACGAGCCGACGAACCACCTCGACGCCGACTCGATCGTGTGGCTGCGCGACTACCTGAAGACCTACCGCGGCGGCTTCATCGTGATCTCCCACGACGTCGACCTGGTCGAGACGGTCGTCAACAAGGTCTTCTACCTGGACGCCAACCGCGCCCGGATCGACATCTACAACATGGGCTGGAAGCTCTACCAGCAGCAGCGCGAGGCCGACGAGAAGCGCCGCAGGCGCGAGCGTGCCAACGCCGAGAAGAAGGCCGCCGCCCTGCACTCGCAGGCCGACAAGATGCGCGCCAAGGCCACCAAGACGGTCGCCGCGCAGAACATGGCCCGCCGCGCGGACAAGCTGCTGGCCGGCCTGGAGGCCGTGCGCCAGTCCGACAAGGTCGCCAAGCTGCGCTTCCCCGAGCCCGCGCCGTGCGGGAAGACCCCGCTGATGGCCGAGGGCCTGTCGAAGTCGTACGGCTCCCTGGAGATCTTCACGGACGTCGACCTGGCCATCGACAAGGGCTCCCGCGTCGTCATCCTCGGCCTCAACGGCGCCGGCAAGACGACCCTGCTGCGGCTGCTCGCGGGCGTCGAGCAGCCCGACACCGGCATGGTCGTCCCCGGCCACGGCCTCAAGCTCGGCTACTACGCCCAGGAGCACGAGACCCTCGACCCCGACCGCACGGTCCTGGAGAACATGCGCTCCGCCGCACCCGACCTGGATCTCGTGGAGGTCCGCAAGGTGCTCGGCTCGTTCCTGTTCTCCGGCGACGACGTCGACAAGCCGGCCGGTGTCCTCTCCGGCGGCGAGAAGACCCGGCTCGCCCTCGCCACCCTGGTGGTCTCCTCGGCGAACGTGCTGCTCCTGGACGAGCCCACCAACAACCTCGACCCGGCCAGCCGCGAGGAGATCCTCGGCGCGCTGCGCACCTACAAGGGCGCCGTCGTCCTCGTCACCCACGACGAGGGCGCCGTCGAGGCGCTCCAGCCGGAGCGGATCATCCTGCTCCCCGACGGCGTCGAGGACCTGTGGGGTTCCGACTACGCGGACCTCGTCGCCCTCGCCTGACCCCGCCCGGACGGGACCGGACCGTACTGATCCACTCCGTATGGATCATTCGGCCCATCGGTGATCCACCATCTGAGTGAGATCTCCTCGTATCGAGGTGTGTCCTACACGGATTTCGCGGCCGATCCCTTGCTGCCCGAGGGGTCGGCCGTCGCGCTTCCCTGACCAGGAACTTCACGGAACAACCCGTTCGGACGTACGGACCGCACAACGTGGAATAGTTGATTCCGCTTGTGCGGACGCGCTCCCGTCGTCACAACGATGTCTCACGGACCTTGCCGAATGGGTGGCCATCCTGCCCCGGAGGGGTGATCATGAGGAGACCAGAGCGCACTTCCCATGAGGAGGCACGGGTGGCCGAGACTCTGAAGAAGGGCAGCCGGGTGACCGGCGCCGCGCGCGACAAGCTCGCGGCAGACCTGAAGAAGAAGTACGACGCCGGTGCGAGCATCCGGGCGTTGGCCGAGGAGACCGGCCGCTCGTATGGCTTTGTGCACCGCATGCTCAGTGAGTCGGGCGTCACGCTACGAGGGCGTGGCGGGGCGACGCGGGGCAAGAAGGCCGCATCGGCCTGACACCCCGGGTGGCCCCACGGCTCCGATGGTGGCCACCCGGTCGGCGGACCAACCGGCCGGGTGGTTACTGTGCAGTCACTTAAGGGTGCCCGTACGGACTTCCGTACGGCATCCGCACTGACCGCACCCATCGGAGGCGCCCCATGGCTTCGCCCGCCAAGGACCTCGGTCCGGTACTCGACAAGGACGGGGTACGGCTCACCGTCGACGACGCGATCGCCACGGTGACGCTGACCAACCCCGCCAAGCGCAACGCGCAGAGCCCCGCTCTGTGGCGGGCGCTGGCCGAGGCGGGCCGGCTGCTGCCGGGCGCCGTCCGGATCGTCGTGCTGCGCGCCGAGGGCAAGTCGTTCTCGGCCGGGCTCGACCGGCAGGCGTTCACGCCCGAGGGATTCGACGGGGAACCGTCGTTCATCGACCTCGCGCGCGGCGGCGACGCCGAGCTCGACGCGACCATCGCCGAGTACCAGGAGGCGTTCACCTGGTGGCGGCGCAGCGACATCGTGTCCGTCGCCGCTGTCCAGGGGCACGCCATCGGGGCGGGCTTCCAGCTCGCGCTCGCCTGTGACCTGCGCGTCGTCGCGGACGACGTGCAGTTCGCCATGCGCGAGACCAGCCTCGGACTGGTGCCCGACCTGACCGGCACCCATCCGCTCGTCGGTCTCGTCGGATACGCCCGCGCGCTGGAGATCTGCGCGACCGGGCGCTTCGTCACGGCCGAGGAATCCGTCGCCACGGGCCTCGCCAACCTCGCCGTGCCCGCCGACCAGCTCGACGACGCCGTACGCGACCTGGCGTCGGCGCTGCTCGCCGCGCCCCGCGACGCGCTCGTCGAGACCAAGGCGCTGCTGCGCGGCGCGCTCGACCGGGACTACGAGGCCCAGCGCGTCGCCGAACGCGCGGCGCAGGCACGCCGGCTGCGCGATCTGGCCGGGATCGGCGACTGACCCGTCCCGCGCCGTCACTCCACGGCGGTGACCAGGACCGTCACCGTCGGCCGGTCCGGCAGCGCCTCACCCGCCCGTGCGCGGACCTCCCGGGCCACGTCCAGGGTCCGGTGGTCCGCGCGCACGGCGCACTGCACCTGAACGTGCCGCCTCGGCAGCGCCGCCTCTCCCGCCGTCTCCGCGATCCGCACCGGCCGCCCCAACGGGCCGCTCAGCCGGGCGACACCGGGGACGGCGAGCACGGCACGGGCGACGCGGTCGGCGTCCCCGGAGTCCGCGGCACGGTCGTCGCCGTCCGCCTCCGCGCCGCCGGACGCACCGGAATCCTCCGCGCCGCCGGGCCCCTCCGCGCCGCCGGGCCCTACGGTTCCACCGGTACCCCCGACCTCGCCGGGACCCCCGGCTCCGCCCGGACCGGGCCCCGTGTCGGAGTCCAGCAACGCCGTCACCCGAAGGTCCACCTCCGTCACCCGCAGCCCCAGCCGGTCCGCCGCCGCGGCCGACAGGGCCGCCCGGAGCCGGGCCGCCGTCGTCGGCAGCGGCTGCGCCGCCGTCGCCGCGAAGTCGGCCGTCACGCGCAGCGGGCCCGGCGGCAGGGCGCCGGGCGGGGGCGGCACGACGGGCTCGTCGGTGTCCTCCGGGTCGGCGAGGGCGACCCGCACCCCGTCCGGCCGTACGCCCGGCACCTCCAACGCCGCACGCCGCAGCACCACCCCGGCCGCGGCCTCCGCGAGCCACACCCCGTCGCGCGGGCCGCCCAGCGGCAGGAGCCTGCCGAGGCCCAACTGTCGCCGCACCGCCTGTGTCCACCGATCAGCCGTCATTCCTCCAGCGTGCCGCATCCCTGGCGCGCGAGCGGGCAACGGCACTTACGGTGGTCATAAGGACGACCGAAAAGGACGTGCGGACATGAGTGACATGACCGAGCCGAACCGGACGGGTGCGCCGCAGGGCGGCAGGGAACTGCCCGACACCTCCGGTGCCCGAAAGACACAGTCGGCCAAGCGCGGCGGCGGAGACCCCGCCGGCCGGGGACGGACCACCATCGCCGACGGGGTGGTCGAGAAGATCGCCGGACTGGCGGCACGGGACGTCGACGGCGTACACGCCATGGGCAGCGGCATCTCGCGGACCTTCGGGGCCGTACGGGACCGGGTGCCCGGCGGGGCCAAGTCGGTGACACGCGGAGTGAAGGCCGAGGTCGGCGAGGTGCAGACCGCGCTCGACCTGGAAATCGTCGTGGTCTACGGCGTCGCCATCGCCGACGTCGCACGCGACGTGCGGGAGAACGTCGTCGCCGCCGTCGAGCGGATGACGGGCCTGGAGGTCGTGGAGGTCAACATCGCGGTGAGCGACGTGAAGCTGCCCGAGGACGAGGAAGAGGAACCGGAGCCCCGGCTCCAGTGAGCCGCGTACGACGATGAGCTGAGGAGCGCAGCATGAGCATGGCCGTAGTCGGCTTGATCGCCGGAATGGCGCTGGGTTTCGCCGGGTATTTCGGCGGCTTCGGCGCGTTCCTGCTGGTGGCGGCGCTGGGCGCCGTCGGCTTCGTCGTCGGCCGGTTCCTGGAGGGGGACCTGGAGTTCGGCGACATCTTCCGTACGCGCGACGACCGGCGGCGGTGACGCCGGTGAGTACCGCGGCCGAGGTGTTCCGCACCCCCCGGGCCGGTGAGCCGCCGGGTGAGCGCGGGGCGACCCGGATCGCCGACCGGGTCGTCGCGAAGATCGCCTCACAGGCGGCACGCGAGGCACTGGGCGCCCCGACGCCGGACGGCAGGCCGCCGCACGCCACGGTGGCCATGCTCCCCGCCGCCGGCCGAGCGGCGGGCACGCCCGGTGGCGTCGCCCGCGTCCTCGTACACGTCGAACTCGACTACCCCTGCGACATCGGCGCCCGCTGCCGCGAGGTGCGTCGCCAAGTCGCCGAACGGGTAGGCACGTTGGTGGGCATGAAGGTGCCGGAGGTCGCGGTCCGGGTGGAGCGGCTGCACCTGCCCCCGGCGCACGGCGCGGCACAGGGGAGGACCCGATGAGCGAGCCCGAGGGCTCCGAGGGGACCACACGGCGGATGCCGGTCATCGAGAAGGACACCGGCCCCGGCGACGGACCGGGCCGCCCGGACCAGTCGGCGTCCGCCGCGTACGACGCGCCGCCCGCGCTCGACGGCGACGCCGGCGGCAGCGGACGGTTCTGGTCGGCGCGCCGCGTCCCCGCGGGCATCGTCGCGCTGCTGCTCCTGGCCGGGACCGGACTGCTGCTGTACGACGTCGCGGCCGTGCGCGTCGACCGGCCCGCCATGGGCTGGCGCCGCGAACTGGCCCGGCAGCTCGCACAGCGGCACCTGGACGACTTCTGGGTGCTGGTGGGCGCCGGGGTCGCCGCCGCCCTCGGCCTGTGGCTGGTCGTGCTGGCCGTCACGCCCGGTCTGCGGGACCTGCTGCCGATGCGGCGACCGCACGCCGACGTGCGCGCCGGGCTGCACCGGGACGCGGCCGCCCTGGTGCTGCGGGACCGGGCCATGGAGGTGGCCGGGGTGCAGTCGGCGCGGGTGCGGATGCGCCGCTCCCGGGCCGACGTCCGCGCGGTGTCGCACTTCCGCGCGCTGGACGACGTACGCGCCGACCTGGACGACGCGCTCGCCGAGGCGGTCCGGGGGCTCGGCATGGCCCGGCCGCCCGCGCTGTCGGTGCAGGTCCGGCGGCCCGGCAGGAAGAAGGGGTGAGGGCCGTGCTCAGGACCGTCAACCGTGTGCTGCTGGGCCTGCTGGGACTCGTCCTGCTCGCCGTCGGCGGCTCCGTGCTGGCCATCGGGCTGGGCGCGCCGGCGCCGTCGTGGTGGATCCACCACGGGCGCCACGACGTCCTGCTGAACGCGGCCGAGCGGACCCGCTGGCGGGACGCCGGCTGGTGGTGGCCGGCCGTCCTCGCCGCGCTCGCCGTCCTGGTGCTGCTGGCCCTGTGGTGGCTGCTCGCGGTGCTGCGCCGGCGGCGCCTGGCCGAGGTGCTGGTCGACACGGGCGACGGCGAGGGCGCCCTGCTGCGCGGGCGCGCCCTGGAGGGCGTCGTCGCGCAGGACGCGGGCGCCATGGACGGCGTCGAACGCGCGGATGTCGCCCTGACCGGCCGTCGCAGCGCGCCCTCGGCCCGGGTCCGGCTGCTGCTGGCGCCGCACGTCGCCCCGGGCACCGCGCTGCACCGGCTGACGACCGGGGCCCTCGCCCACGCCCGCGACTCGGCGGGCCTGGCGTCCCTGCCGGCCGAGGTACGGCTCAAGGGCGCCAGACACCGCGCCGAACGGGTGGGCTGACGCCGGGCGGCACGGGCGCGGCGGCCAGGGTTCGTGCCGTACGCGCCGCGCGCCGTCCCCCCGGCAGCTTGGTGCCCGTCAGATACCGGGCCGTATGGGTCGGCTGACGCAGAGCGACTGGCCCCGGGGCAGGATTGGTGCCTCCCGCCACCGCCGTTCCCGGCGGCTCGGTGCCCGTCCGGCACGGCGCCCTACCCGTCGGCTTGCCGGGCGGCATGGCCCCGGCGGTGAGGATTGGTGCCTCCCGCCACCGCCGTCCCCGGCAACTCGGTGCCCGTCCGGCACGGCGCCCCACCCGTCGGCTGACGCCGGGCGGGCGGCATGGCCCCGGCGGTCAGGATTCGTGCCGTACGCCGCGCCGTCCCGGCAGTTCGATGCCCGTCAGGCACCCCGCCCCACCCGTCGGCTCACGCCGGGCGGCAGGGGACCGGCGTTCAGAATCCGTGCCGTACCCCGCCGTCCACCGGCAGCATGATGCCCGTCAGGTACGAGGCCGCCGGGGAGAGCAGGAATGCCGCCGCGCGGCCGAACTCCTGCGGGGCGCCGTACCGCCGCAGCGGGATGCGCGACTCGGCGGCCGTGCGGGTCGCCTGCGGGTCGGCGGACAGCGCGTCCAGTTCCCGCACCCGGTCGGTGTCGATGCGGCCCGGCAGCAGGCCGACGACGCGGATGCCGCGCGGGCCCAGCTCGTCGGCGAGGGACTTCGCGAAACCGGCGAGGCCGGGGCGCAGCCCGTTGGAGATGGTCAGGCCCGGGATCGGCTCGTGCACCGAGCCGGACAGCACGAACCCGATGACGCCGCCCTCGTCCAGCTCCGTCGCGGCCGTCCTCGCGAGCCGCACCGCCCCGAGGAACACCGACTCGAACGCCGCCTGCCACTGCTCGTCCGTGGTGTCCGCGACGAACCCCGGCGGCGGCCCGCCCACGCTGACGAGGACACCGTGGAAGCCGCCGAAGTGCTCACGGGCGGCGGCGATCAGCCGCTCGGCCACCCGCGGGTCGGCGTTGTCCGCGGCGACACCCACCGCGTCGGGGCCGAGCGCGGCGGCGGCTTCGGCCACGGTCTTCTCGTCCCGCCCCGTGACGACCACCTTCGCGCCGTCGGCGACGAGCTCGCGCGCGGCGGCGTTGCCGAGGCCCCGGGTGGCCCCGGTGACGACGTACACCCGGTCCTTCAGTCCAAGATCCATGGCCCCTATCCTGCCCCGTCCTCCCCGTACAGGGCGAGGGCGGTGTGCACCAGTCCGATGTGACTGAACGCCTGCGGGAAGTTGCCGAGCTGGTGGCCGGCCACCGGGTCGTACTCCTCGGCCAGCAGACCGACGTCGTTGGTGAGCTCCACCAGCCGCTCGAACAGCTCGCGGGCCTCCTTGGTGCGGCCCGTGGCGTGCAGCGCGTCGGCGAGCCAGAAGGAGCAGACGAGGAAGGTGCCCTCGCCGCCGGGCAGGCCGTCCACGACCGTCTCGTCGGCGGTGTACCGGTGCAGGAAGCCGTGGTGGCCGAGGTCCTCGCGGATCGCCTCGATGGTGCCCAGCACCCGGGGGTCGTCGGGCGGCAGGAAGCCCACGCGCGGGATCAGCAGCAGCGCGGCGTCCAGTTCGCGCGAACCGTAGGACTGCGTGAAGGTGTTGCGTTCCGGGTCGTAGCCCCGCTCGCAGACCTCGCGGTGCACCTCGTCGCGCATCGCCCGCCAGCCGTCCAGGTCGCCGGGCAGCTCCGGGTGCTCCTCCAGCGCGCGCACCGCCCGGTCGGCGGCCACCCATACCATCACCTTGGAGTGCACGAACTGCCGGCGGCCGCCGCGCACCTCCCACAGCCCCTCGTCGGGCTGCCGCCACGCCGTGCGCAGGAAGTCCATCATCGCCCGCTGCACCGCCCACACGTCAGGCTTGGCGGACAGCCCCGAACGGCGGCCCAGCGCCAGGGAGTCCATGACCTCGCCGTACACGTCGAGCTGCAGCTGGTTCACGGCGTCGTTGCCGATCCGGACGGGCGTCGACTCGGCGAAGCCGGACAGCCACGGCAGTTCGAACTCCGGCAGCCGTCGCTCACCCGCCAGCCCGTACATGATCTGGAGGTCCCTGGGGGAGCCGGCGACGGCGCGCAGCAGCCAGTTCCGCCATGCCTCGGCCTCTTCCTGGTAGCCGGCCGACACCAGCGCGCCCAGGGTGAGGGTCGCGTCGCGCAGCCAGCAGTACCGGTAGTCCCAGTTGCGCACGCCGCCCAGTTCCTCGGGCAGGGAGGTGGTGGGCGCGGCGACGATGCCGCCGGTCGGCGCGTACGTCAGTGCCTTCAGCGTGATCAGGGAACGGATGACGGCGTCCCGGTGCGGCCCGTCGTAGCGGCACCGTGCCGCCCACGCCCGCCAGTCGGCGACGCTGTGCTCCAGCGACTCGTACGGGTCGACCAGCGGGGGGCGCGGCTCGTGCGAGGGGTGCCAGGTGAGGACGAACGCGACCTTCTCGCCGGCGGCGACGGTGAACTCCGAGTGCGTGCCGAACTCCTCGCCCCAGGTGGGCACCTCGGGCTCGGCGCGCAGCCACGCCGAGTCCGGGCCGGCGACGGCCACCCGGTGGCCGTCCACGCGGCGCACCCACGGCACGATCGAGCCGTAGTCGAAGCGCAACCGCAGGACGCTGTGCACGGTGACCTCGCCGCTGAGACCCTCGACGACGCGGACGAGGTCGGGTGCGCGGTCGCGCTGCGGCATCAGGTCGGTGACGCGCACGCTGCCCTGCGGGGTGTCCCACTCGGTGTCCAGGACCAGGGTGTCGCGGCGGTAGGCGCGGCGGGTGCACAGCTCCGCGCCCTCGGGGGCGATGCGCCAGTGTCCGTTGTCCTCGTCGCCGAGGAGCTTCGCGAAGCAGGCGGCCGAGTCGAAGCGGGGCAGGCACAGCCAGTCGACCGAGCCGTCCTGGCCGACGAGCGCGGCGGTCTGTTCGTCGCCGATGAGTGCGTAGTCCTCGATGTGGGGGTGCACCAAGTGCGGGTGCCCGGCGGACCTGTGCCGCAATCAGCACCGGGCCGGGCGGGTGACGCGAGGACTGTGACGTCGGTTACACCGGGGCGGTCGTCCGGCGGTGGCCGTCGGTCACACCGCGGCGTGTTCCGCGTCCGTGGCCTCGTCCGTGCCGCTCTTGGCCGCCGCCTCGGCGCGCTCGCGCATCTCGCGGCGGACCAGGACGAACCAGCCGACCGGGACGCCCGCGGCGAACAGCCACCACTGGACGGCGTACGCGTAGTTCAGCGCGGCGTTCTCGCGGCCGGGCTCGCCGATCGGTTCCGGGGTGCCGCCCTTCGGCTCGGGCGCGGTCTGCACGATGTAGCCGCCCAGCACCGGGGCGTCGAGGCGCCGGGCCTCCTGCTCGCTGTTGATGAGCATGATCTGCCGGTCCGGCAGGCCCTTGAGGTCCTTGATGCCGCTCGCCTCGGTCGTCTCGTCCGGCATCAGCCGCCCGGTGACGGTGATCTCGCCGCGCGGCGGTGCGGGGACGGTGGGGAAGTCGGTCTGGCTCGGGCCGTCGGCGGGGATCCAGCCGCGGTTGACCAGCAGGATCTTGCCGTCCGCCAGGACGAACGGGGTCAGGACGTGGTAGCCGACCTCTTCGTCGGAGTTGGTGCGGCGGCGGACGACGACCTCGTCGTCGGTGTCGAAGTGTCCCCTGGCGGTCACGGTGCGGTACCGCTCGCCGGTGGTGACGGCGTCGTGGGGGGCGGTGAGCTGTTCCACGGGCACCGGGTCGGCGGCCAGGGCGTCGGAGACCAGCTGGTTCCGGTCGGTGCGCTGCTCGTAGCGGTGCATCTGCCAGATGCCCAGCCTGATCATCGTGGGGATGAGGAGGAGGGCGACCAGCGTGAGGATCACCCACTGCCGGGACAACAGGAAGCGGTACACCCCACGACCGTACAACTCGGTCGTGGGGTCTTTCGCGCCGGGTACTGCTTCAGACCTTGTCGACGATGCCCGCCTTCCCCTCGGCTCGGGCGCAGTGGGCGCCGCAGTACCAGTGGCCCTCGACCTCGACGCCCTGCCCGATGATCTGGACGCGACAGTGCTCGCAGATGGGCGCCATGCGGTGGATGGCGCAGGAGAAGCAGTCGAAGACGTGGACGGCGCCCTGCGCGTGCACCTCGAACGTCATGCCGTAGTCGTTTCCGCAGACCTCGCAACGTGCCATGCGCCACAGCGTGGGCGCTCGGCGCCGCGCGGGCGAGCGGGCGCCGGGCGAGTCGCCCGGCAATCACCCGTCCGTACGGGTCACCCGTCCGCGGGTTCGACGTCCCGCAGCAGTTGTCCGAAGGCCGCCTCGTCGACCACCGGTGTGCCGTACTGCCGGGCCTTGACGACCTTCGAGGTGCCCGAGTCCGGGTCGTTCGTGACGAGGAGGCTGGTCAGCCGGGACAGGCTCGACGCGACGTGCAGCCCGGCCTCGGTCGCCCGGTCCTCCAGCAGCTCGCGGTCGACGGAGGTGTCCCCGGAGAACGCCACGCGCATTCCCTGCTTGAGGGGCCTGCCCTCTTCGTAGCGGCCCGGGTTGGGATAGGGGCAGGCGGGCCTTCGGCGGGAGGGGCGCCAACTGGTCGCCCGGTAGCCGCCGGGGCCACCCTGCTGTCCGATGCGCGGCGTGGGCCGGTCCGACCACTCGGTCAGCGGCCGGCACTCGTGCAGCGGCAGCCGCAGACCGCCCGCCGCGGCGGCGTGCAGGCTGGGCCGGAACGCCTCCGCCAGCACGCGCGCGTCGTCCAGCGCGTGGTGGGCGCGCTGCTGCACCACGCCGAAGTGGGCGGCGAGCGACTCCAGCTTGTGGTTGGGCAGCGGCAGGCCGAGTTCCTTCGACAGCGCGATGGTGCACAGCCGCTGCCGCACCGGCGCCTCGCGCTCCGCGCGCGCGTACTCACGCGCGATCATCTGCCAGTCGAAGACGGCGTTGTGCGCGACGAGCACCCGGTCGCGCAGCCGGTCCGTGAACTCCTCGGCGACGTCGCGGAAGAGGGGCGCGCCTTCGAGCACGTCGCTCGTCAGACCGTGGATCCACACCGGGCCCGGGTCGCGCTCCGGGTTGACCAGCGTGTACCAGTGGTCCTCGACCTCACCGCGCGCGTCCAGCCGGTAGACGGCCGCGGAGAGTATCCGGTCGTCCCGTGCGAGGCCGGTGGTCTCCACGTCAACGACCGCGTATCCCTGGGGATACGCGGCCGGCCACGCAGCCGGGGACGCTGCGGTCGTCATGCGGTCTTCGAGCATGGTCCCTGAGGATACGGGCCGCGACTGACAGCGCGGGCCGGGAGGGGCACACCGAACCCGGCGTCACATGCCCGGAACCACACCACAAGTGACGGAGGGTTCGCCCGCCCGCGGTGCCGGAGCCGGGGGCGTGACCCGCCTCGCCGGGTCGCTGCTGGGCGCGGCGGGCGTCCGACGCGCGGCGGGCGTCCGGCGGGCGTCCGGGGCGTTCCGGCAAGGCGTTCGCTCACCGGTCCGAGGTGTCCATTGGCGGAGATCGCCAACAAGTAAGCGCGTACCCGAGGTAATACTTGTCGGTAACAACCCCTGGCCGTGGCCCGCCCCGCGGTCCTACGGTGCACTCATGCCGAACCTGCCCGATGTCGTGCTGTGGTCGATACCCGCCTTCGTGCTGCTCACCGTGATCGAGATGATCAGCGTGCGCCTCCATCCCGACGAGGAGGCGGCGGGCTACGAGGCGAAGGACGCCGCGACCAGCGTCGGCATGGGCCTGGGCAGCCTCGCCTTCGACTTCCTATGGAAGATCCCGATCGTCGCCATCTACACGGCGCTCTACGAGCTCACACCGCTGCGCGTGCCGGTGCTGCTCTGGACGGTCCCGCTGATGCTGCTCGCGCAGGACTTCTTCTACTACTGGTCGCACCGCGGCCACCACGTCATCCGCATCCTGTGGGCCTGCCACGTGGTCCACCACTCCAGCCGCAAGTTCAACCTCACCACCGCGCTGCGCCAGCCCTGGACCTCGCTGACGGTCTGGCCGTTCTACGTCCCCCTCATCCTCTGCGGTGTGCACCCGGCGGCCCTCGCGTTCTGCTCCTCGGCGAACCTCGTCTACCAGTTCTGGATCCACACCGAGCGCATCGACAGGATGCCCCGCTGGTTCGAGTGCGTCTTCAACACGCCCTCCCACCACCGGGTGCACCACGCCTCCCAGGGCGGCTATCTGGACCGCAACTTCGGCGGCATCCTCATCGTGTGGGACCGGCTGTTCGGCTCCTTCGTGCCCGAGACCGAGCGGCCGGTGTACGGACTGACGAAGAACATCACCACGTACAACCCGCTGAAGGTCGCCACGCACGAGTACGTCGCCATCGCCAAGGACCTCAAGGCGGCCCGGAGTTGGCGCGAGCGGGCCGGGCGGGTCTTCCGCGGCCCCGGCTGGCAGCCCGCCCCGCCCGCGACGGCACCCGTCGAGGAGACCTCGGCCGCGTGAACCCGTCACGCGTTCTGCTCGCCACATTCGCCCTCGTCGTCGCCGTCGACCTCACCGCCCTCGTCGCCGGCCACGACACCGCCCACACGATCGCCAAGCCCCTGCTGATGCCGCTGCTGGCCGCCTGGGCCGCGGCCTCCGGCGCGCCCCGCCTGCTGGTGGCCGCGCTCCTCTTCGGCTGGGCCGGCGACACCCTGCTGCTGTTCGACGCGGATGCCGCCTTCCTCGCCGGCATGGGCTGCTTCGCGGCCGGACACGTCTGCTACCTCGCCCTGTTCGGGCCGTACGTCCGCGCCGGGGCGCCCCTACGCGCGCGTGCCCGGCTCCTCGTCCCCGGCTACGCCGTCGCCCTGGCCGGCACCGTCGCCCTGCTGTGGCCGGACCTGCCCGCCGGCCTCCGGGTCCCCGTCGCCCTCTACAGCGCCCTGCTCACGGCCATGGCCTGCACGGCGGCCGTCCGGATCGGGGTCGTCGCCGGGCTCGGCGGGGCACTGTTCCTGCTCTCCGACACGCTCATCGCGACCGGCATCGCCGACTGGCCGCAGCTCCCGCGCCCCGACTTCTGGGTCATGCTGACCTACGTCGCGGCACAGTCCCTGCTCACCGCCGCCCTGCTCGCCGCCCGGCGCCCCCGACCGGCTCCGGCGACGTCCGGCGCGACGCCCTGAGCACCGGGAGCGGCCCGGCGGAAGTCCTCGGCACCATCGGCGTTCGCGTGTGGATCGGCGGCGGCCCTGTCGTGCGCCTCGATGTCCACCGGCGGGTCGGCGGCAGCCTGGCGTGCACGCCGGTGTTCGCCGGGGGGAGGAGGACGGCGGCCCTGTCGTGCGCCTCGGAGATCGCCTGCGGATCGGCGGCGGCCGGTCGCGCGCCTCGTGTTCTCCGGCGGTCGGGCGGCAGCCCCGCCATGCACCCCGGCGCTCACCAGCGGATCGGCAGCGGTCGTACACGCCGGTGTGCACCGGCGGGTCGGGCGGCAGCCCCGCCATGCCCCCCGCGTTCACCAGCGGATCGGCAGCGGAAGTGCCGTCAGCAGGCCCGACAGCGCGACCACCAGCGCCAGGACGGCGACCTCCGCGCGTGCCGGTGCGCACGCCGTGAGCGGGTCGGCCGCGCGGCGCAGCAGGAGTCTCGCGCGCAGGGCTAGCCCCGCGACCACCGCCACCAGCAGCAGCTTGGCGAGCAGGGCCCGCCCGTACGCCGTCGTCGTCAGCTGATCCAGGATCGTTTCGGGCGGCATCCGGCGCAGTGAACTCCACACGCCCGTCGCCGTGACGGCCGCCAGCAGGACCGCCGCCACGCGCGCGTAGAGACCCAGCAGCGCGGCGCCCGGCCCCGGGGTGCCCCAGTGACGCAGGGTGCGCAGCGCGTGCAGCAGGCCGCCCGTCCACAGCGCCGCGCACGTCAGGTGCACCAGGGTCAGCGCGGCACCGGTCAGGGGAGTGTGCTCGGATGCCGGATGGGCGCGCAGCGCCTCCGCGACGACGACGGCGGCCAGCGGCCACAGCTGGGTGGCCGGGCGGCGCGAGTGCGCGCACAGTCCCGCCACGACGAACGCGTTGACCTCCAGGAGCGCGAGCCTGCCCTCCCGCGAGGCGTGGAGACCGCCGACGTCCAGGTCCGCGAGGTCGTGCGGCACGAGATTGCCGGTGGACACCACCGAGGCCAGGCCGAGCGCGGCGACGAATCCGGCGCCCGCCGCGACCACCCCCCAACTGCGCGGCGCCGCCGGGGGAGCACCGGGCACCGCGCGCGCCAGCCGGTTCACGAACAGCTCGCCCACCGGCACGGCCAGCGCCGCGAACAGCACCGTACGCAGCAGGGCGACGCCTCCCGAGCCGGGCGCGGCGGCCTCCCCGGTGCCGTGCAGCGCGGCGGACGGGCCGAGCAGGGGCGTCAGTGCCGACAGCGCCACCAGCGCGAGGACGGCGACGGCGCGGCCCGCCCCGGCGCGTGCCGCGGGTCCGCCCGCGCCGGCCACCTCCGGAGTGGATCTTGTCAGGCTCACCCCAGGATCTTCACCAGCCCGCCCGGACCCGGGCAAGTCAAGGAGGGCGACGGCGGTAGCGCGACGCCCGTGTGCCGCCGGGCGGCCGGACGCGCGAAAGGGCTGCGCACGCGAAAGGGGCTGGACACGCGAAAGGGCCGGGCATCTGGCCCGGCCCCGTCGCTCACACCGTCACCGGTGCGACCGGTGCGGCTACTTCGTCACCGCGTCCAGCGCGTCGGTCATGCCCCAGCCGTAGAAACCGTTGCGGTTCTTCGTGCCCTCGCACACCGCGTCGATCTTGCCGTCGCCGTTGATGTCGTACGGGTCCGTGCACGACGTGGCGTCGGCCTGCGCGAACAGCAGCTTCTTCACCTCGGCCGGAGAGGCCTTCGGATGCGTCGACTTGATGAGCGCGGCGACGCCCGCGACGTGCGGCGACGCCATCGACGTACCGGCCATGTAGCCCCAGGTGCCGCCGGGCATCGTGCCCAGGATGCGGCCGTCCACGGCGGGCGGCGCCGGCGTCTGGTACACCGTGCGGTCGCCGCCGGGAGCGGCGATGTCGATCACGCCGAGGCCGTGGTTGGAGAAGGAGGACTTCAGGCCCTTCGCGCCGGTCGCCGCGACCGTGACGACACCGGGCAGCTGGGTCGGGATGTCGTAGCACTCCGACGGGTCGATCACCCGCTCGGTGGGCGTGCTGTCGTTGGGCGACACCGGGTCGGTGATCTCGTCGGCGGCGAAGTCGTAGTTCTCGTTGCCGGCCGCCGCGACGTTGACCGCGCCCTTCTTCTCCGCGTACTTCGTCGCCCGGGTGAGGGCCTCGACGAGCGCCTTCTGGTCCGGGTCGTCCGTGCAGTTGAAGTACCACGGGTCGGTGTAATAGCTGCTGTTGGTGACGTCGACGCCGTGCTCGGCCGCCCACACGAAGCCGCAGACCACGGCCTCCGTGTAGAAGAAGCCGTCCGGGTTGGACACCTTGATGCCGGAGACCTTCACGCCGGGCGCGACGCCCGTCATGCCGATGCCGTTCTTGGCCGCGGCGATCTCACCGGCCACGTGGGTGCCGTGCGGGCTCTCCGTGGCGCCCGGCCGCCAGGCGCCGTCGGAGGTGTCCGGCTTGCCCGACACGCAGTTCACGGACGCGGCGCGGTCGAAGTTCGGCGCCAGGTCCGGGTGGGTGTCGTCGACACCAGTGTCGATGACCGCCACGGTCACCTTGTCGCTGCCCAGCGACTTCTCGTGCGCCTTGTCCGCCTTGATGGCGGGCAGGTCCCACTGCAGCGGCTCCAGCGGGTCCTGCCCGGCCACGGCCTGCGCACCGGCCGCCTGGGCCGCGCTGAGCACCTTCGGCGTGCCCACGTCGGTCGTCGACTGCGCGGGCAGCGGCGCGGTACGGGTGGCACCGGCCGACTGCACCCCGCGCACCGTGCGTATCCGCTCGGCGAAGTCGGGGTTGGAGGAGTGGACGACGACGACGCCGATCCGGTCGTACGACGTCACGAGGGTGCCGCCGAACTCGCCGATGGCCTTCTTCAGCGCGGCGGAAGGGGCCTGCCCCTGGCGGATGTTGACGACGTAGCTGAGCGAGGTCGCGTCCGCGGCGGCCTGCCCGGGGGTCTCCGCGGCGGACGCGGTGACGTTCGGCAGGAACGCGAGCGCCGTCGCCATCGCCATCCCGGCCGGAATGGCGATCGCGCGACGGAAGCGCGGGTGAGGCGCGGTCATGAGGTGTCTCCAGTTCGTTCGCGGTACGAGAGGGCCGTGCGGGAGGTTCCGGCGGGCGCCGGTCACTTGACCGCGCGCAGCGCGTTCACGATGCCGAAGCCGTAGAAGCCGTTCACACGCGGGCCGCCCTCGCACACGGCGTCCTGCGTGCCGTCACCGTTCTGGTCGTACGACTCGGGGCAGCCCGGGTTGTCGGCCTGCGCCTTCAGCAGCGCCTGCAACTGGGCCGGGCGGGCGTGCGGGTACTTCGACTTCAGCAGCGCGGCGACACCCGCGGCGTGCGGCGAGGCCATCGAGGTGCCCTGCAGGAACGCGTACTGGCCGTTCGGCATGGTGGACAGGATGCGGCCGTTCTTCGACGGCGTGTCCGGGATCTGGTAGAGCCGGTCACCGCCCGGCGCGGCGACGTCGGCGACCTTGTAACCGTACGAGGAGTAGTACGACTTGAGGTTCTGCACGCCCGTCGCGCTGACCGTGACGACGCCCGGCAGCTGGGTCGGCAGGTCCAGGCACTCGCTCGGGTCGATGGTGCGCTCGACCGGAGTGGTGTCGTTGGGGCTGGACTTGTCGACGATCGCGTCCGAGCCGAGGTCGTGGTTGGAGTTGCCCGCGGACGCGATGTGCAGGGTGCCCTTCTTCTGGGCGTACAGCTGGGCCCGGTTCACCGCGTCGACGACGGCCCGCTGGTCGGGGTCGTCCATGCAGTTGTACAGGTACGGGTCGATGTAATAGCTGTTGTTGGTGATCTCCACGCCGTGGTCGGCGGCGAACACCATGGCGCAGACCACGGCCTCCGGATAGAAGAGGCTGGTGTCCGGCTCGCTCACCTTGATGGAGGACACCTTCACGCCCGGGGCGACGCCCGCCACGCCGACGCCGTTGCGCGCGGCGGCGATCTCACCGGCCACGTGCGTGCCGTGGTAGTCGTCGGAGGTGTACGGGCGCCAGGCGCCCTCGCTGGTGTCGGCCTTGCCGCCCACGCAGTTCGCCGACTGGGCCGCGGAGAAGTTCGGGGCGAGGTCCGGGTGGGTGTCGTCGACGCCGGTGTCGATCACGGCGACGGTCACCTTGCTGCTGCCGGGGTTTATTCGCGAGGCCTGGTCGGCGCCTATCGCGCGCAGGTCCCACTGGTCGGCCTCAAGAGGCTCGCTGCCCTCCGTCGCGGCGGAGGCACTCGCGGTGCGCGCGGCCTGCTCGTCCGACAGCATCTGGACGGCGCCCTCGTCCGTCGTACCGGCGGCGGTCAGCGGCGCCGTACGGGTCGCGCCCGCCGACTGCACGCCGCGCACGGCGCGCATCTGCTGTGCGAAGGACGGGTTCGCCGAGTGGACGACGAGCACGCCGATCCTGTCGTACGTGGCGACGACGGTGCCGTCGGCCGCGGTGACGGCCTTCGTCACCGCCGCGATCGTGTCCCGGTCCGTCGAGGTGTTGACGACGTACGTCAGCCTGGGCGCGTCCGCGGCCCGCGCGGCGGGTTCCGCCTGCGGGGCGGCCGACGCGGCGGCCGGCAGGAAGCCGAGCGAAGCGGTCAGCGACAGCACGACGGGAACGGCGAGCGCGAGAGTGCGTCTGGAACGCAGATGAGCCATGGGGTCTCCACATCATCCGGAAACGAAACCGGCCCGAGACACAGGTGGTGCTCGGGCAGGTACATGACGATTGGTGCCGAGGTGAAGCTATCTCCCCATGTCGCTGGCCAGCAATGACCTGCCGGACGCGACTTGGGAAAGAAGTCGAAAGGAGTTGAACCGGTCCTCGCGTGGCGCCGTGACCTTGTGCAGGGAAGGCGAGGACACTCGCCCCCGCCCCTTTGCCGAAACCGCATCCGCAACGCGAGGAGACTCCGTGGCCACCGACGCACCGCCCCCCTCGAAAGAGCCGCACGTCCTACCCTCCGCCGAGGAGTTCGCCGAGGTGCACCAGAGCGCGGAATTCGGTGAACTGCGCCGCTCCTACCGGTCGTTCGCCTTTCCGCTGACCGTCGCCTTCATCGCCTGGTACCTGCTGTACGTCCTGCTGTCGAACTACGCCGGCGGCTTCATGGGCACCAAGCTGTTCGGCAACATCAACGTTGCCTTCGTCTTCGGCATCCTCCAGTTCGTCACCACGTTCCTCATCGCCTGGTGGTACTCGCGGCACGCCGCCGCGAAGCTCGACCCCAAGGCCGAGGCCATCAAGTCCCGGATGGAGAACCGCGCATGAACCTCGCGACGACCCTGGCGGCCAACGAGGCCAGCGAGCACCGGCCACTGATCATCACCCTGTTCGCGATCTTCGTGGTCGCGACCCTCTTCATCACCGTCTGGGCGGGCCGGCAGACCAAGGACGCCGCCGACTTCTACGCGGGCGGACGCTCGTTCAGCGCCTTCCAGAACGGCCTCGCGGTCTCCGGCGACTACATGTCGGCCGCGTCGTTCCTCGGCATCGCGGGCGCCATCGCCCTCTTCGGATACGACGGCTTCCTGTACTCCATCGGCTTCCTGGTCGCCTGGCTCGTGGCCCTCCTGCTGGTCGCCGAACCGCTGCGGAACTCCGGCCGCTACACCATGGGCGACGTCCTCGCGTACCGCATGCGCCAGCGCCCGGTGCGCACCGCGGCCGGCACCTCCACGATCGTCGTGTCGATCTTCTACCTGCTGGCCCAGATGGCGGGCGCCGGCGTCCTCGTCTCGCTGCTGCTCGGCATCACCTCAGACGCCGGCAAGATCCTCATCGTCGCCCTCGTCGGCATCCTGATGATCGTGTACGTCTCCATCGGCGGCATGAAGGGCACCACCTGGGTCCAGATGGTCAAGGCCGTGCTGCTCATCGGCGGCACGCTCCTGATCACCTTCCTGGTGCTGCTGAAGTTCAACTTCAACATCTCCGACCTGCTCGGCACCGCCGCCGAGAACAGCGGCAAGGGCGCCGCCTTCCTGGAGCCCGGCCTGCAGTACGGCGCCACCGGCACCTCCAAGCTGGACTTCATCTCCCTCGGCATCGCCCTGGTCCTGGGCACCGCCGGCCTGCCGCACATCCTGATCCGCTTCTACACCGTGCCCAACGCCAAGGCCGCCCGTAAGTCCGTCAACTGGGCCATCGGCATCATCGGCGGCTTCTACCTGATGACGATCGCGCTCGGCTTCGGCGCCGCGGCGCTCATCTCGCAGGACGAGATCATCGCGTCCAACCCGTCCGGCAACACGGCGGCCCCGCTGCTCGCCCTGCACCTGGGCGGCGTCGACTCGGCCTGGGGCGCGATCCTGCTCGCCACCATCTCGGCGGTGGCCTTCGCCACCATCCTCGCCGTCGTCGCGGGCCTGACCCTGGCGTCGTCCTCGTCGTTCGCCCACGACATCTACGCCAATGTCATCAAGAAGGGGACGGCGTCCGAGAAGGAAGAGGTCAGGGCGGCCCGGCTGGCCACCATCGGCATCGGCGCCGTCTCCATCCTGCTCGGCGCCCTGGCCCGCGACCTGAACGTGGCCGGCCTGGTCGCGCTCGCCTTCGCGGTCGCGGCCTCCGCCAACCTGCCGACGATCCTCTACAGCCTGTTCTGGAAGCGGTTCACCACCCAGGGCGCGCTGTGGTCGATCTACGGCGGTCTCGTCGTGGCCGTCGGTCTGGTGCTGTTCTCGCCCGTCGTCTCCGGCGACCCCAAGGCGATGTTCCCCGACGTCGACTTCGCCTGGTTCCCGCTGAAGAACCCGGGCATCATCTCCATCCCGTTCGGCTTCCTGATGGGCTGGCTCGGCACCGTCCTGTCCAAGGAGGAGCCCGACACCGCCAAGTACGCGGAGCTGGAGGTCCGGTCCCTGACCGGCACCGGAGCGCACTGACCCCGCCTCGCACGCGGCCGTGTCGTAGCTCTCTACGACACGGCCGCGCGGCACGTCGTGGGATCGGGCCCCTGCCGTTGTCGGCGGCGTCACGTAGGCTCACTGTGACGGCGGAACGTGATCCGTGACGAGGGAGGGGGCCCACGTGCTCATCGACACCTACGGCCGGGTGGCCACCGACCTGAGGGTCTCGCTGACCGACCGGTGCAATTTGCGCTGCACCTACTGCATGCCCGAGGAAGGCCTGCAGTGGCTGGCCAAGCCCGACCTGCTCACGGACGACGAGATCGTCCGCCTCATCGACATTGCGGTGACCTCCCTCGGCATCGAGGAGGTCCGCTTCACCGGCGGCGAGCCCCTGCTGCGGCCCGGTCTGGTTGGCATCGTGGAGCGGGTCGCCGCCCTGGAGCCGCGCCCCCAGATGTCCCTCACCACCAACGGCATCGGCCTCAGGCGCACGGCGGAGGCACTGAAGACGGCAGGCCTGGACCGGGTGAACGTGTCGCTGGACACCCTGCGCCCCGACGTCTTCAAGACCCTGACCCGCCGCGACCGCCACCAGGACGTGCTCGAAGGCCTGGAGGCCGCCCGCGCGGCGGGCCTCACCCCGGTCAAGGTCAACTCGGTCCTGATGCCCGGACTGAACGACGACGAGGCCCCCGACCTGCTCGCCTGGGCCGTCGAGCACGACTACGAGCTGCGCTTCATCGAGCAGATGCCCCTGGATGCCCAGCACGGCTGGAAGCGCGACGGCATGATCACCGCCGGGGACATCCTGACCTCCCTGCGCACCCGCTTCGAGCTCACCGCCGAGGGCTCCGAGGAGCGCGGCTCCGCCCCCGCCGAGCGCTGGCTCGTGGACGGCGGACCGTACCGCGTGGGTGTCATCGCCTCCGTCACCCGCCCGTTCTGCGCCGCCTGCGACCGCACCCGTCTCACCGCCGACGGCCAGGTCCGCACCTGTCTGTTCGCCCGCGAGGAGACCGACCTGCGCGCGGCGCTGCGCTCCGGCGCACCCGACGAGGAGATCGCCCGTATCTGGCGCCTGGCGATGTGGGGCAAGAAGGCGGGCGCGGGCCTCGACGACCCGTCCTTCGTCCAGCCGGACCGCCCGATGTCCGCGATCGGAGGCTAGGCCCCCGGCCGCTCGGAGCCCTCGGGGGCCTGCCACTCGCTCAGCGGGACGACGTCCTTCAGAAAGCCCCGGACCCCGAGGAACTGCGAGAGGTGCTCCCGGTGTTCCTCGCACGCCAGCCACGTCTTGCGGCGCTCAGGGGTGTGCAGCTTGGGGTTGTTCCAGGCCAGCACCCACACGGCGTCGGCGTGGCAGCCCTTGGCGGAGCAGATCGGGTTTTCGTCACTCACGAGGTCGTCTCACAGGTCCGCAGACAGGGCGACGCCGAGCAGCCACGGGGGGAGCTGCCCGGCGTCGGTCCGTCGCTCCGACGGGGGATGCGGAGCGCTTACGAAGTATGTCACGGGTAACCCGCCGCCCGGCACTGGAATGGCACGATTGATCTGAGGATTTCCTGAGCTTTGGCGAGAAACCCGCTTCCGCTTCCGGCCGGGACGTATCCTCAGGAGTTTTCGTGCCGTTCACTCCGGGCGCCCGGCATCGCGTCGGACACCGCGTCTTCCGGGACGGATTCCGTCGTGCCGACGTCCGTACGGGGCGGCGCGATCATCGGCCGGGTCGGCGCCACGACGAACGTCGACGGCAGCGACGGCGCGTTCTCGCGCCCGGCGTTGGCGATCACCACCGCGACGTAGGGAAGCACCACGCCCAGCACCAGCGCCACGATCGCGACGTGCCGTTCCACGTTCCACAGGGTCGCCGCGAGGATCACCGACAGGGTGCGGACCGTCATCGAGATGACGTACCGGCGCTGCCGGCCGCGCACGTCCTCCTGGAGGCTTGTCCGGGCCCCGGTGATCCGGAAGACCTGGGCGTTGCCGCCGTCACGTTGTTTCCGCATCACAGTCCACCATCCGCCCGCGTTGTCGCCCCGCCCCGTCACCCGGTCCGAGGCCGGTCGGGGAAGCCGTGCCCGGACCCCTCCCACGGTACGCCGCGCGATCGCCGGTCACGAGACCGGGGCCTCGTCACCTGGCGGCCCCACGACCTGCGCCGTCCCCCGTACGGCCCAATCCGGAATGCGCCGTGCGGCAGACGGGCCGAGACTGGCGGTAATGCTCACGTCGAGCCGGACGAGGAGGCAGCCATGGGCTGGTTGTGGGCGATCATCGTGGGATTCGTACTGGGGTTGCTCGCCAAGGCGATCATCCCGGGCAAACAACACAGTCCCCTGTGGCTGACCACCATCTGCGGCATTCTGGGCGCCATCGCGGGCAACGCGATCGCCCGTGGCTTCGGCGTGGACGAGACCGCGGGCATCGACTGGGCGAGGCACGCCTTCCAGCTCGCGGCCGCCGTCGTCATCGTCTTCCTGGTGGACATGGCCTACATGACGATGCGGGGCAAGAAGAGGGAGCGGGCCTGACGCGACACGCAGCACCCCGGTTTCACCCACGCCGAAGGGGCGGTCTCCCACCGGGAAACCGCCCCTTCGCATGCCGGGTACCGGGTCAGGCGCCGGTGACCTCCACCGCGGCCAGGTTCTTCTTGCCGCGCCGCAGCACCAGCCAGCGCCCGTGCAGCAGGTCCTCCTTGGCCGGGACGGCGTCCTCGGCGGTGACCTTCACGTTGTTCACGTAGGCGCCGCCCTCCTTCACCGTGCGCCGCGCGGCCGACTTGCTGGCGACCAGGCCGACCTCGGCGAACAGGTCGACCACCGGGCCGAGCTCGGCGACCTTGATGTGCGGCACCTCGGACAGGGCCGCCGCCAGCGTCCTGTCGTCCAGCTCCGCCAGCTCGCCCTGACCGAACAGCGCCTTGGACGCGGCGATCACGGCGGCCGTCTGGTCGGCGCCGTGCACCAGCGTCGTCAGCTCCTCCGCCAGCGCGCGCTGCGCGGCACGGGCCTGCGGACGCTCCTCGGTCTGCTTCTCCAGCTCCTCCAGCTCCGCGCGGGACTTGAAGGACAGGATCCGCATGTAGCCCGAGATGTCCCGGTCGTCCACGTTCAACCAGAACTGGTAGAACGCGTACGGCGTCGTCATCTCCGGGTCGAGCCACACGGCGCCGCCCTCGGTCTTGCCGAACTTGGTGCCGTCCGCCTTCGTCATCAGCGGCGTCGCCAGCGCGTGCACCGAGGCGTCCGGCTCCAGGCGGTGGATCAGGTCGAGGCCGGCCGTCAGGTTGCCCCACTGGTCGCTGCCGCCCTGCTGGAGCGTGCAGCCGTAGCGCCGGTAGAGCTGGAGGAAGTCCATGCCCTGCAGGAGCTGGTAGCTGAACTCGGTGTAGCTGATGCCCTCGGAGGACTCCAGACGGCGGGCGACCGAGTCCTTCGTCAGCATCTTGTTGACGCGGAAGTGCTTGCCGATGTCCCGCAGGAACTCGATCGCGGACAGGTTCTGCGTCCAGTCGAGGTTGTTGACCATCACGGCCGCGTTCTCGCCCTCGAAGGACAGGAACGGCTCGATCTGGCCGCGCAGCCGCTCGACCCAGCCGGCCACGGTCTCCGGCGAGTTCAGCGTGCGCTCCGCGGTCGGGCGCGGATCGCCGATCAGGCCCGTGGCGCCGCCGACCAGCGCCAGCGGCCGGTGCCCGGCCTGCTGGAGCCGGCGCACGGTGAGCACCTGCACCAGGTGCCCCACGTGCAACGACGGCGCCGTCGGGTCGAAGCCGCAATAGAACGTGACGGGACCGTCCGCGAGCGCCTTGCGCAAAGCGTCCTCGTCAGTGGACAGGGCGAACAGCCCGCGCCACTTCAGCTCGTCGACGATGTCCGTCACGGTTCTCGTGTCTCCTTGGTGATCTTCGGGCAGCCGGGTGACTCCGGCTGCGAACGCCTACGAGGTTATACGCCCCGGCTGACAGAGCTCATATTGAAATCCGGGACCCTGAGCGGCGGCATCGCGGCCCGGGTGAACCAGTCGCTCCACTCCCGCGGCAGGGTCTGCTCCGTGCGTCCCGCCTCCGTGGCCCGCCCCAGCAGGCCGACCGGCGACTCGTTGAACCGGAAGTTGTTGACCTCGCCGGTCACCTCGCCGTTCTCGACGAGGTAGACGCCGTCCCGGGTCAGCCCGGTCAGCAGCAGGGTCGCCGGGTCGACCTCGCGGATGTACCACAGGCAGGTCAGCAGCAGCCCGCGCCCGGTGTCCGCGACCATCTCGTCCAGCGAGCGGTCCTCGCCGCCGTCCAGGATCAGGTTCTCGATGCCCGGCGCCACCGGCAGCCCGGTCAGACCGGCGCTGTGCCTGCTGGTCGTCAGGTGCGTCAGCTCGCCCCGGCGCATCCACTCCGTGGCGGTCAGCGGCAGCCCGTTGTCGAACACCGACTGGTCACCGCCGGAGGAGTGCGCGATCACGAACGGCGCCGACTGCAGACCCGGCTCGTGCGGATCGCTGCGCAGCGTCAGCGGCAGACCGGTCAGCCGCTCGCCCACGCGCGTGCCGCCGCCCGGCTTGGAGAACACCGTGCGGCCCTCCGCCGCGTCCCGGCCCGACGCCGACCACATCTGGTAGATCAGCAGGTCCGCCACGGCCGTCGGCGGCAGCAGCGTCTCGTACCGGCCGGCCGGCAGCTCGATCCGCCGCTCGGCCCAGCCCAGGCGTACGGCCAGCTCGGCGTCCAGCGCCGCCGGGTCGACGTCCTTGAAGTCCCGGGTCGAGCGGCCCGCCCACGCCGACCGGGCGCGGTCCGGCGACTTGGCGTTCAGCTCCAGCGTGCCGTTCGGCTGGTCGTGCCGCAGCCGCAGGCCCGTGGAGGTGCCCAGATAGCTGGAGACCATCTCGTGGTTGGCGAAGCCGTACAACTCGCGGCCACCGGCACGCGCGCGTGCGAACGCCTCACCGAGCGCCGGCGCGAAGTCGCCGAACACCGCGGACGACGTCTCGGCCGGCGCCTCCGTGAACTCCGGCGACGGCGCCACGCCCGTCACGAGCGGCTGCGCGTCCTCGGCGGGCGCGGCACCCCGCGCGGCGGCCTCGGCGGCCCGCACCAGCGGCTCCAGGTCGTCGGCCGTGACCGCCGACCGGGACACGACGCCGGAGGCGGTGCCCTCCTTGCCGTCGACGGTCGCGACGACGGTGAGCGTCCGCCCGCGCGTCACACCGTTCGTGGTGAGCGCGTTGCCCGCCCAGCGCAGGTTGGCGGTGGAGTGCTCGTCGGCGATGACGACACAGCCGTCCGCGCGGGACAGGCCGAGGGCGCGCTCGACGATCTCGTGGGGCTTGCTGACACGGGCGCTCATCGACCGGCCTCCTGCGTGGTGTTGAGACTGTGCTGTTCCGGGGGACAACCCCCGGACCCCCGGCCGACCTCGGTGCGGGCGCTCATCGACCGGCCTCCTGCGTGGTGTTGAGGATGTTGACGCCCCTGAAGAGGGCGGACGGGCAGCCGTGCGACACGGCCGCGACCTGGCCGGGCTGGGCCTTGCCGCAGTTGAACGCGCCGCCCAGCACGTACGTCTGGGGGCCGCCGACGGCCGCCATGGAGCCCCAGAAGTCGGTGGTGGTCGCCTGGTAGGCGACGTCGCGCAGCTGCCCGGCGAGCCTGCCGTTCTCGATCCTGAAGAAGCGCTGCCCGGTGAACTGGAAGTTGTAGCGCTGCATGTCGATGGACCACGACCGGTCGCCGACGACGTAGATGCCCCGCTCCACGCTCCCGATGAGGTCCTCGGTCGACATCCCGGCCGGGTCCGGCCTGAGCGACACGTTGGCCATGCGCTGCACCGGCACGTGCCCCGGGGAGTCGGCGTACGCACACCCGTTGGACCGCTCGAACCCGGTCAGCCGGGCGATCCTGCGGTCCAGCTGGTAACCGGTCAGCACCCCGTCCTTCACCAGGTCCCAGGACTGCGCCTCGACGCCCTCGTCGTCGTACCCGATGGTCGCCAGGCCGTGCTCGGCGGTGCGGTCACCGGTGACGTTCATCAGCTCCGAGCCGTACCTCAGCCTGCCGAGCTGGTCGAACGTGGCGAAGGACGTGCCCGCGTAGGCGGCCTCGTAGCCGAGGGCCCGGTCCAGCTCGGTGGCGTGCCCGATGGACTCGTGGATCGTCAGCCACAGGTTGGACGGGTCGACGACCAGGTCGTACGTCCCGGCGCGGACGCTCGGGGCGCGCATCTTCTCGGCGAGCAGCTCCGGCAGTTCGGCGAGCTCGGACTCCCAGTCCCAGCCGGTGCCCGTCAGGTACTCCCAGCCGCGGCCGACGGGCGGCGCGATGGTCCGCATCGAGTCGAACTCGCCGCTGGAGCCGTCCACCGCCACCGCCGTGAGCTGCGGGTGCAGCCGCACCCGCTGCTGCGTGGTCACGGTGCCGGCCGTGTCCGCGTAGAACTTGTTCTCGTGGACGGTGAGCAGCGAGGCGTCGACGTGGTCGACCCCGTCCGCCGCCAGCAGCCGCGCGCTCCACTCGGCGAGCAGCCCGGCCTTCTCCTCGTCCGGCACGGTGAACGGGTCGATCTCGTACGACGAGACCCACGTCCGGTCGGCGTGCACCGGCTCGTCGGCCAGCTCGACCCTCTCGTCGGACCCGGCCGCCCTGATCACCTGCGCGGACAGCTTCGCCATCGCCACCGCCTGCGAGGCGACCTTCGCGGCGGCGTCCATGGACAGGTCGACACCCGAGGCGAACCCCCAGGTGCCGCCGTGCACGACCCGCACCGCGTATCCGAGGTCGGTGGTGTCCGACGACCCGGACGGCTTGGCGTCCCGCAGCCGCCAGGAGGCACTGCGCACCCGCTCGAAGCGGAAGTCCGCGTGTTCCGCCCCCAGGGCCCGCGCCCGGGCGAGCGCGGCGTCGGCGAGGGCGCGCAGGGGCAGTGCCGTGAAGGCTTCGTCGATCGTATGAGGCACCGGCGTCTCTTTCTGTGGACGTGACCTGGCTGCCTCCGATCATGTCCTTCCGGGCCGCCCGCGGACCACACCTTTCCCGAGGCGGCCCGACGGGTTTCTGTAGGGACCCGACAGTGAGTCCCGTAAGCCACTGTGGGTGCCCGAATGTCCCCGGCCGGTACGGGACCGATAGGTTTTCCGGGAAGCCGCCTGGAAGCCGGGGGTAACCCATGGTTCGGGCGGTGTGTCAGACCGCTAAGGAAAGGGTGATCCGTTGAGCCGCTCGGTTCTCGTCACCGGAGGAAACCGGGGCATCGGCCTCGCCATCGCCCGCGCTTTCGCCGAGGCCGGCGACAAGGTCGCGATCACGTACCGGTCGGGCGAGCCGCCCGCCGCGCTGACGGAACTGGGCTGCCTCGCCGTCAGGTGCGACATCACCGACACCGAGCAGGTGGAGCAGGCCTACAAGGAGATCGAGGCCGAGCACGGCCCGGTCGAGGTCCTCGTCGCCAACGCCGGCATCACCAAGGACCAGCTCCTGATGCGCATGAGCGAGGAGGACTTCACGTCCGTCCTCGACACCAACCTCACCGGCACCTTCCGGGTCGTCAAGCGCGCCAACCGCGGCATGCTGCGCGCCAAGAGGGGCCGCGTCGTGCTCATCTCGTCGGTCGTCGGCCTGTACGGCGGTCCGGGCCAGGCGAACTACGCCGCCTCGAAGGCCGGCCTCGTCGGCTTCGCGCGCTCCCTCGCCCGTGAGCTCGGCTCGCGCAACATCACCTTCAACGTCGTCGCGCCCGGCTTCGTGGACACCGACATGACCAAGGTGCTCACCGACGAGCAGCGGTCGAACATCGTGGCGCAGGTGCCCCTCGGCCGTTACGCGCAGCCCGAGGAGATCGCCGCGACGGTGCGGTTCCTCGCCTCGGACGACGCCTCGTACATCACTGGAGCCGTCATTCCCGTTGACGGCGGACTGGGAATGGGTCACTGATCACCATGAGCGGAATTCTCGAGGGCAAGCGCGTCCTGATCACCGGTGTGCTGATGGAGTCCTCCATCGCCTTCCACACCGCGAAGCTGGCCCAGGAGCAGGGTGCCGAGATCATCCTGACCGCGTTCCCGCGGCCCACGCTGACCGAGCGCATCGCCAAGCGGCTGCCCAAGCCCACCAAGGTCGTCGAGCTCGACGTCACCAACGACGAGCACCTCGGCCGCCTCGCGGACGTCGTCGGCGAGGAGCTGGGCGGCCTGGACGGCGTCGTGCACTCCATCGGCTTCGCGCCGCAGGACGCCCTCGGCGGCAACTTCCTCAACACGCCGTTCGAGTCGGTCGCCACGGCCATGCACGTCTCGGCGTTCTCCCTGAAGTCGCTGACCATGGCCTGCCTGCCGCTGATGCAGAGCGGCGGCTCCGTCGTGGGTCTGACCTTCGACGCGCAGTACGCCTGGCCGCAGTACGACTGGATGGGCCCGGCCAAGGCCGCCCTGGAGGCCACCAGCCGCTACATGGCGCGCGACCTGGGCAAGCAGAACATCCGCTGCAACCTGATCTCGGCCGGCCCGCTCGGCTCCATGGCCGCCAAGTCCATCCCGGGCTTCGGCGAGCTGGCCTCCGTGTGGGACGACCGCGCCCCCCTGGAGTGGGACCTGAAGGACCCGGAGCCGGCCGGCCGCGGTGTCGTCGCGCTGCTGAGCGACTGGTTCCCGAAGACCACCGGCGAGATCATCCACGTCGACGGCGGTCTGCACGCCATCGGCGCCTGATCGCCGCAGCCGGTCGCTACGACCCGGACGCCCCGTTCCCCGCCCCGCGCGGGGAGTGGGGCGTCACCCGTTCGGCCCTGCCGGCCGGGCGGGGGACCAGGCCTTCCGCGCACTCTGGAGGCACGCGGTGACCGCGTGATTCCCTCCCCAGCGCGGCCGAGGAGGTCCCTGTGCACCTGATCCACAGCCTGGCCTCAGTGACCGTAGCCGCAGCCCTTCTGATGAGCCTGCCGTGCGAGGCGCTCGCGCACGCGCGCGTGCCGCGCGAGGCGGCGCCGCACGCGCGCGTGGCGGCCGCGCGGCCCGCCGTGCCGACGCCGTTCGGGGCCGAGTGCCGGATCGCCGTGCGCGGCTCGCAGGCGGTCGCCCACTGCCACAACCCGTACGTGGACACCGACCGCGTGCGCCTGCACGTCGAGTGCGAACGCTGGTGGGACCTCGACACCGACAGCGCTCCCGCCGACACCGGCCCGGCCGAGACCGTACGGCTCACCGGCCGGTGCTGGAAGGAGGTCCGCGCGGTGTGGGTCAGCCACCAGAACCGCGGGAGCTGAACCGCCCCGGGCGGCACAGGAACGGGTAGCTCGCCGCCTCGGCGGCGGCCGCGGCCGTGTCGCCCGCGCGGATCGCGTCGACCAGCCGTGTGTGGTCCATGTGCGTCTCCGGCGTCAGCTCCGCGCCGACGTCCTCGCGCAGCCAGTCCCGCAGCACCTCGCCGAGGTCCGCGTACATCGCCGTCATCACGTCGTTGTGGGAGGCCGACACCACGGCCAGGTGGAAGGTCGCGTCCGCCGTCACGAACGCCTCCGTGTCGCCCGACTCCCAGGCCTCCTCGCGGCGCAGCAGCAGCGCGTCGAGCTGCTTGAGGTCCTTCTCCGTGCGCCGCTCGGCGGCCAGCTTCGCGGCGCCCGACTCCAGCGTGGACCGCAGCTCGGCGATGTGACCCGGGTCGGCGCCCGCGAAGCGGCGGTGCATCACGCCGGCCAGCTCACTGGTCGCCGCGACGTACGTGCCGGAGCCCTGGCGGATGTCCAGCAGGCCGTTGTGCGCGAGGGCGCGGACGGCCTCGCGGACCGTGTTGCGGGCGACCCCCAGCTGCTCGACCAGCTCCGGCTCAGTCGGGATGCGGGAGCCGACGGGCCACTCGCCCGAGGTGATCTGGGTGCGCAGCGCGGCGATGACCTGCTCGGAGAGCGCGGAACGCCGGGGATGGCTCAGGGGCATGTCACACCTTCGCACGGCCGCTCCGGCAGCGGACCGCCGGATCATGGACAACCAATCATCCCATGATTCTATGATGGTCCCCATGGCTAGTGAGGAAAACCGGTCACCGGAGTCCACGACGACCACGACGACCACGACGACCACACGCACAGCGGCCGCCGTGCCCGGCGCCCGTGAACCCGCGGTGCCCGGGGAGGAACCCGGGCAGGCCGCCACGCGCGCGTGGACGGTGCGGCTGCTCGTCGTCGCCATCGTGCTGGCCGCCCTGAACCTCCGCCCGGCCATCACCAGCCTCGGCGCGCTCCTCGAAGAGGTCCGCGACGGGCTCGGCATGAGCGGCAGCGTGGCGGGGCTGCTCACCTCCGTGCCCCCGCTCTGCTTCGCGGTCTTCGGCGTCACCGCCCCCCGGCTCGCCCGGCGCTTCGGCCCCGGCGCGGTCGTCTGCGCCGGCATGGCCGCCATCGCCGCGGGCCTGCTGATACGCCCGTACGCGGGCAGCACGCCCGCGTTCCTGGCCGCCAGCGCCCTCGCGCTCATGGGCATCGCGGTCAGCAACGTCCTGATGCCGGTCATCGTCAAGCGCTGGTTCCCCGACCGCGTGGGTTCCATGACCGGCGTGTACTCGATGGCCCTCGCCTTCGGCACCTCCGTCGCGGCCGCTGCGACCGTGCCCGTCACCGACGCGCTGGGCGGGAACTGGCAGTCCGGCCTCGCCGTGTGGGCCGCGCTGGCGGCGGCGGCCGTCCTGCCGTGGCTCGGCTTCGTACGGGACCGGGGCGCGCCGGGCGCCGAACAGTCCCCGGCGCCGCAGGACGGCACGGGCGGGGAGCGGCCCGCGCTGCGCATCACCCGGAGCCGTACCGCCTGGGCGCTCGCGGTGTTCTTCGGGCTCCAGGCCACCGCCGCCTACATCACGATGGGCTGGATGGCGCAGATCTTCCGGGACGCGGGCGTGCCCGCGGGCACCGCCGGGCTGCTGCTCGCGGTCACCATGGTGATGGGCGTGCCGCTGGCCTTCGTCATCCCGCGCCTGGCGACCCGGCTGCCCAGCCAGGGCCCGATCGTCCTCGCGCTCGGCGTCTGCGGCCTCGCCGGATACGCCGGCCTGTACTTCGCCCCGGCCGGCGGTGCCCTGGCCTGGGCCCTGCTGCTCGGCGTCTCCAACTGCGCCTTCCCGCTCGCGCTCACCATGGTCGGAATGCGCGCCAGGACCGGCGCGGGCGTCGCCCAGCTGTCGGCCTTCGCGCAGAGCACCGGCTACCTGATCTCCATCCCGGGCCCGCTGCTGGTGGGCGTGCTCTACCAGCACAGCGGCGGCTGGGGCCTGCCGATCGCGCTCATGACCGCCCTGATGATCCCGCAGATGCTGGTGGGCGTCCTGGCGGGCCGCGACCGCACCGTGGAGGAGGAGGCGGCCCGCTGACCCGGGCCGGCCGGACGCACCGGCCCCGTCCGGGTTCGCGCACCCCGTGACGGGGTCCGGGCCGCCGGGGTGCGAGACTTGCCGTATGCCAGTGCTCGACCCGAACCCCCGCAACGGCCAGAAGAAGATGCTGCTCGTCTTCGGCGCGTTCTTCGCCATCTTCGTGATCATCGGCGTGGTGGCGTCCATCGCGGCGCCCTGACCGCCCTCGTCCGGCCGCCCCCCAGGGGATGGTGGGGCTGGCCCCCCATCCCCTAGGGGGACAGGGTCAGGGTCAAGTGGGTGGATCTCCGGATGGGTTGGGGACCGCGGATTCCGTAGCTTCGAGATGTGGCCGCGTACGACGGACCACTCGGCGCGGACCACTCGTCCCGGAGACCTGCGGAGGCACCCATGTCGGCCCCCACGCACACCCCGCCCCACCCGGCTTCCCGGGGTGGCGTCGACAGCAGGCTGCCCTGGTGGGCCCTCGCCCTGCCCACGTTGTCCTTCGTCGCGCTGCTCGCCCTGATACTGCACCCGTCCGACGCCCACGCGGCCGCGGGCGACCCGGCGATCAGCCGGCTCCTTGAGCACCTGCGGCACCTGATCATGCGCTGACCGTCCGCCGATCATGCGCCGACGGGTGTCCGCCGGGGCGGTCAACTCCCTGCGCCTCGTGGCCTGTTTCGTGCGAAGCTGGGACGCATGAGCGTCGCAGAACCCCGCAGGATTGTCCTTTTCCGGCATGCGAAAGCCGACTGGCCACCGGTGACCGACCACGAGCGACCGCTCGCCGAGCGGGGGCGCATGGACGCCGCGTTCGCCGGACGCAAGCTGGCCGACACCGGCATCCCCTTCGACCTGGCCCTGTGCTCCACCGCGACCCGGACCCGCGAGACCTGGAAGCTCGCCGTACACGAGTTCGAGCACCGACCGAAGACCGTGTACGAGGAGCGGATCTACGAGGCCTCGCCCGGCGAGCTCATCACCGTGCTCAACGAGACCCCCGACGACGTGCGCAACGTCCTGCTGGTCGGCCACAACCCCGGCATCCACGGCCTCGCCGACGTGCTGGCCGGCTCGGCCGAGGGCGACGCCCGTGACCGGATGGTCCGCCGCGGCTTCCCGGCCGCCGCGTTCGCCGTCCTGACGTTCACCGGGGACTGGAAGTCCGTGGAGCCCGGCGTCGCCACACTCGTCGACTACTGGGCGCCCACGGAGTAGGCCCCGAGGCCTCCCGGCACCGGCGGACACGACGGGCGCCGGACGGACACGACCGGCACCGGCGGACACGGCCGGCGCCGGACGGACACGACGCGGGCCCGGCACCACGAGGTGCCGGGCCCTTCACGTACCCGTCGGAGCCGGCCGCGTGCGTCGAGATGCCCGGCAGTTCAGTGCGCGTCGAGGTACCCGTCGAGGTGCGCGTCGTGCGTGTCCGCCGCCTCGACCTCCTCGCGGGTGATGCCGAGCAGATACAGCACCGTGTCCAGGAACGGCACGTTCACCGCCGTGTGCGCGGCCTCCCGCACCACCGGCTTGGCGTTGAAGGCGACGCCCAGACCGGCCGCGTTCAGCATGTCCAGGTCGTTGGCGCCGTCACCGATCGCCACCGTCTGCGACAGCGGTACGCCCACCTCCGCGGCGAACCGGCGCAGCAGCCGCGCCTTGCCCGCCCGGTCCACGATCTCGCCGGTGACCCTGCCGGTCAGCTTCCCGTCGACGATCTCCAGCGTGTTCGCCTGGGCGAAGTCCAGCCCGAGCCGCTCCTTCAGGTCGTCGGTGACCTGCGTGAACCCGCCGGACACGACGCCCACTTGGTAGCCGAGGCGCTTCAGCGTACGGATCAGGGTGCGCGCGCCGGGCGTCAGCCGCACCTCGCTGCGGACCTTGTCCACCACCGACGCGTCCAGGCCCTCCAGCAGCGCCACGCGCGCGTGCAGCGACTGCTCGAAGTCCAGCTCGCCGCGCATCGCCGCCGCCGTCACCTCGGCGACCTTGTCCTCGCAGCCGGCGTGCGCCGCGAAGAGCTCGATCACCTCGTCCTGGATGAGCGTCGAGTCCACGTCCATGACGACCAGCCGCTGCGCGCGCCGGTGCAGCCCCGCGGCGACGACCGCCACGTCCACGCCGAGCGCCGCCGCCTCCGTGACCAGGGCGGTGCGCAGCGGCTCGGTCTCGACGCCGGAGACCGCGAACTCGACGGCGGTCACCGGGTACTTGGCGAGCCGGAAGATGCGGTCGATGTTGCCGCCGGTCCCGGTGATCCGGGCGGCGATCGCGGCCGTCGCCTCCGCGGTGAGCGGGTGGCCCAGCACGGTGACCAGGGAGCGGCCGAGGCCGCGCGGACGGTTGTCTCCGATGCCGGAGATGATCTCCGCCTGCATCTTCAGCGACTCCGCCCAGTTGTGGACGGTCGCCCGCAGCTCGCCCTCCTGGCCCCGGGGCGGCTCGGTCACGAGCGCGCACAGCACGATCCGGCCACGTGTGACGACCTGCTCGATGTCGACCACGTCGACGGAGTAGGCGGCGAGAGTGTCGAAGAGGCCGGCCGTGATGCCCGGCCTGTCCTTGCCGAAGATCTTGACAAGGAGCGTGGGGACGTCGGAGGTCTGCGATGCGCTCATGGTGCTTCCACCGTATCCGGCACGCGGTGCCCCCCGCCCCCGAGGTCCGCCAGCCGGACACGGAACAGTCGGTGTCCCACGGGTTGCGCGGGGATTGCGGGGGCCGGGATGCGGGGTGCTCCGTGCCGGCGGGGCCGCTCGGGCGTCCCGCGTCCTCGGGCGCTCACGGCGGCAGCGCCCCGGCGCCCGCGGCGTCCGCGCCCGGGCGCACCGGCCGGGCCGACACCGAGTGGCGTGATCTCGACGGCGGTGCGTACCCGGAACCGTGTCGACGCCGAACGCGGACCTCCCGCCGGACGGCGCGACCCGACCGCCCGCGCCCGGGACGTGTCCGCACACTGACGCCTGCCGCGCGGGCGGCGACGCCACTGTGCGGGCACGGCCCGGTGCCACGACCGCCGCGCATGGCCTTCTCGGGGGGATTGCCACCCTCCGGGCCGTTTTCAACCGCGTGCTGGGAAACCGGCGAAGGGCCGCTGCGGGGTCTTCACAAGGCCCGACTTTCGGTCAGGGGCCCGAGCCTGAAATAGTTCCCCCGATGTTCGACATCCCTAGACTCCCCGCGACGGGGGCAATTCGGGGGACAACTCAGTGGGGCATGGAGTGCCGGAACTCGTACTGGAATCGAATGGACGGACGTGGACGCTCGATCCGTCCAGGTCATACACGCTCGGACGCGATCCGCAGGGAGACGTCGTGTTCGACGACGCCAGGGTGTCCTGGCGTCACGCCACGGTCAGTTTCAACGGCCGTAGTTGGGTCGTCGAGGACCACGGCAGCACCAACGGCACGTTCGTGCAGGGCCAGCGGATCCATCAGCTGGAGGTCGGCCCGGGCACGGCCGTGAACCTGGGCAACGCGACCGACGGACCGCGCGTGACCCTCTCGGGTTCCGCCGCCGTCGCGACGCCGCAGGCGCAGTCCCAGCAGCAGCCGTACACGGCGCAGGGCGCGAACGCCGGCTGGGCGCAGCAGGCGCCGCCGCAGCAGCAGGCCCCGGGGGCCGGCTGGCAGCAGCCGCAGCAGCCCGCCGCGCACATCCCGCAGCAGCAGGCACCCGGTGGTGGCGCGGGGGCGCCACCGGTCTACGGCGACCGCAGCCCGACCACGTTCCACCAGTTCGCCCTCGGCCGCGTGATGCGCATCGGCCGTGCCCTGGAGAACGACCTGGTCGTCTCGGACCTGCAGGTCTCCCGCCACCACGCCGAGTTCCACTCGACGCCCGACGGTCGCATGGAGATCCGCGACCTGGGCTCGCACAACGGCACGTACGTCAACGGTCAGCCGATCGCGAAGGGCGGCTCGCAGCTGCTCGGCCCGACCGACATCGTCGGCGTCGGCCACTCGACGTTCCGGATCGTCGGCGACCGGCTGGAGGAGTTCGTCGACACCGGTGAGGTGTCGTTCTCCGCGCGCCACCTGACCGTCACGGTCGAGGGCGGCAAGCAGATCCTGAAGGACGTCTCCTTCGGCGTCCCGGAGAAGTCGCTGATCGCGGTCATCGGACCGTCCGGTTCCGGCAAGTCGACGCTACTCAAGGCACTCACCGGCTATCGCCCGGCCGACCAGGGCGAGGTCCTCTACGACAACCGGAACCTCTACAAGCAGTTCGCCGAGCTGCGCCAGCGCATCGGTCTGGTCCCGCAGGACGACATCCTGCACAAGGAGCTGACCGTCAAGAAGGCCCTCAAGTACGCGGCGAAGCTCCGCTTCCCGGCCGACACCACGGCCGCCGAGCGCGACGCCCGCATCGACGAGGTGCTGCGCGAGCTCAAGCTCGACATCCACAAGGACAAGAAGGTCACCTCCCTCTCCGGTGGCCAGCGCAAGCGTGTCTCGGTGGCCCTTGAACTGCTCACCAAGCCGTCGCTGATCTTCCTGGACGAGCCGACCTCCGGCCTCGACCCGGGCATGGACCGCGACGTCATGCAGCTGCTGCGCGGCCTGGCCGACGACGGCCGTACGGTCCTCGTCGTCACGCACTCGGTGGCCGAGCTGGCGATCTGCGACAAGCTCCTGGTGATGGCGCCCGGCGGTTCGGTCGCCTACTTCGGTCCGCCCGAGGAGGCGCTGAACTTCTTCGGCTACGACACCTGGGCCGACGTCTTCTCCGCCTTCGAGAACTACCGCGACTACGACTGGGCGGGCCGCTGGAAGGGCTCGCAGCACTACCAGATGTACGCCGCGGACATCGACGCCGTCGCCCCGCAGTCCGTGCAGATGCCGCCGATGCAGGCGATGCGCCCGCCGAAGCCGCAGGGCTGGATGTCGCAGTTCGTCACGCTGGTGCGCCGCTATGTGTCGGTGATCGCCTCCGACCGGGGCTTCCTGGCGCTGATGCTGATCCTGCCGGCCGTCCTCGGCGCGGTGAGCCTGCTCATCGACCCGGACCGCGGTCTGCTGCCCAACCCGGTGAACCCGCAGACCGGCCGGACCATCCCGAACGGCACGGCCACCACGGTCCTGCTGATCCTCGCGGTCGGCGCCTGCTTCGCCGGCGCCGCCAACTCGGTCCGTGAGCTGATCAAGGAACGGGTGATCTACGAGCGGGAGCGCGCGACCGGCCTGTCCCGGTCGGCGTACCTGATGTCGAAGGTGTTCGTGCTCGGCATGATCACCGTGCTGCAGGGCCTGTTGGTCGGTGTCATCGGCTTCTCCACCCGGGAGATCCCGGAGGAGGGCCTGGTGCTCGGCGGGCTCACGCTGGTCGAGCTGTCCCTGCCGATCATGGCGCTGGGCTTCACGTCGATGATGTTCGGCCTGATCATCTCGTCGCTGGTGAAGACGGCCGAGAAGACCATGCCGCTGCTGGTGATGTTCGCGATCATCCAGGTCGTGTTCACGGGCTGCCTGTTCGCCCTGAACGGCACGGCCGGCGTCAACCAGTTCTCGTACCTGATGCCGTCGCGCTGGGCCGTCGCCGCCGCGGGCGCCACGCTGGACTTCAACCGGATCAGCCCGCCCGAGGAGGGCGCCGACACGGACCCGCTGTGGGAGCACAGCGTGGGTGCCTGGAGCATGGACATGGCCGCCCTGATCTTCCTGGGCGTGGTCTGCGGCTTCTTCGTGGCCCGCTTCCTGCGCCGCCACGAGCCCGAGGTCATGCGCAAGTAGCCTCGCCCGTCATGCCCGGAGGGCGGCACCCCGTCAGGAGGGTGCCGCCCTTCGGCGTTCACGAGAGAGGTCCGCGCCGACCTCAGTACGCGCTGTTGACGTTGTCGATCGAGCCGTAACGGTCGGCCGCGTAGTTGGCGGCGGCCGTGATGTTGGAGACCGGGTTCCAGATGTCCTTGGGGGTGCCGGACACGTGGTACGCCTCGAAGGTCGGCGGGATCACCTGGAGCAGACCCTTGGACGGGATGCCGTTCTGGGCGTTGATGTCCCAGAGGTTGATGGCCTTCGGGTTGCCCGAGGACTCCCGGATGATGTTCTTGTGCAGGCCGTGGTAGGAGCCCGGGATGCCCTTGGCCTTCATGATGTCCAGGGCCTCACGGATCCAGCCGTCGAGGTTGTTGGCGTAGGTCTTCTTGACCGGGGCGCGCTGCGCGGAGCGGCTGGCGGCCTCCTTGGCCTTGCGCTCCTGCGCGGCCTTCTTGGCGGCGGCAGCGGCGGCGGCCTTCTTCTCGGCCTCGGCGGCCTTCTGCTTCGCGGCGGCCTCGGCGGCGGCCTTCTGCTTCGCGGCGATGGCCTCGGCCTTGAGGTTCGCCTCGGCGAGCTGGTCGGTGACGCTGGTCTTCACGTCCGTGATGCGCTCGGAGCTGTACTTCACCGGAGCGGCGGACACGGCCTCGGTCGTGGTCGTCGTCGACGCGTTGCTGGGCACGGCCGAGAAGGCCAGGGCGGAGACGCCGAGGGTGGCGGCACCGGCAACAGCGATCTTGTGCTTGCGGTTCAGGGCACGACTGAGACCACGGTTCAGGCTGATCTTGGGCATGGCGAATGGACCTCTTCGGATAGCGCGGAGGTCGCTCGTCGTCCGGTGGGGACAGTTGGTGCTTCCGGCACAAACGCCGCGGAAGAACTTGCGGCGCTGAGCGACGAGAGCCATTGTTAGCGGCCGCAAAATCCGGAGGCAAAGGTGTGACGTACGAAGCCCGGTAGTGGATCTAGAAAGGGCGAAACGGGGCAGATCGGACAGTCCGCCCCGCTCATGTGGAGTGACTTGAGGGTGTTTACCTCCTATTGACCTTCGTACGTGACCTGCGTCCTATGCCCGGGCTCACACCGGTCGCCCTTCGCTCTCACGGCCTGTCGGCCGTGCACTGCTCTGCGTAAGCAAACTCCCCGGCCGTGCGCGGCAGTACGAGATGGACGTCCCCGAACTCGTGCCACAGGTAGCGCCCGCGCAAGGCCTCCTCGTAGCCGCGCTCCACCGCCGCCCGCCCCGCGACCGCCTCCAGCATCAGCAGATGCGAGGCCTCCGGCTCGTGCAGGCCCGTCAGCAGCCCGTCCACCGCACGCACCCCGCGCTCCGGCGTCACCACCAGACCGGTCCACCCCGACCGCGCCCGTACGACCCCGTCGGCGCCGGCCGCCGACTCCACGGCCCGCACGGCGGTCGTGCCCACCGCGATCACCCGACCGTCACCCGCCCGCACCGCGTTGATGACCCGCGCCGACGCCTCCGGCACCGCGAACCGCTCCGGATACGGCGGCTCGTGCGCCTCCGCCGAGGCCACCCCCGTGTGCAGCGTGACCGGTGCGAACTGCACCCCCCGGCTCACCAGCTCCGCCACCAGCCGCGCCGTGAAGGGCCGCGCCGCACTCGGCATCTCCGCACTCCCCAGCCCGTCGGGCGACGGCAGCGCGAACACCGTCTGGTACACGGACAGCGGCTGGTCCCGTTCCGTGTACGAGTAGCGGATCGGCCGCCCGTGCGCGCGCAGCATCCCGAGCACCCCCGGCCCCGACGCCCGCGCCCACCACAACCGGTCGCTGCCCGCGTCCAGCGGCTCGGCCAGCACCAGACGCACCCCGCCCGGCAGCCGCACCTCCGTACCCGCGGGCCCGCCCGCCCGCCTCCCGCCGCCACCCTTCCGGGGAACGGCCCGCGCCCCCTTCGAACCACGCGCGCGCGTAGTGCCCCGTCCGTCGGGGTCCCGCAGCTCGACCGCCCACCGGCCGTCGTCCCCGAGCGTGGAGAAATGCACCACCACGCGCGCGTGCCCGATCCACCCGTCGACGGCCGCGGCCAGCGTGGCCGAAGTGTTGACGACGAGCAGATCACCGGCCCGCAGCAGCCGCGGCAGCTGGGCGAAGGTGTGATGCGACACCTCGGTCCCGCGCGACACCAGCAGCCGCACGGCGTCCCGGTCGAGCCCGGGGCCCCGCTGCTCGGCCGGCACCCGCGCCGACAGCTCCGCCGGCACCCGCCACGCCCGCCCCGGCTCCCGCACGGGCATCCCCGGGGCCCGCGTCACCGCCGTCCCTCCAGCAGCGCCGGAGCGGCATACCGCCCGCTCACCGGCCGCTCCTCCAGCAGCCGCAGGAAGGCCGGCGCCACATCGGCCGGATCGGGCCGCGGACCGTCGTCGTCCGGTACGGCCGCCGCGTACAGGTCCGTCGCCATGTCCCCGGGATCCACCGCCCACACCCGCAGCCCCGGCTCCTCCACGGCGAGGACCGCCGCGAGCTGGTCAAGGGCCGCCTTGGACGCCCCGTACCCGCCCCACGTCTCGTACGCCTCGGCCGCCGCGTCCGAGCTGACCGCGATCACCGTGCCCGCCCGGGAGGCCCGCAGCAGCGGCAGCGCCTCCTGGACCAGGCCCAGCGCCGCCACCACGTTCACCTCCAGAGCCCGGCGCAGCCCCTCCAGCGGCAGCTCCTCCAGCCCCACGAGCGGTTCGGCGCCCAGCGCGCTCGCGTTGTGCACCAGCAGATCCACCCCGCCCAGCCGCCACGCCGCCGCCACCAGCTCCGCGCGGTGCCCGGCGTCCGTGACGTCCCCGGGCAGGGCCGTCACCCGGGTGCCGCGCGCCGACACCAGCCCGGCCGCCTCCGCCAGCGGGACCGGGTCCCGCGCGTCCAGCACCAGATCCCAGCCCCGCCCGGCCAGCGCCTCGGCGAGCGCCAGCCCCAGCCCTTTCGAGGCCCCCGTGATGATCGCAACCGGCATGACGTCCGTCCCCTCGTCGTCGGCACCGCCCCATCGGCGTGCCCTCAACCTACGAATCCGCCCGGCCCACCGCCTCGGGCCCCGGACGCAGACCCCCGGGGCCCTTCGGCCTACGCCGCCGTCCCCGGGTCCGCGGCCCTACGCCTCCGCTCGCTCCCGGGACCACGGACCTAGGACCACCGGCCCCGACAGGGCCGTCACCCGACCGATCCGCACCGTCACCGCCCGCCGGTACCGTGAGGACATGAGCCACGCCCCCCGGTCCGGCCTCGCAGCGGTGAGCTCCGCGCTGCTGGCCATGAGCAGACACCTGGAGGTGCGCGACGTCCTCAAGACGATCGTCGCCTCGGCCCGTGAGCTGCTCGACGCGCAGTACGCCGCGCTGGGCGTCCCCGACGACCACGGCGGTTTCGCCCAGTTCGTGGTCGACGGAGTGAGCGAGGAGCAGTGGAAGGCCATCGGCCCCCTCCCGCGCCAGCACGGCATCCTCGCCGCGATGCTGCGCGAGGCCCGCGCCGAGCGCCTCGCCGACGTCCGCCAGGACCCCCGCTTCGAGGGCTGGCCCGCCGCCCACCCCGACCTGGCCGACTTCCTCGGCCTGCCGATCCGCGACGGCGACGACGTCATCGGCGCCCTGTTCCTGGCCAACAAGAAGTGCCCGAGGAATCCAGGCGGCTGCGGCTTCACCGAGGAGGACGAGGAACTGCTCGGCATCCTCGCCCAGCACGCGGCGATCGCCCTCACCAACGCCCGGCTCTACGAGCGCAGCCGCGAACTCACCATCGCCGAGGAGCGCTCCCGCCTCGCCCACGAACTGCACGACGCGGTCAGCCAGAAGCTGTTCTCCCTGCGCCTGACCGCCCAGGCCGCCGCCGCCCTGGTCGACCGCGACCCGGCACGCGCCAAGGACGAGTTGCAGCAGGTCACCGCGCTCGCCGCCGAAGCCGCCGACGAACTGCGCGCCGCGGTCGTGGAGTTGCGCCCCGCGGCCCTCGACGACGACGGCCTCGTCGCCACCCTCCGCACCCAGACACAGGTCCTCGACCGTGCCCACACCGCGCGCGTGACGTTCGAGAGCCACGGGGTGCGCGCCCTCCCGGCCGCCCAGGAGGAGGCCCTGCTCCGGGTCGCCCAGGAAGCACTGCACAACGCGCTGCGGCACTCCGGGGCGGACCACGTCGACGTCACCCTCGACCGGCTCGGCGGCGGCGCCGTCCTGCGGGTCAGCGACGACGGCAGCGGCTTCGACCCGCGCTCGGTGCGCCGCGCGGGACGGCACCTGGGCCTGGTCTCCATGCGGGACCGGGCCAGTGGCGTGGGCGGCAGCCTGACGGTGGAATCGATGCCCGGCAAGGGCACCACGATCGAGATGGAGGTCCCCGGTGGCTGACGCAATCAAGGTGCTGCTCGTCGACGACCACCAGGTGGTCCGCCGGGGCCTGCGCACCTTCCTCGAAGTACAGGACGACATAGAGGTCGTGGGCGAGGCGGCCGACGGCGCCGAGGGAGTCGCCCGCGCCGAGGAGCTCGGGCCCGACGTCATCCTCATGGACGTCAAGATGCCGGTCATGGACGGCGTCGACGCGCTGCGCCGCCTCCACGAACTCGGCAACCCCGCGCGCGTGCTGATCGTCACCAGCTTCACCGAACAGCGCACGGTGGTCCCGGCCCTGCGCGCCGGCGCCGCCGGATACGTGTACAAGGACGTCGACCCGGACGCCCTGGCCGGCGCGATCCGCTCCGTGCACGCGGGCCACATCCTGCTCCAGCCCGAGGTCGCCGGTGCCCTGCTGTCCCAGGAGGAGTCCAACTCCGGCCAGGGCAGGGGCGGTTCGCTCACGGAACGGGAGCGGGAGGTGCTCGGCCTGATCGCGGACGGCCGCTCCAACCGGGAGATCGCCCGCGCGCTGGTCCTCTCCGAGAAGACGGTGAAGACGCACGTGTCGAACATCCTGATGAAGCTCGACCTGGCGGACCGCACCCAGGCGGCGCTGTGGGCCGTCCGGCACGGCCTGTGCGGCTGACCGGCAGCCCGGAAGGTTCCCTTCCGGGCTGAGATTCATACCGTCGTGGGAATGTCCCCCACATGGCGCATCCTCCGTGCGCCCCGGCCGTTCTCCAGTACGTGCCGCGGCGACTGCCGCGGTGATCGCTAGGAGGGCTCAGAAGTGAAGAACCTGAAGAAGGCCGTGGCCATGACGATGATGGCGGGCGGCCTGGTCGCCGCCGGTGCCGGCATGGCCTCCGCGACCGGCGGCGCGCACGCCGAGGGCCAGGCCGTGGCGTCGCCGGGCGTCGGCTCCGGCAACCTGGTCCAGGTCCCCGTGCACATCCCGGTCAACGCCGTGGGCAACTCGGTGACCGTCATCGGCGCCCTCAACCCGGCCTTCGGCAACCTCGGCCTGAACCGCTGACACACGCCGACTCATGACGGGGTGCCGACATCCCGCGGGCATACGTGCCACCCCCGAGCGTTTCGAGCGGGGGACACCCCACCGGGGGCGGTACGGACGAGCGCGGGCGGCACCCCGTCGACGCCGGGTGGGCACACCCCACCCGGCCCCTCCGGCACCGGCCGCAAGGCCACCGGCGTCTCAGCGCAGCCCGCGCTCCCGCTCCTCCACCACGGAGTTGTACGCCGCGACCTGCGCCCGCCGAGCCGTCCGCTCCACCGGCCGCAAGGCCTCCGCCCGCGCCGCGATCTCCGAGGCGCTCACCGCCCCGCCGTGCCCGTTCTCGTACGCCACGGAAATCAGCACCCCCACCCGCTGCGCGAGCTCCAGCACCCGCACCGCGCGCGGCGGATACCCCGGGGCCAGCACCTCCCGGCCCCGCTCGGCCCGCGCCCGGTACGCGTCGATCGCCGCCTCCGCCACCGGCCCCGACCCGGCCACGTCCAGCCGCGACAGCACCTCGGTCGCGTCCCGCAGCGCCTCCGCCAGCTCCCGCTCGGCCTCCCCGAGCGACGGCACATCGGCGGGCGGCGCCTCCCGCACCGGCAGGCAGTGCCACACGACCTCGACATGCACATCACCGTCCGGCCCGGCCTCGTACACCTCGGGCACCAGGCCGAAGGCCGCGCCGTGACAGACCACGGCCTCCTCCGCCTCCAGCGCCCGGGCGTTGAACTCCGGCGGCCCGCTCAGCCCCAGCGGATGCCCCGGCGCCGGCAGCGCGACCCGCAGCGCGGTCACCCCCAGCGTCCGCAGTCTGCCCAGCGCCAGCGTCAGCCCGACCGGCGCGGACTCACCCGGCAGTCCCTCCACCCGGTGCACGGCGTCCTCGTCGACGATCGCGAGCACGGCGTCATCCGGGGAGACAAGTCCGGCCAAAAGGGCGTTTCCCCACGAGGCCAGTCGTCCAGAGCGTGGTTCCGAGAGCATGCCCCCCACCCTAAGGACAGGACCGATGGAATGGATGCGCCGACCGGTGGCGTAGATTTCCTAGAGGGCTGCGCCCATCGGCGCGGCGGACCGAGCCACAGGCGAACGCGACAGCCGAGACCGGCCACACTGCAAGGGGAGACAACGCGCTCATGAGCGATGTTCTGGAGCTTCAGGACGTATCCGTGGTCCGCGAGGGCCGGGCTCTGGTGGACCAGGTCTCCTGGTCGGTCAAGGAAGGCGAACGCTGGGTCATCCTCGGTCCCAACGGCGCCGGCAAGACCACCCTCCTGAACGTCGCGTCCAGCTACGTCTACCCCAGCAAGGGCACCGCCACCATCCTCGGCGAGACCCTCGGCACCCCCGGCACCGACGTCTTCGAGCTGCGCCCCCGCATCGGCATGGCAGGCATCGCCATGGCCGACAAGCTGCCCAAGCGCCAGACCGTCCTGCAGACCGTGCTGACCGCCGCGTACGGCATGACCGCGCACTGGCAGGAGGACTACGAGGACATCGACGAGCAGCGCGCCCGCGCCTTCCTCGACCGCCTCGGCATGTCCGAATTCGTGGACCGCGAGTTCGGCACCCTCTCCGAGGGCGAGCGCAAGCGCACCCTCATCGCCCGCGCCCTGATGACCGACCCCGAACTGCTGCTCCTCGACGAGCCCGCCGCCGGCCTCGACCTCGGTGGCCGCGAGGACCTCGTACGCCGCCTCGGCCGCCTCGCCCGCGACCCCATCGCACCCTCCATGATCATGGTCACGCACCACGTCGAGGAGATCGCCCCCGGCTTCACCCACGTCCTGATGATCCGCCAGGGCAAGATCCTCGCCGCCGGACCGCTGGAGCTCGAACTCACCTCCCGCAACCTCTCCCTCTGCTTCGGCCTGCCCCTCGTCGTCGAGCAGGTCGGCGACCGCTGGACCGCGCAGGGCCTCCCGCTGTCCTGAAACGCCAAAAACCCGCACCGGCAAGCACGTTGAACTGATCGGTGCCCTGTCGGGGACCGGGTCGCCGGTCCTACGATGACCACGTGGACATCGACGCATGGGTGTGGTGGCTGGTCGGAGCGGCAGTGCTCGGGATCGCGCTGGTGGTCACCGCCATGCCCGAACTCGCAATGCTCGCGGTGGGCGCTGTCGCCGCGGCGACGGTCTCCGGCTTCTTCGGCGGCGGCGCCGTCGCCCAGGTCGTGACCTTCGTCGTCGTCTCGACCGCCCTCATCGCCGTCGTACGGCCCATCGCCACACGGCACCGCACCCAACGACCCGAACTCGTCACCGGCGTCGACGCGTTGAAGGGCAGGACAGCCGTCGTGCTGGAACGCGTCGACGCGAGCGGCGGCCGCATCAAGCTCGCCGGAGAAGTCTGGTCGGCACGCGCCCTCGACACCGGGACCGCGTACGAAGTCGGACAGGAAGTGGACGTCGTGGACATCGAGGGGGCCACGGCGATCATCATGTGACCTCGCACGACGCAGACTGCACCGAACGTCCCACGTGACACACGACGGTCTGTCAGACTCGACCAGCAAGATCTTCAACAGCCGTAGGATCCAAGGATCTTCCACGAGCGCCGAGGCGGAGAAGGGTACGGGGAACGTCGATGGAACCGGTCATCATCGTCCTGATCATTCTGGTGGTGTTGGTCTTCATCGCCCTGATCAAAACCATCCAGGTCATCCCACAGGCGAGCGCCGCCATCGTGGAGCGCTTCGGCCGCTACACGCGCACACTCAACGCGGGGCTCAACATCGTCGTCCCGTTCATCGACACCATCCGCAACCGCATCGACCTGCGTGAACAGGTCGTCCCGTTCCCGCCCCAGCCGGTGATCACCCAGGACAACCTGGTCGTCAACATCGACACCGTCATCTACTACCAGGTGACCGACGCCCGGGCCGCCACCTACGAGGTCGCCAGCTACATCCAGGCGATCGAGCAGCTCACCGTCACCACCCTGCGCAACATCATCGGTGGCATGGACCTGGAGCGGACCCTGACCTCCCGCGAGGAGATCAACGCGGCCCTGCGCGGCGTCCTCGACGAGGCCACCGGCAAGTGGGGCATCCGCGTCAACCGCGTCGAACTCAAGGCGATCGAGCCGCCGACCTCCATCCAGGACTCGATGGAGAAGCAGATGCGCGCCGACCGCGACAAGCGCGCCGCGATCCTCCAGGCCGAGGGTGTGCGGCAGTCCGAGATCCTGCGCGCCGAGGGCGAGAAGCAGTCCCAGATCCTGCGCGCCGAGGGTGAGGCCAAGGCCGCCGCCCTGCGCGCCGAGGGCGAGGCCCAGGCCGTCCGCACGGTCTTCGAGGCGATCCACGCCGGTGACCCGGACCAGAAGCTGCTCTCCTACCAGTACCTCCAGATGCTCCCGAAGATCGCCGAGGGCGACGCCAACAAGCTCTGGATCGTCCCCAGCGAGATCGGCGACGCCCTCAAGGGCCTGTCCGGCGCCATGGGCAACTTCGGTGGCATGGGCGGCGGTTCGGGCGGCGGCAACGGCGGCGCCGGCGTCCCGGCGCAGGAACGCCGCGAGAAGCCGTCGATCGACTGACGACACCTGGAAACCAGGCGACACCTGGAAAACCAAAGGTTCCCCGCATCCCCGAAGGGGCGCGGGGAACCTGCGCGACAAGCCACAACCCACCTCGTTGGCAGGACGACCGGAACCCGGCAGACGCTAAGCCGCGTCCCGCGCGAGCCACTCGGGCAGCGCGTCGAAGTCGTCCCGGGCCAGCGCCAGCAGCATCGCACCGGCCGGCGTCGGCTCGAACGGCTCCCGAAGCAGCGGCATACCCGCCTCCTCCGGCGTCCGGTTCGCCTTGCGGTGGTTGTCCTCCGCGCACGAGGCCACCGTGTTCAGCCAGGTGTCCCGACCACCCTGCGACCGCGGCACCACGTGGTCCACGGTCGTCGCCCGCCGGCCGCAGTACGCACACCTGTGCCGGTCCCGCACCAGGACACCCCGCCTCGACCACGGAGCCCGTCTTCGGAACGGCACCCGTACGTACTGGCACAGCCGTATGACCCGGGGCGCCGGTATGTCGACCGCGGCTCCCCGCATCCGCAGTTCGGGGTGGGCCTGCTCGACGACGGCCTTGTCCTGGAGCACCAGAACGACGGCTCGGTTCAGCGTCACCGTCGACAGCGGCTCGAAGCTCGCGTTGAGTACCAGCGTGTCCCGCATACCAGCCCACCTCCCGTGTGCACCGGCCCACCCCCTGGCGGGCTGGGATCAACTCTGGCCGGGCTCGCCGAGATGGACAACGCAATATCTGCTGCTCCACGAGGGGTGCCCCTCGCGGCCCCCGGCAACAAAAATGCCCGCCCCTGATCACTTCCAAGACCAGGGGCGGGCAAACGTTCCGTGAACGCTCGGATTGCTCAGCCTTCGGCGGGCACCTCGTACTCGCCGATCAACTGGGCCCGCGCGATCGTGTGGAACCGCAGGTTGAAACCGACGAAAGCGGGCGTCGCGTCGGCGTCGGGACCGAGCTTCTCCTGGTCCACGGCGTACACCGTGAACACGTACCGGTGCGGACCGTCCCCGGGCGGCGGCGCGGCACCGCCGAAGTCCTTCGTCCCGTAGTCGTTGCGCGCCTGGACCGCACCCTCCGGCAGGCCCTCGAACTTGCCGCTGCCCGCACCCGCCGGCAACTCCGTCACGGAGGCCGGGATGTCGAACACCACCCAGTGCCAGAACCCGCTGCCCGTCGGGGCGTCCGGGTCGTAGCAGGTCACGGCGAAGCTCTTGGTCTCGGGCGGGAAGCCCTCCCACCGCAGGTGCGGCGAAGTGTTGCCGGCCGCGTGGACCTGAGCGTCCTTGAGGGTCGCGCCCTCCGCGACGTCCTCACTCGTCACCGTGAACGACGGCACGGGCGGGTGGAAGTCGTGGGGGAGCGGCCGCCTCTTGAGCTCGGTCACCTCGGTACCTCCTGATCGGTTCGTTCAGTAGGTGTCGAGCCTAGAACCAGTTGCGCTTGCTGCCGACCTCGGACAGCCACTGGTTGAGGTACGCCGCCCAGTCGGTCCCCTGATAGTCGTTCAGCCCGACCTGGAACGAGCGGAACGAGTCGCTGCCCTCGCTGAACAGCCCCGGCTTCTTGTCCATCTCCAGCACGACGTCCATCGCGTTCTGGTCGGCGACGAAGCTCAGCTCGATCTGGTTCAGCCCGCGGTACTGCTGCGGCGGGAAGAACTCGATCTCCTGGTAGAACGGCAGCTTCTGCCGCGTACCGCGGATGTGCCCGCGCTCCATGTCCGCGTTCTTGAAGCGGAATCCCAGCTGGATGAACGCGTCCAGGATCGCCTTCTGCGCCGGCAGCGGGTGCACGCTGATCGCGTCCAGGTCGCCGGAGTCCACGGCACGGGCGATCTCCAGCTCCGTGGTCACGCCGATGTTCATCCCGCGCAGCGGCTGGCCGTCGATCGTCGTGATCGGCGTCTCCCAGGGGATCTCCAGGCCGAACGGCACCGCGTGCACCGCGTTCGCCTGAAGCTCGAAGGCGCCGCCGAGCCGCTGCTTGGTGAACTCGATGTTCTGCTTGTACTCCTCGTCGCCGCTCTCCACCTCGACCTTGGCCTGCAGCCCGACGGACAGACCCTCGATCTGCTGGTTCACGGACCCGCCCTGGATCCGCACCTCACCCTGGACGACACCGCCCGGAACGACGTTGACCTCGTTCAGCACCGTCTCGACGGAAGCCCCGCCGGCCCCCAGGCTCGCGAGCAGCTTCTTGAACGCCATGTCTCTCCCTTTCCAGACGGGCCCCCGGGGCCCGGCACCTGTTCCGTGAACCGAGATCCTCTGATCCCTACAAACGCGATCCGGCGGTGACCGGTTCCGTCCTCACCCTCGCAAGCCCGGAGCCCGCGGACCACCCCGTGGCCCCCACCCGCCTCCAGTACCCTCGGAGAGCATGATCGCGAGCCCCGACCGTACGCCCCTGCCCAGAGAGTTCTTCGACCGCCCCGTCCTTGAGGTGGCCCCCGATCTCCTGGGCCGCATCCTGGTGCGCGGCACCCCGGACGGTCCGATCGCGCTCCGCCTGACAGAGGTCGAGGCCTACGACGGTCCGAACGACCCCGGCTCCCACGCCTACCGCGGCCGCACGCCCCGCAACGACGTGATGT
>NZ_JARVKW010000019.1 GCF_029813775.1 Streptomyces sp. DH24 | reverse complement strand
CAGATTGCGATGCGTCGACAGAATGCCCTTCGGACGCCCCGTCGACCCCGACGTGAACATCACACACGCCACGTCCTCACCGCCCAACACCACCGGCAGGTCCGACGACTCGTGCCCGGCGATCACCGCACGCTCGGCATCGATGACGACCCGACTCCGGGAACCGTCCACGACCCGGTGACGATGAACGGTGTCGGTGATCAGGGCGCGCGGGCCCGCGTCGGCGGCGATGCCCCGCAGCCGCTCGTCGGGGAACTCGGGATCGAGCACCACATACCCCGCCCCCGCCTTCACGACCGCCACCACGGCGACCGCGAACTCCACCCCCCGGTCCAGCAGAACACCCACCAGATCGCCACGCCCCACACCCCGGCCACGAAGATGCCGCGCCAGCCGATTCGCACGCGCGTTGACCTCCCCGTACGACACCGACTCACCACCGGCCACAACCGCCACCGCATCCGGCCGCAACCGCGCCCGCTCCTCGAACCGCGCCGACAACACCGGCACACCCGCCACCGGCACCGCACCACCGGCCCACTCCCCCAACACCCGCCGCGTCTCGGCCCCGTCAAGGAGATCGATGCCGGACAGCGCGTCCTCGGGCGCCGTCAGGAGCCGTTCCACGAACGCCACGAACCGGTCCTGGTGCCCGGCGACCACGGCGAGGTCGCACACCTCGGGCGAGGCGTCGAAGTCGACGCGCAGTCCGCCTTCGGGGCCCAGGTCGTACACGCCGACGGCCAGGTCCTCCACCGGGCCGTTGCCGAGGTTGTGCTGGACGGTCGGCAGGCCGAAGAAGCTCATGCCCGGGTTGAACGCCATGATGTTCACCTGCGGGGACGCGATGCGCCGTTGCCCTTCGACCAGGCCCAGGTCGCGGCAGATGTCCTCGTACCGGGTCCGCTGGTGCTTCAGTCCCCGGCGGGTCGCGGTCACGACCGTGGCCAGCAGCTCGGCGAGTGAGCCGTCGGCGCGGACGGGCACGCGCAGCGGGATCACGTTGGACGCCATGCCGGGTGTGCGGCGGGCGAGTTCGGTGCGCCGGCTGGTCACCGGCAGGCCCAGCACCGGTTCGGCCGTCCCGCAGATCCGGTGGACGTACGCCGCGACCAGGGCGAGTGTCAGCATGGTCCACGGCGCCCGGTGCACGCGGGCCACCTCTTTGAGCCGCTGGGTCCGCTCCGGGCCGAGGAGCACGGTGCGGCGGGTGAAGGGCAGCCGGCCCGGCCGGGTCTTCGCGGTGTGGCCCTCGGCCATCCGCGGTGCCGGCCGGAGCCCCGCCAGGTGCTCGGCCCAGTGCGCCCGGTCCGCCGCGGCCTCCTCGGACGTACGGTACGCGGCGTCCTCGGCGACCAGTTCGGCGAGGCTGCCGAACGGCGACTCCCCCCAGGGCAGGCCGGCTGCCGCCTGGTCGTACAGGTCGACGAGGCGCTGGTCCAGCAGGGCGATGCCCATGCCGTCGATGGCCAGGTGGTGGAAGGCGTGGAAGTAGAACCAGCGCTCCTCCCCCGTCCCGGTGCGGCCGGCGCGGATCAGCGCGTGCCGGGTGAGCCAGTCGTTCGCCAGGTCGAAGGGGCGGGCGAGTTCGGCGTCCATCCAGGCCCGGGCCGCCGCCACCGGGTCGCTCTCGCCGCTCAGGTCGACCATGTGCAGGGTGCGTCCCATGGGCTTGGCGTGCACGTCCTGCCACAGCGAGCCGTCCTCGTCGGAGCCGACGCCGCGGATGCGCAGCACGTCGGCCTCGCAGGCCAGCCGGTACCAGCAGCAGGCCAGCAGGCCGGTGTCCAGCGGGCCGGTGAGTTCCCGGTACTCCCCGATGTTGTAGCGGCAGCCGGAGTCGTCCAGTCCGTGCGCCATCCAGATGTCGCGCTGCGCCGCCGACATGGGCAGCCGCACCGTGGCGGGCCCGTACGCGGTGCCCTGTTCAGACGCGTTCGGGGACATGGGGGTGCTCCTCGGGTTCGGGGGTGGCTGAAGGTTCGGGACTGTCGGGTCGTCGTACCGGCCGTACGTCATCCAAGCCCCGCCCCGGGGCCGGGGGCGGCAGTTGGTGCGGCAGTGCGGGAGCAGGTCAGTGGGCGGCGGCAGTTGCCGCGGCAGGGTGGGCCCAGGCGGCACGCGCCAGGCCGAGGACGCGGAAGCGGGAGACGCCGTCCCGGTACTCGGCGCGCACCACACCGTTGATCAACAGCTCGCGCAGCCGGCGGCCGCACTCGGGCAGGGAGAGGCCGGTGAGAGCGGTGAGCTCGGCCATTTCACGGCCCTGGTCCGGGTCGGCGCCGGGGTTCGCGCGCTCCGCGGGCGGGTGCGCGCACAGGGCGTCCAGCAGCGTGCGGGCGTCGGCCGGCAGCCGGGACAGGCGGTCGTGCAGCGCCGTGCGCAGGTCGCCGGCGACGCCCGCCTCGCCGAGGTGGTGCAGCAGCGCGGCCGGGTCCGCGCCCAGCCCGTGGCACAGCGTTGCCAGGTCGTACACCACCAGCCAGGAGGCGGCGGCGGCCAGTGCTCCGGGGTGCCCGTCCAGGAGGCGGCAGACCCGGGCGGCGCGCTCCAGGTCGGCCGGCCCGGCCACGAAGTCCGGGCGCGCCCGGCGTACGTGGTCCAGGAAGACCCGTAGGGCCGGGGCCCCGGCGTCGGCGCCGCCGGGTGCCGGCACCTCCAGCGGGGACACCAGGAAGACGCGCTCGCCGGGGACTCGCCACGGGGCGTCAGAGGTCACGAGCAGACGCAGTCCCGGGCAGGCGCGCAGCAGTGCCGTCAGCCGGTCGGGCCGGGGCGGTGCGGCCGGGGCGCCGTCCAGTACGAGCAACGTCGCGCCGTCGCCCACCAGTTCGACCAGCGAGGCGGCAGCGGTACCGGTCCGTCCGCCGGGGCCCGGGGCGCCGAACAGGTCGTCCACGAGCGCCGCCACGGGGGCGGTCGTCTCGTCGCCGAGGTCGAGGTACTCGGGGCGGCCGCCGGGGAAGGCGTGCCAGAGCACCGGCAGACCCGCGCCGTGCAGCCGCTCGGCCACCGCCAGCGCCAGTCGGGTCTTGCCGACCCCCGTCAGCCCCACCATGGTGATCAGCCGTTCCGTACCGGTCCCCGACAGCTCGGCCACCAGGACCTCCGTCTCGCCCTCGCGGCCCGCCATGGCGTGCAGGGCCGTGGGGGGCGCCGCCAGGTCCTGACTGTCCGTCAGGACGCGGCCCCGGTGCGCGGCTTCCTCCAGGGCCGCCCGGGCCCGCGGCCCCAGTCGCAGCGCGTCCGCCACCAGCTGCACGGTGGCGGAGCGGGGCCGTCTCGCCTTGCCGTGCTCCAGGTCCCGTATGGCGCGGACGCTGATGGTGGACAGGTCGGCGAGCTCCCGCTGCGTGAGCCCGATGCGCAGACGGTGGGAGCGGATCAGCGAGCCGATCGGTGACGTCTCCTGCGCGGCGGGGGCGGAGGCGGAGAGGGGCGAAGGGATGCGGGCGGCAAGGGTGTCCATGGTGACGCTCCCGGGGTCAGCGGTGGAGGGTGGCGGGTCGGGACGCGCGGCCCGTTCCCGGGTCCCATCGTCGGCAGGTGACTATCCCGTGGGCATCCCGCCGCGGGCGCGCCGTCGGCGGACCGCTATCGCCCGCTGTTCTCTCCCCCGCCTTCGCGTGATAGCGCGGCGATAAGGCCGGGGCCGGTGCCGGGATTCCGGGCGTTCCTAGCGTGGTGCCCACGAAGAAGGAAGCGCCCCGGACAGGCCGGGACGCCCCACCGGAAGGACACCGACATGGCTCTCGTCCCCGCCGCCCGCGCCGCTCTCGTCACCGTCGCCGTCGCCGCCGCCACGCTCGTCGGCGCCCAGATGGCCCAGGCCGACGGTCCCGCCGGCGCCGGGGTGACCGCGCCGCAGTCCGCCCCGTCCCCGACGGCGACCGCCACCGGTGACACCAACCCGTGGGACTGATCGCACCCGTGACGGTGTCAGGACCCGGCGGCGCCCCGCGCCGCCCGCGCACGCCTCCACCGCAGGGCCGCCGAACGCCGGTTGCGGTCCTCTCTCCCGCCGACGGCCGCAGCGGTCACCCCGCGGCCGCCCCGCCCACGGCAAGGCCGCCCGCCGGTCCGGCTCCCGCCGCGTCGAGCAACCGCTGCGCCTCCGCGAGTTCCGGCCCCATCCGCCGCTCGCGGAACGCCCCCGTCGCCGTCTCCAGCAGTTCCCGCGACCGCGCCCGGTCCGCCGCGTCGCCGCTCGCCGCGAGCAGCCGCGCCAGGTCCAGCCGAACCAGCGCCGCGCCTCCGTGGTCCATGATCTGCTCGCGCACCGTCAGCGCCTGCGTGTAGAAGCCGCGTGCCTCCTGCCCGCGTCCCATCTCCGCGTGCGCGTGGCCAAGGTCCCGCAACAGGTGGCCCTCGCCTATCACGTCGCCGGTGTCCCGGCACAGTTCCAGCACCTCGGTGAACGTCCGCACCGCCGCCGCGTACGCCCCCTGCCCCTGTTGCAGCTGCCCCGCCCGCCGCAGGGTCCGTGCCTCTCCGCCCGTGTACCCCACGGAGCGGTAGATGGCGAGGGCCTCGTCCAGCCGGGCCTGGGCCGTGTCGATCCGCTGCCGCCGCATCCAGATGTGGGCGCTCTGGGTCAGCACGATGGCCCGGCCCACCACGTCCCCGGCCTGGTCGAAGTCCCGCAGTGCGCGGTCGTACAACGTCAGGGCCCGGTCGTCGTCGCCGCGCATCCGGGCGAGCAGTGCCAGGTCCCGGTGGCACAGGGCCAGCCCCTGGCGGTCGCCGAGCACCTGGAACAGGTCCAGCGCGGAGGTCAGTACGCCCAGTGACTCCTCGTGCTGGCTCCTCCCGAGGTACAGCACGCCGAGCGAGCTGAGCAGCGCGGCGGTGCCCCGCGTGTTGCCGGCGGCGCGGACGCACTCCAGCGCCAGTTGGTGTGTGCGCAGCCAGTCGTCGAAGTAGCCCTTGCCCTCGAACAGGGTGGCCAGGGTGGTCGCCAGGTCCCAGCACAGCTCGTCCATCCCGGCGGCGGCGGCCTGTTCGACGGCGTCGACGAGACCGGCGTGCTCGCTGTCCAGCCACTCCAGCGGATTGGCGAGCAGTTCGTCCACGCAGTTCGCCGGCGGCACCCAGCGGGGCGCCGTGCCGTGCAGCACCGTGAAGTCGCCGCCGTAGATCCGCCGGTGGGCCTGCTCGGCGAGGGAGAGCCAACCGCCCGTCATCCGATCCAGGGCCGCGGCCTGCACGGGCGGCTCGTCGTGCAGGAGCAGTTGTTCCCGCGCGAACACCCGGATGATCTCGTGGAAGCGGTAGCGGAACCCGCCGGTGGACTCCACTCCCACCACGTCCAGCATCTGCACGTCGACCAGCGGCTCCAGCAGGTCCGACGGATAGGGCCGGTCGTCGTCCAGGAGCGCTCCGGCCAGCCAGCCCGGCAGGGTCGCCGCCCGCGCCAGGCTGAGCAGCCGCAGCAGTTTGCGGTCCTCGGGCGCCAGGCCGTCGTGGGTGAGGGAGAGGCTGGCCCGCATGGTCAGCTCGCCGTGTGTCAGCTCGTCCAGGCGGTGGCGCTCGCTGGCCAGCCGCTGCACCATCGACGCCAGGCTCCAGTGGGGGCGGGCGGCGAGCCGGGCGGCGACGATCCGCAGCGCCAGCGGCAGTCCGCCGACGGTCCGGATCAGCATCTCGGCGGCTGCCCGCTCCCGCTCCACCCGGTCGGGGCCGATCACCCGTGCCAGCAGCTCCAGGGCCCGCTCGGTGCCCATGACATCCAGTTCGACGCGTTGCGCGCCCGGCAGCCCGGTCAGCCGCATGCGGCTGGTGACCAGCACGGCGCACTGGCTGCTGCCCGGCAGCAGCGGGCGGACCTGGCTCTCGGACGCGGCGTCGTCGAGCACCACCAGGATGCGGCGCGAGGCGAGCAGCGTGCGGTACATCTCGGCCCGCTCGTCCTGGGACTCGGGGATGACGGGCCCGGGGATGCCCAGCGCTCGCAGGAAGCGCCCGAGCACCTCGTTGGACGCGGCCGGCGCGCCGGTGGTGCCGCGCAGGTCGCAGTACAACTGGCCGTCGAGATAGGCGTGTTCACCGAGCCGGTGCCCGATGTGGGTGGCCAGGGTGGACTTTCCGGTGCCGGGCTTGCCGACGATGACGGCGAGACCGACGGACCGGCGGGTGCCGTCGCCCAGCAGGATGCGCTCGATGCCGGTGATCTGCTCCTCGTCGCCGACGAAGTCCGAGGTGTCGGCGGGCAGTTGCCGGGGGACCTCCTCGCCGGAAGGGACGCCGGTCGCGGAGAGCGCGGGCCGGCCGGGCGGGGCCTCGACGTGATGGGCGGTCGAAGTCGTACGGGTGTCGCGTCCGTCGGGGGACGGGGCGTCCAGGACCGCGCCGACGGGGCCGCCGGCCAGGACGGGCCCGAGGGTCCGAACCGAGTCGGCCGCGTCGTGCGGCGGCCTCGCCGACCCCTGCGTGCCGGTGAGGGCGGTCGCCTCGGGCGTGCGGAGTGCCCGGTCCGCCGGGAGGGCAACCGCCGTTCCGGGCCCGGCCGGTGCCGTGGCGTCCGGCCCGGAGTGTCCCGCGACGGCGGGAATTCCCGCCCCGGCCGGTTCACGGCGGCCGACAGGCACGTTCGCTGTCAACCGCGGCCCCGGTACGGATTCCGGTGCCGGGACCGCGAGGGCAGGGCCGGCCGCTGCCGGTGCCCCGGCGGCGCGGGTTGCGTCGCCGGCCGCCGCGGGGGGTACGTCGCCGGCCAGGATGGCCGCCTCAAGGCCGCGCAGCTCACCGCCCGGCTCCAGTCCCAGTTCCTCGACGAGGAGTTCGCGCCCCACGCGGTAGGTCTCCAGGGCTTCGGCCTGCCGGCCGGACCGGTACAGCGCCAGCATCAACTGTCCGCGCAGCCGCTCCCGCAGGGGGTGGGCGTGCACGAGTGTCTGGATCTCGGCGACCAGTTGGTGGTGCCGGCCGAGTTGCAGCTCCAGGTCGATGCGGGTCTCGGCGGCGGTCATCCGCTCCTCGTCGAGCTGGAGCGCCTTGTTGCGCAGGGTGTCGCTGGGCATCCCGTTCAGGCAGCTGCCCTGCCACAACTCGTCGGCCGCGCGTAACAGATCGGCGGCGGAGCCCGGGTCGCCCTGCCGGGCCGCGGCGCGGGCCTCGGCGACCCTGCGCGCGAACAGCAGGGCGTCGACCTGTTCGTCCTCGGTCCTGAGGACGTAGCCGGGCGGACGTGTGGTGATGGCGGCGGCGATGTCGGCCCTGCTGAACAGTTTCCGCAGCCGTGACACACAGATCTGGACCTGGGTGCGGGCGGTGTCCGGCGGCTCGTCGTCCCAGATGAGGTCGACCAGGTAGTCCGTGCTGACGATGCGGTCGGCCTCCAGCAACAGCGCCGCCAAAATGACCTCCTGGCGGCCGGGTGGGACGCGCACGGGTCCGTTGGGTCCGATCACCGTCAGCGGACCGAGGATGCGGAAGGCCACCGATTCCGGACCGCGCGCAGCCCCGCCGGGCGAAGCAGTCATAACTCTCCCAGCAGAAGCCGCACCTGTCAGGTGGTGGAGCGGGGACTCAGTCTCGCCGAATCGTTCACAGGTTGTCCATGGTGCGGACTTTTCATGTTGATGAAGTGTCGTTGGCCGAATACCGTCCATGGGGCGGCCACACCGGAGCCCGCTTCGGCGCAGGCCGGGACGTCGGCGGATCGTCGGGTCGCCGTCCGGGACAGGTGCCCCCGACCGGTGATAAGAGGGCGATAGCTGCGGGATGCGCCTTTCGCCCACGGTGGTGCCATCGCGGTGCCGCCTCACCCGTCACCGCGGTGTCACCACCGTTGCTCCGCCGAGCGGCCGCACGAGAGGACCACGCCATGGACGTCCCGCACCCCTGTCCCCCCACGCCGAGCCGCGTCGTCACCGAGTCCGGGGTGGACCATGTGCGTCTCGCCTACGAGTACCTCGACGCGGGGGACGTCGACGGCTACGGCTCGCTCCTCGACACCGACGCCCTCGGCACGGGCCTGGAGCGGTGCCGCCCGCCGGGCATCCGGCACCTGATCACCCGCATCGTGGCGGACGGCTACTGCGTGGTCGTGATGGGCCGGCTCGCGCCCCAGCACCGCGAGTTCGTGGACGTCTTCACCCTGTCCGCGGAGGGCATGCTCCGCAGCTGCCGCCGCTACTACGCCGACACCCAGGCCTGAGCGGACCGACCGTCCGGCAAGAGCCGACGGTCACCGCGAGGGGTCGACCGGAGCCACCCCCCGGCTGTCGACGCCGGCCAAGGTCCGCGAGGCCCGCAGCCCTTCAGTCGAGACAGAACTCGTTGCCCTCGATGTCCTGCATCGAGATGCACGACTCGTTGTGCTCATCGGCGAGCAGCACCTGCACGCACACCGCGCCGAGCGCGACCAGCCGGTCACGCTCGGCCTCAAGTGCGGCCAGGCGCTCCTGGCCCACGAGCCCGGTGCCGACCCGCACATCAAGGTGAACCCGGTTCTTGACGACCTTGCCTTCGGGAACGCGCTGGAAATACAGGCGCGGTCCCACACCCGAGGGGTCCACGCAGGCGAACGCCGCACCCTGACGCTCGGGCGGCAGCGAGCGGTTGAACTCGTCCCACGTGGCGAACCCCTCCGGCGGCGGGGGTACGACGTATCCCAGCACCTCGCACCAGAACCGGGCGACGCGCTCGGGTTCCGCGCAGTCGAAGGTGACTTGGAACTGCTTGATCGACGCCATTGATCCACCATAGTGGCGCGTGCCGCTCACCGGGAGCCCGGGTGCCGCCGCCGCACGGGTCGAGCTCTCACGGGACGGGACGCGCATGGTCTTCTGCCGGATTCGATGCCGCCCGGCGCTCACAGGCCGGCGAGCAGGCCGTCGAGCGGGGCCGGAACACGGTCGGGGTCGAGGGCCTCGACGAGGACCCGGCCGTAATGGATCTTGCGTCCCTTCTTCGTGCCGAAGAAGCGCCTGAACTGCCGCTGCGGGGCGCGGCCCTGCTGTGCGGGCTGGCGCAAAAACGTCCGCAGGGCGCGCAGCTCGCCCTCCTCCCGGACGAGTTCCTCCACCCGTGCCACGCCCAACGCGCGGATGAGTTCGTCCTCCAGGTCCGCCGCGCAGACGAAGAAGCCCTGCCGTGCCGCGCCGGCCCGCTCGAAAGCGCGGGCGTAGTAGGGGCGTTCGGCCTCGTCGCACAGCCCTGTGAGGCGCAGGCCCAGGCCGGGTGCGCCGAGGAGCTGGGCGTAACGTCCGACGCTCATCGCACCGCCGATCGACAGGACGCAGACTCCTTCGGCCGCCAGGTCCCGGCCCCGGCGCTCTGCCAGCGCGTCGACCGCCGCGACGTCGCTCTGCCCTTCGAGCAGGACGGCCGCCCGGACGGGCAGCCTTGCGGCCAGCTCCTGCGCGGGTGCGCCGGGTCCGCCCGCCGCCCACGCGGTGACCGCGTCCCTGAACGCCCTCATGTCAGCCATGAGGCGAGTCTCAGCGAGTTCCGGCGGCAGCGCGAGGGATTTTCCGCCGGGACTGCGGGTCTGCGGCTCCGTGATTCTCCCCGCTCCACGCGTCGCCCGCCGGCAGCGAGGGGTCCCACCGACGGGAGCCCGTCGGCCGACGCCCGGGCCGTCGGCGTGTGCGCACCATGATTCGTGAGCGTGTGCTCACCACTCCTCGCGGGCGTGTGCACACCACGTTTCACCGGCGTGCGCGCACCGCGATCCGCCGACGGCGCTCTCCACGGTGGGGTTCTCACCCGTGCGCCTCGGTGAAGAAGGCCGCCAGCGACGAAGCCAGCGCGCGCGGCGCCTCCTCGGCCACGTGGTGTCCGGAGTCGATGCCGTGGCCGCGCACGTCCGGTGCCCACCGCCGCCAGATCCGCACCGGGTCGCCGTACAACTGCTCAAGATCGTCCCGGAGGGACCACAGGATCAGCGCCGGACACCGGACGCGTACCCCCGCGGCCAGGTCCTCCTCCTCGTGCCGCCGGTCGACGGTCAGGCCGGCGCGGTAGTCCTCCAGCATCGCCCGTACCACGTCGGGGTTCCTCGTCGCCGCGCGCCACTCGTCGTGGTTCTCCCGGCCCATGCTCCGCGGATCGCCGTGGTACCAGCTGTCCGGGTCGGCGTTGATGACCCGCTCGGGGACGTCCGGCTGGGCGAAGAAGAACCAGTGCCACCACTGCGTGGCGAACTCGGCCGTGATGCGGGACAGGTGCTCGGAGAGGGGCAGGCAGTCGAGCAGCGCCACCCGCGAGACGGCATCGGGGTGGTCGAGCGCGAGACGCAGAGCGACGGCGCCTCCGCGGTCGTGTCCGGCGAGCGCGAACCGGTCGTGGCCCAGGGAGCGCATCACCGCGACCACGTCACCGGCGACGGCTCGCTTGGAGTACCCGGACTGGTCCGCCGTGGGCACCGGCCCGCGGGAACGGCCGTACCCCCTCAGGTCGGGACAGACAAGGGTGAAGCCGCGCTCGACGAGGAGCGGGGCCACGCGGTGCCAGGTCGCGGACGTCCGGGGATGGCCGTGGAGCAGCACCACCGGCGGGCCCTGCCCACCGTGCCGGACGAAGACCGACGCCTCGTCGAGTTGCACGTGCCCGGCCTCGAAGCCCTCGAACAAAGCGACACCTTCCCGCCCGCGTCCTGACACTGTCCGGCTGCGCCTGCTGCGCCTGCCGCACCCGCTTCGGTCACTCGGCCGCTTCGGCCACTTCGGGCCACTTCGACACTTCGGCCGCGAAACGTTCCGCACGGGGTTCACCGCGGTCCGCACCTCGGCGCAGCAGCCGTCCGTCCGTCGGCCGGTTCCGCCGACGCCGTCTCCTCTGCTCCTGCCCGCGCGGGCGCCCTGCACACCGCCGGCGCCCGGCCCTGGTGCGCCACCGGCTCGGGCGGCGGTACGGACCGACGGATTACGCGCCCGGCAGTTGACAGGTTCGCGCCATGGCGCCACGCTCTGAGAGCGCTCTCAGAGCGTGGCTTCCCTTCCCCCACCGGCAACAGCCGAACGGAGGCACAGCATGATCCGCACACTCAGATGTCGGGTCCTGACCGTGGTGACCATGGTCCTCGCCCTGGCGGGCTCGATGCTCGCCGTGGGTGCGACCGCCCCGGCCCACGCAGCGGTCCCCGCGACGATCCCCCTGAAAATCACCAACAACTCGGCCCGCGGCGAGCAGGTGTACATCTACAACGTCGGCACCGAGCTGTCGACGGGCCGCCAGGGCTGGGCCGACGCGTCCGGCACGTTCCACCCGTGGCCCGCCGGCGGCAACCCGCCGGTTCCCGCGCCCGACGCCGCGATAACCGGCCCGGCCGTCGGCCAGTCGGCGACCATCCGGATGCCGAAGTTCTCCGGCCGGATCTACCTGTCCTTCGGCCAGAAGCTGGTGTTCAAGCTGGCCACCGGCGGTCTGGTGCAGCCGGCCGTGCAGAACCCGTCGGACCCCAACCGCAACATCCTGTTCCACTGGGCCGAGTACACGCTCAACGACTCCGGCCTGTGGTTCAACAGCTCGCAGGTCGACATGTTCTCGGTGCCCTACTCGGTCGGCGTGGAGCGCGCCGACGGGAGCACGGTCACCACCGGCCGGCTCAAGCCCGGTGGGTACAACGGCTTCTTCAACGCGCTCAGGGGCCAGTCCGGCGGCTGGTCCAACCTGATCCACACCCGGTCCGACGGCACGGTGCTGCGCGCGCTCGCCCCGCTGTACGGGCTGGAGACGGGCGCTCTGCCGGCCTCGGTCATGGACGACTACATCAACCGTGTCTGGAGCAAGTACACGAGCTCCACGCTGACGGTCACCCCGTTCGCCGACCAGCCCAACACCAAGTACTACGGCAGGGTCTCCGGTGACGTCATGAACTTCACCAACGGCTCGGGCGCCGTGGTCACCAGTTTCCAGAAGCCCGACGCCGACTCCGTCTTCGGCTGCCACAAGAGGCTGGACGCCCCCAACGACCAGGTGCGCGGCCCGATTTCCCGCACGCTGTGCGCCGGCTTCAACCGCTCCACCCTCCTCACCAACCCCAACCAGCCGGACGCGAACTCGGCCGGCTTCTACCAGGACGGCGTCACCAACCACTACGCCCGGCACATCCACGCGCAGATGGCCGACGGCAAGGCGTACGCCTTCGCCTTCGACGACGTGGGCCACCACGAGTCCCTCGTCCACGACGGCAACCCGCGTCAGGCCCTCCTCACCCTGGACCCGTTCAACTGACCGGGCCCGTGCCCTGAGGGCAGGTGGGTGACTGAGCCCCACGAGGACCAGGGTCGTCCGACGCCGTGGCACGGCGATGCCGTGCGCGTGTCGGACGGTCCTGGTCCGGCGGTCGTTGCCGGACCGCCTTCCGCGCCGCCGGGCAGCCGGGACGGATCCCGGACCCGCGCCGGCGACGACTTCCTCGGCAGCGCCGGATCGCGCGACGGCTTCCTCGCAGCGCCGGGTCCACGCCGGCCTCGGCACGCGTACCCGCGTTTCCCGGTCAGGCCGCCCGGGCGGCAGGGCGCCTCCCGTCGGCCAGGCGTACGCGGGCGGCGCATGCCGCCCACGGATCGGCCGGAGCGGCGCCGCGAGCCGCCCCCGCGCCCCGTGATTCGACCGGCCGGGCTCGGCCGTTCCGGTCGCGGTGCCTGACCTGCGAGGGACAATGGTGGCGCCAGATCCCACCAGCGGAAGGCAGTCGTACACGTGAACGACATGGGTCGCGCGGGGCGGCGCCGGCCGCCGTCCTCCTCCATGTCCGCTCCCGCCGACGGACGGGACGGCACCGAGAGCGACGGCCTGTCCCCCGCGCGGTCCGAGGCCTGGGACCAGCTCATCTGGCTGAACGAGGCGAGCGCCAGCGTCGGGACCACCCTGGACCTCCAGCGGACGGCGAAGGAGTTCGCCGATTTCACCGTCCCGCGGCTCGCCGACGGCTGCGCCGTCGACCTCCTGGAATCGGTGCTGCACGGCGAGGAGGGCGCCCGCTGGACCGGCTCGCGGCCGCCCGTGCTGAGGGCCATGGCGGTGACCCAGATCGACCGGCTCGGCGACCTGGAGCCCGATCCCGTCGGAGAGATCGCCACCAGCGACCCCACGCTCGTGGGCATGCAGTGCCTCATGGCCCGCAAACCCGTCCTGATCAGCGAGATCCGTCCGGACGAGTACGAGCGGATCGCCGTCACCCGGAGCGCTGCCGCCCAGATGCGCAAGGCCGGGGTGCACAGCTACATGGTGATCCCGCTGATCGCCCGGGGCTTGCTGCTCGGCCTCGCGGACTTCGTCCGCTCCGGCGACCGTCCGCCCTTCACGGACACCGACCTGGCCCTGGCGGTGCAGTTGGCGTCCAAGGCGGCCGTCTTCGTCGACAACGCGCGGCTGTACGGGCGCGAGCGCGACCATGTCGTCACCCTGCAGCGCAGCCTGCTGCCGCGGACCACCCCGCTCACGCCCGGCCTGGATGTCTCCACCTGCTACGCACCGAGCTCCGATCCGGGCGGCGTGGGCGGCGACTGGTTCGACGTGGTGGCTTTGCCCGGCGGGCGCACCGCGCTCGTCGTCGGCGACGTGATGTCGCACGGTCTGCCGGCCGCCGCGACGATGGGCCGGCTGCGCTCGGTGGCGCGCACGCTCATGGCGCTGGACATCGCCCCGGAGCGAGTGCTCGCCCGGCTGGACCTCGCCGCGCGCGACCTGGAGGAGGACCAGATCGCGACGTGTCTGTGCGTCGTGCACGACCCGTTCGACGGCAGCTACACAGTGGTCCGGGCCGGTCATCCGCCGCCGCTGCTGGTCTGCGCGGACGGCACGGCGCGCTACCTCGACGTGCCGACCGGGGCGCCCCTCGGCGCCGGCGTGATCCCGTACGACCCGGTGCGCGTCCCCGTGGAGCCCGGCAGCAGGCTGGTGCTGTTCACCGACGGTTTGATCAAGACGCGCACCGACGACGTCGACACCCAGCTCCAGCGCCTGCTCGACGCGGCTTCCGGACCGCGTGCACGGGACCTGGACGCGGACGGCCTGATCGGCACGTGCCCGATCACGGCCCCCCGGTTCGACGAGGCGGTCATGGTGGTGGCGCGGAGCAGATCACACGAGGAGGGCCTCGACATGGGGGAATGGCGCCTCCCGGACGACGGGTCGGCGGCCGGGGCGGCACGCCGTCTCGTGCGGGAACGGCTGGAGCACTGGAGGCTCACCGACCTGGCCGACGTGACCGAGCTGGTCGTCAGTGAGCTGGTGGGCAACGCCCTGCGGTACGGGTCCGGGCCCGGCCATCTGCGTCTGCTCCGGCACGAGCGGCTCGTGGTGGAAGTGTCGGACACCGGGCCCGACCTGCCGCAGATCCAGCACACCACGCTCAGCGACGAGGGCGGGCGCGGTCTGCAGCTGATCAACATGCTCTGCCGCCGGTGGGGCTCGTGCCGCACGCCCAGCGGCAAGGTCGTCTGGGCCGAGCAGGACATCCCCGGCACGGCCCGCCCGGTGTAGTGACCGGGCGGCGGGGGCACACCCCCGCCCGCGGGGGCCCGGTGTCGGCCGATGGGGTCAAAACGGCGGACGAGGCGCGGTCGTCGGCGTGTCGCGTGGGATCCATGGGTGATGGGCGCTAAGGCAGCGCCTTGTTGTCCGCTTCGCCCAGCGACGGTTCCGCTGGGCGCGAAGGGAGCACGTTGTGAGACTTACTCGGATGGCGTCGATAGCCACCCTCGTCGTGGCCGTCTCCGTGACATCGGCGGCGCCGTCGGTGGCCGCGTCGGTCAGTGACCAGGACGCCATGTTCGTCAAGGCCGCTCACCAGGGAAACCTCGCGGAGATCGCCGCGGGCCACGACGCCCGGAAGAACGCCACGACTGCGTGTGTGAAGAAGGTCGGTGGTGTCCTCGTCCGCGACCACGGCAAGCTGGACGCGGACGTGAAGACGCTGGCCGACAAGCTGGGCATCATGCTGCCCGCCGAACCGACGCGGGAACAGCACCAGGAACTGGCCGCCGTCCAGGCCAAGGCCGGCACGTCGGCGTACGACACCGCATGGCTCAAGACCCAGGACGCCGCACACACCAAGACCCTGGCCATGATCGACCACGAGCTGCGGGCCGGCCGGAACGACGAGGTCAAGGCGGCCGCCCGTGCGGCGCGACCGGTGGTGGCGATGCACCTGGACATGGTGCGCGGAGGCACCTGTCACGCCGAGAAGGAAGCGGGCATGGTCAAGGCCGGCAGCGGCGGGCAGTTCGCCGCCGCCGCGGGCGTCTCCCCGGTTGCCGGCGCGGTCGGCCTGGCCGGTGGCGGGCTCCTCGCCGGCTTCGGGGCCGCGTGGCTGATCCGCGGCCGGCGCCGCTGCGCACCGGACAGTTGAGCCGCGAACGCTCGTGGAGTCAGGCCGCCGCGGCCGTCCTGTGCATGGTCGGACTGGCGGCGGTGGCCTGCGGCGGAGCGGTGTTCACCGGCCGGCCGGACCCGGGCGACGCGGGTCCGGTGGGCCGGGCCGCGACGCCGGCGGAACCGCCCGCCGACGGGCACGGGCCGACCGTGCCGACGGAAGTACGCGGCCCGCACGGCTTCCGGGCCCGGATCGTTCCGGTCGCCGCAGGAGTCGACGGCGCGCTGAACCTCCCCGAGGACGCCCGCAGCGGCGCCTGGTGGGCGCTCGGCGCGCCGGTCGGAGCCGCCCGGGGCACCGTGCTCGTCGCCGGTCACGTCGACACACGGCGCGCGGGTCTGGGCGTGTTCGCGGCCCTGCACGCGCTGCGGCCGGGCACGGAGATCGAGGTGACCGGTGCGAACCGCCACACCTACCGCTATGTGATCACCGCCCGCCGCACCTACCCGCGGCAGGCGCTGCCACGTGATCTGTTCAGCCGCGCCGGCCCTCACCGGCTGGCCCTGGTGACCTGCACCGGTGCGTACGACCGGACGGCAGGCGGCTACGACCGCAACCTCGTGCTGTACGCGGCCTCCGCCCCCGGCCCCGGCCGCGGCGCCCCGCGTTAGGCGACGACGCTCTCGGGGCCGGTGCGCCGCCGACCGCGGGAACGCCGGTCGTCGTCGGCCGGCAGCTCGGTCAGCGGCATGTCCAGCCGAGTGCCGAGCTCGTCGAGGCCGATGCCGAAGGTCTCCCGCACGAACACGCCCCGCGGTCCCACGTCGAAGACCGCGACGTCGGTGTAGACCCGGCTGACACAGCCGACACCGGTCAGCGGGTAGGTGCACTCCGGGACCAGCTTGGCCCGGCCCTGCTTGTCGAACAGCCTCATCATCACGAAGGTCTGCTTGGCACCGATGGCGAGGTCCATCGCCCCGCCCACGGCCGGGATGGCGTCCGGCGCGCCGGTGTGCCAGTTGGCCAGGTCGCCGGTCGCGGAGACCTGGAAGGCGCCGAGCACGCAGACGTCGAGATGGCCGCCGCGCATCATCGCGAACGAGTCGGCGTGGTGGAAGTACGACGCCCCGGGCAGCTCGGTCACCGGCACCTTGCCCGCGTTCGTCAGGTCCGGGTCGATGTGGTCACCCTGCGCGGCGGGGCCCATGTTGAGCATGCCGTTCTCGGTGTGCAGCACCACGCCCGAGCCCTCGGGCAGGTGATCGGCCACCTTGGTGGGCTGGCCGATCCCGAGGTTGACGTAGGAGCCGGCCGGGATGTCGCGGGCGACGACCGCGGCGAGTTCGTCGGGGGTCAGTGCCATGTCAGCGCGCTCCCTGCACGGTGTAGTGACGAGCCTCGACCCGCACGATGCGGTCGACGTAGACGCTCGGTGTGACCACGGCCTCGGGGTCGAGGTCACCGGTCGGGACCAGTTCGCCGACCTGGACGACCGTGGTCGTCGCCGCGGTCGCCATCACCGGTCCGAAGTTGCGGGCGGTCTTGCGGTAGACGAGGTTGCCCATCCCGTCGGCGCGATGGGCGCTGATCAGCGCGACGTCGCCCTTGATCGGGTACTCGAGGACGTAGTCCCGCCCGTCAATGGTCCGGGTCTCCTTGCCCTCGGCCAGCGGCGTCCCGACGGCCGTCGGGCAGAAGAACGCGCCGATGCCTGCGCCGGCCGCGCGCAGCCGCTCGGCGAGACTGCCCTGCGGGACGACCTCCAGCTCGACCTTGCCGGCCCGGTAGAGCTCGTCGAAGACGTAGGAGTCGCTCTGCCGGGGGAAGGAGCAGATCACCTTCCGCACCCGGCCCGCCTTCAGCAGCGCCGCCAGTCCGACCTCGCCGTTGCCCGCGTTGTTGGACACGATGGTCAGGTCCTTGGCGCCCTGACGGATCAGTCCGTCGATGAGGTCGAACGGCATCCCGGCCATGCCGAACCCGCCGACCAGGACGGTGCTGCCGTCCTCGATGCCGGAGACGGCCTCGTCGACCGTGTCGAGGATCCGGGCCCGGCTCACGCGCCCGCCTCCGTGTTCTCCAGGACGACGGCCAGTCCCTGTCCGACGCCGATGCAGATCGCGGCGACGCCCCATCGCTCGCCGCGCTCGCGGAGCACCTTGGCCAGCGTGCCGAGGATGCGGCCGCCGCTGGCGCCGAGGGGATGGCCGATCGCGATCGCGCCGCCCCTGGTGTTGACGATCTCCGGGTCGATTCCCCAGGCATCGACGCAGACCAGCGACTGGACCGCGAACGCCTCGTTGAGTTCGACCGCGCCGACCTGCTGCCAGGTGACGCCGGCCCGCTTCAGCGCGATGCCCGCCGCCTCGACCGGGGCGTAGCCGAACGCCTGGGGGTCGAGGGCGAACGCGCCCCGGCCCGCGATGCGCGCGACCGGTGACAGGCCGATCCGCTCGGCGGCGGCCTCCGAGCCCAGGAGCACGGCGGACGCGCCGTCACTGAGCGGGGAGGCGTTGCCCGCGGTGATGGTGCCGTCCTCGCGGAAGCTCGGCCTGAGCGCGGCCAGCTTCTCGGGCGAGGAGTCCGGACGGATGCCCTCGTCGCGGGTGAGGCCCTCGACGGGGGTGACCAGGTCGTCGTAGAAGCCCTCGTCCCAGGCGGCTGCCGCGAGCCGGTGGGAGCGGACGGCGAACTCGTCCTGCCGTTCACGGGCGACGGCGTACGTGTCCCGGAGCTGTTCGTTGGCCTCGCCGAGGCTGACCGTCCACTCCTTCGGCATGCGGGGGTTGACGAGCCGCCAGCCCAGTGTCGTGGAGACCGCCGTGACGTCTCCTGCCGGGAACCCCTTGGCGGGCTTCGGGAGCACCCAGGGAGCGCGCGTCATCGACTCGACGCCGCCGGTCAGCACGACGTCCGCGTCGCCGGTCTCGATCGCGCGCGACCCGATCATGGCGGCGTCGAGCGACGAGCCGCACAGGCGGTTGACGGTGGTGCCCGGGACGCCGGTCGGCAGGCCGGCCAGCAGCGCGGCCATCCGTCCGACGTTGCGGTTCTCCTCCCCCGCGCCGTTCGCGTTCCCCCAGATCACCTCGTCGATGGCCGCCCGGTCCAGTCCGGGCGTCCGGGCCAGCAGTGCTTCGATGACGCCGGCGGCCAGATCGTCGGGCCTGACGCCGGCGAGGGCGCCCCCGAAACGGCCGAAGGGGGTCCGCACGGCGGTGTAGACGTAAGAACTCATGCCTAGGACGGTAGGCGCGGTCAGCGATATCGTGAAGTATCAATATCATGCGTGATTAATACGAGGCGCTTATGGATCTCCGGCAGCTCCGCTATTTCGTCGCCGTGGCCGAGGACCGCCACTTCGGCCGAGCCGCCGACCGGCTGCACATGGCGCAGCCGGCCCTGTCGCAGGCGATCCGCCGCCTGGAGGCGGACCTGGGCGTGGAACTCCTGCACCGCACCACCCGGCGGGTCGAACTCACCGACGCGGGCCGCAGTTACCTGGCCAGGGCGCGTGCGATCCTGGCGGACGTGGACGACGCGGCGCACGAGGCCCGCCTTGTGGCCGCCGGATCGGTGGGCCACCTGTCGATCGGCTGCGTCGGCTCGGCGACGTACAGCCTGCTGCCCCCGCTCTCCCGCCACCTCGCCGCCGAGCTCCCCGGGGTGGACTTCTCCTTCCGCGGTGAGATGCTCGCCCCCGACCAGGCCGAGGCGCTGCGCAGCGGTGCCATCGACGTCGCGCTGCTGCGCCCGACCGCGGCCGACCCGTCCCTCACCGTCGCGCCGCTGCGGCGTGACCGTCTCGTGGTGGCGGTCCCGGCGGACCACAGGCTGGCCGGTCGCCGTCAGGTGCGCATCGCCGACCTGCGGCAGGCCGACCTCATCGTGCACTCCGCCGACCGGCGCTCGGTGATGTACGACGTGGTGCTCGGACTCTTCCGCACCGCCGGGATCGACGTGCACGTCAGACACGAGGTCGGCGAGACCTCGACCCTGATCACGCTGGTCGCCGGCGGGCTCGGTGTCGCGATCGTCCCGGAACCGGTGACCGCGCTGACACTCGACGGCGTCGCCTACCGGCCGCTGGTCCGCCCCGCGGCCGGCGTCGACCTCGCGGTCGCCCACCGTGCCGACCGGACCGAACCCCATCTCGCCCGCACCATCGACGTCATCCGGCGGATCACGTGATCGACGACAGCAGCTCGCTCGCCGGACGGTTCAGCGCCGCCGCTCACGCATGTGACGCGCCCCCAAGGCGTCGGATACTCGACGTTCACGATCTGCTCCGCCCGGAATTCCGTGCGCCGGGGATCGCCGTCCTCCGGTGCGAGCATCAAGCGCGCGGACAGGGGTTTCCCCCACCGCGCCGACAGGGCCGCCATGTCCTCGATCATGGCGACGACCTCGTGCTGCGGGGTCGAGCCGGGCAGGGGAAGGGTGTCCATCCCGGCCCCGCAGACCGACGAGTAGGCGAGTACCGAGTCGGCGCCGATCCGGCCCTCCTGCCAGGCGCGTGCGAGCACCCTGTCCTCGAGCACCGGAAGCATGAGACCCGCGTATCCGACGGCGGGACGGCCCACCGACCGGATGCCGGCGGTCACCGCGGCGCAGGTCGCCAGCGTGCCGGGGCGGCCGAACCGGATACCTCCGGCGATCTCCAGGAATTCCCCGATGCCGACGTCCGGGGCGCAGGCCGGCGACGGGTCGAACCCGTGGAACAGCAGGCCGTGCCGCTCGCAGTCCGGCTCCAGCAATGCCGTGAACGTGTCCAGTTCGTCCCGCAGACAGGCCCTCGTCAGCTCCGTCGCCTCGGCGAGATCGCGGGGCGGATTGGCTCGGGCGCGTGCGAGCAGCGCGCCGGTCGACTGGAGCCCCACGCTCACGCCGGCCTTTCCGCCGTCGCTGAAGGAGCCCGGAAACAGCGGTGCGTTGGGGCCCAGATTGGCGACCGCCGCGAACCGGAAGTTGGCCTCACTGTCACGGCTCGCCAGTTCGCGCATCACGGCGCCGCTGAATTCGGCGGCGGAATGGTCCACTTCGGCGCCCTCGGCGACGACGACCGCCAAGAACAGCGAAGGGTGTTCGACCAGGACTTCCGCGACGTCCGAGGGCTTGAGCGCCGCGAGCGCGGCAGGCCGCAGCGCGCTCAGGGCGGCACTGCCCACGCCCGCGCGTCGGCACCCCTCGACGAGACCAGCGGCCCGGGCCCGGAGTTGCTCGCGGCTCACCGGCTCGCCGAGCGCCGGGCTGGACAGCCGGACGGTCTGGACGTCGAAACCGGCGCGCACGATCCGGCCACCGATCTCCACCGCCCGCTCGCCGTATCGGGCGACACCGGCGACATCGACTCGTCCGCCCTCGAAGACGTCGTCGGGAAGGCAGAGGGTCACGGCGCGTACGTGTGAAGCGGACATGGTCTCTCTCAGGCGCGAAGGAACCCTGCTCGGAACAGTCGTATTCAGAACGCTGGTACGCGGCGACGTCATGCGCGCAGCACCACCGGTAGCTCATTCAGTCCCCAGGTGAAATTCGACCCGTTGTAGCGCGGCTCGCCTTCCAGCCCGATGGTGCTCACCATCGTGCGCAGCGCCCGGAGATACGCCGTGATTTCGAGCCGCGCGAGCCTGCTTCCCAGGCATATGTGGCGGCCCGCGCCGAAGCTCAGATGCCGGTTTCCGCTGCGTCCGACGTCGAACGTGTCCGGGTCGTCGAACATCTCGGGGTCCCGGTTGGCCGAGCCGATCCACGTCACGACGCGTTGGCCGGGCCCGATCTCGACGTCTCCGACGCGGACGGTCTCGGTCGTGGTCCGCATGACGTGCATGCCGGGCACCGACCAGCGCAGACCTTCCTCGGTGGCGTCGGCGGGCACGACCTCTCCCCCGGCGATTCGACGCCACTGGTCCGGGTGCTCCGCCAGTTGGTGGGTGAGCGCGGCCAGCGTGTACCGGGTGGTCTCGTTTCCGCCGGCCAGAACGCCGCTGAGGTTGAAGACCAGTTCCTCGTCCGTCAATTGTGTGCCGCCGTCGTGCCGGGCGGTGAGGCCGCTGATGAAGTCGTTCGTGGCCGTCCTGCGGTTCGCGCTCACCATGTCGGTGAAGTACTTGAAGATGTCACCGTTCGCCATGATGCGCTGAACCTCCGAGGGAGATTCGAATGCCTCGGTGGTCTTCGCCCCGATCCACGCCCAGTCGGACTGGGGAATTCCCATGATCGCGCAAATGACGTCGGTGGGGATGCGCGCGAGGTGCGTGATCAGATCCGGTTCCGGGTTCCGTACGGCCGTTGCGACGACGTCGGCGACGACCTGGTCCACGTACTCCTCCGCCCTCGCGAGGACCTCGTTCGAGAACGGCTGTATGAGCACGCGCTTCATGCGCGTGTGGTCCGGCGGGTCGGAGACGATGAGCATCTTGTTCGCGACGGCGGCGACGGCGGATTCCGTCGAGCCGAGGCGCATGCCCTTCGTCGAACTCATCCGCGCGGTGTCCCGGTGTACGGCCACGATGTCGCGGTACTTGGTGACGCTCCAGAAGCCCTCCGGTTCTCCGGCGGGGTGCTGCCAGGACACCGGTTCGTTCTCCCGGTACCAGGCGAAGACGTCGTAGAACCGGGTTCCGTCGAACAGGCCGGGCTCGAACAGGTCGGGTGCCGTCCGCTGCTTCATGCGCGCACCGCCGGGCCCGAAACGGTCTCGGACGCGATCTCGGTGAGCATGCCCACCAGGATGTCCTGGCTCATGAACGCGTGGTGGTCCGCATCGATCACTTGATGGCCTCGGTAGTCGGTCGTTCGGTTACGCCACCCGGACATGTGCGCGGTGGTGGCGACGCTGTCGTGGCGCCCCGACACGGACCGCAGCGAGGTGCGCGTCAGCCTGGTGGACGGGGCTTCGTAGCCGACCATGAGACGCAGGTCCGAGCGCATCGTCGCGGCGGCGTAGCGGGCGAACGCGGACTCACGGACCGAGGGATGCAGCAGGGCCGTCACCTCTGCGGACGGTGGGTCGGCCGCGGGGTACGTCCTCCAGTGCTCCGGCGATCGGGCCGCGGCCACCACCAGTGAACGAGCCGCGGCGCCCTGGGATTCGAGCTTCCGCGCGACCTCGTAGGCGATGACCGCGCCGAGGCTGACGCCGAGGAGGTGCAGTGGTCCACGACGTGCGGGGGCGGGCGACCGGGCGTCGGCAAGGCATTCGGCCGCGATGCAGTCGACCGCCTCGGACAGGTCGTTCGCCGGAACGTCCGCCAACCGGTCCTCACGCCCGGGCAACTGCACCCCCAGCAGGTCCAACCCGGGCGGCAGCACGGGCACAACAGCGTGCAGGCGGAGACAGCCTGCGCCGGCCTGCGGGAACACGACCACCGTCGGGGATTCGTCTTGGACCCCGGCCCCCTGCGTCCCGGTGCCCGTGCCTGCCGTGAAGTGCCGCAGATACGTCACGCCGCCCTCGTCTCGTCGATCCGGTCCGCCAGTGCCCGGGGCGTCCTGGCCGTGAGGACGTCGGTGATGGACACGGCCACCTCCAGCTGGAGCTCGATGCGGGAGGCCAGCTGGGCCGCGAGAAGGGAATGCCCGCCGATGGCGAAGAAGTCGGCGTCCTCGGCGACGCTCTGCCCGAACACGCTGTTCCAGGCTTCCATGACCGAGTCGAGAACCGGCTGTTGGGACGCGTCCCCGCGCGCGGGCCGGGTGATGTCCGCGCCCTCGTCCCCGGCGCTGTCCCCGGCGCTGTCCCTGTCATGTCCGCCGCCGGACGGTTCGGAGTCACCGAGCTCGGCCACCTCGCGGCGCGAGACCTTGCCGGTCGGTTCGAGCGGCACCTCGGCCATGCGGTGCAGCAGGGTCGGGCACAGCTGGCGCGGCAGTCGCGAGGCGAACTCGTGGGTCAGCCGCTCGCGCAGGTCGGCGTCCAGCGGGCCGCCCGATGCCGTCAGGAGGCCGAGCGCGAGCGTGCCCGGTTCACCGCGCACGTAGGCCACCGCGCGTTCGATGCCGGGTACCGCGCAGGCGATGCTCTCGATCTCCTCCAGCTCGATGCGGAAGCCGCCTATCTTGACCTGGTTGTCCATCCTGCCGAGGCAGGTCAGCTGTCCGTCGGCACGCAGCATCCCGCGGTCGCCCGTCCGGAAGTACCTGACCCCGTCCCGCTCGAGGAACCGGTCGGCGCCCGGCGCGTTCGTGCCGACGTAGCCGAGCGCGACGCCCGCGCCGCCGATCAGGAGCTCACCGGTGACGCCCGGGGGGACCTCGTTCAGGTCGGCGTCGACGACCGTGACCGTGCAGCCGGGCATCGGGCGGCCGATCGTGCGGGGGTCGTCACCGCGTGCGGTGTCGGCCATGGTGGTGGCGATGGTGGCCTCGGTCGGCCCGTAGACGTTGAGCACGCGGTCGGCGCTCTCCCGGAGTCGGGCGACGAGGGAGTCCGGACAGCGCTCCCCGGCCACCACGGCGACCTCGGCCCTCGGCAGCTTCTCCATCGCGGCGTAGAGCGAGGGCGTCATGCAGAGGTTGTCGATCTCCTGTGCGGCCAGGGCGTCTTCGATCTGCCCGAAGGCGGTGTCGATCGCCACGCACGTGACGGCGTTGACGAAGGGGGTGAGGACCGACCACAGCCAGCCGTCGAAGCCCGGAGAGACGACGCAGACGGCCCGGCTGCCCGGCCGGTAGCCCAGTGATGCGGCGTTTGCCAGGAAGTGCTCAAGGGCGGCGGAACCGATCCGAACGCCCTTGGGACGGCCGGTGGTTCCCGAGGTGTAGACGACGTACGCCTCCGACTCGTCCGGGCCACGGGTCCACTCGTCGAGGCCGAACCCGGCGAGCGGCCGACCTGCACCCCCAGTCCCAGCCACAGCCTCCGTACCTGCCGCGGCCCCGGTCTCGGTCTCGGTCTCGGAACCGGACGTCTCGATCAACGCAAGCCCGAGCTCCGCGGCGTTCGGTTCCGACTCCGACGACACGAGTACGGAACACCCGGCGTCCCGCACGGTCCAGCGCAGGCGCTCGGCCGGGTGCCGTTCGTCGAGGAGGACCGCCGACGACCCGTTGGCCCAGATCGCCAGCAGGCTGCTGAGCGCGTACCGCGAGCGGCCGGCCATGACGGCGATCCGGTCGCCCGGTCCCGCACCGGCCTGCCGGAGCCCGCCGGCCAGGGTGCGCACCGACGTGGCGATGTCCCTCCACGTCAGACCGCTGCCGTCGATGCCGACCGACCCGACGCGGTCGGGACATTCGGACACCCAGCGTTCAAGTGCCCTTTTCGCAAGCGGCACATCGTGCGCGGAAACAGGTCTGGTCACAAAAAATTCCCCCCTCGTTCGCCAGGAATGGTTCCCGGCGCGTCACCTCGGCTTGGTGGCCCAGAGAATGACGTTCGTGCCGAAGAACTTCTTTCGCCACCCGATGTCCTGGAAGCCGAGGCCCTTCAGGATGCCGGCGACATGCTGGGGTGACTGGAAGGCCAGGGTGCTCGATTCGAGATACGTGTAGGACGACCGGTCACGTGCCACGACCTGGCCCAGCAGCGGGACAAGGACGCGTACTCCCAACGTCACGACCGGCTTCACCAGGCCGCTCGGGGGGCACGTTTCCAGAATGACGATCCGGCCACCGGGTTTGAGAACTCGGTACTGTTCGCGCAGTACTCCGTCCAGGTCTTCGACATTCCTGAGGAGATATCCCTCGGTGATCCCGTCGAAGGACTCGTCCTCGAACGGCAGGCGGGTCGCGTCCGCCTGCAGCCAGCGGACGGACTCCGCCCCGGGCTTGGTCTTGGCGCGACGCAGCATCTCCTCGGAGAAGTCGGCGCCCGTCACCGTGGCGGCGGGGTACATCCCGGCCGCCTTCAGAGCGATGGCACCCGTCCCCGTGGCCAGGTCCAGGAGCTGTCCGCTCGCGGGCGGGGCGACTCGTTCGGCCACCTCGCGGCACCACTTCTCATGACGTCCGAGCGTCATGACGAAGTTCATCCGGTCGTAGTACCCGGCGATCTTCTCGAAGATCCCGTGTACTTCGGATCCCTTGCCTCGGGGCATGCGGTCAACTGTCACCTGTCGGGCCTCCTCCACCTGAATTCTTCATGCCGACTCGGCCCCGGCGAGATGGCGACTCGCCCTGGAGTCCCTTCCCGATACGTCCGTCCAGACCATGACTGCGACAGCGAGGAGCCCGATCAGCGCCGAGCCGACCGACGGCCGCCATCCGAAGAGCAGAAGGCCGAGGAAAACGACGGAAACATACATGTCCCGTTGGCCGACTCGGTTGTACTCGACCGGAGTTCGGGCCAGGACCATGCCGGCCATATTACCCACGGCCGGCAGCACCATCAGGCCGACGAAAACCAGCCGGTCGGGTATGTCACTGGCGAGAACGAGGACCGGGAAGGCGACGTAGACGAGCGTGGTCGCCGCCGCGGCGGCCCAGGCGGCGGACTGTTTCGACGACATGAGCGCGGGAATCGTCCGCAGCCCGGCCGCCTTGTCCCCTTCGTAGTCGGGGACGTTCTTCATGATTCCCTTGGCGAAGTACCAGCAGAACAGGAACACCCCGAGAACGACCGGCTGGTAGGAGTCGTACTGAGGGATCTCCCACCAGGAGTCACCGAGCAGCGCGCCCGCGATGTACGGCTCCGTGACGGCCATCGAGAAGACGGCCATTCCTATGATCGGCCGGCCCTTCAGCCGGAGTCTCGGTGAGGAGTAGCCGAGGACGAGGAAGGCGCTGAATATCCACAGGAGGCTCTGGGCGAGAGAAATCATCAGCGACAGCAGGAGCATGACTCCCAGCCCCGCGTACACGATTCTTTGCAGCGTTTCGACGCCCGCTGTTTCGACCAACTTCAGACGGCCCGGTACGTTCTTCCCGTCCTCGACGAGATCGGTCACCGCGTTGTGGGCGTTGGCGGCCAGGGGTGCCGCGATGTGAATGATGACGCCGAGCAGCACCGTGAAGTCGAGGCGGTGATCCGCCACGGCGGCACCCACGCAGTATGAGAGCGGGGAGACGAGCAGCGTGCGGGGACGCACGAGCTCGACTGTCGCGTTGAAACGTGCCAGGCGGCGCATCGGTCAACCTCTCTCATGATGTCGCGCGTTTCGGAAGGCAAGCGGCAGAAGCGGCGGTTTCAGATCCTGGTGAGCGTCAGTCCGAAACCGTCGCGGGGCCTGAGGGTGATGAGGGCCCTGGGGTCCGGCCCCGCGGAATCGCGCAGTGATATCCGGAACTTGACGACCATGCTCGCCACGAGCAAAGGACATCTCCATCATGGCGAACCCCTTGCCGATGCACATATGGGCTCCGGCACCGAACGGCAGATACTCGCCCTTTCCGGGGGTGCTGTACATGAAGCGCTCGGGTATGAATTCGTCGGGCCTTTCCCAGACGTCCGGATCCCGGTGGATGGCCGCGACGTTGAGCATGACGAGCGCCCCCTCCGGGGCCCTGGCCGAGCCGATGAGAGCATCCTTCTTGGCCTGACGCGGAATGGTCGGGGACGGCGGAAAGAGCCGCATGGCCTCATTGATGACGCATTCCAGGAGGGAGCCCCGCTGCGCCTCGCCGTGCCCGGACGCACCCGACCGGGCCGCCTCCTCCCGCACCTGCTGCTGGATGCCCGGGTAGCAGGCGAGGAGGTAGAGAACCCACGTCAGCGCGCTGGCCGTGGTCTCGTAGGCGGCGAGGAACGTGGTCAGGACCTCGTCACGCACCTCCGTGTCGGTCAAACTCTCGGCATCGTCGCCGACTCTGGCTTCCAACAGGAGGTCCAGCAGGTCACCGTGGTGTTCGCGGCTGCCGCGGCGCTCGTCGATCAGCCGGTGAACGAGTTCGTCGAGGTTCTTCAGGGTCGCGGCGAACCGGCGATTGCGCCGGCTCGGCGTGCCGACCGGCAGGGAGAACGGGCCCCGCAGCCGTCGTTCGACGAAGTCGAGCAGGAAGGAGGCGGTTTGCGGCGTGATGATGTCCGACACCGTGTCGCCGTACCGGCTGAACATGCACACGGAAACGATGTCCAGGGTGCAGGACAGCATTTCCTCGTGGACGTTCAGATCGGTTCGGTCGTGGTCCTCCCAGCGTTTCGTGCGATCGGCGACCACGCCGGTCATCTTCTCCCGCATCGTCGCGAGACTCGAGCGGCTGTACATGGGGTGCAGGGCCCTGCGGCGCCGCAGCCAGTTGTCGTGGTCCGGATTGCTGATCAGACCGTCCCCGAGCACCAGCCTCAGCGGATTCTCGCCGCCCGGCTTTCCGAACGTGTGGATGTCGGAAAGGACGACATCCGCGGCAGCGCTCCTATTGACGAAGACCATGCTTTTGGAACCGAGGGTGAAGTACGTCACCTCACTGCCGGACGAAGCGGCGTACTGAATGGCATTCAGCAGGTCGGAGCGCAGCCGCAAAAGGCCCCCGACGACCGGAACGTGGACGCGTGGCGCTTTCGGTGCCGCGAGAACCCCGCTGTCGTGCCGTATCCGCCGCGTCGGCAGCGCGCTCTTGACAGGCCCCTCCATTGCCGCTCCCCCTCGGTCAGCCGACGTGTCGTGCAGTGCGCCGGATATGGAGCACATATCGAGTACCGGGAGGACCCGTGGTCGCAGCCTGAAGCAGGCATGCCGACATCCCCCCGCCGTTCCAGGATCTTCCTACGCTCAGCTTGTCGAGCGGTGCAACAACTTGTCAGCAAGTGGCCAAGGGGGTCCAGGACCGCGCGGTTCCTTTGCAACTACCTGCGAACCCCGCATTCCGCGGAAAATGCGAGTTCGCCTTCGATTTACGAGAAAACCCAGCCCGCCATCACGCGCACCGCCGGGTCCCACTCGCCGCGCCGTTCACTGCTCGTCGCGGAGGTCCCGCCAGGGCGAGTTGCTGCGGTACATCCACGCGATGGCCTCGCGCGGGCGACGGCGGTCGGCCCACCGCCGCCCGCGAACCGGACCGGCCGCATACCGGCGCCGAGCACGTCACTGCGGTGAGCCCCGACGGGTTGGCGTGGATGCAGTTCCGCCAGGACGCCACTTCTCCACGTGCCCCACCCTGCGCCGGGATGCCGCCGCGACCTCGACCTCGCCACCGCCGAACTCGCCCGCCTTCGCGGCGCAACCGCCCACGCATACCGCGTCGACGTCTCCGACGGCTCGGCGGTCGACGCCTTCGCCGCGGACGTGGTCGCCGCCCACGGCGTCCCCGACATCGCGGTCAACAACGCGGGCGTCGGCCACTCCGGCACCTTCCTGCAGACCACCGAGAAGGAGTGGCGCCGAGTCCTGGACATCAATCTCTGCGGCGTCATCCACGGCTGCCGTGCCTTCGGCACCCTCATGGCGGACCGCGGCGAGGGCGGCCACATCGTGAACCTCGCCTCCGCCGCGGCGTATCTGCCCAGCAAGATCCTCGCCGCCTACGCCACCAGCAAGGCCGCCGTCTTCATGCTCTCCGACCGCCTGCGCGCCGAACTCGCCCCCGCCGGCATCGGCGTCAGCACCATCTGCCCCGGCATCGTCAACACCAACATCACCCGCACCACCACCTTCTCCGGGCAGTCCAACGACCAGCTCACCGCCACCCGCGACCGCATCTCCGGCCTCTACGCCAAGCGCAACTTCACCCCGGACAAGGTCGCCCGCCAGATCCTCCGCGCCGTCCGCAAGGACAAGGCAGTCGGACCAGTCACCCCCGAGGCAAGGGCCGCCCGCCTCCTCGGCCGCCTCTCCCCGGCCCTGCTACGAGCCGCCGCCCGCTTCGACATCGGCTGACGACCGGCACCGGGGTGCGGCGACACCGAAGCCGCAAGTGCTGGTGCGCGTTATGGGTGGACCTGGTCAGCGAGGGACCACTTGGCTCACGGTTCGGTCGTCGATCTCCAGACGGCTGAGCGGCAAGCCGGGCTCGGTCTCTCAGCCCGGTCACCTGCCACGCAACGACTCCAAGCCGATCAATCCCAGGTGCCCGAGTTCAACGGAGCGTAGTCAGCACCAACCCAGCACGGGAAGTCAGCACCGCACCGTCGAATCACCCTGAACCACGCGTCCCGGACGGCGCTCGTTTCGACCACCATCGAGATCCTTGATCCACCCCGCCACGCCCTGGCATGGTGGCTGCGCGCATAGCCAACACCCGAACTATGTTGCCCCACCACATGTGCGCCTGACCTGCATGTTTCTACGGTGTGCCGACACGTACCCGTCCCCACCGCACACGAGGAAGTGGCGCACATGGCCTCCGCAGCATCCGCTCCCCCGACGCCGAACAGTCTCAAGCGCATCGTCGCCGCGTCCCTCATCGGCACCACCATCGAGTGGTACGACTTCTTCCTCTACGGCTCCGCCGCCGCGCTCGTCTTCAACAAGCTGTTCTTCCCGGAGTCCGACCCGCTCGTCGGCACACTCCTGTCGTTCCTCACGTACGCGGTCGGATTCGCCGCGCGCCCCCTGGGCGCCCTCGTGTTCGGGCACTACGGTGACCGGCTCGGGCGCAAGAAGCTGCTGGTGCTGAGCCTGATGCTGATGGGCGGGGCGACGTTCGCCATCGGCTTGCTGCCCACCCACGCGACCATAGGGTCCGCCGCGCCCGTGCTGCTGACCGTGCTGCGTCTCGTGCAGGGCTTCGCGCTGGGCGGCGAGTGGGGCGGGGCCGTGCTGCTCGTTTCCGAGCACGGGGACGCGCGGCGGCGCGGCTTCTGGGCTTCGTGGCCGCAGACCGGCGCACCCGCCGGCCAACTGCTGGCGACCGGTGTGCTGTCGTTGCTCACCGCCGTGCTGTCGGACTCCGCCTTCGGCAGCTGGGGCTGGCGGATCCCCTTCCTGCTGTCCGGTGTGCTGGTGATCGTCGGTTTGTGGATTCGTTTGTCTGTCGATGAATCACCCGTCTTCAAGGAGGCGTTGGCGCAGGCCGAGGCCCGCAAGGCCGACGTGGACGCGATCGCGGAGAAGATGCCCCTCGTGGCCGTCCTGCGTCACCACTGGCGTGACGTGCTCGTCGCGATGGGCGCGCGCATGGCCGAGAACATCAGCTACTACGTCATCACCGCCTTCATCCTCGTCTACGCCACCACCTCGGCCGGCGTCTCCAAGCAGACCGCCCTCAACTCCGTGCTGATCGCCTCGGCCGTGCACTTCGCGGTCATCCCGCTCTGGGGCGCGCTGTCCGACCGGCTCGGCCGCCGGCCGGTGTATCTGATCGGCGCGGTCGGCATCGGCCTGTGGATGTTCCCGTTCTTCGCGCTCATCGACACCGGCGGGTTCGGCGCCCTGCTCCTCGCGGTGACCGTGGGCCTGGTGCTGCACGGGGCGATGTACGCGCCCCAGGCGGCGTTCTTCTCCGAGATGTTCGCGACCCGGATGCGCTACTCCGGTGCCTCCATCGGCGCCCAGTTCGCCTCCGTCGCGGCGGGCGCGCCCGCCCCGCTGATCGCGACCGCGCTGCTGTCCAGCTACGGCACCTCCACGCCGATCTCCCTGTACGTGATCGCCGCCGCCCTCCTGACGGTGGTCGCCGTGGTCGCGGCCAAGGAGACCCGCAACCGCGACCTGGCCGACGTGGCTCCCGTCGCCGGCCGAGCCCCGGCGGAGCCCCGGGCGGCCGACCCGCACAAGGTCTGACCGACTCGCAGGAGGCCGCCCGCAAGGACGACAGGAAGCCTCTGGCCCCCGCACCGGGACCAGCCCGCGCCGACCGGCCCCCGTACGCCCCCGCGCGTACGGGGGTCAGTGCTGTGCCGGCGCCGACAAACGGTGCAGGCGCAGGGCGAGTTGTATCTCCAGCGCGCGGGCCGGGCTCTGCCAGTCGTCGCCCAGGAGGCGGCCCACGCGCTCCAGGCGCTGGGCGACCGTGTTGACGTGGACGTGCAGTTCGTCCTTGGTGCGTGCCGGGCTCATGCCGCAGGCGAAGTACGCGTCGATGGTGCGCAGCAGTTCGGTGCCGCGCCGCTCGTCGTACGCCACGACCTGGCCGATGGTGCGCTCGACGAAACCCGCGACGTCCCGGTCCCCGGCGAGGAGCAGCCCGAGGAACCCGAAGTCCTCGGCGGCGGCGCCGTCCCCCGCGCGGCCGAGCAGGCGCAGCGCGTCGAGACAGCGTCTGGCCTCCGCGTAGCCAGCGGCCACGGCGTCCGGGGCGGCGGCGAGGTCCTCGACCGGTGCCGAGGCGCCGACGGTGACGGCTTCGTGGACGGCCGTGCCGAGGTGGCGGGCGGTGCGGCGGGCCACGTCGGTGGCGGTGTCCCCGGTGGCCAGCGGCAGCAGCAGCACGGTGCCGCCGTCGCGGGCGGCGGCGAGGCCCTGCCGAGTCGCGGCGAGGTGGGACGCGGCGGCCCACAGGCGGCGGCGGGCGTCCGCCTCCTGTTCGGCGTCTTCCGCGGTGCTGTCGAGGCGGGCGGCGAGCACGACGTGCGTGGCGTCGAGGTCGGCACGTAGCCGGGTGGCGCGTTCGCGCAGCAGGCGCGGGTCGCGGTCGTGGGCGTCGAGCAGGTCGTCCAGGAGCTCGCCGCGGACGCGCTGTTCGGCCTCGGCGGCGGAGCGCCGGGCGAGCAGCAGCAGCGAGGTGACCATCGCGGCGCGCTCCAGGGTGCGCTGGTCGACGGGGTCGAGTCCTGGATGGCCGCGCAGCAGGAGCGCGCCGAGCAGTTCGCCGCCCGCGGTGACGGCGGCGATCCACGCGTCGCCGTGCCGCACCGCGTGTCCTTCGGCGCGGGAGGCCTCCAGGGCGCCGGCGGGCGCGTCGGCCGCCTCGGTGAACTCGACCGTCCCGTCCAGTACTTGGGAGACGGCGGCGGCCACGTCGTGGACCCCGCCGCCGCGCAGGACGAGCTCCGCGAGCCGGTCGTGGACGTCGGAGGCGCGCTCGATGACGGCGCTGCGGTCCTGGATGATCTCGTTGGCCCGCTCCAGGCCGGCGAGGGCCGCGCGGGTCTCGGTCAGCAGGTTCGCCGTGTCGATGGCGGCCGCGGCGAGCGCGGCGAAGGAGCCGAGCAGGGCGATCTGCTCGCGCTCGAAGACCCGGGCGCGGCGGTCGGCGGCGTACAGCACGCCGATGACGCCGGACCCGAGCATCAGGGGCACGCCGAGGATGGCGACCAGTCCCTCGTCCCGTACGCCCGAGTCGATGGTGTCGGTGTGCTGGAAGCGCGCGTCCTTGAAGTAGTCGTCGGTGACGTAGGGGCGGGCGGTCTGGGCGACGAGGCCGCCGAGCCCTTCGCCCATGCCCAGGCGGAGTTGCTGGAAGCGGGCGGCGACCGATCCCTCGGTGACGCGCATGTAGGTGTCGCCGCGCTCCGGGTCGTTCAGGCTGAGGTAGGCGACGTCCGTGCCCAGCAGGGAGCGGGCGCGCTGCACGATGGCCTGGAGGACGGCGTCCAGGTCTCTGAGGCCCGCGAGGTCGTGCGCGGTCTCGAAGAGCGCCGACAGCTCGGCCTCCCGTCGCCGCCGTCCCTCCAGCTCGCCGCGGACCCGCAGCGCGAGCAGCTTCGCGTGCTCCAGCGCGGCGATCCGCTCGGCCGACGCCCCCTGGGCGCGGGCCCGCAGCACCGGCTGCTCGTAGGCGTCGGCCGTCGCGCCTCTGGCCAGCAGTTCGAGGAACGGAGCCTCGGTGGGACGGGAAAGGGCACCTCCACGGACGGCGGCGCCCTCGTCGCCGGACGCGGCTCCGCCACGAGCGGCAGCGCTCCCGACCGCGGCCGTGGCTCCGGCACCAGCACCCGAAGCGGCATCGGCAGCGGCGCCGGAAGCAGCTCGGGTACCGGTGCCGGTACCTGCGGCATGGAGGGCCGAGCGCTCCACCTCGGCTTCGGTGCCGGTGGTGGGGCGCCCGGCCGACTGCACGTGATCGCGGGACATGCTCACAGGATTCACCATCGCCCCGTCCGTCCGGCAGGCCTGTGGAAAACTCACCGGGCCGGCGGGCCGGTGGTCAGTGCGCGGTCCACCCGCCGTCGAGGACGAGCGAGGCACCGGTCACGAAGGACGCGGCCGGGCCACACAGGTACGCCACGGCCTCGGCGACCTCGTCCGGCTCGATGAGCCGCTTGAGGGCGCTGTCCCGCAACAGCACCTCGGACAGCACGCGCTCCTCCGGGATGCCGTGGGTCCGGGCCTGGTCGGCGAGCTGCTTCTCCACGAGCGGGGTGCGGACGTAGCCGGGGTTCACGCAGTTCGAGGTGACGCCGTGCGGGGCGCCCTCCAGCGCGGCCGTCTTGGACAGGCCCTCCAGGCCGTGCTTGGCGGACACGTAGGCCGCCTTGTACGGCGAGGCGCGCAGGCCGTGGACGGAGGAGATGTTGACGATGCGGCCCCAGCCCTGTCCGTACATGTGCGGCAGGGCGCCTCGGACGAGCCGGAACGGGGCCTCCAGCATGACGGTGAGCACGGTGTGGAAGACGTCGGGCGGGAAGTCCTCAAGGGGACTGACCAGTTGCAGCCCGGCGTTGTTGACGAGGATGTCGGTACCCGCGGCGGCGTGTTCGGCGGCGTCCAGGTCGGTGAGGTCGAGGACGTGCGGTTCGACGGTGCCCGGCAGGTCGGCGGCCGGTTCGGCGAGTGCCTCCAGCCCGGCGGCATCGCGGTCGACCGCTCTGACCTTCGCCCCGGCGGCGGCCAGCCGCAGCACGCAGGCGCGGCCTATGCCGCCGGCGGCACCGGTGACGAGGGCGGTGCGGCCGCCGAGGTCGAGCGGGGAGGCGTGGGGACCCGGGAAGGGACTGGGCGCGGTCATGGCTCGACCCTAGGCAGCGGCCCCCCACCGCCCCATGTGCTCACCACCCACTCTTCACAGCAAAGTGGTGGGGTCGAACCACGTCGGCGTGTCCGACAGCGCCTGCTTGATCCGGTGCAGCGCGAACTCGTTGAGCTGCGGCAGCGCGTCCACCTCGAACCAGCCGACGTCCAGCGACTCGTCGTCGTTGACGCGGGCCTCGCCGCCGACCGCGCGGCAGCGGAAGGTGATGTCCATGTACTGGCAGACGTCCCCGTTGGGGTAGGTGACGGGTTCCAGCGCCTGCACGAGGACGACCCGCTCCGCGACGCAGTGCACCGCCGTCTCCTCGTGGACCTCCCGCACGGCGCAGGCCGCCGGCTGCTCGCCCGGTTCCGGGATGCCGCCGATCAGCGACCACTTGCCGTTGTCCGAACGACGCCCCAGCAGCACTCTGCCCGCGTCGTCGAAGACGATCGCGGTGACTCCGGGGAGCCACAGCAGTTGCTGACCGGCCGATGCCCGCAGGGAGCGGATGAACTCAGGAGTTGCCATGGGGCGACCCTAACGGCCGGACTCCGCGGCCCCTGCCGGGTTCCGGGGGCGTACGGCGGTCGTACGGCTACACGTCACCCGCGCGTCGACCGCGCACGCCGGCGCCGATCGCCCGGCCGAGGCCACCGGCCGCGACCAGCACGAGAGCGATCTCGGGCAGGATGCCCAGCCGGGTGGCGGGCGTCCGCGACGAGCGCAGCGGCACCTCCTGGACCAGCGAGTCGGCCACGAACATGCCAGTCTTCTGCGTGATGGTCCCGTCCGGCATGATGACCGCGCTGACCCCGCTGGTCACCGGCACGGTCACGGTCCTGCTGTGCTCGACGGCCCGGATGCGGGACATGGCGAGCTGCTGGTAGGTCATCTCGCTGCGGTCGAAAGTGGCGTTGTTGCTCGGCACGGAGATCATCTGGGCCCCGCCGGTGACGGTGTCGCGCACGGCCCAGTCGAAGGCGGCCTCGTAGCAGGTGGCGAGGCCGACCCGGGTGCCGTCGAGGGTGAAGACGCCCGGCTCGTCGCCCCGGCTGAAGTCCTGGCGGACCATGGAGGTCCACGTCTCGTTGATCGCCCCGATGAGCGGGCGCAGCGGCAGGTACTCGCCGAAGGGCTGGATCTGCCGCTTGTCGTAGGTGTCGACGGGCCCCTTCTCGGGGTCCCACAGGATCTGCTCGTTGAGCAGCTTGCCGTCCCTCTCCACGACGCCGCCGACGGAGATGGGCACGCCGATCGACCTGGCGGCGCCGTCGATCACGGCACGCGCGTCGGCGTTGGCGAACGGGTCGATGTCCGAGGAGTTCTCGGGCCACAGCACGAAGTCGGGCCGGGCGATGTTCCCGGCCCGCACTTCGGCGGCCAGGCGTTCCGTCTCGCGCGCGTGGTGGTCGAGCACGGCGCGCCGCTGGGCGTTGAACCCGAGGCCCGCGCGCGGCACGTTGCCCTGGACGACGGCGACGGTCACGGTGCCGTCCTCGGCCGCGTCGGTGACCAGCGGGCGGGCGGCGACGGCCGCGACGACCGGCACGGCGAGGCCGAGCAGGGCCGCGGCGGCGGCGCCCCGCCGCACCGCGCGCGTGCGGCGTGCGTCGGCGGCGAGGCGGGCGGTCTCGTAGAGCGCGAAGCCGCACAGGACGACCGCGAAGCCGAGCACCGGGGTGCCGCCCAGGGCGGCGAGCGGCAGGAAGACGCCGTCCGCCTGCCCGAAGGCGATCTTGCCCCAGGGGAAGCCGTTGAACGGCGCACGCGCGCGTGCCGCCTCGCCCGCGATCCACAGGGCCGCCGCCCACACCGGCCAGCCGGGCAGCTTCGAGACCGCGGCGATGCCCGCGCCGACCAGCGCGACGAACACCGCCTCCACCGCGACGAGCGCCAGCCAGGGCCCCGGGCCGACCTCCACGCCGGTCCACACCAACAGCGGAAGCAGGAAGCCGAGGCCGAAGAGGTAACCGAGGCCGAGGCCCGCCTTCCAGGTTCGGCCGCGCAGCAGCCCGCCGAAGACGGCGAACGCCGGCAGGGCCAGCCACCACAGGGTGCGCGGCGGGAAACTGACGTAGAGCAGCACTCCGGAGAGGGCGGCCGCAGCGTACGGCGCGAGCCGGGCGAGGCGTGCGCCGAGGGACGCGGACGCCGCCTGGGGCTCCAGCCGGTCCGACTCGCCGACGGAGGTTGCGGTGACGGTCACTCCGGGAGTGTACGGCGGTTGACCTGGGCACCGACAGCGCGGTCGGGGGCGCCCGGCCCCGCTCGTCTCGCCGGGCGGTGATCCGCGCGGGGGCGGCAGGCCGACCACTCGGACGGCGATCCGGGTCCGCCCGCCCCCGCCGTTCCCACATAACTCGTCCGCGACTCATCCACAAACCGTCCACCAGCGGTTACGGTGGCCAGATCCTGGTCCCTGACCTCTCGCGGGCACGTGACCGGGACTGTCACAGGTCGGGGGCGACTTGGTTCGGGGGGCGGGGTGGGTCTCACGGGGATGACGTCCGAGGAGTCCGCGGACGGCGAAAGACGTGGCGTTTCCGATGTCGTGGGGGCGATGATCCTCGGCGCCTGCGCCGTGTGGTCGCTGGTCACGGCCGCCGCACACGACGGCCGGCCCGAGGGCGTGCTGCTGGCGGTGCTGGCCGTGGCCGCCGGTTACGCCGCGGGCCGGATCTCCGGCGCGCTGCTGCCGGTCGCCGCGCCCTGCGCCTGGGCGCTGGCCGGCGTCGCTCTCACGGTCGCCGTTCCGCATCTCGCGCCGGGGCCGCAGATTTTCACGCCGCTGGGGCACACGGGAGCCACCGCGGCCGTGCTGGCCCTGTCGGCGGGCGCCGCGTGCTGCGCGGCCTGGGCCGCCCGGGCCCGGGTCGTGCGCCTGCTGCTGAGCGTGCCGGCGGTCGGGACCGTGGTGACGGCCGCCGTGCTCGGCTCCACCGCCGGGTGCCTGGCCTGTGGCGCGGTGCTGCTGTGCTCGCTGGTGGCCGGCCGCATGCGGCACCGCGGGGCGGGCATCGCGGGGCTGGCGTCGGCCGTGGTCCTGGTAGCCGGGCTGACCTGGGCCGTCGCGGCCCGTCATCTGCCGGGCGGGCTCGGCTCCGCCCTGGAGGGACAGCTGACGTCGCACCGTGTACGGCTGTGGCACGAGGCGCTCGCCATGGCCGGGCAGGACGCCGCTCTGGGCGTCGGACCGGGGCGCTTCGGAGAGCTCAGCGCGACGGCGGCGGGTTCGCTGCTGTCCGACGGCAAGCCGCACTCCGCGCCGCTCCAGCAGGCGGCCGAGCAGGGTGTCGTCGGGGTGGTTCTGCTGGCGGCGGCCTTCGGCTGGGTGCTTCACGCGCTCTGGCGCACCCCGCGTCCGACGCCGGTCGCGCTCACGGCGGGCGCGGCCCTGACGGTGCTCGCGGCCGTCGCGTCGGTCGGCAACGCGCTGAGCTTCACGGCGGTCACGGCGGGCACGGGAGTACTGGCGGGACTGGCCACGGCACGACCCCTCACGGAGGAGCCGCCGGAGCCCGCGCCTCATGAACACCGGCAGAACGACCGGCTCACCAGGTAAGCGCGGCGCGAGAAGCCGACGACCCTCAGTGGGCCGAGTACGACGGGACCGGCCACGGCACGCCCCCCACGGAAGAACCGCCGGACCCCCGCGCCCCATGAACACCGGCGGAACGACCGGCTCACCACGTGAGCGCGGCGCGGGAAGCGGCGACCCTCAGTGGGCCGAGCCGGGCGTCGTCGGCCGCAGTCGGTCCCTGATGACGCGGACGGCGGCTTCGGCGTCGTCCACGGTGACCGTGAACACGTGCCCGTCCCACAGGCGCAGCACGATGCCCTCGCCTCGGCGCACGACCACCGCCGTGCCCTTCTCGGGACGCCATCGGTAACCCCAGCCGCCCCACTGACGCGGCGTGACCTGCGGGGTGAAGTCGGCGCCCGCGACGTGGGAGAGCGGGATGCGGCGGCGCGGTATGCCGATGTGGCCGCAGCGCACCTCCAGGAAGTCCTCGTCGACGCGCAGCGCGACGTGCACGAAGGCGAGGGTGCCGAAGAGGACCAGCAGGCCGGCCGCGATGCAGCCGACGACCGCCATGGCCAGGGGGGCGATGCCGGAGGTCCACGCGGAGTCCACGGCGAGCCCGATACCGAGGGCCAGGCAGGCCGCACCGGCGAGCGCCGCCAGCCACTGGGCCCGGTTCGTGGCGCGACCGGTCCAGACGTCGGGGGGCGCGCTGCCCGCGTCGTGCCCTGTGCCGTGGGAGTGGTCCCTCATGTTTCGAGGGTACGCACGATTCCCCGCGCGGGTCCCTCGTCGCGGACGGTGACTGGGCCGGGTGGGCGGCGGCGGGAATCCCGGGCTCCGGTTCGGCCGGCGGCCGGGGTCGCGTCCTGGTCCCGGTCAGCCCGCCGGCGCCACCGTCCGCAGCATCCGCCCCTCCGCGTAGGACAGCGCGGCGGCGGGCAGCGGGCCCTCGCGGCCGCTGAGCAGCACCGTCAGGGTGCCGCCGCCGGCGGCGCGCTGCGCCGGCCGCTCGCCGATGCGGCGCAACGCCTGGGCGGCGACCGCTCCGGCGGACCCGTGCAGGACGAGCGGCGGGAAGCCGGGGCGCTGGACGGCGGCCCGGATGCGCTCGGCGACCAGTTCGTAGTGGGTGCAGCCCAGGACGACGGTCGTCACGTCGTCGGGTGTCAGCTCCGCGGCGGCGGCCACGGCGTCGTCGATCGCCGCCTCGTCCGCTCGCTCGACGGCCTCCGCGAGCCCCCAGCAGGGCACCTCGGTTACGGGCACGCCGTCGGCGAAGTCCCGGATGAGGCCCTTCTGGTAGGGGCTGCCGGTGGTGGCGGGCGTGGCCCAGATCGCGAAGGGCCCGCCTCCCGCCGCGGCCGGCTTGATCGCCGGAACGGTGCCGACGACCGGGACGCCGGGTTCCAGGCGGGCGCGCAGCGCGGTCAGGGCGTGCACGGTGGCGGTGTTGCAGCCGACGACGAGGGCGTCGGGCCGGTGCGCGGCGGCGGCCTCGGCGACGGCGAGCGCGCGCTCGGTGAGGTCCTGGGGGGTCCGCGGTCCCCAGGGCATGCCGTCGGGGTCGAGGGAGAGGACGAGATCGGCGTCGGGGCGGAGACGCCGTACCGCGGCGGTGGCCGCGAGCAGACCGATTCCGGAGTCCATGAGCGCGATCTTCACCCGGCCACGATAGACGATGAGCCGTCCGCGGCCCGTGCCGTGGGGCAGACTGCGGGCGTGAGCGCCATCGCATGGACCGCCGCAGGATCACTCGCCGCCTGGCTGTGGCTGCTGCTCTGCCAGGGCTTCTTCTGGCGGACGGACGTGAGGCTCCCGCCGCGCCGGGAGCCGGACGCGTGGCCGTCGGTGTGCGTGGTCGTCCCCGCGCGCGACGAGGCGGCGGTGCTGCCCGCGAGCCTGCCGTCGCTGCTCGCGCAGGACTATCCGGGCCGGGCGGAGATCTTCCTCGTCGACGACGGCAGTACGGACGGCACCGGGGACCTGGCCCGGGAGCTGGCCCGCGGGCACGGCGGGCTGCCGCTCACCGTGGACTCGCCGGGCGAGCCGCCCGCGGGCTGGACGGGCAAGCTCTGGGCGGTGCGGCACGGCATCGGTCTGGCACGCGCGCGTGCGCCCGAGTACCTGCTGCTGACGGACGCCGACATCGCGCACGCGCCGGACAGCCTGCGGCACCTGGTGGCGGCGGCCCGCACGGGTGGTTTCGACGTCGTGTCGCAGATGGCCCGGCTGCGGGTCGAGAGCGTGTGGGAGCGGTTCGTGGTCCCGGCGTTCGTCTACTTCTTCGCGCAGCTGTATCCGTTCCGGCGCATCGGAAAGGAGGGGACGCGGACGGCCGCGGCGGCGGGCGGCTGCGTCCTGCTGTGTGCCCGGGCCGCCGAGCGGGCACGGATCCCGGACGCCATCCGGCACGCCGTCATCGACGACGTGGCGCTCGCGCGGGCGGTGCGGAACAGCGGTGGCCGCCTCTGGCTGGGGCTGGCCGACCGGGTGGACAGCGTGCGCCCCTGTCCGGCGCTGCGCGATCTGTGGCGGATGGTGTCGCGCAGCGCGTACGCGCAGTTGCGGCACAGCCTTGTCCTGCTGGCCGGTACGGTCGCCGGACTCGCGCTGGTGTACCTGGTGCCGCCGGTGGCGGTGGCCGTGGGCGCGGCCACCGGGGACCGGACGGCGGCGCTGTGCGGGGCGCTCGCGTGGCTCGTGATGACCGGGACGTACCTGCCGATGCTCCGCTATTACCGCCAGCCCCTGTGGCTCGCTCCGCTGCTGCCGTTCACCGCCTCCCTGTATCTGCTGATGACGGTCGACTCCGCGGTGCGGCACTACCGGGGGCGCGGCGCGGCCTGGAAGGGCCGCACCTACGCGCGTCCGGACGCCGTGCCCGACGAGGGCTGAGGGCGGGCCGGTTCACTTGCGGCCCGGCGTCCAGGTCATGCCCCAGCCGTAGGCGTAGTCGACGGTGCGCTGCGGGCTGACGCCGCGCTCGGGGACGAGGAACCGCGACTCGCGCTGGACGACCAGGTCGCCGCCGTTGTTGGTGATCAGGGCGAGGACACAGACCGGTGAGGGGACCGTGCACTCGTCGAGCGAGAAGTCGATCGCGGCGCCGTGCTGCGGCTGGAGGGTGACCGTGGCGTTCAGGTCGGCGAAGGAGCGGGCGCCCTCGTAGATGGTCACGAAGACGAGGATGCGCCGGAAGTCGTTCCTGTGGTCCAGGTTGACGGTGAGGTTCTCGCCGGTCGCCACGGCGCCGGTGCGGTCGTCGCCGTCGAGGTGGATGTACGGCGGCTGGTGCAGGGAGCCGAAGGCGTTGCCGAGTGCCTGGACGACTCCCTTGCGGCCGTCGCTGAGTTCGAACAGGGCGCACAGGTCGAGGTCGAGATCGTCGTGCATGGCGACGGCACGGCCCAGTTTGCCGGCCCAGCCGGAGAACTGTTTGCGGACCTGCCAGTTGAGGTTCACGCGGAGGTGGCCGGAGGTTCCGCCCTGCTTGGTCAGGGACACCGACGGGGCCGCCTTGGTGAGCGTCACCTTGGTCAGCCGGACCGGGGTGGCCGGGGGTGCCGTCTGCGGGGGCGGGGGCACGGCCACGGGCGGGGCGACGGGAGGCGCCGCGGTGACGGGCGGGGCGGGCGTCGGCGTCACCGCGGGCGCGGCCTGCTGCGGCTCGTCCACGGAGATGCCGTAGTCCGTGGCCAGGCCCTCCAGTCCGGTGCCGTAGCCCTGGCCGACCGCGCGGAACTTCCAGGCGCCCTGGCGGCGGTAGAACTCGCCGAGCACGAACGCCGTTTCGACGCTCGCACCGGTGCTGTCGAAGCGGGCCGCGACGGTGTTCTGCGCGGCGTCGCGGACCTCGATGTACAGGTCGGGGATCTGCCCGAAGGAGCCGCCGTCCGTGGAGGCCGCGAGGATGACGGTCTCGATCGCGGGCTCCACGCGCGCGAGGTCGACGAGGAGGGTGTCGGTGACCCGGCCGCCGGCGTTCTGCTTGCCCTCGTGGCGGATGGCGCCGGAGGAGTGCACGGGCTGGTTGTAGAAGACGAAGTCGCCGTCGGTACGGACCTTTCCGCCGACCAGCAGCAGCGCCGAGGCGTCCGCGTCGGGCACGCCCGGTCCGGAACGCCACCCCAGTTCCACCCTCAGTGCCGCCGTCGGCACCGGCGTGTTGGATCCTTTCGGCATTGACATGTCCGCCCCCATCACGTGTCACCGCGCCGGCCCGTTCCGGCTGCCCTTCTCGATTCTCGACGTTCCGCGTTCTGCCCGCACAACCTATTCCACGTTCGCGAACCGTCACGCGAAGCATGGAGAGACAACTGTCCAACCGCCGGTAACCCGCTCGGAACTCGGGCTTTACACGATCAGAGGCCCGCTCGCTGCCCCTTTTTGCCGACTTCGCTCGCATTGGGGATCCCGCGTCACCCAGGGCACGGAAAACAACCCTCTTATCGGTCTCCCCAACCAGCACATCGTGGGCTTAACTTATGTGCCATGACCTCCCCCCGCTCCACTTATGGCGGCGGCTACTACTCCGCCTCCTTCCCGGACACTCCGATCTACGACTCGCTCGTGGCCGAGCGGGGCACCCCGCAGATCGCCCCGATCCGCGTCCCCGCCGCCTACGACATGCCGGGCAGCCAGCTGCCCGCCCTCCCGGCGGCACTGCCCGCCCTCCCGGCGGCACCGTCCCAGCCCTCCTACGGCTATCCGCAGGCTCAGCATCCGGCCCCGCTGCAGCAGGCGCCCGCGGCGTACATCCCGCAGCAGGCCACCGCGCCGCGCGGCTACCCGGGACCGCAGCCCCAGCAGCCGCGTCCCGCGGCGCCCGCCGGCTACGAGGCGATGCGCCCTGCGGCACCCCGGCCGGCTCCGGCCCCGGCGCCGTATCAGGACCCGTACAACAACCAGCAGTACCGCGGTTACTGAGACATTCCCCGGGCTGTCGGTGCCGCCTGGCACGATGGCCCCATGGGGAATGCTCAGTTGCTGTCGATACACGTCCACCCGGTCAAGGCGCTCCGGGGCATGTCGCCCCGGCAGGCCGTCGTGGAGCCCTGGGGGCTGGCCGGGGACCGGCGCTGGATGCTGGTCGACGACGGGGGAAGGGTCGTCACCCAACGCCAGCGTCCGCGCCTCGCGACGGCCGCCGCCGAGCTGCTGCCCGGCGGCGGTGTCCGGCTGTCCGCGCCCGGGGCGGAGCCGGTGACGGTGCCCGTTCCGCGTCCGGCCGGGGCCGTGCCGGTGGAGATCGTCCGGGACAAGGTCGAGGCGGTCCCGGCCGAGGACGCGGCGGTGCACGCCTGGTGCCGCGCGTTCCTCGGCGCCGACGTGCGCCTGGTGCACATGGCCGACCCGGCCTCCTGTCGGCCCGTCGACCCGGAGTTCGCGCTGCCCGGTGAGACCGTCTCGTTCGCCGACGGCTATCCCCTGCTGGTCACCACCACCGCTTCCCTCGACGCCCTCAACTCCCTGATCGCGCGGGGCGAGCACGGGGACGAGGGCCCGCTGCCCATGAACCGTGTCCGGCCGAACGTGGTCGTGACGGGCACCGACGCCTGGGCCGAGGACGGCTGGTCTCGCGTGTCCATCGGCGAGGTCGACTTCCGCGTCGCCAAGATGTCCGGGCGCTGCGTCGTGACCACGACCGACCAGGCCAGCGCCGAGCGCGGCAAGGAGCCGCTGCACACGCTGGGCCGGCACCGCCGTATCGGCGGCAAGCTGGTCTTCGGGCAGAACCTGGTGCCCCTCTCCCCCGGCACGATCAGGGTGGGCGACCCGGTCCGCGTCGTCGCCTGAGGCTCGTCCGGTCGGCGCGGCGGCCCGGGGGCCCGGGGGCGGGAACCCGGCGCTGAGCAGGCCCGTTGACGTGGTGTGAGGAGTTCGTGAGAACTCCGGTCCCGGCGTGTGCGGGGGTGATGTGACTCTCTCTTCGCCGAGGTCTTGGACGAGCGGCTCCGCCGGGGGATATCACGGAGCGGGGAAGGGGGTGCGGACCGTGCGTGCGATCAGCGGACTCTGGCGCTGGCGGCACAATCCGCTGTGCCGCGCGACCGACCTGGCCGAGGCCCGGCTCGCCCTGGCCGCCCTGCTGCTGCTCCTCCTCGTGGCACCGGTGGCCGGGACGCTCGTGGGCGGCGCGGCCGAGGAGTCCCTGCGACGTTCCGTGCGCGACCAGCACGAGACCCGGCACCGGGTCGGAGCCTCGGTGATACGCCGGCTCGACGACTCCCTCCTGGACACCGACCCCGAGGCGAGCACCGGACGGGACCTGCGCAGCCGCGTCCTCGCCCGCTGGACCGCGCCGGACGGCAGCACGCACCACGGCGCCGTCATGGCCGGCCTCAAGGACCCCCGCCCCGGCGACCGCTTCACGATCTGGACCGACCGGCAGGGCCGGCTGGTGGCCCGGCCGCTCGACTCCGCCACGGCGACGACGCACGCGGTCCTCGCCGGGTTCGGCGCGGCCCTGCTGACCGCGGGGCTGGTGGAGACCGGACGGCGGCTGATCATGCGGCGCATGACCCGCCTGAGACACGCGCGTTGGGACCAGGCCTGGGACCGGGCGGGCCCCGACTGGGGCAGGACCGGCACCGGCAGCTGACGGCCTGGAGCCTCCGGTCAACTCACCGCCTGCGCACACGCTACGGTGGTCCGGCCGAACCGATCGGCGACGACCCGCGTACGACGAGGTGGGGGCACAGCAACGCCATGGCACAGGGCACGGTCCAGGTGACGCACACCGGCACATCGCGGTGGCGGCGCCGCACGGGTGAGTACGCGACGCTCGCCGCCGCCCTGGAGGCCGCGACGGACGGTGACGTGCTCACCGTCGCTCCCGGCACCTACCGGGAGAACCTCGTCGTCCAGCAGGCGGTCACCCTGCGCGGCCCGGAGGGCTCCCCCGGTTCCGTCCGCATCGCGCCGACCGAGGGCGTACCGCTCACCGTGCGGGCCTCGGCGGTGATCCAGGACCTGCTCGTGGAAGGGCAGGACGCGGCGGCGCCGGCCCTGCTGGTGGAGGAGGGCACCCCGGAGCTGCTGGACGTCCGGGTCGTCACCCGGTCCGCGGCGGGCATCGAGGTGCGCGGCAGCGCCCGGCCGACGGTGCGGCGCTGCACGGTCGACAATCCGGCGGGCATCGGCATCGCCGTACTCGACGGCGGCGCCGGGGTGTTCGAGGAGTGCGAGGTCGTCGCGGCCGGGCAGGCCGGCGTCGCGGTGCGCGGCGGTGCCCATCCGCGCCTCGACCGCTGCCGCGTGCACCACGCCTCGGGCTCGGGCCTGACGGCGACCGGTGAGAACTCCGCGCTGGAGGCGGTGGGTTGCGAGGTCTACGAGGTGCGGGGCAGCGGCGTCCAGGTCACCGGCCGGGCCACCGCGCACCTCACCGACTGCGACGTGCACCGCACCACCGGGGACGGTGTCACCCTCGACACGGACGCCGTCCTGACGCTGGCGGACTGCCGCATCCACGACATCCCGGAGAACGCGGTCGACCTGCGCTCCCGCTCCGTCCTGACGCTGACCCGCACCAGCGTGCGGCAGTTCGGCCGCAACGGCCTGTCGGTGTGGGACCCGGGCACCCGCGTGGACGCCAACCAGTGCGAGATCTTCGACAGCACCGGCGACTACCCCGCGGTGTGGGTCAGCGACGGCGCGACGGCCGTGCTGGACTCCTGCCGGGTGCACGACGTGCCCGACGCGCTGTTCGTGCTGGACCGCGGCTCCCGCGCGGACGTCGTCGACAGCGACCTCACGCAGGTGCGCAACACGGCGGTGTCGGTGAGCGACGGCGCGACGGCGCAGCTCGACGACTGCCGCATCCGCGACGCGGCCACCGGCGCCTGGTTCCGCGACCACGGCAGTGGCGGCACACTCAACAACTGCGTGCTGACCGGCACGCAGACCGGCGTGATCGTCACCAAGGGCGCCGACCCGACCATCGAGCGCTGCACCGTCGACTCGCCCTCCGAGGCCGGGTTCTACGTCTCGGCGGGCGGCCGGGGCAGCTTCCTGGACTGCCGGGTGTCGGACAGCGACGGCTACGGCTTCCACGTGATCGACGGCTGCCGTACGACGCTGAAGAAGTGCCGCACGGAGCGCTGCTCACGCGGGGGTTACGAGTTCGCGGACGGCGGGACCGACGCCGGCTCGGGCGGGGGTCCCGTCGTGGAGGACTGCACCAGCGACGAGAGCGGTGGGCTCAGGCCTCCCGCGGCCCGGGAGACCGCCGTGCAGACGACGGCCCCCTCCCCCGGGCTGCTCGGCGCGATCCCCGGGCAGCGCAGCACCGAGCAGGAGGCCCTCGTCGCGGGCGCCCAGCCGGAGCAGCCGGCGCGGTCCGCGAAGGACGTGATGGGTGAACTGGACGCCCTGGTCGGCCTGGACAGCGTCAAGCGCGAGGTGCGGGCCCTCACCGACATGATCGAGGTGGGCCGGCGCCGGCAGCAGGCGGGCCTGAAGGCGGCGTCCGTCAAGCGGCACCTGGTCTTCACGGGCTCCCCCGGCACCGGCAAGACGACGGTGGCGCGGCTGTACGGCGAGATCCTCGCCTCCCTCGGCGTGCTGGAGAAGGGCCACCTCGTGGAGGTGTCCCGCGTCGACCTGGTCGGTGAGCACATCGGTTCCACGGCGATCCGCACGCAGGAGGCCTTCGAACGGGCGCGCGGCGGCGTGCTGTTCATCGACGAGGCGTACGCGCTGTCCCCGGAGGACTCGGGCCGGGACTTCGGCCGGGAGGCCATAGACACGCTCGTGAAGCTGATGGAGGACCACCGCGACGCCGTCGTGGTCATCGTGGCGGGCTACACCGCCGAGATGGAGCGGTTCCTGTCGGTCAACCCGGGCGTGGCGTCCCGTTTCTCCCGCACCATCACCTTCGGCGACTACGGCCCGGAGGAACTGCTGCGGATCGTCGAGCAGCAGGCCGAGGAGCACGAGTACCGGCTCGCGCCGGGCGCCGGGGAGGCCCTGCTGAAGTACTTCACGGCGATCCCCAAGGGCCCGGCGTTCGGCAACGGCCGTACGGCGCGGCAGACGTTCGAGGCGATGGTGGAGCGGCACGCGAGCCGGGTCGCCCAGGTGGCCGACCCCAGCACGGACGACCTGACCCTGCTCTACGCCGAGGACTTGCCCGAGCTGCCCTGAGGCTCCCCCTCCGGGCCGGGCCCGTCCTCCCGCGCCGTGCGCCGCGGCGCGGGCACATCGGGCCGCAGCCGGGCCAGCAGCCGCTGCCGTTCCTCGACGAACGCCGGGTCGGCCTGGTACTCGGAGTGGCCGAGGATCGGCGCGGGCAGCGGAAGCAGTTCGGTGCGGCCGTACGCGAGCGGGTCCTTGAGTGCCTCGCGGTCCACCTCGGGGCCGCGGTCGCCGGGCAGCCGCACGGGGCCGCCGATGGGGTCGGTGACCCGGTACAGGTTGCGCCAGCAGTCCACCTCCTGGTGCAGCGAACCGAGCGCGTCCGGCCCGAAGTGGGCCGGGAACCACCGGCCGTAGAGCCGCTCCAGCGGCGAGCCGTAGGTCAGCAGCCCGACCCGCTTGCGGACGGACGGTTCGAGCTGCCAGGCCGCCGCGGCGGCGAGGACGCTGCCCTGCGAGTGCCCGGAGATGACGAGACGGCCGCCGGTGACGCGGGTCCAGGTCGCGATCCGCCAGGTCAGGTCGGGCACCGCGCGCTCGGCGTAGCAGGGCGGCGCGAAGGGGTGGGCGGCGCGCGGCCAGAACGTGCCGACGTCCCACAGGATGCCGATGGTGCGCCGCGCGGAGGGGTCCTTGTAGGCGCGCCGGCCCCAGGTGACGAAGAGTATGAAGCCGAACCCGATGAGCCAGGAGCCCAGCGCCTCGGCGGTCTGGGCGGCGCCGTGCACGAAGGCGTACGAGCCGCCGGCGGCCTCGCCGGGTGTCTCGTCGGTGGTGAGGGCGCCGACGAGGGCGCCCGCGCCGAGCAGCAGGGTCGCGGTGGAGGTGACGGCGACGATGAGGGGCGCCCGGTCGGTGAGCCTGGCCATGGCGCGCACGGTGGCGATGCGGCGGGTGCGTCCGGGGTCGCCGACCTCGTGCGGGTGGTCGCGTTCCACGGCGGCGCGTTCGGCGCGGGCGAGCAGCCAGGTGCGCCGGGCGAGTTCGGCGCACAGCACCAGCAGCAGCAGGAGCAGCGGCGGGATCGCGGAGGCCTGCCAGGTCAGCATGACCGGCGGGCCGGGGATGGACGTCCCGGTGCCGTCCAGCCAGTCGGCGACACGCTGGGCCACGCCGCCGGACATGACGCCGCCCAGGGCGCAGGCCAGCATGGCGACGGCGGGCCCGCCGAGGCCGTGCATGACGGCGCGCGGGTCGGGCCTGGTGCGGTGCAGCAGGTGGGCGACCACCGCCAGGGCGATCACCAGCAGCCCCTGGCCCAGGACGATGCCGCCGAAGGTCGCGTCGCCGGGCAGCCGGCCCGACGACTCCCAGCCGGGGCGCTCCCACCCTGCGTACAGCAGGGAGAGCGCGAGGAGGACGAGGGCGGCGAGCGGGAGTCCTCGTACGACGTTCCGGTCGAGCTCGGAGTCCAGGTGGCGTTCGCTGCGGCCGCGGCGGCACACCACCCACAGCACGGCCGCCGCGCCGGCGACGAGTGCCGCCTCCAGCAGTCGTCCTGCGGTGTCGAGCGTCGCGGAGCCGCCGGACGCGCGGTCGAAGCGGGCGGCCGAGGTGCCGACCGCGGCGGCGACGGTGAGCAGGGCGGCCGCGGTGTGGGCGGCGCGCAGCCGGGCCACCAGGCGGCGGCCGTACCAGAAGCCGGGGCGGCCGAGCGCGGTGGGCGCGGAGTCGGCGATGTCCTCCTCGGACTCGGCGGCGCGGGTCATCGGCTGCTGGGACTCGTACTCGCTCCAGGTGCGCCGGGACAGGTACCAGAGCAGGCCGGTGAGCGCGGCGGGCACCAGGGCCGCGAGCGCGAGGCGGCGTCCGGGCAGGCTCCACCAGCCGCCGTCCGAGGCCTCGGGCGACAGGAAGCCGAGCCAGGAGTGCCGGCCGGCGCAGGCGGAGGTGCCCGCGCACTGCCAGGCCGTCAGATCGAGGGCGACCTCGCAGGCGGCGGCCACGAGCAGCACGGTGAGGGACAGTCCCGCGAGCCGCACCAGCAGTCCGTAGAGGCGGACCGTGCGGCTGTGGCCGTGTGTGTTCGGGCGCATCCAGTGGGCGAGGTTGGCCACCATGAACGGCAACAGCAGCAGCCACAGGGCGCGGGAGCCGTTGCCGGAGGTGAGGTTGCACCAGACGTAGGCCTCGGGCACCGGGCCGTCGCGTCGGGTGCCGGGGTCGCTTTCGGCGTCGACGTCGTCGGCGCGCCGGAAGACGGCCGCCGTGTCGTCGCCGGTGATCCGCACGGTGCGCGGATCGTTCAGCATCTCCCCGGGTGTCGTCCCGCCCACTCCGTGGACGAGGAGTTCCAGAGCGGCTCCCGTGGCCCGCGGTGCCGGGCCTTCCGTGTCGCCCGTCGTCGCGCGTTCCTGCGCACGTTCCACTGTTGGCACTTCCCCCGTGACGCGCCGTCGGCTGTCTGTGTGCGGGGACCAGGATCTCCCGTTCCGGGCGGGTGCGCACCCGTCGACACCGAATCTCCCCGATCCGTGCGACAGGTGTGACCCTTCCGATGCCAATGTGACATGCGCACATCGGAACGGGCGGTGACGCGGCGTGCGCGGGGGCGTGCGAGGATGGGACGTCCGCGCACCGGAGCCGGTAAGAATGTCCTTGTCGGAGCGGGTGCGCCGAGCGTGTCGGACGGCGGCCCCAGGCGAAAGGACCGGAGCGTACGTGAGTGAGAATCAGAACCTCCTCGCGGAGCAGCGGCGCGCCCTGATCCTGGACGAGGTCCGGCGCCGAGGTGGTGTGCGGGTCAACGAGCTGACGCGGAAGCTCGGGGTGTCGGACATGACGGTCCGCCGTGACCTCGACGCGCTGGCCCGCCAGGGTGTGCTGGAGAAGGTGCACGGCGGCGCGGTTCCGGTGGCCGAGGCGAGCACGCACGAGCCGGGGTTCGAGGCCAAGTCGAGTCTGGAGCTGACCGCCAAGGAGGACATCGCGCGGGCGGCGGCCGGGCTGGTCGCGCCGGGCGCGGCGATCGCGCTGTCGGGCGGCACGACGACGTTCGCCCTGGCGCACCAGTTGCTGGACGTGCCGGATCTGACGGTGGTCACCAACTCGGTGCGGGTCGCCGACGTGTTCCACGCCGCGCAGCGCACCTCGGGGCCCCGGCAGGGCGCGGCGACGGTCGTGCTGACCGGCGGTGTGCGCACCCCGTCCGACTCGCTGGTGGGCCCGGTCGCCGACCAGGCGATCGCGGCGCTCCACTTCGATCTGCTGTTCCTCGGCGTGCACGGCATATCGGTCGAGGCCGGTCTGTCGACGCCGAATCTGGCGGAGGCCGAGACCAACCGGCGGCTCGTGCAGTCGGCGCGGCGGGTCGTGGTGGTCGCCGACCACACCAAGTGGGGTGTGGTGGGCCTGAGTTCGTTCGCGGCGCTGGAGCAGGTCGACACGCTGGTGACGGACGCGGGGCTGCCGGCCGGCGCGCGCGACGAGGTGTCGGAGCACCTGCGGCGGCTCGTGGTCGCGGGCGAGCCCGAGGACGACGGCACCGAGGACTGAGCCGCAGCGGGGCCGGGGACTTCCGGCCCGCCGACGGCTGCCGCGTCGTGTATGCCCTGATGGAACTTTGTTCTCTGACAAGGGAGTTGGTCCCATGGCTCATCGTCTGCGCCCCGTCGGGCACGACTTCGTCCGGACCGCGCCGGTCCGGCTCGTCTTCGCGCGTGGCATCACCGCTCCTCCCGCGGCCGTGTTCCGCGCGCTCGCCGAGGACGTGGTGGGCTGGGCGGAGTGGTTCTCGGCGGTGCGGGTGGCCCGCCCGGTGCGCGACGGCGCGGGCCGCGAGATCCGGCTCAGGGGCGGGGCCCGCTTCCTGGAGACCGTCCTCGCGTCGGAGGCGCCCGAGGTGTACGCCTATCGCGTGGACGTCACGAACACGCCCGGCGTGCACGCCCTGGCCGAGGAGTGGCGGCTCGTGCCGATCGGGACGGGCACGCGCGTGCAGTGGACCTTCGCCGCGGACGGGACGGCGGCGTTCCGCGGCGCGCTGAACCTGGCCCGGGCCGGGCTCGGCCGGACGTTCCGCGACTCGGTCACGGCGCTGGACCGGCGCCTGACGACGTAGGCGGGGTCAGTCGGGCCAGACGCCCGTCTTCAGCAGGGACGTGATCGCGTGGGTGTACGGCGCGATGTCCAGGCCCTGTTCGGCGAGCCAGGCGTCCGAGTAGTACTTGTCGAGGTACCGGTCCCCGTGGTCGCACAGCAGGGTCACCACGCTCCCGTGCCGTCCCTCGGCCACCATCTCGGCGACGATCTTCAGCGCGCTCCACAGGCCGGTGCCGGTCGAACCGCCGGCCTTGCGGCCGATGGCCGACTCCAGGGCCCGTACGGCGGCGACGCTCGCCGCGTCGGGCACCTTCATCATGCGGTCGACGGCGCCGGGCACGAAGCTCGGTTCCATGCGGGGTCTGCCGATGCCCTCGATGCGGGAGCCGCAGTCGCACGTGACGTCCGGGTCGCCCGTCGTCCAGCCCTCGAAGAAGCAGGAGTTCTCCGGGTCGGCGACGCAGATGCGGGTGTCGTGCTGCATGTAGTGGACGTAGCGCGCGATGGTCGCCGAGGTGCCGCCGGTGCCGGCCGTGGCGACGATCCAGGCCGGTTCCGGGTAGCGCTCCAACCGCAGCTGGCGGAAGACCGACTCGGCGATGTTGTTGTTGCCGCGCCAGTCCGTGGCACGTTCGGCGTAGGTGAACTGGTCCATGTAGTGGCCGCCGGTCTCCGCCGCGAGGGCGGCCGACGCCTCGTACATCGTGCGCGGGTCGTCCACGAAGTGGCACTGCCCGCCGTGGAACTCGATCAGGCGGCACTTCTCGCGGCTGGTCGTGCGCGGCACGACGGCGATGAAGGGCACGCCGATCAGCTTCGCGAAGTACGCCTCCGACACGGCCGTCGAACCGCTGGAGGCCTCGATCACCGGCCGGCCGGGGCGGATCCAGCCGTTGCACAGCCCGTACAGGAAGAGCGAGCGGGCGAGGCGGTGCTTGAGGCTGCCGGTCGGGTGGGTCGACTCGTCCTTCAGGTAGAGGTCGATGTTCCAGTGCTCCGGCAGCGGGAAGCGGAGCAGATGGGTGTCGGCCGAGCGGTTCGCGTCGGCCTGGACCCTGCGCACGGCTTCTTTCAGCCACTCCCGGTAGGCGGGGTCGGTGCGGTCGACGTCGAGGGTTTCGCCGGGTCTGATCTGCTGAGGGGTGCTCACGGCCGTGCTCCTTAGGCTGCGCGCCGACGGCGCGTCACGCGGTCGGCACACCGATCATAAGCACCCCTGGTCCCGCTTCTCACCTGCATAAACGCATCTTTGAGCCAGCCAAAGGCACCCCTGGGGGGAGCGACGGCGCATCGGGGCGGGGCGCATTCGACCCAATGCTCCGGGCACTCGGAGCGAAGGGGTCGCGCGTACTGGTGCTCGGCGCGCGGCCGGGGCACACTGCACCGGGCGGGGCGGAGGTCCCGAACCGGGGCACACTGGATCACGTCAGCAGCCGGAGGGGTCGCGGACGAGAGCACGGTCCGGCGGCCCGAGACACGCGCAAGGGGGCGGAACGACATGGCGGAGCCGGAGTTCACGGCCAGGGGCGTGCGGATCGGCAACGGACTGCGCTCGCTCACCCGGGCCGGACAGGTCCGGATCAACGACGGCAGGCTGGAGTTGCTCACCAGCTACGGCAGCGAGATAGACAGCGCGCCGGTGCAGGCGGTGCGCGCCTCCAAGCCCTGGTTCGTGCCGGACGACAGGGCGCTCGCCGACCTCAACGGCAAGCGGTACCTGCTGACTCTGGGCGAGAGCGACCCCGCGCCGGGCGAGTCCGGGCCGCCGGCCGCCCGCAGGTTCGTCGAGGCGGTGCGCAGGGCGGCGGGGCGCGGTTACTGAGATGTCCGTGAGTTGCGGTACCTCATCGGCTGGGCCACGCTGGTCTCACGTCACTCTGGGTTTACCGGCGATAACGCTGCGAACCAGCCCGCCGGCCACGACAGCAGGCGGCAGCGTCACGCGGGCGCCCTGCTGGATCCGTACTCCGTGTTCTTCCGGAACTCTGTCCGGACCTGACACCGGGGAGTCGCAGCCGTGATCAGTCACCCAAGCAGACACTGCACGGTGGAGCTGCAAGCCCTGCCGTCGCGGATCGGCCAGGTCCGCAGAATCGTATCTGCGCAATTGCGCTACTGGCATATGGATTCCCTGATCGACCGGGCGATGCTCGGTGTGACGGAGCTGTTGTCCAACGTCCACCGCCATGCCCGGCCCGACAAGACGTGCACCGTGGAGATCGAGCTGCTGCTCGACCGGTTGACGGTCTCGGTGCGCGACCACGACCCGCGCCTTCCCGAAGTGGAAGACGCCCAACCGCTGGCGACCTGCGGACGCGGGCTCGCCATGGTGGCCGCGGTCAGCGAGAGCTGGGGCGTACGGCCGGACGGTGCGTCCGGCAAGGTCGTGTGGTTCACCTTGCCCACGCCCGCGCCGGCCGGTGCCGTGCTGTCCCCGCTGTACGCCGGGGAGCGGGCGTCACGTGTGCTCCCCGAGGTCGAGCCCGTCGAGCCGGTCCTGGAACCGGCCCTGGAGACCCGCGGGCCCCAACGCGCTCCCGCCCGGTCGGCCGTTGCCGGCTGACCGGGCGGTGACCCCGTACGGGGGTGCCGGCTCCCGGCCGGCACCCCCGCCGCACATCTCGCGCGACGCCCCGGTGCTCATTCCGCGGCGATCGCCCGCAGCACGTCCAGACGGGCCGCTCGGCGCGCCGGACGCCGGCCCGCGAGGGCTCCGGCGGCGAGGCCCACCAGGGCGACCAGCGCCAGTTGCACGGGCGGCACCGCGAAGGCGAAGGCGCTGTCGGACGCGCCGTCGGACGCCCTGACCAGGACCCAGCCGAGGAAGGCGCCGAGGGCGAGTCCGCCCGCCGTGCCGAACGCGGCCACCAGGACCGACTCCCAGCGGACCATGGCCCGCAGCTGGGCGCGGGTCTGGCCGACGGCCCTGAGCAGTCCGAGTTCGCGGGTGCGCTCGTGGACCGCCAGCGTGAGGGTGTTGGCGATGCCGAGCAGCGCGATGAGGACCGCGAGGGCGAGCAGCGCGTAGACCAGCGTGAGCATCATGTCGATGCCGCCCGCCGAGGACTCCGCGTACTCCTCGCGGGTCTGCACCTCCGGATTGCCGTACGCGGCCGTGGCCTTCTCGACCGCCGCCCTGCCCTGGTCCTCACCGACGCCGCCCTCGAAGGTGACGGCGACGAGCGTGTCGGAGTCCTGGGCGCGGTGCGGGGCCCAGGCCTCGCGGGTGATGACGTAGTCGCCGGCGAGTTCGGACCGGTCGTACACCGCGCGGACGGTGAAGGTCTCCCGCTCGCCGTCGGTGAACGTCAGCCGCGTCGTGTCGCCGGTGGCGAGGCCCAGCCTGTCGGCCTCCTGCTCGGTGAGGGCGATGCCGTCGGCGCCGAGGCCGCTCAGCGAGCCCCGTATCTCGCCAAGGTCGAAGGCGCGTTGCAGCGCGACCGGGTCGGTGACGGTCAACGCCCGTCCCCTGCCGTCGACTTCGGCGACGCCCCGGCCCAGACCGACGGCGGTGTCCACCTCGGGCAGCCGCTGCACGGCGCCGGCCAGCCGGGGGCTCAGTCCGCTGCCGCCCGCGCCGAACGACGGCGCGCTGACGGCGACGTCGCCGGCGAAGGACCGGGACACCGTCTGGTCCATGGTGGCCTTCAGCGAGGCGCCGAACACGGTGAACAGCGACACCACGGCCACGCCGATCATCAGCGCGCCGGCCGTGGCCGCCGTCCGCTTCGGGCTGCGCAGCGCGTTGCGCCGGGCGAGGGACCCGGTGACGCCCCGCAGCCGCGGCAGCGGGCTGCCGAGGACCCGTACGGCGGTGCCGGACGCGACCGGGCCGAGGACCACGAAGGCGACCAGGGCCAGCACGGCGCCGCTGCCGGCCAGCCACACCGACGGCCGCGCCAGGACGCCGGTGAGCGTCACCGCGAGGGCGAGGGCGGCCAGGCACGCGCCGGTGACCGCACGCAGACGGGAGGCGCCGGAGGTGTCGACGGCCGTCTCGCGCAGCGCGGCGAGGGGTGCGGTGCGCCCGGCGCGTACGGCGGGCAGCAGGGCGGAGCCGAGGCAGACCAGGACGCCGACCGCGAGCGGCAGCGCCAGAGACAGCGCCTTGACGACCAGGCCGCCGTCCGGGAACGGGAAGCCGATCGCCGGGAACAGGGCCTGCAGTCCGGCGGCGATGCCGATGCCGCCCGCGAGGCCCGCGGCGGAGGCGGTCACGGCGACGGCGCTCGCCTCGGCCAGGGTGGCCGCGGTGACCTGGCGGCGCGAGGCGCCGAGCGCCCGCAGCAGGGCGTTCTCGCGGGTGCGCTGGGCGACCACGATCGCGAACGTGTTGTGGATGGAGAACGTCGCGACCAGCAGGGCGACGCCGGAGAACACCAGCAGGAAGGTGGTGAAGATGCCGAGGAACTGGCTGGAGATCATCTCGGTGTTCTCCTCGGCCGACTCCTCGCCGGTGATCGCCTCGACGCCCTCGGGCAGGCCGGCCGTGAGCCGGTCCACCAGTTCCGTCTGGGCGACGCCGGGCTCGGCGCGCACCAGGATGCCCGCCGCCTGGCCGGGCCCGGCGGTGAGGTACCGCTCGGCGTCGGACCGGGTCATGCCGGTGTAGGTCACCTGCGCCATGCCGTCCTCGCCGCTGAAGGTGGCCAGGCCGACGATCGTGACCCGCACCGGGTCAGGGGTGCGCAGCGTCGTCGTGTCGCCGATCTCCAGGCCGCCCCGCTCGGCCGTGCCGCGGTTGACGACGATCTCGCCGGACCTCTGCGGGGTGCGGCCCTCGGCGAGCCGGTACGGGTTGAGCTCCGGGTCGGCGATCCAGTTGCCGGCGACGGTGGGCGGCCCCTGGCCGCCGATCGGCTCGCCGTCGGACCCGACGAGCTGGCCGGCGCCCTGGATGTCGGGGACGGCGGCGGCGACGCCCGGGACCCGCTCGACGCGGTCGGCCAGCGCTGCGTCGACGGGCCGGCGCACCCCCTGGCTCTCCCCCGGTGTGGTGATGGCGTCGGCACTGCGCACCACGGCGTCGGTGCCGCTGCTGGCACCGGTGAACATGGAGTCGAAGCTCGCGCGCAGCGTGTCGCCCATGACGAGGGTGCCCGCCAGGAAGGCGACGCCGAGGAACACGGCGAGGAACGTGCCGGCGAAGCGTCGTCCGTGGGCGCGCAGGGAGGACGCGCTCAGGCGTACGGAGGCGTTCATGACGGCACCTCGAAGGCTTTGACGCGGTCCAGGACCTTGTCGGCGGTCGGGTCCGCCATACGGTCGACGAGGCGGCCGTCGGCGAGGAAGACGACCTCGTCGGCGTGGGCGGCGGCGACCGGGTCGTGGGTGACCATGACGACGGTGCGGCCGGTGGTGCGCACGGTGCGGCCGAGCAGTCCGAGCACCTCCTCGCCGGAGCGGGAGTCGAGGTTGCCGGTCGGTTCGTCGGCGAACACGACCTCGGGGCGGCTCGCGAACGCCCGTGCCACGGCGACGCGTTGCTGCTGCCCGCCGGACAGTTCGGCGGGCCGGTGGTGGAGCCGGCCGCGCAGTCCGACGACGTCGATCAGCGTGTCGATCCACTCCGGGTCGCCCGTGCCGCCCGCCAGGTCCAGCGGCAGGGTGATGTTCTCGGCGACGGTGAGCGTCGGCACCAGGTTGTACGCCTGGAACACGAAGCCGACGCGGTCGCGGCGCAGCAGGGTGAGCCGGCGGTCGTCGAGCCCGGCGAGTTCGGTGTCGCCGACGAAGGCGCTGCCCGAGGTGAGGGTGTCCAGGCCGGCCGCGCAGTGCATCAGCGTGGACTTGCCGGACCCCGAGGGGCCCATGATCGCCGTGAAGCGGCCGGCCGGGAAGGACACGGTCACGCCGTCCAGGGCGTGTACGGCGGTGTCGCCACCGCCGTACACCTTCACGGCGTCGACGACGCGGGCGGCGGTGCGGGGGGTCGTCGTGGTGGTCTGCGTGGAGGTCATGCCGCACCACCCTTGCGGCCGAACCGCTCCTCCAGAACGGACAGCCGGCGCCAGTACTCGTCCTCGTCGATCTCGCCGGAGGCGAAGCGGCGCCCGAGCACGGCCGACGGCGAGTTGTCCGCGCCGGCGGCGTGCCAGGGGCCGCGCCGGCCGCGCCACACGGTGCGGCGCAGCAGCACGATGCCGCCGCCGATGACGGCCGCCCAGAGCAGCGGCACGAGCAGGATCCACGGGCCGGGCCCGCCGTCGGTGAAGTGCGCCAGGGTCTGCATGGCCGGTCAACTCCTCGGAAGCGATGTCGTCGTTGTCGTCGCTTCCGAGCGTCGCTCCGCGAGGGGGTCCGGGTCGTCGTACGGCCAGCGGCACCGCGCGTACCCCGCGGGGAGTACGCGGGCCGGTCACCGCTGCTCCCGGGCCGCGCGGCGCGGGGCGTTTCGGACCGGGCTCGGGGCTGATGCCCGCGTGGCCGCGCTCCGGACCGCGTGCACGGGCGAGCCTGCCCCCGCCCTGGGCGGCGATCGGGCGCGGACGGCGCGCGAGAGCCGGGCTGCCTCCGAGGGAGTACGCGGCGGGCCGGGGACGCGGGGCCCCGGGGCGGGACCGGCCGCCCCGGGGCGGCGGTGGTGCGGGCGGTCAGGTCGCCGCCTGGTCGCTGTCGCGCAGGGCGCCCCAGCCGTGCCAGCGGTCGACCTCGATCCAGGCGCTGACGCGGGGGCGCTCCCGGTCCGGGTAGGCGCTGCCGGTGTAGTGCCGGGAGAGGCGGTCGATGTCCGCCAGGCCCACGTCGTCGTGCGTTTCGGTGACGCGGCCGATGAGGGTGACGTGCGTGTACCAGTCGTCCTTGTCCAGGACGGTCAGGGTCACCCGCGGGTCGCGCCGCAGGTGCTTCAGGCGCACCCGGCCGGCGTCGAGGTTGATCAGGGCGCGGCCGTCCTCCCACAGGTACCAGGTGGGCGTGGACACCGGTGAGCCGTCGGACCGCAGGGTGGCCATGACGCACGGGTTGGCGTGGCCCAGCATGGCGACGGCCTCGGGCGGGAGCGGGGGCTTGGACACGGGGTCTCCTCCGAAGTTCGCGGGTCGTGGGGGTGTCGGTGGTGAACGGGGCTCAGGCGGGGGGCTGTTCGTCGAAGCTGGCGAAGTACGCGGCGGCCATGTCCTCGTCGGCGTGGCCCTGGGCGGCGGCGCGTTCCAGGCGTTCGGCGCTCGCGGCGGCGACGTCGAGGCGGACGCCGTTGTCCGCACCGGCCCGGACGATCAGCCGGGCGTCCTTGACCGCCGTGCGCACGGCGAACTGGGGCGGGGAGAGCCGGTCTTCCAGGACGAGCGCGGACTTGGCGCGCAGGTAGCCCATGTCGAGCGGGCCGCCGTCGATGAGGTCGAAGAAGCTGTCGGGCGCCACGCCGAGCGCCTCGGCCAGGGCGAGCACCTCGCCGGTGGCGGCCGTGGCGGCGACGACCCAGCTGTTGGCGACCAGTTTCAGGCGGGTCGCGCTGCCCGCCGCGCCGTCCTCGCCGGTCCAGACGGTGCGGGCGCCGACCGCGTCGAAGACGGGCGCGACCGTCGCACGGTGTTCGGCCGGTCCGGCCGCGAGGACGGTGAGCTGTCCGGCCTCGGCCGGCTGCCGGGTGCCCAGTACCGGGGCGTCGTAGAAGACGAGTTCGTGGTCGGCGGCGAAACCGGCCAGCGTGGCGATGCCGTCGAGTCCCGCGGTGGTGGACTGCGCCCAGGCGGTGCCGTGGCGCAGGGCGGGGGCGGCCTCGCGCATCACCTCCAGGGCGGCGTGGCCGTCGTGCAGCATGGTCAGGACGACGTCGGCGTCCCGGACCGCCTCGGCGGGGGTGCCGGTGACGTGCGCGCCGTCGGCGGTGAGCGGTTCGGCCTTGGCCCGGGTGCGGTTCCAGACGCGGACGGTGTGCCCGGCGCGGGCGATGTTGCGGGCCATCGCGGCACCCATGATGCCGGTGCCCAGGACGCTCACGGTGAGCTTGTCGGTCATGACGTCGGCTTCCTGTTCTGTGCGGGCCTGCGGATTCTCGCGGTGCCTGTGATCAGCCTGCCCCATCGGGCCGCGATCCTCTCCGCGGCGGTGCGGCGGCTGCTCCGGGTGCGCGCCGCGCCCGCGCCCGGACCGCGACCGGCGTACGCCCGCTCTACGCCGAACGCGTCAGTGCGCCCAGCGGATCGTCAAGGACCGGCTGCCAGGCCAGTTCGGCCGCGCCCACGAGGCTGTTGTGGTCGAGCGTGCAGGCCAGGATGGGGACGCCGCCGCTGCGGCCCCACAGGCTGCGGTCGGCGACGACCGCGCGCAGCCGTTCCGGGTCGGCGTCGAGCAGGGTGCGGTGCAGGCCGCCGAGGATGATGCGGTCGGGGTTGAGGATGTTCACCAGGCCCGCGAGGCCGAGACCCAGACGGTCGATCAGCGTCTCGGTGGCGGTGCGGACGGCCGGGTCGTCGTAGTGGCCGCGGATCAGGTCCTGGGCCTGCTTGAGCAGCGACACCTCGGGGCCCGGCGCGCGTCCGGCCGCGGTCAGCAGGGCGAGCGGGTCCGCCTCCACGTCGAGGCAGCCGCGGCCGCCGCAGTGGCAGGGGCGGCCTCCCCCGGGGTTCACGGTGAGGTGGCCGACCTCCAGGGCCAGTCCCGAACTGCCGCTGTGCAGACGCCCGTCGAGGACGAGGGCGCCGCCGACGCCGCGGTGCCCGGTGGCCACGCACAGCAGGTCGCGGGAGCCGCGCCCGGCGCCGTGCCGGTGCTCGGCGAGCGCGGCGAGGTTGACGTCGTTGGCGGCGAAGGCGGGCCCGGCGATGCCGGCCGCGCGGACGCACTCGGCGAAGATCTCCCGCACGGGCGCGCCCGCGGGCCACGCCAGATGCAGGGGGTTCAGCGCGAGGCCTTCCGGTTCGGCGACCGCCGACGGCACGGCGAGTCCGGCGCCGACGCAGCGCCGGCCGGTCTCGCGCAGCAGTCGCGCGCCCGCCTCGACGACCGAGCCGAGCACCTTCGCCGGGTCGGCGTCGACGACCTCGCAGCCGGGCGCGGTCGCGACGATCCGGCCGCCGAGCCCGACGAGCGCCGCCCGGAAGCCGTCGGCGTGCACCTGCGCGGCCAGGGCGACGGGGCCTTCCTCGGCGACCGCGAGGCGGTGGGAGGGGCGGCCCTGCGAACCGGCCGCGGCGCCGGGCCGGGCGTCGACGCGGATCAGGCCGAGTGCCTCCAGTTCGGCGGCGACCGCGCCGGCCGTGGCCCGGGTCACGCCGAGTTCGGCGGTGAGTACCGCCCGGGTGGGCGCGCGGCCGGTGTGCACGAGCTCCAGCGCGGGCCCGAGCGCGCCGCGCCCCCGGTCCAGCCGCGTCCTCGACGTGGTCCCTTCCCCCGCCGCCCGGGGGTCCGCCTTGCCGCTCATGAGGGCGAGTCTGTCATGATCCGCCCCTACGGTGACCGGCGCCGTGACCTAGGGTCCGGCGTCCGGGAAGCCGCTCACCCGTAGGGTGATGTTCAGGCGTCCGGTGAGGTCCAGCCGCGGCGGGGCCGTGCCCGGGTGCACCCGGGGGACGCCGTGGTGGGCGAGTCGGGAGGGGCCGCCGAAGACGAACAGGTCGCCGCTGCGCAGTGTGACGTCCCTGTAGGGGCGGCCGCGTGTCCCGGTGTTGCCGAAGCGGAAGACGCAGGTGTCGCCGAGGCTCAGCGACACGACCGGCGCGTCGGACTTCTCGTCGCTGTCGCGGTGCATGCCCATGCGGGCGCCGGCGTCGTAGAAGTTGATCAGGGCGATGTCGTACGCGGCGTCCTGGGCCGCGCCGGGGCCGAGCGCGTCGGTCACGGCGCGGCGGCCCAGCTCGCCGAGCCATGCGGGGAACGGTTTGACCGGGGCGCCGTCGCCGTCGACGACGGTGCGCGCGTAGCCGTACGGGTACCAGTGCCGTCCCAGGCAGACCTGCCGTGCGGTCATGGTGCCGCCGCCGGGGGTGCGTACCGTGCGCAGTCCGGCGGGCGGGCGGGCCCAGTCGCGGCAGGCGGCGAGCAGGTCGCGCTGCTGTGCCGGGTCCAGCCAGTCGGGGACGTGCACCGCGCCGGGCGCCACCTGGGTGCGGGGCCTGGGGAACAGCTCGGCGTCCATGCCCCCATCCTGCCGGACGCGGTCCGAAATGCGGCTCGGTTAGCCTGGGCGCGATGAACGACCGTATGACGACGCCGTGGGGCGAGCTGGCGCTGACCCGCTTCCCCGAGGACCCGCGCGAGCAGCTGCGTGCCTGGGACGCCTCCGACGAGTACCTCCTCGGGCACCTCGCCGGGCAGGACGTTCCGCTGACCGGGACGGTCGTGGTGGTCGGCGACCGCTGGGGCGCCCTGGTGACCGCGCTGGCGGAGCACGAGCCGGTGCAGATCACCGACTCGTTCCTGGCGCAGGAGGCGACCCGCGTCAACCTCGCGCGGGCCGGTGTCGCACCGGGCACGGTCCGGCTGCTGATCACGCAGGACCCGCCGCCCGGCCGGATCGACGTCCTGCTGGTGCGGGTGCCGAAGAGTCTGGCGCTGCTGGAGGACCAGCTGCTGCGGCTCGCGCCGGCGGTGCACGAGGGCACGGTCGTGGTCGGCACGGGCATGGTGAAGGAGATCCACACCTCGACGCTGCGGCTGTTCGAGCGGATCCTCGGCCCGACCCGGACCTCGCTCGCCGAGAAGAAGGCCCGGCTGATCTTCTGCACGCCGGACCCCGCGCTGGAGCCGCCCGCCAGTCCGTGGCCGTACCGCTACACGCTGCCCGACGGTGTGGGCGCGGTGTCGGGGCGCACGGTCGTCAACCACGCCGGGGTGTTCTGCGCCGACCGGCTGGACATCGGCACGCGGTTCTTCCTGGGGCATCTGCCGCAGGTGCGCGGCGGTCGACGCGTGGTGGATCTGGGCTGCGGCAACGGCGTGGTGGGTACGGCGGTGGCGCTGGCCGATCCCGAGGCCGAGGTGCTGTTCGTGGACGAGTCGTTCCAGGCGGTGGCGTCGGCGGAGGAGACGTACCGGGCCAACGGTGTGCCGGGGCATGCGGAGTTCCGGGTCGGGGACGGCCTGGCGGGGGTGCCGTCCGGCAGTGTCGACGTGGTGCTGAACAACCCGCCGTTCCACTCGCACCAGGCGACGACCGACGCCACGGCCTGGCGGATGTTCACCGGCGCGCGGCGCGTGCTGCGGCCCGGCGGGGAGCTGTGGGTGGTCGGCAACCGGCACCTGGGCTACCACGTGAAGCTGCGGCGCCTGTTCGGCAACAGCCAACTGGTGGCCGGTGACCGGAAGTTCGTGGTGCTGAAGGCCGTCAAACGGTAGCGGGGCGGGCGGGCCGGCCGAGGACGCCGACGAGGTTGGCGACCGTCCGTGCCATGGCCTCCCTGCCGACGGTCAGGTAGGCGCGCGAGTCGACGGCTTCGGGGTGCGCGGCGAGGAACTCCCGGATCGCGCCGGTCATGGCGATGTTGAGCGCGGTGCCGATGTTGACCTTGGCGATGCCGCCGGCGACGGCCGCGGCCAGTTCGCCGTCCGGGACGCCCGAGGAGCCGTGCAGTACGAGCGGCACGTCGAGGGCGCCGGCCAGGCGGCCGAGCAGGGCGTGGTCGAGGGTGGCGGTGCGGCTGGTCATGGCGTGGGAGCTGCCGACGGCGACGGCCAGGGCGTCCACGCCGGAATCGGCGACGAAGGCGCGGGCCTCGGCGGGGTCGGTGCGCGCGCCGGGGGTGTGCGGGTCGGGCGGCGGCTCGCCGTTCTTGCCGCGGATCTCCCCCAACTCGGCCTCGATCCACAGGCTTTGGGTATGTGCCCAGTCGGCGGCGGCCCGCGTCGCGGCGAGGTTCTGCTCGTACGGCAGCCCGGACGCGTCGTACATCACGGAGCTGAATCCGGCGTCCGCCGCCTGACGCAGCAGGGCGTCGCTCTTGACGTGGTCGAGGTGCAGGGCGACGGGCACGGCGGCCTGTTCGGCGGCGGCGACGGCGGCGCGGGCCAGCGGCAGGAGCCTGCCGTGCCGGAACTGCACCGCGTTCTCGCTGACTTGGAGGACGACGGGCGCGGACACCGACTCGGCGCCGGCGAGGACGGCCTCGACGTGTTCCAGCGTGATGATGTTGAACGCGGCGACGGCCGATCCGGCGGCTGCGGCGCGGGTGACGAGGTCACCGGTGGTGGCGAGGGGCACGGCGGGTCCTTCCCGGGGCTGCCGGACGTCAGGGGGCGAGGATCACCGAGCGGGTGAGGTGACGGGGCCGGTCCGGGTCGAGGCCGCGGGCGGCGGCGACGGCCACGGCGAGCCGCTGGACGCGGACGAGTTCGGCGAGCGGGTCGAGGCCGCCGGCGATCCAGCGTCCGCCGGTGGCGCGGACCTGTTCGGCGAGCCCTTCGGGGGCGGTGCCGAGCATCCAGGTGGCGGTGCCGCGGGTGGTGACGCTGATGGGGCCGTGCCGGTACTCCATCGCCGGGTAGGCCTCGGTCCAGGCGAGCGCGGCCTCGCGCATCTTCAGCCCGGCCTCGTTGGCGAGGCCGACCGTCCAGCCGCGTCCCAGGAACGTGAACTGCGTACAGCCGACCAGCCCTTCGGGAAGGGGTTCGGCGAGCGCGGTGCGGGCGTCGGTGACGGCCGCGGCGGGGTGCAGGCCGAGGTGGGCGCGCAGCAGGGTGAGGGCGGTGGTCGCGAACCGGGTCTGCACGACGGACCGTTCGTCCGCGTAGTCGAGGACGACGACGTCGTCCGCCGCCGTCATGACCGGGGTGTCCGGGTCGGCGGTGAGCGCGGTCGTGCGGGTGCGGCCCCTGACGCGGTCCAGCAGGTCGAGGACCTCGGTGGTGGTGCCGGAGCGGGTGAGGGCGACGATCCGGTCGTAGGCGCGGCCGTGCGGGAACTCGGAGGCGGCGAAGGCGTCCGTCTCGCCCTGCCCCGCGTTCTCGCGCAGCGCGGCGGCGGCCTGGGCCATGAAGTACGAGGTGCCGCATCCGACGATCGCGACCCGCTCCCCCGGCCGCGGCAGCGCCCGCGCGTGGTCGGCCGCCTCCGACGCGGCGCGGAGCCAGCACTCGGGCTGGCCGGTCAGCTCGTCCTCGACATGCGTCATGCCGCACACCCTCCCCGGTTCTGATTGTTCTTGCAAGATAGCGCGAGCTTTCGAGCACAATCAAGCATGTGTCGGTGATCGGGTGCGCTAGGGTCGCCGGCAGGCAAGGTGACGGCCCGGGACGGAGGCTGCGGATGTCGCGCGACGCCCGCTGGAAGACGCTGCTGGAACTGCTCGTGGAGCGCGGCCGGCTCGACGTCGAGGAGGCGGCCACCGAGCTGGAGGTGTCGGCCGCGACGATCCGGCGCGACTTCGACCAGCTCGCCGAACAGCAGATGCTGGTGCGCACCCGGGGCGGCGCGGTGGTGCACGGGGTGTCGTACGAGCTGCCGTTGCGCTACAAGACGGCCCGGCGCGCCTCGGAGAAGCAGCGGATCGCGGCGGCGGTGGCGGAGCTGGTGGCGCCGGGCGAGGCGGTCGGGCTAACCGGCGGGACGACCACCACGGAGGTGGCGCGGGCCCTCGCGGTGCGCGGCGACCTGGCGTCCGGGTCCCCGGCCCTGACCGTCGTGACGAACGCGCTGAACATCGCCAACGAGCTGGCCGTGCGCCCGCAGTTCAAGATCGTGGTGACCGGCGGGGTCGCGCGGGCGCAGTCGTACGAGCTGATCGGGCCGCTCGCGGACGGGGTGCTGAGCCAGATCACGATCGACGTGGCCGTGCTCGGCGTGGTCGCGTTCGACGTGACGCACGGCGCGGCGGCCCACGACGACGCGGAGGCGGCGATCAACCGGCTGCTGTGCGAGCGCGCCGAGCGCGTGGTGGTGGCCGCCGACTCCAGCAAGCTGGGCCGGCGCGCGTTCGCCCGGATCTGTGCGGCCGAGTCGGTGGACACGCTGGTCACGGACAGCGCGGCCGACGCGGACACGGTGCGCCGGTTCGAGGAGGCGGGCCTGACCGTGCTCACGGTCTGACGGCCCGGCCCGGCGCGCCCGAGCTGGAAGGCCAGGTGCGTGCCCCGGGCCCGAGGAGGGTGTCACGGGCGGCCCGAGCGGGCGTCCCGGCCCGGAACGGTTGGGTCGCCGCCCGTGAGGCGCCGCCCGCGCCGCCCGTCGCGCGGTCAGTGTCCGTGACCGTCCGACGCGTGCGGCTCGGCCGGTTCGCCGCTCTCCCCGGTGCGGGCGGGTGCCGCTTCGCCCGCCCGCACGGTGAAGGCCGCCGTGTGGACCCTGCCCTCGTGCCGGAAGTCCAGGAAGAGGCGGTAGCTGCCGGCGCTGGGTGCCGTCGCCGTGAAGGAGATCTCCGGGCCCGGCTTCGTCTTCCCGTCCCCGGGTTCGCCGTTCGGGTGGACGTGGAGGTAGGCGAGGTCCCCGGAGCGCAGGGCGACCAGGTGGCCGTAGGCGCCGAGGTAGGGCTGGAGGTCGGTGACGGGCCTGCCGTCGCGGGACACCTTCAGGCGGACCTCGCTCGCGGTGCCCGGACGCAGGGTGCCGGACAGTGCGACCTCGTACCCGGCGACGCGGGCGGTGCGGTTCGGCGCCGGCAGGTCCTTCGGGGTGTACGGGCCCGCGGCGGCGAGGTCCGCGCCGAGGGTGAGGTTCCCGGCGTTCTCCCGGGCCGGGGTGAAGTCGGCGAAGAGGCGGTAGCCGCCCGCGCGGGGCAGGTCGACGGGGATGCTCCAGGTGCCGTCGGCCGCCCGGTCCGGGTGCAGGTGCCGGTAGGTGCCCAGGTCCCGCGAGGCCACGATGAGGTGGAGCTCCTTGCCGTGTTCGCGGCGGTAGGCGGTGACCGCGCGACCGCTGCCGTCGCGGACGGTGAACCGCAGATCGGCACGCTCGCCGGCGGTGACTCGCGGGGTCTGCAGGTCGAGGGCGTAGCCGTTCTCGGAGATCTGCAGCCCGCCGGCCGGTGGCGTCTCGTGGCCGCCGTGCCCTCCCCCTCCCTCCGGTTCACCGGTGGGCGCGCCGTGGGCGTCCTCGTGGGGTGCGGGCGCGGTGTCGGCGACGACGGGGTCGACGCCCTTGCCCACGCCGTAGGCGGTGCCGAACGTCGCGGCGAGCGCGGCGGCGAAGGCGGTGATCCTCAGTCCGGTGTTCATGGTGTCTCCTCGGGAACCGGGCCACGGCTTCGGCGGTGACCCAACGCAGCTCACAATACCCCTAGGGGGTATGAAGTCAAGCGCCTCCCACGCTTGCTTCTGATACGGGGAGGGGGTATATCTGGATCTCGCACCGAGGATACCCCCACCCCGTATCGACGCAGTGACCTTCCTGAGGGAGCAGCCATGACCATCACCCCGACCGGGACCGCGGCCGAGGTCGAGCTCGCCATCGGCGGCATGACCTGCGCCTCGTGCGCGGCCCGGATCGAGAAGAAGCTCAACCGCATGGACGGGGTCACGGCGACGGTCAACTACGCCACCGAGAAGGCCAAGGTCAGCTACGGCGGCGACGTCTCCGTGCAGGACCTGATCGCGACCGTCGAGAAGACCGGCTACACGGCGCGGGAGCCGGCGCCGCCCCGGGACCGGCCCGACGACGGGGACGGCGACGCCGAGGCCCACGACGAGCTGCGCCCGCTGCGGCAGCGGCTGATCACGGCGGTGCTGCTGGCCGTGCCGGTCGTCGCGATGGCCATGGTCCCGGCGCTGCAGTTCGAGTACTGGCAGTGGCTGTCCCTGACGCTGGCGGCGCCCGTCGTGACGTATGCCGCCTGGCCCTTCCACCGGGCGGCGGTCACCAACGCCCGGCACGGTGCGGCCACCATGGACACGCTGATCTCGGTGGGCACGTCGGCGGCGTTCGGCTGGTCGCTGTGGGCGCTGTTCCTCGGGTCTGCGGGCACGCCGGGCATGACGCACCCCTTCGAGCTGACCATCGCCCGCGGGGACGGCTCAGGGAACATCTACCTGGAGGCCGCGGCCGGCGTGACGGCGTTCATCCTCGCCGGGCGGTACTTCGAGGCCCGCTCCAAGCGCAGGGCGGGCGCCGCGCTCCGGGCCCTGCTGGAGCTGGGCGCCAAGGACGTCACGGTGCTGCGCGCCGACGGGCGTGAAGAGACGGTTCCCACCGCCGAGTTGAAGGCCGGGGACCGCTTCCTGGTCCGCCCCGGCGAGAAGATCGCCACCGACGGCACGGTCGTCGAGGGATCGTCCGCCGTGGACGCCTCGATGCTGACCGGCGAGTCCGTGCCCGTGGAGGTCGCGGCGGGCGACGCGGTCACCGGTGCCACCGTCAACGTCGGCGGCCGGTTGGTCGTGGAGGCCACCCGGGTCGGCGCCGACACCCAACTGGCCCGCATGGCGCGGCTGGTGGAGGACGCGCAGAACGGCAAGGCCGCGGCGCAGCGGCTCGCTGACCGCGTCTCGGCCGTGTTCGTGCCGATCGTGATCGCCCTCGCGCTGGGCACCCTGGGCTTCTGGCTGGGCAACGGCGCCGGACCGGCCGCCGCCTTCACCGCCGCGGTCGCCGTCCTCATCATCGCCTGCCCCTGCGCCCTGGGCCTGGCCACGCCGACCGCGCTGATGGTCGGCACCGGGCGCGGCGCCCAGCTCGGCATCCTCATCAAAGGCCCCGAGGTCCTGGAGTCCACGCGCCGCGTCGACACCGTCGTCCTCGACAAGACCGGCACCGTCACCACCGGCCGCATGACCCTGCTGGCCGTGCACCCGGGCGCCGGCACCGACGAGGCCGAAGTGCTGCGCCTTGCCGGCGCGTTGGAGCACTCCTCGGAACACCCCGTCGCCCGTGCGGTCGCCGACGGGGCGCTGGAGAAGCTGGGTTCGCTCCCCTCCCCGGAGGACTTCGCGAACGTGCCGGGGCTCGGTGTGCAGGGCGTCGTCGAGGGGCACGCGGTGCTCGTCGGCCGGGAGCGGCTGCTCGGCGAGTGGGCGATGGAGCTGCCCGAGGAGCTGAAGCGGGCCCGCGCGCAGGCGGAGGCCGCCGGGCGTACGGCCGTCGCGGTCGCCTGGGACGGTGCGGCGCGTGCCGTCCTGGAGGTGGCCGACGCGGTGAAGGACACCAGCGCGGAAGCGATCACCCGGCTGCGTTCGCTCGGTCTGACGCCGATCCTGCTGACCGGCGACAACCGGGCGGTGGCCGGGTCCGTCGCCCGTGAGGTGGGCATCGCGCCGGAGCACGTCATCGCCGAGGTGCTGCCGCAGGACAAGGTCGACGTCGTCAAGCGGCTGCAGGGCGAGGGACGTTCGGTCGCGATGGTCGGTGACGGCGTCAACGACGCGGCGGCGCTCGCCCAGGCCGACCTGGGGCTCGCCATGGGCACCGGGACGGACGCGGCGATCGAGGCGGGCGACCTGACGCTGGTGCGCGGTGACCTGCGGGCCGCGGCGGACGCCATCCGGCTGTCCCGCCGCACGCTGGGCACCATCCGCTCCAACCTGTTCTGGGCGTTCGCCTACAACGTGGCCGCGCTGCCGCTCGCGGCGGCCGGGCTGCTCAACCCGATGATCGCGGGCGCGGCGATGGCCTTCTCCTCGGTCTTCGTCGTCGGCAACTCCCTGCGGCTGCGGTCCTTCCGGGCCGAGGCCTGACACACCCCTGGGACAATGCTGAGGCAACGCTGAGGCAACGCTGAGACAAAGCGGACTCCGCCCGTCGACCACTCACCGGTCGGCGGGCGGCCTCACGCCGACCGGCGGCGGCGCAGTGCGGCACTGCGCGGGGGCGGGGGCCTCGCACCGCCGTCCCCGCCGGACGGCCGCCTCCCCCGACGCCACCCCCCTCGCCCACGCCTCGTCGCCCGCCTCGCCCACGCCCCGTCGCCCATACGCCCACGCCCCGTCGCCCATACGCCCACGCCCCGTCGCCCGTACGGCCGTGCCGGGGCGCCGTCGGTCCGCGGACCGGCCGGGCTGGTGCGGGACGGGGTCACGCCGCACGACGGGACCTCGACCACCATGCGGCACCACGGGCCACAACGGAACCCTGATCACCTGCGGCACCGCGACCGCGCGGCACCGCGACCGCGCGCGGCGGCGGGCGAGGCGCGAGGCGCTCCGGCGCGCGGGCTGAGTTCCCCCGGCGTTCACGACACCCTCACCTCCGGGCCGTTGCGCACGCCCGCGCTGCCATTAGCGTCTGCGGGGCCCCGACCGACCCGAGTGAGGTTGCGATGCCCTCCAGACGACTGCTCACCTGTGCCCTGGCCGCCCTGTTCGCCGTCCCCGCGACCGCGCACGCGGCACCGCCCGGTGGCCCGCACGTACCGCCGCAGAAGACCCACTTCGACCTCCAGGCGCACCGCGGCGGTCTCGGCCTGACGACGGAGAGCTCCCTGGAGGGCTTCGCCAAGGCGCTGCGGCTCGGCGTGTCCACCCTGGAACTGGACACCCAGGTCACCAAGGACGAGAAGGTCGTCGTCACGCACGACCGGCAGGTCAGCCCGCAGAAGTGCCGGGACACGGCACCGGTCGTGGCGGGCGACCCGATGTACCCGTATGTCGGCAAGTACATCAAGGACCTGACGCTGGCGCAGATCCGCACCATGGACTGCGGGTTCCAGCAGTTGGCGGGCCACCCCGGGCAGGAGGTCGTCCGGGGCCACCGCATGATCGAGCTCAAGGACGTCCTGGGCCTCGTCAGGAGCCACAGGGCCAAGCAGGTCACCCTCAACGTCGAGACGAAGGTCGAGGCGGGCGCCCCCGAACAGACCGCGCCGCGCGAGTTGTTCGTGCGCCGGGTGTACGAGGAGATCCGCGCCTCGGGCATCGAGGACCAGGTCACCGTGCAGTCCTTCGACTGGGGCGCGCTGAAGGCGATGCACCGGCTCGCCCCCGGGTGGCCGCTGGTGGCGCTCACCAACTACGACTTCCTCCAGGTCGGCAAGCCCGGCGCGTCCCCCTGGCTGGGCGGGATCGACGTCGACGACCACGACGGCGACTTCGTGAAGGCCGCCGCGGCCGTCCCCGGCGTGACGGCGCTCTCGCCCAACTACGGCTTCCCGCAGAGCGGCAAGGTCGGCGACCCCGGCTTCCGCTTCTACCCCGACCGGGCGATGGTCGACGCCGCGCACGCGAGGGGCCTGAAGGTCGTGCCGTGGACGTGCAACGACCCGGCGACCATGGAGGCGCTGATCGACCTCGGGGTGGACGGCATCATCACGGACTACCCGGACCGGCTCCGCACCGTCATGGCCGAACGCGGCATGCGCCTGCCGAAGGCCTACGGCCCGCGCTGAGCCGCGGGTCGCGGGGCCCGTCCCCGGGTGCCACTGCCCCGGCCGCCGGCGCCGCGCGCGTCAGCGGCCGGTGTACCTTCCGTCGCGCACGTGCGCGTCAGCGGTCGGTGTCCGTCCCGTCCCGCACGCGCCAGTCAGCGGCCGGTGTCCGTCCCGCCGCGCAGCTGCTCGTCGCACCACGCCGTGGCCAGGGCCACCACCTCGTCCAGCGCGCCGGGCTCCTGGAACAGCGGCCCCGCGTCCCGCACGACGCGGACCGCGTTGGCCGCCGGGATCCGGTCCGCGGCCTGCTGGTCGAGGCGCAGCAGGCCCGGGTCCCGGTCGCCCTCGACGAACAGCACCGGTACCCGGATGCGGCCGAGCGCGTCGCCCGCCAGGTCGGGCCGGGCGCCCCAGACGACGGCGGTCAGCGCCCGGTCGGGCAGTTCCGCGGCGGCCTCCAGGACGGCCGCCGACTCGACGCCCGAGCCGAACAGGGCGATGGGCAGCGTCCGCGTCTCGGGCTGGGCCTTCAGCCAGTCGGTGCCGGCGGCGGCGCGGCGGCCCAGCAGCCGGACGTCGAAGCGCCGGTCGCCCTCCGGGGTGACGCCGCGGTCCTCGGCCTCGCTGAGCAGGTCGAGCGACAGCGTGCCGAAGCCCGCCCGGTGCAGCGCGGCGGTGACCGTACGGCTGCCCGGACTGTGCCGAGGGCTGTCGATGCCGTGCGCGATCAGCACTATCGCCCGGGCCCGCGCCGGGACGACGAGATCGCCCCCGAGCGTGACACGGTCGGCGGGCACCGACACCATCTCGGAGATCATGAAATCACCCGTTTCCTCGGACCGGTCGGCCCCGTGGGCCGCTGTCTCGAACTCCGCCCGTGCCGGGTACCCGCGGAAGGCGAACCGGATCGCGGCGGCCCGTCCCGCCACCGGACGGTGATCCGCCGGACGCCGGACGATGATCCAGCCGGGCGCCGGACGGTGATCCTGCGCCGGACGAGGTCCGGGCAGTCGCCGGACGGCCGTGTCAGACGCCGGACGGCCGTTCAGGACGCCGGACGGCCGTTCAGGACGCCGGGCGGCCTTTCGCGCGTCCCTTGCGCAGGAAGCGGCGCAGCCGGGCCTCCGGCCAGGTGTTGATCACGTCGTCCTTGGTGAGCCAGCCGCGCTGCGCGGTGCCGATGCCGTAGCGCAGGTGGGCCAGGTGGAGGACGGCGTGGGCGTCGCTGTCGACGGCGAACTTCACTCCGTGCCGCCGGGCCCGCAGGATGTCCTCGTCGCGCAGGTCGAGCCGGTCCGGGTGGGCGTTGACCTCCAGGGCCGTGCCGGTGCGGGCGCAGGCCTCGAACACCGCGTCGAGGTCGGCGTCGACGCCGGGCCGCCTGCCGATGAGGCGGGTCGTGGGGTGGCCGATGATGTTGACGTGGGGGTTCTCGCAGGCGCGGACGATGCGCCGGGTCAGGGCGTCGCGGTCCTGGTTGAAGTGCGAGTGCACGGAGGCCACGCACAGGTCGAAGCCGGCCAGGAACTCCGCCGGCCAGTCGACCTCGCCGTCCGGATCGATGTTGAGCTCGGTGCCGTGCAGCAGCCGCATGCCCGCGCGCCCGCCGCGCCGCCTGCCGTACGCCCCGTCGAGTTCCCGGACCCGCTCGCGCTGGGCGAGCATCCGGTCGTCGGTCATGCGTTGCATGTACAGGTTGGGGGCGTGGTCGGTGACCGCGTAGTAGGCGTAGCCGCGCTCGGCCGCGGCGGCGACCATCTCCTCCAGCGGGGCGAGGCCGTCGGTGAGGTCGGTGTGGGTGTGCAGGTCGCCGCGGATGTCCGTCTCGCGCACCAGGTCGGGCAGCTCGCCGCGCAGCCCGGCCTCGATCTCGCCGCGGTCCTCGCGCAGTGGCGGCGGGATCCACGGCAGGCCGAGCCGGGCGTAGACGTCCTCCTCGGTCCTGGAGACGGTCTTCTCCCCGCTCTCGGCGTCGAACAGGCCGTACTCGGAGAGCTTGAGCCCCTGGTGCAGGGCGAGTTCCCGGGTGCGGATGTTGTGGGCCTTGGAGCCGGTGAAGTACTGCAGGGCCGCGCCCCAGGAGTCCGGCGGTACGACGCGCAGGTCGACGGCGAGTCCGCGATTGGTGCGCACCGACGTCTTGGTGGGGCCGTGCGCGACGACCTCGGTGACGTACGGCAGTTCCGTGAACGCCCGCATCAGCGGCGCCGAGTCCGTCGCCGCCGCGAGGACGTCGATGTCGCCGACGGTCTCCCGGAAGCGGCGCAGGGAGCCGGCGTAGGCGCAGTCGCGGCAGCCCCGCACGCGGGACAGCGCGGCGACGACGTCCTCGGCGAGGCCGGTCGCCGCGTCGAGCAGGACACGGTCGCCTGAGGACTGGAGCAGGGCGATGCCGTGCAGGATGTTCTCCTCGGTCTTCGGCCCGAAGCCCTTGAGGTCGCGCAGCCGTTCGGCGTGGACGGCGTCGGTGAGTTCCTCGACGGAGGCGATGCCCAGTTCCTCGTACAGCACGAGGGCCTTCTTGGGGCCGAGGGTGGGGACGGCGGTCAGCCGACGCACCCCGGCGGGGATCCTGGCCCGTAGTTCCTCGACCGCGGAGACGCTGCCCTCGCGGAAGTACTCGACGACCTTCTCGGCGATGGACGCGCCGACGCCGGGAATCTCCTGGAGCCCTTTGACGTCGAGTTTCGCGACGTCGGCGTGGTGGCCCGCGATGGCACGGGCGGCCTTTTCGTAGACGCGTGCCCGGAACGCGTCCCCGCCGGTGATCGAGATCAGGTCGGCGTACTCGGAGAACAGCGCGCCGACCTCGTCGTTGGACCGAGTCACACGGCACGAGTAGGCAGCGATCGGGCAGTCATGCGTGCGGGTTCGAGACGGTAGGCGCGGGCGGCGGCGGGTACCCGGGGACGGCACGACTAGCAGGGGAGATGACTCGGATGCTGATCCTCGGACTACTGCTCCTCGCGGGCTCGGCCGCCTTCACCGTCCTCGTGATCGCCGACAATCTGTCCGGCGGCCCCGAGTACACGGTGTCGGTCCTGGGCCAGGAGATCGCGACCATGAACACGCTGGCCGTCTTCTGCTCCGGCCTCGCGCTGGCGCTGATCTTCTGCCTGGGTCTGGCGCTGATGTCGGCGGCGAGGACGCACCGCCGCCGCAAGAAGGAACGCGAGCGCCGCCCGGCCGACGACGCCACCATCTGGGACGGCATACGGAACCGGGACGCGCACGCCTGATCCGTCCTGAACCCGGCTGCCGGGCGCCGGTGCCGGGCAAGCCCGGGTCCCGCGCGGGGTCCTACTCCTCGCCCCGGGGCGCGGTGGTGCCCGGCAGCGCGTACTCGTCGCGGCGGCCGCACATGCCGAGGCCGCCGCGGCGCGTGGGCGTGGTCTCGTACGCGGCGGCCTCGGCGAGGTGGGCGGGGTCGTCGGTCTCCAGCGCGTTGAGGTGCGCGCCGGTGCGCTCGGCGGTGGCCAGCGCGCCGGCCCGCCACAGCTCGCGCCAGCGGGGCACCTTGTCCCGCACGAGACGGGCGGCGGCGCGCTGGAAGCCGAGGAACGGACCGAGGTCCCCGGCCTCGGCGGCCTCGCGCAGCGCGAGGTAACCCTCGACGGCGAGGTCCCGGCGGCGCCGCGCGGCGGTTTCCGCGTCCGGCCCCGTGCCCGGCGGAAAGGACGCCGCCGCGGCGTACGCGTCGGGGTCGGCGAGCACCTCGGGCGGGAAGGTGAACACGGCGTCCCCGGCCTCGGGCAGGCCGCTGTTCTGCATCAGCACGGTGACGCGCAGGCCGGCTCCCTGGACCATGCGGTGCACGGTGCCCGGCGTGAACCAGGCGACCGAGCCGGGCTCCAGCGGGATCTCCCGGTGGCCGTCGGCGCCCAGGGTGTGCACCGCGCCGCGCCCGCCGGTGACGACGTACGCCTCCGTGCACACCAGGTGCAGGTGAGGGCTGCCGCCGCACACGCCGTCGGCGGCCTCCCAGTCGTACGGGCTCAGGTGGGACAGCCCGACCGCGCCGGGCAGCGGACGGGGCAGGGCGGGGCCCGGCCCGCTCACCACGGCAGGCTCTCCAGGTGGGCGGCGATCCGGTCGCGGTCCCACGCCCCGTCGGCGACGACGATCCGGTAGCGGTAGGCGAAGGACTCGCCCGGCGCCAGCTCGAACTCCTCGAAGAACGCCCAGGAGAACGCGACCGTCGGGAACGGCTCGGAGCGCACGAACCAGTGCGAGGGGTGGACCGCGGTCTTCTCGTCCAGGTTCTCGGGGGCGTGCGCGAAGACGAGGGTGGAGTGCCCGTCGGTCTCGTCGTGCTCGGCGGTGAACGCCAGCCACGGCCCCCGGGTGCCCATGACCTCGTCGGCGGGCAGGGCGTCCGGCGTGAGGACGCCGCCGCCGGTGAAGTCGCGCGGCCCACGCCACTGGAGTCCCGTGTACCCGGCCATCTCGCGGCCCGCGGTGGTCGGGGAGCCGAAGGCCAGCGGCTCGTCACGGACGTTGGTGAGGCGGATGGACCAGTCGAGCGCCCAGGCGCCGGCCACCTCGTCGACGGAGTGGACGGCGAGGCCGCGTTCCTCCGCGGCCCACTCCTGGCCGCCGTGGGCGACCCAGGTCAGGTCCTCGGTGAACGCGAGCCGGTCGTCGTCGGCGGTGAAGGAGGAGAAGCCGTCGTGCCGCATCGAGCCGACCCGCTCGGGGAGCCGCTGGTAACCCTCCCCGGGGAGGTAGGAGTTGCCGCCCCAGAAGTTCTGGCCGGACAGGTGACTCGCGGTCATCTGCAGGCCCTTGTGCCAGCGGTGGTCGTTGGGCCGGTAGCCGGTCACGGTGTGTCCGGCGAGGGTGCGCACGGGATGGGCGTACGGCTTGCGGGACTCGAACGGGTCGGGGTCGGGGCGGTAGACGTAGCGCAGGATCTCCGTGCCGCCGGCCGTCGTGACCGCGACGTGCTCGCCGTGGGTGTGGGTGACGCGGATGGTCATGCGCTCTCCTCCCTCGGCGCCCAGCCGGGGTGGCCGCCGTGCATGGCCGGGTAGTGGGGGTCGCCGGGGCCGATCTCGCCGGCCCGCACCGGCAGTCCGGTGAACGCCGCCTTGTACAGGGCGGCGGCGAACTCCAGGGTGGCGCGGGCCTCGGGCCCGCTGCCGGGCGGGCGTACGCCGTTGTCGTGGGCGTCGAGGACGGCGCCGAGCTGCGCGGTGTGGGAGCTGGGCACGTCCTGGGCGGGGGTGCGCCAGGCGGCGGCGCGTTCCGGGGCGACGTGCCGGGCGGGGGTGTAGGTCCAGTCGTCGTTGCCGTGGCCGTAGAGGTGGGTGAGTTCGACGGTCGCGTCGGCGCAGTCGACGCGGATGCGGCTCACCTCGTCCGGGGAGAGCACGCTGTTGACGACGGTGGCGAGCGCGCCGCCCCGGAACCGGACGAGGGCCGTCGAGACGTCCTCGCTCTCGGTGTCGTGCACCAGCCGCGCGGTCATCGCCCGGATCTCCTCCCACTCGCCGAGCAGGTGGAGCAGCAGGTCGTACTGGTGGATGCCGTGGCCCATGGTGGGGCCGCCGCCCTCCGTGGCCCAGCGTCCGCGCCAGGGCACGGCGTAGTACGCGGCGTCGCGGTGCCACGTGGTCTGGCAGTGCGCGACCAGCGGGGCGCCGAGCTCGCCGCTCGTGATCAGCTCACGGGCGTGCGCGGCGCCGGAGCCGTACCGGTGCTGCAAGATCACCGACGCGTACGCCCCGGAGGCCTCCTCGGCGGCGGCGATGTCGTCGTACTCGGCGAGGGAGAGGCACAGCGGCTTCTCGCACATCACCCAGGCGCCGGCCTTGAGCGCGGCGACGGTCTGCTCCCGGTGCAGGGCCGGCGGGGTGCCGATGAGGACGAGGTCGGGGCGTTCGGCGTCCAGCATCGCCTCCGTCGAGGTGTATCCGGCGACCCGGTTGTCGCCCGCCTGCGAGCGGAAGGCTTCGAGCCGCGCCGGGTCGACGTCGACGGCGGCGACCAGTTCCACCCGGTCGGAGTGGGCCCGCAGGGCGGGCAGGTGGGCGCCCACGACGATGGCACCGGTGCCGATCACGGCGGCACGTCGGCGGGCTGGAAGCGGTGACATACGGGTTCCTCCGGGGACCGGACAGCGAGGGCGGAAGGCGCGGACGGGGCGAAAGCACGGAGGGACAACGAGACAGAAAGCGCTTTCACCGAGGAGTGAGCCTAGGTCGCCCGCCCAGCAGGGACAACCCCCCGCACGCCCTCGCCCCGCACCGGACTCCCGCGCTCCACGAGCCCGCACCTCTCAACCCGCCTTCACCCAAGGAGAGACACATGTCCCGCGCGTAACAAAGCGGACCCGATCACCACACCTGAGCAAAGGGAGGCCCACTTGATCGATCAGAATGGCGGGTGATTAACATATGAGCACCGCCTAGCTCGAAAGATGAACCTGTGACTGCGACCGTGGACTCGTTCACCAACTGGAAGAACCGCGAGGAGATCGCGGAGTCGATGATCCCGCTCATCGGGAAGCTGCACCGGGAGCGGGACGTCACCGTTCTCCTCCACAGCCGCTCCCTGGTGAACAAGTCGGTGGTCAGCATCCTCAAGACCCACCGGTTCGCCCGGCAGATCGCCGGCGCGGAGCTCTCGGTCACCGAGACCCTGCCGTTCCTCGAAGCCCTCACCAGGCTCGACCTGGGGCCTTCCCAGATCGACATCGGCATGCTCGCCGCGACGTACCGGACCGACGACCGGGGCCTGACGGTCGAGGAGTTCACCGCCGACGCCGTCGCGGGAGCCACCGGCGCCAACAAGATCGAGCGCCGTGAGCCGCGCGACGTCGTCCTCTACGGCTTCGGCCGCATCGGCCGCCTGCTCGCCCGGCTCCTCATCGAGAAGGCCGGCTCCGGCAACGGCCTGCGGCTGCGCGCCATCGTCGTGCGCGGCAACGGCGGCCGGCCGGCCGACGACCTCGTCAAGCGCGCCTCGCTGCTGCGCCGCGACTCGGTGCACGGCCAGTTCCAGGGCACGATCACCGTGGACGAGGCCAACAGCACGATCGTGGCCAACGGCAACGAGATCCGCGTGATCCACGCCGACGACCCGTCCCAGGTCGACTACACGGCGTACGGCATCAAGAACGCCATCCTCATCGACAACACCGGCAAGTGGCGCGACCGGGAAGGGCTTTCGAAGCACCTGCGTCCCGGCGTCGCCAAGGTGGTGCTGACCGCGCCGGGCAAGGGCGACGTCCCGAACATCGTCCACGGCGTCAACCACGAGACGCTGAAGCCGGACGAGACGGTCCTGTCCTGCGCGTCCTGCACCACCAACGCGATCGTCCCGCCGCTGAAGGCGATGGCCGACGAGTACGGCGTGCTGCGCGGCCACGTGGAGACCGTCCACTCGTTCACCAACGACCAGAACCTGCTGGACAATTACCACAAGTCCGACCGCCGGGGCCGTTCCGCGCCGCTCAACATGGTCATCACCGAGACCGGCGCCGCCTCCGCCGTCGCCAAGGCGCTGCCCGGCCTGAAGGCGAAGATCACCGGCAGCTCGATCCGCGTCCCCGTGCCGGACGTCTCGATCGCGATCCTCAACCTCCAGCTCGCGCGCGAGACCACCCGCGAGGAGGTCCTCGACTACCTGCGCGAGGTGTCGCTGACCTCGCCGCTCAAGCGCCAGATCGACTTCATCAGCGCGCCCGACGCCGTGTCGAGCGACTTCATCGGCTCGCGCAACGCGTCGATCGTCGACGCCGGCGCCACCAAGGTGGAGGGCGACAACGCGATCCTCTACCTCTGGTACGACAACGAGTTCGGCTACTCCTGCCAGGTCGTCCGGGTCGTCCAGTACGTCTCCGGGGTCGAGTACCCGACCTTCCCGGCTCCGGCGGTCTGACCGGACTGCCGCCGCACGGAGGGCCGGCCCGACCACGCGCCGGGCCGGCCCTGCGGCGTCCCGCTCCCGCCCGGCGTGGCCGTCGGCAGGCCGGGCGGGGTGGGCTTCCGACTCCGTGGCCTGGCGCGGGCGGCCGGGGGCGTCAGGCACGACCGCCGCTGTCCGGCGGGCACCGCAGGCAGGCCCCCATTCCCCCTCCCGACACCCTTGCACCGCCCCAGGCGGCGACCTAGCCTGACTTTGTGCCGCAAATAAACAAAGCCCGCTCGCACAACGTCGTGCCGGGCACCACCGACGACCTGACCCGCCTCCGCGCCGTCCTGACCACCTTCTTCGCCCTCGACGGCTTCATCTTCGCCGGGTGGGTCGTCCGCATCCCGGCCATCAAGCAGCAGACGCAGGCCTCCGCCACCGAACTGGGCCTCGCACTGCTCGGCGTCTCCGCCGGGGCGGTCGTCACCATGATCCTCACGGGACGGCTGTGCCGCCGCCACGGCAGCCATCCGGTCACCGTGGTCTGCGCGGTCCTGCTCTCCCTGAGCGTGGCCCTGCCCCCGCTCACCCACTCCGCGCTCGCCCTCGGCGCGGTGCTGCTGCTGTTCGGGGCCGCGTACGGCGGCATCAACGTCGCCTTCAACAGCGCCGCCGTCGACCTCGTGGCCGCACTGCGGCGACCGATCATGCCGAGTTTCCACGCCGCGTTCAGCCTGGGCGGCATGGTCGGAGCGGGCCTCGGCGGTCTGGTCGCGGCCTCCCTCTCCCCCACCCGTCATCTGCTCGGCCTCACCGTGGTCGGCCTGCTCGTCACCGCCGTCGCGGGGCGTGCCCTGCTGCGGCTCCGACCGCCGGTGCCGGCCGACCGGCCCCGGGCCGAGGAACGGGCACCGCGCCGCATGGACGCCCGCACCCGCGGCCTCGTCACCGTCTTCGGCCTGATCGCCCTGTGCACGGCCTACGGCGAGGGTGCGATGGCCGACTGGGGCGCCCTGCACCTGGAACAGGACCTGGGCGCCCACCCCGGCCTCGCGGCGGCCGGCTACTCCTGCTTCGCGCTCACCATGACCCTCGGCCGCCTCAGCGGCACGGTCCTGCTGGAGCGCCTCGGACGGACCCGCACCGTCGTCGCCGGCGGCGCGCTCGCGGCGGCCGGCATGCTGCTCGGCTCGCTCGCGCCCTCCCTCTGGGCCGCGCTGCTGGGATACGCCGTCACCGGGCTCGGCCTCGCCAACATCTTCCCGGTGGCCGTCGAACGCGCCGGCGCCCTGGCCGGCCCCAGCGGTGTGGCGACGGCGTCCACCCTCGGCTACGGCGGCATGCTGCTGGGCCCGCCGACGATCGGCTTCATGGCCGACTGGTTCTCCCTGTCGGCCGCCCTGACCAGCGTCGCCGCACTGGCGGCGCTGGCAGCGGCCATCGGGGTGATGACGCGGCGGGCCTGACGGTCCCAACGGCGGGCGCCACCGACACCTGCGCGACGGGCGCCCGCGCAGCGGGACTCCGGCCCGGCACGCCGCGTCAGCGCCGGACCGGGCCGAAAGGCGGAGTCCGGGTTACTGGATCACCGGTCCGACGGGCCCGGCAGCGGGCGTTCCTCCGGGGCGGTCGTTTCCTCCTCGCGCTCGCCCTCCGCCTGTGAGGGTGTCGTCCAGGGCGGGTCGTAGGAGCTCTCGGTTCCGGGACCGTCGTCCCGTTCGCCTTCGGCCTGGGACGGTGTGTGCTCGGTCATCGGTCTCTCCTTGGTGCGCTGGGCCGCGTCCGCCGCGAAGTGGCGCGTCGCCCGGAGGCCGGCCGCTTCGCCGGCACGGCCTACGGCAGCGGTGTGCCGCCGGTGGCGTTGAGGATCTCCGCCGTGATGAAGCTCGCCTCCTGGGAGGCGAGGTAGACGTACGCCGGGGCGAGTTCCGCTGGCTGCGCCGGGCGGCCCAGCGGTGCCTGCTTGCCGAACTCCGCCGTGTCCGGGAGCGTCGCGGGAATCAGCGGGGTCCACACCGGTCCGGGCGCGACCGCGTTCACGCGGATGCCGCGGTCCACGAGCATCTGGGCGAGCCCCTGCGTGAACGTGACGATCGCGCCCTTCGTCGTCGCGTAGTCCAGCAGGTGCGGACTGGGCTTGTACGCCTGCACCGACGTGGAGTTGATGATGCTGCCGCCCTCGGGCATGTGCGGCAGCGCGAACTTCGTCAGCCAGAACATCCCGTACAGGTTGGTGCGCATGACCCGGTCGAACTGCTCGGTCGTGATCGCCTCGATGCCGTCCGGCTGCGACATCTGGTACGCCGCGTTGTTCACCAGGACGTCGACGCGGCCGAACTCCGCGACCGCCCGTTCGATCAGCGCGCGGCAGTTGGCCTCCTCGCGGATGTCGCAGGAGACCGCGACGGCCTTGCGCCCCGCGTCCTCGACCAGCCGGGACGTCTCGCGCGCCTCGTCGGCCTCCTCGTCGAGGTGGGTGAACAGCACGTCGGCGCCCTCACGGGCGAAGGCCAGGGCGACCGCCCGGCCGATGCCGGAGTCGCCGCCCGTGATGACGGTTTTGCGGCCCTCCAGCCGGCCGGAGCCGCGGTAGGACTCCTCACCGTGGTCCGGCGGCGGGTCCATCGGGCCCGTCCAGCCCGGATGAGGCTGGTCCTGCGCGGGGAAGTCGGGCTGCGGATGCTGCGTCACCGGGTTCTGCTGGTTGTGCTGCGACTCGGTCACGTCGGTCTCCTCACCACGGGTCGAACGGGGTCGGAACGCCGGGTTCCCGGCTCGCGGCATACCACTCGCCGCGAGCCGGGAACCTCGGTCCCACCTCGTGCATTCCTGTCATTGACGGCCGGGGACGCCGACCGCGGACGCCCGCGTGGGCGTCAGCGGCGGACCTTCACCCGGTCGAGCGGCCACACCGAGCGCGGCCAGGGCGATCTGGAAGATCCACTCGACCCAGTCGACGCCGTCGGTGTCTGCCACACCGAAGGCCGCCGCGATGGCGGAGCCCACGAACGCCGCCACGATGCCGACCAGGATCGTGGCCAGAATCCCGATGCGCTGACGCCCCGGGACGACGAGCCTGCCGAGCAGGCCTATGACAATGCCGATAACAATCGCGCTGATGATCCCTGAGATCTCCATGGCCCCTCACTTGGACTGTGTGGTGGCTGGCGGGTTCCCGGCGTCCGCCGTCCCAGTCCCCCGAGTTGAGCGGTCCGCGGTCGCGGCGTCGCGCGGCGTGTCCGGTTCCGTCCGGTTCGGGATGATCAGGCGGGGTACCCGGGTCCCCTGGAAACGACCGTGCCGGCCCGCCGGCGGGGTCGTCCGCCCGAGAAGCGCCGGGAGCAGCCGTTGAGGGGACCGCACCTTCCCGTTCCGGGGATCGCCACCCTGCTGGGGGCGGCCCTGGAGACCGGATGGGTGGGGATGCGGCTGGCCGGACTGCCACTGGACCTCGCCCTGTGGGGGGTGCGGCAGTGCGCCGGGCTGCTCGGTGCGGCCGTGCGCGCGCAGGAGCCGGACGGCGACCCGTGCGGGCCGGACGTCCCGGAACTGCCCGTGATCTTCGTGCACGGCCTGTCGGACCGGGCGTCGATCTTCACCCGGCTGCAGAACCGGCTGCGCGGCTGCGGCGCGGGTCCCTTCCTCACCGCGACGTACAGCCCGTTCAACCCGGACATCCGCACCGCCGCCCGCGCACTCGCCGAGCAGGTCGAACGCGCCCGGGAGCAGGCCGGCGGGCGCCCCGTGTGCCTCGTCGGACACAGCCTGGGCGGACTGATCGCGCGGTACTACGTGCAGCGGCTCGGGGGCGACGCGCACGTGTCCCTGGTGATCACGCTGGCGACGCCGCACAGCGGCACGGCGCTGGCGCTGCTGGCCCCGCCGCACCCGGTACTGCGCCAGCTGCGTCCCGGCAGCGACCTGCTGGCCGAACTGGCGGAGCCGTGCCCCGGGTGCCGCAGCCGGTTCGTCGCCTTCTACAGCGACCTCGACGAGGCGGTCCTCCCGGCGAGCCGGGGCCGCCTGGACCATCCCGACCTGCTGGTCCGCAACGTCCTCGTGCACGGCGTCGGCCATCTGATGCTGCCGGTGCACACGGCCGTCGTCGACGAGGTGCGCGCGTTGCTGGTCGCCGCCGTCCGGATGTCACCGGCCGCGTGAGCCGACGCCGCCCGTCTGCCGCCCACCGGCGCCGTCCGGATGCCGTCGGCCCACCGCGTCGGCCGACGGCGCGCGAGGTCCACCGACCGCGTCGGCCAACGGCCCCAGAGGCCCACCCACCCCGTCGGCCACCAGCGCCCCAGGTCCGGGCCACCCACCCCGGCGGCCGGACGCCCACCCCGCTCCGGCCCGCCGTGCCGATCGCCCCCGGCGCCGCACCACCACCGCGCAGACCCGCCCACCACCGCCCGAGTCCCACGCGCCACCCGGTGGCTGGGGCAGGCACCGGTGATGTCGCTGATGTTCTGCGCGGACAGGAACGCGGCCCACCCACCCGGCCCCCGCCACCGTTTCGCCGTGCATCCCGGCGGGAACCCGGCGCCGGACGGGCCGTGGACGCGTCCGCGGCGGGCCGGAGAACGGCGGGCAAGGGAGGAACCGTGCCATTCCGCGACCGCACGCACGCCGGACAGGAACTCGCCCTGCGGCTGGTCGAGTGGGCCGGTTCCGGCGACCTCGCCGATCTGACGCTGCTCGCCCTGCCGCGCGGCGGTGTGCCCGTCGCGGCGGAGGTCGCCCGGGCGCTGAAGGTGCCGCTGGACGTGCTGGTCGCGCGCCCGGTCGGTACGCCGGCCCGGCCGGGCGTGGTGATCGGCGCGATCGTCGCGGAGGAACCGCCGCTCTTCGACCGCCGGGGCCTTGAGCTGCTGAACCTGTCCGAGGACCGGCTCGGCGCGGACGTCGCCCGGGAGCGCAACGAGCTGCACCGCCTGGAACACCTGTGCCGCGGCACGCGCTCCGCGCCGCCCGTGCGGGGCCGTACCGTCGTCCTGGTCGACGACGGCCTGACCACCGGCCTCACCGCCACCGCGGCCCTGCGTCACCTGCGCCGCCAGGAGCCGGCCCGCCTGGTGGCGGCCGTCCCCGTCGGCGATCCGCGTGCCGTGGCGGCCGTACGGCGGGAGGCCGACGACGTCGTCTGCCTCGCCCAGCCGCCGGCCCTGCATGCGGTCGCCGACTGGTACGAGGACCTCGCCCCCGTGACCGACGAGGCGCTCGTCCGGACGCTGCACGCCCTGCACGCCACTGCCTGAAGGCCTGGTGGGAGCCGGGCGGAGCGCCCTGAGGAAATGCGTCGGCAGCCCGGGAATGAATCCGTCCGGGGCCTGGTTCTACTGAGCGGTCGAAGTTTTTGTGTCTGTGTTTCACCGCACGCTCGCGAAGATCGCCGTCGCGGGCGCCGCCTTGCTTCAGGGAACTGGAGAAGTCGCGTCCAGGCCGACCCGGGGTACCGCACAGTGCGGACCCGTATCCAGCCCCCTTTGAAGGAGCAAGATATGACTCAGGGCACCGTCAAGTGGTTCAACGCGGAGAAGGGCTTCGGCTTCATCGCCCGCGCCGACGGACCGGACGTCTTCGTCCACTACTCCGAGATCGACGGCAACGGCTTCCGTAGCCTCGAGGAGAACCAGGCCGTGGAGTTCGAGGTCGTCCAGGGCCCGAAGGGCCCGCAGGCCTCGCGCGTCCGCGCCCTCTGAGACGGCCGGGCGCCCGCCCGCCACACCTCATGACGCACCCGATGGCCGGCGCCGCAAGGCGCCGGCCATCGGCATGTCCGAACCCGGCCCCCGGCCCCGGACACCGCGACCCGCGCACCCGTCGTCGCGCCGGGCACCGCGGGCCACGCCTCCCGTCGTCGTGCCGGACACGGCGGCACGGACCCCGCCGTCGTGCCGCCCACCCGCTGGGACGCCCCTCCCCCGGAGCGCACTCCATGGGGCAGACTCGGCGCCATGGAGACTGCCCGGTTTCTCGAAGTCCTCGACGCGGAAGGCATCTTGCTGGCCGCGGCCGCCGAGCGTGCCGGAACCGACGCCGGGGTCCCGGCCTGCCCCGGCTGGCGGATGCGTGACCTGCTGCGGCACACCGGCGCGGTGCACCGCTGGGCGGCGGCCTTCGTCGCCGAGGAACACATGTCGCCCCGTCCGATCGGGGACGGCCCGGAGCTGGACGGCGCCGAGCTGATCGCCTGGTACCGGGACAGCCACCGCGGCCTGGTCGAGACGCTGGCCGCCGCGCCGCCCGACGTGCGGGCGTGGACCTTCCATCCCGCGCCGTCGCCCGGTCCGCTCGCCTTCTGGACCCGGCGGCAGGCCCACGAGACGACCGTGCACCGCTTCGACGCGGAAGGCGCGGCCGGCGCGGAAGGCACGGAGGACACGGCCGACCCGGAAGGCACGGCGGAGAGCGCGGCCCGCGCGGAAGGCGCGGCCGCCACAAACGCCGCCCCGGTCGGCACCGCCCGGATCGACACCGCCCCGATCGGCACGGAGTTCGCGGTGGACGGCATCGACGAGTTGCTGCGCGGCTTCCACGCCCGTCCCAGGAGCCGGGTCCGTACCGACGAGCCCCGCGTCCTGCGGGTGCGCGCCACGGACACCGACGCGGTGTGGACGGTGCGGCTGTCGCCGCAACCGCCTGTGGCCACCCCGGACGACTCCGCCGACGCGGACTGCGAACTGGCCGGTCCCGCCGACCAGTTGTACCTGGCTCTGTGGAACCGCCGACCGGTGCCGAACGTTTCCGGCGACCGTTCTCTCGCCGCGCTCTGGCAGGAGAGGTCGGCGATCGTCTGAGCGGGCCGGTCAGCCCGACCGGTCGTCGGCCAGCATGCGGGTCAGTACCGCGCGCTGGAGGGGCAGCACCCTGTCGTGCAGGGCGCGTCCCCGCGGGGTGAGCGCCACGCGTACGCCCCTGCGGTCCTCGGGGCAGGCGCCGCGCTCCACGAGGCCGTCCCTCTCCAGCCGGGCGACCAGCCGGGACAGCGCGCTCTGGCTGAGGTGGACGCGTTCGGAGATCTCCTGGACGCGGTAGGAGTTGGCGCAGTCCGAGGAGCGGCCCTCCGCCAGCACGTCGAGCACCTCGAAGTCGCTTGCGCACAAGCCGTGTTCGTGCAGGGCACGGTCGAGCTCGCACTGAGTGCGCGCGTGCAGCGCCAGGATGTCCCGCCACTGTGCCACGAGGGCCTGCTCGGCCTTCTTCGCCGCCATGGGCGCACCGTAGCAGAGCGCTTGTTTTGTTGCATCTGAATTAAATGCGCTTGCATTCAATGCACGCGCATGTAGCCTCTCGGGCATGACCTCTCCGCTCACCCATCCCACGGCCGAGGGCCGTTGGACGCCCCGGCTGTGGGGCAGCCTGCTCGTGCTCTGCGCCGCGATGTTCCTGGACGCCCTGGACGTCTCCATGGTCGGCGTCGCGCTGCCGTCGATCGGCGCCGACCTCGGCCTGTCCACCTCGTCGCTGCAATGGATCGTCAGCGGCTACATCCTGGGCTACGGCGGCCTGCTGCTGCTCGGCGGACGCACCGCCGACCTGTTGGGAAGGCGCCAGGTCTTCCTCGTGGCGCTCGCGGTGTTCGCGCTGGCCTCGCTGCTGGGCGGGCTCGTGGACTCCGGCCCGCTGCTGATCGCCAGCCGCTTCGTCAAGGGCCTGAGCGCCGCCTTCACGGCGCCCGCCGGCCTGTCGATCATCACCACGACGTTCCCCGAGGGCCCGCTGCGCAACCGGGCCCTGTCCATCTACACCACCTGCGGCGCCACGGGCTACTCGATGGGGCTCGTGTTCTCCGGCCTGCTGACCGAGGCCAGTTGGCGGCTCACGATGCTGCTGCCGGCTCCCATCGCCCTGATCGCGCTGTTCGCGGGCATCAAGCTGCTGCCGCGCACCCGGCGCGAGAAGAGCACCGGCGGCTACGACGTCCCGGGCGCCGTGCTCGGCACCACGTCGATGCTGCTGCTGGTGTTCACCGTGGTCCAGGCACCCGAGGCCGGCTGGGCGTCGGCGCGTACGGTCCTGTCCTTCGGGGCCGTCGCCACGCTGCTGGTGGCGTTCGTCGCCGTCGAACGGCGCAGTCCGAGCCCGCTGATCAGGCTCGGCGTGCTGCGGTCCGGTCCGCAAGTGCGTGCCCAGCTCGGGGCGTTGACGTTCGTGGGCAGTTACATCGGGTTCCAGTTCCTGGTCACGCTGTACATGCAGTCGCTGCTCGGCTGGTCGGCGCTGCACACGGCGCTGGCGTTCCTGCCGGCGGGCGCGCTGGTGGCGCTGTCGGCGACCAAGGTGGGCAGCGTCATCGACCGGTTCGGCACGGCCCGCCTGATCGTGCTGGGCTTCGTCTTCATGGTGACCGGCTACGTCCTGTTCCTGCGTGTCGATCTCGACCCGGTCTACGCGGCGGTGATCCTGCCGACGATGCTGCTGGTCGGTGCGGGCTTCGCGCTGACCTTCCCGTCGCTCAACGTCCAGGCGACCAACGGCGTCGACGAGCAGGAGCAGGGCATGGTCTCCGGTCTGCTCAACACGTCGGTCCAGGTGGGCGGCGCGATCTTCCTCGCCGTCGTGACGGCAGTGGTCACGGCGAACACCCCGGAGAACCCCACGCCCCAGGGTGTCCTCGACAGCTACCGTCCCGGTCTGGTGGTGGTGACCCTCGTCGCCGTCGCCGGCCTGCTCATCACCCTGACCGGCCTGCGCACCCGCCGCCCGAGCCGGTCCGTCACGGTCGCCAGGTCCACCCTCCCGGAGGCGCAGGCGGAGCCGGTCCCGGCCCGCGACTAGGGGGGCGCCTCCCCTCCGCGCCCGGCGGGCCCTGTTGCCCGCCGGGCGCACGGTTGTGTAACTTCCGCCCATGGCACGCCACGGGGGACGGCGCACGCAGGCCGCGCGGGACGCGGTGACCGTCGAGATCGGGTACGCGCTGTTCAGTGCGGCGTTCGCGTCGGCGGTGGTGTTCGGTGCCGTCGCCGGGCCGGCGCTGCTGTTCGCGCTGCCCGGCGGCGCGGAGAGCGTGCTGCGGGGCGCGGGCGTCGTCCTCGCCGGAGGCGTCTTCGTCACCCGGGTCGTCGCGGTCCTCGTCCGCTTCCGGCGCTGCGACGCCGCAGGTCAGCCCAGCCAGCCCGGCCGCACCAGCCCCGACTCGTAGGCCAGCACGACCAGTTGGGCGCGGTCGCGGGCGCCGAGTTTCACCATCGTGCGGCTGACGTGGGTCTTGGCGGTGAGAGGGCTGACGACCAGGCGGCGGGCGATCTCCTCGTTGGACAGGCCGATGCCGACCAGGGCCATCACCTCCCGTTCCCGCTCGGTGAGTCCGGCGAGCGCGTCGGCGGCGGCGGGTTCCTTGGAGCGGGCCGCGAACTCGGCGATCAGCCGGCGGGTCACCCCGGGCGAGAGCAGCGCGTCGCCGTGCACCACGGCCCGTACCGCGCGCAGGAGTTCGTCGGGTTCGGTGTCCTTCACGAGGAAGCCGGAGGCACCGCAGCGGATCGCCTCGAAGACGTACTCGTCCAGCTCGAAGGTGGTCAGCATCACCACCTTGACGTCGCCGAGCGCGTCGTCGCCGGTGATGGCGCGCGTGGCCGCCAGACCGTCCAGCACCGGCATCCGGATGTCCATCAGCACGACGTCGGGCCGCAGTTCGCGCGCCGTGCGCAGCGCCTCCTCGCCGTCGGCCGCCTCCCCGGCCACCTCGATGTCCGGCTGGGCGTCCAGCAGCGCCCGGAAACCGGCCCGCACCAGGGACTGGTCGTCGGCGAGCAGTACTCGGATCACCGGTCCTCCTTGACCTTCAGGGGCAGTACGGCGAGCACCCGGAAACCTCCGTCGGCGCGCGGGCCCGCCTCGATCGTGCCACCGAGCGCGGCGGCCCGCTCCCGCATTCCGGCCAGCCCGTTGCCGCTGCCCCCGGCCTCGGCGCCGGTCGCGGGCCCGTCGTCGTCGACGCACAGCCGCAGCGCGTCCGCGTCGTGGCCGAGCCGCACACGCGCGTGCCGCGACCCCGAGTGCCGTACGACGTTGGTGAGCGCCTCCTGGACGATGCGGAAGGCGGCGAGGTCGGCGCCCGGCGGCAGGTCGGGCGGTTCGCCCGTGACGTCGACGGTCAGACCCGCGCCCGCCGCCTGCGCCACCAGCTCGGGCATCCGGCCGAGCCCGGGGGCGGGCGCGCGCGGCGCGTCACCGGGCGTGCGCAGTGTGTCGAGCACCTGCCGCACCTCCCCCAGCGCCTCCTTGCTGGCGGCCTTGATGGTGGTGAGCGCGGAGCGCGCCTGCTCGGGGTCGGAGTCGAGCAGCGCCAGGCCGACGCCCGCCTGCACGTTGATCACGGAGATGCTGTGCGCGAGGACGTCGTGCAGTTCACGGGCGATCCGCAGCCGTTCCTCGTCGGCCCGCCGCCGCGCCGCCTGGGCCCGCTCGGCCCGCTCCCGCGCCCACTGCTCCCGCCGTGTACGGGCCAGTTCCGAGAGGGCGGCGATCGCGACCATCCAGGTGGCCACGACGATCTCCGAGCCCCAGGAGGCCGCCCCGTCCCCGGACGGCGGGAGCCAGCGGTAGAGCCAGTGCGCCACCAGCAGGTGTCCCGCCCACAGCATCCCGATCGCCGACCAGGCGGCCGCCCGGTGCCCGGCGACCACGGCGCCGAAGCAGCTCACCGCGACGGCCAGGAAGACGGGCCCGTACGGATATCCGGCCCCCAGGTAGACCGTCGCGGCGCCCGCCGTACCGAACGCCACGGCCACCGGGTACCGCTTGCGCCACAGCAGCGAGAGGCCCGCGACGAGCAGCAGTACGCGCGCGAAGGGATCGAGCGCCGCCCGCTCGCCCGCCTGGGACTCGGCGGCGAAGTTCGAGCCGACCAGCACGAACACCGTGATCAGCGCGGTGGTCCGCCACGGCCACCGCGGGCCGTGCTCCGCGTCGTCCCAGCGGTTCCACCACGGAGGCCCCTGCCGCCACCACCGCGGCGCTCCTCCCCCGCCTGCGCGCTGTTCGTCCATGCCGGCCACGCTAGACGCCGCCGGCGCCGCACGGCGTCACCCGCGCGTGGTGATCACGCGTACTCCCCGGGAAGTACGTCCGGCCCGTGCGCACCGGTTCCCGGACCCCGCGAGCCACGTCGTCGCACGACGGCCACGGGCCGACGCGCGGCACGCCGACCGGCTCCCGCACCGAGCGGCTCCACCGAGCGGTCGTCGTACTGCGCGGCCCCCGCCGCGGGCGGCCGTGGTACCGGGCGACGGCCGCCGGAACCGTCAGGATTCCGCGCCCGCCCCGGCGCCCGTCTCGCCGCTCACCGGCCGCCGGTCCACCGCGGTCAGGGCGCGCTGGGCCAGCGGATGGCTGCGGACCAGCTCGCCCAGCGACGTCGACCCCTGGGTGATGTCCTTGAACGCCCGCCAGGCGGGCCGGAACCCGGTCAGCACCGCGTGGAGTATCCCGGGACGCCGCGCGAACACCGCCAGCATCCGCTTGCCGACGCTCATCTCCACGCCCAGGCCGGCCTTGACGGCGAACGCGTAGTTCAGGGCCTGGCGGCGGGCGTCCACGGCGTCGTGCGCCTCGGCGATCCGCACCGCCCACTCGCCGGCCAGGCGTCCCGAGCGCAGCGCGAAGGAGATGCCCTCGCGGGTCCACGGCTCCAGCAGCCCCGCCGCGTCCCCGCACACCAGGACCCGGCCGCGCGACAGCGGGGAGTCGTCGGCACGGCAGCGGGTCAGGTGCCCGGAGGAGATGCTCGGCTCGAAGCCGGCCAGGCCGAGCCGGCCGATGAAGTCCTCCAGGTAGCGCTTGGTCGCGGCGCCCTCGCCGCGCGCCGAGATCACGCCGACCGTCAGGGTGTCGCCCTTGGGGAAGACCCAGCCGTAACTGCCGGGCATGGGGCCCCAGTCGATGAGGACGCGTCCCTTCCAGTCCTCGGCGACGGTGTCGGGGACCGGGATCTCGGCCTCCAGACCGAGGTCGACCTGGTCGAGCTTCACGCCGACGTGCGCCCCTATGCGACTGGCGCTGCCGTCCGCGCCGACGACCGCCCGCGCCAGCACCGTCTCGCCGCCCTGCAGGACGACGGCGACCGTGCGCCGGTCCGGGACCGCCGAGCCGTGCTGCTCGACACGCTGGACGGTGACGCCGGTACGCAGTTCGGCGCCCGCCTTCTGCGCGTGCTCGACGAGCTGCTGGTCGAACTCGGGCCGGTTGATGAGCCCGAACAGCATCTGCCGGGAGCGGCGGGTGCGGGTGAAGCGGCCGTTGTGGGAGAACGTCACCGCGTGCACCCGGTCCCGGAAGGGCAGCTCGAAACCGGGCGGCAGCGCGTCGCGCGAGGGACCGATGATGCCGCCGCCGCACGTCTTGTAACGGGGCAGCTCGGCTTTCTCCAGCAACAGCACACGCCGCCCCGCCACCGCCGCCGCGTAGGCGGCCGATGCCCCGGCGGGTCCCGCGCCCACCACGACGACGTCCCACACCCGCTGCTCGTCGTCCGCCGAAGAGTGCTCGCTGCTCACGATGGTCTACTGCTCCCGATCAGCCGCCTGCCGCTCCCCCGGGCCCGGCGTCGCCCGGGCCGGGGGAACCCCATGTCTCCCGCATCCTACGGCGGTCGTCGCCGCAGGTCGCTGTGGGAGGATCGACAGCGTGCGCGCCCCGTACCACGGGAGCGCGTGCGCCCGCGCGATCACGCGCGCACACGTCCGCACCAGTACAACGTCGCACCTACGAGGAGCGTGCCCATGTCGTCGAATCCGGTCGCCGAGACCGTCGCCTCCCTGATGCCGAGGGCGAAGGCGGAGCTCGCCGAGCTGGTGGCCTTCAAGTCGGTGGCGGACTTCGAGCAGTTCCCCCGCAGCGAGAGCGAGGGCGCCGCACGGTGGGTGGCCGACGCGCTGCGCGCGGAGGGCTTCGAGGACGTGGCGCTGCTGGACACCCCGGACGGGACGCAGTCGGTGTACGGCCACCTGCCCGGCCCGGAGGGCGCCCGCACGGTGCTGCTGTACGCCCACTACGACGTGCAGCCGCCGCTGGACGAGGCGGCCTGGGCGACGCCGCCGTTCGAGCTGACCGAGCGCGACGGCCGCTGGTACGGGCGGGGGGCGGCCGACTGCAAGGGCGGTGTCATCATGCACCTGCTGGCGCTGCGCGCGCTGAAGGCGGCCGGCGGTGTGCCGGTGCACGTCAAGGTGATAGCCGAGGGCTCCGAGGAGCAGGGCACGGGCGGTCTGGAGCGCTACGCGGAGCAGCACCCCGAGCTGCTGCGGGCCGACGCGATCGTCATCGGCGACTCCGGGAACTTCCGCGTCGGTCTGCCGACGGTCACCACGGCCCTGCGCGGCATGACGATGGTCCGCGTCCAGGTCGACACCCTCGAAGGCAATCTGCACTCGGGGCAGTTCGGCGGCGCGGCGCCCGACGCGCTGGCGGCGCTGATCCGCGTCCTGGACTCGCTGCGCGGCGAGGACGGTTCGACGACTGTCGACGGGCTGTCCGGGGAGTCCGCGTGGGAGGGGCTGCAGTACGAGGAGGCGCAGTTCCGCAAGGACGCCAAGGTGCTGGACGGCGTCGGGCTGATCGGTTCCGGCACGGTCGCCGACCGCATCTGGGCGCGCCCGGCGGTCACGGTCATCGGCATCGACTGTCCGCCGGTGCTGGGCGCCACGCCGTCGGTGCAGGCGAGTGCCCGCGCGCTGATCAGCCTGCGGGTGCCGCCGGGCGTGGACGCGGCGGAGGCGACGAAGCTGCTTCAGGCACACGTCGAGTCGCACACGCCGTGGGGGGCGCGGGTGCGGGTGGAGCAGGTCGGCCAGGGCCAGGCGTTCCGCGCGGACACGACCAGCCCGGCGTACCAGGCGATGGCGGACGCGATGGCGGTGGCGTACCCGGGTGAGGAGATGCAGTACGCGGGTCAGGGCGGTTCGATCCCGCTGTGCAACACGCTCGCCTCGCTCTACCCGGACGCGGAGATCCTGCTCATCGGCCTGAGCGAGCCGGAGGCGCAGATCCACGCGGTGAACGAGAGCGTGTCGCCCGAGGAACTGGAGCGTCTGTCGGTGACCGAGGCGCTGTTCCTGCGGAACTACGCGGCGGGCTGACCGCGCCGCGCTCTGCCCACGGCAGAGGGCCCCTGTCCGCGGGCGGGGGCCCGGCTACGTTCGTCCCATGGACGTCATCGAGCTCCTTCCCGAACTCCATCTGCTGCGTTTCCCGGTCGGCCAGGCGTATCTGTGGCGGGACGGCGACGAGTCGACGCTGATCGACGCGGGTCCCCCCGGAGCGGGCGGGCCCATCGCCGAGGCGGTCGGAGGGCTGGGCCGGGACCCGCGCTCGGTGCGCCGAGTCGTGCTGACGCACTTCCACGAGGACCACGTGGGCGGGGCCGCCGAGTTCGCGGCGCTGACCGGCGCCGAGGTGCTGGCGCACGGTCTGGACGCGCCGTTCGTGCGGGGTGAACTGCCGGGCCCGCCGCCGGTGTTCGAGGACTGGGAGCTGCCGATCCACGCGGAGGCCCTCAAGCATCTGCCGCAGGGCGGCTTCGCCCGTCCGTCGCGGGTCACCGAACTGGTCGACGGCGACGTTCTCGACACCGGCGGCGGGGCGCGCGTCGTACACGTCCCCGGGCACACCGACGGCAGCATCGCGCTCCATCTGCCGCGCCACGGCGTGCTGTTCACGGGCGACACGGTGGCCGCGTCCCCGGTGGACGGCACGGTCATGCCGGGCGTGTTCAACCTGGACCGGGGCCGGGTCCTCGCGGCGTGCCGCCGGCTGGCGGCGCTGGACGCCGATGTGGCGTGCTTCGGCCACGGGGACCCGGTGGTCGGCGGGGCGGCCTCGGCGATCGGGCGGGCGGCCGGGGCGGCGGAGGCGTCGGGCTGACGGTCACGCCCGCTTCGGCACACCGGCGCCGTCGGCGTACGGGGTGGGGACGCCCGCCTCCAGATAGAGCGCGGCCCCGCGTTCCCGGGCGCGCAGGGCCCAGCGCAGCCGTTCGTAGCGGACGGGCGGGAGCAGTCGGGCGGCCTCCTGTTCGGTGACGAAGCGCCAGCCGCGGAGTTCGGGTCCGGGCAGCAGGAGGCGTTCGGCGTCCGTGGAGGCGAGCCGGCCGCCGTCGAAGAGCAGGCGCAGCCCGCCGTAACCGGGCGGCGCGGGCGGCTCCCAGTCGACGACGAGGAGGGTGGGCACCTCGTCGAGGCGGATGCCGGTCTCCTCGGTGACCTCGCGCATGCCGGCGCGGGCGGGTGCCTCGCCGGGTTCGACGACGCCGCCGGGGAACTCCCAGCCGGCCTTGTAGGTGGGGTCGACGAGCAGCACCCGGTCCCGCTCGTCAAAGAGGAGTACGCCCGCGGCCAGCGTCTCCGCGGTCGGCTCCGGTGTCTGCACGATGTCGCAGGCGGGCACGGCACCGCCGGCGACGGCCTCGGCGATGCGCGCGGCCGTCTCGTACGGGGTGAGGGCGCTGGTGTCGATGGGGTGGGCGTCGGCGGTGAGCCAGGAGGCGAGCGCGGCCTTGTACGGCTCGATGTGGTCGTAGGACCACTGCCGGACGCGCAGCTCGCCGTCGGGGCGGTCAGGAGGGACCTCGCGGCCCGCTATTCGTTGGCGCAGGATCGTTTCGGCCGGGGCCAGGAGCACATGCCGGACGGGAATGCGGCGGGCGGCGAGGCCGCCGAAGATCTCGTCGCGGTACTCCTGGCGCAGCAGGGTCATGGGCACCACGAGGGTGCCGCCGAGTTCGGCGAGCATCGCGGCCGCCGTGTCGATCACCAGACGCCGCCAGATCGGGAGGTCCTGGAAGTCGCCGACCTCGGCGAGGCGCTTGGGCGGCAGCAGGTGCGTGAGTGCTCCGCCGACGACCTCGGGGTCGAAGAGCGTGCTGTTCGGGATCAGTTCGATCAGTTCCCGTGCGGTGGTGGTCTTTCCCGCACCGAACGTCCCGTTGATCCAAACGATCACGTTTCCCCCTCTTGAGTTGGCCCCCTGAGGCTTGCCCGCTCCACCCTGCCACGGAAACCAGCCCCAGTTGAGGGCGCACATGCCGACGGCGCCGGTGCCCGTGGTCACTGGGCACCGGCGCCGCCCGGCCGGGAGAGGGCCCGTCAGCCGTTGCCGCCGAGGGTGTCCTCGACGCCGTCCAGGCTGTCACTGGCGACGAGGTCCTGGGCGGTGCCGAGGGTGCGGTCCACGTCGAGGTCGCCGAGCGCGGAGTGGGCCTTCGCGTGGGACGGGGTGACGGCCGCGACGACGAAACCGGCGGCGAGGGAGGCGATGGCGAGCATGCTGCGCTTCTTCATGCCGTGTTCAACTGCGCGGGCGCCGCAGGGGTCACGCAGGCGCTCACCCGACCGGCGCCGATCCGGCCCCGGGGCCGTCGTTGCCCGGCGCCGCCGCACGCGGAGCCGGCGCGCACGCCGCCCATGGGCTTCAACAACTGGAACTCCACGCACTGCCGCGCCGACTTCGACGAGACCATGGTCAAGGCCATCGCGGACCTCTTCGTCGAGCGGGGCCTCAAGGACGCCGGGTACGAGTACGTCAACCTCGACGACTGCTGGGCGCTGCCGGAGCGGGACGAGAACGGCAGGCTCGTGCCGGGCCCGGTCCGCTTCCCGAACGGGATCAAGGCCGTCGCCGACCACGTCCACTCCAAAGGGCTGAAGTTCGGCATCTACACCAGCGCCGGCACCAAGACGTGCAGCGACATCGGCTTCCCCGGCGCGCTGGGCCACGAGTACAGCGACGCGCGGCAGTTCGCGCAGTGGGGCGTCGACTACCTCAAGTACGACAACTGCCACAACCAGGGCGTGGACGCGAAGCTGCGCTACACGACCATGCGCGACGCGCTCGCGGCGACCGGACGGCCCATCGTGTACAGCATCTGCGAATGGGGCCAGAACGAGCCCTGGGAATGGGCCGCCGACGTCGGGCACCTGTGGCGCACCACCGGCGACATCAGCGATAACTGGGGGTCGATGCTGTCGATCCTGAAGAAGAACCTGCCGCTCGCCGAGTACGCGGGACCGGGCCACTGGAACGACCCGGACATGCTGGAGGTCGGCAACGGAGGCATGACGGACACCGAGTACCGCTCGCACTTCTCGATGTGGGCGGTCATGGCCGCGCCGCTGCTCATCGGCACCGACCTGCGCAAGGCCTCCGACGAGACCTTCGACATCCTCGGCAATCGCGAGGTCGTCGCGGTCGACCAGGACCCGCTGGGCAAGCAGGGCACCGTCGTGTCCTCCGAGGGCGGACGCTGGGTCGTCGCCAAGGAGATGAAGGACGGCAGCCGCGCCGTGGCGCTGTTCAACGAGTCCGGCGGCCCGCAGCGCATCACCACGACCGCCGAGGCCGTCGGCCTGCCCGACGCGGACGCCTACACACTGCGCGACCTGTGGGAACACCGCACGGATCACACCGCCGGAACGATCTCGGCGACCGTACCGGCCCACGGCACGGTCCTCGTCCGCGTGGCCGCCGACACGCGCTGGGCCGAGCACCCGCCCGCCGTCGAACTCGGCGTGACCGGCGGCTCCTTCATGGAGGCCGGCGAGCCCGCCACGGTCACCACGTCGGTCACCGACCTCGGCCGAACACCGGCGAGGAACGTCTCCGTGGCGCTCGGCGGACCCGCGGGCTGGACGGTCCACGCCCAGTCCCCGACCGGCGCCGCCGTGCTCCCGCCGGGCGGCTCCCTGCGCACCACGTGGACGGTGACGGCCCCCGTCGGCACACCCACGGGCGCCCACGACCTGACCCTGAGGGCGAGTTGCCGCGCCCCGAACGGCGCCCGGGTCGACCGGACGCTGCCGCTGACCGCGACCGTGGTGACGGCGCCGCCCTCCGGCACGTCCTGGCTCGGCGACCTGCCGTGGCTGTCGGCCGCCAACGGCTGGGGCCCCGCCGAGCGCGACACCAGCAACGGGGAGAGCGCCGCGGGCGACGGCAACCCGATCACCATCGGCGGGGTCCGCTACGACAAGGGACTCGGCGTCCACGCGGAGAGCGCCGTCGAGTACTACGCCGGGGCCGCCTGCGAGACCGTCACCGCGGACGTCGGCGTGGACGACGAGAAGGGCACCGCGGGCACCGTCGCCTTCGAGATCTGGGCCGACGACACCCTGGTCGCCTCGACCGGCACCCTCACCAACGCGATGCCGCCCAGGCCGCTCACGGCCGACGTGACCGGCGCCGAACTGGTCAGGCTCGTCGTCACGGACGCCGGCGACGGCATCGACTCCGACCACGCGGACTGGGCCGACGCCCGCCTGACCTGCTGAGCCGGAGACACCCCGGGGCGGCGCCGGGACGACCGCGCGGACCGCACACGCGCGCCGGCGCCCGCTCCCGGGCCGGGCGGCTACACCCCCGCCACGGCCCGCCCCGAAAGCGCCGCTGCCGCCGCCCCCACCAGACCGGCGTCCGTGCCCATCCGGGCCGGGGCCACCGTGAGGCGCTGGACGAACGACAGCGTCGCGTAGGTGCTCAGGGCCTTGCGGAGCGGGGTGAACAGGATGTCGCCCGCCTTGCCCACTCCCCCGCCGATCACCACGATGTCGATCTCGACCAGGGTCGCGGTGGCCGCGATACCGGCGGCCAGCGCCTGCGCCGCCCGCTCGAAGGAGGCCACCGCGACCGGGTCGCCGCCCCGCGCGGCGGCGGCCACCGCCGCGGCGGAGGTGTCGCCGTCGGGACCGGGACGCCAGCCGCCCTCCAGGGCGCGGCGGGCGATGTTCGGGCCGCTCGCGAGACGCTCCACGCAGCCGCGCGAACCGCAGGGGCAGAGATCACCGTCCAGGTCGACGCTGATGTGGCCGATGTGGCCGGCGTTGCCCGTGGGTCCCGGATGCAGCCGCCCGTTCAGGACGAGGCCGCCGCCGACTCCCGTCGACACCACCATGCACAGCGCGTTGTCGTGGCCGCGGGCGGCGCCCTGCCAGTGCTCGGCCGCCGTGATCGCGACGCCGTCGCCGATCAGCTCGACGGGCAGGTCACCGGCGGCGTCGCGCACGCGCCGGACCAGCGGGTAGTCGCGCCAGCCGGGCACGTTGACCGGGCTGACGGTGCCCGCGGAGGCGTCGACCGGGCCCGCGCTGCCGATGCCGACGGCCGAGACCCGCGTCCACAGGGGCGACGCGGCCAGTTCGCCGAGCACGTCCTGCACGGCCCGCATCACGGTGTCGCCGTCCTCCCGTGCGGGCGTGGCGCGCTGGGCCCGCACCAGGATCTCGCCGTGGCCGTCCACCAGCGCCCCGGCGATCTTGGTGCCGCCGATGTCGAGCGCGGCCACGAGATTCGTGTGCATCAGAGTCGGATCTCCCCGTCCACCAAGCGAAAGCGTCGCGAAAATTGAGAAAGCAGCAGGCCGGTCGCGCGCCGAGGCGCGGGCCCAAGAGTGCGGTGGACAGTGTCTCCCGCATCTGACAACGTTGTCCAGGCTCTATGCTCGACGCCACATCCTCATACAAACCATGGACCGCCGCACCCCGTCGTACGACAGGACAGGACACCGCATCGTGCCCGAGACGCCCCGCCGAGCAGACCGCCTCCCCGGAAGCCGCTACGGCAATCGTCCGACCATGAAGGACGTGGCCGCCCGGGCCGGCGTGGGACTGAAGACGGTCTCCCGCGTGGTCAACGGCGAACCGGGCGTCACGCCGGAGACGGAGCGCCGCGTCCAGGAGGCCATCGACGCGCTCGGCTTCCGCCGCAACGACAGCGCGCGCGTGCTGCGCAAGGGCCGCACGGCGAGCATCGGCCTGGTGCTGGAGGACCTCGCGGACCCCTTCTACGGTCCGCTCAGCCGAGCGGTCGAGGAGGTGGCGCGGGCCCACGGCGCGCTGCTCATCAACGGCTCCAGCGCGGAGGACCCGGACCGGGAGCAGGAGCTCGTGCTGGCGCTGTGCGCACGGCGGGTGGACGGCCTGGTGGTGATCCCGGCCGGCGACGACCACCGGTATCTGGAGCCGGAGCTGAAGGCCGGTGTCGCGACGGTGTTCGTGGACCGCCCGGCCGGGCAGATCGACGCGGACGTCGTCCTGTCGGACAACTTCGGCGGCGCCCGGGACGGCGTCGCCCACCTCATCGCGCACGGGCACCGCCGCATCGGCTTCATCGGCGACATGCCGCGCATCCACACCGCCGCGGAGCGGCTGCGCGGCTACCGGGCGGCCATGGAGAACGCCGGGATACCGGTCAAGGACTCCTGGATGTCCCTCGGCGTCACCGACCCCGTGCGGGTGCGGCGGGCGGCCGAGGAGATGCTGTCCGACCCGAACCCGGTGACCGCGGTCTTCACGGGCAACAACCGGGTGACGGTCACCGTGATCCGGGTCCTCGCCGAGCAGTCCCGCCCGGTCGCCCTCGTCGGTTTCGACGACATCGAGCTCGCCGACCTGCTCCAACCGGGCGTGACGGTCGTCGCGCAGGACTCGGCGACCCTCGGCCGCACCGCCGCCGAGCGCCTCTTCCAGCAGCTGGACGGCACCCTGGTCGCGCCCGACCGCATCGAACTGCCGACCCGGCTCATCACTCGCGGCTCGGGTGAGCTGCCCCCGGCGGACTGAGCGGCGCATGGACGACCGCACCCTGGAGGCCCTCGGTCTGGCCGAGGCGCCGCGCGACCATCCGCTGCTCTATCCCGGGGCGTGGCCGGCGGACTCCGGTCTGCTGGACGGCGACCGGCTGCTGCCGCTGGACCGTCTGGTGCACGAGGACCGGGTCCCCATCCTCGCCGTCGGCTCCAACGCCTGCCCGGCCCAACTGCGGCACAAGACCACCGAGTTCGGCATCGACTCGCCGATTCCGATGGTCCGGGCCCGGGTCACCGGCCTCGACGTGGGCGTCTCGGCACACGTGAGCCGCATGGGCTACGTGTCGGCCTCCCCGTTCACCGCGCCCACCGCCGTACGGGAGTTGTTCCTGATCTGGCTCGACACCCGCCAGCTGGAGGTGATCGACGCGAGCGAGGGCGTACCGCTGCCGGGCGGCAACTACGACCGCGCCTGGCTGCCCGCTCCCGACGTACGGATCGAACTCGCCGACGGCACACTGCTGCCCGGCGCGTACGTGTACGTGAACCGGCACGGTGTCCTGCACAACGGCGCCCGGACCCCGCGCACCCACCCCGGCCAGCGCCCGCTGCTCGCCGAACTGCTGGCCACCCGGCCGCCGTTGCGCGAGCTGTTCGGCTCGACGCCGGAGGAGTTCTGCGCGCGGGCCCGCGCCGACCGGTGGCGGTGCGAGCGGGGCACGCGGGTGTTCGCCGAGGAGCGGCTGGTGACCGGGTCGGGTCTGGAGCGGTACGTGAGGGCTCAGCAGACGGGCAGTCCCGGCAGCGGCGCGTCGTTGTCGCCGCCCTGGATGTAGACGTCGCTGACGAAGACGCCCGCGTTGCCGCTGTCGTCGTCCGTCTTCGCCCACCACACGTTGGTCCACTCGCCGTACGTCTCGCGGCGGCCCAGGTTCTGCTGGCAGTAGAAGTAGTTGGTGCCCGCGTTGAGGACACCGGCCTCGGCGCCGGCCGCGGTGTAGGACTTGGCGGTGCGCCAGACCTGGCAGTTGTACTTGCCGCCGCCGATCGGGGTGCAGGCCGGCGGGGCCGTGGTCGTACCGCCGCCGCCCGTTGTCCCGCCGTCGCTCCCCGCGCCGCCGCCCGTGGCGCCGCCCGCCGAGGAGTTGTCGGGTCTCTTGGCGGCGGGCTTGTCCTCGGGGCTGCTCGCGCCCATGCCGTCCGGTGTCCGGGACGGTTCCCGGGTCTTCTCCTGCTCGCCCCGGCCGCTCGGCTCGGGGTCCTCGGAGAGTTCGCCGCGGGTGCGGTCCGGGTCGGGGGTGGCCGTGGCCGAGCTGCCGGGCCCGCCCGTCCGCGCGCCCGCTTCGGCGTCGCCGGGGTCGTTCAGGACGGTGACCGCGACACCGGTGGCGACGAGGACGACGGTGACGGCGGCGGCGGCGAGCAGCGCCGGGCCCTTGCGGCGACGCGGGGCGGAGCGGGACACGGGGCCGGTGGGCGCGGAGGTCCCGCCGGACGGCACGGCACCGGCCCCGGAGCCGGCACCGGGCCCGGCCGGACCGTGTCCCTGCGCGGCGTGGCCCGGCGCCGCGTACCCGGGAGGGCCGGACGTCGCGGGCCCGGCGTGACCCGGCGCCTCGTGCCCGGGACGGCCCGGCGCCGCATGTCCGGCGTGACCCGGCGCTCCCTGCCCGGGATGCCCCATCGCCCCGGCATGGCCTTGCGGCCCCTGCCCGGCGTGGCCGCCGGCCCAGTGCCCGGCGGAGCCCGCGTCCTGCGGCCCGTACGGGGCGGCGTGCCCCGGCCCGTACGCTCCGGGCGCCTGCTGTCCTTCGCCGGCCTGGCCCTGTCCCCATGCCTGTCCGCCCGGAAGGGCCGCCGCTCCGTAGCCCTGTCCCGCCCCGGGGGGCGTGCCCTGCGGCGGCCCGAATCCCGGGGGGACCGACGGGACGCCGAGTTCGGTCTCCGTCCGGAAGGGGGTCGGCGCCGGTCCGCGCAGCGGGGAGGTCGGCACGTCCGCGGGGCCGCCGTCCGCGACGGCCTGGAGCAGGGCGCGGGCCCGGTCGGCGTCCGGACGCGACTCGGGGCGCTTGTCCATCAGCTGCCGCAGGACGGGGCCGAGCGGACCGGCGCGCCGGGGCTCCGGCAGCGGGTCGGTGACGATCGCGGTGAGCGTGGAGAAGGTCGACGTACGGCGGAACGGCGAGGCGCCCTCGACGGCCGCGTACAGCGTGGCGCCGAGCGCCCACACGTCGGAGGCGGCGCCCGGCTGGGCGCCCTGGGCGCGCTCGGGTGCCAGGTAGTCGAGGGAGCCGACGAGTTCGCCGCTGCGGGTGAGGTGGGTGGCGGCGCCGTCGCCGGGGTCCTCCATCGTCGCGATGCCGAAGTCCGTGAGGACGACGCGGCCGGAGCGGTCCAGCAGGATGTTGCCGGGCTTGACGTCGCGGTGCAGCACGCCGGCCCGGTGCGCGGCGGCCAGCGCGTCCATGACCTTGGCGCCGATGCCGGCGGCCTCGCGCGGGTCGAGGGTGCCGCGGTCGCGCAGCACGTCGTCGAGGGACGGCCCGTCGACCAGCTCCATGACGATGAGCGGGCGGCCGTCGACCTCGGTCACGTCGTGGACGGCGACGACACCGGGGTGGCGCACCCGGGCCGCGGCGCGCGCCTCGCGCTGCATCCGCAGCCGCAGGTCGGCCAGTTCGGGCGCGTCGGCGTCGGTGTAGGTGCGCAGTTCCTTGACCGCGACCTCGCGGCCGAGCACCTCGTCCTCGGCCCGCCAGACCACTCCCATGCCCCCGCGGCCGAGCTGCGCCGTGACGCGATAGCGCCCGGCCAGCAGCCGGCCGGGTCCGTCCGCCTGTCCGTACTCCCCCGAAGACACCGCAGCCCCGTTCCTGTGACACCTGTGACATACGCGACGCACTGCGCGCGGGGTACAGCCTAGGCCGCGAAGTGGCGTCGTCGCCCGCAGGACGGCCGCGCGACGCCCGGCAGGCGCCACTTCGCGGACCCGGCCCGGGGGGCGGCGGTGACGTGACCGTTCGGTGCCGCGGGCCGTGACAGTCCGCTATGTGGCGGAGGCCGTCAGGTCACCGCGCCGGGGCGAGGCGAAGCCCTCCAGGTCGGCGCGGGTCAGGCCGGTCAGCCGGGCGACCTCGGCGACGTCGAGGGCGCCGCAGTCCAGGCCGCGCAGCAGGTAGCCGCTGAGGGCCTTGGCGGTGGCGGGCTCGTCCATGACGTCGCCGGAGGTGCGGCCGGCGTAGCGGGCGAGGCGGGCGGCGGCCTGCTCGAAGCCCTCGCGGTAGAAGGCGTAGACGGCGGCGTACCGGGTGGGGATGTGGCCGGGGTGCATGTCCCAGCCCTGGTAGTAGGCGCGGGCCAGGGCGCGGCGGGTGAGGCCGTAGTGCAGCCGCCAGGCGTCGTGGACCTTCGAAGTGGGGCCGACGGGCAGGACGTTGGTGGAGCCGTCCGAGACGCGTACGCCGGTGCCGGCGGCGGCGACCTGCATGACGGCCTTGGCGTGGTCGGCGGCCGGGTGGTCGCTGGCCTGGTGGGCGGCGGAGACGCCGAGGCAGGCGCTGTAGTCGAAGGTGCCGTAGTGCAGTCCGGTGGCGCGGCCCTCGGCGGCCCGGATCATGCGGGCGACGGCGGCGGTGCCGTCGGCGGCGAGGATGGACTGGCTGGTCTCGATCTGGATCTCGAAGCCGAGCCGGCCGGGCGCCAGACCGCGCGCCTTCTCGAAGGCCTCCAGCAGCCGCACCATCGCCGTGACCTGCTCGGGGTAGGTCACCTTCGGCAGGGTCAGGACCAGCCCGTCGGGCAGGCCGCCGGCCTCCGTCAGGCCGGTGAGGAAGATGTCGAGGGTGCGGATGCCACGGTCGCGCACCGGGGCCTCCATGCACTTCATGCGGATGCCCATGTACGGGGCCGCCGTGCCGGTCGCGCAGGCCTCGGCGATCAGCCGGGCGGCACGGGCGGCGGCCTCGTCCTCCTCGGCGTCCGGGCGGTTGCCGTAGCCGTCCTCGAAGTCGACGCGCAGGTCCTCGACGGGCTCGCGTTCCAGCTTGGCGCGCACGCGCGCGTACACCGGCTCGGCGAGTTCGTCGGACAGGCCGAGGACGGCGGCGAACGAGGCGGCGTCCGGGGCGTGTTCGTCGAGGAGGCCGAGGGCCTGGTCGCCCCAGGAGCGGATCGTTTCGGCGGTGAAGACGTCGCCGGGGACGTACACCGTGTGGACGGGCTGGCGGGTGCCGGGGTCTCCCGGGTAGCGGCGCTCCAGCTCGGCGTCGACCGGCGCGAGGGAGGCGCTGATCTCCTCGCGCACGGCGCCCGCGAGGCTCGTCGCCACGGTCTCCTGCTGGCCCTGACCCATTCCCACACCCTCCTGTTTTCCGCTGTACGGAATCAACAATCCGTAGAGCGAAGTTATCGGGCGAGCTTCCGCCTGGTCAACACCGTCTTACGTCCCGGTCGGCTTCGCACCTTCGGCCCGTGGACGGCGGGGCGGCGCGGCGCGGCCGGGGAGAGCGAGAGGCCCCCGTGACCGCGCGGGCCGCGCGGTCACGGGGGCCTTCGACGCCCTGGCAGGGATGGATCAGCCCTTGCGGGTCTTGATCTCCTCGGTGAGCTGCGGGACGACGTCGAACAGGTCGCCGACGACGCCGTAGTCGACCAGGTCGAAGATCGGGGCCTCGGCGTCCTTGTTGATCGCCACGATCGTCTTCGAGGTCTGCATGCCCGCGCGGTGCTGGATCGCACCCGAGATGCCGGAGGCGATGTACAACTGCGGCGATACGGACTTGCCGGTCTGGCCGACCTGGTTGGTGTGCGGGTACCAGCCGGCGTCGACGGCGGCACGCGAGGCACCGACGGCCGCGCCGAGGGAGTCGGCGAGCGCCTCGATGATCGCGAAGTTCTCCGCGCCGTTCACACCGCGGCCACCGGAGACCACGATCGCGGCCTCGGTCAGCTCCGGGCGGCCCGTCGACTCACGCGGCGTGCGGCCGGTGACCTTCGTACCGGTCGCCTTCTCGGAGAAGGTCACCGACAGCGCCTCGACCGCGCCGGCGGCCGGAGCGGCCTCGACGGCCGCGCTGTTGGGCTTGACCGTGATGACCGGAGTGCCCTTGGAGACACGGGACTTGGTGGTGAACGCGGCGGCGAACACCGACTGGGTGGCCACCGGACCCTCGTCGCCGGCCTCCAGGTCGACGGCGTCGGTGATGATGCCGGAGCCGATGCGCAGTGCCAGACGCGCGGCGATCTCCTTGCCCTCGGCGGAGGACGGCACCAGCACGGCGGCCGGGGACACGGCCTCGTAGGCGGCCTGCAGGGCGTCCACCTTCGGCACGACCAGGTACTCGGCGTACTCGGACGCCTCGTGCGTGAGGACCTTCACCGCACCGTGCTCGGCCAGCGCGGCGGCGGTGTCGGCGGCGCCGTTGCCCAGCGCGACGGCGACCGGCTCACCGATGCGGCGGGCCAGGGTCAGCAGCTCCAGGGTGGGCTTGCGGACGGCACCGTCCACGTGATCGACGTAGACGAGAACTTCAGCCATGGGATTGCTCTCCTGCTCGGAAAAGTAGCGGGGCGGTCAGCGAACCGGGGCTCAGATGAACTTCTGGCCCGCGAGGAACTCAGCGAGCTGCTTGCCGCCCTCGCCCTCGTCCTTGACGATCGTGCCGGCGGTACGGGCCGGACGCTCGGCCGCGGAGTCGACCACCGTGTAGGCACCCTCCAGGCCCACTTCCTCGGCCTCCAGGTCCAGGTCGGACAGGTCCCAGGACTCCACCGGCTTCTTCTTGGCCGCCATGATGCCCTTGAAGGACGGGTAGCGCGCCTCGCCCGACTGGTCGGTCACCGAGACCACGGCCGGCAGGGACGCCTCCAGCTGCTCGGAAGCGGCGTCGCCGTCCCGGCGGCCCTTGACGGTGCCGTCCTCGACGGAGACCTCAGAGAGCAGGGTGACCTGCGGGACGCCCAGGCGCTCCGCGAGCAGGGCCGGGACGACGCCCATGGTGCCGTCGGTCGACGCCATACCGGAGATGACCAGGTCGAAACCGGCCTTCTCGATCGCCTTCGCCAGCACCAGGGACGTGCCGATGGCGTCGGTGCCGTGCAGGTCGTCGTCCTCGACGTGGATGCCTTTGTCGGCGCCCATCGACAGCGCCTTGCGCAGCGCGTCCTTGGCGTCCTCGGGGCCGACGGTCAGGACGGTGACCTCGACGTCGTCGTCGGAGTTCTCGGAGATCTGCAGCGCCTGCTCGACCGCGTACTCGTCCAGCTCGGAGAGCAGACCGTCCACGTCGTCCCGGTCGACGGTCAGGTCATCGGCGAAGTGCCGGTCGCCAGTGGCGTCGGGCACGTACTTCACAGTGACAACGATCCTCAAGCTCACGCCGGCTCTCCTACTGCATCGTCATTTCTCGGCTGCCTGCTTGCAGGCAGCATAGGCGCCTCAAGCGGCTGATCCCGGTCGGGGCGACCCGCGCTCCGAACGAAATATTACTCGTCAGTACACCCAGTTCATGCCCGCTAAGCAAGCGCTTTGAACTGTGACCTGTGCAACGCAGCGTAACCGGAACCGGACCGTCACGCAGCAGCGGGACAGCCGCCCGGCAGGGCCTCAGTCGCGCAGACCGCTGAAGCGCCCCTGGTGGTAGACGAGGGGTCGACCGGTGCCCGAGGGATCCCCGAGGACGACCTCGGCCAGGACCACGCGGTGGTCGCCCGCGGGCACCCGCGCCACGACGCGGCCGACCATCCAGGCGAGGACGCCGTCGAGCACGGGCACCCCCTCCGGGCCCTCCCGCCAGACGGTGGGCGCGCCGAACCGGTCGGCGCCGCTGCGGGCGAAGGTGGCGGCCAGTTCCTGCTGGTGCTCGCCGAGTATGTGCACGCCGACGTGGTCGGTCGTGGCGATGGCGGGCCAGCTGGAGGCGCCGGTGCCGACGCCGAAGGAGATCATCGGGGGTTCGGCGGACACGGAGGTCAGCGAGGTGGCGGTGAAGCCGACCGGGCCGGTGCCGGACTGCGCGGTGATCACCGCGACTCCGGCCGCGTGCCGGCGGAAGAGGGAGCGCAGCAGGTCGGGCGAGGCGAGCCGGTGGGTGACGAGGTCGGGCGTGGCCGTCATGGAGTTGTCCTTCGGGGGAGGTGACGAGCGGGTCCTTGGCTGCTCAGCAGCCCGGACAGCGCGCGCTCGCGGTGCGGGCGAGGTCGATGTGCACCCGCCCGAAGAGAAGGAGTTCCGAAGGCATGCGCCTCAGGCTGACGATACGTGGTGCGCACAGTCAAGTACGTCCCGCGATGTGGGAGCCGGCTCACGGTCCGGCCACGGGTCGGACCGCGTCGCCGAGCGCGGCGATCACGTCGGCCTTGCGGGGCTGTCCGGTGGCGCGGCGCACCACCCGACCGCCGGCGTCGAGGACCAGCACGGTCGGCGTCTTGAGGATGTCCAGGGCGCGTACGAGGTCCAGGTGGGCCTCGGCGTCGACCTCGACGTGGGTCACGCCCGGGACCAGGCCGGCGACCTCGCCGAGGACGCGTCGGGTGGCCCGGCAAGGGGCGCAGAACGCGCTGGAGAACTGCACGAGCGTGGCCCGTTCGCCGAGTTCGGCGCCCAGTTCGGCCGCTCCGAGCCGTTTGCCGTCGTCGCGCCCGCGCACCCGCATCCTCCCGCTCCGCCGCCGTCGCAGCACTCCGTAGGCGCTCGCCGCCGCGAGCACCGCCAGGCACACCACCAGTCCGGTCATTGTCTGCACAAGCGTTCACGAGACCGCAAAGATTCCCGGCTCCCGGCGCGGGCCGTCGTGCGGAATGCTTGGTCCGCATGGACATCGATGCGAGAGGGCCCCGCTTCGGGGCGGCCGTGACGACCGTCGTCCTGGCGGTCGCGCTGATCACCGGGAGCCCGTGGCTGCTGGCCTGGCAGACACTGGCGTTCGCGCTGGGCGCCGCGGGCGGCGTGGGCCGCTCGCCGTACGGGTGGCTGTTCCGCAGGGCGATTCGGCCGCGGCTCGGACCTCCGACGGAGTTCGAGGCGCCGCAACCCCCGCGCTTCGCGCAGGCGGTGGGGCTGCTGTTCGCGGGCGTCGGCCTGGTCGGTTTCGCGCTGGGCCCGCAGTGGCTGGGACTGGCCACGACGGGCGCGGCGCTCGCGGCGGCCTTCCTCAATGCCGCTTTCGGGTACTGCCTGGGCTGCGAGTCGTACCTGTTCGTACGGCGTGTGGCGGTTCGGGCCGAGCAATGAGCGCGTAAAAGCCCGAGGTGGGGCAGGTGGGCCAACGTGACGAGAATCTCGCGGTTGGCGGGCGGGAGGACTGGCTACCCGGACGTTCTTCGGGCACCATCTCGACAAGCCGTAAACCTACGGCTGCGTAACTTTCCGCCGGGAGTCCCCTTCCCAGGCAGAGAAGGAAGGGTCCATCCTGCCCATGGCAGAACTCGTTTACCGTCCCGTTGTCGGTCTCGCCCGCACGATGTTCAAGGTGTGGGACCTCAAGATCGATTGCCAGGGGTCGGAGAACATCCCGCGCTCGGGCGGCGCCGTGCTGGTGAGCAACCACATCAGCTACCTGGACTTCATCTTCAACGGCCTGGCGGCGCTGCCGCAGAAGCGTCTCGTCCGGTTCATGGCGAAGGAGGCCGTGTTCCGGCACAAGATCTCCGGCCCGCTGATGCGCGGCATGAAGCACATCCCCGTGGACCGCAAGCAGGGCGAGGCGGCGTACGAGCACGCCCTCGACTCGCTGCGGTCCGGTGAGATCGTCGGAGTCTTCCCCGAGGCGACCATCTCGCAGTCGTTCACGCTCAAGAGTTTCAAGTCCGGTGCCGCGCGCCTGGCCCAGGAGGCGGGCGTCCCGCTGGTCCCGATGGCCGTGTGGGGCACGCAGCGGCTGTGGACCAAGGGCCACCCGCGCAACTTCAAGCGCAGCCACACGCCGATCACCATCCGTGTCGGCGAGGCGATCGAGGCGTCCCGCGACAAGTACGCGGGCGCGATCACGCGGCAGTTGCGCGAGCGGGTGCAGGAGCTCCTCGACGCCGCGCAGCGCGCCTACCCCGTGCGCCCGAAGGACGCCGACGACACGTGGTGGCTCCCGGCGCACCTCGGCGGTACGGCGCCGACCCCGGAGCAGGTCCGCGAGGCGGAGGCACGCTGACCGCCGCGCTCCGGCCGTCCCGCCGCCGCCCATGAGGCCCGGCCCGTGACGGCGGAGCCGGACGCTGTCCGGTCGGCTCCGGTACGAGGGCCGCGCTACGGGGGCGAACGACGCGGCGCCGGATCACGGTGTTCGTGACGGCGCCCGCGGTCTTCTCCTCGACGAATCCGCCCCTCATGCCGGCGGGGAGGCCGGCGACCGGACCGGGTCAGTCGCGCGGCGGGGTGCGGGCCGGGTCGGCGGGGCGGACGGTGACGCGGGCTCCCGGGCTGAACTTCTCCAGCAGTTCGGCGAGTTCGGCGGCGGCCTTCTCGACGTCGGCGACCGGCATCGGTGCGAGGCTCTCCAGCAGGAAGATGCCCGAGGTGGTCTCCTCGGTGAGCCGGGTGCGCGGCCCCTGGCGCCAGTTCCAGCGGCGGCAGGTCACCCCGGCGTCGTCGCGCCACACCACCTCGCCCGCCTCGGGGTGCTCGACCGTCTCCGCTCCCCCGGCGACGGTCACGAAGTCCTCCTCGCCGGTCGCACGGACGAGACGCATGCCGCCCTCGATGCGGTCGGTGTCCTCGCCGCCGACGGGGATCAGGTGGGCGACGCTGATGGCGTTGTAGAGGTCCACGAGCAGGTTGATCCGGGGCAGCCCCGACTCCGACAGGGCCCGCTTGGCCAGCGCCTCCGCGGAGTTGCGGGTGCGGGACGGCTTCGCGCCGAACGACGTGTACGCCTCCCGCCATGCCGCCATGTGCGGGTCCTCGTGCGGGGCGCGCCCGGCGAGGCGGGCGGCGAGCCGGCGGGTCGCGTCGTCGAGGAGGGCGGAACCGGCGTCGGTGCTGGGGCCGTTGAACAGACCGTGCGCCTCGACGGCGACGTGGGTGAAGCCGGGCGCGAGGGCGCGCACCTCGTCGGACACGGTCAGGGTGAGCGTCATGGTCCGCCTTGTCTCAGAGTGCGGTGGGGAGCGTCGTCCACAGGGTGGGCCGGTCGGGGGCGGCTTTGAGGGCGTCCAGCACGACCGGGTGAGGTTTAGCATACAGGACTGGGTAGTCCAGTTCATTGGACTCGGAGTCGGGGGTGAAGGCCAGCCGTTCACCGTCGAGGGAGAACCGGGCGTCGACACCCGGCTTGTTGCCTCGGGGGTCCTGGCGGTGCCAGGCGCCGTTGAAGCGGACGGCGACCAGGCCGTGGACGACCTCGAACTGCTGGTAGCACAGCGCGGTGGGGATGTCCTCGGCCCGCAGCAGCGCGGCGAGCGCGTGAGCCTTGGCGTGACAGATGCCGGTCCCCTGCGCGAGGACGTCGGAGGCGCGCCAGGTGACACGGAGATCGCCGGAGTCCTGGGAGTGCGGGATGGCATCGCGCACGAACTCGAACGCTACGCGCGCATACTCATACGAGTCCGCCACTCCACCAGCGAGCCTCGCGGCGGCCTCCCGGACGAGCGGGTGATCGTGGTCGATCGCCTCGTCGGCGGCCAAGTAGGCGGAGAGGTCGGGTGTTTCCTGGATCAGCTGCATGGCCGCAGAGCATAGGTATGCGGCCGATCCGGAGTCAATGCATTTCCGATCGACCGCATACCTATGCACGCGATGGTCTTGTACGGCTAGCGGGCCATCTCCTCCTTGAGGGCGGCCACGAACGCGTCCACGTCCTCCTCGGTCGTGTCGAAGGCGCACATCCAGCGGACGTCGCCCGCGCTCTCGTCCCAGAAGTAGAACCGGAACCGCTTCTGCAGCCGCTCGCTCACGTCGTGCGGGAGCCGCGCGAAGACCGCGTTGGCCTGCACCGGGTAGAGGATCTCCACACCGTGCACGGCGCGCACGCCCTCGGCGAGGCGCTGGGCCATCTCGTTGGAGTGCCGGGCGTTGCGCAGCCACAGGTCCTTGGCGAGCAGCGCCTCCAGCTGCACCGACACGAAGCGCATCTTGGAGGCGAGCTGCATGGACATCTTGCGCAGGTGCTTCATGCGGCGCACGGCGTCCGGGTCGATGACCACGACGGCCTCGCCGAACAGGGCGCCGTTCTTGGTACCGCCCAGGGACAGGATGTCGACGCCGACCGCGTTGGTGAAGGTCCGCATGGGGACGTTCAGGGAGGCGGCGGCGTTGGCTATCCGGGAGCCGTCCAGGTGCACCTTCATGCCGTGCGCGTGGGCGTGCTCGCAGATGGCCCGGATCTCCTCCGGCGTGTAGAGCGTGCCGAGCTCGGTGCTCTGGGTGATCGAGACGACCTGCGGCATCGCGCGGTGCTCGTCCTCCCAGCCGTACGCCTGCCGGTCGATCAGCTCGGGGGTGAGCTTGCCGTCGGGCGTGGGCACGGTGAGCAGCTTGAGGCCGCCCATGCGCTCGGGTGCGCCGCCCTCGTCGACGTTGATGTGCGCGCTCTCGGCGCAGATCACCGCGCCCCAGCGGTCGGTGACCGCCTGGAGCGCGACGACGTTCGCGCCGGTGCCGTTGAACACCGGGAAGGCCTCGGCGCTCGCGCCGAAGTGGCTGCGCACGATCCGCTGGAGGTTCTCGGTGTAGGCGTCCTCGCCGTACGCGACCTGGTGCCCGCCGTTGGCGAGGGCCAGGGCGGCGAGCACCTCCGGGTGGGCCCCGGCGTAGTTGTCACTGGCGAAACCGCGGACCTCCGGGTCGTGATGGCGACGCGCGTCGGTCTTCGGGGGGTTCACGGCTTCTCGGTCAGCCACAGACGGTTTCCGTTCACTTCCGCGGCGGGCTTCTCCCAGACTCCGGCGATGGCCTCGGCCAGGTCCTTGACGTCCGTGAAGCCCGCGAACTTCGCGTTGGGCCGCTCGGCGCGCATCGCGTCGTGGACCAACGCCTTGACCACCAGGATCGCAGCAGCGGACGTCGGACCCTGCTCGCCCCCCGCCTTGCGGAAGTAGTCGGCCATGGCCAGCGTCCACGCCTCGGCCGCGGCCTTGGCGGCGGAGTACGCGGCGTTGCCGGCGGTCGGGCTGCTCGCGCCCGCGGCACTGATCAGGACGTAGCGGCCGCGGTCGCTGCGCTGCAGTGCCTCGTGGAAGGCGAGGGAGGTGTGCTGCACGGTGCGGATGAGCAGCTTCTCCAGCAGGTCCCAGTCGTCCAGGTCGGTCTTGGTGAAGGTCTGGCTGCCGCGCCAGCCGCCGACGAGGTGGACCAGGCCGTCGACGCGGCCGAAGTCCTTCTCGATGCGGGCGGCCCAGTCCCGGGCGGAGTCCAGGTCGAGCAGGTCGACCTTCTCGCCGGTGACCGTGGCGCCGCCGTGCGCGTAGCGGGCCGCGTCCACGGCCTCGGCGAGCCGCTCCGGGTCGTTGTCCGAACCGATGACGGTCGCGCCCGCCTCGGCGAGCCTGAGCAGCGCCGCCCGGCCGGCGGGTCCGCCCGCTCCGGCCACCGCGACGACCGCGCCGTCGAGAGCCCCGTTCCCCATGTTCCTCGCCTCCAGCGATGCTTCGTCGGTGCGGTCGCTCACGCGGCGACCTGCTCGGCGCCGTCCGCCGTGATCCCCTTGGTTGAGGCGATCACCTTCTTCAGCTTCTTGGACAGGGCCTCGTAGAACATGCTGAGCGGAAACTCGTCGGCGAGCACCTCGTCGACGAGCTTGCGCGGCGGCTGGGTCAGGTCCAGGGCGTCGGGGCCCTTGGCCCACGTGGAGCCGGGGTGCGGGGCGAGGTAGGTGGAGACCAGTTCGTAGCCGGCGAACCAGTGGACGAGCTTGGGGCGGTCGATGCCGTCCCGGTAGAGCGTCTCGATCTCGGCGCACAGCTGGTTGGTGACCTGCGGGGCGCGCTGCCAGTCGATGGACAGCTTGTTGTCGGTCCAGCGGACCACGTCGTGCTTGTGCAGGTAGGCGAAGAGGAGCTGGCCGCCGAGGCCGTCGTAGTTGCGGACGCGCTCGCCGGTGACCGGGAAGCGGAACATGCGGTCGAAGAGGACCGCGTACTGCACGTCGCGGGCCTGGGGGACGCCCTCCTCGGCGAGCTGCACGGCCTCCTTGAAGGCGGTGAGGTCGCAGCGCAGCTCCTCCAGGCCGTACATCCAGAACGGCTGGCGCTGCTTGATCATGAAGGGGTCGAAGGGCAGGTCGCCGTGGCTGTGGGTGCGGTCGTGGACCATGTCCCACAGCACGAAGGCCTCCTCGCAGCGCTTCTGGTCGTGCACCATCGCGGCGACGTCCTCGGGCAGTTCCAGGCCCAGGATGTCCACGGCGGCGGCGGTGACCCGGCGGAAGCGGGCGGCCTCGCGGTCGCAGAAGATGCCGCCCCAGGTGAAGCGCTCGGGGGCCTCGCGCACGGCGATCGTCTCGGGGAAGAGGACGGCCGAGTTGGTGTCGTAGCCGGCCGTGAAGTCCTCGAAGGTGATGCCGCAGAACAGCGGGTTGTCGTAGCGGGTGCGCTCCAGCTCGGCCAGCCACTCGGGCCAGACCATGCGCAGCACGACCGCTTCGAGATTGCGGTCGGGGTTGCCGTTCTGCGTGTACATCGGAAAGACCACGAGGTGCTGGAGGCCGTCCACGCGGTTGGCGGCGGGCTGGAAGGCCAGCAGCGAGTCCAGGAAGTCCGGCACCTGGAAGCCGCCCTCGGCCCAGCGGCCCAGGTCCCGCACGAGGGCCTCGTGGTAGGCGCGGTCGTGCGGCAGCAGCGGGGACAGCTCGCGCACGGCGTCGCAGACGCGCTGCACGGCGCGCTCGGCGTCGGCGCGGGCCGGGGCTTTCTCGGCGGCGAAGTCGATCGATCCGTCCTTGGACTGCCATGGCCGGATCTGCTCCACGGCATCCTTGAGCACGGGCCACGCCGGGTGCTCCACCACCCTGGCCGCCGGAGGAACCTTCTCCTCCGCACCCACCTGCACAAGAATTTCCGTCATGTCCCATCCTCCACGGGAGAAGCTGTGTGAGGACACCGTAGGCATACGAGGTTTCTCCCAGCAAGAGGATCATCCGGAAATTATCCTGCCCACCCCCACCCTTCGCCGCACTTTTTCCTGCCGGACACGCTCCGGGGGTCGCGCCGGCCCAGGGTCCGGGGGGTACGTTTCGACGCGGGCCGTTAGGCTGCGGCCCTGCCGTGCGGACGGTTCCCTTCCGTTCCGTCCGCCGAGCCGCCGTCGACGGAAGCGAGTGGAACCTTGAGCCTCCTCACCATCGGTCACCGCGGGGTCATGGGCGTCGAGCCCGAGAACACGCTGCGGTCGTTCGTCGCCGCCGAGCGCGCCGGTCTGGACGCCATCGAGCTCGACCTGCACCTGAGCAAGGACGGCGCCCTGGTCGTCATGCACGACCTGGACGTGGACCGCACGACCGACGGCAGCGGCCCGATCGCCGAGCAGACCCTCGACGAGCTGCGCGCCCTGGACGCGGGCCGGGGAGAACGGGTCCCGGTGTTCGAGGAGGTCCTGGACGCCGTGCGGGCCCCGCTGCAGGCCGAGATCAAGGACGTGGCGGCGGCCCGGGCGCTGGCCGAGGTGATGCTGGAGCGGGACCTGGTGCCGCGCGTGGAGGTGTCCTCGTTCCACGACGAGGCCATCACCGAGATCGCCCGGCTGGTGCCGGGTGTGCGCACGGCGCTCATCGCCAGCCGGTACGGCCTCGACGTGGTGGACCGCGCCGTCGAGGCGGGCGCGGCGACCGTCTGCCTCAACATCCGCCGGCTGACGCTGGAGGTCGTGGAGCACGCCCGCAAGGCGGACCTGCGGATCATCGGCTGGGTGGTCAACACCCAGGAGCATCTGCGGCTCGCGCACGCCCTGGAGCTGGACGGCGCGACCACCGACTACCCGGAGATCAAGCGCACCGGCCGCTTCACGGCCTGACGCTCAGCGAAGCTCCTTGACCAGCAGCTCGAACTCCAGGTCGTCGCGCTGCGGGATGCCGAAGCGCTCGTCGCCGTAGGGGAACGGGGTCATCCGTCCCGTACGGCGGTAGCCGCGGCGCTCGTACCAGGCGATGAGGTCCTCGCGCACGGAAATCACGGTCATGTGCATCTCCGTGACGCCCCAGGTCTCCCGGGCCTGCCGCTCGGCCTGCGCGAGGACGGTCTTGCCGACGCCGCCGCCCTGGACCGCGGGGCTGACCGCGAACATGCCGAAGTAGGCGTGCTCACCGCGGTGTTCGAGCTGGCAGCAGGCGATGATCCGGCCGTCCCGCTCGACGGTCAGCAGCCTGCTGTCGGGGCCCTTGATGACCTCGATCACGCCCTCCGGGTCGGTCCGCTGCCCCTCCAGGATGTCCGCCTCGGTGGTCCACCCGGCCCGGCTGGCGTCCCCGCGGTACGCCGACTCGATCAGCGCCACCAGGTCGGCCACGTCGGCGTCCCGGGCGTCGCGGAAGGTCAGTCCGGTGGAGGCGGTGGTGGCGGTCACGGGATCCATGAGGGACCTCTCCGTTTCTGGACGCGGCACGGGCGGGGTCGAGCCTAGCGCTGCCGTCGGCCGCGTCCGCACGGTGGCGGCGTCGCCCGCAGGGCGTGCCGGGAGCCGCGCGGCAGGCGCCGCTTGGCGGACACGGCCTAGGCTCCGCTTCATGGTGCACGTACTCGCCGGACGGACGCTGATCCGTCCCACCGACCCCGAGCGATCCCGTGACTTCTACGGGGAGCGGCTCGGTCTCGCCGTCTACCGGGAGTTCGGCACGGGCCCGGAGCGCGGCACCGTCTACTTCCTCGGCGGCGGCTTCCTGGAGCTGTCGGGCCGGGCGGAGGTGCCGCCGTCGCCGTCCGTGCGGCTGTGGCTCCAGGTCCCGGACGCCGGCGCGGCGCAGGAGGAGCTGCGGGCGAAGGGCGTCGACATCGTCCGTCCGCCGGTGCGGGAGCCGTGGGGGCTCATCGAGATGTGGGTCGCCGACCCGGACGGGGTCCCGATCGTGCTGGTGGAGGTGCCGTCGGACCATCCGATGCGGTACCGGCCCGGGATCTGAGGCCGGCGCACCACGCTCGGGGTCCCGGATGGCCCGTGGCCGGGACCCGGCTTAGCGTGCTGGAGGGGGTGTCCCTCTCGGAAGGAACACCATGGAGCTCGACGAGCCGGTGACCGGCGGTCCCTGCTGGGTGGAGCTGAGCACGCCCGACGTGGCGGCGGCCCGGCGGTTCTACACGGCGCTGTTCGGCTGGCGGCCCGGGTCGCCTCCGGGCACCGAGGCGGGCGGCCCCGCGGTCGCGTACCTCGACGACGCGGCGGTCGCCGGGATCACGGCGCTGGAGCAGGACGGGCAGCCCATCGCCTGGAACGTGTCCTTCTCGGTGACCGACGCGGACGCCGCGGCGCGGGAGGTCACGGCCGCCGGCGGGACCGTCCTGACCGGCCCGGCGGACGTCCGGGGCCTCGGCCGCTCGGTGGTGGCCGTCGATCCGGCCGGCGCGGTCCTGCAGCTGTGGCAGCCGGGCGGCTTCCCGGGCGCGGGGCTGCTCAACGTCCCCGGCACGCTGGGCTGGGTGGAGCTGCTGACGCGAGCGCCCGAACGGGCCGAGGCGTTCTACGCGGCGGTGTTCGGCTGGCGCGCCGGGACCTCCGGGCGCTACACGCGGTGGACGGTCGGCGGCGCGCGATTCGGCGGCATGGTCACGATGGACGACAAGTTCCCGCACGAGGTGCCGGCGCACTGGCTGCCGTACTTCGCGACGGCGGACACCGACGACACGGCCGCCGCCGCGACCGACTCGGGCGGCACGGTCCTGATGGAGCCGACCTCCCTGCCCGCCGGTCCGCGCATCGCGGTGCTGCGCGATCCCCAGGGCGCGATGTTCGGCGTGTACCGGGCGGGCGACGAGCCCTGACGGCGCCGGTCGCCTTGTCGTCCCGGTCCGTGTCAGGCCCGCAGCGCTCCCAGCCTGCCCTCCAGGCGGCCGAGCAGTTCGCCGAGGAGGGCCGCCAGTTCGCCCTGGCCCGCCGGGGCGAGACCGGACAGTACGGACTTCTCGTAGGCCAGTTGCTCGGGCAGGATGCCGTCGACGAGGTCGCGGCCGGCGTCGGTGAGGCGGACGTGGGCCACGCGGCGGTCGCGGTCGTCGCCGCGGCGCTCCACCAGGCCCCGCTCGGTCAGGTGCTTGAGGCGCTTGGTGACGGCGGCGCCCGAGGCGAAGGTCTCGCGGGCCACCTCGCCCGGCGTCAGCTCGTGCCCGGTGCGGCGCAGCGCCCCGAGCAGGTCGAACTCGGAGCGGCTCAGACCGGCCCGGCGCAGCGGCGCGTCCTCGGCCTGCTGGAGGAGGGCGGCGCAGCGGTTGATGCGGCCGATGATCTCCATGGGTCCGGTGTCGAGGTCGGGGTGGACGGCCCGCCACTGCCGGACGACCGCGGCGACCGTGTCGTCCCGCGCCCCTGCGGGCGTCTCCTCCGCTCGCGTGGCGTCCCCGGTCGCCGGCCGTCCGTTCGCTGCCGTCATGGCCGTGCGTCCTCCCGTTTCGTGTCGCTTCCCCGGTCCACGGTGCTCCCGTCCAGCGTCCCCCGGTCCGGGTGCGGTCCCTGGCGTCGTACCGTCGCGGCGAGCGTACGGTGTCCGGACTGTTCGGCGTGCACGACCCTCTCCTGGGGCAGGGCGCGCTGCCACCATTCGCCGGACGCCGCCTCGGCGGTGGCCCGCAGCTCGACCAGCGCGGCGGCCAGGCTGCGGCGGGCGGACTCCAGGTCGCCGGGGGCCGGACCGGGCTCGGCGAGCAGCCGCGCGGCCCGTTCCCCGGCCCGGTCGACGGCGACGACGGCCTGCTTGACCCGGTCGCCGGCCCTGCGGTTGGTGACGACGACGGCGGCGACGAGGCCGACGAGGGCGCCGACGACGGTGTCCGTGATCCGCTCGGCGATCAGCGCGCCCGGTTGCTGGTATCCGGCGAACTCGGTGATGAGCAGGGCCATCGGGGTCACGCACACGCTGCCGAGCCAGTAGTTGCGTCCGATGAGCGCCTCGGCGCCGAAGTTGAGGGCGAGGCAGCACAGCACGAGGGCCGCGTGATGGGCGTGCGCCAGCGGCACCACCGCCGCGAACAGCAGGACGCCGGCGAGGTTGCCGACGACGCGCTGGACGCCCCGGCTCCAGGTGAGGGTGAGGTTGGCCTGGTACAGCGAGGCGGCCGTGACGATCGCCCAGTAGGGGCGGCCGATGCCGAGGGCCAGGGAGGCGTGTCCGGCGAGGGCGCAGCCCAGTGCGGTGCGGACGGCGAGCGGGGTCAGCGGGCCGAGGCGGGTCCACCACGGCCGGGCCGGGGTGCCGCGTTCGGCGTCCACCCCGAGCAGTTCGCCGGTGGCGTCCGGCAGGTCGTCGGGGCCGGGGACCGGGCGGGTGCCGCGCAGTTGGCGTGCCCAGGCGCGCAGCCGCTCGGGGTCGCTGTCCACGGGTGCGGCGAGCGCGACCTCGGCGCGCACGACGAGGCGTTCCAGGGCACGCCGGGTCGTGGTGGAGCGGGCGCCCGTCGACATCAGCGACTGCCGGGCGGCCTGCACGGCGGCGTACCCGGCGGCCCGGGCCCTCGCGTGGCCGTCGCCGGTGCCGCGGGTCTCGGCGTACGCGGCGGCGGCGTTCAGGGCGTGGGCGGTGGCGCGGCGCTCCGGGCCGTGCGGCCGGAGGAGTCCGGGTGCCATGCCGACGAGCCAGGCCCAGGCCCCGGCCGCGGCGGCGAGCGCGAGGTGGCCGGGGACCTGGCCGAGGGTCTGCGGCGCGAACAGGGCGGCGGAGGTGACGAAGGCGGGGATCACGTTGCCGGGCGGGCCGATCCGGGTGGCGTCGCACAGCACCTTCTGCGCGGCGGCCAGCAGGGCGCCGACGGTGACGAGCAGCACGGCGTTCGTGGTGAGCGAGGCCGTGACCAGGGCGACGGCGAGACCGGCGAGCATGCCGAGCACGACCCAGGCGAGGGCGCGGGCCCGGGCGGCGTACGGGCGGTGGTGCGCGTAGAGGGCGCACAGGGAGCCGGCCATCGTGTACATCGCGAGGTCGAGGCGGCCGAGGGCGAGCAGCGTCAGGTTGGGCGGGGCGACCGCGGCGACCACGCTCAGGGCGGGCTTGAACCAGATGTCCGAGGGCCGTCCGACGCGCAGCGCGCCGGCCAGCGGGAGGCGCCGGACGGCCGGGGTCCGGGGGGTGGGGGTCGTCCTGCTCATGACCAGACCTTAGCAGGTGTTTTACCTGTAAATGATTGGCTCCTGATGTGCTGCTCACTTGCTGTGCTCCCTCGAACGCTCCCCGTGCACTTCCTTGCGCTCGCTTGCGCACCGCCGGGTCCGGGCAGCCCTTGACCGACCGTGCGGCTCGAACGGGGAGGTCGGTGTGCACGGACCGGCGTCGTCCGGCTGGTTGCTGGTCGCGCTGTGCGCGGCGACCGGCGCGTACTGCCTGCTGCGGATGCGCAGCGGCGTCGAGGAGCAGCGCCGCGCGGCCGGCGACGAGGCGCTCATGGGGTTCGGCATGGCGGTGATGGCCGTGCCCGCGGCGGTGTTCAGCCCGCCGTGGTGGGCCTGGCCCGGCTACGCCGTGGTGTTCGGCGTGGCCGGACTGCGCGCCCTGTGGGCCGCGCGCACGGACCCGCACCATCTGCACCACCTGGTGGGCGCCGCGGCCATGGTCTACATGGCCGCCGTCATGGCGGGCTCCCCGGGCGGGGCGCACACCCACCCGGGCGCGGGCGTCCCACCGCTGACCGGGGCGCTGCTGCTCTACTTCGTCGGATACGTGCTGCTGTCCGGGTTCCGGCTGGTGCCGGTCACCACCGGGACGGGCCGCGCGGCACCCGGAGAGGCCGTCGCCGGGGGAACCGTCGCCCGGGGGACGATCGCCGGGGGCGCCCTCGGGGCGACGGGGACTGCCGGAAGGGCCGTCGCCGGAAGGGCCGGCTGGGGCGACCGTCCGGAGCTGGCGCGGGTGTGCCGGCTGTCGATGGGCATCGCGACGCTCACCATGCTGCTCACGCTCTGACGCGCCGGACGGGCAGCCCGCGCCGGACGCGACCGTTGCCTGCGTCACTTTGCGCCCCATGCCACACCACGGACGACGCGGCACTCATAGGCTGCCCACATGATCCTCCCCGCGGCCCTGCTGCTGCTCGGCGCCCTGACCGCAGTGGTCGCCCCACGGCTGCTCGCCGGCGCCGAATGGCCGGACCGTGAACCGGTGGTCGCGCTGTGGACGTGGCAGTGCGTGATCGCGGCCGTCCTGCTGTGCTGCGCCCTGTCGATGACGCTGAGCGCGGCGGCGGCGTGGCATGCGGTGGGCGGGCACGTGTTCGCGTCGGCGCCCCACGCGGTCGTGGAGGCCTACGCGCTCGGCACGGCCGGACCCTGGGCGGCGACGACCGCGGTGACCCTCGCCTGCGGCGGGCTGTGGAGCGCGGCGATGCTGGTCCGCGAGATCGCCCGCGCCCATACCCGCCGTCGCCGGCGCCGCGCCGAACTCCTGGTGCGCGCGCCGCTGTTGCCGGGCGAGGAGCGCGGCGGCCGGCTCGTCGTCCTGGAGGGCGACCGGCCGGAGGCGTGGTGGCTGGCCGGCCCCGAGGGCCAACTGGTCGTCACCACGGCCGCGTTGCGCCGGCTGAAGGGACGGCAGCTGGACGCGGTGCTGGCCCACGAGCAGGGGCACGCGCAGGCCCGGCACCACTGGCTGCTGCACTGCTCGGCCGCGCTGGCGGGCGGCTTCCCGCAGGTGCGGGTGTTCGCGGCGTTCCGCGACGAGATGCACCGGCTGGTGGAACTCGCCGCCGACGACATGGCCTCCCGCCGCTTCGGCCGCCTCACGACCGCTCTCGCCCTGGTGGAACTCAACGAGGACCGCGGCGTGTTCGGCCCCTGCCCCACGCCGCAGGCCCATGTGCCGCGCCGGGTCGCCCGCCTGCTCACTCCCCCGGACCGGCTCCCGGCGACCCGTCGCCTGCAACTGACGGCGGCGGCCTCGCTCGTGCCGGTGATCCCGGTCCTGGTGGCGTTCGTGCCCGGTCTGCGGGCGCTGGGCTAGACCCGCCCCGCGGGGCCGACACCGGGCCGAAGTCCGACGGCGGAACTGGCCCCGCACCCCGCCGCTGAGCGAGGATCGCTGTATGGGTATCCCGACCGTCGACTCCCCGCCCCGCCCGCCCGAGGACCGCCGCGCCGTCCGATGGTCCGGTGGACTGGCCGCCTGCTCCGTGCTGCTGATCGCCCTGGTCGCCGCCGAGTGGCGGCCACTGACCGCACTGGACGGGGACGTTGCCCGCACCACGCACCGCTGGGCGGTCGACGAACCCGGGCTGACGCAGGCCTGCCGCATCCTGACCGACTGGGTGTGGGACCCGTGGACGATGCGCATCGTCTGCGCGGCCGTCGCCGTGTGGCTGCTGGTGCGGCACGCCGCCCTGCGGACCGCGGTGTGGCTGGCGGCCGTCTGCACGCTCAGCGCGCTGCTGCAGCAGGGCATCAAGGCCGCCGTCGACCGGCCCCGGCCGGTGTGGCCCGACCCGGTCGACTCCGCCCACTACGCGGCCTTCCCGTCCGGCCACGCCATGACCGCTACGGTCGTGAGCGGCGTACTGCTGTGGCTGCTGCACCACTACGGCGCCGGCCGCGCCCTGTACCGTACGGCGCTCGCGGTCGCCGTGATCTCCGTGGCGGGCGTCGGCCTGACCCGGATCTGGCTCGGCGTCCACTGGCCGTCGGACGTGGTGGGCGGCTGGCTGCTGGGCGCCCTGACGGTGGTGCTGGCGGTCCTGGCGCACCGGCGACTGCGCGCCTGACAACGGCGGGGCTCCGCGGGCCTGCCACGGCCGAAACCGTCCCCTCCCGGGGCCCCGCCCTCATAGGATCACCCCATGACCGCCGTGCTGTTCGACTTCTCCGGCACCCTCTTCCGCGTCGAGTCCACCGAGTCCTGGCTGCGCGGGGCGCTCGGCGCAGCGGGTCTTCGCCTCCCGGAGTCCGAGGTGGTCTCGGCGGCCAGGGCACTGGAGGAGGCCGGGGCGCTGCCCGGCGGTGCCCCGCCCCGGCGCGTGCCGGACGAGCTCGCCGAGCTCTGGCAGATCCGGGACCGCAGCGCCGCACTGCACCGCGCCGCCTACACCGGCCTCTCCCGCCGGGTGCCGCTGCCCGACCCCGCGCTGCACGATGTGCTGTACGACCGCCACATGGCCCCGGCCGCCTGGCAGCCGTACCCGGACGCCGCCGAGGTGCTCCGGGCGCTGCGGGAGCGGGGTGTCCCCGTCGGCGTGGTCAGCAACATCGGCTGGGACCCGCGGCCGGTGTTCCGCGCCCACGGCCTGGACCGCTGGGTCGACGCGTACGTGCTGTCGTACGAGCACGGGGTGCAGAAGCCCGATCCGCGGCTGTTCTCGGTGGCCTGCGAGGCGCTGGGCGCCGATCCGCGCAGGACGGTGATGGTCGGCGACGACCGGCGGGCGGACGGCGGCGCGGCGGCCCTCGGCTGCCGGGTGCACTTCGTCGACCACCTCCCGGCGGCCGAACGGCCCGGCGCGCTGCGGCCGGTGCTGGACCTCGTGGCGTGACCGCGCCCGCGGCTCCCGCCCGCCGGCCCCCCCGGCCGGTGACCTGGGCCCTTGTTCCAGACATGCGCACGCGGGCATGCGTGCGCGTCCGTCTCGGACGATCCCCCGCGTCGCCCGAGACGGACGGCAGCACCGACCCGACCCCGTTGAAGGGCCGGTCCGGATGCGTTGAGTATAGTTGGCTGGCAGCCAGTCAACGCAGGAGTTACAGCATGTCCCCGCGCAGCGCCTCGGTCACTGAAGAATTGCGGCGGCGCTCCAAGGAGCGGCTTCTGCAGGCGGCGGTCGAGCTCGTCGGTGAGCACGGCTACGACGCGACCACTCTCGGTGACATCGCCGACCGGGCCGGTTCGGCGCGCGGCCTGGTGTCGTACTACTTCCCCGGCAAGCGCCAGCTCGTGCAGTCCGCCGTGCACCGGCTGATGCACCGCACGCTGGAGGAGGCGCTGGAGCGCGAGCCGCGCACCGACGACGGCCGGGAGCGGCTGGCGCGGGCGATCGACGCGATTCTGGGTCTCGCCCGGGACCGGCCGGTGCTGATGCGCCAGCACATGTCCGGACTGCTGCAGGCCGAGGGCTTCCTGCCGTGTCCGGAGCAGCGGCGGCTGGCCGAGCTGCTGCGGGACACCGTCGCCCGGCGCGGCTCGCGGGACGTGGACCACGACTACCCGTTGCTGCGCGCCCAGTTGATGGGGGCGGTCTACGCCGCGCTGATGCCGGGCGCTCCGATGCCGGTACCGGTGCTGCGCGCCGAGTTGTTCACGCGGTACGGGCTCGACTGGGAGATGGGCGTACCGCCGGACACCGAGGCGCCCGGCGGTACGTGCGAGACGGACCTGTCGCGGTACTTCGCGACCGGGGCGGCCGAGCGCCCCGTGGAGGGTCAGTCGAAGTAGTCCGGCTGCGTCTGCACGTTGAGCTCGTGCAGGTGGACCCGCTTGGCCGGGTCGGTGCGCCGGTCGCTGAGCTTCAGCACGTCGAAGCCCTTGGCGATGTCGTTCGAGTAGATGTAGCCGTTGTAGTAGTACGCGGACCAGGAGCCGCCGGTGGTGATCCGGTCGGTGGTCAGCGGGCCGCGCTCGAAGTAGGCGATCTCCTTCGGGGCGGTGGAGTCGGTGAAGTCCCAGACGGAGACGCCGCCCTGGTACCAGGCCTGGACCATGAGGTCCTTGCCCTTGACCGGGATCAGTGAGCCGTTGTGGGCGACGCAGTTCTCGGTGGCCGCCTGGTGGCGGGGGATCTTGAAGTAGCTGCGGAAGACCAGCTTGCGGTCGTCACCCTCGCCGACGATGTCGTAGATGCCGTTGGCGCCGCGGTTCGGGCCGATCTCCGCGTTGCAGGTGGCCGCGCCGCCGCCGCCCAGCTCGTCGGTGAACACGACCTTGTCGACCTTCTGGTTGAAGGTCGCCGAGTGCCAGAACGCGAAGTTCACGTTGTCCTGCACCCGGTCGATGACCTTCGGGTTCTCCGGGTCCGTGATGGAGAAGAGGATGCCGTCGCCCATGCAGGCGCCGGCCGCGAGGTCCTCGGACGGCAGCACGGTGATGTCGTGGCAGCCGGTGGTCTTGGAGACGCCCGGGTTGGTGGGCGCGCCCGGGTTGCCGCCGCCGTCCGGGCCCTCACCCGGGAACAGCACGGGGAAGCCGACGACCGCCGCCTTCTCGGGGGCGTTGCGCGGCACCTTGATGACGGAGATGCCGTCGTGCGGAGGCTGGCAGTCCGGGAAGCTCGCGCTGGGCGAGTACGACGAGACGTACACGTAAACGTTTCTGCGCTCGGGCACCAGGGTGTGGGTGTGCGAGCCGCAGGCGGTCTCGACGGCGGCCACGTACTTCGGGTTCGACTTGTCGCTGATGTCGAAGACCTTCATGCCCTCCCAGGAGGACTTCTCCGTCGCGGGCTGGGTGGTGCTGCTGCAACTGTTGTCGCTGCGCGAGGAGTCGGTGGACAGGAACAGCAGGTTCCCGGAGACCGAGATGTCGTTCTGCGAGCCCGGGCACAGCACCTGGGCGACCGTCTTGGGGGCCTTCGGGTTGCTGATGTCGAAGATCCGGAAGCCGTCGTAGTTGCCGGCGAACGCGTACTTGCCCTGGAAGGCGAGGTCCGAGTTGGTGCCGGGCAGCGTTTCCTTGGGGATGTTGACGAGGTGTTCGATGTTGGCGGAGTGGACCACCTGGTCCTGGGCGGGTATCTCACCGTCGCCGATGGCTTCCCGCACTTCCGCCCGGGTGCTCTCGGACACGCCCTGCTGCTTCGTCGGGCCGTCCCCGGGATCGGGGATGGCCGAGGCCGGGCCCGCCGCGAGCAGCGAGGCCAGGAGACCGGCGGCGGCGGTGGCAACTCCCAGCCGTCTGCGACGGGTTCGAGGATCGTTCAACAGGATCACTGTTTCCTCCCTAGCGCCGTTCATGCAAGAACGGTTCACGCACCACGCAGTATCGTCCTCGCCATGCGCATACCAACAGGGGGAAACAAACCCGCAATGAAGTTTTTTGATCAGTAACCCCCAGAAGCGTGCTAGGACGTTCATCGCACCCACAAGGTGCGTGCTCCCACCACGCCTTGCTCCAGGAGGTCGATGTGTTCTTCCGCCGCCAGTCCCGCCTGGCCCTCGCCCCGGCCGCGCTGGCCGCCCTTGCCGTGCTCGGCCTCGCGGGCTGCGACCCGGAACCGGACACCAAAGCCGCCTCCGCGAGCGGGCCTTCGGTGATCGCCCCAGGCAAGCCCGGCGAGGACAACCGGACGCTGTCCCCCGAGGAGGCCGCCGCACAGAAGGGCGACGACTCGCCCAACTCGGCGGACGTCGAGTACGCGCGCATGATGATCCAGCACCACACGCAGGCGCTGGAAATGACCGAACTCGTCCCGAAGCGCGCCGAATCGACGAAGACGAAGAAGCTCGCCGAGCGGATCTTCGCCGCGCAGGGCCCGGAGATCGACGCCATGCGAGGCTGGCTGAAGACCCACGGCGAGAAGGAACAGCCGCAGGGCCACGGCGGACACGACCACGCCACGATGCCCGGCATGGCGAGCGCGACGCAGCTGAAGAACCTGCGCGCGGCCGAGGGGAAGGCGTTCGACCAGCTCTTCCTGACCCTGATGATCACGCATCACGAGGGCGCGGTCACGATGGCCACGGACGTGAAGGCACAGGGCAACAACGTGCAGATCGAGGAGATGGCCGACGACGTGATCGCTCAGCAGACGAGCGAGATCACACGCATGCGGGAGCTGATGTGAAGAACGGGCGCGGTCAGCGCCGGTGGTGACGGGGAGTCAGCAGACCGGCGTCGCGCGCCCGTCCGATGAGCCGGAGCGCGCCGCGGCGGTCACGGCCGGTCGCTTTCATCACCGCGAGGACGGGGTCGGTGCCCTTCTCCTGCGCCGCGCGGTACTCCCGCGCCACGAGTCCCGTGTCGTCCCCGGTGCCGGCGCCCTCCGGCCGGCGCGCCACACCGCAGGCCTCGGCGAGCGGCCCCTCCAGCCAGTCGGCGAGCGCGGCCAGGTCGTCCAGGGAGAGCGCCGGCCGGGCCCGCACGTCCTCCAGGGACACGCCCCGACCGCACCGTACGGCCAGCGCGTCGACGCGGGCGCCGTCGGCGAACTCCAGCCGGACGTCGAACCACGACGTGGCCCCGTCGCCCTCCCGCACCTCCCACGCGGGCCGCACGGAGACGGCACCGTCCGCCGGGCGGCGACCGGACAGATTAAGAAAGGATGCGTCTAGCACACGCGGAACGTAACCGCATCATCACACTCCATACGAACGGACACGCGCCGCCGCCGGGCACTGCACCCTGCCGGCGGAGCGGCGGTGGTGCCATGCTGGACGTGTCAGCGACTCCTTGACGATCCCCCGGGGTGAGGAGTTCCGCCGTGCTGCGTGTCGCCGTCGTCGGTTCCGGGCCGAGCGGGTGCTACACCGCTCAGAGCCTCGTCCAGCTGGATCCCGACGTGCTCGTGGACGTCCTGGACCGGCTGCCGTGCCCGTACGGGCTGGTGCGGTACGGCGTGGCGCCCGACCACGAGAAGATCAAGTCGCTGCAGAACACTCTGCGGGCGGTGCTGGAGCACGACCGGGTGCGGTTCCTCGGCGGTGTGCGGATCGGCGGGCCCGGTGGCGTGCCGGCCGCGCGGCTGCGGGAGATGTACCACGCGGTCGTGTACTGCGTGGGCGCCGCCACCGACCGGCACCTCGGCATTCCGGGCGAGGAACTGCCGGGCAGCTGGTCGGCGACCGAGTTCGTGTCCTGGTACAGCGCCCATCCCGATTCCCCGGCCGACGGCGGTTTCGTGGGCGACGCGCGGTCCGCGGTCGTGATCGGCGTGGGCAACGTCGCCGTGGACGTGGCCCGCATCCTGGCCAGGTCGGCGGCCGAGCTGTCCCCCACCGACATGCCGCACGGCGCGCTGACCGCGCTCGCCGCGAGCCGGGTCCGGGACATCCACATGGTCGGCCGGCGCGGCCCGTCCCAGGCCCGGTTCACCACCAAGGAACTGCGCGAGCTGGGCACCCTGCCGGGGGCCGGGGTGGTCGTGGACCCGGCGGAGCTGGCACAGGACCCGGGGTACGCCGACCCGTTGGCCCTGCCCGCCGCGCAGCGCCGCAACGTCGAGGTGCTGCGCGGCTGGGCCGGGGCACCGCCGACGGACGCCGGACGACGGATCCGGCTGCGGTTCTTCCTGCGTCCCGTCGAGGTGCTCGGGGCTGACGGGCGGGTGGCCGGGGTGCGCTTCGAGCGGACGGTGCCGGACGGGCGCGGCGGCGTCACGGGGACCGGCCGGTACGAGGACATCGAGGCGCAGCTCGTGCTGCGGTCGGTGGGCTATCGCGGGGTGCCGCTGGAAGGGCTGCCGTTCGACGCGGCGACCGGCACGGTGCCGCATCTGGCGGGGCGGGTCCTGCGCGGGGGTGTGGTCGCGCCGGGCGAGTACGTGGCCGGGTGGATCAAGCGGGGCCCGACCGGCGTGATCGGCAGCAACCGTCCGTGCGCCAAGGAGACCGTGACGTCGCTGCTGGAGGACGCCGCCGTGCTCGTACGCAAGGACGTTCCCGAGGACCCGGTCGGCGCGCTGCGGGCGGCGGGGGCCGAACCGGTCGGGTGGGCCGGGTGGCGGGCGATCGAGCGGGCCGAGGCCGAGCTCGGGGCGTCGCTGGGCCGTGGCGTGGTCAAGCTGCCCGACTGGGAATCGCTGCTGGCGGCGGCACGGGCCGCGGGGTCGTAGCGGAGCCGGATATCGCCCTTGGGCAGGTCACACGGCGGCAACACGGCGGAAATCAACAAACTGTTCAAGGCGCCTACGGTCTCGTGCTGTCCGGAACTTTTCGGTGCCGGACCGTTCCCCTGTCCCCCACTCGGCCTGTCTCCTGGTCTCTCTGTCCCCGCTGTGCCCCGCTGATCCCCTGTCCCCTTGTTTCCGCCCACCGCCGCTCAGGAGTGCCCATGGCAACGACCTCACCCGTGCATCCCGTCGACGAGGTGCCACCCGTACGGCAGTTGGCCGCCTTCGGCCTGCAGCACGTGCTCGCGATGTACGCGGGCGCCGTGGCGGTGCCGCTGATCGTCGGCGGCGCGATGCGGCTGCCGCCGGCGGACCTGGCGTATCTCATCACCGCCGACCTGCTGGTGTGCGGCGTGGCGACGCTCATCCAGTGCATCGGCTTCTGGCGGTTCGGCGTGCGGCTGCCGATCATGCAGGGCTGCACCTTCGCCGCCGTGTCCCCCATGGTGCTGATCGGCACGACGGGCGGCGGACTGCCCGCGATCTACGGTTCGGTGATCGTCGCGGGTCTCGCGATCATGCTGCTGGCGCCGGTGTTCGGCAGGCTGCTGCGGTTCTTCCCGCCGCTGGTCACCGGCACGGTCATCCTGATCATCGGTGTCTCGCTGCTGCCGGTCGCGGGCAACTGGGCCGCGGGCGGCGCCGGGGCCGAGGACTTCGGGGAGCCGAAGAACCTGGCGCTCGCCGCGTTCGTGCTGGTGGTCGTGCTGGGCGTGCAGCGGTTCGCGCCCGCGTTCCTGTCCCGGGTCGCCGTGCTCATCGGCATCGCGGTCGGGCTGCTGGTCGCCGTCCCGTTCGGGTTCACGGACTTCGGCGGCGTCTCGGACGCCGACTGGCTCGGGATCAGCACGCCGTTCCACTTCGGGGCGCCCACGTTCGAGGCGTCGGCCGTCGTCTCGATGCTCGTGGTGGCCCTGGTCTGCATGACCGAGACGACCGGCGACTTCATCGCGGTCGGCGAGATGACGGGACGCAAGGTCGAGCCGCGGTCCCTGGCGGACGGGCTGCGCGCGGACGGCCTGTCGACCGTCCTCGGCGGCGTCTTCAACACCTTCCCGTACACGGCGTACGCGCAGAACGTCGGCCTGGTCGGCATGACGCGGGTGCGCAGCCGCTGGGTGGTGGCCGCGGCGGGCGGCATCCTCGTGCTGCTGGGACTGCTGCCGAAGCTGGGCGCGGTGGTCGCGGCGATTCCGGCGCCGGTGCTGGGCGGTGCCGGCCTGGTGATGTTCGGGACGGTCGCCGCGAGCGGGCTGCGGACGCTGGCGCGGGTCGACTTCAAGGGCAACAACAACCTCACCGTGGTGGCCGTCGCGGTCGCGATGGGCGTGCTGCCGGTCGGCGTGCCGACGATCTACGACAAGTTCCCGGACTGGTTCCAGACGGTGATGCACAGCGGCATCAGCGCGGGCTGCCTCACGGCGATCGTGCTGAACCTGCTGTTCAACCACCTGCCCGCCAAGGCGACTTCGGCTGACCCGGCTGTCGCCGACGTCGGCTCCCTGCCCGCCGGCGGAGGCGAGCGGGGAGCCGGGAAGTCGCCGGAGGAGGTCGTCTAGACCCTCCCCGCGCGGCACTCGCGCACGTTCACGACACGGCCTCTGGCAGCCGTGCACCGACCGCTCGTTCCAGGCGGGGCAGCACCCGCTGTCCCGCCAGGGCGAGCACGATCGCCGCGGCGACACCGGCCCAGGCGACCGGACCCAGCGGCGTGCAGCCGAACATCTGGCTGGCGCCGGGCGTCTCGACCAGGGCGACGAGTGCGGCGGCCGAGCCGAGGGACGTGACCTGGACGAGCGGGCTGCCGCGCCGGTCGGCGAGGGTCTGGGCGAGCTGGGTGCCGACCACCGCGCACAGCGCCATCGTCGTGGAGCGGCGTGCCGTGCCCGGCGTGAAACGGCCGATCAGCCAGGCCGCCGTCGCGCCCGCGCAGGTCGTCAGCGCACGGTGACGGATCTGCCGGATGAGGGGCTCGCCCAGCAGTTCCGTGCCCAGCGGTTCGCTGCGCTCCTCGGGGCCCGCCGGACTCTCCCCGCCGTCCTCCTTCGGGGTCACCGCGACCGCCATCGCCGGGAACAGGTCCGTGAACAGGTTGACCAGCAGCATCTGCCGGGTCGACAGCGGCGCCCGGCCGGCCATCAGCGTGCCGACGATGCCGAAGCCGACCTCACCGGCGTTGCCGCCGATCAGGATGGCGATGGCGTCGGCGACGCTGTGCCACAGCGCCCGGCCCTCGGTGACCGCCTCGATCAGCACCGACAGGTCGTCCTCGGTGAGGACGAGGTCGGCGGCGTTGCGGGCGGCGGCCGAGCCGCGCGCGCTGATGCCGACGCCGATGTCGGCGGCGCGGATGGCCGCCGCGTCGTTGGCGCCGTCACCGACCATTCCGACCACCCGCCCGGCGTCCCGCAAGGCCTCGACGACCTGGAGCTTCTGCTCGGGCGCGACCCGCGCCACCACGCCGACGTCGCGCAGCATGCGGGCGCGTTCGGACCGGTCGGCGGCGGCGAGTTCGTCGCCGGTCACCACGCTGGTGTCGTCCGGCCAGCCCAGGTCGGAGGCGATGGCCCGGGCGGTCTGCGGGTGGTCGCCGGTCAGCATGACCGGCCGTACGCCCGCGTTCCTCAGACCCCGGACGAGGGCCGGGGACGTCTCCCGGGAGACGTCGGCCAGTGCCAGCAGGCCCGTGAACTCCAGCTTCTCCAGGGACTGTTCCAGGGCCGCGGAGGCGTTCTCGCCGCTGCGCAGCGGCCGTTGGGCGACCGCGAGGACGCGCAGCCCGTCCCGGGCGAGGTCGTGCGCCGCCTCGGAGGCGCCGTCCGGGAGGTCGGAGCAGGCGGGCAGCACCGTCTCCGGCGCGCCCTTGACGACGAGGACGGGCTCGCCGTCCGCGTCCCGGCCGACGGCCGCGGCGTAACCGCGGCCCGCCTCGAAGGGCTGTCCCTCGATCTGCCGCCACCCGGGGTCGTCCCCGGCCGCGTCGAGCACGGCCTCGTCGGTCGCGTGCACCGGCCGTTCCGTACCGCCGTTCAGACGGGGGCAGGCCCGCGCCGCGGCCCGCACGGTGTCGGCGGCCTCCGGGTCCTTCACCTTGTGGACCGTGCCGTCGGCGCCGGTCACGCGGACCAGCCGCAGCCGGTTCTCGGTGAGGGTCCCGGTCTTGTCGAAGCAGATCGTGTCCATCCGGCCCAGGGCCTCCAGGGTGCGCGGGGTGCGCACCAGGACGCCGCGCCGGCTCAGCCTGCGGGCGGCGGCGAGCTGGGCGACGGTGGCCACCAGCGGCAGACCCTCGGGCACGGCCGCCACGGCCACCGCCACGCCGCCGCTGACCGCTTCGCGGATCGGCGTGCCGCGCATCAGGGACAGGCCGGTCACCGCAGCGCCGCCGGCCAGCGTCAACGGCAGTGCCTTGCGGGTGAGTTCCTGAAGGCGGGCCTGGACTCCGGCGGAGGGCGGGGTGCGGGCGGCGAGGTGGACGGCGCGCGCGGCCTCGGTGTCGTCGCCGGTGTCCACGACGACGGCACGGGCGCGGCCGGCCACCACGGTCGTGCCCTCGAAGACCATGCAGCGCCGGTCCGGAACGGCGGCGCGCGGTGTCGGGTCGGTCCGCTTGTCGACCGGCAGGGACTCACCGGTCAGCGCGGACTCGTCCACTTCGAGGCCGTCCTCCCACAGCAGCCGGGCGTCGGCGGGTACGACGTCGTCACCCTTCAGTTCGATCACGTCGCCCGGCACGAGCTTCGTGGCGTCCACGATCCGGGGTTCCTTGCGCGAGTCCTCGCCGGCCACGCGGGCCTTCTGCTTCTGATCGGCCAGCAGCCCGGACAGGGCCCGCTCGGCGCGCAGCCGCTGCACGCCGCCGACCAGCGCGTTCAGGTCGAGCGCGCCGACGACGAGGAGGGCGTCCACGGCGGACCCGAGAATCGCCGACGCGGCCGAGCCGACCGCCAGGACCGGCGTGAGCGGGTCGTCCAGTTCGCCCCGCACGGCCCGGGCGAGTTGCACCGTCCAGCGGGCCGGGGCGAGCAGGGGATGCCGGCCGGCGGTGCGGGCGGCCTCACGGACGCGGGACGTGGCCTGCTCGACCGGCGTCGGATCCGGCGCGTGATCGCGCTCCAGCCGGGCCCGTACGGCATCCGGATCGAGCGCGTGCCAGGCCACCCGGGCCCGGGGGTGCGGTGGCCTGGCCACGGCGACACCGAGGGCGGCCCGGGCGCCGCTCAGCAGGGCCACCGCCGCGCTGATGTCGACCGGCGCGTGCCGCAGCCCGGGCAGCGGGCTGTGCCTGCGCCCGCCGGACTCGCCGACGGCGACGAGCAGCCCGGACAGGGCGGCGCCGGACCGGGCCAGCGTCTGCGACCTGCGGCCGATCGCGCGGGCGGCCGGCACGGCGCTCAGCAGCCGCCACACGTCGGGCAGGCCGTGCAGGGCGAGGATGTCCGCGCCCCACACCACGCAGTCCCCGTCGGTGAGCGCGACGGCCACGTCACCGGCGAGCAGGCCGGTCAGGACGTCGGTGTCCTCGGCCGAGCCGGGCCGGGCGACCGTGAGGACGCCGCCGTCGCCGCGCAGCCCGGCCACCACGTCCGGGAGCGGGCGGTCGCCGCTGACGACGTGGTCGGCGAGGGCGGTGAAGTCGGCCAGCGCGGGATCGTCGACCATCACCACGCGCAGCCCGGCCTGACGTGCCGCGTCCAGCACGGCCTCGGCCCACGGGTCGGCGCCCGAGCCGGGGGTGCGCAAGGCGCTGGGGTGCAGGACGACCGTGTCGGCCGTCTCCAGTTGCCGCAGCCGTTCGGCGTCCCGCACGAGCACGCCCGTGCGGGACAGGGAGGCGCCGAGCACGGCGTGGAAGGCGGCGGGGCCGTAGCGCGCGGCCTTGGGCGAGCCCGCGAGCACCGCCTCGGCTGCCTCCGCGCCGCTGTGCTTCACGAGCAGCGTGGCCAGGGCGCCGGCCAGGCTTCCGGTGGCGGCGTGGGAGGCGTACTCCTGCGCCGGGGAGGACCGCAGCGGCGGGCGCGGGCAGTTGCCCGGGGCGATGCTGACGCGCTCCGGCAGGCACACCCGGTCGTGGACGGCGTCGAACGCGGCGGCACGGAACATGGTGTCCGCCAACTGGCAGGCGCGCAGCACCCCGTCCAGCACGAGCCCGGTGGGTGTCTGGCCCGCGCCGTGCGCGACGGCGTTCGTGGCGGCCAGGACGACGTCCATGCGGTCGGGGCCCAGACGCGAGCGCAGCCAGGCCCGCACGCGCGGGTTCTCCCGCACCAGCGTCACCAGCGCCGTCACGGCGCGCGGCGAGGGCGGCAGCCGCAGGGCGGACGCGGTGAGTCCCGCCGCGACCCCCAGACCGTCGGCCGCGAGTGCCGCTGCCGCCGCGCGCACGCCGGCCGGGTTGGCCGGGTGCGGGATCTCCGCCGCGCCCTCGTCCGTGGGCGCGAGGCCGTGGCGGGCGGCCGACTCGGCCACCCGGTCCAGGACCCGGTCGACGACCTCGCTGTCGACGGCGGTCACCACCAGCCGGCCGAGGCCGCCGTCCCAGTAGGCGACGGCCACCTCGGGATGGCGAGCCAGCTCGGCGGCGACCCGACCGGCCGCCCGCCGCAGCCCGCCCCCGCGTCGTACGCGGTCCGTCTCGGCGACCTTCAGCGCGATGTGCGCGCGGCTGCCGGAGCGCCAGGGGCGCGATCCGGTCGGCAGCGCGTTGCGGGCGACGCGCGCCACGCGCACCGCCGTGTCCGCGCAGCGTACCCCCGC
>NZ_JARVKW010000018.1 GCF_029813775.1 Streptomyces sp. DH24 | reverse complement strand
GGGATACGACGAGCAGGCCCGGCCCCGGCCGCTCGGCGCCCCTCGGCGCTCGCGCACCGCTGCCGCCGCCGTGTGCCTCGTCCTCGGCCTCGGACTCATCGGCGGCGCCGTCACCGGCAGCTGGCTGGCCGGCGAGCCCGAGGGCGGCGCCCGCGAGACCTACGAAGCCGCCGGCGACCTGTGGCACAGCGTTCCCGTCGACCAGCTCTTCCCGCCCACCGTGGACGGCCGGGGCGCCGGACCCGGCGGAGCCGACCGCACCTGGACCCGCGTCGCCGTCGCCCCCGACAGCGGCTGCCGGGGCGCCTTCGACCCCCTGCTCCGCAAGGTTCTGGACCCCGTGGGCTGCGGGCGCCTGCTGCGCGCCACCTACACGGACGCCACCCAGAGCCACGTCACCACCGTCGGCCTGCTGTTCACCGACGCGGACGCCGCCGCCATGACCACCCTCGCCGGCCGCTTCCGCAAGGACGGCCTCGACCGCCGCACCGACCTGATGCCGCTCCCGTACGCCGCGCCGGACACCCCCGCCGCGCACTTCGGCGCCGAGCAGCGCGCCTCCTGGGAGATCTCCGTCCTCACCGACGCCCCCGTCGTCGTCTACGCCGTCTCCGGCTGGGCCGACGGCCGCACCGTCGACGCACCGCTGCCCGCCGAGGAGGCCATGAAGACCGGCACCACCGCGGCCCCCGCCCAGGCCGGCCTCGGCCACGAGGCGCGCGGCCTCGCCGACCGCGTCGAACGAGGCCTGCGCAAGACCGTCGGCAGGGCCACGGAGCAGCCCTCATGACCCACCCGATCTCCCGCCGGGGCAGACTCCTCGGCACGCTCCTCGCCGCGGCCGTCGCCCTGGTCCCCGGCACCGCGCACGCCGACGGCATACGCGCCAAGCAGTGGGCCCTGGACGCCATGCACACCCAGGAGGCCTGGCGGACCACCAAGGGCGAGGGGGTCACCGTCGCCGTCCTGGACACCGGCGTCGACGCCGACCACCCCGACCTGCGGGGCAACGTCCTCACCGGCAAGGACATGGTCGGCTTCGGCGCGCGCCGGGGCGACCGCGCCTGGGCCCGGCACGGCACCGCGATGGCCGGCATCGTCGCGGGCCACGGACACGGCAGCGGCAACGGTGACGGCGTCATGGGCGTCGCGCCCGAGGCCAAGATCCTCCCCGTCCGCGTGATCCTGGAGGACGGCGACCCGTCCCGCGCCAAGGCCCGCAAGACCCGCGGCAACGCCCTCGCCGAGGGCATCCGCTGGGCCGCCGACCACGGCGCCGACGTCATCAACCTCTCCCTCGGCGACGACTCCGCCTCCGCGCACCCCGAACCCGCCGAGGACGAGGCCATCCAGTACGCCCTGAAGAAGGGCGTGGTCGTCGTCGCCTCCGCGGGCAACGGCGGCGAGAAGGGCGACCACATCTCCTACCCGGCCGCCTACCCGGGCGTGATCGCCGTGACCGCCGTGGACCGCTACGGCACCCGCGCCTCCTTCTCCACCCGCCGCGGGTACGCCACGGTCAGCGCGCCCGGCGTCGACGTCGTCATCGCCGACCCCGACCGCAAGTACTACGAGGGCTGGGGCACCAGCGCCGCCGCCGCGTTCGTCTCCGGCGCCGCCGCCCTGGTCACGTCGGCCCACCCGGACCTGACCCCGGCGCAGGTCAAGGACCTCCTGGAGGCAACCGCGCGCAACGCCCCCGTCGGCGGACGCGACGACTCGCGCGGCTTCGGCTTCGTCGACCCGGCCGCCGCGATCGAGGCCGCCGACGGCATGAAGGGGAAGGGACTGCGTTCGGCGGCGTACGGCGAGGAGTACTTCGGCCCCGGGCCGGACACCGCCGCGGCGGCCGACGGCACCGCCGGCTGGGCGGCCCCGCTCGCGGGCAGCGCCGGCGGCGTGCTGCTGGTCATGGCGGTGGTGATGTGGCGCGCCCGCCGCGCCCCCTCCGCCTGGCGGCCCTAGCCCCGTACGGCGCCGGCCGGTGCCCCCGATAGGGTCGGTGACCGTGGCGAACAAGAACATCCCCGACCCCGGCTTCTCCGACGACGACGGCTCCGCCGACCCCCGGCTGAGCGCGGCGCTCGCCGCCTGGGCCGAGGACCGCACCGCCGTGGCACCGGTCCTGGCGGCGCTCAAGGGCGCCCGGCTGCTCGTGCCCGTCGTGGCCGTGCTCGGCGAGGTCGAGGAGGACGAGAACGGGCTGCGCCGCGAGAAGACCAGCGACATGGCCGTCCCCACCCTCAGGGCGGCCGGCCGCACCGCCCTTCCCGCCTTCACCTCCACCGACTCGCTGGCCCGCTGGGACCCGGCGGCCCGCCCCGTCGCCGTCCCCCTGCACCAGGCGCTGCGGGCCGCCGCGCACGAGAAGGCCGACACCGTCGTGCTGGACCTGGCCGGTCCGGTGCCGTTCGAACTGACCGGCCCGGCCCTGCTGGCGCTGGCGGAGGGCCGCACGAGCGCCGATCCGCTCGCCGACCCGGCCGTCCTCGAAGCCGTCCGCAGGGCCGTGGCCGCCGAGCCCGCCGTGCTGCGCGCCCACCTCGGACCCGGACGGGCCGACGGCACCCTCGCCCTCGTCCTGGACGCCTCCGCGCCGCCCGCCGAGGCCGCCCGCGCCGTCGCCGAGCGCCTGGCCGCCGACGAAACGCTGAGGGCCCGCCTGGTGCGCGGCCTCGACCTGGCGCTGCTGCCGGCCGGGGCCACGCCACCGGGCGAGCCCTTGTACGTACGGTGATCCGCTAGCCGTAGACCGGCCCCGTGTACTTCTCGCCCGGACCCTGGCCCGGCTCGTCCGGGACGAGCGACGCCTCGCGGAACGCCAGCTGCAGCGACTTCAGACCGTCGCGCAGCGGCGCCGCGTGGAAGGAGCTGATCTCGGTCGCGCTCGCGTCCAGCAGACCGGCCAGCGCGTGGACCAGCTTGCGGGCCTCGTCCAGGTCCTTGTGGGTGTCGCCCTCCTCGGTCAGACCGAGCTTCACGGCGGCGGCGCTCATCAGGTTGACGGCGACCGTCACGATCACCTCGACCGCCGGGACCTCGGCGATGTCGCGGGTCATGGCGTCGAAGTCGGGCGTCTCAGGAGGGGTCTCACTCATGCCGGACACGATAGGCGCACGGCGACGGACCGGCGCACGCAGTCTCGGTTAGCCCTCACCCCGGGGAGCTGCTAACCTTGAGTAAGGACCGGTCGGACACGTACGCCCCTGGCGACGGGCCCGGCCCACAAGTGGAGGCTTTCGAACTCCCACCCGACCGTCCCCAGGGACGGCGGGTCACCGGTCAGGCGGCCCCGCCCCTCCGTGGCGGCGGTCGACCCGAAAGTGTGCCCCGCGATCATCGCGGCGGCGCTCCGGTAGTTCGAGGAGCCCCGCCTGTGACCGTCCGGGGCATTTTTGTTGCCCCGGCGCGGTTGAGTCTGCCAAACACAGACGTTACGCGGCTGTCCGCCAGACCGTCGCGTGGTGCTACCGAGGAGGATCCATCAGCGCCGAGCCCCGCATCAACGACCGGATTCGCGTTCCCGAGGTGCGACTTGTCGGTCCCAGTGGCGAGCAGGTGGGCATCGTCCCCCTGGCCAAGGCACTGGAGCTTGCGCAGGAGTACGACCTGGACCTGGTCGAGGTCGCGGCGAACGCCCGTCCGCCCGTGTGCAAGCTCATGGACTACGGGAAGTTCAAGTACGAGTCGGCCATGAAGGCCCGTGAGGCGCGCAAGAACCAGGCGCACACGGTCATCAAGGAGATGAAGCTCCGGCCGAAGATCGACCCGCACGACTACGACACCAAGAAGGGTCACGTCGTCCGGTTCCTCAAGCAGGGCGACAAGGTCAAGATCACGATCATGTTCCGTGGTCGCGAGCAGTCCCGGCCCGAGCTGGGCTACCGGCTGCTGCAGCGTCTCGCGGAGGACGTCCAGGACCTCGGGTTCGTCGAGTCGAACCCGAAGCAGGACGGCCGAAACATGATCATGGTTCTCGGTCCGCACAAGAAGAAGACCGAAGCGATGGCCGAGGCCCGCCAGGCGCAGGAAGCCCGCAAGGCGGAAGCGAAGGCCAACCCCGGCAAGTCGCAGAACGCCGCGGAGACCGACGCGTCGGCCGACGAACAGGTCGACGAGCCCGCCGAGGCGTGACCCCGGGGACGCCAGTCCCAGGGCAGTAACCGATACAAGCGACGCTCCACCGTGCCCGGTTTCACGACCGGGCACCGGAGCGCCACCGACGAGGAGAGAACGGCGCTATGCCGAAGAACAAGTCGCACAGCGGTGCCAGCAAGCGCTTCAAGGTCACCGGCTCCGGCAAGGTGCTCCGGGAGCGCGCCGGCAAGCGCCACCTGCTCGAGCACAAGTCGTCCCGTCTGACGCGGCGCCTCACCGGTAACGCCGAGATGGCCCCGGGCGACGCCAAGAAGATCAAGAAGCTTCTCGGCAAGTGACGCTGCGGCGCCCGAGCGCCGTTCGTCTGGACCGGGACCCAATCGATTTCGGGCCGCGTGAGGACCACCGCGGCCCCGCTACAAGGAGTTAACAAGTGGCACGCGTCAAGCGGGCAGTCAACGCTCACAAGAAGCGCCGGGCGATCCTCGAGCAGGCCTCCGGCTACCGCGGTCAGCGCTCGCGCCTGTACCGCAAGGCCAAGGAGCAGGTCACCCACTCGCTGGTCTACAACTACAACGACCGCAAGAAGCGCAAGGGCGACTTCCGTCAGCTGTGGATCCAGCGCATCAACGCCGCCGCCCGCGCCAACGGCATGACCTACAACCGCTTCATCCAGGGGCTGAAGGCCGCCAACGTCGAGGTCGACCGCAAGATCCTCGCCGAGCTCGCCGTGAACGACGCGAACGCGTTCGCCGCGCTCGTCGAGGTCGCGCAGAAGGCCCTGCCGAGCGACGTCAACGCGCCGAAGGCCGCGTGACGCTGCACCGGCTGTGAGCCGAGTGACCGAGGACCCGCAGGCTTCAAGCCTGCGGGTCCTTCGGTTGCCGTCCGCTCCCGCTCGTTGCCGTCCGCTCCTGCTCGTTCTCGGCTGCGGGCGCGCCGTGGCCGGTCGCGCAGTTCCCCGCGCCCCCGAAGGGGCGCTGTCGCACCCGGCGTCCCGCTACTGGTGAAGGTGAAGAATCGCATGCGTCCTGCCGCCCCCGAGTTGATCTCTCCCCGGTCTCCGCGGGTCGTCGCCGCCCGGCGGCTGGCGAAGCGGAACTTCCGGGGCAAGGAGCGGCTGTTCCTGGCCGAGGGGCCGCAGGCCGTGCGGGAGGCCGCCGGGCACCGGGTCGACGGTGCGCCCACCCTCGTCGAGCTGTTCGTGACGCCGGAGGCCGCCGACCGGTACGCCGACATCGTGGGGGACGCCCGCGCCGCCGGCGCCCGCGTGCACCTCGCCGCCGAGCAGGTCGTCGCCGACATCTCCACGACCGTCACCCCGCAGGGGCTGGTCGGGATCTGCCGGTTCCTGGACACGCCGTTCGAGGACATCCTCAAGGCCCGCCCCCGCCTCGTCGCCGTCCTCGCCCACGTCCGCGACCCGGGCAACGCCGGCACCGTGCTGCGGTGCGCCGACGCCGCCGGTGCCGAGGCCGTCGTCCTCACCGACGCCTCCGTCGACCTGTACAACCCCAAGGCCGTCCGCGCCTCCGTCGGCTCCCACTTCCACCTGCCCGTCGCCGTCGGCGTCCCCGTCGAGGAGGCCGTCGGGCGGCTCAGGGACGCCGGTGTGCGCGTCCTCGCCGCCGACGGGGCCGGTGACCGCGATCTGGACGACGAGCTCGACAAGGGCACCATGGGCGGCCCGACCGCCTGGCTGTTCGGCAACGAGGCCTGGGGCCTGCCCGAGGAGACCCGGGCGCTCACGGACGCCGTGGTGCGCGTCCCGATCCACGGCAGGGCCGAGAGCCTGAACCTCGCGACCGCCGCCGCCGTATGTCTGTACGCGTCCGCGCGTGCGCAGCGCGCCTCCGGAGGGTGCCGCTCCGTCACCGAGAGCTAGTAGGGTGACCAGCTCAGGGGCACCTCCCATGCCGTCTGAGAGGTGGGATACGGGGATGAGCGTCGGCACGAGCAGCGCACCGGGGGCCCGAAAGGCGCGGCGGCGCCCGCCCGCGCCCCGGGCCGGTGATCTCGCCGAGCTCGGCATCGATCCCGACGAGCTGCCCGACGGTCTCGTCGTCGCCGACGAGCACGGCCGGGTGATCTGCTGCAACGCCGCCGCCGCACGCATCGCGGCCGTCCGCGCCGCCGACGTCCTCGGCCTGCCGCTGGAGCAGGCCCTGCCGCTCGAGGACCTGGAGGGCCGGCGCTGGTGGCAGCTCACCGACCCCTACGGCGGCCTCACCATCCGCACCCGCCAGCCCGAGCGGAACCTCTTACTGCCCGGCGGCCGCGAAGTCCTCGTCACCGCCCGCTACGTCCGCGGCGAGCCCACCGGCCCCGTCCACCGCGTCGTCGTCACCCTGCGCGACACCGAGGCCCGCCGCCGCACCGAGCGCAGCCACGCGGAGCTGATCGCCACCGTCGCCCACGAGCTGCGCTCGCCGCTCACCTCCGTCAAGGGCTTCACCGCCACGCTGCTCGCCAAGTGGGAGCGGTTCACGGACGACCAGAAACGGCTGATGCTGGAGACCGTCGACGCCGACGCCGACCGCGTCACCCGGCTCATCGCCGAACTGCTCGACATCTCCCGCATCGACTCCGGACGCCTGGAGCTGCGCCGCCAGCCCGTCGACATCGGCGCCGCCGTCGGCCGCCACATCCAGGCGTACGTCGCCGCCGGCCTGCCCGCCGACCGGTTCCTGCTCCGCCTCGAACAGCCGCTGCCCGGCCTGTGGGCCGACCCCGACAAGATCGACCAGGTGCTCAGCAACCTCCTGGAAAATGCCGTGCGGCACGGCGAGGGAACCGTCACGATTGACATCACGGCCACGGCGTCCCCCCGCGAGGGCGAGGACACCGGTACGTCGGTCACGGTGAGCGACGAGGGGCCCGGCATCCCGGAGGAGTCCATGAACCGCGTCTTCACCCGCTTCTGGCGGGGCAGCAAGCGCGGCGGCACGGGCCTCGGGCTCTACATCGTCAAGGGCATCGTCGAGGCCCACGGCGGCACCATCACGGTCGGCCGCGCTCCCGGCGGCGGCGCCGAGTTCCGATTTACGTTGCCCGTGGCGGCACCGGCGTACCTCACCTGAGACGGCCGGGAGCCCCACGGGCGCATTCGTCTACCTCCACCCCGTTAGACTCGGCCTTTGGCACCTTTGCGTCCCGAAGTCGGTGACGATCCGCCCATCGGATCAGTGACGGGGACCTCCAGCCAGCCAATCGGAAGCACGGGAAGAGATGTCGGCACCGAATAAGTCGTACGACCCTGTCGAGGTCGAGGCGTTGAAACCGGAAGAGATCGAGCGCATGCGGGACGAGGCGCTCGCCGCCTTCGCCGCCGCGGACTCCCTCGACGCGCTCCAGGAGGCGAAGGTCGCCCACACCGGGGGCACCTCCCCGCTGGCCCTCGCCAACCGCGAGATCGGCGCCCTGCCCCCGCACGCCAAGGCCGACGCCGGCAAGCGCGTCGGGCAGGCCCGCGGCGCCGTCAACAAGGCCCTCGCCGCCCGTCAGGCCGAGCTGGAGGCCGAGCGCGACGCCCGTGTGCTGGTCGAGGAGGCCGTGGACGTCACGCTGCCCCACGACCGCGTGCCGACCGGTGCCCGCCACCCGCTGACCACGCTGTCGGAGCGCATCGAGGACATCTTCGTAGCCATGGGCTACGAGGTCGCCGAGGGCCCGCAGGTCGAGGCCGAGTGGTTCAACTTCGACGCCCTGAACATCGGCCCGGACCACCCGGCGCGCGGCGAGCACGACACGTTCTTCGTGCAGGGCCCCCGGGGCGGCACCGAGTCCGGCGTCGTGCTGCGCACCCACACCTCGCCCGTGCAGATCCGCTCCCTGCTGGACCGGGAGCTGCCGGTCTACGTGATCTGCCCCGGCCGCGTGTACCGCACCGACGAGCTGGACGCCACGCACACGCCCGTCTTCCACCAGGTCGAGCTGCTCGCCGTGGACGAGGGCCTGACCATGGCCGACCTCAAGGGCACCCTTGACCACATGGTCCAGTCGCTGTTCGGCGAGGGCATGAAGACCCGGCTGCGGCCGAACTTCTTCCCCTTCACCGAGCCGAGCGCCGAGATGGACATGCTCTGCTACGTCTGCAAGGGCGACTCCGTCGGCAACCCCGACCGGCCCTGCCGCACCTGCTCCAGCGAGGGCTGGATCGAGCTCGGCGGCTGCGGCATGGTCAACCCGCGGGTGCTCATCGCCTGCGGCGTCGACCCGGAGAAGTACAGCGGCTTCGCCTTCGGGTTCGGCATCGAGCGAATGCTGATGTTCCGCCACAACGTCGAGGACATGCGAGACATGGTCGAGGGTGACGTCCGGTTCACCCGGCCGTTCGGGATGGAGATCTGATGCGGGTCCCGCTTTCTTGGCTGCGGGAGTACGTCGACCTGCCGGCGACCGAAACCGGCCGTGACGTCCAGGCCAAGCTCATTTCCGCAGGCCTCGAGGTCGAGACCGTCGAGCAGCTCGGCGCCGACCTCAAGGGCCCGCTGGTCGTCGGCCAGGTGCTGACCATCGAGGAGCTGGAGGGCTTCAAGAAGCCGATCCGGTTCTGCACCGTCGACGTCGGCCCGGCCAACGGCACGGGCGAGCCGCAGGAGATCGTCTGCGGCGCCCGCAACTTCTCCGTCGGCGACAAGGTCGTCGTGGTCCTCCCGGGGGCCGTGCTGCCCGGCGGTTTCGCGATCGCCGCGCGCAAGACCTACGGCAAGGTCTCGCACGGCATGATCTGCTCCAGCGACGAGCTCGGCATGGGCGACGACGGCACCGAGGGCATCATCGTGCTGCCGCCCGAGACCGAGGTCGGCAAGGACGCCATCGAGCTGCTGGAACTGGTCGACGAGGTCCTCGACATCGCCGTCACGCCCGACCGCGGCTACTGCCTGTCGATGCGCGGCGTCGCCCGCGAGACCGCCACCGCCTACGGCCTGCCGCTGCGCGACCCGGCGCTCCTCGACGTCCCCGGCCCGAACGCCTTCGGCTACCCCGTGCGGGTTGCCGACCCGTCCGGCTGCGACCGCTTCACCGCCCGCACGGTGACCAGCCTGAGCCCCGAGGCGCGTTCCCCGATCTGGCTGCAGCGCCGTCTGCAGAAGGTCGGCATGCGCCCGATCTCGCTGGCCGTCGACGTCCCGAACTACGTGATGATGGAGCTGGGCCAGCCCCTGCACGCCTACGACCGCACCCGGGTCCAGGGCACCATCGGGGTGCGCCGCGCCGAGCCGGGCGAGAAGCTCACCACCCTCGACGGCGTCGAGCGCACGCTGGACGCCGAGGACCTGGTCATCACCGACGACCGCGGCCCGATCGGGCTCGCCGGCGTCATGGGCGGTGCCAACACGGAGATCGCCGACCACGACGCAGGCGAGGACGGGACGAACGCCTCGACCGACGTGGTGATCGAGGCCGCGCACTTCGACGCCGTCTCCGTCGCGCGCACGGCCCGCCGCCACAAGCTGTCCTCCGAGGCGTCCCGCCGCTTCGAGCGTGGCGTCGACCCGCAGGCCGCCGCCGCTGCCGCGCAGCGCGCCGTCGACCTGCTGGTGCTGCTCGCGGGCGGCACCGCCGAGGCCGGCGTCACCGAGGTCATCGCGCCGACCGCGCCGCGCACCATCACCATCCCGGCCGACCACCCGGACAAGGTCGCGGGAGTCCCGTACGGCCGCGAGACCGTCGTGCGCCGCCTCCAGGAGGTCGGCTGCGACGTCTACGGGCAGGACGAGCTGATCGTCACCGTGCCGTCCTGGCGGCCCGACCTCACCGACCCGAACGACCTCGCCGAAGAGGTCATCCGGCTGGAGGGCTACGAGAACCTGCCGTCCACGCTGCCCAGGCCGCCGGCCGGCCGCGGCCTGACGTACCGTCAGCGGCTGCACCGCCGGATCGGCCGGGCCCTGGCCGGGGCGGGTTACGTCGAGGCGCCGAACTACCCGTTCGTCAGCGAGCAGGTCTTCGACCAGCTCGGCCTGGCCGCCGACGACCCGGCCCGCCGCGTCGTCAAGCTGGTCAACCCGCTCAGCGACGAGGAGCCCGCGCTGCGCACCTCGCTGCTGCCGGGTCTGCTCGGGGCGCTGCGCCGCAACGACGGCCGGGGCTCGCACGACCTGGCGCTGTTCGAGACGGGCCTGGTGTTCGAGCCGGCCGAGGAGCAGCGGGTCGCCGCCGTCCTGCCCGTCGACCGGCGTCCCACCGACGCGGAGATCGCCGAACTGGACGCCGCGCTGCCGCACCAGCCGCGCCACGTCGCCGTCGTCCTCGCCGGCGCCCGTGAGCAGGCCGGCTGGTGGGGCAAGGGCCGCCCGGCCGACTGGGCCGACGCCGTCGAGGCCGCCCGGACCGTCGCCCGCGAGGCCGGCGCCGAACTGGTGCTGCGCAAGGGCCAGTACGGGCCGTGGCACCCGGGCCGGTGCGCCGAGCTGGTGATCACCGTCGACGGCGCCGAGCGCGTCATCGGCCACGCCGGCGAGCTGCACCCGCGCGTGCTCAAGACGCTGGGTCTGCCGGAGCGCAGCTGCGCGATGGAGCTCGACCTGGACGCCCTGGAGCAGGCCGGCGACGGCACGCCGCAGGCGCCGGGCATCTCCACCTTCCCGGTCGCCACGCAGGACGTCGCCCTCGTCGTCGACAAGCCGGTGCCGGCCGCCGAGGTCGAGGCCGCGCTGCGCGACGGCGCCGGTGAACTGCTGGAGTCCATCCGGCTGTTCGACGTCTACGAGAACGAGGACCAGCTCGGCGACGGGAAGAAGTCGCTGGCCTACGCGCTGCGCTTCCGCGCTGCGGACCGGACGCTGACGGTCGACGAGGCGTCGGCCGCCCGGGACGCGGCGGTCGCCCTCGCGGGTGAGCGCGTGGGAGCCGTACTGCGCGGCTGAGCGTCGCGGGGGACCGCGCCGGTACCGGGCACGGGTCGTTCGTGTCCGGCCGGGCGGTCCCTCGCACCCTTTTCCGGGCGTTCCCGGCGTCACCTCACTCATATGAGTGAGGTTCCTGGTGACGTGGCCTGCCGGGGGCGGGGCGTCGACAGAATCGGACCGGCCTTTCGGGGCCCTCTGCGCTGTCACGGCCTACTTGGGGGGCCATCGGCATGATCCGCATCAGGTCACGGGCCCGGCCGGCCACGCGGCGGTCCCGCCGGCGTCTGCTCGCCCTCGGACTGCCCACGGCGTGGGGGGCCGTGGCGATCACGTACAAGCTGGGCTGCCCGCTCGCCCAGCAGAACGGACTCGGGGCGCGCGTCGTCACCAGCGCCGTCTTCTTCGCCGTCGGCACCGGACTCGTCCTGCACGTCCGGCGGGTGCTGCTGCGGGAGGTGCGGCAGGCCCGCCGGGTCGCGGGTGCCGCCCAGCGGGCGCTGCTGCGTCCCCTGCCGCCCCGCATCGACGGGCTGCGCGTGGCCGCCGCGCAGCTCTCCGCCGACCGGGGCGCCTCGATCGGCGGCGACCTCTACGAGGTGATCCCCACCGAGCAGGGTGTGCGGGTCGTCATGGGCGACGTACGCGGACACGGTCTCGCCGCGGCGTCGACCGCCGCCGCCGTCCTCGGCAGCTTCCGCGAGGCCGTCCACGACGAGACCGACCTCGGGGACGTACTGCGCAGGCTGCAGCGCGCGCTGGCCCGGCACCTGCGGGAGCACGCGGGCGACGAACAGCGGTCGTCCGGGCGCGAACCGGACACCCCGGTCGCCGAGGAGTTCGTCACCCTGCTCCTGCTGGAGATCCGCGGCGACGGCACCCTGCACGTCCTCAACTGCGGGCACCCCTGGCCGTATCTGCTGGGCGCCGGCCGTGCCGTGCCCCTCGCCGCGTCCGAACCCCTGCCGCCCCTCGGGCCGTTCCCGCTGCCGGCCGAACTGCCCGCCGAACCCTGCGGCCGGCTGCGGCCCGGCGACGCCCTGTTCCTCCACACCGACGGGGCGGAGGAGGCTCGCGACGATCATGGCCGGTTCTTCCCGCTCGCCGACGTGCTCACCGAGGCCGTCCGCGGCACACCGGTCTGCCCGCAGACCGTACTGCGCACCGTCCTCGCCCAACTCCTGCGCCACACCGGCAAATCGCCTGCCGACGACGTCGCCCTGCTCGTACTGCGCAACGACCGGTGCCCCCACGCGCCGCACGCGGGCCCACCCGTGGGACACCGGACGCACCGCGTCACGTGACGTCGAGGCCGCGAAGCATCACGCTGCCGCGGCGCGCCCGGCACTCCTGCCGGATGTGTCCGCGCGGCGCGCCGTCCGCCCCGCCACGGAGTGTCGGGCAGGCAGCCGGGCGGACGGCGCGGAATCGGGCCGCCGCACTGTACGAGGGGGAGCCGGCGGCCCGGCCGGCCTCTTGCGAGGCAATTCAGTCAACCGGCGGAGCACTCTCCGCGACAGCGCGCACACGGTGCGGATTCGAGCACTCCGTTCACACCCCGTGTGAATGCGTTCGCACTAGTCTGTCCCGCACCCAGCCACCCGGGGGGCCACCCATGCAGCCCAACACTCTGCTCGACGCGATCCTGGACGAGGCCGGGATCTCGCACGCCGGTCTCGCCGCCCACGTCAACCAGGCGGGCCGCGCCCGCGGACTCTCGCTCCGGTACGAACACACCGCCGTGGCACGGTGGTTGAAGGGCCAGCGGCCCCGCGGCCAGGTGCCCGACCTGATCTGCGAGGTGCTCGCCGCCCGGCTGCACCGGCCCGTCACGCTGGACGACATCGGTCTCGGCGTGCCCGGCGAACCGTCCGTCCCGCACACCGGGTCGCTGTCCGGCTTCGTCGAACGCGCCACCGCGCTGTGGCGCTCCGACCAGCAGCAGCGCCCGCACATCCTCGGCGCGCCGGCCGTCACCGGCACGCCCGCCGTGATGCCCGTGTGGGAGTGGGAGAACCCGCCCGAGGACGTGGACGTCTCCCGCGGCGGCCGGCACCGGGTCACGGCGGCCGACCTGGAGATGCTGCGCGCCGCCCGCACCCACTACGAGCAGATGTACCGCAAGGCCGGCGGCGTGGCGACCCGCGCCCGCATCGTCGGCTTCCTCAACTCCGAGGCGGCCCCGCTGCTGCGCGGCGGCTACACCGACGCCACCGGCCGCCAACTGCACCGGGCGACCGGCGGGTTGGTGGCGATCGCCGGCATCTGCGCGTACGACTCCGACGCGCACGGCCTCGCCCAGCGCTACTTCCACCAGGCCCTCAGGCTCGCGAAGGCCAGCGGCGACCGGGGGCTCGGGGCGTATGTGATCGCGCTGCTGGTCAACCAGTCGCTGTTCATGCGGGAGTACCGGCAGGGCGTCGCCTTCGCGGAGGCCGCGCTGCGCGCCGCCGGCCGGCACATCACCCCGGCGCTCGCCTCCGACCTGTACGCGATGCAGGCGAAGGCGTACGCGCACCTCGGCGACGGCAGCAGCGCCCTGTCGTGCATCCGGCGTGCCGAGCAGGCCGCCGAGCGGATCCGGCGCGGCTACGAACCCGACGAGACGGGCTACGTGCAGCCCGGTCTGGTCAACGTCCAGGTGGCCGAGGCGCTGCTGAGCCTCGGCGAGCTGGACGCGGCCGGGGAGCACGCCGCGGCGGCCGTGGACAACCCGGCGCACGACCGGGGCCGGGTGCACCGGCTGGCGATGCTCAGCACCATCGAACTGCGCCAGGGCAACGCCGACAAGGCGGTTGCCATCGCCGTCCAGATGGCCGAGCAGGCCCGGGGGATGGAGTCCCAGCGGCTGCGCGACAGACTGCGCGCGGTCCGCGAACGCCTGGTGCGCAGCGGCTGCGCGGGCACGGCCGAGGCCGCCGAACTCATCGACGGGGCGCTGCGCGTGCCGCTGTAGTCGGCACGCTGTCGTCCCTGCTCAACGGAGTCTGCGCCCACCGCCGCGCCGAGAGCGGCCCTTCGTGCGCCTGCTGTCGGACCGCTCCTGCTGCGATATTGCCATCTACTCGGCGGAAGGTGGCAGAACCGTGCAGTGGACGAAGCAGAACGAACAAACTGTGTACTCGAACCGCTGGTTCAGCGTCAATCTCGCAGATGTCGAGCTGCCGGACGGCCGGCACCTCGACCACTTCCTGATACGGCTGCGGCCCGTCGCCGTGGCCACGGTCGTCAACGAGGCGAACGAGGTTCTCCTCCTGTGGCGCCACCGCTTCATCACCGACAGCTGGGGGTGGGAACTCGCGGCGGGCGTCGTCGAGGACGGTGAGGACGTCGCCGACGCGGCCGCCAGGGAACTGGAGGAGGAGACCGGCTGGCGCCCGGGACCTCTGCGGCACCTCATGACCGTGGAGCCGTCCAACGGCCTCACCGACGCCCGGCACCACGTCTACTGGGCCGACGAGGGCGAGTACCTCGGGCACCCCGTGGACGACTTCGAGTCGGACCGCCGGGAATGGGTCCCGCTCAAAGTCGTCCCCGATCTGGTCGCCCGCGGCGAGGTCCCGGCCGCCAACATGGCGGCCGCGTTACTCCTGCTGCACCACCTCAGGCTCGGACAGGACACCCTGCCCTGATCCCCCCGCCACGCCCGGGACCCTCAACGGCCGAACGCCTGCCAGAGCGCCACCACGAGCGCGCCCACGGCCGCCAGGGCGGCGACCGACGCCAGTGGCCAGCGGGTGTGCTCCAGCGTGACGATCCGGGAGTTCAGCTCGTCGAGTTCCTTGGCGGTCTCCTCGGTGCGATGACTGAGCAGAGCGAGGCCGCCCTCGACGCGGGCGTACGCCACGTCGAGGCGGCGTCGTAACTCTGCGAGTTCCCCGTGGACGGCGGGATGGTCGGGATCGGCGGTCACAGATCCGCTCCTTTCCGTAGTCGATTCACATCCCTTTCCTGCGCATGCCGAGTCAACTCGCCTGGTGGGCACGTGGGGAGAGTGTGCGAAGGGCATGTGCGGGCACGCCGCGCACACGGCGTGCGAACGAAACGGGCCCGGCACCCCTTCCGGTGCCGGGCCCGCGAACTGGCCGAAATCTGACCGTGCGTAATCAGCCGTACGTGTAGAACCCCGACCCCGTCTTGCGCCCCAGGCGGCCCGCGTCGACCATCCGCTGGAGGAGCGGGGGAGCGGCGTACAGGGGTTCCTTGTACTCGTCGTACATGCTCTGCGCGACCGAGGCGACCGTGTCCAGGCCGATGAGGTCGGACAGCTTCAGCGGGCCCATCGGGTGGGCGCAGCCCATCTCCATGCCGTTGTCGATGTCCTCGCGGCTGGCGATGCCCGTCTCGAACATCCGGATCGCGGAGAGCAGGTACGGGATCAGCAGCGCGTTCACCACGAAGCCGGAGCGGTCCTGGGCGCGGATCGCGTGCTTGCCGAGCACCTTCTCGGTGAAGACCTGGGCCCGCCCGAGCGTGCCCTCCGAGGTGGTCAGCGCCGGGATCAGCTCGACGAGCTGCTGCACCGGCGCCGGGTTGAAGAAGTGGATGCCGATGACCTGGTCGGGCCGCGAGGTGGCGACCGCCAGTTTCACCAGCGGGATGGAGGAGGTGTTGGACGCCAGGATCGCGTCGGGCCGGGTCACGACCTGGTCGAGCACCTGGAAGATCTCGGACTTGACCTGCTCGTTCTCCACGACGGCCTCGATGACCAGGTCGCGGTCGGCGAACTCGCCGAGGTCGGTGGTGAAGCTCAGGCGCGCCTGCGTCGCCTCCCGCTCCGCCTCGCTGATCTTGCCGCGCTGGGCGGCCTTGTCCAGGGAGTTGAACAGCCGGGTGCGGCCTATCTCCAGGGCTTCGCCGGTGGTCTCGGCGACCATCACGTCCAGGCCGGCGCGGGCGCAGACCTCCGCGATGCCCGCTCCCATCTGGCCGCAGCCCACCACTCCGACGCGCTCGATGTCTGTCACATCGTCCCTTTCGCTGATCTACGGCGGGGGCAGGTCGCCGTGGTACGGGTGCCCTGCTCCGATCGTGCACGTTACCGCCAAGTATCGATGATCGATCGCCCGGGTCGGGCATGCTGGGGGACTTCAGTGCGATCCGTGACCACACGGATCCGGAGGGTTCCCGGGGGTGCCGGATGAGCAGATTGTCACGCAGAACGTTCGCGGCCGCAGCACTGGCCGCCCTGACGGCCGTCCCGGGGGCGGCCCCGGGCGCGGCGGCCGCGCCGGGCGGCGGGCGGCGGGTGATCACCGACATGCGGGGCGTGTGGCTGGCGACCGTCGCCAACCGCGACTGGCCGTCCCGGCCGGGCCTGACCGCGGCCGAGCAGCGGGCGGAGCTGATCGCCCACCTCGACACGGCCGTCCGCCGCCGCCTCAACACGGTGATCTTCCAGGTGCGGCCGACGGCCGACGCGCTGTGGCCCTCGCCCCACGAACCGTGGTCGCAGGTCCTCACCGGCACCCAGGGCAGGACCCCGGGCTGGGACCCGCTCGGCACGGCCGTCGAGGAGGCCCACGCGCGGGGCCTGGAACTGCACGCCTGGTTCAACCCGTACCGCGTCGCCAACCACACCGACCCGTCCCGGCTCGTCGCCTCGCACCCCGCCCGCCGCAACCCCGGGTGGGTCGTGAAGTACGGCGGGAAGCTGTACTACAACCCCGGCCTGCCCGAGGTCCGCGCCTTCGTGCAGGACGCGATGCTCGACGCCGTGCACCGCTACCCGGTCGACGCCGTCCACTTCGACGACTACTTCTACCCCTACCCGGTGGCCGGCCAGACCTTCGACGACGACGCGGCCTACGAGGCGCACGGCACCGCCTTCCCGGACCGCGCCTCCTGGCGGCGCGACAACATCGACCGGCTGGTGCGCGAGACCGCGGCCCGCGTCAAGGGCGTCCGGCCCACCACCCGCTTCGGCATCAGCCCCTTCGGGGTGTGGCGCAACGCCGCCACCGACTCCCGCGGCTCCGACACGCGCGCGGGCGTGCAGACGTACGACGACCTGTACGCGGACACCCGGCGCTGGGTGCGGGAGAACTGGATCGACTACATCTGCCCGCAGCTGTACTGGAACATCGGCTTCTCCGCCGCCGACTACGCCAAGCTGCTGCCCTGGTGGGCCGACGTGGCGCGCGGCACCGGCACCAGCCTCTACGTGGGGGAGGCGCTGTACAAGGCGGGCGACCCGGCGCAGCCCGCGGCCTGGCAGGACCCGGCCGAGCTGTCCCGGCACCTCACGCTCGCCGAGCGGTACGCGCAGGTGCGCGGGCACGTCTACTTCGCCGCCCGGGAGGTCGCGGCGGACCGCAACGGGGCGCTCGCGCGGGTGGTCGCCGACCACTACGGGCGGCCGGCGAGGCCACCGCGCTGATCTACTGGTGCGTTTCCCTGTGCCGGATCTCGGTGTCCGGGCCGGGGGAGCACACGCCCTCGTGCCCGTCCTCGAACCGGACGCGGTACGGCGGGGTGCCTTCCCGGCCCAGCACCTCGACGATCTCGCCGACCTTGTCGTGCTGACCGACCACCCGGCCGTGCTGGACAATCTGGTCGCCCTCGGATGCGCGCATCTGCGGGGCCTCCTCACGAAAGTGCGGGAGCAGCGGTCCGTGACGTCGAGTCTACGGCGCGGGGCACCGGTGCGAACCCGGCCCGTGCGCGCCGCTCAGCCTCGCGCCCGCTGTGTGACGGCGATGCAGACGAGAACCGCGGCGGCCGTCAGCGGGGCGGCCACCGTCAGGTGCTCGCCCAGCAGCAGCACCGACCACACCAGTGTGAGCAGCGGCTGGGCGAGCTGCAACTGGCTGGCCTTCGGGATGCCGATCGCCGCCATGCCCCGGTACCAGACGACCAGCCCCAGGAACTGCGAGCCCGCCGCCACCCACAGCAGCCCGGTCACGCTGTGAGCGGTCAGCTCCACCGGCTCGTGCGCCAGCGCCACCGCGGCGGCCGGCACGGCGAGCGGCAGGCACAGCACCAGCGCCCAGCCGATGACCTGCCAGCCCGGCATGACCCGGGCCAGCCGGCCGCCCTCGGTGTAGCCGGCCGCGCACACCAGCAGCGCCGCGAAGAGGTACGCGTCGGCGGCGGAGAGGGCGCCGCCGCTCTGCCGCACGGTGAACACGACCACGGCCGCCGCGCCCGCCAGCGCCGCCGCCCAGAAGGTGCGCGACGGCCGGGTGCCCATCCGCAGCGCGGAGAACAGGGCGGTGGTCAGCGGCAGCAGGCCCACGACGACGGCCGCGTGCGCGGTGGTCGACGTCTGCAGGGCGAGCGTGGTCAGCAGGGGGAAGCCGAGGACGACCCCGGCGGCGACGACCGCGAGCCCCGGCCAGTGCGCGCGGGCCGGCGGCCGGATCCGCAGGGCGAGCAGACAGGCCCCGGCGATCAGCGCGGCGAGGACGCTGCGCACGGCCACCAGCGACCAGGGCCCGAACCCCTCCAGTCCCCAGGCGGTGGCCGGGAAGGTGAGGGAGAAGGCGACGACGCCGAGCGCGGCGAGGGCGGTGCCGAGTCCGGGGCGCTGTCCCGGAGTGCTGACTGCTATCGAGGGCGGTGCGATAGCGCTACTCTGTGCTCTCATGCAAGAGCGTAGCAGCGTCACTGAGCTGGCGAACCGGCTGCGGAGCGAACTCGACCGCTACTCTCCCGGTGGAAAGCTCCCGTCGAGTCGTGCCCTGGTCGAACGTTTCCGGGTCAGCCCGGTGACCGTCTCGCGGGCCCTGGCACAGCTGGCCGCCGAAGGGCTCGTCGTGACCCGGCCCGGTGCCGGCGCGTTCCGGGCCGGGCCGCGGGCCGCCGCGACCCCCGCCGGGGACACCTCCTGGCAGGAGGTCGCCCTCAGCGCGGGCGGCGCCGCCGACCTCGTGCCGCGCTCCGTCGACGCCTCCGGGGTCCTCGTCTCGCTGGCCGCCCCGTCGCCCGGCGTCGTGGAGTTCAACGGCGGCTATCTGCACCCCTCCCTCCAGCCGGAGCGCGCCATGGCCGCCGCGCTGTCCCGGGCCGGGCGGCGCCCCGGGGCCTGGGGCCGGCCGCCCATGGAGGGCCTGCCCGACCTGCGCGAGTGGTTCGCGCGCGGCATCGGCGGCGCCGTCACCGCCGCCGAGGTACTGGTCACGGCGGGCGGCCAGGCCGCGCTGACCACCGCGCTGCGGGCCCTGGCACCGCCCGGCGCGCCGGTCCTCGTCGAGTCGCCGACCTACCCGGGCATGCTGGCCATCTGCCGCGCCGCCGGACTGCGCCCGGTGCCCGTCCCGGTCGACGCCGACGGCGTGAAACCGGCTCTGCTCGCCGACGCCTTCCGCGCCAGCGGCGCCCGCGTCCTGGTCTGCCAGCCGCTGTTCCAGAACCCGACCGGCGCCGTGCTCAGCGCCGAGCGGCGCCCCGAGGTGCTGCGCATCGCGCGCGAGGCCGGGGCGTTCGTCGTCGAGGACGACTTCGTACGACGGCTGGTGCACGAGGACTCCGGGCCTCTGCCGCGCCCGCTCGCCGCCGACGACCCCGACGGAGTCGTCGTGCACGTCGGCTCGCTGACCAAGGCGACCTCGCCGAGCTTCCGGGTGAGCGCCCTCGCCGCACGCGGGCCCGTGCTGGAGCGGTTGCGGGCCATCCAGGTCGTCGACACCTTCTTCGTGCCCCGGCCGCTGCAGGAGGCGGCGCTCGAACTCGTCGGCTCGCCCGCCTGGCCGCGCCATCTGCGCGCCGTCTCCGCGCAGTTGCGCGCCCGCCGCGACGCGATGACCGCCGCGCTCCGCCTCCACCTGCCCGAACTCGCCCTGCCGCACATCCCGTCCGGCGGCTACCACCTGTGGCTGCGGCTGCCCGACGGCACGGACGACGCCGCCCTGACCGCCGCCGCCCTGCGCGCCGGCGTCGCCATCACCCCCGGCCGCCCCTACTTCAGCGCCGAACCCCCGGCCGCGCACATCCGGCTGAGCTTCGCGGCTGTCGCCGGCACCGGCGAGATCGCGGAAGGCGTACGCCGGCTGCGCACCGCCTGCGACGAACTCCCGGGCCGTTCGCCGGCGTCGCGTTAAGAGGTCGACGCCGGACGGGCCCGCCTGCCACGATCTCGCCATGACCGACACGCCGGAACTTCCCGAGGGCTACGAAATCTCCGCCGACCGCGCGCGCGTCGACGCCGGGCGCGTGCACCACTGGCTGTCCACCGACGCGTACTGGGCGCTCGGGCGCTCCCGCGAGAAGCAGGACCGGGCCATCGAGAGCTCGCTCAACTTCGGGGTGTACGACACCGTGTCCGGCGAACAGGTGGCGTACGCCCGGGTCGTCACCGACCGGGCCACCTTCGCGTGGCTGTGCGACGTGTACGTCGACCCGGCCGTGCGCGGCAAGGGCGTCGGCACCGCCCTGGTCGCCGCCGTGCGCGAGCACCTGCGGCCCTTCGGGCTGCGGCGCGTCCTGCTCGCCACGCACGACGCGCACGGCGTCTACGCCAGGCTCGGGTTCGCGCCGCTGGAACACCCCGACCAGTGGATGGCACTCCTTTTCGACTGATGTGCCCGTTCGGCCCGGCCGCTTTCCTGACCACCGAGTAAGGTCGCGCGCACCTTCGGTCAAGGGCAGGCGGTCCCTCTTGACCTGCGTACTTCGCGGGACCACCATCACCGCATGTCGCTTCGCGTCACGTTCGTCGCCGCCGCGCGCAGTTCACCGCTGCTCGCGGAACGCTTCGACGACGACCGGCCGCTGGACGCCGCCGGCTGGGAAGAGGTGCAGCGCGTCGGCCGTGACCTGCTGCCGCTCGCGGCGGCCGAGCTGCGCTACTGCTCGCCCACCCCGCGCTCCCGCGCCACCGGCGACGCCCTCGGCTACGCGCCGCTCGTGCAACTCGCCCTGCGCGACTGCGACATGGGCCGCTGGCGTGGACTGACCCTCGGCGAGGCGATGGCCCGCGAGCCGGAGGCCGTGGACACCTGGCTGGCGGACCCGCGTGCCGTGCCGCACGGCGGTGAGTCGCTGATCGAGTTCATCGGCCGCGTCGGCGGCTGGCTCGACACGCGGCCGGTCGGCGACGGCGGTCACATCGTGGCGGTGGCCGAGCCCGCGGTGATACGGGCCGCGCTCGTGTACGCCCTGAAGGCGTCGCCCGGGACGTACTGGAACTTCGACGTGCGCCCGCTGTCGGCGACGTCCGTGACCGGCCGGGCCGGCCGCTGGAACCTGCGGTTCGACGGGGTGCCGCTTCAGCCCTCGCGGACGTAGTCGGTGGTCAGCACCAGGTCCTTGGCGGGGCCGCCGACCCGCCACACCGTCCGCCAGCGGCCGGCGTCCAGGGCGGTGAACTCGCCGCGGTAGAGATCCGCCGCGCAGGGGTGCCCGGCGACATGGCGGCCGGTGGTCAGGTCCAGGTCGTGGAAGGGCCGCCCGTCCGCGAAGCGCACGTCCGCCGTCCCGGGTGAACTCCCCGGCAGGAAGCGCAGGGTCCGCTCGGCGGGCCGGGCGACGCCCTGCCAGACGAACGTGCCGGACTCGTGGTGCAGCAGTCCGCCGCCCTCCAGTGGCCGGAAGTCGGTGCCGCCGGTGAACTCGCCGTCCAGTCCGCTCGCCAGATCCCGCACCGACCGCCGCACCCGCCAGCGGCCGGTGAGGTACGCCAGCACGTCCGGTACTGGCCAGAACTCGCCCATCCCGTCCCGTTCTTCCGTCACATCGGTTCCTGCGCGACCCATTGACGCGTCTCGACCCCCTCCCTATCTTGCCGTTCGAAGTGCTGACCATCGTACGAAATATCGAACGACTCCTCTCTTCGAGCCGCGGAGTATCCATGTCACGCACCACCCGCTCGCGCTGGAGACTCGCTCTCCCCGCCTGCGCGTTCCTGACGGCCGCCGCCGTCGTCTTCCCGGCACCCGTGCAGGCCGCGGACGCCGCCGACTACGCGATCACCGTCGACCCGGCCGAGCAGGGCGCGGCCATCGACGACACGATGTACGGCGTCTTCTTCGAGGACATCAACCGCGCCGCCGACGGCGGCCTGTACGCCGAGCTCGTGCAGAACCGGTCCTTCGAGTACTCCACCGCCGACAACGCCTCGTACACGCCGCTGACCTCGTGGACGGTCGACGGCACGGCGAAGGCCGTGAACGACGCGGGCCGCCTCAACGAACGCAACCGCACCTACCTGTCCCTGGGCGCCGGTTCGTCGGTCACGAACGCCGGATACAACACCGGCATCCGCGTCGAGGCGGGCAAGAAGTACGACTTCTCCGTGTGGGCCCGCGCCGAGTCCGGCACCGCCCTCACCGTCACCCTCAAGGACGCCGCCGGGAGCCTGGCCACCGCCCGCCAGGTCACCGCGCGGGGCGGCTGGGCCAAGTACACGGCGACCTTCACCGCCGCCCGCACCAGCAGCACCGGCCGGCTCGCCGTCGCCTCCTCGGCCGACGCCGCCCTCGACATGGTGTCGCTGTTCCCGCGCGACACCTACAAGCGGCAGCCGAACGGCCTGCGCAAGGACCTCGCCGAGAAGATCGAGGCCCTGAAGCCCGGCTTCGTGCGCTTCCCCGGCGGCTGCCTCGTCAACACCGGCTCCATGCAGGACTACAGCGAGGCCTCCGGCTGGCAGCGCAAACGCTCCTACCAGTGGAAGGACACCATAGGCCCCGTCGAGGAGCGCGCCACCAACGCCAACTTCTGGGGCTACAACCAGAGTTACGGCCTCGGCTACTACGAGTACTTCCGGTTCGCGGAGGACGTCGGCGCGATGCCGCTGCCCGTCGTCCCGGCCCTGGTGACCGGCTGCGGCCAGAACCGCGCCACCGACGACGAGGCACTGCTGAAGCGGCACATCCAGGACGCCCTGGACCTCATCGAGTTCGCCAACGGCCCGGCCACCTCGACATGGGGCAAGAAGCGCGCCGAGATGGGCCACCCCAGGCCCTTCGGCCTCACGCACATCGGGGTGGGCAACGAGGAGAACCTTCCGGTCGAGTTCATGGACCGCTTCAAGAGGTTCCGGGCGGCCATCGAGGCGAAGTACCCGGACGTCACGGTGGTCTCCAACTCCGGCCCCGACGACTCCGGCACCACCTTCGACACCGCCTGGCGGCTGAACCGCGAGGCCGGCGTCGACATGGTCGACGAGCACTACTACAACAGCCCGCAGTGGTTCCTCCAGAACAACGACCGCTACGACTCCTACGACCGCGGCGGCCCCAAGGTCTTCCTCGGCGAGTACGCCTCCCAGGGCAACGCCTGGAAGAACGGCCTCGCCGAAGCCGCCTTCATGACCGGCCTGGAGCGCAACGCCGACGTCGTCAAGCTCGCCTCCTACGCGCCGCTGCTGGCCAACGAGGACTACGTGCAGTGGCGGCCGGACATGATCTGGTTCAACAACCGCGCCTCCTGGAACTCGGCCAGCTACGAGGTCCAGAAGCTGTTCATGACCAACACCGGCGACCGCGTCGTACCGTCGACGGCCACGACCACGCCGGACGTCAGCGGCCCGATCACCGGCGCCGTGGGCCTGTCGACGTGGGCGACCAGCGCCGCGTACGACGACGTGCGGGTCACCTCGGCGGACGGCTCGACACTGCTGAGCGACGACTTCTCCGACGACGCGTCGAAGTGGACGCACAGCGGCACCGGCAGCTGGAGCGTGGTGGACGGCCAGTACGTCCAGACCGACGCGGCGGCCGAGAACACCCTGGTCACGGCCGGCGACCCGGCCTGGCGGGACTACGACCTGCACGTGAGGGCCACCAAGAAGTCCGGCAACGAGGGCTTCCTCGTCGCCTTCGGCGTCAAGGACACCGGCAACTACTACTGGTGGAACCTCGGCGGCTGGAACAACACCCAGTCCGCGGTGGAACAGGCCGTCGACGGCGGCAAGTCCACCCTGGTCTCCAAGGCCGGGTCGATCGAGACCGGCCGCGCCTACGACATCGACATCAAGGTGCGCGGCCGCCAGGTGACCCTCTACCTCGACGGCAAGGAGTGGGGCAGCTTCACGGACGACAAGCCCGCCGAACCGTTCCGGCAGGTCGTCACCAAGGACGCGAGGACCGGCGACCTGATCGTCAAGGTCGTCAACGCCCAGTCCACGCAGGCGCGCACGGCGATCGACCTGGGCGGCGCCAAGGTCGCCTCCACGGCCCGCGTGACGACACTGGCAGCCGACCCGGAGGCGGTGAACACCGAGACGGACACCCCGGTCACCCCGGTCACGTCCACCTTCCGGGGCGCGTCCGCCAAGTTCACGTACACCTTCCCGGCGAACTCGATCACCTTCCTGCGGCTCAAGCAGGGGTGACCGACCGGGCGGGGCGGCGGTGCTCCACGCCGCCGCCCCGCCCGGGCGCCGGGGCACGGCGCCCCTCTCAACCGGGGTCGCCGGGGCCGGCCGTCGGCGGTGCGCCCTCCCCGGCCGCCGCCACGACGGTCTCACCGGCCCGGGTACGGGCGTACAGCACGACCCTGCCCGTGCGGTGGGCGCTCACCAGCCCCGCCGTGCGCAGGGCCGTCAGATGCTGGGAGACGCCGCCCGGAGTCAGCCCCGTGCGGCGGGCCAGTTCGGTCGTCGAGGCGGGGGCGGCCAGCTCGGTGAGCAGGGTCGCGCGGGAGCGGCCCAGCACCCCGGCCAGGGCGTCCGACACGGTCGCGGGCCGCGTCTGCCACAGGGTGCCGACGGCGCGCGGCGGATAGCGCAGCGACGGCTGCCACGGCTCGTTCAGCACGGAGAACACGCGCGGCCACACGAACGCCGACGGCACCAGCAGCAGCCCCCGGCCCGTCAGCCGGCGCGCCCCGCGCGCGGTGCGGTGGGCCAGCCGGAGGGTGTTCCCGGCCCAGGTGACCTGCGGATCGAGGTCGGCGAACAGATGCTGCGCCCCGCCCTCCACCAGGCGCCCGGCGCGGTAGCGGATGTCGCCCTCCAGCAGGGTGAGGATCCGCGACCAGTACGGCGCGAGGGCCAGCTCCCAGTACGCCTCGATCACGCCGGCCAGCCGCGCGAGCCCGGCCACCGGATCGGCGTGCAGCGCCGCCAGCCTCGCGGGCGGCACCTCGGCCGTCGTGTGCAGCAGCTCCGGCGGCGTCGCCCGGACCGTGGCCAGCTCCATGTCCAGGGTCGGCAGCGGCGTCGTGGGCGGCGGGCAGAGGAACCCCGGCACGCGCCCGGCCCACGGCGAACGCGTCGGCACCGGGACGAGATCGAACAGCGGGCTCACATCGAGGTCCGCCGCCGCCAGCCGCGAGCGCGCCCGCGCGGTCCAGGTGCGGTGCAGGCCGTGCTCGTCGGCGCCCTTGAGCACCCGGACGCTCGCCACCACCTCCCACAGCGGGGAGATCGCGAAACGGGTGCGCGCCACGTCCGTCAGACCCAGCTCGATCTCGATCATTCAGCCCACACTAAATCAGTGGGGCAAGAGGCCCGCGGGCGCGCACGGTACCGCGCATGACCGACACACCCCGTTCCCCGTGGCGCCTGCGCGACTTCCGCGTCCTCTTCGCCGCGGGCTCCCTCAGCCACCTCGCGAGCAACGTCGGCTACGTGGCGATCCCGCTGCTCGCCGTCACCGCCCTCGGCGCGGGCCCCGGCCAGGCGGGCGCGCTGGCCGCCCTGTCCACCGCGGCCTTCCTCCTCGTCGGCCTGCCCGCGGGCGTCTGGGTGGACCGGCTGCCCACCCGCCGCGTGCTGGTGGCCGCCGACGCCGCCCGTGCCGCGCTGTTCTTCTCAGTCCCCGTCGCATGGTGGCTGGACGTGCTGTCGCTGCCGCAGCTGTACGCGGTGGTCCTGCTGAACGGCTGCGCCACGGTGTTCTTCGACATCGGCTCCCAGAGCGCCCTGCCCGACCTGGTCGGCCGCGACCGGCTGGTACCGGCGAACGCCGCCCTGGTGAGCCTGATGGCCGGCGCCAACATCGCCGGCCGCGGGGCGGGCGGTCTGCTCGTCCAGCTCTGCACGGCCCCTCCGGCGATCCTCCTCGGAGGCGCCGCCTACCTGGCCTCCGCCCTCGGCCTCACACGCATCGGCCGGCGAACGGCCCCCGCCACGGCACCCGCCCGTCGGCAGGGCCTGCGGGCCGAGACAGCGGCGGGACTGCGCCACGTCCTTGGCAGCCGCGAACTGCGCGCGCTGGCCCTCACCGCGACCCTCGGCAACCTCGGCGCACAGATGATCAACGCGATCCTGCCCGTGCTGTTCACCCGCGAACTGGGCCTGTCCGCCGGCGCGCTCGGCGCGTACTGGGCGGCGGGCGGCGTCGGCATCCTGCTCGGCGCCGCCGTCGCCCGGCGCCTCGCCGCCCGCCTCGGCCACGGCCGCGCCCTGGGACTGGCCGGGCTGTGGTTCGCGCCCGCGGCGCTCGCCGTCGCGCTGGTCGGGGACGGGCCGTGGCTGTGGGTGGCAGGTGCCGGATGGCTCGCGGCCATGACCAAGACGGGCATCGACAACGTCCTCGGCGTCACCCTGCGCCAGCACATGACGCCGGACGACCTGCTCGGCCGTATGAACGCCACCTTCCGGTTCCTGCTCACCGGCGCCCTCGCCGTCGGCTCCGTCCTCGGCGGTCTCGTCGGTGAGGTGGCGGGCGTCCGGGCCGCGGTCTGGGCGGGCGCGGTCTGCATGGCCGGTGCGTTCCTGCCGGTCTTCTGCTCTCCCGTACGCGGGCTGCGGAAGCTGCCGCCCGCCGCGCTGCCGGCGTAGCGGTCCGGCGGCGGACCCGGGCGCCGATCCAGGTCGTCGGCCGGCATCCGGCGGACCTCGCCGCTTCCGGGTCCTGGACGTGGGCTGAGGGAGCGCGGGGATCACGCGGTGAGCGAGCACCGGATCACGCGGAGACCGCAGCATGCCCTGTGCGACCCGTCCCCTACTCTCGTGCACGGAGACAACAGGTGATGCCCCGTGCATCCGTCCGAGGAGGCGCTGGTGATCGGAAGGGGCACGTGGTTGCTCGCGGGCGCGATGACCGCGCTCTGCATGGTGCTCATCGGCCCCAGCGCGCCCGGCGGTGCCCCCGCCGCCCGGCCACTGCCGGCCGACGCCGCCCAGGACGTCGTACCGAACCGGGTCATGACGTGGAACATCTGCAACCCCTGCGGCCGCAGCGGGCACAACCTGGGCCGGGCGACGGAGATCGCCACGTACGCGCCCCAGGTCGTCGGCCTTCAAGAGGCGTGCGTGCGTGACGTCGAGGAGATCCGCAACCATCTGAAGCACGTCTACGGGCTGGAGTACCGCGTCGAGTACGGGACGGTTCTGCGGAACTGGGGCCGCTGCGGGGGACTGCCGTGGCGGCCGGGCGGCTACGGCCAGGCGATCCTCTCGGCGGCGCCGATGACCGACCGCGTGAACGTGGAGTATCCGGACGGCGGGTCCGAGGACCGCGGGTACATGGCGGTCACCACCACGGTGGGCGGCCGGTCCGTCCGCGTCTTCAACACCCACCTCGCCCAGCGGCGTCAGGAAGCGGTCCGGGCCGAGCAGGTCCGCGTCCTCGCCGCGGAGGTCGCCGAACACGACCGCGCGATCGTCCTCGGCGACTTCAACGCCGTGCCGGACGCCCCCGAACTCGACGTGATGTGGGAGCTGGCCGCGGACACGGCCCCCGGGTGCCGTCCCTCGCCCGTCGGCGCCTGCGAGCCGACCACCGACTGGCACCTCAAGTTCGACTACGTCTTCCTGCGAGGCATCGCCCCGCTCGCACACCGTGTGCGTCCCAGCGCCTACTCGGACCACCACGTGCTGCACAGCGACGTGGACCCGATCTAGTCCCTGCGGAGATCGCCCGGCCCCCACCTGCCGGGCCGAGCGCCCTGGCCGGCGAGCCGGGCATCGCGGCCGGTGAGCAGGCCCGTCTCTGACCGCCCGCTGACCGGCCTCTGACCGGCGAAAGCGCGGAAGCCGTCGCAGACCGCATTGCATAAACGTGCAGCGAAACGTATAGTCATGCCATCGAGAGAGTCGGTGGAGGATGTCCATGACGGTACGTGCGGCAGTGGCCGGAGCGAGTGGGTACGCGGGCGGGGAGCTCCTGCGTCTGCTCCTTGCCCACCCCGGGATCGAGATCGGCGCCCTGACCGGCAATTCCAACGCCGGACAGCGGCTCGGCACGCTGCAGCCGCATCTGCTGCCGCTCGCCGACCGGGTGCTCCAGGAGACCACCGCCGACGTCCTCGCCGGTCACGACGTCGTCTTCCTCGCGCTGCCGCACGGCCAGTCCGCCGCCGTCGCCGAGCAGCTCGGACCCGACGTGCTGGTCGTGGACATGGGAGCCGACTTCCGGCTGGCGGACGCCGCCGACTGGGAGAAGTTCTACGGCTCCCCGCACGCCGGCACCTGGCCCTACGGCCTGCCCGAACTGCCGGGCGCCCGCGCCGCGCTGGAGGGGGCCAGGCGCATCGCGGTGCCCGGCTGCTACCCGACCGCCGTGTCCCTGGCGCTGTTCCCGGCCTACGCCGCCCACCTCGCCGGGACCGAGGCCGTGATCGTCGCCGCCTCCGGCACCTCCGGCGCGGGCAAGGCGCCCAAGCCGCACCTGCTGGGCAGCGAGGTCATGGGGTCCATGTCGCCGTACGGCGTCGGCGGCGGCCACCGGCACACCCCCGAGATGATCCAGAACCTCAGCGCGGTCGCCGGCGAGCGCGTCTCGGTGTCCTTCACACCGACCCTCGCGCCCATGCCCCGCGGCATCCTCGCCACGTGCACCGCCAAGGCCGCGCCGGGCGTCACGGCCGAGTCGCTGCGCACCGCCTACGAGAAGGCGTACGCCGACGAGCCGTTCGTCCACCTGCTGCCCGAGGGGCAGTGGCCCGCCACGGCGTCCGTCCACGGTTCCAACGCCGTTCACGTGCAGGTCGCGTACGACGAGGCGGCGGGGCGGATCATCGCGATCAGCGCCATCGACAACCTGACCAAGGGCACCGCGGGCGGTGCCCTGCAGAGCACGAACATCGCCCTCGGTCTCGACGAGACCACCGGACTGACGACGATCGGAGTTGCGCCGTGAGCGTGACGGCAGCGAAGGGATTCACGGCGGCGGGCATCGCCGCCGGGATCAAGGAGAACGGCAACCCGGACCTGGCCCTCGTGGTCAACACCGGGCCCCGCCGGGCCGCCGCGGGCGTCTTCACCTCCAACCGCGTCAAGGCCGCCCCCGTCCTGTGGTCCGAGCAGGTCCTCAAGAGCGGGCAGCTGACCGCCGTCGTCCTCAACTCCGGTGGCGCCAACGCCTGCACGGGACCGAAGGGCTTCCAGGACACCCACGCCACCGCCGAGAAGGCCGCCGACGTGCTGGGCGTGGGCGCCGGCGAGGTCGCGGTCTGCTCCACCGGCCTCATCGGCGTCCTGCTCCCGATGGACAAGCTGCTCCCGGGCATCGAGACCGCCGCCGGTCAGCTCTCCGAACACGGCGGCGAGAAGGCCGCCATCGCCATCAAGACCACCGACACCGTCCACAAGACGTCCGTCGTCACGAAGGACGGCTGGACCGTCGGCGGCATGGCGAAGGGCGCCGGCATGCTCGCCCCCGGCCTCGCCACCATGCTCGTCGTCCTCACCACCGACGCCGACCTCGGGGCCGAGGTGCTCGACAAGGCCCTCCGGGCGGCGACGCGCACGACCTTCGACCGCGTCGACTCCGACGGCTGCATGTCCACCAACGACACCGTGCTGCTGCTCGCCTCCGGCGCGTCCGGCGTCACCCCGGAGTACGCCGAGTTCGCCGAGGCCGTGCGCGGCGTCTGCGACGACCTGGGCCAGCAGCTCATCCGCGACGCGGAGGGCGCCAGCAAGGACATCAAGGTCGAGGTGATCAACGCCGCGACCGAGGCCGACGCCGTCGAGGTGGGCCGCTCCATCGCCCGCAACAACCTCCTCAAGTGCGCGATCCACGGCGAGGACCCCAACTGGGGCCGCGTGCTGTCCGCCATCGGCACCACGAGTGCCGCCTTCGAGCCGGACCGGCTGAACGTCGCCATCAACGGCGTCTGGGTCTGCAAGAACGGCTCCGTCGGCGAGGACCGCGAGAAGGTCGACATGCGCTACCGCGAGGTGCACATCGTCGCCGACCTCGCTGCGGGCGCCGAGACCGCCACGATCTGGACCAACGACCTCACCGCCGACTACGTCCACGAGAACAGCGCCTACTCCTCATGAGCAACGGACCCACGCGGAAACACACCGCCCTGCCCAAGGCCCGGATCCTCATCGAGGCGCTGCCCTGGCTGACCCGGCACCACGGCAAGATCGTCGTCATCAAGTTCGGCGGCAACGCCATGGTCGACGAGGCGCTCAAGGCCGCCTTCGCGCAGGACGTCGTCTTCCTGCGGCACGCCGGACTCCGCCCCGTCGTCGTGCACGGCGGCGGCCCGCAGATCAGCGCCGCCCTCGACCGGCACGGCATCGTCAGCGAGTTCAAGGCCGGCCTGCGCGTCACCACCGAGGACGCCATGGACGTCGTACGGATGGTGCTCGCCGGACAGGTGCAGCGCGAGCTGGTCGGGCTGCTCAACCAGCACGGCCCGTTCGCCGTGGGCCTCACCGGCGAGGACGCGCACACCATCACCGCCACCCGCCACCGGCCGAAGGTCGACGGCGAGCCGATCGACATCGGCCGGGTCGGCGAGATCACCGAGATCGACACGGGCGCCATCGAGGCGCTGCTCGCCGACGGCCGTATCCCGGTCGTCTCCTCCATCGCCCGCTCCCAGGACGAAGGTGACTCGGGGCATGTCTACAACGTCAATGCTGATACGGCGGCTGCGGCACTCGCTGCGGCGCTCGGTGCCGAAACCCTCATGGTCCTCACGGACGTCGAAGGGCTCTACGAGGACTGGCCGCACAGCGACGAGGTGATCAGCCGCCTCACCGCCACCCAACTGGAGAAGCTGCTGCCGGAGTTGTCCTCCGGGATGGTGCCCAAGATGGAGGGCTGTCTGCACGCCGTGCGGGGCGGCGTGAACACCGCCCGGGTCCTCGACGGGCGGGTCCCGCACTCGATCCTGCTGGAGATCTTCACCGACGAGGGCATCGGAACGATGGTCGTGCCCGACGAGCAAGAGGGGGAGTCGTCATGAGCAACCAGGAACTGACCGCGCGGTGGCAGGGCGCGCTCATGAACAACTACGGCACCCCGCGGCTGCCCCTGGTGCGCGGCGCCGGCACCAGGGTGTGGGACGCCGAGGGCACCGAGTACCTCGACTTCGTCGGCGGGATCGCCACCAACGCGCTCGGCCACGCCCACCCGGCCGTCGTCGAGGCCGTCACCCGGCAGATCGGCTCCCTCGGACACATCTCCAACTTCTTCATGGCCGAGCCGACCGTCGCCCTCGCCGAGCGGCTGCTGCGGCTGTTCGGCCGGGACGGCAGGGTCTTCTTCTGCAACTCCGGCGCGGAGGCCAACGAGGCCGCGTTCAAGATGGGCCGGCTGACCGGCCGCACCCACGTCGTCGCCACCGACGGCGGCTTCCACGGCCGGACCATGGGCGCCCTCGCCCTCACCGGCCAGCCCGGCAAGCGGGACCCGTTCCTGCCGCTGCCCGGCGACGTCACGCACGTGCCGTACGGCGACGCGCAGGCCCTGGCCGCCGCGGTCACCGACGAGACCGCGCTGGTGGTCATCGAGCCGGTCCAGGGCGAGAACGGCGTCGTCGTCCCGCCCTCCGGCTACCTCAAGGCCGCCCGCGCGATCACCGCGGCGACCGGGGCGCTGCTGGTCCTGGACGAGGTGCAGACCGGCATCGGCCGCACCGGCCACTGGTTCGCGTACCAGGCCCACGAGGGCGTCCTGCCGGACGTCGTCACCCTCGCCAAGCAGCTCGGCGGCGGGCTGCCGCTCGGCGCCACCGTCGCCTTCGGCCGGGCCGCCGACCTGCTCGGGCCGGGCCACCACGGCACGACCTTCGGCGGCAACCCGGTCGCCTGCGCCGCCGGACTCGCCGTACTCGACACCATCGACGACGAGGGACTGCTGGGGAACGTCAAGCGGCAGAGCGAGAAGCTGCGCGACGGGACCGAGGGCCTCGGGCACTCGCTGATCGACCACGTCCGGGGCGCGGGCCTGCTCCTGGGTATCGTGCTCACCGAGTCGCTCGCGCCCCAGGTGCAGCAGGCGGCTCAGGACGCCGGTCTCCTGGTGAACGCGCCCGCCCCCGATGTCGTACGGCTCATGCCGCCGCTGAACCTGCGCGACGACGAGGTGGACGCCTTCCTCGGGGCGCTGCCCGGCATCCTTGACCAGGCCCTGGACGGGGCCGACGGGGAAGGACGATCCGGAGAATGAGACGACGATGAGCCAGGCGCAGGATCACGAGCCGGGCGGCGGGCCTGCCGTGCCGCAGACCCGCACCGCACGCCACCGCAGGATCGTGGACATCCTCAACCGGCAACCGGTGCGTTCGCAGAGCCAGTTGGCGAAGCTGCTCGCCGACGACGGGCTGACCGTCACGCAGGCGACGCTCAGCCGCGACCTCGACGAGCTGAACGCGGTGAAGATCCGCAACACCGACGGCGACCTCATCTACGCGGTCCCGAGCGAGGGCGGCTTCCGCACGCCGCGCGCCCCGCTCGGGGAGTCCGCGAAGGAGGAGCGGATGCGGCGGCTGTCGCAGGAGCTGCTGATCTCCGCGGAGGCGTCGGCGAACCTCGTGGTCCTGCGCACCCCGCCGGGCGCCGCCCAGTTCCTCGCCTCGGCGATCGACCAGGCGGAACTTCACGACATCCTGGGCACGATCGCGGGCGACGACACGCTGCTGCTCATCTCTCGCGAGGCGACGGGCGGCCAGGCCCTCGCCGACCACCTGCTGCGGTTGGCCCAGAACGGGCACTAGCCCGAGGCCCTTTCGAGCGACGTCGCCCGGCGCGGGGGAGTTGCGGCCCGTTCCCGCTGCGCGGCTCCGCCCGGGCGGCGGAGCCGCGGACCGGCCCGGGGGCGCCCACCCAGGGCCCGGGGTGCGGCCTCGCGTGTGCCCGCGCGGCCCAGGGCGAGAGGGCTTACGGACTTCGTGTGCCGTGCGCGGGGGAGTGCGGCCCGTTTTCACCCGCTCGCGCCCGGGCGCAGCCGCGTACCGGCCCGGCCGCGCGCCTATCGGGTCTGCGGTTCGCCGCGTGGCCTCGCGTGTGCCCGCGCGGCGCAGGGCGAGAGGGCTTACGGACTTCGTGTGCCGTACGGGCGAACGTCGCGTTCGCATGTGTCAGCGCGGCGGAGCCTGCACGACGTCGGCGGTGACGATCCGGTCCTGCGCCCGTGCTCGGGCGGGGGAGCCGCGGAACGGCCCGGGCGCGCGTCCACCGGGGCTGCGGCTCACCGCGTGGCCGCCTCGCGTGCGCCCGCGCCCGCGCCCGCGCCGTGAGCCGGGGCCCGGCCGCGCGGCCGTCGGGGGCGCGGGTCTCAACCCAGCCGGGACGCCAGGCCGCCCGTGCACCGCACCTCGTCGCCCGCCGTGATCAGCAGTGCCTCCACGTCCGGCAGCGACTCCAGCCACGCCAGGCCCGCCCGCGCCCCCATCGCGAACGCCGCCGTCGCCCAGCAGTCCACCCACGTCAGCGACGGCCCGATCACGGTCACCGCCAGCAGGTCCGTCACCGCCGGCCGCCCCGTGCGCGGGTCGACGATGTGCGCGCCCCGCTCCGCCGTCCCGGACGTCGCCACCGCCAGCTCGGCAGCCCCCGCCGCCGAGACCACCGCCGCGAGCCCTCCGGGCCGCAGCGGATCCGACACCCCCACGCGCCACGGCCGCTCCGCCCCCGGCACCCCGAGCAACTGCACGTCACCGCCCCCGTTGACGCTCACGCCCGCCGCGCCCGCCGCCGCGATCCGCCGCGCCGCCCGCTCCAAGGCCCAGCCCTTCACGATCCCGGTCGGGTCGAGCCGGCCCTCGTACGACGTGCTGAACCAGCCCTCGCTGACCCGCTCCGCATCCGCCGCCAGCTCCAGCACCTCGGCCACCTCGGCGTCGCAGTCCCCGACAGCCAGCTCGCCGCGCGCCAGCCGCATCACCTGACTGTCCTCGCGGTACGTGCTGAACACCTCGTCGGCCCGGTGCAGCCCGGCGACCGCCTCGTCCAGCGCGGCCCGCACGGCGTCCGGATCCCCGCCGCGGACGTCGAAGGAGAAGACGGTCCCCATCGCCTCCTCCACGTGACGCACCGCGGCGGGAGCCTGCCCGGACTCGGCCACCGCGTCAGCCACCGGCCCGGTCCAGCGCCGACTGCAGCGACTCCTTGTACCCGGCGCTCGTGTACGTCGCCCCGGACACCGCGTCGATGTCCGCGCTTCCGGCCGCCACGGCCGCCATGTTGAGCCTCGGTACGGCGTTGTTGGTGATCCGGTCGCTGCGCCCGCCCTGCGGTGCCTGGACGGCGACGGCCCTGGTGATCTTCCCGCCGCTGAGCGTGATGCGGACCTGCACGGGCCCGTACCGCGTCCGTACGGCCTCACCGGTGATGGTCCGGGCCTGAGCGTCGGCGCCGGAACTCGCCCCGCCGCCATCACCGGACCCGCCGTCACTCGCCCCGCCACCGCCCGCCGTGCCGCCACCACCGGACCCGCCGCCCTCCGGTGCCCCCGACTCTTCCGGCGTCTCCTCCGGCGTCCTGGGCGGGTCGGGCGCCCCCGACTCCCGCGCCGCCCCACCCCCCGCCTCGGCGGCGACCTGGTCCAGCGCCGACTGCAACGACTTCCGGTACCCCGCGCTCGTGTACGTCGCCCCGGACACCGCGTCGATGCCGGCGCTCTGCGCGGCGACCGCCCGCCGGTTGAGCTGAGGGACGGCGCGCTCGGTGATCTGGCTGCTGCGCCCGCCCTCCGGCGCCCGCACCGCCTCCGCCTTGGTGATCTTCCCGTCGCTCACCGTGAGCCGGACCTGCACCGGCCCGTACTGCGTCTGCGCCGCGCCGCCCGTGACCGTGCCAGACCCGGCGGGCTGGGCGACGCCCTGCGGTGACCGCGCCGCGGCGGGCGGGACGGCGCCGCCCGCGGCCGACGCGCCCGCCGGGTCGGACGCCGGCTTCAGCGTCAGCAGCAGCACGATCCCGGACACGGTGGCGGCGGTGGTGAGCACGACACGCCGGACCGGATGACTCTTCTTCATCGTTCCCACAGCTCCTGAAGTGCCGTTGACGACCCGTCGCTCACATCGCGAACGACTCGTGATGGATACGGCGGGCGGGCACACCCGCGCCGCGCAGCGCCTCGTACACCGACTGCGCGAAGCCGGGCGGCCCGCACAGGAAGACGTCGTGGCGTTCGACGTCCGGGATCTTCCGGCGCAGGCTCTCCGCGGAGATGTCCGGGCGTTCCCCGTCCGGGCTGTTGACCGCGTACATCAGCCGCGCGCCCCGCTCGTCGGCGATCCTCGCGAGCTCGTCCCACAGCGCGAGGTCCTGTGTGCTGCTGGCCCGGTACAGGAGGGTGATGTCGCCGGACGCGCCCGGCAGCGTCTCGAACAGGGCCCGCATCGGGGTGATCCCGACGCCGCCCGCGACCAGCAGCACCTTGCCCCGGCTGCGCCGCTGGGCGGTGAGCGCGCCGTACGGCCCCTCGGCCCACACGCGCGTGCCGGGCGTCAGTTCCCGCAGCCCGGAGCTGTGGTCGCCGATCGCCTTGACGGTGATGCGGAGCATCTCCGGGCGGGGCGCCGCCGACAGCGAGTACGGGTGGGAGCTGAACCGCATGCCCGGCGCGAGGAACCGCCACCGGAAGAACTGCCCGGCCTCCGCGCCGATCCGGTGCAGCTTCCGCCCGGAGACCAGCACCGACACGATGCCCGGCGTCTCCTCGATCACCGCCGCGACCCGCAGTCGGTGCCGCAGGTTGAGCCGCACCGGCGTGAGGACCCGGTACCACAGCACCAGCGCGGTCACCGCCCCGTACAGCCCGTACCAGAAGGTCTTCGCGGCCGGCTCGACGGCGAACTCGTTGCCCGCGCTGATCTGGTGCCAGAACGTCAGGAACACCGCCGCGTACGTCAGCAGGTGCACGTGGTACCAGGCGTCGTACGGCAGCCTGCGGCGCACCGGGCCGATCGACAGCAGGCCGATGACGAGCAGCAGGGCGGCGCCGATCGCGGCCTTGCCCATGTCCGGCAGCTGGTTCAGGGAGTCCGCGAACTGCCCGACCACGTCGCCGAACCCGTTGCCCGCCTGGAGGGCGTAGCCCCACATGACGAGGACGACGTGGGCGGCGACCAGGCACAGCGTGTAGCGGCCGGTCATCGCGTGCCAGCGCGCGACCCGGTCCGACCCGACCCGCCGCTCCAGGGCCGGCACCCGGGCCATCTGGAGCACCAGGAGTGCCATCAGGTACCCGGCGAGCAGCCCCGTGATCCGCCCCGCGCCGAGGACCCTGCCCGCGTGGTCCGCGACGGACGCCGTGTTGTGCCACCACAGCCACAGCACGCCCGCCGCGCCGGCCCACATGGCGATCAGGAGCGGCACGGCCGGGGAGCGACGCGGCCGGATCCGGCGCATCGTCTTGCGGCGGGCGGCACGTCCGCCTGCGAGCGTGGTGGTCACGGTTCCTCCGGGGGCGGGAGCAAGGGGAGTGGCGTGGTCCCTCGGCCCAGAGATACGTGCGGTGCCGCTGCCGCGTTCAGCCGCAGGCGGAGACCGGGGCGACGGACGTCACCGTGTGCGCCGGAAGGACGACGGACCGGCCGCCTTCTGCCTTCAGCGTCACGCCGTTCGGGCCGGATCCCATGAACTCGCCGCACCGCTCACCGGTCGTCGTGGTGATCCTGACCAGATGGTCCGGCTCCGTTTCCGTGGTCGCCCAGGCGACGGCGATCGCGGTGGCGGCCATGGCCACCCCCGTCACGCAGCACACCGCAGCGCGGCGCAACGCCTTGTCGACCCGCCTGATCTCCTGGCGAGTCCAGTCGCGCAGGGCCTGCCCGGCGAGCAGGACACGCTCGCCGGGACTGCCGTGTGCGGCGCGCACGGCCAGGATCGACCCCGCGACGAGGAGCAGGAACGCGAGGGCGATCAGCACGGTCGCGACGTTCCGTGCGGTGGGCGGGAGCCGGCTCAGGTCGTCCCGCCCCTTGAGCGTGACGAGGACCGCGAGGAGGGTGGCAAGACCGGTGAGCCCGGTGCGCCACCCCTCGGCCTGCCGACGGCGCTCGGGCAGCTGGGAGAACTCCAGCTCCCGGGCCAGTTGAGCCCAGCGCCTGTCCGACTGCGCGCTCATGCCTCGTCCGCCGGGGTCAGCGCCGCCACACGCCAGCCGGCCCCGCAGCCCACCCACGGAGCGTCGGCGGGCAGGCCGGGGTGAGGATGCCCGCACTCGCAGAAGTGGACTTCACGAAGGAGCGCCGTGTCGTCGTCCTGCGGAGCCGGCCGGCGGTTGCGCCTCAGCAGGTCCAGGCCCTTGGTGCCGGTACCCGGGAGCCCGTGCCGGTACTCCGACGCCGTATTGCCGTGACAGCGGGGGCAGACCCCCTCGACCAGCACGCTCTGCCCGTCGGCGGCATGCCGTCGGGTGAACACGCCGGTCGCCACGCCCAGGTCCGTTTCCGTGTACGCCGTGTTGAAGTCGTGGCTCGGGCATGGTGATTCACTCATGGTCGGCGTCCTCGCCTCCGTCGACGCCAAGGTCGAACATCGTTGCGTACAACCTCAGTCGGTCCATGACCCAGGTCTCGCTCTCGCCCGTGGCCTCCGCGGCGAGTTCTACGTGCCGCGACGGCATCCGGTCCGCCACGGCGGGCAGCCTGCCGTCGAGATGGCGACTGAGCAGGACCAGGTCCTGCCACAGGGGGACGACATCCGGCACGGAAGGCAGAACGCTGGGCACGGCGCACAGGGGCAGGTAGGGGGTGATGCGCCGCACAGTGCGGGGCAGGGGCTCTCCCAGCCGACCCGCGATGCTGACCAGGTCCAGGGCTTCGTAGGGCGCGTCCGGAGCCGTGAGCCGGTGGTCGTTCCCCAGCGCGACGAGGTCGTACGGGTCGGGCGTGCACTGCTCGAGCACCTCCAGCGTCCGGTCGGACAGCTCCGGGACGCAAGCACCGAGAGGCCGCAACTTGGACAGCCTCCGGTAGGCGGTCGCCGCGTCGATCGCCAGCATGCGGGCGTATCCGGCCAGACCGGCGGGCGTCAGCGGCCGCCACCGGGCGGCGTCGAGTCCGTCGTATGCACCGGCGGGGTAGCTCAGGAGCGTCGAGCACACGTGTGTGGAGGGCAGGTAGTCCTCAAGCTCCTTCGGAAGGGACGGCACGACGAGTCGGTACTGCTCGGCGTGCTTCGTCGCCACCGACCACACGTCACGCAGCGTTTCGTTCAGACGTTCCGCGGAACCGAGGAGCATGGCGGAGGTGACGTTCCCTGCCGGGAAGTCCTCCTCGTCCATGGACGCCTCCTTGCCGGACAGGATGTAGCGGTCGCGTAGCGGCAACTCGTGCCATTCCTCGACGAGCGAGATGTCGTCGGGGAGCGCGACGCCGGCCTTCCGCAGGTCTTCGACCGCTGCCGGGAAGTCGCAATCGTCCGAGAGGCTCGCGTGCGCCAGCGACAGGTCTTCTAGATTCAAACCGGTTTCGAGATGCTGGTTCTGTGCCACCAGCTCCCGCACCAGTTGGGCCGCGTCGACCGAGGGGACGAGTTGACCGGCCGACGAGTCGTCCGGGTAGCGGCGGGTGAACTTCAGGCCCAGTCGGTCGGCGACCTGGCCGAGGTGTCGCTCGGCCGTCGTCAAGTCCACCTCGAGGGTGTCCGCGTAGTCCACGGTCGCTGCCCAGCGGAGCATCCGGCCGCCGTCGGGATCCCCCGACGTGAACAGGGACACGACCTCGTCGAGTTCCTCGGAGAGGTCCGTCCAGGCGGCGACCTCGTCGGGCGATGGCGCGGTCCATCCGAGCCAGGAGAAGTCGGCCAGGCGCTGGAGGAGTTCCGGCATCGGTCGGCCGGTGCGGTCGTGAACCACGAGGATGTGCGTGGGCCCGCAGGCGAGGTTCCAGCGGACGGAATTGCCGTAGCTGGTACGGAGGAAGAGACCCTCCATGTCCTCGTCCGTGCAGACGTGGTCCTCGTGCCGTGCCGGAACGCTCGGCGGAGCGGACGGGAGCAGCGGGGCGTAGCGGGCCAGGCGCTCCACCAGGGTGCCCAGGGGTACGGAGAGCTTGGCGGACGCCCAGATCAGGCCGCCCCAGTGGAGGGTTCCGTCGCCGTTCACCACGTGGTCCGAGTCGGCGTCCAGGCAGTTGGCCAGGTCTCTGTCACGAGGGTCCGGTACCAGGTCCGGGACCCTGTCCCGGGTGGGGAGAGGCGCCAGGCCGTGATGCGCGATGCGCAACTGCCGTTGCCGGCGCAGGACTGCCGCCGGTGTCATGGCGTGTTCGGCCGCGTAGGAGACGACCCGGGTCCAGGACCGCGGGTTCACGGTCACGAGAGACGCGTCACCGGGCATCGGTACCGGGTGCCCGGCGAGGCTCTGCGGGCCGGGCGGACAGCCCTTGAGATACAGATCCAGGACCTTGGTGCGCCAGGGGGCGTACCTCTCCTGTTCGTTCGTGAGATTCCGTACTTTCAGCAGGGCGCTGTCGAGGTGGAACCAGCCCACCGTGTCCAGCGACACGGGTTCGTCGTCCCACCCGAGTGCGGTGATCCCCCTGCCGCGCCACTCCTCACCGAGCACTCGGGCGGCGCGGTGGCTCCGGTCGTCCAGCCGGTTCAGCCACGCGAGTGACAAGTGCGGCCAGGAGCTCAGCTTCTCGGCTCCCCGACGCCACACGTCCGCGACCCACTCCGTGTCGAAGGTCTGGAGCTCCTTGCGGCTGACGCTCAGTGTTCCGGCGTGGGGACCGGTCAGGTTCACCACGTAGCCGAAGGGGGTCTGGTCCGTGACCACGCCGTCGCAGAGGATCCCACCTTTCCCGGTGACCCACCACAGCGTTCCCTCCACCGCTTCCAGCGGCTCTTCCTCGTCGACTCCCGGCAAGGGCTGGAGCATCCCGGCATCCCACGTGTGTCCGTGCCCCGCGTCCTCCTCCACGGCCTCCAGAGCGAACTCGCTCACCCGGACCAGGCTCCGCAGCACGGAGACGCAGGACAGGGGACGGGCGTTCGGGCCTTCGCGCAGGTAGAGCCGTACTCGGGTGCCGCCCTCGGAGAGACTGTCGTCGGAACCGTCGTGACGCTGGATACGGAAGAGGCTCCCGCTGCTGGGTATCTCGACGCGCAGAGCGTGCTCCGCCGGAATGCCCTCCGCACTGACCTGGCGGGTCACGACGGTCATCTCGTCGGCGAGCATGAAGTAGCTGAAGACCCCGATGCCGAAACGGCTGTTGGGGTACAGGCGCAACGCCGGATCGTGGCGCAGCCACCGCGACTGCTCCTTGCGGAACGACTTCGAGCGCTCGAAGCGGCTGCCCGCGCGGGTGAAGGTCTGCTTGAGCTGCTCCGCGCTCATGCCGACGCCGTTGTCCCGGCACTCTACGTACGGCCCGCGCTCGTCTCGGCCCTGGGTGAACACGATCCGGCCGGACCAGTCGGCGGGCCGGGTGCCGCTGCTGTTCAGGTAGGACCAGCGCATCGCCCGGTACCGGCACGCGTCCATGGCGTTCTGATACAGCTCGCGCAGCGCCAGCTCGGGCTCCCCGCCGTAGAGCTGTTCCCCCATCAGGAGGTCGCGCACCTCGGTCTGCGCGAGGTGGAAACGGAGGAGTGGTACCTCGTACGCGACATGGTTGGCGACGCGCTGGGGGCGAAGGTCCCGGTCCGTGACCCGGTGCGGAACCGCTGCCAGCAGATCGGCTTCCGACTCCCTCAGTTCGTCGGCCAGCTCCAGGGTCCGGGCGGCGAGTTCGTCCGCCTCGTCGGTGAGGTCCGCGAGGGCCGCGTGGATGGCCTGGTGCGGACACGGGGCGTCGAGGTGCAGGGTGTCGCCGTCCCGATGCCAACTCAGTCCGCGCGCGAGTGCGACGATCTGCTGGGGCAGCACGGGGTCCGTGACGGCCAGGTGTTCGGCCACCACCTCCGGGAGGGTGCGGACGTCGAGGGCCAGCACCGCGGCGAGCCGGAGCAGCGTCGCCAACGGGCGGATCCGCAACGGTTGGTGCCCTCCGGGCAGCAGCACCTTACGGGGCCGGGTCCAGGTCTCCTCGGCCGGCTCCGCAAGGTCGATTCCCGACGCGGCAGCCCGCAGCAGCTCCGAGAGCTCGTGCACTCTGCCGTCCGTTGCGCCCAGCCGCGTGGCCAGCGCCTCGCTCGGAGCGGTCGACACGGCCTCGTCGTCCGTCTCGAAGCGGTCGGCGATCCAGCGATGGACGAGCCACATGGTGACCGCGGCCGCGTCCTCCTCACGGCCGAGGCTCCGGCAGTCCGACACCTTGCGTGCGATACGGCGGTGCTGCTCGGCGATCTGTTCGTAGTGGCGGCGGTGCGCGCTCGGGCGCGTGCGCCGCTCCGGGCAGTACGGATCGATCTCCGCGGCCTGGCTCAGCCGCTCGGCCCAAGCGACCTCGCGCAGCAGGGGAGCCGCCACGAGGGTGGCGACCTCGACGGCCGACAGGCACGCATCCTTGGACAGCAGGAGCGGAAGCCGGTCGCACAGCAGGCGAACCGGGAAGGCGTCGTCGGCCCACGGGTCGGGATGCGGCAGGCGCTGGTGGGCGAGATGAACGGTGCGGGCGGATTGCTCCACGAACTCCCGCAGCGCGTCCTTGAAGACGGACACCTGCGCCGCGTCCTCGGGTGCGACCTGTCCCCACAAGGGGGTGTCGGCGACCGCTTCCAGCCAGGCCTCCAGCAGGGGCCGGCCGCCGCAAATCTCCAGTTCCTTGGTCTCGGCCTCGCGGTGAGTGCCGTATCGCTCCCGGGGAGTCTGGGACAGCCCGTGCCGCAGCGCCGCCTCCCTCGTCCTGGCTCGGGTTGCCGCGAACACGTCCTGGACGGAACGGGCGGGTGTCATCGGCCCGAGGGCGTGAGCCAGCCCGCGGGTGAAGAAGCTCCCTTCCGCCGTGTATCCACCGCGTTCGCCCGCCGAGCAGCCCGTGAGCACGGCGAAACCGCCGTGGGGCGGGCCGTTCTCGATGCTGTTGCCGAACGCCTCCTCGTCGCTCGGGGTCTCCGTGCGGCAGGCGTCGATCAGCCACAGCACCGTGTCCGCCGCGCAGTTCTTCAGCAGAGGGCTGATGTTGGCCGGAAGGAGCGAGTCCAGGTACGGCTCCTGCCAGTTCCCGTCCGCCGGCGCAACGGCGTCGGCCGGAACGAGATAGTCGGTGCGACCGTTGCGCAGACCGTGGCCGGTGAAGTAGATCAGGAGCACTCCGCCTTCAGGAGTGTCCCGGCCCACTTCGTAGATCTTCGAACGGATCTGGCTCAGCCCCGCGTTGTGCAGCGTTTCCACCTCGTACCCCGAGGCGTCCAGCGCCGAGCTCATCAACCGGAGGTCCGCCGCGACCGCTTCGTCGAGCGGCTCCAGCATTCCGGCGGCCGCCGGCACCTGTCCGATTCCGACGAGCAGGGCCTTGCGCGCCTGGTCCATGTTCCCCGTTCCCTCCCCACCAGCAGGAGAACATGATGACACCGCCTCACGGCAGGCAGCGGCGGGACCGCGTCAGTACCGCGTGATCGCCGTCCGGCCGCCCTCCGTGCCGATCGCGATGTGCGGACGCGCCCCCGGGTCCGCCCAGTCGAGGATCCGCCGCATCGCCTCCTCGGGCACCGACACGCAACCGGCCGTCGCCCCGCGCCCGTTGACGTGGAGGAAGATGCCGGCGCCCCGCCCGCGCACCGGGCGTTCGTAGTTGAAGCCGACGACCAGGGCGTGCGCGTACTGCGTGCCGTACGTGATGAGGTGCTCGGACTCGGCGGCCCGGCAGTCTGCGGCGCGGGGCTCCGTCCAGCGGTTGTAGGAGCGGGAGTCGTTGTCCTGGCACCACCAGGAGTCGTCGCCGACCCGGCGGTACGGGTACGTCGTCCCGGGCGGGGCGGCCTTGATGCCGAAGGCGTAGGGCAGGTCGTACAGGCCGGTCGGGGTGGTGTTGGTGCCCTGTTCACGGGTGGCGCCCTCGGTGAGGCCGTTGGTGCCGAAGCGGGCCGGGGCCGAACCGGCCTTCGTCCAGCGCCCGTCCCGCAGGTCCCACCAGGTGACCGTGCCCGAGGTGGAGCCGGTGCCGGGTGCCTGCGCGGTGATCAGCTGGGTGCCGCCGCCGGTGTCCGCCATCCGGGCCGGCAGCGGCGGCGGGCCCCCGCCGGGCGGCGCGGCGCCGAGCAGGAGCAGGGTGGCGGAGGCGAGGGCGACGACGACACCGGGGCGCATGGCTCAGACGGTAGAGGGCGGCAACGGCAGCGGCAGCCCGGGAAGGCCGTCCAGGCTAGTGGCGATGTGCTCCTTCCTGGCGAAGTACTCGCTCAGTGAGGTGTCGTCCTCGCGCGCGAACCGCCTGCCATGCAGGTCGCGGTCCTCGTCGTACGTCATGTACGGCACCGCGTAGCCGCAGGAGTCGCGGACGAGTTCGGCGGTCACGACGACGATCGCGCGCAGGCCGTGCCGGGACGGGTCGATGTCGGGGAAGTGGGCGAGGAGTTCCCCGAAGCGCGGGTCGTCGCGGAAGACCGGCTCGCCGCGGCCGTGCACCCGGACGATGTTCGGCGGGCCCTGGAAGGCGCACCACATCAGGGTGATCCGGCCGTTCTCGCGCAGGTGCGCGACGGTCTCGGCGGTGGAGCCGGCGAAGTCGAGGTAGGCCACGGTGTGCTCGTCCAGCACGGCGAAGGAGCCCTTGAGACCCTTGGGGGAGAGGTTGACCGTGCCGTCGGCGGACAGCGGGGCGGTGGCGGTGAAGAACACGGGCTGCGACTCGATGAAGGTGCGGAGCCGGCCGTCTATGCGCTCATAGGTCTTTCCCATGTCTAACGATTATGGTCGCAGATCTTTTGGCTGTCTAACGAAACGGCCGGATTGACGAATCATGCGGACTTCTGCATACTCATGCATGTCAGCGAATGCACTGTGAGGAGAAACCCGTGACCGAGCGCGTCGTACTCGCCTACTCAGGCGGTCTGGACACCTCCGTCGCCATCGGCTGGATCGCCGAGGAGACGGGCGCCGAGGTCATCGCCGTTGCGGTCGACGTCGGCCAGGGCGGCGAGGACCTGGACGTCATCCGCAAGCGCGCGCTCGCCTGCGGTGCCGTCGAGGCCGAGGTCGCGGACGCCAAGGACGAGTTCGCCGAGGAGTACTGCCTCCCGGCGATCAAGGCCAACGCCCTCTACATGGACCGCTACCCGCTGGTCTCCGCCCTGTCCCGGCCGACGATCGTCAAGCACCTCGTCGCCGCCGCGCAGAAGCACGGCGCCACCACGGTCGCGCACGGCTGCACCGGCAAGGGCAACGACCAGGTGCGGTTCGAGGCCGGCATCGTCGCCCTCGCCCCCGACCTCAAGTGCATCGCGCCGGTCCGTGACTACGCCATGACCCGCGACAAGGCCATCGCCTTCTGCGAGGACAAGGGCCTGCCGATCGCGACCACCAAGAAGTCGCCGTACTCCATCGACCAGAACGTCTTCGGCCGCGCCATCGAGACCGGCTTCCTCGAGGACATCTGGAACGCCCCGATCGAGGACATCTACGAGTACACGCAGAACCCGGCCGTCGCCCGCGAGGCCGACGAGGTCGTCATCTCCTTCAAGGAGGGCGTCCCGGTCGCGATCGACGGCAAGCCCGTCACCGTCCTGCAGGCCGTCCAGCAGCTCAACGAGCGCGCCGGCGCCCAGGGCATCGGCCGGATCGACATGGTCGAGGACCGCCTCGTCGGCATCAAGTCCCGCGAGGTCTACGAGGCTCCCGGCGCGATCGCCCTGATCACCGCCCACCAGGAGCTGGAGAACGTCACCGTCGAGCGCGAACTCGCCCGCTACAAGCGGCAGGTCGAGCAGCGCTGGAGCGAGCTGGTCTACGACGGCCTGTGGTTCTCCCCGCTCAAGCGCGCCCTGGACGGCTTCGTCAACGAGGCCAACCAGCACGTCACCGGCGACATCCGGATGACCCTGCACGGCGGCCGCGCGGTCGTCACCGGCCGGCGCTCCGAGTCGTCCCTGTACGACTTCAACCTGGCCACCTACGACACCGGCGACACCTTCGACCAGGCGGCGGCCAAGGGCTTCATCGACATCTACAGCCTGTCGTCGAAGATCGCCGCCAAGCGGGACCTCGCGTAACACCGCCGGGTCACCTCGCACGCACTAGCCTGACAGCCGCCTCCCCGCTTGCCGAGAGTGGGGAGGCGGTCGCACATCGCCATCTTCCGAGGAGCAACGCAAGTGAGCAGCAACAGCGGTGACGTACGGCTCTGGGGCGGCCGTTTCGCCGACGGTCCCGCCGAGGCCCTGGCGAAGCTGTCCGCGTCCGTCCACTTCGACTGGCGGCTCGCGCCCTACGACATCGCCGGTTCGCGCGCCCACGCGCGCGTGCTGCACAAGGCCGGGCTGCTCACCGAGGACGAGCTGACCCGCATGATCGAGGGCCTGGACCGGCTGGAGGCCGACGTGGCCTCCGGCGCCTTCGTGGGCACCATCGCCGACGAGGACGTGCACACCGCCCTGGAGCGCGGCCTGCTGGAGCGCCTCGGCCCGGACCTCGGCGGCAAGCTGCGCGCAGGCCGGTCCCGCAACGACCAGGTCGCGACGCTGTTCCGGATGTACCTGCGCGACCACGCCCGCGCCATCGGCGGTCTGATCGCCGACCTCCAGGACGCCCTGATCGGCCTCGCCGAGGCCCACCCCGACGTCGCCATGCCGGGCCGCACCCACCTCCAGCACGCCCAGCCGGTGCTGTTCGCCCACCACGTCCTCGCGCATGTGCAGTCCCTGTCCCGGGACGCCGAGCGGCTGCGCCAGTGGGACGAGCGGACGGCCGTGTCGCCGTACGGCTCGGGCGCCCTGGCCGGTTCCTCCCTCGGCCTGGACCCGGAGGCGGTCGCCGAGGACCTCGGCTTCGAGCACGGCAGCTCCGGCAACTCCATCGACGGCACGGCCTCCCGCGACTTCGTCGCCGAGTTCGCCTTCATCACCGCGATGATCGGCGTGAACCTGTCCCGGATCGCGGAGGAGGTCATCATCTGGAACACGAAGGAGTTCTCCTTCGTGACCCTGCACGACGCCTTCTCCACCGGCTCCTCGATCATGCCGCAGAAGAAGAACCCGGACATCGCCGAGCTGGCGCGCGGCAAGTCCGGCCGCCTGATCGGCAACCTCACCGGCCTGCTGGCGACCCTCAAGGCCCTGCCGCTCGCCTACAACCGCGACCTCCAGGAGGACAAGGAGCCGGTCTTCGACTCCATCGACCAGCTGGAGGTCCTGCTCCCGGCCTTCACCGGCATGATGGCCACCCTCACGGTGCACCGCGAGCGCATGGAGGAGCTGGCCCCGGCCGGGTTCTCCCTCGCCACCGACATCGCCGAGTGGCTGGTCCGCCAGGGCGTGCCGTTCCGTGTCGCGCACGAGGTCGCAGGCGAGTGCGTGAAGGTCGCCGAGGCCGAGGGCAAGGAACTCGACCAGCTCACCGACGAGCAGTTCGCGAAGATCTCCTCCCACCTCACCCCGGAGGTCCGCTCGGTCCTCGACGTCCCGGGCGCCCTGGCCTCCCGCAACGGCCGGGGCGGCACGGCGCCGAGCGCGGTCGCCGTCCAGCTCGCCGAGGTCAAGGCGGACGTGGCGCAGCAGCACGCCTGGGCGAAGGCCAAGCGGAGCGCCCGCTAGTCCGTGTCCGCACGTGGCGCCTGCCGAGCGACGCCCGGCAGGCGCCACGGCGCGGAACGCGGCCCGGGTGGACGGCGAACCGCCCGGCCCGCCCCGCGCGACGCGCCCCCGCCGAACCGCCGCACGGACAGCGTTCCGCAACGCGGGCCGAAGGCCGCCGCGGGTTACGTTGGTCGCAGCCGCACAGCAGCGACCGAACGGAGCCCGCGATGCCCTTCGCCCGTCTCGCGACCGCCACGACGCCCACCTGCCACGTCGGCCTGGGCCTCGCCGCCGTGGGCCGCCCCGGCTACATCAACCTCGGCCGGGACCGCGACCTCGGGGAGGACCGCAGCGTCGAGGCGATGAGCAGGCGCACCCACGAACTCCTCGACGCCGCCTACGCGCAGGGCGTGCGCTACTTCGACGCCGCCCGCTCCTACGGCCGCTCCGAGGAGTTCCTCGCGGCCTGGCTGGCTACCCGCCCCGAGGCGGACGACGTGGTCGTGGGCAGCAAATGGGGCTACACCTACACCGCCGACTGGTCCACGGACGCCGAGCGGCACGAGGTCAAGGACCACTCCCTCGCCACGTACGAGCGGCAGCGCGCCGAGACCGAGGCCCTGCTCGGCGACCGGCTCGACCTCTACCAGATCCACTCGGTGACGCCGGACAGCCCCGCCCTCACCGACAAGGACCTGCACGCCCGCCTCGCCGAGTCCGCCGCGCAGGGGGTCAGCGTCGGCTTCTCCACCAGCGGCCCCGCCCAGGCCGAGGCGATCCGCGCCGCGCTCGCCGTGACCGTCGACGGCACCCCGCTGTTCCGGACGGTCCAGTCCACGTACAACCTCCTGGACACCTCGGCGGAGCCCGCCCTCGCCGAGGCCCACGCGGCGGGGCTGACCGTGATCGTGAAGGAGGCCATGGCCAACGGGAGGCTCGCCGAGCCGCACGCCCCCGAGGCCCTGCGAGCGGTCGCGGCGGAGACCGGGCAGGGCTGTGACGCGGTCGCGCTCGCGTTCGTCCTGAGCCGGCCGTGGGCCGGGGTCGTCCTGTCCGGCGCCGCGACCGTGGGCCAACTGGCGTCGAACCTGCACGCCGCCGTCGTCGACCTGGACGAGGACCGGCTCTCCCGGCTCGCCACGCTCACCGAGGACCCGGCCGCGTACTGGGAGCGGCGCGGACAGCTGCCCTGGCACTGAGCCCCGGAAAGCCCCAGAACATCACCACGAGCCGACCGGATGAGACGCACATGCCCACGGTGAGACATCTGTGTCTCACATGCGCTATGGTCGTCTCATGGCTGTCGATCGTGACCACGTGCTGCGCACCGCCGCGGCCCTGCTGAGCCGCAAGTCCACCGCGACCATGGACGAGGTCGCCAAGGCCGCCGGCATCAGCCGGGCCACCCTGCACCGGCGCTTCGCCGGGCGGGACGCGCTCGTCCGCGCGCTGGAGGCCCTCGGCATCGCCGAGTGCGAGGCGGCACTGGACGCGGCCCGCCCGGACGAGGGGCCCGCGAGCGACGCCGTACGACGCCTGGTGCGCGCCGTCGAACCGGCCGCCGGACTGCTCGCCTTCCTCTACTCCGAGAACCAGCTTTTCGAGGGCGAGGAGCGCAACGCCGGCTGGACCCGGCTGGACGACCGCATCGAGGCGCTGTTCCGGCGCGGCCAGCTGAGCGGCGAGTTCCGCATCGACCTGACCCCGGCCTGGCTCACCGAGGCGCTGTACGGCCTGCTGGCCTCCGCCGCCTGGGCCGTGTCCGAGGGCCGCGTGGCCGGCAAGGACTTCACCCACATGATCACCGAGCTGCTGCTCGGCGGCGCGATACGGAGAGAGGAATCATGACCAGCACCCTGCGGCCGGCCGGCGCGACGGAGGCGGTGCGGCGTCCGGGCCGCTGGCTCGCGCTGTCCGTCCTCGTGCTCGCCGTGCTGCTGGTGGCCGTCGACGCGACCGTGCTCGGTCTCGCGACCCCCTTCATCAGCGAGGACCTCGCGCCCACCGGCACACAGCTGCTGTGGATGGGCGACGTCTACTCGTTCGTCATCGCCGGACTGCTCGTCTCCATGGGCGGGTTGGGCGACCGCATCGGCCGCAAGCGGATCCTGCTCATCGGCGCCACCGCCTTCGGCGCGGTCTCCGTCCTCAACGCCTACGCGTCGACACCCGAGTTGATGATCCTCGCCCGGGCCCTGCTCGGCGTCGCGGGCGCCACCCTGATGCCGGCCACCCTCGCGCTCATCCGGAACATCTTCCACGACCCGCGCGAACGCAGCCTCGCCGTCGGCATCTGGGGCGCCACCGCCTCCGCCGGCACGGCCGTCGGGCCCATCGTCGGCGGTTTCCTGCTGGAGCACTTCTGGTGGGGCTCGGTCTTCCTGATCAACCTGCCCGTGATGGCGGTGCTCGTCGTCGTGGGCGCCAAGACGCTGCCCGAGTCGCGCAATCCGCACCCCGGCCCCTGGGACCTGCGCAGCGTCGCCTTGTCGCTGGTCGGCATGGTCGGCACCGTGTACGCGGTGAAGGAGACCGCCGCGCACGGCTTCGCCCCGGAGGCGCTCGCCGCCGGTCTGCTCGGCGCCGGGGCCCTCGGCGCCTTCGTGCGGCGCCAGCTCACCCTGCCGAAGCCGCTGCTGGACATGCGGCTGTTCGCTCACCGCGGTTTCAGCGGCGCGGTGCTGGCCGACCTGCTGACCATCCTCGGCCTGTCCGGCCTGGTGTTCTTCCTCTCCCAGTACCTGCAACTCGTCCAGGGCCGGCGCCCGTTCGAGGCGGGACTCGCCGAACTGCCCGCCGCGATCGGCGCGGTCGCGGCCGGTCTGGTCGCGGGCCGCGCGGCCCGGCGCTTCTCCGTGCGGGCCGTCGTCTCCGGCGGACTCGCGGCGGTCGGCCTGTCCCTGGCCGCGCTCACCGCGGTCGACCAGTCCACCGGCTATCCGCTGGTCGGGACCGTGCTGCTGTTCGTCGGCGTCGGCGCCGGCTTCTCGTTCACGGTCACGGCCGACGTCATCCTGTCGTCCGTTCCCAAGGAACAGGCGGGCGCGGCGTCCGCGGTCTCCGAGACGGCGTACGAACTGGGCGCCGCCCTGGGCATCGCCGTGCTCGGCTCGATCGTGACGGGCGTCTACCGGGGCTTCACCGGCCCGGCGGGCACCCCGGCCGCGGCACACGAGTCACTGGGCGGCGCGGTGGAGGCGGCGCGCGGTCTCCCGGCGGACACGGCGGGGGCACTGCTGACGTCGGCCCGGGAGGCGTTCGTCGACGGACTCACCCTGGCGGCCGGCGCCGGCGCGACGGTCCTCCTGGCGGCCTCGGTGGCGGCCTGGTTCCTGCTCCGGGACCAACGCCTGGACAACGGCCACTGATCCTCACCCCGACGCCCCCGAAGGGGCGCGGGGAACGGCGCGATCCACCACGACACAGCCGCCCCCGGCACGAACAGCGACCGCCCCCCGGACCCCCGGCGGGAGAACCTACGCGGCCTTCGCCTTGCTCGCGTACATGTCCACGTACTCCTGCCCCGACAGCCGCATGACCTCCGTCATCACGGAGTCGGTGACGGCGCGCAGCACGTAACGGTCACGGTCCATGCCCTCGTAGCGGGAGAACTCCATCGCCTCGCCGAACCGCACCGTGACCTTGCCCGGCCGGGGCAGACCCGCGCCGCCGGGCTGGAGCTTGTCGGTGCCGATCATCGCGAACGGCACGACGGGCGCGCCGGTCATCAGCGTGAGCCGCGCGATGCCCGTACGGCCGCGGTAGAGGCGGCCGTCGGGGGAGCGGGTGCCCTCCGGGTAGATGCCGAAGACCTTGCCCTCCTCCAGTACCCGGCGGCCGGTCATCAGCGCCGCGACACCGCCCCGGCCGCCGTCGCGGTCGACGGGGATCATGCCGACGCCGGTGAAGAACCAGGCCATCAGCCGTCCCTTGAGGCCCTTGCCGGTGACGTACTCGTCCTTGCCGATGAAGAACACCTGCCGGTCGCAGACCAGCGGCAGGACCATCGAGTCGATGAACGTCAGGTGGTTGCCGGCAAGAATGACGGGCCCGTCGCCGGGAATGTGCTCCATGCCCTCCACCTGGGGGCGGAACATCAGCCGCATGATCGGGCCGAGCACTGCCTTGATGAGCGCGAAGCGGGACAACGGGCCCTCCGGGGTCAACGGACGCTGTATGAGTCTGTGCAGGTGAGGACATTACTCGCGGCCCCGGGGCTCGCGCACATCGGCCACATCGGATTCACCGAGGTCTTACTCGCCGGTGACGCACGTTCACCTGCGGTCGCGTGCCGACGGCGGTACGTAACGCGGCCGCCATGTGTGACGGACGTCGCCCGGGACACGCCCGCCGGGTCCCCCGCCGTACCGCACCGAATCCCGTGTCCGTGCATGTCCGCCCGTGTCCGGACCCCGGGCTCCGGCACGGCACCGACCGGACACCCCGTCACATCTCCTCGCTCGCAGGACATCCGGGATCACCCGGGTGTTCCGCCGGAGGCCTCCCGCACGTCATGTGCGCGCCCCTACGATCGGCCCGCACCGACGACAGACGGCACAACAGGAGGCGCCATGGGAACGCAAGGGTCGGACGAGCAGACGGGCGGTACCGGGCGGCGGGCGCTTCTCGGCGCGGCGGTGCTGGGGGCGGGCGGAGCGGTCCTCGGCCTGTCCGGCACCGCGAGAGCCGCCGGCGCCCCGCGCGGCAGCGGCGGAGTGCGGGGCCTGCCCGTCCCGACGATCATCGGGCACCGCGGCGCCAGCGGCTACCGCCCCGAGCACACCCTCGGCGCCTACCAGCTCGCCCTCGACATGGGCGCCGACATCGTCGAGGCCGGCGACCTGGTGCCCACCAGGGACGGTCACCTCGTCTGCCGTCACGAGCCGGAGATCGGCGGCACCACCGACGTCGCGGACCACCCCGAGTTCGCCGGCCGGAAGAAGACCAAGCTCCTCGACGGCGTCTCCACCACGGGCTGGTTCACCGAGGACTTCACGCTCGCCGAGCTGAAGACCCTGCGGGCCAAGGAGCGCATCCCCGCCAACCGCCCGCACAACACCCTCTACAACGGCCGCTGGGAGATCCCCACCTTCGAGGAGGTGCTCCGCTGGCAGGACGAGCAGACCCGCGAGACCGGCAAGCAGGTGTGGATCTACCCCGAGCTCAAGCACCCCACCTACTTCCGCAAGCTCGGCCTCGGCCTGGAGGAGCGGGTCGCCAAGGTGCTGCGCAGGCACGGCAAGGACCGGAAGAACTCGCCGGTCATCCTGCAGTCCTTCGAGCCGACCAGCATCGAGCGCCTGAACAAGCTCGTCGGCAACCCGCTGGTGGTCCTGCTCTCCGGCGCCGGCACCCGCCCCTGGGACTTCCAGGAGACCGGCGATCCGCGCACCGTCGCCGACCTCATCACGCCCGAGGGCCTGCGGGAGATCGCCTCCTACGCCCAGGGCATCGGCCCGACCCTCGACCTCGTCATCCCGAAGGACGCGAGCGGCAGGCTGACCGAGCCGACCACCCTCGTCCGGGACGCGCACGCGGCCGGCCTGATCCTGCACCCGTACACCCTGCGCAACGAGAACCCGTTCCTGCCGGCGGACTTCCGCAGGGGCACCGACGCGGACGCCTACGGCGACGTGTTCGGCGCCTACCGCGCCTACTTCGCCACCGGCATCGACGGCGTCTTCACGGACCAGCCGGACACCGGCCTGCTGGCCCGCGAGGACTTCGTCAACGGCTGAGCCACCGGCCCCGGTTGGGGTGACCTTCGGCCGCCCGGGCAACCCGCCGCCCGGGCGGCCGCGTCGCTCCACGCATGACTCCCGACCTGCTCCTCGCCCTGCGCCCGCTGCTCACCGCCGAGGCCTCGGCCGAGGCGGAGGCCTGCGGAGCGGAGCCGGGCGACCTGGAGCAGGCCGTCTGGCTGCGCCTGCTCGAACGCCTCGCGGCCCAGGACCCGCCGTCCGACCCGCCCGGCTGGCTGCGCGGGGCCGTCCGCGCCGAGGCCCGCCGCGCCCGCCGCGTCCACCGCCTCGAACGGCCGTACGCCGTGGAGCCCGCCGACGACGGCGGTCACGACCCCGAGCCGCTCGCGCTCGCCGCCGCCCGTCGCCGTGCCGTGCGGCAGGCGGTGCGCCGCCTGCCGGGCCGCTGCCCCCGCGTGCTGGAGGCCCTGCTCTCCCCGCGGGACCTGACATACCGGGAGATCGCGGGGGAGTTGGGTATCTCACAGGGCAGTCTCGGCCCGGAACGTTCCAGATGCCTGGGATGTCTGCGGCGATTGCTCACACCGGAGGTTGCGGCCCGCTGAGTCCGGGGATAGGAGTGAGGGACAACAGGTGATCAGGTGAGCGGGAGGCGTGCGCACATGGGCATGAGCGTGACCATCTCTGCGGCGGCCGAGCAGGACGCGGAGCAGATCTTCAGGCTGCAGTACCTCTGCTTCCAGAGCGAGGCCGCGCTGTACGGCAACTACCGCATCGACCCGCTCGTCCAGACCCTCGACTCGGTCCGCGAGGAGGTCGCCGCGGACTGCGTTTTCGTGGCCCGCCTCGGCGACGAGGTCGTCGGCTCGGTGCGCGGCCGGGTCACCGAGGACGGCGCCGCCGCCATCGGCAGGCTGTGCGTCCACCCCCGCCTCCAGGGCCACGGCATCGGCGCCCGCCTCCTCAGGGCGGCCGAGGCGGCCCTCGCGGACGAGCGCGGCGCGACGACGTTCCGCCTGCACACCGGCCACCGCAGCGAGGGCAACCTCAGCCTCTACCGCAAGGTCGGCTACGAGACGGTGGGCACGGCCGAGGGCACGGACGGCGTGCCGATGATCGTCCTGGAGAAGCGGGCCGGGGCCTACGCACAGACGGCCTGACGGCCTGAACGCCGCGGCGCCGGACGCGCGGACGGCGGGGCGCTCAGGTGGCGGCGTGCGGCTCGACCGCGCGGGACGAGCGCAGCCAGTAGATCGCCGACAGCGGCAGCAGTACCGGGATGAACAGGTACCCCATCCCGTAGTCCGACCACACGGTCGCGTCGGGGAACGCGGACGGTTCCCACACCGTCCACGTTCCCACGACCAGCACACCGAGCAGTTCGGCCGCGCAGCACACCAGCGCCGCGCGGCGGGCCCGCTCCCCGCCCCGCACCAGCGAGTACGTGATGAACCCGTACACCAGCCCCGCCACCGCCGACAGTGAGTAGGCCAGCGGCGCCCGGTCGAACTCCGTCGCGATCTGGAACACCGACCGCGACACCGCCCCGACGACCATCACGCCGTACAGCCAGACCAGCAGCATTCCGGGCCCGCTGACGAGCCTCCTCCCGGCCACCTCAGCCTCCCCAGATGTCGTACAGCCGCACTTCGAGCACGGCCAGGACCACGCCGCCGGCGGCGACCGTCACCGAGCCCCAGCGGGTCCGCTCCGCCAGCGACATGAACCCCGCCGCCGGGACGCACGCGAACGCGCCGAGCAGATACGCCACGAAGATCGTCGTGCCCTGGTCCGGCTTCTCGCCCCCTGCCAGCCGCACGATGCCGACCACCAGCTGGACCAGGGCCAGCAGCGTCACGACGGCCATCCCGATGAAGTGCCAGTCCTTCGTCGGCTCGTCGCGGTACGCGGCCCAGCCGCACCAGGCGGCGAGCAGCAGCGCGGCGACGCCGGTCGCCGTCGTCAGGGCATCAAGCATGGCAGTGACCCTATTACGGGCCCGGGGCCCGGACGAGGCCGACCCCGGCCCGCACCGTAGGGTCGGGACCATGAAGATCCGTGCGCAGGCCATGTTGTTCGACAACGACGGGACCCTGGTCTCCTCCCTGGAGTCCGTCGAGCGCTGCTGGACCCGGTGGGCGGGGGAGTACGGCATCACGGCCGAGGCGTTCGCGGCCGTCGAACTGCACGGCCGGACCGCCGCCGAGGTGGCCGCCGACCTGCTGCCCGCCGCCGTCGTGCCCGAGGCCGTCGCGCGGATCGAGCAACTGGAGGTGGAGGACGTACCGGGCGGGGGTGTGCGTCTGCTGCCCGGCACCCGGGACTTCCTCGCCGCCCTGCCCGCCGACCGCTGGGCCGTCGTCACCTCCGCCACCCGGCGCCTGGCCGAGGCCCGCCTCGCCGCCGTCGGCATCCTGCCCAAGACGCTCGTCGCCGCCGACGACGTCACGCACGGCAAGCCCGACCCCGAGCCCTATCTGCTCGCCGCCCGCTCCCTGGGCGTCGACCCGGCCGGCTGCGTCGTCTTCGAGGACGCCCCCGCCGGCCTCCGGGCGGGCCGCGCCGCCGGCATGACGACCGTGGCCTTGGCCACAACCCACCCGGCCCACGAACTCGACGCCGACCTCGTGGTACCCGACCTGTCGGCCCTGTCCGCGCTGGTCACCGGCGACTCGGTGGAGATCGCCGCCCGCCCCTGACGGGTGTCCATCGCTGTCCGGCATGCGGACAGCGATGCCCGGTCAGCACCATGGGTCTGGTTTACTGATCGCATGACCACGACGAGCGACCGCACCCCTGCGACCGAGGCGACGATGACGCCCGGTGCTCGTTGTATGTGTCGCATGTGCCGAATGTGCGCCTTCTAGAGGGCCCTCGCACCACCTGAGCCTCGCGCCCCGAAGCGAGTGCCCGCTCCCCTCCCGTGTGCGCCCCGCGTACCGGACCGAAGCCATGCTCCCGCGCACAGGTTTCTCCCGGTTCCACCACGTTCGTGAGAACCGTGCCGCGTTCCGCAGAACCCGGATGAACAATGCCCCGTGCCCGGCGCCCACTCCCGCGCCGCGCACTCGACAGTGACGGAAACCCACGTGATCACCACATCGGGCCTCACCAAGGTCTACCGCTCGCGCGGCCGAGAGGTCACCGCCCTCGACGGCGTCGACCTGCACGTCCGCGAGGGCGAGGTGTACGGCGTCATCGGCCAGTCCGGCGCCGGCAAGTCCTCCCTGATCCGCTGCGTCAACCTCCTGGAGCGCCCCACCTCCGGCACGGTCACCGTCGCCGGACAGGACCTGACCGCGCTCGCCGGCCGCGGACCGCGCGCCGGCCGGGAACTGCGGCAGGCGCGCAGCCGTATCGGCATGGTCTTCCAGCACTTCAACCTGCTGTCCTCGCGGACCGTCCAGGACAACGTCGAACTGCCGCTGGAAATCCTCGGGAAGTCGGGGAAGGAACGTTCCCGCAAGGCGCTCGGGCTCCTCGACCTGGTGGGCCTCGCCGACAAGGCCGGCGCCTACCCCGCCCAGCTCTCCGGCGGCCAGAAGCAGCGCGTCGGCATCGCCCGCGCCCTGGCCGGCGACCCCAAGGTGCTGCTGTCCGACGAGGCCACCAGCGCCCTCGACCCGGAGACCACCCGCTCCATCCTCCAGCTGCTGCGCGACCTGAACCGGCAGCTCGGCCTGACCGTCCTGCTCATCACCCACGAGATGGACGTCGTGAAGTCGGTCTGCGACTCCGCCGCCCTCATGGCCGACGGCCGCATCGTCGAGTCCGGCACCGTGAGCGAACTGCTCGCCACCCCCGGCTCCGAACTGGCCGCCGCCCTCTTCCCGGTCGGCGGCGAGGCCACCGCCGCGGACCGCACCGTCCTGGACGTCACCTTCCACGGCGAGGCCGCGACCCGGCCCGTCATCTCCCAGGTGGCCCGCACCTACAACATCGACATATCGATCCTCGGCGCCGCCATCGACACCGTCGGCGGCCTCCAGGTCGGCCGGATGCGCATCGAACTGCCCGGCCGCTACGAGGAGAACGTCGTCCCGATCGGCTTCCTGCGCGAACAGGGCCTCCAGATCGACGTCGTGAACGAGGACCAGCCGCTGCTGGTGAAGGAAGGTGCCAAGTGACCTGGTCCGAGATGCAGCCCCTGCTGGAGCAGGCGTGTCTGGAGACGCTGGTCATGGTCGGCTGGTCGACCTTGATCGCGGTCCTCGGCGGCCTGCCCGTCGGCATCCTGCTCGTCCTGACCGACCGGGGCGGCCTGCTGCAGAACGCCGTGGTGAACAAGGTCCTCGGGCAGATCGTGAACATCGCCCGCTCGATGCCGTTCATCATCCTCATGGTCGCCCTGATGAGCTTCACCCGCTGGGTCACCGGCACCACCATCGGCAGCGCGGCCGCGATCGTGCCGCTCGCCATCGGCGGCATCCCCTTCTTCGCCCGGCTCGTCGAGACGGCCGTGCGCGAAGTGGACCCCGGGCTCGTGGAAGCAGTGCAGGCGATGGGCGGCAACGTGTGGACCGTCGTCCGCAAGGTGCTCGTCCCGGAGGCGCTGCCCTCGCTGATCGCCAGCACCACGACCACGGTCATCGCCCTCATCGGCTACTCCGCGATGGCCGGCACCGTCGGCGGCGGCGGGCTCGGCGACCTCGCCGTCCGCTACGGCTACCAGCGCTTCGAGTCCGGCCTGATGTGGGTCACCGTCGCGATCCTCGCGGTGGTCATCTCCCTCATCCAGTTCGCCGGCGACTACGCGGCCCGCGCCCTGCACCACCGCGGCGCCCGCTCCGGCCCCGGCCCGCGGCTGCGCCTGCTGAAGGCGAAGGGACCCGCGGCGGCCGACGTCGACAAGGTCGCGTAACCCCCCCGCGGGCTCCCCGTACCGCCCACCGCCCCAGACCACCACCCCCCGACTTCGGCGCATCACGCCGGCACCCCCTGCTCCAAGGGGGTCGCACCACCCATCAGGAAAGGCACTTTTCGTGCGTAACACCGCCAAGATCACCACCGCTGTCCTCGCCGCCGGAGCCCTCACCCTCGGGCTCACCGCCTGCGGCGCGGACCAGGACGCCGCCACCGACACCTCCGGCCCGCTCGTCGTCGCGGCGAGTCCCGTCCCGCACGCCGAGATCCTCACCTTCGTGAAGGACAACCTGGCGAAGGACGCCGGGCTCGACCTGGAGGTCAGGGAGTTCACCGACTACGTGACGCCGAACACGGCGACGGAGGACGGCTCGGTCGGCGCCAACTACTTCCAGAACCAGCCCTACCTCGACGACTTCAACAAGAAGAACGGCACCCACGTCGTGCCCGTCGTCACGGTCCACCTGGAGCCGCTCGGCCTCTACTCCCACAAGGTCAAGAAGGCCGACGAGCTCAAGAGCGGCGCGACCGTCGCCGTCCCGAACGACACGGTCAACGAGGCCCGCGCGCTCAAGCTGCTCGCCGACAACGGCCTGATCACGCTCAAGGAAGGCGTCGGCAACGAGGCCACCCCGGCCGACATCACCAAGAACCCCAAGAACCTCAAGTTCAAGGAGCTGGAGGCGGCCCAGACCCCGCGCTCCCTGGACGACGTGGACGCCGCCGTGGTCAACGGCAACTACGCCATCGAGTCCGACCTCGAACCGTCCAAGGACGCCCTCGTCCTGGAGTCCGCCAAGGACAACCCCTACGGCAACTTCCTCGCCGTGAAGGAGGGCAACGAGGACGACCCGCGCGTGAAGAAGCTCGCGAAGCTCCTCACCTCCGCCAAGGTCAAGAAGTTCATCGAGGACACCTACGCCGGCTCCGTCGTCGCCTCCTTCTGACGGCCGGCCGGGGCCCGGCACGCACGGGGTCCGCTTCCTGAAAGGGAGTGGACCCCGTGGTGCGGTTCGGTGCTTCCATGCTGCATGCTGGGCAGTTCAGCAGGCCCCGAAGGTTCCCGAAGGTTACGGAGCGGCGCATGACTAGCACCTTCCCCAACGTCTCCATCAGCACGGAGCGGTTGGTGCTTCGCCCCTTCGAGGAGCCCGACGTCGAGGCCTTCGCGGAGATGATGAACGACGAGCTCGTGACCGCCTGGACCTCCGCCCCGCACCCCTACACCGAGGCCGACGCCCGCGCCTGGATCACCGAACTCGCCCCGGCCGAACGGACCGAGGGCCGCGGCATCGTCTTCGCCGTCACCGAGTTCCTCACCCAGCGCCTCGTCGGCATCGTGCACCTCCGGCACACCGACTGGCGGGTCCGCTCCAGCGAGATCGCCTACGTCATCGCCCCGTGGGCCCGCGGCGAGGGCTACGCCTCCGAAGCCGCCTTCGCCACGGCCCAGTGGCTCTTCCGGGACCAGAAGTTCGAGCGGCTCGAACTGCGCACCGCCGCCGACAACACCGCCTCCCAGCAGGTGGCCCAGAAGATCGGCTGCATCAGCGAGGGCGTCCTGCGCAACGCCTGGATAGCCCGCGCCAGGACCGAGAACGGAACCTGGACCGACGTACGCACCGACGTCATCGTCTGGAGCCTGCTGCCCGAGGACCTCGCCGGCGTGGCCGAGCAGCTGGCCGACACCGGCGGCTTCACCTCCTACGACGACTGGAACTGACGGCGGGCGCCCGAATCGCCGTCGGCGCCACGAGGTAGTCTCACCAAGCCCGCCCCCGCGGGATGTCCAGCCGACCTGCGCAAACCCCCTGGAGACTGACGACGATGGCCGACCGGGTCACGGTGATCGGCTGGGACGGTTCGCCGCTGACCGCCGCGGCACGTGCCGCCCTGGGCGCCGCAACGCTGGTCGCAGGCGCCGCCCACCACCTGACGCTCCCCGAAGTACCGCGCGGCGCGGAACGCGTCCGCCTCGGCAGCGTCGCCCTCGCCGCCCGCCGCATCGCCGCCCACCGCGGCACCGCGGTCGTGCTCGCCGACGGCGACCCCGGCTTCTTCGGCGTCGTACGGACCCTGCGCGCGCCGGAGTTCGGCCTGGAGGTCGAGGTCGTTCCCGCCGTCTCCTCCGTCGCCGCCGCCTTCGCCCGCGCGGGCATGCCCTGGGACGACGCCCACGTGGTCGTCGCCCACCCCCGCACCCTGCGACGCGCGGTGAACGTATGCCGCGCCCACACCAAAGTCGCCGTACTCACCTCGCCCGGCGCCGGCCCCGCCGAACTCGGCCTGCTGCTGGAGGGCGTCCACCGCACCTTCGTCATCTGCGAGGAACTCGGCACCGACCGCGAACAGGTCAGCGTCGTCACCTCCGACAAGGCCGCCGACCACACCTGGCGCGACCCCAACGTCGTCATCGTCATCGGCGGCCCCGTCGGCGGCCCCGAGAGCGGCGGCTGGATCGCCGGACGCGACCCGGCCGCCGGACCGCGCGGCTGGACACTGCCCGGCGGCACCTACGGCGCGCTCGGCGAGGGCGAGAACGACCTGCTGCGCGCCGCCCAACTCGCCCGCCTGGGGCCGCGAACCGGCGACCTCGTGTGGGACATCGGCTGCGGCGGCGGCGCGTTCGCCGTCGAGGCCGCCCGCGCCGGCGCCGCCGTCATCGCCGTCGACCGCGACCCGGAGGCCTGCGCCCGCACGGACGCCGCCGCGCGCCGCCTCGGAGTCCAGCTCCACATCGTCCACGGCACCGCGCCGCACGTCCTGGAGAACCTCCCCGAACCCGACGTCGTCCGCGTCGGCGGCGGGGGAGCGGCCGTCGTCTCCGCGGTCGCCGACCGCCGCCCGCAGCGCATCGTCACCCACGCCGGGACCCGGGACACCGCCGAACGCGTCGGCCGCGACCTGACCGAGCACGGATACGACGTCGAGTGCGCCCTGCTCCAGTCCGTCGAACTCGACACGCGCGCCTGGACGGAGAAGGAACGGAGCGTCGCGTTCCTGCTCAGCGGCGTGCTCCCGGTCCGCGAGGGCTGATCCCCGCACCGTCCCGGTGATCCGGTTGTCGTACCGCGCGCGGTAGGCTGGCCGATCGCTGCACACCACACGGGCGCCGGGCGCTTCGTCGGCCAATGTCCGGAAAACACGACCGTTTTGGGGTGGGTGTGGTACGGCAGTACCGGGAGGGCGCGCAACGTGGCGCAGTCCACAACGGGCAGTCGTGGATCACGCTGTCGTGACGGAGGAACGACCGCGACAATGCCACTGAATGGATTGCCACTGAATGGCTTTGTCGTCTTTTCCGGCGGGTCGTTCGTGCCGCTGGGCACGCACGCTCGTTCTTCACTGCGGGGCGGTCAGTGCGCCGTTCCGGGTGAGCTGGTCGTAGAAGCACTAACCGATGGGCGAGGGGTACGCATGACCGACACCGGCCAGATCCCGGGCGACGGGCTGCCGGAGAACGCAGGCACGGTGGAGCAGCCGGGCGTCCCCGCGCACGGCTCGTACACCTACCTCTCCGAGACCACCGCCCAGGACGAGGACCAGTTGCTGCTGCCGGGTGCCCAGAGCCCCTGGGGCAACGAGGTGGCGCCGCCCGCCCCGGAGCCGGTCGTGGAGGCCGTGCACCAGCCCGGCCCGCACGAGACCGCCGGACGCGACAGCGGCTTCGTCGACCTCGGCGGCGTCCGCCTGCCCGACACCGGGCAGCAGGTCCCGTCGGTCGCCTCGGCGTCGGCGCCGCCGCGCCGGCCGCTGCACCTCGGCCCGCCCGTCCCTAGCATGTCCACGAGCCCGGTCCGCTCCCTCGCCGACCGCGGCCCCGCGGACGCGCCGCGCCAGCCGGGCCCGGAGTACCTCGACGTTCCCGCGCAAAACGCACCGGCCTGGCAGGCCCAGGTCCGGACTGCCGAAACGGTTGTTCCGGCCGATCCGGGCGCGGCCACGGCGGCGGTGACACGCGCGACGCGCGGCCACGGGACGCAGGGTGCCCGACCGGAGGCGACGGCGCCGACGCCCGCGCAGGCGTCGACGGGTGTCGCGTACGCCGAGGCGCAGGCTTCGGGAGCGGTGCCGGTCGGGCACGCGCAGGTTGCCGAAGCGGCGACGGGCGAGAGCGGGCAGGCCACCGACGAGGCCGTTGCCGCCAACGCATCGGCTGCCGGAGCTGCTTCGCCCGAGGACACGGAGGCTCCCGCGGAGGGCGCGGCGGCGACCGAGACGGCCGCCGGTGAGAACGCGCAGCCTGTCGGAGCCGCTTCGCCGGAGGGCACGGAGGCTCCCGGGGAGGCCGTGGCGGCGAACGAGGCGGTCGCGGATGAGAACGCGCAGCCTGCGGGTGAGGCGTCGTCCGAGGGTGCGGAGGCTCTCGGAGAGGCTGAGGCCCAGACCCAGGCTCAGGTCCAGGGCCAGGCCGAGGCGGACGTGGCAGCCGGTCAGGCCGAGGCCGGGCCGGTCCCCGGAGACGGCCAGGCCCTCGCAGACGATCAGGGTGAGGCGGTGCAGGCCCCGGCAGAGGTGCAGGCCGAGGCCGGGGAGGCTGTGGAGGACGGCCGGGCCGAGGCAGGCCGGGTTCCAGCAGGTGCTGGGGCCGGGCAGGCTGTGGAGGGCGGCGAGGCCGAGGCGGTTCAGGCTCCCGCCGGTGCCGGTGCCGAAACCGTGCAGGTCGACCCCGCCGAGGGCGAGGCGCCTGCCACCGAGGCTGCCCGGACTGCCGAATCCCCGGCGGCGGACGCTACGCAGGCTCCCGGAGAGGCTGCGCTGCCTCAGGACCCGCAGGCGGTCGCGCCCCAGGGCGGTCCAGCCCCCGAGTCCGGTGCACTGGAGGGCGCGCAGCCGTCCGAGGCCACCGCGCCCCAGGGCGGTCCAACCCCCGAGTCCGGTGCACCGGAGGGCGCGCAGCCGTCCGAGGCCACCGCGCCCCAGGCCGCCCAGGTGACCGAGGCCGCTTCGGTGGAGAACGCACAGGCGCCCGAGCCGACCGCACCCGAGGACGCCCCCGCGCCCGACGCTGCCGTTCCCGTTCCCGAGCAGGCACCGGTGACCGAAGCGGCCCCTGCCGAGCACGCGCCGGTCGCCGAAGCACTTGTCGCTGAGCAGGCTCCGGTCGCGGAAGCACCTGTGGTTGAGCAGGCCCCGGTTGCCGATGCGGCAGCTGCCGAGCAGAGCCCCGTGTCCGATGCGGCCGCCGAGCAGGCTCCCGCCGTTGCAGCCGCAGCCACCGCTTCCGCAGCCACCGCGTCCGAGGGCGCCGTCCCTGCCTCCGAGCAGCCATCCGCCTCCGAGGCCACCGTCTCCGACCAGGCACCCGTGGCACAGCAGCCCTCGGTGTCCGACACCGAAGCTCCCGAGCAGGCGCAGGCCGCAGAGGCCCTCGCCCCCGAGCACACCGGTGAGTCGGGCGTCACCGGTCCCGAGGCCGCCGCGTCCCCGGAACCTGCCGCCCCCGAGGCTGCCCCGGCACTCGAAACGCAGGCCCCGGAGGCGCAGACCCCTGAGGCGCAAGCCCCCGGCGCCCAGGCCCTCGACACGCAGGCCTCACAAGCCACCCCGTACGCACAGCCGAGCACGCCCGAAGCCTCCGCAGGACCGGACACCCTGGAAGCCCCCGGCACCCCGGAACCCACCGAGGCCACCCCCGCCCCGGCGGCCGAAGCAACCCCGGCAACCCCCCACCCCGCCGCGGGCGTCCCCGCACCGGCAGGTCCCGAAGCCGTTCCCTTCCCCGAAGCCGCCGAGGCCGACCCCGCGCAGGCCGCGCAGCCCGCCGGGGACACCGTGGCCGTCAGCGGGGACACCCCCGCCGCCGGGACCGACACGTCGGTGCCGCAGGGCGAGGTGCGGCAGGACCGGCAGTCCCCCCAGGAGGTGCAGGTGACCCCGGACCCGCGGATCGCCCACGACCCGCAGCAGCCCGAGCCCCACCCGGCCCCCCTGCCCGCGACGGCCGGCTCGCCCGCCGAGGCGTACCCGGCAGACCCCACCGCCCCGCACGCCCCGGACACCGCGCAGGACACGCAGGCTCCGCAGGGCCCTCAGTCCGCCCTCGGCGGCGAGCCCGCGTACGCGGACGCCGCGCACGCCGGCCGACAGGCCCCCGCGTTCACCCACGTCAGCCACCCGGCGGAGGCCACCGGCGCACAGCCGGTCGAGGCCACGGCCCACCCGGCGGAGGCCGCCGGCGCACAGCCGGTCGAGGCCACGGCCCACCCGGCGGAGGCCACCGGCGCACAGCCGGTCGAGGCCGCCGCCCACCCGGCGGAAGCCAACCCCCTCGACGCCAACGCGCCCGACGCCGTCGGCCCCCTCCCCGGTACCGTCTCCCAGGAGCCGAGCCCGGACCAGCCCGTGGGTCTGTTCGTCCCGGTCGAGGGCACCGTGCCGACCACCCCGCACCTCGCCCCGACCCCGCCGCAGGCGATCACCATCCCGGCAGAGGTCGCCCAGGTCGCCGAGGCCGTCGGTGTCACGGAGCAGCAGCCGGAGGCCCCCGCGGTCCCCGCGCCCCGCGAGGCCGGGCCGTCGCAGGACGACGCCGAACTCGTACAGCACGCCGACGACCTCGACACCCGGGCCGCCGAGCAGGAAGACCAGGAAGACCAGGACGAAGAGGGCGCGGCCGCAGTGGCAGACGTACCGCAGTCCACCGGCCCGGCCGCCCCCGGCTACGCCGACGCCGAGCGCGAGGCCGTCCTGAAGGTCATGCGCGAACGCCGTGACATCCGCAACGGCTTCCGCAGCGACCCCATCCCGCACGAGGTCCTGCTCCGCGTGCTGGAGGCCGCCCACACCGCGCCGTCCGTCGGCCACTCGCAGCCCTGGGACTTCGTGGTCATCCGGTCCGCCGACACCCGGCGCGCGATGCACGAACTGGCCATGCGCCAGCGCGACGCGTACGCCAAGTCCCTCCCCAAGGGCCGGGCCAAGCAGTTCAAGGAACTGAAGATCGAGGCCATCCTCGACACCCCGGTGAACATCGTCGTCACCGCCGACCCGACCCGCGGCGGCCGCCACACCCTGGGCCGGCACACCCAGCCGCAGATGGCACCGTACTCCTCCGCCCTCGCCGTGGAGAACCTGTGGCTCGCCGCCCGCGCCGAGGGTCTCGGCGTCGGCTGGGTCAGCTTCTTCGACGAGCGCGAGATGGTCCGCGCCCTCGGCCTGCCGGACCACCTGGAGGTCGTCGCCTACCTCTGCGTCGGCTACGTCGACGAGTTCCCGGACGAGCCCGAGCTGATGCAGGCGGGCTGGTCCAAGCGCCGCCCGCTGTCCTGGGTCGTGCACGAGGAGACGTACGGCCGTCGCGCGCTGCCCGGCGAGGAGCCGCACGACCTGCTCGCCGAGACGGTCACGCAGATCCGCCCGCTGGACGCCAAGGCGCTCGGCGAGGCGTGGGAGCGGCAGAAGCGCATGACGAAGCCGGCCGGCGCGCTCGGCATGCTGGAGATCATCTCCGCGCAGCTGTGCGGCCTGTCCCGGCAGTGCCCGCCGCCGATCCCGGAGCCCGCGGCCGTCGCGATCTTCGCCGGCGACCACGGCGTGCACGCCCAGGGCGTCACCCCGTGGCCGCAGGAGGTCACGGCCCAGATGGTCGCCAACTTCCTCGGCGGCGGCGCCGTCTGCAACGCCTTCGCCAACCAGGTCGGCGCCGAGGTCTGCGTCGTGGACGTCGGCGTGGTCGCCGACCTGCCGGCCACCCCGGGCCTGCTGCCGCGCAAGATCCGCGCCGGTACGTCCGACATGACCGCCGGTCCCGCCATGTCCCGCGAAGAGGCCAAGCAGGCCATCGAGGTCGGCATCGAGACCGCCCGCGACCTGGTCGCCGCGGGCAACAAGGCCCTGCTGACCGGTGAGATGGGCATCGCGAACACGACCGCGTCCGCCGCCCTGATCTCCGTGTTCACGGGCGCCGACCCGGCGGAGGTCACCGGCCGGGGCACCGGCATCAACGACGAGACCCTCGCCCGCAAGACCGAGGTCGTGCGCCGCGCCCTCGAAGTGCACCGGCCCGACCCCGCCGACCCGATCGGCGTCCTCGCCGCGATCGGCGGCTTCGAGCACGCCGCCCTGGTCGGCCTGCTCCTCGGCGGCGCGTCCCTGCGTACGCCGGTGATCCTGGACGGCGTCAGCGCCGGCGCCGCCGCGCTGGTCGCCCGCGCGATCGCCCCGGAGGTGCTGGCGGCGTGCATCGCCGGTCACCGCAGCGCGGAGCCGGGCCATGTCGCGGCCCTGAACAAGCTGGGCCTGCGCCCCCTGGTCGACCTCGACCTCCGTCTCGGCGAAGGCACGGGCGCCCTCCTGGCCCTCCCGCTGGTGCAGAGCACGGCCCGGGCGATGCACGAGGTGGCGACGTTCGACTCGGCGGGGGTCACCGAGAAGTAGCCGGACCCGCGGTCGGCGAGGCTGCCCAGCCACTGGACCGGCTGAGCGGCCACGGCGCGCCGCGCCGTAAAATCCGCACGTCAGGGCATCGCACCGCCGCAACAGGAGCCGCACCCTCATGGCCGAACACCCCGCCTACCCCGTAGGCCTCCGCCTCACCGGCCGCCGAGTGGTCGTCCTCGGCGGCGGCCAGGTCGCCCAGCGCCGCCTGCCCGCCCTGGTCGCGGCCGGCGCCGACGTCCTCCTCGTCTCGCCGGACGCCACCCCGTCCGTCGAGGCGATGGCGGACACCGGCGAGATCACCTGGGAGCGGCGCCCCTACGCGGAGGGCGACCTCGCCGACGCCTGGTACGCCCTGATCGCCACCAGCGACCCCGAGGCGAACGCCCGCGCGTCGGCGGAGGCCGACCGGCACCGCGTCTGGTGCGTGCGCTCCGACGACGCCGACGCCGCCACGGCCTGGACCCCGGCGACCGGCCACAGCGAGGGCGTCACCGTCGCCGTGCTCACCACGGAGGCCAAGGGCCGCGACCCGCGCCACACCGCCGCCATCCGCGACGCGGTCGTCGAGGGCCTGCGCGACGGAACGCTGGTCGCCCCGCACCACCGCACCCGCACCGCGGGCGTCGCCCTGGTCGGCGGCGGTCCCGGCGACCCGGACCTGATCACCGTGCGCGGGCGCCGCCTGCTCGCCGAGGCCGACGTCGTCATCGCCGACCGGCTCGGTCCCCGCGACCTGCTCGCCGAACTCCCGCCGCACGTCGAGGTGATCGACGCGGCGAAGATCCCGTACGGCCGTTTCATGGCCCAGGAGGCCATCAACAACGCGCTGATCGAGCACGCCAAGCAGGGCAAGTCGGTGGTCCGGCTCAAGGGCGGCGACCCCTTCGTGTTCGGCCGCGGCATGGAGGAGGCGCAGGCGCTCGTCGAGGCGGGAATCCCGTACACCGTCGTGCCCGGCATCTCCAGCTCCATCTCGGTCCCCGGCGCCGCCGGCATCCCGGTCACGCACCGGGGCGTCGCCCACGAGTTCACCGTGGTCAGCGGGCACGTCGCCCCGGACGACGAGCGCTCCCTGGTCGACTGGCCGGCGCTGGCGAGGCTCACGGGCACCCTCGTGATCCTCATGGGCGTCGACAAGATCGGCCGGATCGCCGAGACCCTCGTCGCGCACGGCAAGTCCCCGGACACCCCGGTCGCCCTCGTCCAGGAGGGCACCACGGCCGCCCAGCGCCGCGTCGACGCGACCCTCGCGACGGTCGCGGAGACGGTCCGCGCCGAGGACGTACGCCCCCCGGCGGTCATCGTCGTCGGCGAGGTCGTGAAGGTGGGCCCCGCCCCGTCGGCGTGACCCCCTCGCCCTCTCCCCGCAATCCACCCACCACCCCGACGAGGCAGCAGCACCCGTGGCCGATCCCCTCACCGTCGACACCCCCGACGACCCGCGTCTGCACGACTACACGGGCCTGACCGACGTCGACCTGCGCCGCCGCCGGGAACCGGCCGAGGGCCTGTTCATCGCCGAGGGCGAGAAGGTCATCCGGCGGGCGCTGGACGCGGGCTACGCGATGCGCTCGATGCTGCTGTCGGCCAAGTGGGTCGACGCCATGCGGGACGTCATCGACGCCACCCCGGCCCCCGTCTACACCGTCGACCCGGGGCTCGCCGAACGCGTCACCGGCTACCACGTGCACCGCGGCGCCCTCGCCTCGATGCAGCGCAAGCCGCTGCCCACGGCGTCCGACCTGCTGCGCACCGCCCGGCGCGTGGTGATCATGGAGTCGGTCAACGACCACACCAACATCGGCGCCATCTTCCGCTCGGCCGCGGCCCTCGGCATGGACGCGGTGCTGCTCTCCCCGGACTGCGCCGACCCCCTGTACCGGCGCAGCGTGAAGGTCTCGATGGGCGCGGTCTTCTCCGTGCCGTACGCCCGCCTGGACGTCTGGCCGAAGGATCTGGCGGCGGTCCGCGAGGCCGGCTTCACGCTGCTCGCGCTCACCCCGGACGAACGGGCGAAGACCCTCGACGAGACGGCCCCGCACCGGATGGACCGCGTGGCCCTGATGCTCGGCGCCGAGGGCGAGGGCCTGTCCGCCCGGGCCCTGCGGGCGGCCGACGAGTGGGTCCGCATCCCCATGTCGCACGGCGTCGACTCCCTCAACGTCGGCGCGGCGGCGGCGGTCGCCTTCTACGCGGTGACGGCGGGACGCCCGCAGGCGTAACCCCTGGCCGCAGCCGCACGCGGGCCCTCGCCGGGCGCGGGCCCTCGCCGGGCGCGGGGCCGCACGGGACGGGGAGCGGCCCCAGGACCCGTCGTCACATTCCCGCCTGCCTCGCGACGCCCTGCACGCACTCTCGCCGCACCGGGCGCAGACCCGAGTACGTCCGGTACGAGGGTCTGCGCCCGGCACGCCGAGAGCACGTACCCGACGCCGCGAGGCCGCCCTTCGGGCGACGACGGGAATCTGACGACAGGCCCTAGTCGGCGGCGCCCTCTTCGAACACCGTCTCGTGCCGGTCGGCCATCAGCGGTCCCGTCGGCGGCCGGTACCCGGGTTCGACCCGCTCCTGCCGAGTCGGCGCGGCGCTGCCGCCGTGGCCGTCACCGCGGTCGCCGCCGAGTCCGTGCGACGGGCCCTGGCAGCCCTGGGCCGCGGCGATGCCGAGCGCCACGAGCAGCGTCACCACGACGAACACGAACAGCCGCTGCCGCAGCAGCCGCGGATTGGCTGGCCGCAGCCCGGTTCCCGTCGTGCGCGGCCCGGGACGACCGGTCCCGCTGCGCGGTGCCGGCCGGCTGCCGCTGTTCGAACGCGTGCCGCGGCCCGTGGGCGTGGGCCGGGACCCGGACCGGGACGCCGTACCGCCACCGCGCGAGGCCGGTCCGCCGCGTGAGGCGCTGCCGCCCCGTGACGGAGCCGCACCGCGCACCGGGCCGGACCCGCGGGACGCCGTCCCACCGCGCGGCGGGGGAGTGCCGTGCGCCCGCTGACCACCCTGCGGGCGGCGCCGACCGCGCTCCGCGGGGCCGTCAGGGAGTCGCCCGGTCGGCCGGTCGGCGTCGCCGGTCCGGGGCGCGGGCGGCCGTGCGTCGGCCAGACCCTGCGCCTCACGGGCGGCGATCTCCTTCAGGCGCAGCGACAGCTGGAGCGTGCTCGGCCGTTCCTCGGGGTCCTTCGCGAGGCACGCCCGCACCAGCGGGGCCAGCGCGTCCGGAACACCGTCCAGGTGCGGCTCCTCGTGCACCACGCGGTACAGCATCACCTCCGAACTGCCGTGCCCGAAGGGGGAGTCGCCCGTCGACGCGTACGCGAGCGTGGCGCCCAGCGAGAAGACGTCCGTGGCGGGCGTGACGGCCGCGCCGCGCACCTGTTCGGGCGCGAGGAAGCCGGGCGAGCCGACCGCCGTGCCGACATGGGTGAGCGTCGAGGCGCCCGTCGCCCAGGCGATGCCGAAGTCGATGATCCGCGGCCCCTTCGGGGACAGCAGGATGTTGGACGGCTTCAGGTCCCGGTGCACCACGCCCGCCTCGTGCACGGCGACCAGGCCCTCCGACAGGGCGGCCCCGACGGCGGCGACGTCGGCCGCGCACAGCGGTCCCTCGTCGGCGACCTTGTCGTGCAGGGACGGTCCGGGCACGTACTGCGTGGCGAACCACGGGCGGTCCGCGTCCAGGTCGGCGGCCACGAGCCGTGCCGTGCACCCGCCGCGGATCCGCCGTGCCGCCGAGACCTCACGGGCGAAGCGGGAGCGGAACTCCTGGTCCTCGGCCAGGTCGGGCCGGATGACCTTCAGCGCGACCCGCTGCCCCTTCTTGTCGGAGCCCAGGTAGACGACTCCCATCCCGCCCGCGCCCAGTCGTCGGTGAAGCCTGAACGAGCCGACGACGCGCGGGTCCTCGCGCCTCAGGCGCATCATCGCCATGTTCATCCCCGCTGCCCGGTCCTGTGACGTGCCACAGCTTACGTTTCCCCGGCCTCCCACGCGCAGAGGCCGCGCCCTCTCACCGCGACGGATTGTCGGTGCCCGGCAGGTGACTTGAGGCCGGGTCAGGCCGCCCGCGACCGGGCCGTCAGCGTGCGGCACAAGATCCCAACCGGCCACCGGGGCACGGGGATTGGACCCGCACGGGACCGCCCGACGCCCGCCGCCGGGGGCGCGGACGCCCCGGCGCGCAGGTCAACGGCGGTGGCGGCCGGGCCGGACCGGACCGGGAGGTTGACGCGGGAGCACACGAAGGTGTCGCGGAAGTGAGAGAAGTCACGCGCTTGGGGTCTCCCGCCGCATGGTGGACGGTTCGGAGAAACCGGGCGGACCGGCCACCCCCTCCGGGATGACCCGGAGACCCGGGACCGCGTCTCCACCCTGGGGAGTACTCGCCCCGGCGCGGCTCATCCTCCGGGAGGCCCGGCATTCGGTACGAGGGCATGACGTCCCGGACGGCCCCGGCACCTAGATTTGAGGTCAAGCGGCGGGTGCAGCACTCGTCCCCCGAGGTCAGACACCCGCCGCTGCCAGGACCAACAGCACAAGGCCAACCGAAGCCAACCGAAAAGGTCAGGAGAACACCATGGCCCACACGGCACCGCGGACAGCGCTCCGCACGCGGGAGCGAGTGGCCTACGCCGCCGCCTTCCGCACGCGCCGTCAGGGCCGCCGCCACCCCCTGGTGGCGACGATCATGGCGCTTCCCCTGGCGGTCCTGCTCCTGCTCGTCTTCGACGGCTGGGAGACGGTGGCCACACAGGCGTCGTCCGTGGGTGTGATGCTGGGGCGCTGAGCGGCGACCCCAGGCCCGGAAGAGCGGTCCGGGCGGGGACATCCATCCATGAAACCCCGTGGGGACGGGGGTGCGGCGGACGGCACAGATGCCGGCGCAGCTGGGGAGCTGCGCCGGCATTGCTGTGCGCTCCCGCCGACGCCGACGCCGACGCCGACGCCGACGCCGACCCGCCCCCGGCGTCCCCTCGGCGCCGACCTGCCTCCGGCACCCCCGCCGATGCCGACCCGCCCCCGGCGCCGGCCGCCCCCGGCCCTCACCCCGGCCGCCCACGCCCGCACAGTCACCCCCGCTGCTCCGTCCCCCCGGCGCGGCTACCCTCGCCCCGTGACAGCCCACACCCTGGTGTCCCAGCTGACCGGCAGAGCCAGAACCGCCGCCCACGCGCGGACCACCGCCTGCCCCTGCGGCACGGACGTGACGCTCGCCGACCGCCCCGACGGCACCGTCGTACGGCACGAGGAAACCGTCGCCAAGGCCCACGCGCCCGACGCGGACCCGCGCGAACTCGCCCTGCGCCTGTCCTTGGCCACCCGCCTCCCGGACGTCCTGCTCGCCCCCGCCGAGCCGGCGCCGGTCGCCCTGCACGGCAGGCTCGTGACGTTCTGGCCGTACGGCACCCCCGTCGACCCGGACGAACCGGACGCGGCGCCCTGGGAGGCGGCCGGTGACCTGCTCGCCCGGCTGCACCGCGCCCCCGTGGACGGCGCCGCCCTGCCTCCCATGCGCGGCCCCCTCAAGGCCGCCCACGCCGTCGAACGCCTCCGCCGGGCCGAGCCGCACCCCGCCACCGGCGCCGTGCTGCGCGCCTGGGACACGCTGCCCGCCTGGGCCCGCGCCGAGGCTCCCGCGCCGGACACCACGACCCTGTGCCACGGCGACCTCCACCTCGGCCAGCTCGTCCGGCACCCCGCCCCCGACGGCCGCTGGCTGCTCATAGACGTCGACGACATGGGCACCGGCGTGCCCGCCTGGGACCTGGCGCGCCCGGCGGCCTGGTACGCCTGCGGGCTGCTCACGCCCGACGAGTGGGACCGGTTCCTGACCGCGTACCGCGCGGCCGGCGGCCCCGCCGTCCCTCCGTCCGGCGGCCCCTGGCCCGCGCTGGACGTCCCGGCCCGGGCGCTGACGGTGCAGACCGCCGCCCAGGCGATCGTGAAGTCCGCCGCGGCCGGCCGCGCCCTGGACGAGGTGGAGGAGCTGGTCCTGGCGGCATGCGGGCGCATGGGTCCCGTGGCGCCCGACGTGTCCGAATCGGCACGAGGTTTCGCGAAGTAGGGTGCAACCGACCGCCGCCGGACGGAGTCTTGTCCTGGCGATACGCGAAGCAGGAACGACCGGCGAGGAGTTGAGCCGACGATGCAGTGTCCGAAGTGCCGTGCCCCGATGCACACGTACAACCGCAACGGCGTCCAGATCGAGCAGTGCAGTGGGTGCCGGGGGATCTTCCTCGACTACGGCGAGCTGGAGTCGCTGACCCGGCTGGAGTCCCAGTGGTCCCAGCCCGCGCCGCCGCCCCCGGCCGCGCCACAGGCCCACCCGGCGCCGCCACAGGCCTACCCGGCGGCGCCACAGGCCTACCCGGCGGCGCCGCAGGCCTACCCGGCGGCGCCCGCTCCCGCGTGGGGCGCCCCGCAGCACGGCCACCACCACGGGCGCCGTCACAAGAGCTTCGGGCACATGCTGTTCTCCAGCTGAACCGGACCACGAAGAAGCCCCCCGGCGAGAACCGGGGGGCTTCGGTGCGTGGACGATACTGGGATTGAACCAGTGACCTCTTCCGTGTCAGGGAAGCGCTCTCCCGCTGAGCTAATCGTCCTCGGGACCACGATCGTCCGCGTACGGCCTGCGGATGATCATGGGAATCGCGTGCGCGATACTGGGATTGAACCAGTGACCTCTTCCGTGTCAGGGAAGCGCTCTCCCGCTGAGCTAATCGCGCGGGGGATCCGAAGATCCAGTGGACGATACTGGGATTGAACCAGTGACCTCTTCCGTGTCAGGGAAGCGCTCTCCCGCTGAGCTAATCGTCCTTGGAGGTGGAGACGGGATTTGAACCCGTGTAGACGGCTTTGCAGGCCGTTGCCTCGCCTCTCGGCCACTCCACCAGGAGTGTAGGGGACGGGAATCCCCTTCTTCCTTCGAGCGGACGACGAGGTTCGAACTCGCGACCTCAACCTTGGCAAGGTTGCGCTCTACCAACTGAGCTACGTCCGCCTGTCGTTTCGGTGCGCTCGCGCGCCCCGGCGACGTGTTGAACTCTAGCGGATTCCCGGGCCAGTACAAAAACGCGTTTGCGCAGCGTGCTGCGCCGCTCCTGCTCACGGACCTGCACGGGGTCCCCGACGGGTCACGGCGAGGTCACCCCTCGGACACCCGCCATAGACTCGATCGCGTGCTCGACCTCGCTCCTCTCGCCCGCTTCGGCGACCGCGTCGCCACCGGTCTCCTCGACGTCACCAGTGATCCGGCGGCCCTGGACTCCACCGGCTTCTGGGCCGTCTGCGCGGACTTCGAGGGCCGCCTGACCTGCGCCCGCTTCCGGGACGTCCGGGAACAGCCCGTGCCCGCCCCGGTCCCGGGCGCCTGGCGCGGACCGGCCGCCGGTGACTGGACGTCCTCTCTCGACCGCGCCGCGTACACGGCGGGCGTACGGCGGATCCGGGAGCACATCGCGGCCGGCGAGGTCTACCAGGCGAACCTCTGCCGGGTACTCTCCGCGCCCGTCGCGGCGGACGCCGACGTGGACGCCCTGACCGCGCTGCTGGCGCGCGGCAACCCGGCCCCCTACGCCGGAACGATCCGCCTGCCCGGGCACGGCGTCGAGATCGCCACCGCCTCGCCCGAGCTGTTCCTGCGCCGCGACGGCCGGATCGTCGAGTCGGGACCGATCAAGGGCACCGGGCGCACCGAGGCCGACCTCCTGGACAAGGACTACGCCGAGAACGTGATGATCGTGGACCTGGTCCGCAACGACATCGGGCGGGTCTGCGCCACCGGCTCCGTCTCGGTGCCCGACCTGTGCGCGGTCGAGAAGCACCCGGGCCTGGTCCACCTCGTGTCGACGGTACGCGGCGAGCTGCGCGCCGGGGCCGGCTGGCCGGAGCTGCTGGCCGCCGCGTTCCCGCCCGGCTCCGTCACCGGCGCCCCCAAGTCGAGTGCCCTCAGGATCATCGACGCCCTGGAGACGGCGCCCCGCGGCCCGTACTGCGGCGGCGTCGGCTGGGTCGACGCCGACCGGGGCACCGCCGAGCTGGCCGTCGGCATCCGCACCTTCTGGATCGACCGGACCGCTCCGGACACGGCTGTGCTGCGGTTCGGCACCGGCGCCGGGATCACCTGGGGCTCGGACCCCGAGGGGGAGTGGCGGGAGACCGAGCTGAAGGCGTCCCGGCTGCTCAAGGTAGCGTCGGGAGCGTACGAGGTGAGCGAAGGGACGTGTTGACGTGAAGATCTGGCTCGACGGCGGGCTGCGGGACATCGAGTCCGCCCGCGTCTCCGTCTTCGACCACGGGCTGACCGTGGGCGACGGCATCTTCGAGACGGTGAAGGCGGTCGACGGGAAGCCGTTCGCGCTCACCCGGCACCTGGACCGGCTGACCCGGTCCGCGCGCGGCCTCGGCCTGCCCGACCCGGACCACGACGAGGTCCGCCGCGCCTGCGCCGCCGTCCTCGACGCCAACCCGATGCCGCTCGGCCGGCTGCGCATCACCTACACCGGCGGCCACGGCCCACTGGGCTCCGACCGCGGCGAGCACGGCCCGACCCTGGTCGTCGCCCTCGGCGCGACCACCCGGCGCCCCGACTCCACGGCCGTGATCACCGTCCCCTGGACGCGCAACGAACGCGGCGCGCTGACCGGCCTGAAGACGACCTCGTACGCCGAGAACGTCGTCGCCCTCGCCCGCGCCCGCGAACAGGGCGCCTCCGAGGCGCTGTTCGGCAACACCGTCGGGCAGCTGTGCGAGGGCACCGGGTCGAACGTCTTCGTCGTCCTCGACGGCGAGATCCACACCCCGCCGGTCGCCTCCGGCTGCCTCGCGGGCATCACCCGCGCGCTGACCGCCGAGTGGACCGGCGCGAAGGAGACCGACCTGCCGCTCGACGTCCTGGCGCGGGCCGACGAGGTCTTCCTCACCTCCACGCTGCGCGACGTCCAGGCCGTGCACCGCGTCGACGGCCGCGAACTGCCCGGCGCGCCCGGCCCGGTGACAGCCAAGGCCATGCGCATCTTCGACGAGCGGGCCGGGGCCGACCTCGATCCCTGAGGGCCGGGGAAATTCGGCTGACCCGGTGCGCGGCAGTGGGTAGAACTCACCTGATGACCACGACCCTGCGGCCGACCGAGCCGCTCCAGCACAACGCCGACGGGACCCGTTCACGCCGCTACCAGGTGTGCGTGAACAGCCGTCCCGTCGGCGCGATACACCTCGGGACCCATCCCGTCTTCGGCGACGCGGTGGCCCGCATCATGAAGCTGCGGATCGAGGAACCGGACCGGCGGCGCGGCCGGGGCACCGTGGCCGCGCTCGCCGCCGAGGAGGTCGCGCGCGGCTGGGGCTGCCGCCGCATCGAGGCCGAGGTCCCCGCCGACCCGGCAGCGGCCCTCCGCCTCGCGACCGCCCTCGGCTACGTCGTCCGCAACCGCAACATGCGCAAGGCGCTCGGCGACACGCCGCCCGCCCTGCCCGCGGGCACCCGGGCGCGGCCCCTGACCGAGGACGAGTTCGGGCCCTGGCTGGCCAAGGGCCGGGAGGACTACGCCCGGAGCTGGATGAAGCGCGGCGGTCCGGAGGCCGAGGCGCGGGCCAAGTCCGAGCGCGACCACGCCGCCCTGCTGCCGGACGGCCACCGCACGGAGCACATGCTTTTCAGCGTCCTCGAACACGAGGGGACGGCGGTGGGCACCCTGTGGCTGGCGCTGCGCAGCGACCACGCCTTCGTCTACGACGTCGAGGCCGACGCCGCGCACCGCGGCAAGGGCCACGGACGCTCGCTCCTGCTGCTGGCGGAGGCCCAGGCGATCGAGGGCGGCAGACGGACCATCGGCCTCAACGTCTTCGCGGGCAACACCCCGGCCGAGCGGCTCTACGAGTCCCTGGGCTACGAGACGACGCGGTACGCGATGTACAAACCGCTGCTGTGACCGTCCCGCCGGTGGCCGGTGGCCGGTGGCCGGTCCGGTCTGCGGTGTTCCGGGGCGCCGGTCAGGCCTCCTGCTCGGCCAGCAGCCGGTCCGCGATCTCCTCGACGCGCTCGCGCAGCCCTTCCTGGCTCTTGCCGCCGTCGAGGCGCTCGCCGCCGATGACGTACGTCGGCGTGCCCGTCACGCCGATCGCCTTGCCCTCGGCCTGGTCGGCGTCGACGATCAGGATGTGCCGGCCGTCGATCAGCGCGGTGTCGAACTCCTCGGCGTCCAGGCCGAGTTCGCGGGCGACGTCGACCAGGACGGACTCGCCCCGGCGGGCCAGGTCCTCGACCCGCTCCAGCACGGCCTCGGCGTACTCCCAGCCCTTGCCCTGCTCGGCGGCCTCCTCGGCGGCCTGCGCGGCGGCGAAGGCGTGCTTGTGCTTCTCCAGCGGGAAGTGCCGCAGCCGCAGCTCCAGACGCTCGCCGTAGCGGGCCCGCAGGGCGTGCAGGTCGGCCAGGGCGCTGCGGCAGTCCGGGCACTGCAGCTCGCACCAGACGTCGAGGACGGGCGGGGCGGGGCGGACGGGGGAGGAGTCGCTCATGCCCCCAAGTCTTCCAGCCCCGGCGCCCGCGGCCCAATCCGCCCTCGCAGGTCAGGACGCACGACGGCACGTGATGCGGTGCCCGCGGCGTACGTCCGCCCGGCACCTGCGGAGGAGCCGACCCCGAGATGTCCCTGATCTACGGCAGGAGCATGGCCCGGCGGGGTCCGGACGGTGCACGATGGAAGGGACGAAGTGCCCGACCGAGCCCTGCGTGGAGGACCGGATGATTGCCGAGACCGTCTGTTCCGCCGTCGCCGCGGCCGGCCTGGGCGTCGCTGCCATCACCGCCTACCGCAGGCGTTTCCTGGCGGCGGCCCGTGTCGCGGGCTACGCGCTCGTTCCGCTCGGCCTGGTGATGACGGGGGTCGTCGACTGGCTGGCCGACACCGCCCCCAGCCCGACGGCGTGGGCGGGCTTCGGCGTGCTCGGCGTCGCCTGGCTGCTGTTCGCGTCCACGCGCGCGGTGGAGCGCCGCCGCGGCGGCACCCGCAAGGAGCGCAAGGCGGCAGAGGCCGAGGCCGCGGCCCAGCGCGACGCCGTGGCGCCCACGGCCTCCGCGCCCTCCCTAGGGCAGGGCACACGGTCGGCGGCCAAGAAGCCCGCGCCGGCGTCCGCGCCCCGCTCCGAGGACGATTTCAGCGACATCGAGGCCATCCTCAAGAAGCACGGCATCTGACAGCGCCCGACCCGGCACGGCGATCCGACGGCACCTGACGCCGCCGGGCGTTTGACGGCCCGCGGCCCTGGCTGAAACGACACAGTGGACCGCCCGAGCGTCCGCAAACGATCACAAGCCGCACCGGACCTCGCGCAATCTTGTGAACTCCGGTGCTTTCCGGACGGCTTGTTCGCGCGCGACCCCTCACCTGCGTCATCATCGCCGCGAGATGCTGGACACGACACAGAGCGAGGCCGCTCCGTCGCACGACGAGCCGTCCGAGAACGGGCCGCACCAGCCGTCCGAGGACGAGCCACGCGGTTGCCTTTTCGCCCTTTCCCAGCCACCGCTGATGATCTTCCTTGCGGTGATCGGGTGTCTGCTGCTCATGGCTTCGCTGCACGACCTGCTGCTGCTCTGAGCCGTACCCGCGGTCTCCGGCGTCACCCGCCGGGGGCCGCGTCGACAGCACGGCGCGGACGGTGTCCGGCGCCTCCCACGGCGGACGTCAGCCCGCCGCCTCCTTGCGCCGCGCCCGGTACGCGGCCACATGCAGCCGGTTTCCGCACGTGCGGCTGTCGCAGTAACGCCGCGAGCGGTTCCGCGAGAGGTCGACGAAGGCCCGCCGGCAGTCGGGCGCCTCGCAGCGCCGCAACCGCTCCTGCTCCCCGGCCACGACGAAGAACGCCAGCGCCATCCCGCAGTCGGCGGCCAGATGGTCGGCGACGGAGGCTCCGGGCGCGAAGTAGTGCACGTGCCAGTCGTGGCCGTCGTGGTCCGTCAGACGCGGCGTGGTGCCCGCCGCGGCCACCAGCTCGTTGATCAGCACGGCCGCCGACCGGGCGTCGGGTGCCGCGAAGACCGAGGCGAACCGGGCGCGCACCTTGCGGACCGCGGAGAGGTCGAACTCCGAGAGCACCCCGGCATCGCTGATCTGGTGGTTCCGTACGAAGCCGGCGAGGGCGGCGACGTCCGCCAGCCCGTCCGGCGCCGTGTCGTCCTCCGGTGCGGTGTTCACCAGATCCACCACGGTGTCGAGCGCGCACCGGGTGTCGTGGGTGATCAGCACGTTTCGCTCCCTGGCCTGGTGGTCGGGCGGGGCGCCCGCCGATGCTGGCCGATGGTAGTGGCTTGCGCGCCGTACGGACCGGCCCCGTCGCCGGGCTTGGCCCGGACCGCCGTCACCGACGACCGGCCCGGCGGGCCGAGCTGCCAGTACAACGCCTGCCACCGCGCCGGCGTTCCCGCCCGGCCCGGCACGGCACACACCGGCGCCCCCGCCGCTACGCTCCGTGGTCCTCCGGCCGTCACGCGCACCGGCGCCGCCACCGCGGAAGTCCGCGGCGACGGCGCCGGTGTGTGCATGCGGTTGTGGCCCGAGCCGTCACCCCGAGTCGACGGCGCCGGGCGGTCTGGTGCGCCCTCGACCTAGCTTTCCGCCAGGATGTGCGAGAGCTCCTGGTCGAGATCGAAGTGCCGGTGTTCCGTGCCGGGGGGCACGGCGGCGTCGGTCCGCTTCAGGAAGGACTCCAGGGCCCTTGCCGGGGCCTCGAGCAGCGCCTCGCCCTCCGGGGAGCTGAGGGCGATGCAGACGACGCCCTGACCGTGACTGCGAGACGGCCAGACACGGACGTCGCCGGTGCCGGTGGGACGGTGAAGCCCTTCGGCGAGGAGGTCGCGGGCGAACACCCACTCGACGGTCTCCTCGGCTCCGGTGTGGAAGGTGGCGTGCACGGCGTAGGGGTCGGCCGTGTCGTACCGCAGGCCTGCGGGGACAGGCAGGGAGGACTCGCTCGACACAACGAGGCGCAGGTGCAGCTCGCAGCTGACCGTGGTGTTCATAAGCGCCAGGGCCTTTCGCTCAGTGTGCGCTCGGGGATTCGCACGTCGGCGAAATCGACATGCCACCTACGGTGCCGTTGTAAACCCCTCTGAGTGTTTTGCGTGCGTTTACGTAACTCTTCCGGCGGAGAGATCGTCCGGGTTCGGCGTCCATTACGGTGACCGGAATCCCTCGGGTAGGGTTTACCCATATGAATACGGGGAGTAACGAGCCGGGCGAGGTGGCCATGGCAACGGACGAGACCGGGAGCGGCAGGGCCGGAGCGGGCGCCACGGCCGCCGACACGGAGACCGAGGAGCGGGGCCTCGGGTCGCGCGCGCCGGAATTCGTGAAGGCGCGCCGCGTGCTCCACATCAGCTGGCAGGTCGGCGTCTTCGTGATCGGCCTGGCGGTCGTGGTGACCGGCATCATCATGCTGCCGCTGCCCGGCCCCGGCTGGGTGGTGATCTTCGGCGGCATGGCGATCTGGGCGACCGAGTTCGTCTGGGCGCAGCTCGTGCTGCGCTGGACCAAGCGCAAGGTCACCGAGGCGGCGCAGCGCGCGCTCGACCCCAAGGTGCGGCGCCGCAACATCATCCTGACGACGGCGGGCCTGGTCATCGTGGCCGTGCTGCTCGCCGTGTACGTCTGGAAGTTCGGCTTCGAGATGCCCTGGAAGATCGAGAACCAGTGAGCGGCGCGGGGCGCGGTGACCGCCGGGCGCCGGTCACGAGCACCCCCTGACATGGGGTAATGTTCTTCCTGCGCCCGGGCGATTAGCTCAGCGGAAGAGCGCTTCGTTCACACCGAAGAGGTCACTGGTTCGAACCCAGTATCGCCCACCGGATCGCACGACGACCCGGCTCACGGAAGACCGTGAGCCGGGTCGTCTGCTGTGCGGGCGGACCCGAATCCGTCGCATCCCGCCCGTCTTCATCCAACCGTAACCTTCCGGCTTGCCCGGTTTGCGGGGTCGGACCGTGTTCGATGGGTCGACCGCAGCGCTGTCACCTGCGGGTTTGTGGTGGTGCGGGTGGGCTGGAAGAGGGCTGGCGCCGTCGTGGACACCCCTTGCCAGGCATGAATTCCTGTCCGAATCATTGACGTGCTCGTAGGGCCTCCGTAACTTGTGGCGGCAAGCGCTTACTTGAAACGATTCATGAGGCGGACGCAACCTCGCTGGGGAGGCTCACATGCAGCAGAACAGGAATGTAGAGAGGCGGACAGTCCTCAAAGCGGCCGGGGCCTCCCTGGCCGTCGCGGGACTGGGTGCGACCGCCACGGCCTGCGGCGGGGGGAGTGGCTCCGGGGACGGAACGGTGACGATCCGTTACGCCTGGTGGGGTGCCGAGGACCGTGCGGAGCGCATCAACAAGACCATCGCGCTCTTCGAGAAGAAGTACCCGAAGATCAAGGTCAAGACGGACTTCCAGCCGTACGGCGACTTCTGGAAGAAGTTCAACACGCAGGCCTCCGGGGGAAATCCGCCGGACGTCTTCCAGAACGCGATCGGATTCCTCCGCAAATACGATGCGAAGAATGTGCTGCTCGATCTCAGTGAGCAGGTGAAGGCCGGCAATCTCTCGCTCGACGGCTTCCGCGCGGGCCTGGAGAAGTTCGGTGAGATCGACGGCAAACTCCTTGGTATTCCCGTCGGTTCGAACTCGATGGCCCTGGTCATCGACAAGCCCGTCTACACCCGTGCCGGCGTCAAGCCCGAACAGGGCTGGACGTGGGACGACTTCGACGCGGCGATGAGGAAGATCCGCGACAAGACGGGCCGGGCCGGCGACAGCGGCATGTACGGCGTCATGTACCTCTACGACCTGTTCCTCCGTCAGAACGGCAAGGCGTTCTTCACCGAGGAGGGTCTCGGCTTCACCGAGTCGGATCTTCAGGCGTGGTGGGCCAAGGCCGAGAGCGGTGTGAAGTCCGGCCTGTTCGCCGACCCCAAGAAGGTCGCCCAGATCAAGCCCAAGTCGGCGCTCTCGGCCGAACTCGCGGGCAGCGAGTTCACCTGGGACAACTTCACCGTCCGCTACACCTCCGAGGGCAAGAGCGAGTACGGCCTCGCCCCCATTCCGACCACGGACGGCAAGAAGACCGGTCAGTACCTCGGCTCGCTGATGCTGAGCGCCTCCAGGCGCACCGAGCACCCGAAGGAGGTCGCCCAGTTCATCGACTTCATGGTCCACGACCCCGAGGTCGCTAAGATCATGGGCTACGACCGCGGTGTGCCGGCGACGCAGGCGCAGTACGACGCGTACCAGCCGACCGACCCGGTCAACAAGGCGATCGCCGCCTACGAGGAGTCCCTCGTCGAGGCCGGTGTCCTGGAGACCATCACCCCGCACCCGAACGGCGCCGACATCTGCGAGGCCGCCTTCCTGCGCATCGCGGAGGAGATGGCCCTCGGCAAGCGGTCCGTGGACGACGCCGTCAAGCAGTTCTTCACCGAGTCGAAGACGGCTCTCGGCAGCTGATGGGAACCGCCGTGACACACGCCCCTGCAACGGAGGACCTCATCCGGGACTCCGAGCCGCGGCACGGTCCGGTGAACTCCCCGAGCCCCGCCGCGCAGAAGCGGCGGGGCCGCCGGGAGACCCTGACCGGCTACCTCTTCATGTCCCCGTGGATCGCCGGGTTCCTGCTGCTGACGGCGGGCCCGATGGCGGCCTCGCTCTACTTCGCGTTCACCGACTACAACCTGTTCGACGCCCCCGAGTGGATCGGCTTCGACAACTTCTCCGAGATGTTCGGCGACCCGCGCTGGCGCCACTCGGTGCAGGTGACGCTCTGGTACGTCGTGGTCGGCACGCCGATCAAGCTGCTCGCCGCGCTCGGCGTGGCGCTGCTGCTGGCCCAGAAGCGGCGCGGCCAGGCCTTCTACCGGGCCGCCTTCTACGCGCCCTCCCTGATCGGCGCGAGCGTGTCCGTCGCCATCGTCTGGAAGGCGATCTTCTCGGACGACGCGGTCGTCGACCGCACGCAGCAGTTCTTCGGGATCGACGCCGGCGGCTGGACCGGTGACCCGGACCTGATCATCTACAGCCTGGTGGCGCTGACGGTCTGGCAGTTCGGCGCGCCCATGGTCATCTTCCTGGCCGGCCTCAAGCAGGTCCCGCGCGAGCTGTACGAGGCGGCCGACGTCGACGGCGCCGGCAAGCTGCGGCAGTTCTGGAACATCACCCTGCCGATGATCTCCCCGGTGCTGTTCTTCAACGTCCTGCTGGAGACCATCCACTCCTTCCAGATCTTCAGCTCGGCGTACATCGTCGGCGGCGGCGCCGGAGGCAACGCCTGCGGCCCGGCGGACGGCTCCATGGTCTACACCTGCTACCTGTACGTCCAGGGCTTCGAGAACAGCCGGATGGGCCTGGCCTCCGCCATGGCGTGGATGCTGCTGGTCGCGGTCGCCCTGGTGACGGCGGTGCTGTTCTGGTCCCAGAAGCGCTGGGTGCACTACGAGGAGGGCGGCCGATGACCGCACAGGCCACCGACGTCACACCGGCCCGGTCCGGGCGGGACGGAGGTCTGCGCCGCAGGCTGCCCGGCTCCCTCGCCTGGCACCTGGGAGCGCTGGCGATCCTCGTGGTGATCCTCTACCCGGTGGTCTGGGTGATCGGCGGGTCCTTCAAGAGGAGCGGGGACATCGTCGGCAGCCTGGACCTCTTCCCGGCCGACCCGATCACGTCCAACTACACCCGTCTGACCGAGGGCATCGCGGACGTCTCGATCTCGACGTTCTTCATGAACTCGCTGTTCCTGTCGCTGGGTTCGGTCGTCGGCATCCTGGTGTCCTGCTCGCTGACGGCCTACGCCTTCGCGAAGATCAGGTTCGCGGGACGCAATCTGCTGTTCACGCTGATGATCGGGACGCTCCTGCTGCCGTACCACGTGCTGCTGATCCCGCAGTACGTGCTGTTCCGCAACATGGACATGATCAACACGTACACGCCGCTGCTGCTCGGCAAGTACCTCGCCACGGAGGCGTTCTTCGTCTTCCTCATGGTGCAGTTCATGCGGAACCTGCCGAAGGAACTGGACGAGGCCGCCCGCCTCGACGGCTGCGGGCACTTCCGCATCTACTGGTCGATCGTGCTCCCGCTGAGCCGCCCGGCCCTGATCACCAGCGCGATCTTCACCTTCATCAACGCCTGGAACGACTTCATGGGCCCGCTGATCTACCTCAACGAGCCCGACAAGTACACGGTCTCCCTGGGCCTGAAGATGTTCGTCGACCAGGAGGCCGTGGCCGACTACGGCGGCATGATCGCCATGTCTCTCGTCGCCCTGCTGCCCGTGCTGGCCTTCTTCCTGGCCTTCCAGCGCTACCTGATCGACGGCATGGCGACGTCCGGTCTGAAGGGCTGAGGGGAGCCGGCCATGACCGAAGCGCGTGCGAAGGCCCGTACGGAACGCGGGGAGTCGCTGTTCGCCGAGCGGTTCGCCCTGTTCGCCGAGTGCCTGCTGACCGGCGTGTGGATCGCGGTGGCCGCGCTGCCGCTGGTGACCGGCCCCGCCGCGTTCGCCGCCGGCGCCCGGCACCTGCGGCGACGCATCACTCACGAGGTCGGCGGCCTGCGCGAGTTCGCCGCCGACTTCCGCTCGGCGGTGCGCCGCGGCTGGCTCGTCGGACTGGCCGGCTGGGCCGCCGCCGGCGCGGTGTGGGTGGACGTGCAGGCCGTGCGGGCCGGGCTCCCCGGCGGACCGCTGGTCGGCGCCGTCGGCCTGTTCGCGCTGATCGGTGCCGCCGTCGCCGGGCTGCGCGCGGCGGCCGTCTGGCAGCCCGGCGCGTCCTGGCGCGCGCTGCTCGCCGACGCCGGGCGGCGCACCGTCCTCGACCCGGCCGGCTCCTTCCTGATCGTCGGCGGACTGGCCGTGGTGGTCTGCTCCGCCTGGTTCGCCGCGCCGCTGGCGGTTCCCGTCCTGGGCGCCGTCGCGGCCGCCTCCCTCGCCGTGGAGGAGCGTTACCGGCGCCGCTGAGCGGTGCCCCCGGTCCCGGGGCCGGCGCCTCCGGGCGCCGCGCCTCTGCCTGTCATGCCCCTGACCATTCCGCATGCCCTGACACCTTCCCGCACGGAAAGAAAGGCTGCGTCTCACCATGTCTCCCCTTCCCCGCAGATCCCTGCTCAAGGCCGCCGCGGTCGCCGGCGCCGCCGCCCAGTTCAGCTGGGCCCTCGGCAGCCAGAACGCGCAGGCCGCGCCCGCCGCCGCGCCCGCCGACGCCGAACCGGTCACCCTGGACTGGCTGGAGGACGGCGGCCTCGGCGCCGCCCCCGGCTCCACCGTCGGCGTCCCCTGGCCCAAGGGCGCCCACCAGGAGGACCAGACGTTCGCGCTGACGGACGCGGACGGCAAGGCCGTACCCGTGCAGTCCTGGCCGCTGGCGTACTGGCCCGACGGCTCCCTCAAGTGGACCGCGCACGCCGTCAGTTCCGGCTCCGGCCAGCTCACCCTCACCGCCGGCGACGCCGCCGCGCCCGCCAAGAAGGTCACCGTCGACAGGAGCGGCGGCACCGTCGACGTCTCGACCGGCGTCATCACCGCCCGGATCGGCACGTCCGGCGCCACCCTCGTGAAGTCCGTGACCCGCGGTTCCACCGAGATCGCCAGGAACGGCCGGCTCGTGCTGCTGCGCCAGCCGGAGTTCGAGGACGGCGACCAGACCACCGTGAAGACCGAGCGCTTCGACGGCGTCATCTCCGACGTCACCGTCGAGCAGGAGGGCCCGGTCCGCGCCGTCGTCCGGATCGACGGCAAGCACCGCAAGGGCGACCGCAGCTGGCTGCCCTTCTCGATCCGCCTGTACTTCTACGCCGGCGCCGACTCCTTCCGCATGGTGCACACCATCACCTTCGACGGCACCCAGGAGCCCGGCAGGGCGAGCGGCGACTTCATCCGCGGCCTCGGCGTCCGCTTCACCGTGCCCCTGCGCGACGCGTCCTACGACCGCCACGTCCGCATCGGCGGCGAGGGCACCGGCCTGCTCCGCGAGGCCGTCAAGGGCATCACCGGACTGCGCCGCGACCCGGGCGCCGCCGTGCAGGCCGCCCAGTACGAGGGCAAGAAGCTGCCCGACCCCTCCACCTGGGACCAGCGCGTCACCACCCGCCTCCAGTACATCCCCGAGTGGGGCGACTACACGCTCTCCCAGCTCTCCGCCGACGGCTTCACCCTGCGCAAGCGCACCAAGAAGGGCCACGGCTGGATCCCCGCGGGCGGCGGCCGGCGCGCCTCCGGCTTCGGCTACGTCGGCGGCGTCAGCGGCGGATTCTCCTTCGGCCTGCGGGACTTCTGGGAGAAGTTCCCCGCCCAGCTCGACATCCGCGGCGCCCACACCGACGAGGCCCAGGTCACCCTCTGGCTCTGGTCGCCCGAGGCGCAGCCCATGGACCTGCGCTTCTACCACGACGGCATGGGCCAGGACACCTTCGCCGAACAGCTCGAAGGCCTCAACATCACCTACGAGGACTACGAGCCCGAGTTCGGCACCCCGTACGGCATCGCCCGGACCTCCGAACTCCTCTTCTGGGCCAACGAGTCCACGCCCAGCGCCGACACACTCGCCCAGCAGGTCGAGGCCGTACGCGTGCTCCCGCAGCTCGCCGCCCCGCCCAAGCAGCTCATCCGGGCCGGCGTCTTCGGCAAGGGCCTGTACGCCGAGCCCGACCGGTCCACCCCGGCCAAGGCGAAGATCGAGGACCACCTCGACTTCCTCTTCACCTATTACAAGGACCAGGTGGAGATGCGCCGTTGGTACGGCTTCTGGGACTACGGCGACATCATGCACACCTACGACACGGTCCGTCACCAGTGGCGCTACGACGTCGGCGGCTACGCCTGGGACAACTCCGAGCTGTCGCCCGACCTGTGGCTCTGGTACGCGTACCTGCGAAGCGGCCGCTCCGACATCTTCCGCTTCGCCGAGGCCATGACCCGCCACACCGGCGAGGTCGACGTCTACCACATCGGTGAGTGGGCCGGCCTCGGCACCCGGCACGGCGTGCAGCACTTCGCGGACAGCGCCAAGCAGCAGCGCATCGCCAACACCACCTACCGCCGCTACTACTACTTCCTCACCGCGGACGAACGCGTCGGCGACCTCATGCACGCCAACGTCGACTCCGACGAGACGTTCCTCGTCCTCGACCCGATCCGCAAGATCCGCACCGAGCCGTACACGCCCGACCGGCACGCCCTGTCGATCGGCTTCGGCACCGACTGGAGCGGCCTGGTCTCCGCCTGGCTCACCGAGTGGGAGCGCAAGGGCCCCAAGTGGGAGAAGGCCAAGGCGCGGGTGCTCTCCACGATGGAGACCATCGCCGCCCAGCCCAACGGCTTCGTACAGGGCCAGGGCCTGTACGACCTCGACACCGGCAGGTTCGCCGTCGCCGACAAGCCCGTCGTGTCGGTGTCGCACCTGTCCGCCGTGTTCGGCCTGGGCGAACTGTGTGCCGAGCTCATCGACCTCGTCGACATGCCGGAGTTCAAGGAGGCGTACCTCGACTACTGCCGCTACTTCAACGCCACCAAGGCCGAACAGGCGGCACGCTACGGCAGCAACTTCGGCTCACTGATCCTGTTCCAGGGCCACTCCCGCCTCGACGCCTACGCCGCCGTCCAGACCGGCGACGCCAAGCTCGCCAAGCGGGCCTGGGAGAAGTTCTACAACTCCGACGGCTACAAGGAGTCGGCGCCCTGGAAGACGGAGAAGCTCAGCGGCCCGGTCACGCTGGTGCCGGGCAGCGAGGCCACCTGGGTGTCCACCAACGACACCGCGCTCTACGGCCTCGCCGCCATCGAGAACCTCGCGCTCCTCGGTGACCGCATGCCGTAGCGCACGGAGCACGGCCGGGCGGGCACACTCCGTGCATGGACTGGAACCACTACCGCTTCCGCAGCCTGTGGGCCCTGCCCGCGCCCGCCCCGGCCGTGTACCGGGCGCTCGAACGGATCGAGGACTACCCCCGCTGGTGGCCCCAGGTCCGTGAGGTCCGCCGCACCGACGTCACCAGCGGCATCGTCCGCATCCGCTCCCTCCTCCCGTACGACCTGACCACGGTCCTGCGGGAGGAGCGGCGCGACGCGGCCGCCGGCGTCCTGGAGGTCGCCCTCACCGGCGACGTCGAGGGCCGGGCACGCTGGACGCTCCTCCCGGACGGGCGCGGCACCCTCGTCCGCTACGACCAGGAGGTCGACGTCCGCAAACCGCTGCTGCGCCGGCTCGCCGTGCCCGGACGGGCCTGCTTCCGCGCCAACCACGCGCTGATGATGCGCTCGGGGCGGCGCGGGCTCACGGCGTACCTGACGACGCCACCGGAAGCGGTTTGAAGGAAGCGCGCCCGGACCTGTATTGTTCAGTGCGTTCCCGGGCGATTAGCTCAGCGGAAGAGCGCTTCGTTCACACCGAAGAGGTCACTGGTTCGAACCCAGTATCGCCCACGGGTCAAGGCCGGTCCGGCACAACGGACCGGCCTTCGCGCATTCCGGCACCCCGCACCCGCGGCCCGCGCTGCCGCGGCCCGCGTCGAGGTCAGGCCGCCGCCGGCAGGCTCGGACGCAGTGGCCACGCCGGGTCCACCGCCTCCTCCGTGCCGCTGCGCGCGAACCACGCCTGCAAACCCCGCGCCTGTGCCGCGTGCCACACCGCCTGCAGCGTGTGCAACTCGGCCGGGGACAGCCGCTCCAGCCGCCCCGCGAACCGCCGCCCCACAGCCCGGACGACGTCCAGCGAGGCCAGCGCGTCCGCACCGGCGTCGTGGGCGCCCTCCAGCGTGACGCCGTACTGCGCGCACAGGTCCGTCAGCGTGCGGCGGCCCTTGCGGTAGCGGTCCAGATGCCTGTCCAGCACCAGCGGATCCAGCACCCGCAGCGGCGTCGCCTCGAACCAGCGGCTCAGCGACGAGGCCCGGTGCCGGCGCAACTCCCGGTCCAGCAGGGTCAGATCGAACGGTGCGTTCATCACCACCAGCGGCCGTCCCGCCGACGCCTGCTCGGCCAGCGTCTCGGCCACCTCGTACATCACCGGCGCGGGCCAGCGGCCGTTGCGCTGCAGATGTTCATCCGTCAGCCCGTGCACCGCGGTCGCCGACGCCGGCACCGGCACGCCCGGGTTCACCAGCCAGCGGTACACCCGCGGCCGCATGCCCGGGGCGTCCTGGACGACGACGGCCGCCGACACAATGCGGTCGGTCTCGACGTCCACGCCCGTGGTCTCCGTGTCGAACGCGGCCAGGGGCCCTTCGAACCAGCACGTCATACCCACACAACCCCTCGTTCACCCTCGGCAGTTGACGCGCCGTCCGCTTCGCCCGCTGCCCGTTTCGGTGATACCCGGGCTGTTTGCGCCGTACGCCGGAAGGAGACAACAGGAGTACGGGTCCTCGCAGTTCAGCGACCCGCAACGGGGAACCACTTGTTCTGGAAGGCTGTTGGTCATGGCCATTGCGCAGCCCGAACGGGGCGGGCTGCTGCCCGAGCGCACGGCACCCACCCGGGGCTCTCTCGCCACCACCGCCTGCATGGAGACCCTGCAGGTCGGCTATCTGCACGCCGTCGCGGCCGCCGCCGGCTGCTCGCTGTCCCAGCCCTTCCCGGACAACGGCATCGACTGGCACGTCAGCCACAGCGCGCCCGGGCACACCGTCGACGACGAGGTCACCATCAAGGTGCAGCTCAAGGCGACCTACCAGCTCCCGCCGCATCCGCCCGAGCGGTCCTTCTCCTTCACGCTCGACAACGAGCACCTGGCCAAGCTCGCCCGCACCCCGGTCTCCGTGCACAAGATCCTCGTCGTGATGATCGTGCCGCGCTCCCGGGACCAGTGGCTGCGGGCCGGACACGACCGGCTCGACCTGAGGCACTGCTGCTACTGGACCAACCTGGCCGGACACCCCGTCACGGGCCGCCGCCGCACCACCGTGCGCATACCGACCTCACGCATCTTCGACGACCGGGCGCTGTGCGAGATCATGACGCGGGTCGGCACGGGAGGGAAACCATGACGCACCGCCCGCCCGACGAGCCCGCGCGCCCCGCCCGGCCGCACCCCGCCGACCCCACCTGGCACGGCCGCACACCCGAGCCCCGCGACGTCGACCCGGCCGTGCTCGCCGTGCTGCTGGAACGGCACGGCTGGCAGCGCCGCGGCGGCGCCGCCGGACGCTACGGCCGCTGGACGCCGCCCGGACCCGGCGCCGGCGCCACCAGCCTCCTGGTGCCCGAGAGCCGCGCCTTCCCCGACAGCGAGGACCTGCTCGGCGAGGCCCTGCTCGCCCTGTCCCGCAGCGGCACGCTCGCCGCCCGCGAGGTGCTGCTCTCCCTCGCCGTGCCCAGCGACGAGATCCACTGGTGGCGCGACGTCCCGGACGGGCCCGCCGGCGCCGCCCCCTGGACCGTCGAGGAACACCTGCGCACCGCCGCCCGCCGGATGCTCCTCGCCGCCGCCCTCGCCACACGCGCGCGTGCCGGCTACTACGGCGCCCGGCACCGGCGCTCCGCCGCCGCCTCCCTCGGTGACGTCCTCGTGGGCTCCGCCACCGGCGGCCGCCGCCTCACCGCCTTCGTGCCCGTCGGCTCCGGCCGCCCCCTCGCCGTACGCCTCCACCAGGCGCTGTACGCCGCCCGCGAGGCCGTCGACTACCGGCGTGCCACCGGCGGCATGGACGCCTTCGACGGGGCCGTCGCGACCGGCGTCAGCCACGAGCTCACCGAGGCGCTCGTCACCCTCGTCAAGGGCAGCGAGGGCGCCCGGGTCGCCGTCGCCTGGGCCCCGGCGGCCGGCGTCCCCGAGGGCTGCGCCCCCTCCGCCGAGCCCGTCGAGGTCTCGCCGGGCGACCTGCCCGTGCTGCGCGAGGCCGGCGCCCGCTATCTGCGCGACGAACCGTCCGTGCCCGTGCGGATCACCGGCGCCGTCGTCCGGATGCGCAGATCCGGCCCGCGCGGACCGGGCCCCGTACGGCTGCGGGTCCTCGCCGGGGCCGACGTCGCGCACGTACGGATGACGCTGGACGAGGAGGCGTACCGCATCGCCGGGCACGCGCACCTGGTCGGACTGCCGGTGCGGGTGCACGGGCGGCTGGAGAGCCGGGGCGGCTTCCGGCGGCTGACCGAGGCCGCCGCGATGGCGCCCGTGCAGGTCGACGACGCCGAACGGGACCGGCTGATGAAGTCCCTCCAGGAGGACCTGGACTTCTTCGAAGGGGCCTGCGGAGGAGAGCGCGGCGACTGATCCGGGCGCCGGCGGCGGGGGAGCGGAGACCGATTTCGCGGAGGGCCGCCCCGGGTCGGTACGATCCGGTCATGCGCGCGCTCCCGGTATGGCGCCGCATTCCCCTTCAGTCAGGAGAGACCGGTGTCAGACGTCCGTGTGATCATCCAACGCGATTCCGAGCGGGAAGAGCGCGTGGTGACGACGGGCACTACGGCCGCCGACCTCTTCGCCGGCGAGCGCTCGATCATCGCCGCGCGCGTGGCCGGCGAGCTCAAGGACCTCGCGTACGAGCTGCGGGACGGCGAGACCGTCGAGGGCGTCGAGATCTCCTCCGACGACGGCCTCGACATCCTGCGCCACTCCACCGCGCACGTCATGGCGCAGGCCGTGCAGGAGCTGTTCCCCGAGGCCAAGCTGGGCATCGGGCCGCCCGTCAAGGACGGCTTCTACTACGACTTCGACGTCGAGGAGCCGTTCACCCCCGAGGACCTCAAGCGCATCGAGAAGAAGATGCAGGAGATCCAGAAGCGGGGCCAGCGCTTCTCCCGCCGGGTCACCACCGACGAGGCCGCCCGCGAGGAGCTGGCGGACGAGCCGTACAAGCTGGAGCTGATCGGTCTCAAGGGCAACGCGGCGCAGGCGGCCGACGGTGCCGACGCCGAGGTCGGAGCCGGCGAGCTGACGATCTACGACAACCTCGACGCCAAGACCGGCGAGCTGTGCTGGAAGGACCTGTGCCGCGGTCCGCACCTGCCGAGCACCCGCGTCATCCCCGCTTTCAAGCTGATGCGCTCGGCCGCCGCCTACTGGCGCGGAAGTGAGAAGAACCCCCAGCTCCAGCGGATCTACGGCACCGCCTGGCCGTCCAAGGACGAGCTGAAGCAGTACCTGGAATTCCTCGCCGAGGCCGAGAAGCGCGACCACCGCAAGCTCGGCAGCGAGCTGGACCTGTTCTCCTTCCCCGACGAGCTGGGCCCCGGCCTCGCGGTGTTCCACCCCAAGGGGGGTGTGATCCGCAAGGTCATGGAGGACTACTCGCGCCGCCGCCACGAGGTCTCCGGCTACGAGTTCGTGAACACCCCGCACATCTCGAAGGAGCACCTCTTCGAGATCTCCGGGCACCTGCCGCACTACGCGGAGGGTATGTTCCCGCCCATCCAGTTCGACGAGCAGAACTACCGCCTCAAGGCGATGAACTGCCCGATGCACAACCTGATCTTCAAGTCGCGGGGCCGTTCGTACCGTGAACTGCCACTGCGCCTCTTCGAGTTCGGGACCGTGTACCGGTACGAGAAGTCGGGCGTCGTGCACGGTCTGACCCGTTCGCGCGGTTTCACCCAGGACGACTCGCACATCTACTGCACCAAGGAGCAGATGCCCGAGGAGCTGGACACGCTCCTCACCTTCGTCCTGGACCTCCTGCGTGACTACGGTCTGACCGAGTTCGAGCTGGAGCTGTCCACCCGCGACGACTCCGACAAGTTCATCGGCTCGGACGAGGACTGGGCGGAGGCCACCGAGGCGCTCCGCCAGGCCGCCGAGAAGCAGAACCTGCCGCTGGTCCCGGACCCGGGTGGCGCCGCCTACTACGGCCCGAAGATCTCCGTGCAGGCCAAGGACGCCATCGGCCGCTCCTGGCAGATGTCGACCATCCAGGTCGACTTCAACCAGCCCAAGCGGTTCAACCTGGAGTACACGGCCGCGGACGGCTCCCGCCAGCAGCCGGTCATGATCCACCGAGCACTGTTCGGCTCCATCGAGCGGTTCTTCGGTGTCCTCCTCGAGCACTACGCCGGTGCCTTCCCGGCGTGGCTGGCCCCCGTGCAGGCGGTCGGCATCCCGGTGGGCGACGCGCACGTCGAGTACCTGGAGAAGTTCGCGGAGGAAGCCAAGGCGAAGGGCCTGCGGGTCGAGGTCGACGCGTCCTCCGACCGCATGCAGAAGAAGATCAGGAACGCCCAGAAGCAGAAGGTGCCGTTCATGATCATCGTCGGTGACGACGACATGAACGCGGGCACGGTGTCCTTCCGCTACCGCGACGGCTCGCAGGAGAACGGCATTCCGCGTGACCAGGCACTGGCCAAGGTCGTTGACGTGGTGGAGCGTCGCGCGCAGGTGTGATGTTCCCCGCCGAGGCGGGGGTGGTCCGGGCTTGCCCTTGTGGCTCGGGCGCGTAGACGTGCTCCCCGCGACAGCGGTGGTTCGGCCCCTGGGCTTCAGGCCCGGGGGCCTTTCCCTTCCTCCGGGCGGGACGCCATATGCTGCACGCATGACGAGTGAGCCGGAGCAGCAGTTGGGAGTGGGGTCGCAGGACGCGTTCCAGCGTCTGTGGACGCCCCACCGGATGGCCTACATCCAGGGCGAGAACAAGCCCACCGGCCCCGAGGCCGGCGACGGCTGCCCCTTCTGCTCCATCCCGGCCAAGTCCGACGAGGACGGCCTGATCGTCCGGCGCGGCGAGCGGGTCTACGCGGTGCTCAACCTCTACCCGTACAACGGCGGGCACCTCATGACCGTGCCCTACCGGCACGTCGCCGACTACACCGAGCTCACGGCGGAGGAGACCGCCGAGCTGGCCGAACTGACCAAGCAGGCGATGACGGCCCTGCGCACCGCGTCCGGCGCGCACGGTTTCAACATCGGCATGAACCAGGGCACGGTGGCGGGCGCGGGCATCGCGGCCCACCTGCACCAGCACATCGTCCCGCGCTGGGGCGGCGACACGAACTTCATGCCGGTCGTCGGCCACACGAAGGTGCTGCCGCAACTGCTGGCGGACACCCGCAAGATGCTGGCGGAGGCCTGGCCGAGGGGTTGAGCCCGATCGGCCCGTCCGCGTCCGAGGACGAGGCCGCAGGCCGACGGGCCCCGGGGAAACCCCAGGGCCCGTATCCGCCGAACCGCCGGAGGCCTACGCGTCGTAGACGTCCGCCTTCTTCGGCGCCGCGTCCTGCACCGCCGTGCTGAGGGACGCCGACCGCGAACCGAACTTCTCGGTGTCCACGCCGTTCTCCTTCAGCACCTTGATCGCCGCCGCGTGCACCACCCGCAGCACCGGTGTGGCCGCCCGCAGCGCGTCGTCCGCCATGAACCGGTGCCGCCACGGCTTGTCCGCCCACGCGTGCCGCAGACCGAACGGCTCGGGAAGGCTCAGCGAGCCGCCCAGCCAGTTCAGCAGCGGCGGGTACCAGGACAGCGGCGCCCGCGCCGCGAGCCGTACCACCTCGTCCGCGTCGACCAGCGGGAGCTTCACCGTCCGGGTCTCCCAGAACCTGACCGACTTCTGGACCTTCTTCTCCTTGGCCGCCGGCTTGGAGGTGAACAGCGGGTGCACCGGCCCGAGCGCGTGCCCGGTGACCTCGATGCGCAGCGTCTCGTGCAGCACGGTCACCGTGATCAGCATGGTGATGACCAGCTGCCCCTCCCACAGCGTCCACTGCACGCCCAGGTAGTGCCGGTCGCCCGCGCCGAACTGCTGCTTGTTGCAGATGTCCTGTATCGCGTGCGACTTGACCTGGTACGCCTCGACGTCCGTGCCCTCCGGGCGGGACACCGCCCCCGCGTTCTCCCCGACGGGCGTGACGATCCAGTGCCGTATCGACGGCTTCGGGAAACCGCCCGTGTTCAGCGGGCCGCGCTCCAGCATGCGCAGCTGGTCGTGGATGGACCGGATGACGTCCCAGCTGCGGAACGGATGGATCTCGCGGCTGGGATCGGCGGGCACCAGGTCCTCGGCGAGCTGCCAGCTGCCCCAGCGGGTGCCCATGCCGAGGATGCCCTTGGGCCCGGCGTAGAACACGGAGTTGGACTGCTGCTCCGCGGCGAGCCTGGCCAGGGACTGGCGCAGCTTCTCGGCCGCCGTCTCATTGGGGCTGGTCGGCACCGTCTCGGGCACCTTGGCGCCCACGCTGCTGCCGGACAGCAGACCGTCCCAGCGCGCCCGCAGGTCGTGCGCCGTGCGCTCGCAGACCCGCTTGGCCAGGTACCAGCCGACCACCGGCAGGATCACCGACGCGCGCGCGTACAGGCCCCAGAACCCCGTGAACGGCATGCGGACGAGGAAGATCAGCGCGAGGGCGCCCATCGCGACCAGCAGCGTGGTGGCGAGCGCCCCGGCCCGCTTGTCCTCGCGCTTGGCGATGGTGGTGCGGATCTGGAAGACCAGCAGCCAGACCAGCAGGCCCGGCAGGAACAGCAGACCGCACAGCACCATGATCGCGCTGAGCTGGTTGTCGCGGTTCTTGCGGATGTGGTTCGCCGCGAGGCAGTGCTCCACGACGACCTGCGGCTCGGCGCCGAAGGACTGGATGAGCGGCTTGCGGCCCGCCCCCAGCATCCGGTCCACGACGGCCCGCGAGAACGCCTCCCCCAGGTTCGGCTTGAACAGCGCGACCTTGCCGGGGCTGACCTTGGACTGGTGCCACTCGCCGTTGGCCTTGAGTATCTCCTCGACGTCGTTGTCCCGATAGGCCGCCGAGGCCAGCGCGAAGGTCGCCGTCTGCGCCTCGTCACCCGTACGCGGCACCTGCGGACCGAAGATGTCCGCGTAACCGCTCTCAACGGTCATTCCCGCCCCCAGATCGACGCCGTTCCTGCTTCTGCGGCCTTCCCGACTTGCCTGCCGCGCACACCTGTTGATCAGGTCATCAGCGTATCCGCAGGCGGCGACGTGCGCCGACGGACGGCCAAAGCCGCCCACCGGCGCACGTGGAAGCACGCGGGGGAGCACGCCGGTTGCGGCGCGCCCCTGATCAACTATCCCGCGTCGTCGGACTGTTGGCGGACCCGTTCCGCGACCTGCGGCGGCATCGGTTCGTGCCGCGCGTACGCCCGGCTGAAACGCGCGGTGCCGTGCGACAGCGAGCGCAGGTCGACGGCGTAGCGGCTGATCTCGATCTCGGGCACCTCGGCGCGGACCAGGGTGCGCCCGCCGGGCGTCTGCTCGGTGCCGAGCACCCGGCCGCGCCGGCCGGACAGGTCGCTCATCACGGCGCCCACGTAGTCGTCGCCGACGAGGACCGACACCTCGGCCACCGGCTCCAGCAGATGGATCCTCGCGTCGGCCGCCGCCTCCCGCAGCGCCAGCGCGCCCGCCGTCTGGAACGCCGCGTCGGAGGAGTCCACCGAGTGCGCCTTGCCGTCCAGCAGCGTCACCCGCACGTCGACCAGCCGGTGGCCGGACGCGACGCCCTTGTCCGCCTGGGCCCTGATGCCCTTCTCGACGGACGGGACGAACTGCCGCGGTACGGCGCCGCCGACCACCTTGTCCACGAACTCGATGCCCGAGCCGCCCGGCAGCGGCTCCACCTCGATCTCGCAGATCGCGAACTGCCCGTGCCCGCCGGACTGCTTCACGTGCCGTCCCCGCCCGGCCGACTTCGTCGCGAACGTCTCCCGCAGCGACACCTTGTGCGGCACGACGTCGACCTGGACCCCGTACCGGCTGCGCAGCCGCTCCAGCGCCACGTCCGCGTGCGCCTCGCCCAGGCACCACAGCACCACCTGGTGGGTGTCCTGGTTCTGCTCCAGCCGCATCGTCGGGTCCTCGGCGACGAGCCGCGCCAGGCCCTGCGACAGCTTGTCCTCGTCCGGCTTGCTGTGCGCCTGGATGGCGAGCGGCAGCAGCGGGTCCGGCATCTCCCAGGGCGCCATGAGCAGCGGATCGTCCTTGGCGGACAGCGTGTCCCCGGTCTCCGCGCGGCTCAGTTTCGCCACGCACGCGAGGTCGCCCGCGATGACGTGCGAGACGGGCCGCTGCTGCTTGCCGAACGGCGTGGACAACGCGCCGACCTTCTCGTCGACGTCGTGGTCCTCGTGGCCCCGGTCGGCGAGGCCGTGCCCGGAGACGTGGACCGTCTGGTCGGCGCGCAGGGTGCCGGAGAAGACCCGGACCAGCGAGAGCCGGCCGACGTACGGGTCGGAGGACGTCTTCACGACCTCGGCGACCAGCGGGGCGTCCGGATCGCACCGCTTCAGCTCGCGCGGTTCGCCGTCCGGCGTCGTCACGCGGGGCGCCTCGCCCTCCAGCGGGGTCGGGAACCCGCGGGTGACCAGTTCCAGCAGCTCCACCGTGCCGAGACCCTGCCGGGCGCCGTCGGCGGCGGAGGCGGCGGCCAGGACGGGGAAGAACACACCGCGCGCGACGGCCCGCTCCAGGTCCTGGACCAGGGTGGTGACGTCGACCGGCTCACCGCCGAGATAGCGGTCCATGAGGGTCTCGTCCTCGCTTTCCGAGATGATGCCCTCGATCAGCCGGTTGCGGGCCTCCTCGATCCGCGGCAGCTGGTCCTCGCCCGGCTCGGACTCCTTGCGCTCGCCGGTCGAGTAGTCGAACAGCTTCTGCGACAGCAGCCCGATCAGCCCGGTCACGGGCGCGTGCCCGTCCGGCGCCTGAGGACCGTGCAGCGGCAGGTAGAGCGGCAGCACGGCGTCGGGGTCGTCCGCGCCGAAGGCCTCGGCGCACAACCGCGTCATCTCCTCGAAGTCCGAACGCGCGGACTCCAGGTGTGTGATCACGATGGCCCGCGGCATGCCGACGGCCGCGCACTCCTCCCACACCACGCGGGTGGAGCCGTCCACGCCGTCGGAGGCCGAGACGACGAAGAGGGCCGCGTCCGCCGCTCGCAGACCGGCCCTGAGTTCACCGACGAAGTCGGCGTATCCGGGGGTGTCGAGGAGATTGACCTTGATGCCGTCCCATTCGACCGGCACCAGGGAGAGCTGTACCGAGCGCTGCTGCCGGTGCTCGATGTCGTCGTAGTCGGAGACGGTGCCGCCGTCCTCCACGCGGCCCGCCCGGTTCACCGCCCCCGCCGTCAGCGCGAGGGCTTCCACCAAGGTGGTCTTGCCCGATCCGGAGTGGCCGACCAGCACCACATTCCGTACGGACGCGGGATGGTCGGCCGCCGTTGCCCTGCCGGCGGCTCCGGGGTGTGTGTGCGCCTTGTCGCCCATAACCTTGCCTCCCGTGCACGGTGAGGTCACTGTGGGCGCGGACACGCGGACACCGCGTGCTGGGCGGCTCCGGCGACGCCCGCGGTCCTTCGAGCTTTCCACTCCCGTCACGGTGCGTCCATACGAACGACGCGATCCCGCCGGGCCCGGGTCGCCGTCCGTGCGCGGACACGTGCGCAGGGTGCCCGGCCGTCGCACCCCCGCGCGCGTGGCTACGATGGGCCAGCCGGCAGGCCAGCAGGGGCCGTCCGGCGCAACCGACCGTCGGGAAGGCCATGCTGAACAAGTACGCGCGTGCATTCTTCACGCGTGTCCTCACACCGTTCGCCGCGTTTCTCATCCGCCGGGGCGTCAGCCCGGACACGGTCACGCTCATCGGCACCGCCGGCGTGGTCGCGGGTGCGCTGGTCTTCTACCCCCGGGGGGAGTTCTTCTGGGGCACGGTCGTGATCACGTTGTTCGTGTTCTCCGACCTGGTCGACGGCAACATGGCCCGCCAGCTCGGCCGCAGCAGCCGCTGGGGCGCCTTCCTGGACTCGACGCTCGACCGGGTCGCCGACGGCGCCATCTTCGGGGGCTTCGCGCTCTGGTACGCGGGCGGCGGCGACGACAACGTGCTGTGCGCGGTGTCGATCTTCTGTCTGACCAGCGGCCAGGTCGTGTCGTACACCAAGGCGCGCGGCGAGTCGATCGGGCTGCCGGTGGCCGTCAACGGGCTCGTGGAGCGCGCCGAGCGGCTGGTGGTCTCGCTGGTCGCGGCCGGTCTCGCGGGCTTCGACACGTTCGGCGTGCCCGGCATCCACGTCCTGCTGCCCATCGCGCTGTGGCTCGTCGCCGTCGGCAGTCTGGTCACGCTGATCCAGCGCGTCGTCACGGTCCGCCGCGAGTCCGCCGAGGCAGAGGCCGCCGCCGCGGCGCAGGACAATGAAGACGACCAGCACAACGCCTCACACGGCAGCGAGGCCGCGACATGACAGCCCGGGACCAGATCACGGACGCGCTGTACGGCCTCGGCTGGAGCACCGTCAAGAAGCTCCCCGAGCCCGCCGCCGTACGGCTCGGCCGCACCATCGCCGACATCACCTGGAAGCGGCGCGGCAAGGGCGTGCTGCGCCTGGAGAGCAACCTCGCGCGCGTGGTGCCGGACGCGAGCCCCGAGCGGCTGGCCGAGCTGTCCCGCGCGGGCATGCGCTCCTACCTGCGCTACTGGATGGAGTCCTTCCGGCTCCCGGTCTGGAGCGCCGAGCGCGTCAGCACCGGCTTCGAGGCCAAGGGCCTGCACCACCTGACCGACGGCCTGGCCGCCGGCAAGGGCGTGATCGTCGCCCTGCCGCACCTCGCCAACTGGGACCTCGCCGGTGCCTGGGCCACCACGTACCTGAAGATCCCGTTCACCACCGTCGCCGAACGCCTCAGGCCCGAGACGCTCTACGACCGCTTCGTCGCCTACCGCGAGGGCCTCGGCATGGAGGTCCTGCCGCACAGCGGCGGCACCACCTTCGGCACCCTCGCCCGGCGGCTGCGCGACGGCGGCCTGGTCTGCCTGGTCGCCGACCGGGACCTGTCCGCCTCGGGCGTGCCCGTCGAGTTCTTCGGCGACACGGCCCGCATGCCCGCCGGACCGGCGCTGCTCGCCCAGCACACCGGCGCCCGGCTGCTGCCGGCGACGCTCTGGTACGACGACTCGCCGGTGATGAAGGGCCGGATCCACGCCCCGATCGAGGTGCCGCGGTCAGGTACCCGGGCCGAGAAGACGTCCGTCATGACACAGGCGCTGGCCGACGCCTTCGCCACGGGGATCGCCGACCATCCGGAGGACTGGCACATGCTCCAGCGCTTGTGGCTCGCCGACCTGGAACCGCACCCGGCAGGCAGCGCGGACGGAGAGCGCCCGTGAGGATCGGCATCGTCTGCCCGTACTCCTGGGACGTGCCGGGTGGCGTCCAGTTCCACATCCGCGACCTGGCCGAGTACTTCATCCGGCTCGGGCACGAGGTGTCCGTCCTCGCGCCCGCCGACGACGACACCCCGCTGCCGCCGTACGTCGTCTCCGCCGGGCGCGCGGTTCCGGTGCCGTACAACGGCTCGGTGGCCCGGCTGAACTTCGGCTTCCTGTCGGCGGCCCGGGTGCGGCGCTGGCTGCACGACGGCGCGTTCGACGTCATCCACATCCACGAGCCGACCTCGCCGTCCCTGGGCCTGCTGACCTGCTGGGCCGCGCAGGGCCCGATCGTCGCGACCTTCCACACGTCGAACCCGCGCTCGCGCGCGATGGTCGCCGCGTACTCCATCCTCCAGGCGGCCCTGGAGAAGATCAGCGCGCGGATCGCCGTCAGCGAGTACGCCCGCCGCACCCTGGTCGAGCACCTCGGCGGGGACGCGGTGGTCATCCCCAACGGCGTCGACGTGGACTTCTTCGCCAGGGCCGAGCCCAAGGCCGAGTGGCAGGGCGACACGATCGGCTTCATCGGCCGTATCGACGAGCCCCGCAAGGGCCTGCCCGTGCTGATGAAGGCCCTGCCGAAGATCCTCGCCGCCCGCCCGCAGGCGCGGCTCCTGGTCGCCGGGCGCGGCGACGAGGAGGAGGCGGTGGAGACCCTGCCCGCCGGGCTGCGCTCCCGCGTCGAGTTCCTCGGCATGGTCAGCGACGAGGACAAGGCACGGCTGCTGCGCAGCGTCGACCTGTACGTGGCGCCCAACACCGGCGGCGAGAGCTTCGGCATCATCCTGGTCGAGGCCATGTCGGCCGGCGCCCCCGTGCTCGCCTCCGACCTGGACGCCTTCGCCCAGGTCCTGGACCGGGGCGCGGCGGGGGAGCTGTTCCCGAACGAGGACGCGGACGCGCTCGCCGAAACGGCCGTACGCCTCCTGAAGGACCCGGTCCGGCGCGCGGAACTGCGCGAACGCGGCAGCGACCACGTGCGCCGCTTCGACTGGTCGACGGTCGGCGCGGACATCCTGTCGGTCTACGAGACGGTGACGGCGGGCGCGACGGCGGTGGCCGCGGACGACAGGACGACGAGCCTGAGGGCCCGGCTGGGCCTGGTGCGGGACTGACGCCGGGCCCCTGAGCCGCCGGCCGGCGCGATCCGGCCCGCCCCGCGGCGGGCGGCCGGACCGGGAGCCCGGGGACGGCGGCTCCGGGGACGGCCGACCCGGGCACCCGGCCGGCCGCGCGGTGTGCCCCGGTAACGTTGCGGCACGTGACCGCAACCCTCATCTGGATCCTCGTCGCGCTCGTCGTGATCGGCCTCTACCTGAGCTGGACCGCCGGGCGGCTGGACCGGCTGCACGCCCGCATCGACGCCGCCCGCGCCGCGCTCGACGCGCAACTGCTCAGGCGGGCCTCCGTCGCCCAGGAACTGGCCACCTCGGGAGTGCTCGACCCGGCCGCGTCGATCGTGCTGTACGAGGCCGCGCACGCCGCGCGTCAGGCCGAGGAGGAGCAGCGGGAGGTCGCCGAGAGCGAGCTGAGCCAGGCCCTGCGCGCCGTGTTCGGGGAGGCGCCGCAGGTGGAGGCGGTGCGCGAGGCGCCCGGAGGCGAGGAGGCCGCCCGGGAGCTGACGGAGGCGGTGCGCAAGGTGCCGATGGCCCGGCGCTTCCACAACGACGCCGTGCGGGCGGCACGCGCGCTGCGCAGGCACCACAAGGTGCGCTGGTTCCGGCTGGCCGGCCACGCGCCGTTCCCGCTGGCCTTCGAGATGGACGACGAGCCCCCGGCGGCCCTGGTGGACCGGTCCTCCTAGCCGCCGTTGACCGGGTCGCCGCGGCGGCCGCGTCTCGGCCGGATCGGCCATCGTGTCCATGGCCGGTTCGGTCACCGTGTCCCGGCCGTTTCGGCCGTAGCGCCCGGCCGTTCCGGCCATAGCGTCCCGGCCGTTCCGGCCGCCCGTGCCCGGCCGTCGGCCACTCTCGCCGCCCGGCGGTCGCGAAAACGATCCACCGCCTTCCCATTGGCCCTTGCTGTGGCCTGGTCCGCTCGCGTTTCCTCAAGAACGCAGAATCCTTCTTTCCCATCAGTGAGGTCACCCGTGTCCAGCACCGAGAACCAGGCTCCCGAGATCGGCACCGCCCGCGTCAAGCGCGGCATGGCGGAGCAGCTCAAGGGCGGCGTGATCATGGACGTCGTCACGCCGGAGCAGGCGAAGATCGCCGAGGACGCGGGCGCCGTCGCCGTCATGGCCCTGGAGCGGGTCCCGGCCGACATCCGCAAGGACGGCGGCGTGGCCCGGATGTCCGACCCGGACATGATCGAGGGCATCATCGACGCGGTGTCCATCCCGGTGATGGCCAAGTCCCGCATCGGCCACTTCGTCGAGGCCCAGGTCCTGCAGTCCCTCGGCGTGGACTACATCGACGAGTCCGAGGTCCTCACCCCGGCCGACGAGGTCAACCACTCCGACAAGTGGGCCTTCACCACCCCCTTCGTCTGCGGCGCCACCAACCTCGGTGAGGCCCTGCGCCGCATCGCCGAGGGCGCGGCCATGATCCGCTCCAAGGGCGAGGCCGGCACCGGCAACGTCGTCGAGGCCGTCCGCCACCTGCGCCAGATCAAGAACGAGATCGCCCGCCTGCGCGGCTACGACAACAACGAGCTGTACGCCGCCGCCAAGGAGCTGCGTGCCCCGTACGAGCTGGTCAAGGAGACCGCCGAGCTGGGCAAGCTCCCGGTCGTGCTGTTCTCCGCCGGCGGCGTCGCCACCCCGGCCGACGCGGCCCTGATGCGCCAGCTCGGCGCCGAGGGCGTCTTCGTCGGCTCCGGCATCTTCAAGTCCGGCGACCCGGCCAAGCGTGCCGCCGCCATCGTGAAGGCCACCACCTTCTACGACGACCCCAAGATCATCGCGGACGCGTCCCGCAACCTCGGCGAGGCCATGGTCGGCATCAACTGCGACACCCTGCCCGAGGCCGAGCGCTACGCCAACCGCGGCTGGTAAGCACCATGAACACTCCTGTCATCGGCGTCCTGGCCCTCCAGGGCGACGTACGGGAGCACCTCGTCGCCCTGGCCGCGGCCGATGCCGTGGCCAGGCCGGTGCGGCGCCCCGAAGAACTCGCCGAGGTCGACGGCCTCGTCGTCCCCGGCGGCGAGTCCACCACCATCTCCAAGCTGGCCGTCCTGTTCGGCCTCATGGAGCCCCTTCGCGCACGCGTGCGTGCCGGTATGCCCGTCTACGGCACCTGCGCGGGCATGATCATGCTCGCCGACAAGATCCTCGACCCGCGTTCGGGCCAGGAGACCATCGGCGGCATCGACATGATCGTGCGCCGCAACGCCTTCGGACGCCAGAACGAGTCCTTCGAGGCGGCGCTCGACGTCAAGGGCGTCGCGGGAGATCCCGTGGAGGGCGTCTTCATCCGCGCCCCCTGGGTCGAGTCCGTCGGCGCGGCGGCCGAGGTGCTCGCCGAGCACGAGGGCCACATCGTCGCGGTCCGTCAGGGCAACGCGCTCGCCACGTCGTTCCACCCGGAACTCACCGGCGACCACCGGGTGCACGCGCTGTTCGTCGACATGGTGCGCGCGAACGCCGGAGCCGAGTCCTTGTAGGATTCCTGGCGTTCGTTGCAGAGATGGGTTACGCGAAGGAGACAGGCAGATGTCCGGCCACTCTAAATGGGCCACGACGAAGCACAAGAAGGCCGTCATCGATGCCAAGCGCGGCAAGCTCTTCGCGAAGCTGATCAAGAACATCGAGGTCGCGGCGCGGATGGGCGGCGCCGACCCCGAGGGCAACCCGACGCTGTACGACGCCATCCAGAAGGCCAAGAAGTCGTCGGTCCCCAACAAGAACATCGACTCCGCGGTCAAGCGCGGCGCCGGCCTGGAGGCCGGTGGCGCCGACTACGAGACGATCATGTACGAGGGCTACGGCCCCAACGGTGTCGCGGTCCTCATCGAGTGCCTCACCGACAACCGCAACCGCGCCGCCTCCGAGGTGCGCGTCGCGATGACCCGCAACGGCGGCTCCATGGCCGACCCGGGCTCGGTGTCGTACCTGTTCAACCGCACGGGCGTCGTGATCGTGCCCAAGGGCGAGCTGTCCGAGGACGACGTCCTCGGCGCGGTCCTGGACGCGGGCGCCGAGGAGGTCAACGACCTCGGCGAGACCTTCGAGGTCATCAGCGAGGCCACCGACCTGGTCGCGGTCCGCACCGCCCTCCAGGACGCGGGCATCGACTACGACTCCGCCGACGCCAACTTCGTCCCGACCATGCAGGTCGAGCTGGACGAGGAGGGCGCCAAGAAGATCTTCAAGCTGATCGACGCGCTCGAGGACAGCGACGACGTGCAGAACGTCTTCGCCAACTTCGACGTCAGCGACGAGATCATGGAGAAGGTCGACGCGTAACGCCGCCGGCGACTCCGCGCACCGAACGGGCCGACGGGACACACCCGTCGGCCCGTCGCGTTGCCGGTCCTTGTCGGTGGCACCCGATAGCCTGCACAAACCGGTGATCGAGCGATCGAGTGATCGAGGGGAAAGGCTTCGCGTGCGCGTACTGGGGGTCGACCCGGGACTGACCCGGTGCGGAGTCGGTGTGGTCGAGGGCGTCGCCGGACGGCCGCTGACCATGCTGGGCGTCGGCGTCGTGCGCACCCCCGCGGACGCGGACCTCGGCCACCGCCTCGTCGCCATCGAGCAGGGCCTGGAGCAGTGGCTCGACGAGCACCGCCCGGAGTACGTCGCGGTGGAGCGCGTCTTCAGCCAGCACAACGTCCGTACGGTGATGGGTACCGCCCAGGCCAGCGCCGTCGCCCTGCTGTGCGCCTCCCGCCGCGGCATCCCCGTCGCCCTGCACACCCCCAGCGAGGTCAAGGCCGCCGTCACCGGCTCCGGCCGCGCCGACAAGGCCCAGGTCGGCGCCATGGTCACCCGGCTGCTGCGGCTCGCCGCGCCTCCGAAACCGGCCGACGCCGCCGACGCCCTCGCGCTCGCCATCTGCCACATCTGGCGCGCCCCCGCGCAGAACCGACTCCAGCAGGCCGTCGCCCTGCACGCCACCCAGCAATCGAAAGGCCGTACGGCATGATCGCCTTCGTCAGCGGCACGGTCGCCGCGCTCGCCCCCGACGCCGCGGTCGTCGAGGTCGGCGGCGTCGGCATGGCCGTCCAGTGCACGCCGAACACGCTGTCCGCGCTCCGCGTCGGCCGGCCCGCCAAGCTCGCCACGTCCCTGGTCGTGCGGGAGGACTCCCTCACGCTGTACGGCTTCGCGGACGACGACGAGCGGCAGACGTTCGAGCTGCTCCAGACCGCCAGCGGCGTCGGCCCCCGGCTGGCCCAGGCGATGCTGGCCGTGCACACGCCGGACGCCCTGCGGCGCGCCGTGTCCACCGGGGACGAGAAGGCGCTCACCGCCGTCCCCGGCATCGGCAAGAAGGGCGCCCAGAAGCTGCTGCTCGAACTGAAGGACCGCCTGGGCGCGCCGACCGGCGCCCCCGCCGCCGGAGCACCGGTCACCGCGGGCTGGCGCGACCAGCTGCACGCCGCCCTGAGCGGCCTCGGTTACGCCACCCGCGAGGCCGACGAGGCGGTCGCCGCCGTCGCCCCGCAGGCCGAGGCCGCCGAGGGCACACCGCAGGTCGGGCAGTTGCTGAAGGCGGCGCTCCAGACCCTGAACCGAACGCGCTGAGCGCCCCGGGCGGCGCCCGGACCGCCCTGGCCCGGCACCGCCCCCGGCCAAAGGCCGAAAACCGCCCCACGGGGCGTCGTGCGCCGCTCAGCCGCCCAAGCCCTCCGAACCCACCGACCGCGACCCCGAGGCACACTCCATGAACTGGGACGACACGACCGACAGCACCGCGGCCGAGCGGCTGGTCGGCCCCGTCGCCGACCGTGAGGACCAGGCCGTCGAGGCCGCCCTGCGCCCCAAGGACCTGGGCGAGTTCATCGGCCAGGAGAAGGTCCGCGAACAACTCGACCTCGTGCTGCGCGCCGCACGCGCGCGCGGCGCCACCGCCGACCACGTGCTGCTCTCCGGCGCCCCGGGCCTCGGCAAGACCACCCTGTCCATGATCATCGCCGCCGAGATGGGCGCCCCCATCCGCATCACCTCCGGCCCCGCCATCCAGCACGCCGGCGACCTCGCGGCGATCCTGTCCTCCCTGCAGGAGGGCGAGGTCCTCTTCCTCGACGAGATCCACCGCATGTCGAGGCCCGCCGAGGAGATGCTCTACATGGCCATGGAGGACTTCCGCGTCGACGTCATCGTCGGCAAGGGCCCCGGCGCCACCGCCATCCCGCTGGAACTCCCGCCGTTCACCCTGGTCGGCGCCACCACCCGCGCGGGACTGCTGCCGCCCCCGCTGCGCGACCGCTTCGGCTTCACCGCGCACATGGAGTTCTACGAACCCGCCGAACTGGAGCGGGTGATCCACCGCTCGGCGAGCCTCCTCGACGTCGAGATCGACACCGCCGGCGCCGCCGAGATCGCCGGCCGCTCGCGCGGCACCCCCCGCATCGCCAACCGCCTGCTGCGCCGCGTCCGCGACTACGCCCAGGTCAAGGCCGACGGCGTCATCACCAGGGACATCGCCGCCGCCGCCCTCGCGGTCTACGAGGTCGACGCCCGCGGCCTCGACCGCCTCGACCGCGCCGTACTGGAGGCCCTGCTCAAGCTGTTCGGCGGCGGCCCCGTCGGACTGTCCACGCTCGCGGTCGCCGTGGGGGAGGAGCGCGAGACCGTCGAGGAGGTCGCCGAGCCGTTCCTCGTACGGGAGGGGCTGCTCGCCCGCACCCCGCGCGGCCGCGTCGCCACCCCCGCCGCATGGGCGCATCTCGGCCTCACGCCGCCCCGTGCGCAGGGCGCGGGAAACGGACAACAGGACCTGTTCGGGGCGTGACGGCGCGCGCATTCACCGGGGGCAGGAACCCCGGTGCCATGCTGAGCGTTGTTCCATGCGCGCGGACTCGCTTAGACTCCGCCGATGCCGCCTTTGTCGGCGGCATCACACACCCCCAACCATCAGGCCGTTCACCATCGCGGTCGCGTGAAGGAAGTTCCGACCCGTGAGTCTCCTGACCCTCCTCCCGTTCATCGTGCTCATCGGGGCCATGTTCCTGATGACCCGCTCGGCCAAGAAGAAGCAGCAGCAGGCCATCGAGATGCGGAACCAGATGCAGCCCGGTTCCGGCGTCCGCACCATCGGGGGCATGTACGCCACGGTCAAGGAGGTCAGCGAGGACACGGTCCTTCTCGACGCCGGTCCTGGCGTGGAACTGCTCTTCGCGAAGAACTCGATCGGTGCCGTCCTGACCGACGACGAGTACAACCGCATCGTGCACGGCATCGAGCACGACCTGAAGTCCGACGCCGACATCGTCCCGGACGACGCCTCCTCCCTCACCGAGACCGACGAGCCCTCCGCTGCCGCCGACTCCGACGACAAGGCCGTCGACCTCGGCAAGAAGGACGAGGACGAGACCGCCGCGGCCGACGCCGCCCCCGCCGAGGCGACGACGGACGAGGCGCCGAAGAAGACCGACGGCGACTCCGAGGCGAAGTAGTCGCGTCCCGGGGCGTGCGGGCGGGCCCGTGCGCTCCTGGGCCTGCGCAGCTCGCACGGGGGTTCCCGACACCATGTCATGGCCGCCGGCGCGCCCACCCGGCGTGAGAGCGGCCCGAGAGGGAGTACGAGAAGGTGGCAGCACCTAAAAAGGGCCGGAACGCGAGCGCCCAGAGCAAGCCGGGGCGCTCGCTGGCCCTGATTCTGATCGCCATCGTGGCGCTCACCGGTGGCATGTACGCCTCCGGGCACACCACTCCGCGTCTCGGCATCGACCTGGCCGGCGGTACGAGCATCACGCTCCGGGCGGTTCCCGAGGCCGGCCAGGAGAACGCGATCAACAAGACCAACATGGACACGGCCGTCTCCATCATGGAACGCCGCGTCAATGGTCTGGGTGTCTCGGAGGCCGAGGTCCAGACGCAGGGCGATCGCAACATCATCGTCAACATTCCCAAGGGCACCAACTCCAAGCAGGCCCGGGACCAGGTGGGCACCACCGCCAAGCTCTACTTCCGCCCGGTCGTCGCCACCGAGCTCGCCGGCGGCGCCGCCGAGGCCAGCCCGTCGCCGAGCGCGTCCAGCAGCGCGTCCGGCAAGGACGACGGTGACGAGAAGGCGACCTCCTCGCCCTCCGCGGACGGCTCCGCGACCCCGTCGGCGAGCGCCACCACGCAGGGCCGCCCTGCCAGTGACGCGCTGAAGGCCAGCCCCACACCGTCCGGCTCCGCCTCCGGCACCCCGGGCGCCACGCCGTCCGCGAGCTCCAGCGCCCCCGCCGGCGACAGCGACCTCCAGAAGCAGTACGCCGCGCTGGACTGCACCAAGCCCGCCGTCCGCGCCAAGGCCGGCGACGGCGCCAAGCCCGAGGACTCCACGCTCGCCTGCGGCCAGAACGCGCAGGGCCAGTGGCAGAAGTACATCCTCGGCCCGGCCGAGGTCGACGGCACGGACGTCGACGACGCCCAGGCGGTCTTCAACACGCAGACCGGTGCCGGCTGGACCGTCACGATGAAGTTCACGGACAAGGGCTCCAAGAAGTTCGCGAGCATCACCGGCAAGCTGGCCCAGAACCAGTCCCCGCAGAACCAGTTCGCCATCGTCCTGGACGGCGAGGTCGTCTCCGACCCGTACGTCAGCCAGGCCCTCACCGGCGGCAGCGCGGAGATCTCCGGCAACTTCAACCAGGAGTCCGCGCAGAACCTCGCCAACATGCTGTCCTACGGCGCCCTGCCGCTGACCTTCCGCGAGGACAGCGTCACCACGGTGACCGCGGCGCTCGGCGGCGAGCAGCTGGAGGCCGGCCTGATCGCCGGCGCGATCGGCCTGGCGCTGGTCGTCATCTACCTGCTGGCGTACTACCGCGGCCTGTCGTTCATCGCCATCGCCTCGCTGCTGGTCTCCGCGGCCCTCACGTACGTGATCATGTCGCTGCTCGGCCCGGCGATCGGCTTCGCGCTGAACCTCCCCGCCGTGTGCGGCGCCATCGTCGCCATCGGCATCACCGCGGACTCGTTCATCGTGTACTTCGAACGCGTCCGTGACGAGATCCGCGAGGGCCGCACGCTGCGCCCCGCCGTCGAGCGGGCCTGGCCCCGCGCCCGGCGCACCATCCTGGTCTCCGACTTCGTGTCGTTCCTCGCCGCCGCGGTGCTGTTCGTCGTCACCGTCGGCAAGGTCCAGGGCTTCGCGTTCACGCTCGGTCTGACCACCGTGCTCGACGTGGTCGTGGTGTTCCTCTTCACCAAGCCGCTGCTGACGCTGATGGCCCGACGCCACTTCTTCGCGAGCGGCCACAAGTGGTCCGGCCTCGACCCGAAGAGCCTGGGTGCCAAGCCCCCGCTGCGCCGCACCCGCCGTCCCGTCCACTCCGCCGCCGGCCCCGTCGACCCGAAGGAGGCGTGAGCGATGTCGAAACTCGGCACCCTCGGCGCCCGACTGCACCGTGGCGAGGTCGGCTACGACTTCGTCAAGAACCGCAAGATCTGGTACGGCATCTCCATCCTGATCACCATCACGGCCATCGTCGGCCTGGCGGTGCGCGGCCTGAACATGGGCATCGAGTTCCAGGGCGGAGCGGTCTTCACCACGCCCAAGAACACGAGCGTCTCGGTGGCCCAGGCCGAGGAGTACGCGGAAGAGGCCTCCGGCCACGACGCGATCGTGCAGAAGCTCGGCGACGGCAGCCTGCGCATCCAGGTCGCGGGCATCGACACGGGCGCGGCCGACAGGATCAAGGAGTCGCTCGCCGACGACATCAAGGTCGACGCCGAGCAGATCAACGCCGACCTGGTCGGTCCCAGCTGGGGCGACCAGATCGCCAACAAGGCCTGGCAGGGCCTCGGCATCTTCATGTTCCTCGTGGTGATCTATCTGGCGATCGCCTTCGAGTGGCGCATGGCCGTCGCCGCGTTCGTCGCGCTGATCCACGACATCACCATCACCGTCGGCATCTACGCCCTGGTGGGCTTCGAGGTCACGCCGGGCACGGTGATCGGTCTGCTGACCATCCTCGGCTACTCGCTCTACGACACGGTCGTCGTCTTCGACAGCCTCAAGGAACAGACGAGGGACATCACCAAACAGACCCGCTGGACGTACGGCGAGATCGCCAACCGTTCGATCAACAGCACCCTGGTGCGGTCGATCAACACCACGGTCGTCGCGCTGCTGCCGGTGGCGGGCCTGCTGTTCATCGGTGGCGGTGTCCTCGGCGCCGGCATGCTCAACGACATCTCGCTGTCGCTGTTCGTCGGCCTCGCCGCCGGCGCGTACTCGTCGATCTTCATCGCCACGCCGCTCGTCGCCGACCTCAAGGAACTCGAGCCGCCGATGAAGGCCCTCAAGAAGCGCGTCCTCGCCAAGCGCGCCCACGCCGCGGCCACGGGCGAGCCCCTGGACGACTACGCCGAGGACGCCGACGAGACCGAGGACACCGACGTCGTCGACGACGCCGCCCCGGCCGTCGTCGGCCCGCGCAGCCAGCCCGCGTCCCGTGCCCGGGGCCGCGGCCGTTCCTCGGGGAAGCGGCGATGACCGACATCCAGGAGCTGCTGCTCAGCCGTATCCGTGACGTGGCCGACCATCCGGAGCCGGGCGTGATGTTCAAGGACATCACCCCGCTGCTGGCCGACCCGGCGGCGTTCACCGCGCTCACCGACGCGCTCGCGGAGATCGCCGAGCACGCCGGCGCCACCAAGGTCGTCGGCCTGGAGGCCCGGGGCTTCATCCTCGGCGCCCCGGTCGCCGTCCGCGCCGGCCTCGGCTTCATCCCGGTGCGCAAGGCGGGCAAGCTCCCCGGAGCCACCCTCCGCCAGGCGTACGACCTGGAGTACGGCTCGGCCGAGATCGAGGTGCACGCCGAGGACCTGGGACGGGACGACCGTGTCCTGATCGTCGACGACGTCCTCGCCACCGGCGGCACCGCGGAGGCCTCGATCCAGCTCATGCGCAGGGCGGGCGCCGAGGTCGCGGGCCTCGCGGTCCTCATGGAGCTCGGTTTCCTCGGCGGCCGCGCCCGCCTGGAACCGGCCCTCGCAGGCGCCCCACTGCAGGCGCTCCTCACGGTCTGAAGCGCCCCTGACCAGGCCGGACACATCGGCAGAACACCGCGGAGGCGGGCCCGGAGACATCCGGCGTCCGCCTCTCGTGTTTCCCCGGTAGACAGGTCTCACCATGGCCTGAAGGCGATCCTTCGGCCCGGGATGGCTACCATGGGGTTTCCGGAGCCTGACCGGGGGACCCGGATCGTGCACGAGGAGCCCTCTTGCCAGACGAGGCCCAGCCCCTGACCGCCGCGAAGCCCGAGTCCGTCTCGGCCGCCGCGGCCAAGCCCGCGCCGAGCACGCCCCAGGCGAAGAACGACACCAGCGGGCCGGTCCAGCACGCCCAGTCGGCGCCCGTCGACAAGGGGGCCGAGGAGTCCCGCCCCAAGCCCGTGCCCTCCGCGGAGCGCCCCGCACAGCCGCCCGTGGTCCGCGCCCCCACCGGCCAGCCCGCACGCTCCGGCTCCTCCAACCGCGTCCGGGCCCGCCTCGCCCGGCTCGGCGTCCAGCGCGCCAACCCGTACAACCCGGTCCTGGAACCCCTGCTGCGCATAGTCCGCAGCAACGACCCCAAGATCGAGACGGCGACACTGCGCCAGATCGAGCGCGCCTACCAGGTCGCCGAGCGCTGGCACCGCGGCCAGAAGCGCAAGAGCGGCGACCCGTACATCACACACCCCCTCGCCGTCACCACGATCCTCGCCGAACTGGGCATGGATCCGGCCACGTTGATGGCCGGACTGCTGCACGACACCGTCGAGGACACCGAGTACGGCCTGGACGACCTGCGCCGCGACTTCGGCGACGTGGTCGCGCTGCTCGTCGACGGCGTCACGAAGCTGGACAAGGTCAAGTTCGGCGAGGCCGCGCAGGCCGAGACCGTGCGCAAGATGGTCGTCGCGATGGCCAAGGACCCGCGCGTCCTGGTCATCAAGCTCGCCGACCGCCTGCACAACATGCGCACCATGCGCTACCTCAAGCGCGAGAAGCAGGAGAAGAAGGCGCGCGAGACCCTGGAGATCTACGCGCCGCTCGCCCACCGCCTGGGCATGAACACCATCAAGTGGGAGCTGGAGGACCTCGCCTTCGCGATCCTCTACCCCAAGATGTACGACGAGATCGTCCGCCTCGTCGCCGAACGCGCCCCCAAGCGCGACGAGTACCTCGCCATAGTGACCGACGAGGTGCAGCAGGACCTCAGGGCCGCCCGCATCAAGGCCACCGTCACGGGCCGCCCCAAGCACTACTACAGCGTCTACCAGAAGATGATCGTCCGCGGCCGGGACTTCGCGGAGATCTACGACCTGGTGGGCATCCGCGTCCTCGTGGACACCGTCCGCGACTGCTACGCGGCCCTCGGCACGGTGCACGCGCGATGGAACCCGGTCCCCGGCCGGTTCAAGGACTACATCGCGATGCCCAAGTTCAACATGTACCAGTCGCTGCACACGACGGTCATCGGCCCCGGCGGCAAGCCCGTCGAACTGCAGATCCGCACGTTCGACATGCACCGCCGCGCCGAGTACGGCATCGCCGCGCACTGGAAGTACAAGCAGGAGGCCGTCGCCGGCGCCTCCAAGGTGCGCACCGACGCGCCCCGCAGCACCGGCAAGGTCGGCAAGGACGCGGGCGCCATCAACGACATGGCGTGGCTGCGGCAGTTGCTGGACTGGCAGAAGGAGACCGAGGACCCCGGCGAGTTCCTGGAGTCCCTGCGCTTCGACCTCTCCCGCAACGAGGTCTTCGTCTTCACGCCCAAGGGCGACGTCATTGCACTCCCGGCCGGCGCCACCCCGGTCGACTTCGCGTACGCCGTCCACACGGAGGTCGGCCACCGCACGATAGGAGCACGGGTCAACGGCCGCCTGGTGCCGCTGGAGTCCACGCTGGACAACGGCGACCTCGTGGAGGTCTTCACCTCCAAGGCGGCCGGCGCGGGCCCCTCCCGCGACTGGCTCGGTTTCGTCAAGTCGCCGCGCGCCCGCAACAAGATCCGCGCCTGGTTCTCCAAGGAGCGCCGCGACGAGGCGATCGAGCAGGGCAAGGACGCCATCGTCCGCGCGATGCGCAAGCAGAACCTGCCGATCCAGCGCATCCTCACCGGCGACTCGCTCGTCACGCTCGCGCACGAGATGCGCTACTCGGACATCTCCGCGCTGTACGCGGCGATCGGCGAGGGACACGTCTCGGCGCAGAACATCGTGCAGAAGCTGGTGCAGGCCCTCGGCGGCGAGGAGGCCGCCACCGAGGAGATCGACGAGTCGGTACCCCCGGCCCGCGGGCGCAGCCGCAAGCGCCGCTCCAGCTCCGACCCCGGCGTCGTCGTCAAGGGCGTCGAGGACGTGTGGGTCAAACTGGCCCGCTGCTGCACACCGGTCCCCGGCGACCCCATCATCGGGTTCGTCACCCGCGGCAGCGGAGTCTCGGTGCACCGCAGCGACTGCGTCAACGTGGACTCGCTCTCCCGTGAACCCGAGCGCATCCTCGAGGTCGAGTGGGCGCCCACCCAGTCCTCGGTGTTCCTGGTGGCCATCCAGGTCGAGGCCCTGGACCGCTCCCGGCTGCTGTCGGACGTCACCCGCGTGCTGTCCGACCAGCACGTGAACATCCTGTCCGCGGCCGTCCAGACCTCCCGCGACCGCGTCGCCACGTCCCGCTTCACCTTCGAGATGGGCGACCCGAAGCACCTCGGGCACGTCCTGAAGGCGGTCAGGGGAGTGGAGGGCGTCTACGACGTGTACCGCGTGACGTCGGCCCGCAGCAGGGCGTAGGGGCCACGCACCGACGACGAAGAGGGCCTCCGCACAAGCTTGTGCGGAGGCCCTCTTCGTCGTCGCCGGTCAGCCGCCGAACTCCTGCAGGCCCTTCAGGGCCTGGTCCAGGAGCGCCTGACGGCCCTCCAGCTCGCGCTCCAGCTTCTCGGCCTTGGCGTTGTTGCCCTGGGCGCGGGCCTGCTCGATCTGGCCCTTGAGCTTGTCCACCGCCGCCTGGAGCTGGCCGGTCAGACCCTCGGCACGCGCGCGTGCCTCCGGGTTCGTCCGGCGCCACTCGGCCTCCTCGGCCTCCTGGATGGCCCGCTCCACGGCGTGCATCCGGCCCTCGACCTTCGGCCGGGCGTCGCGCGGCACGTGGCCGATGGCCTCCCAGCGCTCGTTGATCGAGCGGAAGGCGGCGCGGGCCGCCTTCAGGTCCGTGACGGGGAGGATCTTCTCGGCCTCGTGGGCCAGCTCCTCCTTCAGCTTCAGGTTCTCCGCCTGCTCGGCGTCACGCTCGGCGAACACCGAGCTGCGGGCGGCGAAGAAGACGTCCTGAGCGCCCCGGAACCGGTTCCACAGGTCGTCCTCGTGCTCGCGCTGGGCGCGGCCCGCCGCCTTCCACTCCGTCATCAGCTCGCGGTACCGGGCGGCCGTCGGGCCCCAGTCCGTCGAACCGGACAGCGACTCGGCCTCGGCGACCAGCCGTTCCTTGATCCGGCGGGCCTCCTCGCGCTGCGCGTCCAACTGCGCGAAGTGCTGCTTGCGCCGCTTGGAGAACGCCGAGCGCGCGTGCGAGAAGCGGTGCCACAGCTCGTCGTCGGACTTGCGGTCCAGCCGCGGCAGACCCTTCCAGGTGTCCACCAGGGCCCGCAGCCGCTCACCGGCCGCCCGCCACTGGTCGGACTGCGCCAGCTCCTCCGCCTCAGCGACCAGCGCCTCCTTGGCGTGACGCGCCTCGTCGGACTGCTTCGCGCGCTGTTGCCTGCGCTCCTCGCGGCGCTTCTCCACGGTCTCCACGAGCTTGTCCAGCCGCACCCGCAGGGCGTCCAGATCACCCACCGCGTGATGCGCGTCGACCTGCTCGCGGATGTGGTCGATCGCGGCCTGCGCATCCTTCGCCGACAGGTCGGTGGTCTTCACTCGCTTCTCGAGGAGGCCGATCTCGACAACCAGGCCCTCGTACTTGCGCTCGAAGTAGGCCAGCGCCTCGTCAGGGGAGCCGGCCTGCCAGGAACCGACGACCTGCTCGCCGTCGGCCGTACGCACGTACACGGTCCCCGTCTCGTCGACGCGGCCCCACGGGTCGCTGCTCACAGCGCCTCCTCCACATGATGCCTGCGAGGGGCTGTAGAGCTCCCCCGGGCATCGTCCACAGTTTCGTCACGGCCAACATAGGCGACCGGCGGGGCGGCTGTCCGCATCCCGCACGACCGAAATTTCGCAGTTGAGGGTCAGGATTTCGTGACGGTCGCCTTGTCGATGACCACCGTCGCGTTCGGTGCTCCGTCACCGGCCCCCGTGCTCTCGCCCGCCTTGGCGATCTTCTGCAGCACCTTCATTCCCGACTCGGAGACGGTACCGAACGGTGTGTAGCTGGGCGGCAACTTGCTGTCCTCGTACACCAGGAAGAACTGGCTGCCTCCGCTGTCCTTCTGCCCCGTGTTGGCCATCGCGACGGTGCCCTTGGGGTAGGTGTTGCCCTTCAGGCTTTCGTCCTTCAGGTTCTCGTCCGGGATCGTGTAGCCGGGGCCGCCGGTGCCCTGGCCCGTCGGGTCGCCGCACTGCAGCACGTAGATGCCGTTGGTGGTGAGGCGGTGGCACTTCGTGTGGTCGAAGTAGCCCTTCCCGGCGAGGAAGCTGAACGAGTTGACGGTGTGCGGGGCCGCCGACGCCTTCAGGTCGATGTCGATGTCGCCGCAGGTCGTCGCGAGCTTCATCGTGTACTTCGCGGACTTGTCGATCGTCATCGCAGGTTCCTTCTTCCAGGTCTGCGACGTGACCTTGCCCTCGGCGGGCTTCTCGCACGGGTCGGGCGCCTTGCTGGGTGCCGACGCGCTCGGGCTGACCTCCGCGTTCGCGTTGGCCTTGTCGTCACCCTTGAGCGCCCCGGTCGTGTACAGCGCGACGCTGCCCACCACGACCACACCGAGGACCGACGCGATCACGGCGTTGCGCATCCGCGCCTTGCGCCGTGCGGACGTGCGCCGCTGCTGCTGCCGCAAGAACTTCTCCCGGGCGAGCTGACGCCGCCGCTGCTCCTGGCTGACCACCGGGTTCTCTCCTCATGCGTCTTGTGTGCCGACCGGTACGCGTGCGTGCGGTGAGCCGACCGCCTGCGTGTGCCCCGTACCGTATATGGGTTCGCTGAGGAATCGGCAGCGCCGGTAGGCTCTGACCACGGGCGCAGCCCGAGCGCAACCCACCCGAACCGACACAACGAAGGACGATCGTGCTCATTGCCGGGTTCCCCGCCGGGGCCTGGGGGACGAACTGTTATCTCGTCGCCCCCGCCGCCGGTGAGGAGTGCGTGATCATCGACCCCGGCCATCAGGCCGCCCAGGGCGTCGAGGAGACACTGAAGAAGCATCGGCTCAAGCCCGTCGCCGTCGTCCTCACCCACGGCCACATCGATCATGTGGCCTCGGTCGTCCCGGTGTGCGGCGCGCACGACGTGCCGGCCTGGATCCACCCCGAGGACCGGTACATGATGAGCGACCCCGAGAAGGCGCTCGGCCGCTCCATCGGGATGCCGCTGATGGGTGAGCTCACCGTGGGGGAGCCCGACGACGTCAAGGAACTGGCCGACGGCGCGAAGCTGGAGCTGGCGGGCCTGGAGTTCTCCGTCGCGCACGCGCCGGGCCATACCAAGGGGTCGGTGACCTTCGGGATGCCCGCGGCGGCGGACATTCCGCCGGTGTTCTTCTCGGGCGACCTGCTGTTCGCCGGCTCCGTCGGACGCACCGACCTGCCCGGCGGTGACATGGCCGAGATGCTCGACTCGCTGGCCCGCGTGTGCCTGCCGCTCGACGACTCGACCGTGGTGCTGTCCGGCCACGGCCCCCAGACGACCATCGGCCAGGAGCGCGCCACCAACCCCTATCTGCGGCAGGTGGCGGCCGGCCAGGGAGCGCCCGGCGCTCCTCGACGAGGAATGTGACGAGAGACCTTCCGTGAGCACCTTCAAGGCCCCCAAGGGCACGTACGACCTGATCCCGCCGGACTCCGCCAAGTACCTGGCGGTCCGCGAGGCGATCGCCGCCCCGCTGCGCAACTCCGGCTACGGCTACATCGAGACGCCCGGTTTCGAGAACGTCGAGCTGTTCGCGCGCGGTGTCGGCGAGTCCACCGACATCGTCACCAAGGAGATGTACGCCTTCGAGACCAAGGGCGGCGACCGGCTCGCCCTGCGCCCGGAGGGCACGGCCTCCGTCCTGCGCGCCGCGCTGGAGGCCAACCTGCACAAGACGGGCAACCTCCCCGTCAAGCTCTGGTACTCGGGCTCGTACTACCGCTACGAGCGCCCGCAGAAGGGCCGTTACCGCCACTTCTCCCAGGTCGGCGCGGAGGCCATCGGCGCGGAGGACCCGGCGCTCGACGCCGAGCTGATCATCCTGGCCGACCAGGCGTACCGCTCGCTGGGCCTGCGCGACTTCCGGATCCTGCTGAACTCCCTGGGCGACAAGGAGTGCCGGCCGGTGTACCGGGCCGCGCTGCAGGACTTCCTGCGCGGCCTGGACCTCGACGAGGACACCCTGCGGCGCGCGGAGATCAACCCGCTGCGCGTGCTGGACGACAAGCGGGAGTCGGTCCAGAAGCAGCTGACCGGCGCGCCGCTGCTGCGCGACTACCTGTGCGACGCGTGCAAGGCGTACCACGAGGAGGTCCGCGAGCTGATCGGCGCGGCGGGCGTCGCCTTCGAGGACGACCCGAAGCTGGTGCGCGGCCTGGACTACTACACCCGGACCACCTTCGAGTTCGTCCATGACGGCCTCGGCTCGCAGTCCGCGGTCGGCGGCGGAGGGCGCTACGACGGCCTGTCCGAGATGATCGGCGGCCCCGCGCTGCCGTCGGTGGGCTGGGCGCTCGGCGTCGACCGCACGGTCCTGGCGCTGGAGGCGGAGGGCGTGGAGCTCGAACTGCCCGCCGGCACCAGCGTGTTCGCCGTGGCGCTCGGCGAGGACGCCCGCCGCCTGCTGTTCGCGAAGGTCACCGAGCTGCGCAAGAACGGCGTCGCCGCGGACTTCTGCTACGGCGGCAAGGGCCTCAAGGGCGCCATGAAGAACGCCAACCGCAGCGGCGCGCGCTACACCGTCGTCGCCGGCGAACGCGACCTCGCCGAGGGCGTCGTCCAGCTCAAGGACATGGAGTCCGGCGAGCAGACGGCGGTGGGCGTGAACGAGATCGTGGCGGAACTGGAGTCGAGGCTCGGCTGACACACCTCGCACGACGAAGGCGCCGGGTGCCCGCGGGGGCGCCCGGCGCCTGCGTGACTGGTCGAGGAGACCGTGTCGCGGCGGCTCTGCTGCCCGTGTCATGGGTCGAGCAGGCCGTGTCGCAGTGCGCTGGTCACGGCTGCCGTGCGGTCGTCCACGTCCAGCTTGGCGAAGGTGCGCAGCAGGTGGGTCTTCACCGTCGACTCCCCGATGAACAGCCGGCGGCCGATCTGCGCGTTGGTGCAGCCCTCCGCCACCAGTCGCAGCACCGCCGTCTCCCGCTCCGACAGCCGCGGCCGTTCCGGCTTCGTGCGCAACTGGTCCACCAGGCGCGCCGCCACCGACGGCGCCAGCACCGTCTCGCCGCGCGCGGCGGCCCGTACCGCCTCGGCCAGTTCCGCGCGGGGCAGGTCCTTCAGCAGGTACCCGGCCGCCCCGGCCTCCACGGCACGCAGGATGTCCCGGTCCGTCTCGTACGTCGTCAGGACGATCACCCGGCACGGCAGCCCGGCCGCCGTCATCCGCGCGATCGAGTCGACACCCCCGCCACCCGGCATCCGCAGATCCATCAGCACGATGTCGGGCCGCAGTTCGGCCGCCAGCGCCTCCGCACGCGGCCCGCTCGCCGCGTCCGCGACCACCTCCAGGTCGGGCTCGGCGGTCAGCATCGCCCGTAGTCCCTCCCGTACGACGGGATGGTCGTCGGCCAGGACGATCCGGATCACGGCACCTCACTCCTCGCGGCGGGTACGGGCAGCCGGACGGTCACCGTCGTGCCGGCGTCCGGCGCGCTGTGCACCCGCGCCGTCCCGCCCACCTCGGCGGCCCGGGCCCGCAGCCCCGCCAGACCGTACCCGGCGGACACCGCGTCCGGGTCGAAGCCGGGGCCGTCGTCCCGCACGGACACGGTGACCGACTCGTCGGCGTACGCGAGCGCGACCACCACGCCCACCGAACTCCCGGCGTGCTTACGGGCGTTGGCCAGTGCCTCCTGACAGGCGCGCAGCGCCACCACCTCGGTGCCCGCAGGCAGCGCCCGCACCGGCCCGGTCACCTCCAGCCCCGCGTCGTGCCGCCTCGCCAGCCGGTGCAGCGCGTCGGACAGGGACGCGCCGGCCAGATCGGCGGGCGTGCCGCCGGCGACCAGGGCGCGGGCCTCGGCGAGGTTCTGCCGGGCCGTCTCCTCCATCAGCGCCAGATGACGGCGGGCCCGCGGCGCGTCGTGGTCGAGTTCGGCCTCGACGGCCTGGACCAGCATCAGCAGGCTGGTGAAGCCCTGCGCCAGCGTGTCGTGGATCTCCCGCGCCATGCGCTCCCGCTCGGCCAGCGCCCCGTGCGCCGCCGACAGCTGCGCGAGCTCGTGGCGGCTGGCGTCGAGTTCGGCGATCAGCTCGGCCCGCTCCTGGCTCTGCTCGACGACGCGGATGACCCAGCCGCCGACGGCCACCGAGAACACGAACGTGACCACGGCGAACAGCGCGTTGAAGAACACCTCCCAGCCGCCCGGCCACCACACCAGGGCCCAGCCCGTCACCGGCACCAGGGTGATCACGGCGGCGGCGGCCGTCGCCCGCCACCTCCGCAGTGTCATGAAGCACTGCGGGACCAGCGCGAACGTCAGCAGCCGCGTCTCGCCGACCAGCACCGCCGACGGCAGGAACAACGCGAGCGCCGCCGCGAGATACGCAAGCGCCGGCCCTTCGCCGGACGGCTCACCCCGCAGCATGCGGCGCCCCACCCCGAGGTACAGCGGGATCAGCGGCACGAGGAGCGCCGCCGCGACCAGCCGGAGGGGCCGGCCGGGCTGCCCGGCGCCCAGCACGAACACCTGGGTGGCCAGCCAGATCACCGCGAAGTACGAGTCCCAGAGCCGGAACGAGCGGTCCCAGGTGTAGGCGTCGGCGGCCGGACCCGTCACGCGTCGCGCCGGCTCTTCCAGCGGAACGTCAGCAGACACAGCAGCAATCCTCCGACGCACCAGGCGGCCAGCACCAGGGCGATCCGTCCGAACTCCCAGCTCCCGGCCTGCTCCAGCACCCGCGCCGACTCCGGCAGGAACACCCCGCGCAGGCCCTGGCACATCCACTTCAGCGGGAACAGCGCCGCGATGTCCACCAGCCGGTCCGGAACCGTGTCGATGGAGATGTACACCCCGGACACGAACTGCAGGACCAGGAAGGGGAGCACCACCACGGAACTGGCGCTGCGGCCCGACCTCGGGACCGAGCTGATCGCGATGCCGAGCAGCGCGCACGCCGTCATGCCGAGCAGGAAGATCCAGCCGAAGTGGAACCACCGTCCCGCGTCCGACGGCAGGTCGACGTCGTACAGGGTGGTGCCGACGCCGAGCAGGATCGCCGTCTCCAGCAGCCCGGTGACCAGAACCAGCCAGATCTTGCCGAGGAAGTACGCCGCCGGCGGCATCGGCGTCCCCCGCAGCCGGCGCAGCACCCTCTCGTCCCGCTCGATCGCGATGGAGATGCCGAGCGACTGGAAACTCGTCGACATGATGCCCGCGGCCATCATCCCGGGCACGTACAGCTGCGAGGCGCTGACGCCGGCGCCCCGCAACTCGCCGCTGAAGATCGACGCGAACAGGAACAGGAAGACGACCGGGAAGGCGAACGTGAACACCACCTGGTCGCGCTGCCGGAAGAACTGCCGCAGCTCCAGGGCGCCCCGGCGCAGCCCGAGCCGCCACGCTCCGGGCAGCCGCGCGGCGGGGGAGCCCGTCCCGGCCGGCGGGGCGGTCGTGGCCGTCATCGCGCGTCCCCCTGGCCGGCGAGCCGGAGATAGACGTCCTCCAGCGTGGGGCGGCTGACCCTGAGCCCCGGGATCTCGCCGTCGAAGCGGCCCATGAGCTCGGTGACCGTCCTGGTCGGAGTGTGGGTGCGTGCCGTGCGCGGGCTGCCGTCGGGCTCCGTCCACTCGACGGTGGCCTCGGCGCCGTGGCGCTCGCGCAGCGCGGCGGGGTCGCCCTCGGCGACGACCCGGCCCCTGGAGACGATCGCCAGCCGGTCGGCGAGCGCCTCCGCCTCCTCCAGATAGTGCGTGGTCAGCAGGATGGTCGTGCCCTCGTCGGCCAGAGCGCGGATCAGCTCCCAGAACCGCCGCCGCGCCGCCGGGTCGAAACCGGTCGTCGGCTCGTCCAGGAGCAGCAGTTCGGGACCGCCGATCACCCCGAGGGCCACGTCGAGCCGCCGGCGCTGGCCGCCCGACAGCGCCTTGATCCGGCTGTCCGCCTTCGCCTCCAGGCCCACCAGACCGATGACCTCCTCGGGGTCCCGCGGCCGGGGGTAGTAGTGCGCGAAGTGCCGCACCGTCTCCCGGACCGTCAACTCGGCGGGCGCCGATTCGTCCTGCCAGACGATCCCGACCCGGGAACGCCACGCGCGCGTGCCCGTCGCCGGGTCGGCGCCCAGCACGGACACCTCGCCGCCGTCCCGCGCGCGGTTGCCCTGGAGGATCTCCACCGTGGTGCTCTTGCCCGCCCCGTTGGGTCCCAGCAGGCCGAACACCTCGCCCGGCCGGATGCCGAGGTCGATGCCGTCGACGGCGGTCACGTTCCCGTAGCGCTTGCGGAGCCCCCGCACCGCCACCGCGAATGCGTACCCGTGTCCTGTCATGGCACGAGCGTCGGCCGGAACCGAGCGTCCGGGGACGACCGTGCGGACCTTCTTGTGTCCACCGAACGGTGGACACACAGGCGCGTGCGGCACAATGGCCGTGCCCGAAGCAGGTCCGACCCCTCGAGTGACGGAATCGGCGTGATGAGCAAGACGACAGTCAAGGACGTCTCCACCGAGCCCGAGCCGGAGCACACCGCCGCCGCGTCGCGCGCGGAGGGCGGCAGCCGCGCCTTCGCCCTGCTGCTCGTGATCACCGGCGCGGCCGGACTGCTCGCCGCGTGGGTCATCACGCTCGACAAGTTCAAGCTGCTGGAAGCCAAGGCGGAGGGCAAGACCTTCACGCCCGGCTGCAGCCTCAACCCGGTGGTCTCCTGCGGCAGCGTCATGGAGAGCGACCAGGCCGCCGCGTTCGGCTTCCCCAACCCGATGCTCGGCCTCGTCGCCTACGGCATCGTCGTCTGCGTCGGCATGAGCCTGCTCGCCGGAGCCCGCTTCCCGCGCTGGTACTGGCTCACCTTCAACGCGGGCACCCTCTTCGGCGTCGGCTTCTGCGCCTGGCTGACCTTCCAGTCCCTGTACCGGATCAACGCGCTGTGCCTGTGGTGCTGCCTGGCCTGGGTCGCCACGATCGTCATGTTCTGGTATGTGACGTCGTTCACCATCCGCAAGGGCTTCCTGCCCGCCCCGGGCTGGCTGCGCGGCTTCTTCGGCGAGTTCACCTGGGTCATGCCCGTGCTGCACATCGGCATCATCGGCATGCTGATCCTGACCCGCTGGTGGGACTTCTGGACCGGCTGAGGACGCCGACGCGTTGTCAGTGCGGTGATTTAGGGTTGCCGACGTGGAGCCCGACCTGTTCACCGCCGCAGCAGAAGAACGCCAGGAGAAGGACCCCGCGGGCAGCCCTCTGGCGGTCCGCATGCGTCCGCGCACCCTCGACGAGGTGGTCGGCCAGCAGCACCTGCTGAAGCCCGGCTCACCGCTGCGCCGCCTGGTCGGCGAGGGCGCCTCCGGCCCCGCGGGACCCTCCTCGGTGATCCTCTGGGGCCCGCCGGGCACCGGCAAGACGACCCTGGCGTACGTCGTCTCCAAGGCCACCAACAAGCGTTTCGTGGAGCTGTCCGCGATCACCGCGGGCGTCAAGGAGGTCCGCGCGGTCATCGAGGGCGCCCGCCGCGCCGTCGGCGGGTACGGCAAGGAGACCGTCCTCTTCCTCGACGAGATCCACCGCTTCAGCAAGGCCCAGCAGGACTCCCTGCTCCCGGCCGTCGAGAACCGCTGGGTCACGCTGATCGCCGCGACCACCGAGAACCCGTACTTCTCGGTGATCTCCCCGCTGCTGTCCCGCTCCCTGCTGCTCACCCTCGAACCCCTCACGGACGACGACGTCCGCTCCCTGCTCCGCCGCGCCCTGAGCGACGAGCGCGGACTGAAGGACGCCGTCACCCTGCCCGAGGACACCGAGGACCACCTCCTGCGCATCGCCGGCGGCGACGCCCGCCGCGCCCTGACCGCCCTGGAGGCCGCCGCCGGCGCCGCCCTCGACAAGGGCGAGACGGAGGTAGCCCTCACCACACTGGAGGAGACCGTCGACCGGGCGGCGGTGAAGTACGACCGCGACGGCGACCAGCACTACGACGTCGCCAGCGCCCTCATCAAGTCCATCCGCGGCTCCGACGTCGACGCCGCCCTGCACTACCTGGCCCGCATGATCGAGGCCGGCGAGGACCCCCGCTTCATCGCCCGCCGCCTGATGATCTCCGCCAGCGAGGACATCGGCCTCGCCGACCCCAACGCGCTGCCGATCGCGGTCGCCGCCGCCCAGGCCGTCGCCATGATCGGGTTCCCCGAGGCCGCCCTCACCCTCAGCCACGCCACCATCGCGCTCGCCCTGGCCCCCAAGTCCAACGCCGCGACCACCGCCATCGGCGCCGCCCTGGAAGACGTCCGCAAGGGACTGGCCGGGCCCGTCCCGCCGCACCTGCGCGACAGCCACTACAAGGGCGCGGGCAAACTCGGGCACGGCCAGGGATACGTCTACCCGCACGACCTGCCCGAGGGCATCGCCTCCCAGCAGTACGCCCCGGACGCCCTCAAGGACCGCGAGTACTACACACCCACCCGGCACGGCGCCGAGGCGCGCTACGCGGACGCCGTCGAGTGGACCCGCACACACCTCGGTCGTAAGCGTCCGTGAGCACCCTGTAGACTTCTGCGAAGTGCTGAGTCCCGTGTCCGGCCCCTCCTGAGGGAAACCGGCGCCACCAGAGCGGGACATCCAGCCGGAGACCCGGCCCCCGGGCGGGGGATCTCCAGGAGCGTCGCGCACCGGCGAACGGTGTCGCGGGCAGCCCACCACCACCCGGATTCCCGGGACCGGTCGGTGGGCCACTCGCGTGCTGCACGTATGTGCCCAGATCAGGGGAGCGGCTGCCCGGCAGGCCCGCGCAAGCGGACCCGCGGGGTTTCCCCGGCTGCGGATGCGACCTCCCAAAACCCTGGTGAAGCCGTATTCGCACACAGAACAAGAGGTGTTTGGTTCATGGCGAACCAGTCCCGCCCCAAGGTCAAGAAGTCGCGTGCCCTCGGTATCGCGCTGACCCCGAAGGCCGTCAAGTACTTCGAGGCCCGCCCCTACCCGCCGGGCGAGCACGGCCGTGGCCGCAAGCAGAACTCGGACTACAAGGTCCGTCTGCTCGAGAAGCAGCGGCTGCGCGCTCAGTACGACATCTCCGAGCGTCAGCTGGTCCGCGCCTACGAGCGCGCGTCCAAGGTCCAGGGCAAGACCGGTGAGGCCCTGATCGTGGAGCTGGAGAAGCGCCTCGACGCGCTGGTCCTGCGCTCGGGCATCGCCCGCACGATCTACCAGGCCCGCCAGATGGTCGTCCACGGCCACATCCAGGTCAACGGCAAGAAGGTCGACAAGCCGTCCTTCGTCGTCCGTCCCGACGATGTCGTCCAGGTCCGCGACCGCAGCAAGGACAAGACGCTCTTCACGATCGCCCGTGAGGGTGGCTTCGCCCCCGACGGCGAGACCCCGCGCTACCTCCAGGTGAACCTCAAGGCCCTGGCGTTCCGCCTGGACCGCGAGCCGAACCGCAAGGAGATCCCGGTGATCTGCGACGAGCAGCTCGTCGTCGAGTACTACGCCCGCTGATCCGGCGGACGTAGCTCATCCCAGCGGTACCTCAGCCCGCCGTCTCCCCGCCCTTCGAGGTGGGCGAGGCGGCGGGCTGCCGCATGCGCGCCGCCCGCGCCGCCGCACGCCGTGCCGGCAGCGGGTCCAGCGCCCGCCGCCGCACCAGCGCCCGCACCACCGCCTCCCGCCGGCCGAGCCGCGCCCCCTGCCGGACGCACTCCTCGTACCGGGCGTCGCCCAGCTCCTCGCGGGCGGTCGCCTCGCACAGCTCGTGCGGCGCGTTGAAGAAGCGCGAGCCGAACAGCGGCAGCCCCACCGACGGCCACATCCGCGCCGCCGCGCCCTGCAGCACCGCCGCCTCGGCCGCATCCCCCTCCGCCGCCGTCACCAGCGCCACCAGCTCCACCGCCAGCACCGAGCCGAGCAGGTCGTGGAAGGAGTGCGCGTCCGACAGACAGTCGTGCAGCAGCTCCCGGGCGCGCGCCAGATCGCCCTCGTACCAGGCCGCGTACGCCAGCACGTACAGGGCGTACGCCCGCGTCCACCGCTCGCCGTGGTCCTCGCACACCCGCCGCACGTCCTCGCACAGGCGCACCGCGTCCGGCAGATCCCCCTGGAACGCGCGCGTCATCGCCAGCTCCACCTGGCCCATCAGCACGTTGCTGTTCAGCTCGCCGATCTCCCGGTAGCGCTCCAGCGCCGAACGCAGCAGCGTCTCCGCCCGCGCCACGTCGTCCGTGATCAGCGCCAGACAGCCCGTGCGGTGCTCCGCGTACGCCACCGCCGTCTCGCTCGCGGACCGCTCCGCCTCCGCACGGCACTCCTGCAGCGCCGCCAGCGCCGGAACCGTGTCGCCCTGCAGGATCGCCACATAACCGAGCACCCACAGCGCCTTCAGCCGGGACCGCTCACTGCCCGACTCCAGCCGCACCGCCTGCTCCAGCCAGTGGCGGCCCTCCGACAGCCGCCCGCACCCCACCCACACGAACCACAGGGTCCCCGCCAGATACTGGCCCAGATGCGTCTCCTCCGGGTCGGACAGGCAGAACTCCAGCGCGGCCCGCACGTTCGGCAGCTCCGCGTCGATGCTCGCCGCCACCTCCGCCTGGCGCGGCGAGAACCACTCCAGCTCGCACCACGTCGCAAGACCCACGCACCAGTCGCGGTGCCGCCGCCGCAGCCGCTCCGCGTCCCCGGTCGCCTCCAGCCACTGGGCGCCGTACGCCCGCACCGTGTCGAGCATGCCGTACCGCACGCCCGCCGGGCCCTCCTCGCGCGTCACCACCGACTGCGCGAGCAGCGCGCTCAGCACGTCCAGCACGTCCTCCGCGGCCAGTCCGTCCCCGCCGCACACGTACTCGGCGGCCTCCAGGTCGACCGGACCGGCGAACACCGACAGCCGCGCCCACAGCAGCCGTTCCCCGGGAGTGCACAGCTCGTGGCTCCAGCCGATCGCCGTGCGCAGCGCCTGATGCCGGGGCAGGGCGTCGCGCCCGCCGCCCGTCAGCACCCGGAACCGGTCGTCGAGCCGCTCCAGCAACTGCGCCGGGGACAGCGCCCCGAGCCGCCCCGCCGCCAGCTCGACGGCCAGCGGAATGCCCTCCAGACGTCGGCACACCTCCCGCACCTCCGGGCCGTCCCCGACGGCGATGCCCTGCTGCTCGGCGCGGACCCCGAACAGCTCGACCGCCTCGTCCTCGCCGAGCGGCGCCAGCGGGAACAGCCGCTCACCGGCCACCGCCAGCGCCCGCCGCGCCACCGCGAGGACCCGCAGCCCCGGCACCCGGCGCAGCAACTCCGTCACCAGCGCCGCACACCCGTCCACCAGATGCTCGAAACCGTCCAGGACCAGCAGCGCACGCCGTCCGGCGAGATGCTCGACCAGCGTTTCGCGCGGCTGCCGTGTGGTGTGGTCGGTCAGCCCCAGCGCCGCCACCACCGCGTGGTCCACGAACGCCGGATCCCGCACCGGCGCCAGCTCCGCCCGCCACACCCCGTCCGGTGGGGCGCACCGCGCGGCCGCGTGCACCGCGAGGCGCGACTTGCCGACCCCGCCCACGCCCGTCACCGTCACCAGCCGCGCGTCCTCCAGGGCCCGGCACAGCCCGGCGAGTTCAGCCGCTCGCCCCACGAAGGCGTCGAGTTCCAGGGGCAGATTGCCGTGCGCGGGGATACCGCCGCGCCGATGATCCCGCATGGAACACGGAGCGTACTGAAGCGAATTCGGTCCGTACAATCGCTTCCCGCAACCCCGCCCGCCGCCGACGGTAATGCGGTACGGACCCCGGCGCCCGGCGCGATAGGCTCGGTGCACGACTTTCTCGATGTTCAGGCACGTTTCAGGGAGCGGGTGCACACAGTGTCCGGTGGAGAGGTGGCCGGAATCCTGGTGGCCGTCTTCTGGGCGATTCTGGTCTCCTTCCTCGCCGTCGCACTGGCGAGGCTGGCCCAGACGCTCAGGGCGACCACCAAGCTCGTGGCGGACGTGACCGACCAGGCGGTCCCGCTGCTGGCGGACGCCTCCTCGGCGGTGCGCTCCGCGCAGACCCAGATCGACCGGGTCGACGCGATCGCCACCGACGTGCAGGAGGTCACCTCCAACGCCTCGGCGCTGTCCACCACGGTCGCCTCCACGTTCGGCGGCCCGCTGGTCAAGGTCGCGGCCTTCGGCTACGGCGTGCGCAAGGCGATCGCCGGCCGCCGGGACGAGGACATCCCCGCGAGGGAGCCGAGGCGTACCGTGATCGTGGGCCGTGCCGTGCCGTCCGCGCGGCGGACGAAGCGAAACCGCGGAAAGAGGGACTGACCCGAACATGTTCCGCCGTACGTTCTGGTTCACCACAGGTGTGGCCACCGGTGTGTGGGCCACCACCAAGGTCAACCGCAAGCTGAAGCAACTGACCCCCGAGCACCTGGCCGTGACCGCGGCCAACAAGGCGATCGAGGCGGGTCACCGGCTCAAGGACCGCGCGGTCGGCTTCGCGCTCGACGTCCGCGACAACATGGCACAGCGCGAGGCCGAACTGGACGACGCGCTCGGGCTGAGCGCCCCCGTCGGCCGTGAACTGCCCGAAATGCGGCACTACACCGCCATCGAGAACCGCAACGCCCCGAAGTCCGTCGACAACGACAGGACGACGTACTCGTACAACCGGAATGAGGACCACTGATGGAGTCGGCCGAGATCCGCCGCCGCTGGCTGAGCTTCTTCGAGGAGCGCGGGCACACCGTCGTCCCTTCGGCGTCGCTCATCGCGGACGACCCGACTCTGCTGCTCGTCCCGGCCGGCATGGTGCCCTTCAAGCCCTACTTCCTGGGCGAGGTCAAGCCGCCGTTCGACCGTGCCACCAGCGTGCAGAAGTGCGTGCGCACCCCCGACATCGAAGAGGTCGGCAAGACCACGCGGCACGGCACGTTCTTCCAGATGTGCGGCAACTTCTCCTTCGGCGACTACTTCAAGGAAGGCGCCATCAAGCTCGCCTGGGAGCTGCTCACCAGCCCCCAGGACAAGGGCGGTTACGGCCTCGACCCCGAGCGTCTGTGGATCACCGTCTACAAGGACGACGACGAGGCCGAGCGCATCTGGCACGAGGTCGTCGGCGTGCCCAAGGAGCGCATCCAGCGCCTGGGCATGAAGGACAACTACTGGTCCATGGGAGTCCCCGGCCCGTGCGGCCCCTGCTCCGAGATCAACTACGACCGCGGCCCCGAGTTCGGCGCCGAGGGCGGCCCCGCCGTCAACGACGAGCGGTACGTGGAGATCTGGAACCTCGTCTTCATGCAGTACGAGCGCGGCGAGGGCATCGGCAAGGACAACTTCGAGATCCTCGGGGACCTGCCGAGCAAGAACATCGACACCGGCCTCGGCCTCGAACGGCTCGCCATGATTCTGCAGGGCGTGCAGAACATGTACGAGATCGACACCTCCATGGCCGTCATCGACAAGGCCACCGAGCTGACCGGCGTCCGCTACGGCGACGCCCACGACTCGGACGTCTCCCTGCGCGTCGTCACCGACCACATGCGCACCGCCACCATGCTCATCGGCGACGGCGTCACCCCGGGCAACGAGGGCCGCGGCTACGTGCTGCGCCGCATCATGCGCCGCGCCATCCGCAACATGCGCCTGCTCGGCGCCACCGGCCCGGTCGTCAAGGACCTGATCGACGTCGTGATCGGCATGATGGGCCAGCAGTACCCGGAGCTCATCACGGACCGCGAGCGCATCGAGAAGGTCGCCCTCGCCGAGGAGGCCCGCTTCCTCAAGACCCTCAACGCCGGTACGAACGTATTGGACACCGCCGTCGCCGAGACCAAGGCCTCCGGTTCCACCGTGCTGCCCGGCGACAAGGCCTTCCTGCTCCACGACACGTGGGGCTTCCCCATCGACCTCACCCTGGAGATGGCCGCCGAGCAGGGCCTGAAGGTCGACGAGGACGGCTTCCGCCGCCTGATGAAGGAGCAGCGGGAGCGCGCCAAGGCCGACGCCCAGGCCAAGAAGACCGGCCACGCCGACCTCGGCGCCTACCGCGAGATCGCCGACTCCGCCGGCGAGACCGAGTTCATCGGCTACTCCGACACCGAGGGCGAGTCCACCATCGTCGGCATCCTCGTCGACGGCGTGTCCTCCCCGGCCGCCACCGAGGGCGACGAGGTCGAGGTCGTCCTCGACCGCACCCCGTTCTACGCCGAGGGCGGCGGCCAGATCGGCGACACCGGCCGCATCAAGGTCGACTCCGGCGCCGTCGTCGAGGTCCGCGACTGCCAGAAGCCGGTCCCGGGCGTGTACGTCCACAAGGGCGTCGTCCAGGTCGGCGAGATCACCGTCGGCGCCAAGGCCCAGGCCTCCATCGACGCCCGCCGCCGCAAGGCCATCGCCCGCGCCCACTCGGCCACCCACCTCACCCACCAGGCCCTGCGCGACGCCCTCGGCCCGACGGCCGCCCAGGCCGGTTCCGAGAACCAGCCCGGCCGCTTCCGCTTCGACTTCGGCTCCCCGTCCGCCGTGCCGCAGACGGTCATGACCGACGTCGAGCAGAAGATCAACGAGGTGCTCGCCCGCGACCTCGACGTCCGCGCCGACGTCATGGGCATCGAGGAGGCCAAGAAGCAGGGCGCCATCGCCGAGTTCGGCGAGAAGTACGGCGAACGCGTCCGCGTCGTGACCATCGGCGACTTCTCCAAGGAGCTGTGCGGCGGCACGCACGTGCACAACACCGCCCAGCTCGGCCTGGTGAAGCTGCTCGGCGAGTCCTCCATCGGCTCCGGTGTGCGCCGCATCGAGGCCCTGGTCGGGGTGGACGCCTACAACTTCCTGGCCCGCGAGCACACGGTCGTCGCCCAGCTCCAGGAGCTGATCAAGGGCCGCCCCGAGGAGCTCCCGGAGAAGGTCTCCGCCATGCTCGGCAAGCTGAAGGACGCCGAGAAGGAGATCGAGAAGTTCCGCGCCGAGAAGGTCCTCCAGGCCGCCGCCGGTCTCGCCGAGTCCGCCAAGGACGTCCGCGGTGTGGCCCTGGTGACCGGTCAGGTGCCGGACGGCACCACCGCCGACGACCTGCGCAAGCTGGTCCTCGACGTGCGCGGCCGCATCCAGGGCGGCCGGGCCGCCGTGGTCGCCCTGTTCACCACGGTCAACGGCAAGCCGCTGACGGTCATCGCCACCAACGAGGCCGCCCGCGAGCGCGGCCTCAAGGCCGGTGACCTGGTCCGCACGGCCGCCAAGACCCTCGGCGGCGGCGGTGGCGGCAAGCCCGACGTCGCCCAGGGCGGCGGCCAGAACCCGGCCGCCGTCGGCGACGCCGTCGACGCCGTCGAGCGGCTCGTGGCGGACACCGCCAAGTGACCGGTACGGAGAACGGCCAGGCGGACGGCCCGGTGATGCGCCGCGGCCGTCGCCTGGCGATCGACGTCGGGGACGCCCGCATCGGGGTCGCCTCCTGCGACCCCGACGGGATCCTCGCCACCCCCGTCGAGACGGTGCCCGGCCGGGACGTCCCCGCCGCGCACCGCCGGCTGAAGCAGCTGGTCGAGGAGTACGAGCCGATCGAGGTCGTCGTCGGTCTGCCTCGCTCCCTCAAGGGCGGCGAGGGCCCGGCCGCCGCCAAGGTCCGCGGCTTCGCCCAGGAGTTCGCGCGCATGATCGCGCCGGTTCCGGTGAGACTCGTGGACGAACGCATGACGACGGTGACGGCCAGTCAGGGGCTGCGCGCATCCGGCGTACGGTCCAAGAAGGGCCGCTCCGTCATCGACCAGGCGGCCGCGGTCATCATTCTGCAGCAGGCGCTGGAATCCGAACGGGTGTCAGGCAAAGCACCCGGCGAGGGCGTCGAAGTGGTCATCTGATCGCGATACGGTAACGTTCCGCGCGACGCGGCGGTGTTCGAACAGCTGCCGCACAGAGATGAGGCGGGACGGAAGCCCGGGCTGCACACCGTGCGACCGCCACCTCGCGGCTCTAGGGGATCGATGACTGAGTATGGCCGGGGCCCAGGCTCCGAACCGTGGCATCCGGACGACCCGTTGTACGGGGACGCCGGATGGACAGGACAGCAGGCCCAGACGGGTCAGCAGTCCCCTTACGGCGGCCGGCCGCAGCAGCACTACCCGGAGCAGCCGCAGCAGCAGTACGACGAGTGGGGCCGGCCGTACGACCAGCAGCAGTACCCGGCCGATCCCCAGCAGCACCCGCAGTACGACGGCGACGCCTGGGGCACCGGCGGCCACCCGCAGGTCGCGTACCCCGACCCCGTGGACCCCTACGGCCAGCAGGCCGCCGCGTACGGCGGCGACCAGTCCGACTACTACGGCACCCCCGAGGCCTACCCGCCGCCCGAGCCGCCGAGCCGCAGGCAGACCGAACCGCAACCGGGTACCGACTGGGACCCCGGCCCCGACCAGGGCGAACACGCCTTCTTCGCGGGCGGCGGCGATGACGACGGCGGTGACGACGGCGACGACAAGGCCCGTCCCGGACGCGGCCGGGGCCGCGGCGGCAAGGCCAAGAAACGCCGCAACGGCTGCGCCTGCCTGGTGGTCCTCGCGGTCTTCGGCGGGGGAATCGCCGGAGTTGGCTACTTTGGCTTCCAGTTCTACCAGAATCGTTTCGGTGAGGCGCCGGACTACTCGGGCGACGGCACCGGCCAGGCCGTCACCGTCCAGATCCCCAAGGGCGCGAGCGGCTACGACATCGGCCGGCGGCTGAAGGAGGCCGGCGTCGTCAAGAGCGTCGACGCCTTCGTGGCCGCCCAGGCGCAGAACCCCGACGGCAAGAGCATCCAGGCCGGCGCCTACCTGCTGAACAAGCAGATGTCCGCCGAGAGCGCCGTCGAGATGATGCTCGACCCCAAGAGCCAGAACAACGTCATGGTCACGCCGGGCCAGCGCAACGCTCAGGTCTACAAGGCGATCGACGACAAACTCGGGCTGTCCGACGGCAGCACCGAGAAGGTCGCCGAGTCCAAGTACAAGACCCTCGGCCTGCCCGAGTGGGCGAACAACGACGGCGACATAAAGGATCCGCTGGAGGGCTTCCTCTGGCCGGGCACCTATCCGGCGGCCGAGGGCATGAAGCCCGAGGCGGTCCTCAAGGACATGGTCACCCAGGCGACCAAGAAGTACGGCGCGTACGAACTGTCCGCCAAGGCCCAGGGGTTCGACCTGGAGAACCCGCTGGAACTCGTCACCGTCGCGAGCCTCGTCCAGGCCGAGGGCAAGACGCACGACGACTTCCGCAAGATGGCCGAGGTGGTCTACAACCGCCTCAAGCCCACCAACACCGAGACCAACCAACTGCTGCAGTTCGACTCGACCTTCAACTACCTGAAGGGCGAGAGCAACATCCACATCAGCGAGTCCGAGATCAACAGCAATCAGGACCCGTACAACACGTACACCCGCAAGGGCCTGCCGCCCGGCCCCATCGGCAACCCCGGTGAGGACGCGCTGAAGGCGGCACTGAACCCGACCGGTGACGGCTGGATCTATTTCGTGGCGACGGACGGGGCGAACAAGACCGAATTCGCCCGCACCCACGACGAATTCCTGCGGCTCAAGGAAAAGTTCAATGAAAACTCGGGCAACTGACGCCCGCCGGGCCGCCGTGCTCGGTTCGCCCATCGCGCACTCCCTCTCCCCGGTGCTCCACCGCACCGCCTACGAGGCACTGGGCCTGAGCGGCTGGTCGTACGACCGTTTCGAGGTCGACGAGGAGGCGCTGCCCGGCTTCGTGGCGAAGCTCGGCCCCGAATGGGCCGGGCTGTCCCTGACCATGCCGCTCAAGCGGGCCGTGATCCCGCTGCTCGACGAGGTCAGCGAGACGGCGGCCTCGGTCGAGGCGGTCAACACGGTCGTGTTCACCGAGGACGGCCGCCGCCTCGGCGACAACACCGACATCCCCGGCATGGTCGCGGCCCTGCGCGAGCGCGGCATCGAACAGGTCGACTCGGCCGCGATCCTCGGCGCCGGCGCCACCGCCTCCTCCGCGCTGGCCGCGCTCGCCCGGATCTGCACCGGAGAGATCGTCGCCTACGTGCGCAGCGAGGCACGCGCCGCGGAGATGCGGCAGTGGGGCGAACGGCTCGACGTGGAGGTCCGCACCGCCGACTGGGCCGACGCGGACCGCGCGCTGCACGCCCCGCTGGTGATCGCGACGACCCCGGCCGGCGCGACGGACGCGCTGTCCTCCGCCGTCCCGGAACGCCCCGCCACCCTCTTCGACGTGCTGTACGACCCGTGGCCCACCGCGCTCGCGGCCCGCTGGTCGGCGTACGGCGGCGCCGTGGTCAGCGGCCTCGACCTGCTGGTTCACCAGGCGGTGCTCCAGGTCGAGCAGATGACGGGCCGGGCCCCGGCGCCCCTGGACGCCATGCGAAAAGCGGGCGAGCACGCTCTCGCCGAACGCTAAGATCCTCCCCGTTCCGCAGGGGGCGGAACGGGGAGGGGAAGACTGTCCATGTCCAGCAGCGTGCCTCTGGCGTCCGTCAAGACCCAGATATTCGACGCCGTCCTCGGGTTCCTGCCCGACTGGGTGCAGATCACGGTGCTCGTCCTGATCGTGGTGCTGCTGCTCGCGAGCTGGGGCGTCAAGCTCAAGCGCAAGATCGCCCACCGCCGCGCCGTGCGCAGCGGACAGCCGGTCCACGCCGCCGCCCAGTACGGACAGGGGCGCGGCGCCGACTACCTGGGCGAGTACGCCCAGCAGCCGCGGCCCGTGCGGCAGGGGAGCGGCGCGGACCACCTGGGCGCGTACGCGCAGCCCCAGGCCAACGCGGGCGACATTCCGCGGAGCTGACGAGCGCGGCACGCGCGAGGACGGGCACCGCCGCGACCCCCGGCCGTGTCCCCGACCGACTGGCGCCACCACCACCCGTCCACCCGGACCCCCGCTCCGTCCCGTCCGCCCGTCCGTCCGCCAGATGGACCGGCGGCCTGGAAGCGGCACCGGACGTGGGAGGATCGGAGGTGGCGGGCCGGGACCGCGCACCCGGTCGAGCCGTCGCCGTGCGCGAGGAAGTGCGCACGTACGGGCAGTACTACCGGGGCGCGAGCACTGAGGAGCACCGTTGAGCAGGTTGCGCTGGCTGACCGCGGGGGAGTCCCACGGTCCCGCACTTGTCGCGACGCTGGAGGGCCTTCCCGCCGGCGTGCCGATCACCACGGAGATGGTGGCGGACCACTTGGCGAGGCGGCGGCTGGGCTACGGTCGCGGTGCCCGGATGAAGTTCGAGCGTGACGAGGTCACCTTCCTCGGTGGTGTCCGCCACGGCCTCACCCTCGGTTCCCCGGTGGCGGTCATGGTGGGCAACACGGAGTGGCCGAAGTGGGAGCAGGTGATGGCGGCCGATCCGGTCGACCCGGAGATCCTGGCCGGGCTGGCCCGCAACGCGCCGCTGACCCGTCCGCGTCCCGGTCACGCGGACCTGGCCGGGATGCAGAAGTACGGTTTCGACGAGGCGCGTCCGGTGCTGGAGCGTGCCTCGGCGCGGGAGACGGCGGCGCGGGTGGCGCTGGGCGCGGTGGCCCGGTCGTACCTGAGGGAGACGGCGGGCATCGAGATCGTCTCGCACGTGGTGGAGCTGGCGGCGGCGAAGGCGCCGTACGGGGTGTATCCGAGGCCGGGTGATGTGGAGCGGCTGGACGCGGACCCGGTGCGGTGTCTGGACCAGGACGCCTCGAAGGCGATGGTCGCGGAGATCGACCAGGCCCACAAGGACGGCGACACGCTCGGTGGTGTGGTGGAGGTGCTGGCCTACGGGGTGCCCGTGGGGCTCGGCTCGCACGTGCACTGGGACCGGCGGCTGGACGCCCGGCTCGCCGCCGCGCTGATGGGTATCCAGGCGATCAAGGGCGTGGAGGTCGGTGACGGTTTCGACCTGGCGCGGGTGCCCGGTTCGAAGGCGCACGACGAGATCGTTACTACGGATGAGGGGATCCGGCGGGCCACGGGCCGCTCGGGCGGGACGGAGGGTGGTCTGAGCACGGGTGAGCTGCTGCGGGTGCGGGCGGCGATGAAGCCGATCGCGACGGTGCCGCGGGCGCTGCGGACGGTGGACGTGGTGACCGGTGAGCCCGCGCAGGCCCACCACCAGCGCTCCGACGTGTGTGCGGTGCCGGCGGCCGGGATCGTCGCGGAGGCGATGGTCGCGCTGGTGCTGGCGGATGCGGTGGCGGAGAAGTTCGGGGGTGACTCGGTGGTGGAGACCCGCCGCAATGTCACCTCGTACCTCGACAACCTGGCCGTGCGATGAGCACGGGTCCGGTCGTCGTGCTGGTCGGTCCGATGGGTGTCGGCAAGTCGACCGTGGGGCAGTTGCTCGCCCAGCGGCTCGGGGTCGGCTACCGGGACACCGACGACGACATCGTGGCCGGGCAGGGCCGGACCGTCGCCGACATCTTCGTCGACGAGGGCGAGCCGGCCTTCCGTGCCGTCGAGAAGCGGGCGGTGCACCGGGCACTCGCCGAACACGACGGCGTCCTCGCCCTGGGCGGCGGCGCCATCCTCGACCCCGACACACGCTCACTGCTGGCCGGTCATCGGGTCGTCTACCTCTCGATGGACGTCGAGGAGGCCGTCAAGCGCACCGGCCTGAACGCCGCCCGCCCCCTCCTCGCGGTCAACCCGCGCAGACAGTGGCGCGAGTTGATGGAAGCACGCCGCCACCTGTACGAGGAAGTGGCCACGGCCGTGGTCCCGACCGACGGCCGCACGCCCGAAGAGGTCACCCAAGCCGCCCTGGACGCACTGGAGTTGAAGGAAGCATGAGCGAGGCAGTCACCCGGATCCAGGTCGGCGGCACGGCGGGCACCGACCCGTACGAGGTCCTGGTGGGCCGTCAGCTCCTCGGCGAGCTGGGCGCCTTGATCGGCCCGAAGGCCAAGAAGGTCGCCGTCGTCCACCCGGAGGCGCTCGCCGAGACCGGGGACGCGCTGCGCGCCGACCTGGCCGGACAGGGCTACGACGCCATCGCCGTCCAGGTGCCGAACGCGGAGGAGGCCAAGACGGCCGAGGTCGCGGCGTACTGCTGGAAGGCGCTGGGCCAGTCCGGCTTCACCCGCACCGACGTCATCGTCGGCGTCGGCGGCGGAGCCACCACCGACCTGGCCGGGTTCGTCGCGGCGACCTGGCTGCGCGGCGTGCGCTGGATCGCGATCCCGACGACCGTGCTGGCCATGGTGGACGCGGCCGTCGGCGGCAAGACCGGCATCAACACCGCCGAGGGCAAGAACCTCGTGGGCGCCTTCCACCCGCCCGCCGGCGTGCTGTGCGACCTGGCCGCGCTGGACTCGCTCCCGGTCAACGACTACGTCTCCGGCCTGGCCGAGGTCATCAAGGCGGGCTTCATCGCCGACCCGGCCATCCTGGACCTCATCGAGTCGGACCCGCAGGCCGCCCGCACCCCGGCCGGCCCGCACACCGCGGAACTGATCGAGCGTTCCATCAGGGTCAAGGCCGACGTGGTCTCCTCGGACCTCAAGGAATCGGGCCTGCGCGAGATCCTCAACTACGGCCACACCCTCGGCCACGCCATCGAGAAGAACGAGCGCTACAAGTGGCGGCACGGCGCCGCCGTGGCCGTCGGCATGCACTTCGCCGCCGAACTCGGCCGCCTCGCGGGCCGCCTGGACGACGCGACCGCGGACCGCCACCGCACCATCCTCGAATCCGTCGGACTTCCCCTCCACTACCGCTACGACCAGTGGCCGAAGCTCCTGGAGAACATGAAGGTCGACAAGAAGTCCCGCGGCGACCTGCTGCGCTTCATCGTGCTGGACGGCCTGGCCAAGCCCACCGTCCTGGAGGGCCCCGACCCGGCCGTCCTCCTCGCCGCGTACGGCGAAGTGGGCGAGTAGGTCCCCGAAGGCACCTTCCGTCCGATTCTCTTCCGCCACCGGGCACTTGGCACCGCCCCCGGCCGTTCACCAAACGACGGCCGGGGGCGGTACCGTTCGGTAGCACGCGGGTCTTCCCCCGCCGTCAGCGTCGAAATCGCCTGTACGAGACGGAGTGGCACCGGATGCAGCACGCAGTGGGTTCTCCGCTGCCGCCGCCCCACCAGCCGGGGCACGGACCGGCCGCCGGCTGGGCGCCGGCCGCGCACCACCCGGGCGCGCAGCACCGGGGCCCGGCCCCCGCACCCCCGCCCCCGGGCTTCACCGCACCCCCGGGACCGCCGATGCCCCCGGCCCCGGCCCCGGACACCACGGGCCACATGACACTCCCGCCGGGCGGCCCGGTCGCCATGCCCAGCCCGCCACCGGCCACGTCCCCGGACCCCACGGCCACCACCCTCGCGGTGCTCCTCATAGGCCCGGCCGGCGCCGGCAAGACGAGCGTCGCCAAGTACTGGGCGGACCACCGCCGTGTCCCCACCGCGCACATCAGCCTCGACGACGTCCGCGAATGGGTCCGCTCGGGCTTCGCCGACCCGCAGTCCGGGTGGAACGACAACTCGGAGGCCCAGTACCGCCTGGCCCGCCGCACCTGCGGCTTCGCCGCGCGGAACTTCCTCGCCAACGGCATCTCCTGCATCCTCGACGACGCCGTCTTCCCCGACCGCCCGGTCGTCGGCCTCGGCGGCTGGAAACGCCACGTGGGCCCCGGCCTGCTCCCGGTCGTCCTCCTCCCCGGCCTGGACATCGTCCTGGAACGCAACGCGGAACGCTCGGGCAACCGCCGCCTCACCGACGAGGAGGTCGCCCGCATCCACGGCCGCATGGCCGGCTGGTACGGCTCGGGCCTCCCGATCATCGACAACTCCCAGCTGGACATCCCCGAAGCGGCCAGAGTCCTGGACGAAGTCCTCACCCGAGCGATAGCCAGCCCACCGAACTGGTGAACGCGGCAGCGTGAGCGGGTGCACTGCCCCCCACCCGGCGTCGACGGGCCACCACCCGCTGCCGCACCCGACGGTCGGCCACGCGGCCGAGGGCTGACGGGGCACCGCCCCGTCGCCGCCCTCAGTGGCCGGTCACGCACCTCCGCGTAGACGGGTCACCGCCCGCTGCCCACCCCGACGGTCGGCCACGCACCCCGGCGTTGACGGGTTGCCGCCTGCGCCCACCCGTGCCGCTCCAGCGGCACGACTGCCCGCAGCTGGAGGTCACGACTGCCCGCAGCTGGAGGTCACGACTGCCTGCCAGCTGGGCGGAAGGGACATCTGCCCGCAGCTGGGGCGGGGCGGCACGACGGCCCGCAGCTGGGCGCCGGACGGGAGTGGGGCGTGGGGGTGTGGTGCGGCCCGCCGCTTAGCCGGCTACCACCCGGCGGTGCCTTGTAGGGCGGACGGAGGGGCGCGACC
>NZ_JARVKW010000017.1 GCF_029813775.1 Streptomyces sp. DH24 | reverse complement strand
TAGAGAGGGTAAGGCTCCCAGTAGACGACTGGGTTGATAGGCCGGATATGGAAGCCCAGTAATGGGTGGAGTTGACCGGTACTAATAGGCCGAGGGCTTGTCCTCAGTTGCTCGCGTCCACTGTGTTAGTTCTGAGACAACGAACAGTTGTCGGCTTTTGAGCTGAACTCACAATTGAAGAGTGTGCTTGTTCGCTCGAAACCATTAGGGTTTCGGTGGTCATAGCGTAGGGGAAACGCCCGGTTACATTCCGAACCCGGAAGCTAAGCCTTACAGCGCCGATGGTACTGCAGGGGGGACCCTGTGGGAGAGTAGGACACCGCCGAACAATCTTTGGAAAGGACCCCTGGTCACCAGCGTACAGCTGGGACCAGGGGTCCTTTTGTTGTTCTGAAACAAGCACAGCCCGGAGCGCGCCGGGTACCCGGCTGCGCGAGAATGACTTGCGGTACCGATGACAGGAGTCACCATGTCCACCAACTCTCCCGACGACCGACCGGAGCGCGACCAGCGGCGACGGGACAGTGGTGACCGCGGCGACCGCAACGACCGTGGAGGTCAGCGCGGAGACCGTGGCGGCTTCCGTCGCGACAACGACCGCCGTGACAATGACCGTGGTGGCTACGTCCGTCGGGAAGGCGACCGCGGCGGTTTCCGCCGTGACGACCGGCGTGACGACCGGCGCGGAGACGACCGTCGAAGCGATGACCGCCGTGGCGACGACCGTGGTGATCGGGGCGGCTTCCGGCGCGACGACAACCGTGGCGGGGGATTCGGCCGGCGTGACGACCGGGACCGTGGCCCGCGCCGCGACGACCGGGGCCCGCGCACCGGCTTCCGCCGCGATGACCGCCGTGACGACAGGCGAGACGATCGCCCCCACGAGAGGCGCGACGACCGTCGGGACGATCGCGGTGACCGCGGTGCGCGGGGCGACCGTCCCACCTTCCGGCGTGACGACAACCGTGGCGGGGGGAGCGGGGGTTACGGCCGCCGTGACGACCGCCGGGTGGACGACCGACGTGGCGACGATCGTGGGTCTCGCGGTGGCTTCCGCCGCGACGACCGCCGCGATGATCGGCGTGACGAGCGTCGTGATGACAGGCGGGACGTCCGTCGCGACGACCGACGTACCGACGACCGGCGCGATGACCGGGACCGTGGTTTCCGGCGCGACGACCGTGGCGGCTTCCGTCGCGATGACCGCCGTGACGACAGGCGTGACGACCGGCGTACCGACGACCGGCGCGATGACAGGCGTGACGACCGTCGCAGTGACGACCGCGGGCCTCGCGGTGGTTTCCGTCGTGACGACAACGGCGGTGAGCGTGGTGGTTTCCGTCGTGACGACGACCGCGGTGAGCGTGGTGGTTTCCGCCGTGACGACAACCGTGGCGAGCGCGGTGGGTTCCGGGGCCGGGACGACCGTGGTGGCCGTGGGCCCCGTCGGGACGACCGGGGTGGGCGTCCCGGTGGGTTCCGGGGCCGGGACGACCGGCGCGACGACCGTCGGGAAGACCGGCGTGGTGGCGGCGGTGGCCGGTTCCGTGACGAGCGGGACCGGGACCGCGAGCCGATCAAGCGGCTGCCGATCCCCGAGGACGTGACCGGCGACGAGATCGACAAGGACGTGCGGCAGGAGCTGCAAAGCCTGCCGAAGACGCTCGCGGAGGACGTCGCCAAGAACCTGGTGATGGTCGCCCGGCTCATCGACGAGGACCCCGAGGGCGCCTACGGCTACTCCAGGGTGGCCCTGCGTCTGGCCTCGCGGGTCGCCGCCGTACGGGAGGCGGCCGGGTTCGCGGCGTACGCCAACCAGAAGTACGGCGAGGCGCTCGCCGAGTTCCGGGCGGCGCGGCGGATGACGGGCAGCGTGGAGCTGTGGCCCGTCATGGCCGACTGCGAGCGTGGGCTCGGCCGGCCCGAGAAGGCGCTGGACATGGCCGGGGCTCCCGAGGTGCACAAGCTCGACAAGGCCGGGCAGGTCGAGATGCGGCTCGTCGCGGCCGGCGCCCGGCGTGACATGGGGCAGCTGGACGCGGCCATCGTGACGTTGCAGAGCCCCGAGCTGGCCTCCAACTCCGTTCAGCCGTGGACCGCGCGGCTGCGCTACGCGTACGCCGACGCCCTGCTCGCGGCCGGTCGCAGCGGTGAGGCGAGGGAGTGGTTCGCGAAGGCCGTGGAGTCCGACCGGGACGGCAGCACGGACGCCTCGGACCGGCTCGCCGAGCTGGACGGTGTCGAGTTCGTCGACGCCCTCGACGAGAACGAGGCGGAGAACGAGGCCGAGGACGAGATCGGCAACGAGGCCAAGGCCAAGGCCGAGGCTGAGGTCGAGGAAGAGGTCGAGGACGGCGGCACGGACGTCGCCGTTCAGCGTGGCGACGAGGACTGACGTCCGCGGCGCACTGGCCGGCACGGACGAGCGGTAACGCGTGAGCGAAGGGGCGGGAATCCGGCAGGGTTCCCGCCCCTTCGCGTTGGAGCCGTGTGCCGTGTGCCGTGTGTCCTTGTGTCGCCGGGTGTCAGACGTCCAGCGCCCGAAGGACCAGGCCCGAGGCCGGTTTCGGGCCGAACGACGTCGACTTGCGGGGCATCGTGACGCCCTGGCGGGCCAGGTCGCGGACGACGTCCTCGCGGACCGGGTGCATCAGGACGGCCGTACCACCGTCGTGTTCGGCCTTGCGGACCGTGGCGGCCGTGTCGTGGATGTACGCGATGTGGGCCGGGGAGTCCTCGGGGATGCGCCAGACGTGACCGAGGAGCGTGGCGTGCAGGACCGTCGCGTCGAGGGTGCGCCACGCCACCGGCCGGTCCACGGGGATCGTGCGGGCCAGCAGCTCCGGGTCGGGCCGGTCCACGAGGTGGAAGGCGCCGTCGCCCCCCAGCAGGAACGCGTTGCCGGTCTCCACCGCGTCGGCCAGGGCCGCCATGGCGTCGGACAACGGCACGTCCAGGCGGCGTACCCGGAACCGGCCGTCCAGGGCGGCCAGCGCGTCCGCGACCGGCAGGCCGTGCAGGAGCCGGTGGATGGCGCGGACGCGCAGCGGGTAGCGGGCCGTGTCGACCAGCAGGACCAGGCCGTGGTCCCAGGGGCTGGGGGAGGGCTGCTCGGCGCGCAGCCGGCGGTAGGTGGCCCAGCGGTGGTGGCCGTCGGCGATGAGGGCCTGGTGCTGGGCGAGGTCGGCCTGGACCTTCGCCACGTCGGCGGGGTCGGTGACCGACCAGAGGCGGTGGTGGTAGCCGTCCTCGGTGGTCGTGGCGAGCAGCGGGGGCCGGCCGGCGGCCTGCTCGATCAGCTGGGCCGTGGCGGAGTCCGGGCCGTTGCCGCGGTAGGTCAGGAGGAGCGGCTCCAGGTTCGCCGAGGTGGCCCGCATCAGGTCGGCACGGTCGGCGACGATGTGCGGCATGACGTCCTCGTGCGGCAGGACCACCTGGTCCGCCGGGTCGGACACGCGCAGCGTGCCGATGATGCCGCGCTGGACCAGGCCGTCGCCGTCGCTCTGCTCGTAGACGTACAGGCCGGGCTCGGGGTCCGTGGTCAGGATGCCCTCGGAGCGCCAGCGGCGCAGGGTGTCGGCGGCCTGTTCGTTGCGGGCGCCGGACGTGGCGGCCTGCGGGAGGATCAGCCGGACGATGTTGTGCGGGTCGGCGGACTGCAGGTGGTGCACGCCGTCGGGGCGGACGACGACGTCGTAGGGCGGGGACGTCACGGCGGCCAGACTGCCGACCCGGTCGGGGTCGTAGCGCAGGCCTCGGAACGGGGTGAGTTCCAGGCCCCGGCGCGTCGTTGCTTCCGAGTGACCTGCTGTGTCCATCCCGGCATCGTACGTGTGTCAGTGGCATGCGGGATGATCGGGGGAAAGGCGAGCGAACGAGGAGCGATGCGGGATGAGCCGGAGCGTCAGGACGAGGCCCGACGCCAGTGGGCAGGCCCTGAGCGTGGCGTACGACACGGCGCTGCTCGACCTGGACGGGGTGGTGTACGCGGGGGGCGACGCGATCGCGCACGCCGTCGGGTCGCTCGCGACGGCGCGGGCCGGCGGGATGCATCTCGCCTACGTCACCAACAACGCGCTGCGGACCCCGGAAACGGTCGCCGCGCATCTGACCGAGCTGGGCATACCGACGGGTGCCGCCGACGTCATCACGTCGGCGCAGGCGGTCGCCCGGCTGATCGCGGAGCAGGTGCCCGCGGGGGCGCGCGTGCTGGTGATCGGAGGTGAAGGGCTGCGGGTGGCGCTGCGCGAGCGCGGTCTGGAGCCCGTGGAGTCGGCGGACGACGATCCGGCGGCCGTGGTGCAGGGGTTCGGCGGCCCCGAGCTGCCGTGGGGGCGGTTCGCCGAGGCCTGTTACGCCATCGCGCGCGGGGTGCCGTGGTTCGCGTCCAACACCGACCTGACGATTCCGAGCGCGCGGGGCATCGCGCCGGGCAACGGCGCGGCGGTGGAGGTCGTGCGGATCGCCACGGGGGCCGAGCCGCAGGTGGCGGGCAAGCCGCTGCCTCCGATGCACCGGGAGAGCATCCTGCGCACGGGGGCGGAGCGGCCGCTGGTGGTCGGGGACCGGCTGGACACGGACATCGAGGGCGCGTTCAACGGGGGCGTCGACTCGCTGCTCGTGATGACCGGCGTGACGGACGGCGCGCAGTTGCTCGCCGCGCCGCCGCGGCACCGGCCGACGTACGTCGACGCCGATCTGCGGGGTCTGCTCACCGGGCAGCCGGAGGTGTCCGCCGTCGACGGGGGCTTCCGGTGCGGTGGCTGGACGGCGCGGGCCGGCGCCGAGCGGCTGGAACTGGACGGTGACGGCACCGCGCCGGACGGGCTGCGGGCGTTGTGCGCGGCGGCCTGGACGGCGGCCGGGGACGGTGTGTGCGGGCTCGACGCGGGCAAGGCGCTGGCGCGGCTGGGGATGTGAGCGGGCGTCGGGTCCCGAGGGCGGCGAAGGGCTGCGGGGTGTCCCTTGTGCGGGCTGAGCTGGGCGGTGGTGCCCGGGGCCGGAGATGACGGCGCCTCGGGATCGTGGTCACTTGCGAGGGTAGGCTAACCTAACTGCGTGTTGGTCGACAGTCCTCCCGAACAGCGCGCGGAGCCCGCCCCCGCGCCCCCAACCCGCCGGGCGATACGTTCCTTTGGGTTGCTCGTTTCCGTCCTGATCCTGTTGCTCGTCGCGGTGGCGAGCATCGCGGTCGGCGCGAAAGAGCTGTCCCTGGAACAGGTCTGGCACGGCCTGTTCGAGAGCTCGGGCACCTACGGCGACGTCGTCGTCGACGAGCGGCTGGCGCGCACGATCCTCGGCCTGCTCGCCGGTGCCGCGCTCGGCCTCGCCGGTGCGGTGCTCCAGGCGCTCACCCGCAACCCGCTGGCCGACCCCGGACTGCTCGGCATCAACGCCGGCGCCTCGGCCGCGGTGGTCACCGCCATCACGTACTTCGGCGTCACGAGCCTGAGCGGCTACGTGTGGTTCGCCTTCTTCGGTGCCGCCGCCGTGGGCGCGCTGGTGTGGTTCCTGGGCGGCAGCCGCGGTGCCACGCCCGTGCGGCTCGCGCTCGCGGGCACGGCGATCAGCGCCGCGCTGTACGGCTACCTCCAGGCCGTGATGATCATGGACAGTGCGGCGCTCGGCAAGATGCGCTTCTGGACGGTGGGTTCGCTGTCGTCCGCGACCGACTCGACCATCAGCCAGGTGCTGCCGTTCCTCATCGTCGGCACGGTCCTGGCCCTGTTCCTGGCCCGGCCGCTCAACGCCATGGCCATGGGCGACGACACCGCCAAGGCCCTCGGCGCCAACCTGAACCGGACCCGGGCGCTGTCCATGCTGGCCGCGACCGTACTGTGCGGGGCGGCGACCGCCGCGTGCGGGCCGATCGTGTTCGTCGGGCTGATGGTGCCGCACGTCGTGCGCTCCTTCACCGGCCCCGACCTGCGCTGGATCCTGCCGTACGCCACGATCCTGTCGCCCGTGCTGCTGCTCGGCGCCGACGTCCTCGGCCGGATCGTCGCCCGGCCCTCGGAACTGCAGGTCGGCATCGTGACCGCGATCCTCGGCGGACCGGTCTTCATTCTTCTGGTACGACGGCGGAGGGCGGCGCAGCTGTGAGGACCAACCGTGCGGTGCGCACCCCGGGTGGCCTGTCCCTCCGGCTCGACGTGCGCGCCCTGACCGTCGTCGCCCTGCTGCTGGTGACCGCGCTCGCCGTGAGCATCGTGCTGATCGGCACCGGCGACTTCCCCATCGGCGCCGCTGACGTGCTGAAGACGCTCGCCGGGCAGGGCAACGCGGGCCAGGAGTTCATCGTCAACGAACTGCGGCTGCCGCGGGTCCTGGTGGGACTGCTGGTCGGCGCCTCGCTCGGGCTGGGCGGCGCGCTGTTCCAGTCCATCTCCCGCAACCCGCTGGGCAGTCCGGACATCCTCGGCCTCGGCCAGGGCGCGACGGCCGGCGCCCTCGTGATGATCGTGCTGTTCTCCGGCAGCGCCGCCGAGGTCACGATCGGCGCGCTCGTCGGCGGTCTGGCGACCGGCCTCGCCATCTACCTGCTCGCCTGGAAGCAGGGCGTGCACGGCTACCGCCTCGTCCTGGTCGGCATCGGTGTGTCCGCGATCGTCACCGCCATCAACGGCTATCTGCTCACCAAGGCCGACCTGGTCGACGCGGCCCGCGCCGTCGTCTGGATGACCGGCTCCCTCAACGGCCGCGGCTGGGACCAGGTCTGGCCGCTGCTCGCGCTGTGCGCCGTCCTCGTGCCGTTCGTCCTCGCCAACGCGCGCGGGCTGCGGATGATGGAGATGGGCGACGACGTCTCGTACGCCCTCGGGGTGCGCGTCGAGCGGGTGCGGGCGCTGCTGATGGTCGCCGCCGTCCTGCTCACCGCGTCCGCCACCGCCGCCGCGGGCCCGGTCAGCTTCGTCGCGCTCACCGCGCCCCAGCTCGCCCGGCGCCTGACCCGCTCGCCCGGCCCGAACCTGCTGCCGGCCATGTGCATGGGCGCCACCCTCCTCGTCACCGCGGACTGGGCCTCGCAGCGGGCCTTCGGCGCGGACCAGCTGCCGGTCGGCGTGGTCACCGGCGTCCTCGGCGGCGTCTACCTGCTGTGGCTGCTGACCACCGAGCGCAAGGCCGGCCGGATATGAGCGCCGCCGGCACCACCGGCACCGGGCCGAACAACCCAAGGAGCACCGTGAACCGCCTGTCCGCCGAGAAGGTCACCCTCGCCTACGACCAGCGCGTCATCGCCGAGCAGCTGTCGGTGGAGATACCCGACAACTCCTTCACGGTGATCGTCGGCCCCAACGCCTGCGGCAAGTCCACCCTGCTGCGCGCGCTGTCGCGGATGCTCAGGCCCAGCGAGGGCCGGGTGCTGCTCGACGGGCAGGTCATCCAGTCGATGCCGGCGAAGAAGGTGGCCCGGACGCTCGGTCTGCTGCCCCAGTCCTCGATCGCACCCGACGGCATCACCGTCGCCGACCTCGTGGGCCGGGGCCGCTACCCGCACCAGGGCATCCTGCGGCAGTGGTCCACGGAGGACGAGCGCGTCGTACAGGAGTCGATGGCGCAGACCGGCGTCGCCGAGCTCGCCGACCGTTACGTGGACGAGCTGTCCGGCGGTCAGCGTCAGCGCGTGTGGATCGCCATGGCGCTCGCCCAGCAGACGCCGCTGCTGCTGCTGGACGAGCCGACGACGTATCTCGACATCCAGCACCAGATCGACGTCCTCGACCTGTGCGCCCAGCTGCACGAGGAGCAGGGCCGCACCCTGGTCGCCGTGCTGCACGACCTCAACCACGCCGCCCGGTACGCCACCCACCTCGTCGCGCTGCGCGGCGGGCAGGTCGTCGCCCAGGGCGCGCCGAACGACATCGTCACCGCCGAGCTGGTCGAGGAGGTGTTCGGGCTGCGCTGCCAGGTCATCGAGGACCCGGAGACGGGCACGCCGCTGGTGGTGCCCGCCGCGCGCAAGGCGCGGGCCGGGGACCGGCAGGACGCGCGGCAGTTCGCCGCTACAGAAGCTTCCTGAGGCGCAGCAGGTCCCGCAGACCCGCCTCCAGCCGCACCCGGCCCGAACCCCAGGCCCGGGCGAAGTGCAGCTCGCCGTCGACCAGCGCCACCAGGTCGTCCCCGGCCAGGGCGAGCCGGATCTGCGCCCGCTCGGGCGGCGGCCCCTGCACCGTGTCGTGCACGTCGATCCGGCCGCCGGTCAGCCTGCCGACGAAGGTGACGTCGAGGTCGGTGATCCGGCAGCTCACCGACCGGTCCAGGGCGGCCGCCGCGCGTACGTCGCCCTCGGCGTCCGCCATGTTGTCCGAAAGCTTCTCGAGTGCGGCGCGGCACTCCTCGATCGTCGCCATCGCGACCGACGGTACCCCAGCCCTTCGCGGTAGCGTCGGGGCATGAACGACGCTGTGCCCGAGGCCGGGACCCCGGCGGAGGACGGGGCCGCCCCGCGGACGCCGCCCGGGACCGACCACGACCCGGACGCCCCCGCACCCCTGCACGTCCCCCGCACGCCCACCGGCAACGCCGACGTGGACGCCCAGCTGGAGCGGCTGGCCGACGCCGACCACCTCGCCACCGACGGACACCTTGAGGTGTACGAGGATGTACACCGGGGGCTGCGTGACGCGCTCACCGCGCTCGACGCCCGCCCGGGGCCTGCGGCTCCCACCGGTCACCCGACCACCACCCCACACCAAGGCCCTTCGGGCCGCCCATCCGATTCGACGTACCGACAGGGGAGCTGAACCGAACGTGGCAGGAGTCGCACGCCGCCGTCTGGACGCGGAGCTGGTCCGCCGGAAGCTGGCGCGCTCGCGGGAGCACGCGAGCCAGCTGATCGCGGCCGGGCGCGTCACCGTCGGCAAGACCGTCGCGACCAAGCCCGCCACGCAGGTGGAGACCGCCGCCGCGATCGTCGTGTCCCAGGACGACAGCGATCCCGACTACGTCTCCCGCGGCGGCCACAAGCTCGCCGGCGCCCTCGCGGCGTTCGTGCCGCGCGGCCTGGTCGTCGAGGGCCGTCGCGCCCTGGACGCCGGCGCCTCCACCGGCGGCTTCACCGACGTCCTGCTGCGGGCGGGCGCCCGGCACGTCGTCGCCGTCGACGTCGGATACGGACAACTCGCCTGGTCCCTGCGGAGCGATGAACGCGTCACCGTCAAGGACCGTACGAACGTACGGGAGTTGACGCCTGAGGCGATCGACGGGGAGCCGGTGGATCTGGTCGTGGGGGATCTGTCCTTCATCCCCCTCGGACTGGTGCTGCCCGCCCTGGTGCGCTGCGTGACGCCGGACGCGGACCTGGTGATGATGGTCAAGCCGCAGTTCGAGGTGGGCAAGGAGCGGCTCGGCAGCGGTGGCGTCGTGCGCAGTCCGGAGCTGCGCGCCGAAGCCGTGCGCGGGGTCGCCGCGCGCGCCCGGGAACTGGGGCTCGGAGTGTGCGGGGTCACCGCCAGTCCGCTTCCCGGACCCTCGGGCAATGTCGAATACTTTCTGTGGCTGCGGGCCGGGGCTCCGGAACTGGACCCGGCCGACGTTGACCGTGCAGTGGCGGAGGGGCCGCGTTGACACAGAACCGGGCACGTACTGTTTTCCTGCTGGCCCACACCGGTCGGCCCGCGGCGATCCGCAGCGCCGAACTCGTGGTCAAGGGGCTGCTGCGCTCCGGGCTCGGGGTGCGGGTGCTGGAGGCCGAGGCGCTCGACCTGCCGCTGCCGGACGAGGTGGAGACCGTCAAGGAGGCCACCCCGCAGTGCCTGGACGACTGCGAGCTGCTGATCGTCCTGGGCGGTGACGGCACGCTGCTGCGCGGCGCCGAGTTCGCCCGCGCCTCCGGGGTGCCCATGCTCGGCGTCAACCTCGGACGGGTCGGATTCCTCGCCGAGGCCGAGCGGGACGACCTGGACAAGGTCGTCGACCGCGTGGTGAGCAAGGCGTACGAGGTCGAGGAGCGGATGACCGTCGACGTCGTCGTGCACCGCAACGGCGACATCGTCCACACCGACTGGGCGCTGAACGAGGCGGCCGTGCAGAAGGTGTCCGCCGAGCGGATGCTGGAGGTCGTGCTGGAGATCGACGGGCGGCCGGTGACCGGGTTCGGCTGCGACGGGATCGTGTGCGCCACGCCGACCGGGTCGACGGCGTACGCGTTCTCCGCGGGCGGGCCGGTGGTGTGGCCGGAGGTGGAGGCGCTGCTGATGGTGCCGATCTCGGCGCACGCGCTGTTCGCGAAGCCGCTGGTGACGTCGCCGGACTCGGTGCTGGCCGTGGAGGTGCTGCCGCACGTCCCGCCGGGGGTGCTGTGGTGCGACGGGCGGCGGACCGTGGAGTTGCCGCCGGGGGCGCGGGTGGAGGTGCGGCGGGGTGCCGTGCCGGTGCGGCTGGCCCGGCTGCACCACGCGTCGTTCACGGACCGGCTGGTGGCGAAGTTCGCGCTGCCGGTCTCCGGGTGGCGAGGGGCGCCGCACTAGCCGGCGCCCAGCACAGCGCCCCTCCCCGCGTCGGCGGGGAGCACCGCATCCGGGCCCCGTCCGGCACGGACACGACCGGACCGTCCCCGCAAGCGGGGGGAACATGCGTGCAACGGGGGACTCGCCGGGAGGTCACGAATCCGGCGGCGGCGCGGGAACGGCAGGGCGGCGTCGCACAGCACGGGTGAAACCTCGTATGGTCGGGTGCGTGTTGGAGGAGATGCGGATACGGTCGCTCGGAGTCATCGACGACGCTGTCGTCGAGCTGTCGCCCGGCTTCACCGCCGTCACCGGTGAGACGGGCGCGGGCAAGACCATGGTGGTCACCAGCCTCGGACTGCTGCTCGGTGGGCGCGCGGACCCGGCGCTCGTGCGGATCGGCGCCGGGAAGGCGGTCGTGGAGGGGCGGATCACCGTGCCCCCGGACGCCGCCGTCGCCGTACGGGCCGAGGAGGCCGGTGCCGAACTGGACGACGGGGCGCTGCTGGTCAGCCGTACCGTTTCCGCCGAGGGACGGTCGCGGGCCCACCTGGGCGGGCGCAGCGTGCCCGTGGGGGTGCTGGCGGAGATCGCCGACGAGCTGGTGGCCGTGCACGGGCAGACCGACCAGCAGGGGCTGCTGAAGCTGTCCCGGCAGCGGCAGGCGCTCGACCGGTACGCCGGGGACGCGGTCGCCGTGCCGCTCGCCAAGTACACCGAGGCCTACAAGCGGCTGCGGGCCGTCTCCGCCGAGCTCGAAGAGATCACCACGCGTGCGCGCGAGCGGGCCCAGGAGGCCGACATGCTGCGCTACGGGCTGGAGGAGATCTCGGCCGTCGAGCCGCGCGCCGGTGAGGACGTGGAGCTGGCGGAGGAGGCGGAGCGGCTCGGGCACGCGGAGGCGCTGGCGTCGGCCGCGACCGCCGCGCACGCCGCGCTCGCGGGCAACCCGGAGGACCCCGAGGGCGTCGACGCAGGCACGCTCGTCGCGGGCGCCCAGCGGGCCCTGGACGCCGTCCGGTCGCACGACCCGGCGCTGGCCGCGCTCGCCGACCGGATCAGTGAGGTCGGCATCCTGCTGCGGGACGTCGCCGGGGAGCTCGCCGGGTACTCCGACGACCTGGACGCCGACCCGCTGCGGCTGGCCGCCGTGGAGGAGCGGCGGGCCGCGCTCACCGGGCTCACGCGGAAGTACGGCGAGGACGTCGCCGCCGTGCTGGCGTGGGCCGAGCGCAGCGCCCAGCGGCTGACCGAGCTGGAGGGCGACGACGAGCGGATCGGCGAGCTGACCGCCGAGCGGGACGCGCTCCGTGCCGAACTGGGCGGTCTCGCGCAGGCGCTGACCGACGCGCGGACGGACGCCGCCGAGCGGTTCGCCGCCGCCGTGACCGCCGAGCTGGCCTCGCTCGCCATGCCGCACGCGCGCGTGTCCTTCGACATCCGGCAGACCGAGGACCCGGAGGGCGTCGAGGTCGGCGGTCGTACGGTCGCCTACGGCCCGGCGGGCGCCGACGAGGTCGAGCTGCTGCTCGCGCCGCACCCGGGGGCCCCGCCCCGGCCCATCGCCAAGGGCGCCTCGGGCGGTGAGCTGTCGCGCGTGATGCTCGCCGTCGAGGTGGTGTTCGCCGGGACCGATCCGGTACCGACGTATCTCTTCGACGAGGTCGACGCGGGTGTCGGCGGCAAGGCGGCCGTCGAGATCGGGCGGCGCCTCGCGCGGCTGGCGAAGACCGCGCAGGTCGTCGTCGTGACGCACCTGCCGCAGGTGGCGGCCTTCGCCGACCGGCAGCTGCTGGTGGAGAAGACCAACGACGGCTCCGTGACCCGCTCCGGCGTGAAGGTCCTCGAAGGGGAGGACCGCATCCGGGAGCTGTCCCGGATGCTGGCCGGCCAGGAGGACTCGGAGACGGCGCGCGCCCACGCGGAGGAACTCCTGGAGACGGCACGGGCGGACCTCTAGGCCGGGTCCGCACAGTGACGCCTGCCCTGCGACTGCCGCGCGACGCCCGGCACGGCCCAGTGGCCCGCGACCGGGGGGCGCCGCAGTGACCCGTCGGGGAGCCCCCTTCCTCTCCTTCTCCCGCAGCGCGGCCCTCACCCGGGCCGCCACCGCCGTCCTGCGGACCACCGCACCCGGCGGCCGGTCCCGGTGGGAGCGGACCAACTACGCGGGCCGGACCGTCGACTTGTACGCCGGTCCCGGCGCCGCCCTCGCCGCCGCGGTCGGCGCCGGGCGCGGCCGGCCGGGTGCCGCCCTCGCCGTCGCCGCCGCCGGACTGTGCGGCGCCTACGACGACGTGGCCGGTGCCCGGGACCCCAGGCGGGGATTCCGGGCGCATCTGGGCGCGCTGCGGGACGGCGAGGTCACCAGCGGGGCCGTGAAGCTGTTCGGGATCTCGGCGGCGGCGCTCGCCGCGGGCGCGGTCCTCAGGGAACGGCCGCTGGACAGGGTGCTCGCCGGTGTCGTGATCGCCGGGGCGGCGCACTTCGTCAATCTCGTGGACGTCCGCCCCGGCCGGGCCGCCGGCGTCGTCCTCGTCCTCGGGGCGCCGGGACTCCTGCGGCGCGGCGAGGCGGGCGAGTTGACGGCGGCCGCGCTGGGCGCCGCCGCTGCCGTGCTGCCCGGCGACCTGGGGGAGCGGGCGATGATCGGGGACACCGGCGCACACGCGCTGGGTGCGGCGCTCGGTGCCGCCGTCGCGGTCGGCAGCGGGCGGGCCGGGCTGGCCCTGCACGCCGCCGGGCTGGTGGCGGCGGCCGTCTGCGGGGACGGTGTGAGCCGACTGGCTCGGGCAGAGGTGCGGTTGAGTCACTCGTGCGAGTGAGCCGGGGCGGCGGAGCCGGCGGCCCCTCGCACCGCCGGAATTCCCGGAACACACGTGCGTACTGGCATCCTTGACGGTGTCACCGGACGCATCGCGCCGTGCACCCACCGTGCGCGATCCTTCTGTACTTTCTTCGTGACCGCCCGACGCCGAACCAGGAGCCCCGGCCACGTGACCCCCGTGAGCAGCCCTTCGCCGCACGGCCAGTCGCCGCTGCACACCGTGCAGGTGCTGGGCGGGGGCAACGCCGGCAGCAGCGCCCACGTGCGCTCCCTGGCCGCGGGTCTCGTCGCACGGGGCGTGAAAGTCACGGTGTGCGCCCCCCTTGAGGCCGCCCGCACCTACGACTTCGCCGGCGTCGGCGCCGACCACGTGCACGTGCCCCGCAGCAGCGACCCGGCCTCCGTGACCGCGCTGCGGGCCGCCTGCGCTGACGCCGACCTGGTGCACGCGCACGGGCTGCACGCCTCCTTCCGCACGGCGCTCGCGCTCAGCGGACGGCACGTCCCGTTCGTCGTCACCTGGCACAACCGCGCCCACGCCGAGGGGGCCCGCGCCCACCTGCTGCGCCTGCTGGAGCGGCGCGTCGCCAAGGCCGCCACCGTCGTCCTCGGGACCACCTCGTACCTGGTCGACCTGGCCCGCCGGACGGGCGCCCGGGACGCCCGGCTGGCCGCCGTCGCCCTGCCCCGGCCCCGCAGGACCGACGACCCGGACGGCCCGGAGGGGCGGCGCGCCAAGGTCCGCGCCGAAATCGGCGCCATGGACCGCCCGTTACTGATGGCCGCGGGCGCCCTCGACGGGCACCGCGGGTACGACGTCCTGCTGGACGCCTCGCACGCGTGGCGCCGGCTCGACCCGGCGCCGCTCGTCGCCGTCGCGGGGGAGGGGCCGCTGCGCGGCGACTTCCAGGGCCGCATCGAGCGCGAAGGGCTGCCGGTGCGGCTCCTCGGGCGGCGCGACGACCTCACCGACCTGCTCGCCGCCGCCGACCTCGCGCTGCTGCCCGGCAGCCGGGAGTCCCGGTCCGTGCTCGCGCAGGAGGCCCTCCACGCGCGCGTGCCGCTCGTCGCCGCCGACGCCGGCGGCATCCGCGAACTCGTCGGCGACGCCGCCGAACTCGTCCCGCACGGCGAACCGGAGGCGCTGGCGCGAGCCGTCGTCCGGCTGCTGGAAGACCCCGCGCGCCGGGAAGTGCTCAGCGCCAGGGCCGCCCGGCAGGCGGCCGAATGGCCGACCGAGGACGAGACGGTCGCCCAAGTGCTGAGCGTGTACGACGAGTTGACGCAGCCCAGGCCGCTGATCTGAGCCCGGCCCCGTGAGAGCCTCGGCCTCACGACCGCCGGGTCACGTGGCGCCGCGCCCGCAGGGCCAGGCTCAGGGCCAGGACCGTCTGGGGGTCCTCCAGGTCGGTGCCCAGCAGCTCACCGATGCGGGCCAGGCGGTTGTAGAGCGTCTGCCGGTTCAGGTGCAGCTCGCGCGCCGTCTCCGCCTTGCGCCCCGCGTGCGCGAGGTACGTCTCCAGGGTGGGCAGCAGCGGCGGTTTCGAGCGGCGGTCGTGCTCGCGGAGCGGGCCGATCGCACGGTCCACGAACGCCGCCAGGTCGGGATGGTCCCGCAGCCGCCACAGCAGCAGGTCGATGTCCAGCCGCCGGGCGTCGTACCACGGCCGGTCCGGCAGCCCCTGCGCCGCGGTCGCCGTCTCCGCCGCGTGCCGCAGCCCCGCCGACGCCGCCGCCCAGCCGCCGGCCACCCCGACGACCACGACGGGCGGCTGCGCCCCCGGCCGCCGCATCCCGGCGCGTTCCACACCGGCCCGCAGCGCCGCCGCGACCCGGTCCGCGAGCGCCGACCGGTCCGACTCCGACCGCATGCCCAGCAGCAGCGGCACCCGGCCCTCCACCGGCCGCACGCCCAGCAGTACGGGCACGCCCACCGAGGCCAGCTCCTCCGCCACCGCGCGGGCCAGCACCGCCCAGCCGCCGCCCGGGTGCAGCGCGTCGCCGAGCCGCATCACCACCGGCAGCAGGGGACTGTCGCCCGGCTTGAACCCCAGCACCCGGGCCTGCGCCGGCGCGTCCTGGGCCGGGACACGGCCCTCCGCGAGGTCGGTCAGGAAGTCGCCCCGCCCGCGCGCCGCCAGCTCCTCCTCCTGGCGGGCCTGCATCAGCACCACGGCGAGGATGCCCGCCGCCCGCTCGGCCGCCATCCGGTGCACCGGCGCGAGCGGCGACCGCACCGGCAGCAGCACCAGCCGCGCCCGCACCGCCCCGGCGCCCGGCCCGCCGCCCGGCACGTCCACCAGCACCGAACCCGCGGGCGGCGGCACGTCCTTGTGCTGGCCGCGCAGCCCCTCCCACACCTGCAACGGCTCCGCGCCCTCGGGCCCGGCCCCGGCGGCGTACAGGAGCTGACAGTCCGGCGTCTCCAGGAAGACCGGGTTGTCGCTGAAGTCGGCCAGGATGCCGAGCACCTGGGGCACCCCGCCGCCGCCGAGCAGCGCCTGGGTGCAGCGGCGGTGCACTTCCTCGGCGCGCTGGAGCAGCGCGTAGTGCCCGTTGACGATCTCGGTGTGGATCTCCTCCGTGACCGTCACGAACGGCACCTCGCGGTGCAGTTGGACGAGCGGCAGCCCGGTCGCCCGCGCCGTGTCGACCAGCGCGGCGGGCAGCCGGGTGAAACGAGGGCCGAGCTCCACCACGAGGGCGGCGATGCCGCGCTCGGCCAGCGTGCGCACGAACGCGCGCTGCTCGGCCGGGCGGGTGCCGAGCCCGTAGCCCGTGGTCAGCAGCAGTTCGCCGCCCTTCAGCAGCGACGCGATGTTGGGCACCTCGCCCGCGTGCACCCAGCGCACGGTCCTGCCCAGCCGCTCGGCGCCCGCGAGGATCTCGGGCAGCCCGCTGCGCAGTCCGGGCAGCTCCAGTGCCCGCTGCACGGTGATCCCGGCGCCGTGGGTGTCGAATGCGCTGTCCCTGCCGCTGTCCATGTGCCGGACGCTACCCGCGCGCCCGTCCCGACGGCATCTCACGGCGGTCGCGGCGACGATCACCGGCCCGGGCGACGACGGGGGCACCGGTCCCGACCGGGTCCGTCGGCGCACGGCAGAGGGCCCGCCGGGGCGGGCCCTCTGCCGTGCGGAGCAGGCTCTCTCAGCCTCCGTACGCGCCCGACGCCGTCAGCCGCAGTGCCGTGTCGATCAGCGGCACGTGGCTGAAGGCCTGCGGGAAGTTGCCGACCTGGCGCTTGAGGCGCGGGTCCCACTCCTCCGCCAGCAGACCGAGGTCGTTGCGCAGCGACAGCAGCTTCTCGAACAGCTTCCGCGCCTCGTCCACGCGGCCGATCATCGCCAGGTCGTCGGCCATCCAGAACGAGCAGGCCAGGAAGGCGCCCTCGTCGCCGGGCAGACCGTCGACGCCCGCGCTCTCGCCCTCGGTCGGGTAGCGCAGGATGAAGCCGTCCGCCGTGGACAGCTCCCGCTGGATCGCCTCGATGGTGCCGATGACGCGCTTGTCGTCCGGCGGCAGGAAGCCCATCTGCGGGATCAGCAGCAGCGAGGCGTCCAGCTCCCTGGAGCCGTACGACTGCGTGAACGTGTTGCGTTCCTTGTCGTAGCCCTTCTCGCACACGTCCCGGTGGATGTCGTCGCGCAGCTGCTTCCACTCCTCCAGCGGACCGTCGGCGTCGCCGGACTCGATCAGCTTGATGGTGCGGTCGACGGCGACCCAGGCCATCACCTTGGAGTGCACGAAGTGGCGGCGCGGACCGCGCACCTCCCAGATGCCCTCGTCCGGTTCCTGCCAGTGCTTCTCCAGGTAGCGGATCAGCTTCAGCTGGAGCAGCGAGGCGTAGTCGTTGCGGGCCAGGCCCGTCATGTGGGCCAGGTGCAGGGCCTCGGTGACCTCGCCGTACACGTCCAGCTGGAGCTGGTGCGCGGCGCCGTTGCCGACCCGGACCGGCGCGGAGTTCTCGTAGCCGGGCAGCCAGTCCAGCTCCGCCTCGCCGAGCTCGCGCTCACCGGCGATGCCGTACATGATCTGCAGGTTCTCCGGGTCGCCCGCCACCGCGCGCAGCAGCCACTCGCGCCAGGCACGGGCCTCCTCGCGGTAGCCGGTGCGCAGCAGCGACGACAGCGTGATCGCCGCGTCGCGCAGCCACGTGTAGCGGTAGTCCCAGTTGCGCACGCCGCCGATGTCCTCCGGCAGGGAGGTGGTGGGCGCGGCGACGATCCCGCCGGTCGGCGCGTACGTCAGCGCCTTGAGCGTGATCAGGGAGCGGACCACGGCCTCGCGGTAGGGGCCGTGGTACGTGCAGTGCTCGACCCACTCGCGCCAGAAGTCCTCCGTCGCCTCCAGCGACTGCTCCGGCTCCGGCAGCGGCGGCGGCTCCTTGTGCGAGGGCTGCCACGAGAGGGTGAACGTGATCCGGTCACCCGGCGCGACCGTGAAGTCCGAGTACGTCGTGAGCGACTTGCCGTAGGTCTCCGCGGGTGTGTCGAACCACACGGAGTCCGGGCCCGCCACGGCGACCGTGCGCCCCTCGTGCTTGTGCACCCACGGCACCACCCGCCCGTAGGAGAACCGCATCCGCAGCGCCGAGCGCATCTTCACCCGGCCCGAGATGCCCTCCACGATCCGGATCAGCTGCGGGGCGCCGTCACGCGGGGGCATGAAATCGGTCACGCGGACGGTGCCGCGCCCGGTGTCCCACTCCGACTCCAGGATCAGCGAGTCGCCGCGGTAGCTGCGCCGGGCGGCCGTGGGCGGCTCCTCGTCCGGCCCGTGCGCGGGCCCGAGGCGCCAGAACCCGTGCTCCTCGGTGCCCAGCAGACCGGCGAAGATGGCGTGCGAGTCGAAGCGGGGCAGGCACAGCCAGTCGACCGTGCCGTCCCGGCAGACCAGGGCAGCGGTCTGCATGTCTCCGATGAGTGCGTAGTCTTCGATGCGCCCGGCCACGTGCAACTCCAGTCGAACGGCCACGTCGCCCCACAGTGGGGCTGTCGCTGATGCGGTCAAGGGGTCGTTGTAAAGCGTCGTTGAGCGACGAAGCAAAGCAGTCGCCCCGCTGTGAGGCAAAACCACAATTCTCGCTCAACGAACTGACGAGCTCTCGTTGTTCCGGGGCTTACGGGCGGGGGGTGGTGCCGTTTTGCCGGCCGGGCTCGGCAGCGATGTCCGAGCAGGATACGACGCACGTAGATGATCCGTGTGCCGCTCTCGGCAACGCGACTCATCCGAACGGGTGAGCCACGGGTGAGAAATCGCCCGGTGAAACGCATACGTGTCGGACCGTGCGCGCAGCGTGGCCGGACGCCATCGGTGCCGGTCGCTGTTACCCTGGTAGCCCGTGGACCGGTGGGCGAGAAACCCCGGAACCGCAACCCAGACCGCGACCACGGGAGCCCCCTCTTGGCCATGCCGCCCAAATCCTCGACGACCAAGCACATCTTCGTCACTGGGGGTGTCGCCTCCTCTCTCGGCAAGGGTCTGACGGCCTCCAGCCTCGGCATGCTGCTCAAGGCCCGGGGCCTGCGCGTCGTCATGCAGAAGCTCGACCCGTATCTCAACGTCGATCCGGGCACGATGAACCCCTTCCAGCACGGTGAGGTGTTCGTCACGAACGACGGTGCCGAGACCGACCTCGACATCGGACACTACGAGCGCTTCCTCGACCGTGACTTGGACGGCACCGCCAATGTCACTACAGGACAGGTGTACTCGACGGTCATCGCCAAGGAGCGGCGCGGCGAGTACCTGGGCGACACGGTGCAGGTCATCCCGCACATCACCAACGAGATCAAGCACCGCATCCGCCGCATGGCGACCGACGAGGTCGACGTCGTGATCACGGAGGTCGGCGGCACGGTCGGCGACATCGAGTCGCTGCCCTTCCTCGAAACCGTCCGCCAGGTGCGGCACGAGGTCGGCCGGGACAACGTGTTCGTCGTCCACATCTCCCTCCTTCCCTACATCGGGCCGTCGGGAGAGCTGAAGACGAAGCCCACCCAGCACTCGGTCGCGGCACTGCGCAACATCGGTATCCAGCCGGACGCCATCGTGCTGCGCTGCGACCGCGAGGTCCCCACCGCCATCAAGCGCAAGATCTCGCTGATGTGCGACGTAGACGAGGCAGCCGTGGTCGCCTGTCCCGATGCCCGCTCGATCTACGACATCCCGAAGGTAGTGCACTCGGAGGGCCTGGACGCCTATGTCGTCCGCAAGCTGGACCTCTCCTTCCGCGACGTCGACTGGACCACGTGGGACGACCTGCTGGACCGTGTCCACAATCCGGACCACGAGATCACCCTGGCCCTGGTCGGCAAGTACATCGACCTGCCGGACGCCTACCTGTCGGTGACCGAGGCGCTGCGCGCCGGCGGTTTCGCCAACAAGGCCCGCGTGAAGATCAAGTGGGTCACCTCCGACGACTGCAAGACCCCGGCCGGCGCCAAGGCGCAGCTGGAGGACGTCGACGGCGTCTGCATCCCCGGCGGCTTCGGCGACCGCGGCGTGCTCGGCAAGGTCGGCGCGATCAAGTACGCCCGCGAGAACAAGATCCCGCTGCTCGGCCTGTGCCTCGGCCTGCAGTGCATCGTGATCGAGGCGGCCCGCAACCTGGTGGGCATCTCGGACGCCAACTCCACCGAGTTCGACCCGGCCACCGCCCACCCGGTCATCTCCACCATGGCCGAGCAGCTCGACATCGTGGCGGGCGAGGGCGACATGGGCGGCACCATGCGGCTCGGCATGTACCCGGCCAAGCTGGCCGAGGGCTCGATCGTGCGCGAGGTGTACGACGGCAAGGAGTACGTCGAGGAGCGCCACCGGCACCGCTACGAGGTGAACAACGCCTACCGCGCCGAGCTGGAGAAGCAGGCGGGCATCCTGTTCTCGGGCACCTCGCCGGACGGCAAGCTCGTCGAGTACGTGGAGTACCCGCGCGAGGTGCACCCGTACCTGGTCGCCACGCAGGCGCACCCCGAGCTGCGGTCCCGCCCGACGCGGCCGCACCCGCTGTTCGCCGGCCTGGTGAAGGCGGCGGTCCAGCGCCAGCAGGGCAACTAGCACGTCAGTTGTACGGTGGCCGGGGCGCGCGTGTTCACGGGGCGCACCCGGCCGCCGTACGTGTGGAAGGACATTTCCGGTCATGACGATCAAGGACATTCCCGAGGAGTGGGAGATCCGGGCGACGGAGACCCCCTTCGTGGGCAACAAGACCTCCGTCCGCACCGACGACGTGGTCATGCCCGACGGCACGGTCGTCACCCGCGACTACCAGGTCCACCCCGGCTCGGTCGCCGTCCTCGCCCTGGACGAGGCGGGCCGCGTCCTGGTCCTGCGCCAGTACCGCCACCCCGTCCGCCACAAGCTGTGGGAGATCCCGGCCGGGCTGCTGGACGTCCCCGGCGAGAACCCGCTGCACGCCGCCCAGCGCGAGCTGTACGAGGAGGCCCACGTCAAGGCCGAGGACTGGCGCGTCCTGACCGACGTGTACACCACCCCCGGCGGCTGCGACGAGGCCGTGCGGATCTTCCTCGCCCGCGGGCTGTCCGAGGCCGAGGGGGAGCGCTTCGAGGTCGAGGACGAAGAGGCCGACATGGAGCTGGCGCGGGTTCCGCTGGAGGAACTCGTGCGCGGCGTGCTGGCGGGCGAACTGCACAACAACTGCCTCGTCGTCGGCGTGCTGTCGCTGGTGGCCGCGCGGACCGGCGACGGACTCGACGCGCTGCGCCCGGCGGAGGCGCCCTGGCCGGCGCGCCCCTTCGAGGCCTGAGCCTCCGAGGCGTGAGCGTCCGGGCTCGCCTGACTGTCCGGGCTCGCGTGAGTGTCCGGGCGTGACGGGCCGGGGCGTGACGGGCCGGGGCGTGAGGGTGCGGGCTTGAACGTCCGAGGCCGTGGGCGAATGCCTGACGCGCCGCCGTGCGGGCGGCCCGTACACCGGGTCGCCCACGGCCGCATCCCCGCATGCCCTCGTGGTGTGACCATCGGCTGATCCGATCGGGGGACCTGTCCGCCGCGCTCCACACGGTTCGTCGCAGAGCGTGAACTAGGCTCTGGACAGGCCCGGTCCGGAGTCCCGGCGGGCGCCGGTGTGCGGTTGGACGGGAGTGTGGCCCGTGGCGGATCAGGCAGTGGACACAGGCGGCGCGCAGCTGTCCGGACACGCTGCTGCGGAGGCTCTGTTCCTTGGTCGCACACGGGAGTTGAAGGAGCTCCGCGCCGACATCGAGCGGGCCGGCCTCGACACCATCTCCGGCCGCAAGGCGCCACGCGCACGCGTGCTGCTCATCGCCGGCAAGCCCGGCTCGGGCCGTACGTCCCTCGCGGAGGAACTCGTCCGGCAGGTTGCGGAGCGTTACCCGGACGGGGTGCTGCGCGCCCGCCTCAGCGACCCCGACGGCACGCCCGTGCCCACCGGCCGCACCGCCCGCGAACTCCTCACCGCCCTCGACGTGACCGCGCCGCCCGGAGCGGACGACGACGACCTCTCGGCGGCCCTGCGCGACGCCCTGGCGGACCGGCGGGCACTGCTGCTCCTCGACGACGCGGCCGACGCCGAACAGGTCGACGCCCTGCTCCCGGACAGCCCCGACTGCCTGGTCGTCGCCGTCGCCCAGGGCCCGCTGACCGGGATCGCCGACGTCCGGCCCTGCACCCTGGGCGGCCTCGACACCAAGTCGGCCGTGGAACTGCTGTCCCGGCACACCGGCTCCGTCCGCATCACCGTCGACCCCCGCGCCGCCGAGGACCTGGTCGAGGTGTGCCAGGCCCAGCCCGCCGCGCTGACGCTGGCCGGCGGCTGGCTCGCCGCCCGCCCCAAGGCCGCCGTCGCCGACCTCGCCAAGCATCTGCACGCCGACGGCGACGAGGGCACCCCCCTCGCGCGCGTCTTCCGGCTCACCTACGGCGCGCTGCCCAGCCCCGCCGCCCGGATACTGCGACTGCTCTGTCTCGCCCCGGCCGGCCTGGTCGACCCGCACACCGCCTCCGCGCTGGCCGGCTGCTCCGTCGGCGGCGCCCGCACCACCCTGGACGACTTCGTCGCCCTCGGCATGCTGCGGGCCGTGGACGGGCCGGAGCCGCAGTACGAGGTGCCGGGCTGCCTGCACCCGCTGCTGAGCGCCCTCACCGAGGCCCACGACCGCCCGGCCGAGGTCCTGCTGGCCCGCGCCCGCATGCTGGAGCGGACCGTACGGCTGCTCCAGTCCTGCCGCGCCATCACCGAGACCGACAGCCCGCACGCCCGCGAGAAGCTGCTCGGCATGCCGCGCTCGCTGCGCTTTTCCACGCCCCGCGCGGCCGCCGACTGGCTGCGCCTGCGCCGCCCCGCGCTGCTCGCCTCGGCCCGCCTCGCGGTCGCCGACGGGGAGCTGGACACGCTGGCCCGCCGCCTGATGTCCCAGCTGGTCCGCGCGATGGTCGCGCACTTCGGCACCCAGGCCGCGGCGCCCGACCTGTACGGGGTGCACCGGCTGGTCCTCGACGTCGCCGAGCGCCGGAACCTGCCCCGCGAGAAGGCCGCCGCCCTGCTGAACCTCGGCGACCTCGACGCCCGCACCGGCCGTACCGCCGAGGCCCTCACGCGCTACCGGGCCGCCCTGGACGCCGGACGCGCCGCCGACGACCCGTACGCGACCGGGCGCGCCATGGAATCCGTCGGCGGCGCCCACCTGGAGCTCGGGGACTACGACCGGGCCGCCGACTGGTTCGGCCGCGCGCTGGCCCAGCGGCTCGCCCGGGACGAGCGCGGCGAGGCCGCCCGGCTGTACGGCCGTATCGGCACCGCGCACACCTACGCCGGCCGCTACGGCGAGGCCGTGCGGCACTGGCGGGCGGCCGTCGCCGGACACCGCAGGACCGGCGACCTGCCCGCGTACGCCCGGGCACTGAGCGAGCTGGCCCGCGTGCAGGAGTACGCCGGGCGCCTCGAAGAGTCGCTGGGGACCTGCCAGGAGGCGATCGAGTGGGCGCGCCGCGCCGAGGACGTGCGGTTGCAGGCCGCGCTGCACCTCCGGGTCGCCGACACCCTGGAGCGCCTCGGCGACCCCGCCGCCGCCCGGCTGCACCGCGGCGCCGCGGAGCGGATGCTGGGAGAGGAGCTCCAGGAGAGCGAGCCGGAGCCGGAGCGGGAGACGCCCCCGGCGGTGTCCGCGGTCCCCGAGGGCACCGTGGCCGACTCGGCCGCCGCGGCTTCCGCGGCCGTCGAGGAGGCCTCTGCCGCACCGGAATCACAGGCCTCCGGGCCGAAACAGCAGGCCCGGGAGCCGGAACAAGGACCTAACACCTGCGAAATCCGCAGTACATCCGCTGCAGATTGATGCAATGAAAGGCTAGACAGCGGGAACACCTTCATTAGACTGGCTCTGCCGCACGTTCTCCTGCGGTCTCTCCCGGTGTGCCCACGCGCGTCCGGGAATGTCATGCAGTACCCCGTATCCCCAGAGCCAAGGACCGTGATCGACGTGAAGGTCGGCATCCCCCGCGAGGTCAAGAACAACGAGTTCCGGGTGGCCATCACCCCCGCCGGTGTGCACGAGCTGGTGCGCCACGGCCATCAGGTCGTCGTCGAGCGCGGTGCGGGCACCGGCTCCTCGATCACGGACGACGAGTACGTCGCCGCCGGAGCGCAGATCCTCGGCACCGCCGACGAGGTCTGGGCCTCCGCCGACCTGCTGCTGAAGGTCAAGGAGCCCATCGCCGAGGAGTACCACCGCCTCCGCAAGGACCAGACCCTCTTCACCTACCTCCACCTGGCCGCCTCCAAGGAGTGCACCGACGCCCTGCTGGAGTCCGGCACCACCGCGATCGCCTACGAGACGGTCGAGCTGCCCAGCCGCGCGCTGCCCCTGCTCGCCCCGATGTCCGAGGTCGCCGGCCGGCTGGCCCCGCAGGTCGGCGCCTACCACCTGATGCGCGCCAACGGCGGCCGCGGCGTGCTGCCCGGCGGCGTCCCCGGCGTCACCCCGGCCAAGGCCGTCGTCATCGGCGGCGGCGTGTCCGGCTGGAACGCCACCCAGATCGCCGTCGGCATGGGCTTCGACGTGACCCTGCTCGACCGCGACATCAACAAGCTGCGCGAGGCCGACAAGATCTTCGGCACGAAGGTCAAGGCCGTCATGTCCAACTCCTTCGAGCTGGAGAAGGCCGTCCTCGACGCCGACCTCGTCATCGGCGCGGTGCTCATCCCGGGCGCCAAGGCCCCGAAGCTGGTCACCAACGAGATGGTGTCCCGCATGAAGCCGGGAAGTGTCCTTGTCGACATCGCGATCGACCAGGGCGGCTGCTTCGAGGACTCCCGCCCCACCACACACGCCGAGCCGACCTTCCCGGTCCACGGCTCGGTCTTCTACTGCGTCGCCAACATGCCCGGCGCGGTCCCCAACACCTCCACCAACGCCCTCACCAACGCCACGCTGCCGTACATCGTCTCGCTCGCGAACAACGGCTGGGTGGAGGCGCTGCGCCGCGACCCGGCGCTCGCCAAGGGTCTCAACACCCATGACGGCAAGGTCGTTTACAAGGAGGTCGCCGAGGCGCACGGCCTGGAGCACGTCGAGCTGGACTCCCTGCTCGGCTGACCGTCCGGCGGCTCGACGCGGTCAAGTCGTCAAGCGGTAAAGGCGATACGTCAACACGCGTCGTCAACCTCGTACACCCGGCCGGACCTTGCCCGACAAGGTCCGGCCGGATGTGTGTATGGTCACTTTGCGGCTCTCGGTCAACTCGCCTCGAACGTAACCCTTCAACCGATTCGTACACCGGTGAAACCTGCCGTGCGACGGCCGTACGCCCTTGACAGAGGGATGTTTCATTGCCGACACATCCGGCCGGGTCCGGCGGATTGTGTTGCTGCGGACGCCCGACACGCCATAGAGTCGCCAACCGTCGGCATGGTGCCACGCTGACCTGTCTAGAAGTTTCCTGGTCACCAAGGAGGTAAGACGACTTGTGAATGAGTCGACATTTACTCCCGGGGGTGGTCAACCAGGAATGCCTGCACGGGACCAGGGTCCCGCGGGGTTCGAGGCTGTCGGCTCCGTCGCAGTGCGCACCTTCGCAGCCCACCGGAGTCACCAGACGACAGGGGTGACTCAGCCAGCACACCAGAGCATGGATGGCCATCACGTGAACGCCATGGCCGGCGACGGAAGTGGCGCGCCCCACAACCATTTCGCCGCCTACGACGAACTGCCCGAGGGGCACTTCTACGACCCCGACGCCGAGTACGAGCCCGATCCCGAGTACGCGGCGACGCTCGCGCCCGACGCGGCCCGTCAGCGCCGTGAGCGCATCGGCCCGACCGGACGCCCGTTGCCGTACTTCCCGATCCCGGGCCCGCTGACCGACCACGGCCCCGCGAAGATCATCGCGATGTGCAACCAGAAGGGCGGCGTCGGCAAGACGACGTCGACCATCAACCTGGGTGCCGCGCTCGCGGAGTACGGACGCCGGGTGCTCCTCGTCGACTTCGACCCGCAGGGCGCACTGTCGGTCGGACTCGGCGTGAACCCGATGGAGCTCGACCTCACCGTCTACAACCTGCTCATGGAGCGGGGGATGGCGGCCGACGAGGTGCTGCTGAAGACGGCGGTCCCGAACATGGACCTGCTGCCCAGCAACATCGACCTGTCGGCGGCCGAGGTCCAGCTGGTCTCCGAGGTCGCCCGTGAGTCGACGCTGCAGCGGGCCCTGAAGCCGCTGCTGCCCGACTACGACTACATCGTGATCGACTGCCAGCCCTCGCTCGGCCTGCTCACGGTCAACGCCCTGACGGCCGCGCACAAGGTGATCGTGCCGCTGGAGTGCGAGTTCTTCGCGCTGCGCGGTGTCGCCCTGCTGACGGAGACCATCGAGAAGGTCCAGGAGCGGCTCAACCCGGAGCTGGAGCTCGACGGGATCCTCGCCACGATGTACGACTCGCGCACGGTGCACAGCCGTGAGGTCCTGGCGCGCGTCGTCGAGGCGTTCGACGACCACGTCTACCACACGGTCATCGGGCGTACGGTGCGCTTCCCGGAGACCACGGTCGCCGGTGAGCCGATCACCACGTACGCCTCCAACTCCGTCGGTGCCGCCGCCTACCGCCAGCTCGCCAGGGAGGTGCTCGCCCGGTGTCACGCCGAGTGAGTCTGCCGGGGGCCGACGAACTCTTCCGTACGACAGGGGGGATGGCGCTCCAGGCCTCCACCCCTCGGCGCCAGGCCAACGGTGAGCCCCGGGTGCCGCCTCCCGCGGGGGAGAGCGATCCGGCGGCGTCCGCCGAGGACGCGCCCCAGTCGGTGCCCGCCCAGGGCGGCGACGGCGCGGGCCCGGAGCATGTCGCGGCGGACGCGGAGCCCGCCGACGCCGAGTCCCGCAGCCGGTCCGGCGCCGCGGGGTCCGCGCGCCGGCAGGACGTGGCGGAAGGTTCTTCCGCCGCCGCGCCGCGCAAGCGGGGCCGGGCCGCCGCGCGGCGGCCCAGCGGCCGGGAGCGGCACGACGAGAAGATCACCGTGTACGTGTCCGCCGAGGAACTCATGGACCTGGAGCACGCGCGCCTGGTGCTGCGCGGCGAACACGGGCTGGCCGTGGACCGCGGGCGGATCGTGCGGGAGGCGGTCGCGGTGGTGCTCGCGGATCTGGAGACCCGCGGGGACGCCAGCATCCTCGTACGACGACTGCGCGGGCGGTAGCGGTAGCCTGCGGGGGCCATGACCTCGAACGACGTTCCCGCCTCCGCCTCCGGCACGCCCGCCGGCCGCCGGCGTGCGCTGGGGCGGGGGCCCGGGGTTTCGCCCGCCGGGTCCGGGACGACGGCGCCCGAGGCTCCCAGGGCGGCAGCGTCGCAGGCGGCCGGGGCGGCCGTGCCCGAGGCGTCGGGGGCGGTGGCGCCCGAGGCCGGGACGGCGGTGGAGGCAGCCCCGGCGGCAGCGTCCGAGGCGCTCGACCATCAGCACCCCCCGTCGCCCCGCGAAACGCCTGCCCAGGTCGGCGCCCGCGGTGACGACGGCGCGGCGTCTCCCGCTCAGCCCTCCGAGCCCCGGCCCTCCGCCGGCGAGGCGGCCGGGGACGACGGTGGCTTCAAGGTCCGGCTCGCGAACTTCGAGGGGCCGTTCGACCTGCTGCTCCAGCTGATCGCCAAGCACAAGCTGGACGTCACCGAGGTCGCCCTGTCCAAGGTGACCGACGAGTTCATGGCGTACATCCGGGCCATGGGACCGGACTGGGACCTGGACGAGACGACCGAGTTCCTGGTCGTGGCCGCCACGCTGCTCGACCTGAAGGCCGCCCGGCTGCTGCCCGCCGCCGAGGTGGAGGACGAGGCCGACCTGGCCCTGCTGGAGGCGCGGGACCTGCTGTTCGCGCGGCTGCTCCAGTACCGCGCGTACAAGCGGATCGCCGACATCTTCGGCGGGCGCCTGGACGCGGAGGCCCGGCGGTACCCCCGCACCGTCGGACTCGAACCGCACCACGCCGAGCTGCTGCCCGAGGTCGTCATCAGCATCGGCCCCGAGGGCTTCGCCCGGCTCGCCGTGAAGGCGATGCAGCCCAAGCCGAAGCCGCAGGTGTACGTCGACCACATCCACGCGCCGCTGGTCAGCGTGCAGGAGCAGGCCGGGATCGTCGTCGCCCGGCTGAAGGAGCTCGGCGAGGCGAGCTTCCGCGTGCTGGTCGAGGACACCGACGACACCCTGACCGTCGTGGCCCGCTTCCTCGCCCTGCTGGAGCTGTACCGCGAGAAGGCCGTCGCGCTGGAGCAGGAGACCGCCCTCGGCGATCTGCTCGTGCGCTGGACCGGCGGCGACGGGGAGGAGACACCGACCGTGACGGACGAGTTCGACCGACCGCCCGAGCTGCCCAAGGAGGACAAGGCGTGAGCGAGGAGACCAGCGAGCGGCCGGCGGGTTTGCGGACCGTCGCCGACCTCGATCTCAAGCCCGCCCTGGAGGCGGTCCTCATGGTCGTGGACGAGCCCGCGACCGAGGAGCACCTCGCGAAGATACTGGAGCGTCCCAGACGGCAGGTCGCGGACGCGCTGCGCGAGCTGGCCGACGAGTACACCGTGCAGGGCCGCGGCTTCGAGCTGCGGCTCATCGCGGGCGGCTGGCGCTTCTACACCCGGCCCGAGTACGCGCCGGCCGTCGAGGGCTTCGTCCTGGACGGCCAGCACGCCCGGCTGACGCAGGCCGCGCTGGAGACGCTCGCGGTCGTCGCCTACCGGCAGCCGGTCAGCCGCAGCCGGGTCTCCGCCGTGCGCGGAGTCAACTGCGACGGCGTCATGCGCACGCTCCTGCAGCGGGGTCTGGTCGAGGAGGCGGGCACGGAACCCGAAACAGGTGCGATCCTGTACAGGACGACGAACTACTTCCTGGAGCGGATGGGCCTGCGCGGTCTGGACGAGCTCCCGGAGCTCGCGCCCTTCCTCCCGGAGGCGGAGGCGATCGAGGCCGAGACCCAGGAAGGCGTGCCGTCGTTCGATCCGGACGCCCCGGAACCGGACGACGGTCTCACGACGAACGTGCCGACAACGACAACGACGGATATTTGATGCGAAGCAGCGGCAGCGGCAAGAGCGGCGGGCGCGGTAACCACCGCGGCGCCGGTAACGACAGGGACCAGAAGCAGGGGCAGGGCCGCCCCCGCAAGCCCCGCCCCGAGGAGCGCCGCTACGACGTGGGGCCCGGGGCCACGAAGGACGGGCCGAAGGCCGGGCGCGGCGGCGCGGCCCGCGGCGGCGCCAAGGGCGGCCCCAAGCAGCCCCAGCAGCAGAGCGGGCGCGGCCGTACCGCCCCGGCGCGCCCCCGCGAGTACGAGACTCGGATCGAGGAGCGCAACCGCGAGCGCTACGCCGGGAAGAAGGACGTCAAGCTCCCCAAGACGTTCCCCGGCGCCGAGCAGGAGGGCGAGCGCCTGCAGAAGGTGCTCGCGCGCGCGGGCTACGGCTCCCGGCGCGCCTGCGAGGAGCTGATCGAGCAGGCCCGCGTCGAGGTCAACGGCGAGATCGTGCTGGAGCAGGGCCGCCGGGTCGACCCGGAGACGGACGAGATCAAGGTCGACGGTCTGACCGTCGCCACGCAGAGCTACCAGTTCTTCGCGCTGAACAAGCCCGCCGGTGTCGTGTCGACCATGGAGGACCCCGAGGGCCGGCAGTGCCTCGGCGACTACGTCACCAACCGCGAGACGCGGCTGTTCCACGTCGGCCGGCTCGACACCGAGACCGAGGGCGTCATCCTGCTCACCAACCACGGCGAGCTGGCGCACCGGCTGACCCACCCCCGGTACGGCGTGAAGAAGACGTACCTCGCGCACATCGTGGGCCCGATCCCGCGCGACCTCGGCAAGCGCCTGAAGGACGGCATCCAGCTGGAGGACGGCTACGCGCGCGCGGACCACTTCCGGGTCGTGGAGCAGACCGGCAAGAACTACCTCGTCGAGGTCACGCTGCACGAGGGCCGCAAGCACATCGTGCGCCGCATGCTCGCGGAGGCCGGGTTCCCGGTCGACAAGCTGGTGCGGACCGCCTTCGGCCCGATCACGCTGGGCGACCAGAAGTCGGGCTGGCTGCGCCGCCTGTCGAACACGGAGGTCGGCATGCTGATGCAGGAAGTCGATCTGTAGAGACGCCGATTGGCGCGGGCCGCCGGTTCGCGCCGGGCCGCTGAGCCGCGCAGAGCATCAGTTCGCGCAGACCGCCGGTCCGCTCGCGTCCGCTCGCGTCTGATCCGCGCTCCGCCAGGTCCTGGGGCGGCGCGCTCCCAGCGCCGTGCCTCGGCCGGTTCCGGAGATCTCTCCGGGGCCGGCCGATTCCTTTGCGCACCCGCGCCGGTCCGTACCTCCGTGACGGGGGGAGCGGGGATGACCGTGACGACGACGGACCGCGAGGAGTTCGTGCGGCTGGCCGAGCCGTACCGCAGGGAACTGCGGGCCGCACCGGAACGCGGGGTGCGCCGACGGGTTGTGGGAGCCGCCCGGGGCCCTTTATAGTCGGCCTGACTATTAGTGGTGCCGACCTGGGAGGGGGTGGACGGCCGTGACCGCGCAGGACTACGACAAGTACGCCCACGAGCCCTTCGCCGTCACCGTCGACCTCGCCGTCCTCACCGTCCGCGCGGACACCCTGCACGTCCTCCTCGTGGAACGCGGGCAGGAGCCGTACGCCGGGCAGTGGGCGCTGCCCGGCGGGTTCGTGCGGCCCGACGAGTCGGCGGAGACCGCGGCCCGGCGCGAACTCGCCGAGGAGACCGGCCTCGCCGACGTCAGCGGGCTGCACCTGGAGCAGCTGCGCACGTACAGCGAACCGGGCCGCGACCCCCGCATGCGGGTCGTGTCGGTCGCCTTCGCCGCGCTGCTGCCCCCTCCCGCGCACCCCGGTCACCGCGATGCCCGCCCCGCTCCCCTCGAACCGCGCGGCGGCGGCGACGCGGCCCAGGCCCGCTGGGTGCCGTACGACGACGCCCGGCCGCTGGCCTTCGACCACGACCGGATCCTCGCCGACGCGCACGACCGCGTCGGTGCCGAGCTCGAACACACCTGCCTCGCCACCGCGTTCTGCCCGCCCGAGTTCACCCTCGGCGAGCTCCAGCGCGTGTACGAGACCGTGTGGGGCACCGCCCTCGACCGGCCCAACTTCCGCCGCAAGGTGCTCGCCACGCCCGGCTTCGTCGAACCGGTCCCGGGCGCCGCCCGGCTCACCGGCGGCCGCGGCAAACCGGCCGCGCTGTACCGCGCGGGCACCGCCACCACCCTGCACCCGCCCCTGCTCCGACCGTCCCGGGAAGGACGCCCCGCATGACCTCGACCACCGTTCGCAAGCGCGCCGCCACCGGAGCACTGACCGGCCTCGCCCTCGGGGACGCGCTCGGTTTCCCGACCGAGTTCAACGACGTGCCCTCGATCCTCGCCAAGTGCGGGCCCTGGCGCGAGATGGACCTGCCGACGCCCGCGATCGTCACCGACGACACCCAGATGACGCTCGCGCTCGGCAAGGGCCTGCGCACGGCGATGGACCGGGGCGTACTCGACCCGGAGAGCCTGGAGCGGCCGGTGCGCGAGGAGTTCGTGGTCTGGTACGAGTCGCCGGAGAACAACCGCGCCCCCGGCAACACCTGCCTGCGGGCCTGCTCCCTGCTCAAGGCCGAGGACCGGCCCTGGCAGGACGCCAGCCAGATCCACTCCAAGGGCTGCGGCGCCAACATGCGCGTCGCCCCCGTCGGCCTCGCCCCCGGCCTGAGCGACGAACAGCGCGCGGGCGCCGCCCAGTTGCAGTCGGCCCTCACCCACGGCCACCCGACGGCGCTCGCCGCGTCCGACCTCACCGCGCACGCCGTGCACCTCCTCGCGCAGGGCGCCGACCCCGCCGGCCTCGTCGGCCTGCTGCGCTCCTACGCCCTGGACAACCGCACCCGCTACCACCACGAGTGGCTCGGCGACCTGTGGACCCGCGGCCAGGACCCCGACCCGGAGCACTTCGCCGCCCGCGGCTGGGACGAGTGCCTGGCGGTCCTCGACCGGCTCCGGGACGCCGTGCGCACCACCTCACCCGAGACCGACCCGTGCCTGGCCACCGGCGCCGGCTGGATCGCCGAGGAGGCCCTGGCGACCGGGTTGCTGTGCTTCCTGATGTTCGTGGACGAGCCCCTCACCGCGCTGCGCCGCGCGGCCTGCTCCTCCGGCGACTCCGACTCCATCGCCTGCCTCGCCGGCGCCTTCGCGGGCGCCCACCTCGGCGCGGACGCCTGGCCCGCAGAATGGGCCGACCGCATCGAGTACCGGGGCGACCTGATCACGCTCGGAGCGCTCTGGGACGCTTGAGCCGTGACCGACGCCCTCGACACCGACCTCGGCCCGGTGGTGGCCGAACAGCCCGACCCGGTGCTGTTCGCCACCGTCTCCGGCGCCCACCTCTACGGCTTCCCGTCCCGCGACTCCGACGTCGACCTGCGCGGCGCGCACCTGCTGCCCGCCGCGGACCTCCTCGGGCTGCGCGAACCGGACGAGACCCGCTCCCGGACGTGGCTGCGGGACGGCGTCGAGCTGGATCTGGTCACGCACGACCTGCGCAAGTTCGTCCGGCTGATGCTGCGCCGCAACGGCTACGTCCTGGAGCAGCTGCTGTCGCCGCTGGTCGTGCACACCACCGACGCGCACCGCGAACTGGCCGCGCTGGTCCCGGACGTGCTCACCAGCCACCACGCCCACCACTACCGGGGCTTCGCGGTGACGCAGTGGCGGCTGTTCGAGAAGACCGGCGAGCTCAAGCCGCTGCTCTACACCTTCCGTGTACTGCTGACCGGCATCCACCTGATGCGCAGCGGCGAGGTGCAGGCCCATCTGCCCACCCTGCTCGGCGAGGTCGACGCCGCCCCCGCCTACCTGCCCGAGCTGATCGCGGCCAAGGCGGAGCGGGAGCACGGCGCCGCCGACACCGACCACGCGCGGGTGCGGGACGACATCGGGAAACTGCACGAGGCGCTGGACGAGGCGCAGGCCGCGTCAGCGCTGCCCGGTGCCCCGACCGCCCACGACGCGCTGCACGACCTCGTCGTGCGCGTCCGGCTGGCGGGCGCCGAGGGCTGAGGCGCGGCGCACCCGGACCAGGAAGTCCTCGACGCGGGGCCGGTCCGGTTCCGCCGGGAGGGGGCCGCGCCCGGCGGCCTCCTCGGCCTCCTCGGCCAGCCGGTTCATCCGGGCCTCCACCCGCGGCCAGGGGACCTCGCCGCGCTTCACGGCCAGCAACGGCTCGCGCGCGTCGCCGACGTCGAGGGTGAGCGTGCCCGTGCGCAGCAGGTCCCGGACGCCGATCAGCAGCCGCAGCAGGTGCATGGCGTGCTTCCAGCGGGGCGCGCCGTGCGCGCGGACGCCGGCCTCCAGCTTGCGGCGCTGGCCCAGCGCGTACCGGGTGAACGTCTCGTGGACCCGGCGGGACAGGAACGCCCCGCGCAGGTCCAGCAGCTCGCGGCCGGTGGCGTCGGCGTACTCCACGAGCGGGGAGTGCAGGCACTCCAGGATGTTCGGGTTCGCGCGCAGCGCCAGCTCGCAGAAGCGCTCCAGCTCCCAGCTGAACTGCTCCTCGGCCGGGCCCTCGACATGCGTCGGCGGCTTCTCGAAGCGCCAGAACAGCTCGGTGGGCGCCAGGAACACCCCGCGGCGGTCGGTGTCGCTGCCCTCCGTCGCCAGACCGAAGGCGCGCGACCCCATCACACAGGCGTAGACCGTGTGCTCGCGTACCAGCGTCTCGGGCGTCGTCGGGTGCATGCCCGGGAGCGTACGCGGGCCGTCACGCCAGGCGGATCGAATTTCCCTCCACCGTGATCCGCTCGGCGGGCAGCGCACGCGTCGCCGGGCCCTTCTCCACCGCGCCGTCGGCGACCCGGAACCTGCTGCCGTGGCAGGCGCAGTTGATGGTGCCGTCCGACACGCTCGCCACCGTGCAGGACTGGTGCGTGCAGATCGCCGAGAACGCCTTGAACTCGCCCTCCTCCGGCTGCGTCACCACCACCTTCTCGGCCTTGAAGATCCTGCCGCCGCCGACCGGGATGTCACTCGTGGCGGCGAGCTCCTGACCGCCGGTGGCCTCCACGGACCGGCCGGCGTCCCCCCTGCCCTCGCCGTCACCGCCGCCGCAGCCCGCGGTCAGGGCCGCCGCGCCCGCCGCCAGAAGAACCGTTCGCCGGGTCGCGTTCTCGGCCATGTCGTCACTCCAGGTGCGTAAGAAACGGGAGAACAGAAAGAGCAGAAAGAACAGAATGAGCGGGAGAACAGGAAAACGAGAAAAACGGGGTGGAAGCAGCATCCTGGCACCGAACGCGGTACGGAAGAAGCACCCCGCACGGGGCCGTCTCACGAATGGCCGTCTCACGCATTGGGCATCGCTCACCGGCGGTGAACGGATGACTAGGCTGGACGGACGCACAGCCGATACGCACGTCAGCGAGGAGCATCACCGTGGCGGTACGAGCGGTCCGGGGCGCCGTCCAGCTGGAGCGGGACGAGGCCGGCCACATGGACGAGCAGGTCGGAGCCCTGCTCACCGCCGTCCTCGAACGCAACGAGCTGAGCACGGACGACCTGATCAGCATCTGGTTCACGGCCACACCGGACCTGCACAGCGACTTCCCGGCCGCCGCCGCGCGCAAGCTCGGCATCGTCGAAGTCCCCCTGATCTGCGCCCAGGAACTCGACATCGAGGGGGCCATGCCCCGCGTCGTCCGCATCCTCGCGCACATCGAGTCCGACCGGCCCCGTGCCGAGATAGCGCACGTCTACCTCGGCGCCGCGGGAGCCCTGCGCAAGGACATCGCCCAGTGAGAACCGCACTCGTCATCGGCACCGGGCTCATCGGCACCTCCGCCGCCCTGGCCCTGTCCCAGCGCGGCGTCGTCGTCCACCTCGCCGACCACGACCCGGAACAGGCCCGCACGGCCGCGGCTCTCGGCGCCGGCACCGACGAGGCGCCGGACGGGCCCGTCGACCTCGCGATCGTCGCGGCACCGCCCGCCTACGTGGCGGATGTCCTCGCCGACGCCATGCGGCGCGGCCTGGCCCGCGGCTACCTCGACGTCGCCAGCGTGAAGGGCGGCCCGCGCCGCGAACTGGAGCAGCGCGGCCTCGACCTGTCCGTGTACATCGGCAGCCACCCCATGTCCGGCCGGGAGAAGTCCGGGCCGCTCGCCGCGACCGGGGAGCTCTTCGAGGGCCGCCCCTGGGTGCTGACCCCGACCCGGGACACCGACACCGAGGTGCTGAACCTCGCCCTGGAACTGGTCTCGCACTGCCGTGCCGTGCCCGTCGTGATGGACGCCGACGCCCACGACCGCGCCGTGGCCCTCGTGTCCCACATGCCCCACCTGGTGTCCAGCATGGTCGCCGCGCGGCTGGAGAACGCCGAGGAGGCCGCCGTACGGCTGTGCGGCCAGGGCATCCGCGACGTGACCCGGATCGCCGCCTCCGACCCCCGGATGTGGATCGACATCCTCTCGGCGAACCCGGGGCCGGTCGCCGACCTCCTCACGGACGTCGCCGGCGACCTGGAGGAGGCCGTGCGGGCGCTGCGCGCGCTGGAGTCCTCCGACGAGGACAAGCGCCGCGAGGGCGCCGCCGGCATAGCGGACGTGCTGCGGCGCGGCAACGCGGGCCAGGTCCGGGTGCCGGGCAAGCACGGCTCCGCCCCGCGCGTCTACGAGGTCGTTGCCGTGCTCATCGACGACCAGCCCGGACAGCTGGCCCGCATCTTCGCGGACGCCGGCGCGGCCGGGGTCAACATCGAGGACGTGCGCATCGAGCACGCGACGGGCCGGCAGGCCGGCCTGGTGCAGCTCATGGTGGAGCCGAAGGCGGCGCCCCTGCTGGCGGCGGCGCTGCGCGAGCGGGGCTGGGCACTGCGGCAGTAGGCGCCGGGGGCCGTGGGCGTGGACCGGGGGGCCACTCGTACGCAGTAACCTTGTCCGGGGCCCCTCCGCCCCCGCCCACCACCCAGGACCAGGAAAGGTGCCCCCACAGTGGAACGCGCCGCAGTGATTGTCGCCATCGACGGCCCCTCCGGCACGGGCAAGTCGAGCACGTCGAAGGCCGTGGCCGCGCAGCTCGGCCTGTCCTACCTGGACACCGGCGCCCAGTACCGGGCGATCACGTGGTGGATGGTCAACAACGGCGTCGACACCGACGACCCGGCCGCGATCGCCGCCGTCGCCGACAAGGCGGACATCGTCTCCGGCACCGACCCGGCGAACCCGACGATCACCGTCGACGGCACCGACGTGGCCGGCCCGATCCGCACCCAGGAGGTCACCTCCAGGGTCAGCGCGGTCAGCGCCGTGCCCGAGGTGCGCGCCCGGATCACCGAGCTGCAGCGCTCCATCGCCCGGTCCGCCGAGCGGGGCATCGTCGTGGAGGGCCGCGACATCGGTACGACCGTCCTGCCGGACGCCGACCTGAAGATCTTCCTCACCGCCTCCGCGGAGGCCCGCGCCGCCCGCCGCAGCGGCGAGCTGAAGGGCGCCGACGTCAACGCCACCCGCGAGGCCCTGATCAAGCGGGACGCGGCCGACTCCACCCGCAAGACCTCCCCGCTGGCCAAGGCGGACGACGCGGTCGAGGTGGACACCACCGAGCTCACGCTGCCGCAGGTCATCGAGTGCGTCGTCACGCTCGTCGAGGAGAAGCGGGCCGCGAAGTGACGGCGGCCTCCCCGGCCCCGTCCCCGGCCCCGTCCCCGGCCCCGTCCGTCAGGGGCGCCGAGGTCGGGCGGCGGATCGGCGTCGGCCTGATGTACGGGCTGTGGAAGCCGCGGGTGCTCGGGGCCTGGCGGGTGCCCGCGACGGGCCCGGCGATCCTCGCCGTCAACCACAGCCACCTGATCGACGGTCCGATGGTGATGGGTGTGGCGCCCCGGCCGACGCACTTCCTGATCAAGAAGGAGGCGTTCGTCGGCCCGCTCGACCCCTTCCTGCTCGGCGTCGGCCAGCTGAAGGTGGACCGCTCGACCGCCGACCGCGCCGCGGTCACCCGGGCGCTGCGCGTCCTGGACAACGGCGGCGTGCTGGGCATCTTCCCGGAGGGCACCCGCGGCGAGGGCGACTTCGCCGCGCTGCGCGCCGGGCTCGCGTACTTCGCCGTGCGCAGCGGGGCGCCGATCGTCCCGGTGGCCGTGCTGGGAAGCTCCGAGCGGCACGGACGGTTGCTCAGAAGGCTGCCGCCGCTGCGCTCGCGCATCGACGTCGTCTTCGGCGACCCGTTCGACGCGGGCGACGGAAGCGGGCGGCGCACCCGCGCGGCCCTGGACGCGGCGACCGAGCGCATCCAGAAGCAGCTCACCGCGCACCTGGAAAACGCCAGGCGGCTGACCGGCCGCCGGGCCACACTGAGTAGTGGATCAGACCGTTAGGAAACGGGCGGTCCACCGATCACCACGATGAACGAGGTACGGACTTCATGAACGACCACATCCACTCCGAGGGCTCGGGCGAGGAGCACGACCACGGGGCGCTTGGCGATGCCGAGTACGCGGAGTTCATGGAGCTCGCCGCGGAAGAGGGCTTCGACCTGGAGGACGTCGAGGGCGCGATCGAGGCGGCCGGCCACGGCCCGCTGCCCGTGCTCGCCGTCGTCGGCCGGCCCAATGTCGGCAAGTCGACCCTGGTGAACCGCATCATCGGCCGCCGCGAGGCCGTCGTGGAGGACAAGCCCGGCGTCACCCGCGACCGCGTCACCTACGAGGCCGAGTGGGCGGGCCGCCGCTTCAAGGTCGTGGACACCGGCGGCTGGGAGCAGGACGTCCTCGGCATCGACGCCTCCGTGGCCGCGCAGGCCGAGTACGCCATCGAGGCCGCCGACGCCGTGGTCTTCGTCGTGGACGCCAAGGTCGGCGCCACCGACACCGACGAGGCCGTCGTACGGCTGCTGCGCAAGGCCGGCAAGCCCGTCGTGCTGTGCGCCAACAAGGTGGACGGCCCGAGCGGCGAGGCCGACGCGGCCTACCTGTGGTCGCTGGGCCTCGGCGAGCCCTACCCGGTCTCCGCGCTGCACGGCCGCGGCACCGGCGACATGCTGGACAAGGTCCTGGAGGCCCTCCCGGAGGCCCCCGCGCAGACCTTCGGCACCGCCGTCGGCGGCCCGCGCCGCATCGCCCTGATCGGCCGCCCGAACGTCGGCAAGTCCTCCCTGCTGAACAAGGTGGCCGGCGAGGAGCGCGTCGTCGTCAACGAACTCGCCGGCACCACCCGCGACCCCGTCGACGAGCTGATCGAACTCGGCGGTGTCACCTGGAAGTTCGTGGACACGGCCGGCATCCGCAAGCGCGTCCACCTCCAGCAGGGCGCCGACTACTACGCCTCCCTGCGCACCGCCGCCGCCGTCGAGAAGGCCGAGGTGGCCGTCGTCCTCATCGACGCCTCCGAGTCCATCTCGGTGCAGGACCAGCGCATCCTCACCATGGCCGTCGAGGCGGGCCGCGCGCTCGTCCTCGCGTTCAACAAGTGGGACACCCTGGACGAGGAGCGCCGCTACTACCTGGAGCGGGAGATCGAGACCGAGCTCGGCCAGGTCGCGTGGGCGCCCCGGGTGAACGTCTCGGCGCGCACCGGCCGCCACATGGAGAAGCTCGTCCCGGCGATCGAGACGGCCCTGGCGGGCTGGGAGACCCGGGTCCCGACGGGCCGGCTGAACGCGTTCCTCGGCGAGCTCGTCGCCGCCCACCCGCACCCGGTGCGGGGCGGCAAGCAGCCGCGCATCCTGTTCGGCACGCAGGCCGGCACCAGGCCGCCGCGGTTCGTGCTGTTCGCCTCCGGCTTCATCGAGGCGGGCTACCGGCGCTTCATCGAGCGCCGGCTGCGCGAGGAGTTCGGCTTCGAGGGCACGCCGATCCACATCTCGGTGCGGGTGCGCGAGAAGCGCGGCAGGAAGAAGTGACCCGCTGAACACGCCGGAAGGGGCGGCCCCCACGAGGGGCCGCCCCTTCCGGCGTGCCGTGCCGTGCCGGGCGTCACAGGCCGCGGCGCGGACCGGGCGGCAGGGCGGCCGGCACGTGCTGCGTCCCGGAGGCCTGCCGCTCGATCCGCCCGACGCGCTGCCACGGAGTGAACTGGCCCGTGGTGTGGCGTGCGCTGTGCGCACCCGCGCTGTAGGCGCTGTAGGCGCTGTAGGCGCTGTACGAGCTGCCGTGCGACCCCTGGCCGAGGCCGCCGAGCGAGCCCGTACCGTACGGGTTGTTCCCGAAGGCGGTGAAGCCCAGGTCCTCCTCGCCGCTGCGGTCGCCCGGCAGCGTGCGGAAGGACTTGACGTACTCGGCGTAGAGCGCGTCGTAGATCGGCGTGGCCGATGGGCCGCCCTGGGAGTCCCGAACCGGTCGCCCGGGAGGCAGCGGCTGATAGGACTGGCGGCGGGGAACGTCGTATGTGTGCACGTATGTCCAAACGACCCCGCCCGCCAGGGGATGCGGCTCCGGGGCGGCTTTCGCAGGTCAACCACCGCCGGGGACACGGGACGTGCTCAGGTGCCCGTCAGCGGCAGCGCCGCGGCGACCAGCCTGCCGTTCGCCGCGGCCTTGTCCAGCGCGTCCCGCAGCAGGTCCTCGCGCGGCTGGCGGCCGATGGAACCGACGGACGCCGCGAACATCAGCACCTGCTGGTGCTTGTTGGCGGCCGCCCGCCAGCCGTCGGTGACCAGCAGCGGCTGGTGCGCCTGCCACCAGGCCACCGGCTGGCCGCCGTTCGGGCCCGGCTGGAGCACCGCGTGCAGCTGGCCCATGGCGAGCAGCACCGACCAGCCGTGCAGCACCGGCGGCACCGCCGACAGCTCGGTCACCGGCATGAAGCCCTGCTCGATGAGCAGCGGCAGGAAGTCGTCGCCGCTGCCCGTGGTGCCGGGCCGCACGATCGGCGTGGTCGGCTCGACCACCAGCGCCGGGTGCAACTCCCCGGCGATCAGCACCAGTCCGCTGGTCACCCCGAGGACGGCCTGCTCGGGCGTGGCCTGTTCGGGCATGTCCTGCTGGGTGGCGGGCGCGCCGGCGCTGTCGCCGGTGATGGACTTCACGGCCCCCTGGAGCTGCTCCTCGGTGACCTGGACGACCTGCGAGGGCAGGCAGGTGGCGTGGGCGAAGGCGAGGACGGCGGTCTCGTCCCCGATGAACAGGACGGTGCTGGTGCGCTCCTGCTCCGAGTCGCCCGGAGTGCGGCAGGAGGTGCAGTCGTAACTGCCCGGGGCGGTATCTCCGGCGAGCAGCCGGTCGGCTTCTTCGTCGCCGATCTCGGCGCGTACCTCGTCGCTGACGTCGAGCATGCGCGGCACGGGTGGCTCCCTCGGGATGCGGTACGTGACGAGGCCGGGTGGCTCCCGGCTCGTGGTCCGGGTGGGTCCCCGGCTCATGAAGAAGACAACGGGCGAGCCGTGGGGGGAGTCACGCATCGCGGCGAACGGATACGGACCGCACACGGCGCGGCGCGCACCGGGCCGGTGCGGAATCATCCCGTCCGCCGACCGGGTGGGCCGCCGTGCCGCACCGGACGAGCCTGGAGGGCCGTACGCCGGTGGCCGCCTAGCGTGTGGCGATGCACGCCAAGCCGATCACGCTCGCCCTGGCCGCGGCCCTGCTCGCCGCCCTCGCCCCCGGCGCCGCGCACGCGGCCGCACCCTCCGAGACCCCGCCCGCGGCGAACGCGCCGCGCCACTGCCCGAAGGACAAGTGGCCCTGGGACTGCGTCGCCGACTGCGAGAGCGACGGGCGCTGGGACGCCAACACCGGCAACGGCTTCTACGGCGGACTGCAGTTCTGGCAGCCCACCTGGCGGGAGTTCGGCGGCCTGGACTACGCCCCGCGCGCCGACCTCGCCACCCGCGCCGAGCAGATCGCGGTGGCCCAGGAGGTGTTGGCCGTGCAGGGCTGGGGCGCCTGGCCGGTCTGCTCGAAGCGGTACGGGCTCAAGGGCCGCATGCACACCGTGAAGCCCGGCGACACGCTCTCCTCGATCGCCCGCAAGTACGGCGTCAAGGGCGGCTGGCGCGGCATGTACGACGCCAACCGCGAGACCGTCGGGCCCCGTCCGGACCTGCTGCGCGTCGGCACCCTGCTGGTCATCCCGAAGGGCTCGGCCCGCGCCCAGGACGCGAACCGGGGTCCGGCGGTGTTCGGCCCGCCGCTGTCCGGCGAACCGTCTCCCGCGCCGCGCCACTGAACACGACGGCCCCGGCCCGCGGTTCGGACGGGCCGCGTGAACCACCCGTCGGCCCGGCGGGTGGTTCACGGTGATCGGGGGCGGTCACTGGCCGGCCTGATGCCGCTTCGGCTCGGGCTGCGGGATCTCCGCCGCGTACTGCGGGTGGTTCATGTCGAACGCCGGGGACTCCGAGCGGATCCGGGGGAGGGTCGTGAAGTTGTGCCGGGGCGGCGGGCAGGACGTCGCCCACTCCAGGGAGCGTCCGTAGCCCCACGGGTCGTCCGTGTCGACTTTCCTGCCGTACCTGGCGGTCTTCCAGACGTTGTAGAGGAACGGCAGTGTCGACATGCCGAGAAGGAACGAGCCGATCGTCGAGACCATGTTGAGCGCGGTGAAGCCGTCCGCCGCGAGGTAGTCGACATAGCGACGCGGCATGCCCTCCGCGCCCAGCCAGTGCTGCACCAGGAACGTGGTGTGGAAGCCGGTGAACAGCGTCCAGAACTGGATCTTGCCGAGCCGTTCGTCCAGCATCTTGCCGGTGAACTTCGGCCACCAGAAGTAGAAGCCGGCGAAGGTCGCGAAGACGACGGTGCCGAAGACGACGTAGTGGAAGTGCGCGACCACGAAGTACGTGTCCGTGACGTGGAAGTCCAGCGGCGGCGACGCGAGGATCACCCCGGTCAGCCCGCCGAACAGGAACGACACCAGGAAGCCGGCCGCCCACAGCATCGGCGTCTCGAAGGACAGCGAGCCCTTCATCATGGTGCCGGTCCAGTTGAAGAACTTCACGCCCGTCGGCACCGCGATCAGGAAACTCATGAAGGAGAAGAACGGCAGCAGCACCGCGCCCGTGGCGAACATGTGGTGCGCCCACACGACCATCGACAGACCGGTGATGGCCATCGTCGCGCCGACCAGCATCAGATAGCCGAAGATCGGCTTCCGGCTGAACACCGGGATGATCTCCGTGATGATGCCGAAGAACGGCAGCGCGATGATGTACACCTCGGGATGGCCGAAGAACCAGAACAGGTGCTGCCACAGCAGCGCCCCGCCGTTGGCCGCGTCGAAGACATGGCTGCCGAACCGCCGGTCGGCCTCCAGGCACAGCAGCGCCGCCGCGAGCACCGGGAACGCCATCAGGATCAGGATCGACGTGAACAGCGTGTTCCAGGTGAAGATCGGCATCCGGAACATCGTCATGCCGGGGGCGCGCATCCCGATGATGGTCGTGACGAAGTTGACCGCGCCGAGGATCGTGCCGAACCCGGCCAGCGCCAGGCCCATGATCCACAGGTCGGGTCCGACGCCCGGCGAGCGCTCCATGCTGTTGAGCGGCGCGTAGGCGAACCATCCGAAGGCGGCCGGACCGGTCGGCACCAGCAGTGAGCCGAGCACGATCAGCCCGCCGAACAGGAACAGCCAGTACGACAGCATGTTCAGCCGGGGGAAGGCCACGTCGGGCGCCCCGATCTGGAGCGGCATCAGCTCGTTCGCGAAGCCCGCGAAGCTCGGTGTCGCGAACAGCAGCAGCATGATCGTGCCGTGCAGCGTGAACAGCTGGTTGAACTGCTGGTTGTCCATGATCTGCAGTCCGGGCCGGGCGAGTTCGGCCCGCATCAGCAGCGCCATGACGCCACCGATCAGGAAGAACGCGAACGACGTGATCAGGTAGAGGTGCCCGATCTTCTTGTGGTCGGTGGTGGTCAGCCAGTCCACGACCACCCGGCCGTACCTGTTCCCGCGCGGTGTCCGGCCGGGTCGTGCCGCCGGTTCCACGGTCTGCGTCGCCATCGCTCGCTCGCCCCTTCGCTCATCGCGTTCCGGGCCCGCCGATGCCCGGGCCACGCGTGCCCCGGGCTCACGCCATCATGCGCGCGTCCCCACGCATTGCTCCAGGGGCCGTACCGACACGTTCCCGGAATCCGGCCAATTCCCGTGCCGCTCGGGACACCCCGCACGGCTCGGACAGCTCGGACGCCGGAATGAAAAGGAGCCCGGGGAACTTCTCACGGCACCTTTCCGCCCGGCTATTCCAACCGGCGGCAGGACACGCGGGAATTACGTTCGAATACCTGCGGAAGGCCTACGGAACCGCTCGTCCGTGTGAGCGAGTTCGCGCCGGGCGGCTGTCGTCGTCCTGTGACAGAAGCGTGACGGGGGAGGCACGCCCCGGCGAACGTTCCCGGCCCGGACTTCCCCGCTCGCCGGTCAGGGCATAGCGTGACGGCATGGCACCGATTCCGACTCCACCCGCCGAACCGCAGGACAGTCCGGACGCCTATGTCGGCCTCGCGTCCGAACGGGCCGAAGCCCTCGCGCGCGAGCGCGGCTGGTCGACGGTGCGGGCGCTGCCACCGGGCGCGATCATCACCATGGAGTACCGCGTGGGCCGGCTGAACTTCGAGGTCAAGGACGGTCTGGTGGCGCGGGCCTGGAAAGGCTGAGCGACCTGCGACAACCACCGCGGCCCCGGTTCCCGAGAGGGAGCCGGGGCCGTCGTCGTGCGGGGAGGGTGCGTACCGGCCCCGCGGACCTGCCGGTGGTCAGCCGCCCGTCACGGGGCGCGCCGGGGGCCCCGAGCCGCGCGTGGCGCGGTCCGGGTGCGTGGCGTGCGGGTGGGGGCGCCTGCTGCCCGCCGGGGTGACCGGGGTGCGCTCGGAGCGGGTGGTGTGCGGACCGGGGGCCAGATAGACCGGCGTCCGCGCCGAGCGGCCCGCGGGGACCGGCTCGCACGCCGGCGCCTCCTCCTCGGCGGACGTGGGGCACGACGTGACCGCGACCGGCACGCCGGCCGGGGCGGAGGCCGGTGCCGTACGGCGCAGGCGGGCGAACCAGCGGTCGCGCAGCTCCAGGATGCGGGCCTCGGCGCGGGCGATCAGCGGCTCGAACCAGGGCAGCGCCAGCAGGATCAGCAGGCCGGCGACCCAGCCCAGCAGCACGTCACTCAGCCAGTGCGTACCGAGGTAGACGGTGGCCATGCCGACGCCGAGCGAGGTCACCGCGGACAGCGCGGACAGCCAGCGCCGGGCCCACGGGGTGGAGGCCAGGTAGGCCAGGATGCCCCAGGTCACGACGGCGTTGGCGGTGTGGCCGCTGGGGAAGATGTCGCCGCCCAGCCACATCTCGTTGGAGCCGACCTCGGTCGCGTAGTGGGGTCCGAGCCGTCCCATGCCGTACTTCGCGGCGCCGACGGTGACGTTGAGCAGGAGCAGCGAGACGCCGAGGGCGAGCAGCGGGCGCAGCGTGTGCTGCCGCCAGGAACGCCAGCCCAGCCAGGCCGCGATCATCACGGCGGTGGGACCGCGCTGGCCGAGGACGACGTAGTAGTCGACGAAGGCGTGGAGCTCCTGCCACTGCTGGTACGGCCGGAAGAACATGACCTGCCAGTCGAGGCGGACGAGCCACGAGGTGATGACGACGGCCCACACGATCGCCACGTACACGGCCAGGGTCCCCGCCAGCAGCACGACCCGGTGCCGGCTCATGCGCGGCACGTCGATGTGGGCCGGCCGTTGCGGCTCACGGTCCAGCCTGGCGAACACCCGGTCCAGACGGGTGGGGCTCGTTTTGGTACGCACCCAATCGACGCTACATGGCCCCGGTAGGCGGATTGGCCAGACGGAAGGGTTTGTAATGCCTATGTGATGTGGTCTTCGCCTCAAACAGCACCTTCTCCCGTGTGCCAAATGGTTCCTTTGCCGCCGAAATCCGGGATCAAAGGCCCTGAACTTCATTTCGCGGTGGATCGGTGTTCCTCGGCGATTTACCGCCCCGCCACCTGGAAGTCCTGGCACGCGAACACGCGCAAGCCGTGGTGATTAACGGCCGGAAGAGGGGGGAAGGGCGCCGCCTATTCAACCGTTCAACCGCACGATACAACCCGCGAAATGCGGGCCCCCGGGCCCCTGTACGCGTGCACGCACGCCTCTGGCCAGCGACGATGCCTCGCGAGGCGGGCCCGGTCGGCGAGGCCGGAATTCACTGCGCCCAATTTGCCTGCTTTTACCACGCATTTTGGTGAATGCTCCTGTGGGTCCGGCGTCCGCGCGGGCGGGGAGTGGGAGTGGCGTACGCCACACTCCTGGGCGCGGGCTGTGAGAGGTCCGCCACTCGGCACCCGGACGAACTCGCGTACCCTGACGTGTCACTCGCTTCGATGCGCGGGCCGGGGACCACCGCTCCTCCCCGGCCGAGTCACGGGAGTCCCCACCCCGTGAGCCCGCCGACCGCGAGGGAGCTTCTGGGAGGTACGTACATGTCCGGGACGACCACGGCCGCCGCGCTGCGCCGTCGGGCGGCCGGGGCCGGTGCCAACCGCTGGGTGGTCCTCGTCGTCCTCTGCGTCAGCCTGCTGCTGGTCGCCGTCGACGCGACCGTGCTGCACGTCGCCGTCCCCGCCGTCACGGAGGACCTCAGGCCCGGCGCGATGGAGCTGCTCTGGATCGTCGACGCCTACCCGCTCGTCTGCGCGTCGCTGCTGATCCTCTTCGGCACGCTCGGCGACCGCGTCGGCCGCAGACGCGTCCTGCTCCTCGGCTACGCCCTGTTCGGCGTCGCCTCCGGCATGGCGGCCGTCGCGGACAGCGCCCAGGTGCTCATCGCGGCACGGGCGCTGCTCGGCGTCGGCGGCGCCATGATCATGCCCGCCACGCTGTCGATCCTGCGGCAGGTCTTCCCCGACCGGCGGGAGAGGGCCCTGGCCATCGGCATCTGGAGCGCCGTCGCCGCGGTGGGCGCCGCGGTCGGACCGCTGCTCGGCGGCTTCCTGCTGGAGCACTTCTGGTGGGGCTCGGTCTTCTTCGTCAACATCCCGCTGATGCTGGTCAGCCTGCCGGTGGGCCGGCTGCTGCTGCCCGAGTCGAAGGGCGACGGCGCGGGCCCCTGGGACGTGGTCGGCGCGCTGATGGCGGCGGCCGGGCTGTTCGGCGTGGTGCTGGGCGTGAAACGGCTCGGCGGCGGCGAGCCGCCCGGCAGCGTGTTGACCGTGCTGCCGCTGGTGGCGGGCGCGGCCCTGCTGGTCCTCTTCGTACGGCGGCAGCGGCGACGCCCGCAGCCCCTGGTGGACCTGCGCATGTTCGGACGGCCCGCGTTCAGCACGTCCGTCGGCTGCATCGTGCTGGCGATGCTCGCGCTGGTCGGTCTCGAGCTGATCGCCGCGCAGTATCTGCAACTGGTGCTGGGCCTGTCCCCGCTGGAGACGGGCCTGCGGCTGGTGCCGCTGACCTTCGCGGCGATGGCGGCCGGTCTTGCGGGCGCGCGGATGCTGCGCCGGTTCGGGCCGCGCCGCATGGTGTGCTTCGGGTTCTGCCTGACGGCGGGCGCGGTGGTGCTGCTGACGGCCATGGGTACCGCGGACAACTGCGCGCTGCTGCTGTCCGGCTTCGTCCTGCTCGGCTTCGGCCTGGAGACCACCCTGTTCGGTGCCTACGAGTCGATGCTGAGCGAGGCGCCGCCGGAGCAGGCGGGCGGGGCCGCGGCCATCGGCGAGACGTCCTACCAGCTCGGCGCCGGAATCGGCATCGCCCTGCTCGGCAGCGTGATGAACGCGGCCTACGCGCCCGGGCTCACGTCCGTGCCCGGGGTGCCGTCGTCGGCGTCGGCCGCCGCGTCGCACTCGCTGGGGGAGGCCTACGAGGTCGCCGCGCAGCTCGGCGGGCCCGTCGGCGGTGCCCTGCGGGTGGCGGCGCGGGACGCCTTCGTGCACGGGCTGCACGTGACGCTGCTGGTGAGCGCGGGGCTGTTGCTGCTGGGCGCGGTGATGGCACTGCGGCTGCCGCGGCTGATGCACTGCGACGCCCAGGCGGTGGGCCTGCCGGGACCGCGCGAGGCCGAGGCGCCCGCCCACGCGCCGCCGGTCACGGCCCGCTGAGGGAGTGGACGTGCGGGACACTGCGTCGTAACGTCGGAAGCCGTCGTGACTAGCGGTGCTAGTTTTTCGCTGCCGGAGGGTGCCCCCATGTCCAGGTCCTCGTCGTTGCCCCCGTTCGATCCCGCCGACCCCCTCGGCGTCGACGACCTGCTGGAGCCCGAGGACCTCGCCGTCCGGGACACCGTGCGGGCCTGGGCCGCCGACCGTGTGCTGCCGTACGTCGCCGACTGGTACGAGAAGGGCGAGCTGCCCGGCATCCGCGAACTCGCCCGCGAACTGGGCTCCGTCGGCGCGCTCGGCATGTCCCTGAAGGGATACGGCTGCGCGGGCGCGAGCGCCGTGCAGTACGGGCTCGCCTGTCTGGAACTGGAGGCCGCCGACTCCGGGATCCGCTCCCTGGTCTCCGTGCAGGGCTCGCTCGCCATGTACGCCGTCCACCGGTTCGGCAGCGAGGAGCAGAAGCAGCACTGGCTGCCGCGCATGGCCGCCGGTGAGGTCATCGGGTGCTTCGGACTGACCGAGCCCGACCACGGCTCCGACCCCGCGGCCATGCGGACGTACGCCAAGAAGGACGGCGGCGACTGGGTCCTCAACGGCCGCAAGATGTGGATCACCAACGGCTCGGTCGCCGGGGTCGCCGTGGTCTGGGCGCAGACCGACGACGGCATCCGCGGTTTCGTCGTCCCGACCGACAGCGCCGGGTTCTCCGCGCCCGAGATCAAGCACAAGTGGTCCCTGCGGGCGTCCGTCACCAGCGAACTCGTCATGGACGACGTGCGGTTGCCCGCCGATGCCGTCCTGCCGGAGGTGACCGGACTGCGCGGCCCGCTCAGCTGCCTGACCCACGCCCGCTACGGCATCGTGTGGGGCGCGATGGGTGCCGCCCGCTCCTGTTTCGAGGCCGCCGTCGACTACGCCAGGTCACGGGAGCAGTTCGGCCGGCCCATCGGCGGTTTCCAGCTGACGCAGGCCAAACTGGCCGACATGGCGGTCGAACTGCACAAGGGGATTCTGCTCGCCCACCATCTCGGGCGGCGCATGGACGCCGGCCGCCTGCGTCCGGAGCAGGTCAGCTTCGGCAAGCTCAACAATGTGCGAGAGGCCATCGACATCTGCCGTACGGCCCGGACCATTCTGGGTGCCAACGGGATCTCGCTCGAATATCCCGTGATGCGGCACGCGACCAACCTCGAATCGGTGCTCACCTACGAGGGCACCGTCGAAATGCACCAGCTCGTGCTGGGCAAGGCGCTCACCGGACTCGACGCGTTCCGGTAGACCGGCGGACCCCGCGAAGGCAGGGCCGGTGAGCGGCCCTGCCTCAGCTCTGGTTGAAAAAGCCGTCCGTGCGGTGCGCGGCGGGTTCGCCGCTGATGATCTCCGTGTCGGCGGGCGTCAGCAGGAACACCCGGTTGGAAACGCGGTCGATCGAACCGCGCAGGCCGAAGATGAGCCCGGCCGCGAAGTCGACGACGCGCTTGGCGTCGGCGGCCTCCATGGCCGTCAGGTTCATGATGACGGGGACCCCGTCCCGGAACAGCTCACCGATGGCACGCGCGTCCCGGAAGCTGTCCGGGGTGACCGTGCCGATCCGGCGGCCCTTCTCCTCGGCGGTGTCCGAGGCCACCTTCACGCGCGGGTCGGTGACCCAGGCGTCCCCGGATTCGGTCCCCTCGTAAGTGTCGTCGTCGTAGTAGCGCTCGTCATCGTTGTCGTCGACGAGGCCGAGCCACGCACTCGCCTTGCGCACCGATCCCATGGACGCCTCCTCTCACAGCGGTCTTATCTGCTTTCCGCACCCCTATGGTCGTCCATGATGCGGATGGCGCGCCAAGTGGATAGTCGCCGCGCGGGGGGTTTGTGACGGTACTGGTGCACGGCCGGTCCGTCGAGAGTCCATGTTTCCCAAGGGTCTTGCGGTAAACCGCTGCTGACTGTGAGTGAAATATGATTCTTCTCGGCGGACGGGTGACGGACGGCGCGTACGGGTGAACGAAGTGGCCGATACGATGCGGTCGATCACGCACGTCGATCAACGGGGGAAGCGTCGTGTTCGGAATAGTCAGGCCCTGTCGGCACAGGCTCGGTGAGGGTCTCGCGACCCAGTGGATGGCGCATTTGTGCGGGCTCTGCCTGGCACTGCGCGGAGATCACGGTCAGTTCGCGCGGGTCGTCACGAACTACGACGGGCTGCTCGTCTCGGTTCTGACGGAGGCTCAGGCCGAACGCTCGAAAGGATGGCGGCGCACGGCCGGGCCGTGTCCGCTGCGCGGCATGCGCACCGCGTCCGTCGCACAGGGTGAGGGCGCGCGGCTCGCGGCGGCCGTCTCGCTGGTGCTCGCCTCCGCCAAGGTGCGCGACCACGTCGCCGACGGCGACGGGCTGCTGGCCCGCCGCCCGGTGTCGCTCGCCGCGCGCCGGGTCGCCGCGAGCTGGGGCAGGGCGGGGGAGCGCGCCGGCTGCGCCGTCGGGTTCGACACCGCCGTCCTCGTCGACGCCGTGGACCGGCAGGCCGGCCTGGAGGCGCTCGCCGGGCCCGGGACGCCGCTCCTCGCCGTGACCGAACCGGCCGAGACCGCCACCGCGGCGGCCTTCGCGCACACCGCGGTGCTGGCGGGCCGGCCGTACAACGCCGGTCCGCTCGCCGAGGCCGGCCGTCTCTTCGGGCGGCTGGCGCATCTGCTGGACGCCGTCGAGGACCGCGAGTCCGACGCCGCGGCAGGCGCCTGGAACCCGCTCACGGCCACCGGCACCTCGCTCACCGAGGCCCGGCGGCTCGCGGACGACGCCGTGCACGGCATCCGGCTCGCGCTGCGCGAGGTCGAGTTCACCGAGGGCCGGCTCGCACACCGGCTGCTCGTGCACGAACTGCCCGCCTCCGTCGACCGGGCCTTCGGCACCGCCTCCTGCGCGCACGGCCGCCCCGGGCCGTACGGGCCGCCGCCGAGCGGGCCGTACGCGCCGCCCGGCGGACCCCACGGCCCCGGTGCGCCGCTGCCGCCGGAGCCGCCGCGCCGCGACCGGCGCGGGCTGCTCGCCGGCTGCGCCGTCTGGCTGGGGCTGGCCTGCACCTGCCAGTTCTGCTGCGGCGAGTTCGAGGGGCCCTGGTCGCGGCAGCGCCGGGAGGGGCTGTGCACCAACGGCGACTGCACCGGCTGCGGTGACTGCTGCAGCTGCTGCGAGTGCTGCAGTTGCTGCGGGGAGGACGGCTGCTGCGACGGGTGCGGGTGCGACTGCAGCTGCTGACGCCCTGTCAGGCGGGCGGGCCGCCGTCGCCGTGCGCGTCCGCCGACCGCCTCCCTTGCCTCTTCCCGCCGTCCGGCAGCGGAGGACGGGTCCGGGTGTGAAGGAGGTGTGGATGTCGAACGGTCATAGGTGGGTAAAAGGTTGACGTCCGAAAGGTCCTCTTGCGGCAACCGGCCGCTCGGCCGAATACTCCCTCCAGCGCTTGTCAGGGGCACGACGCGTTCGGAATCCGGACTCCGTCGTCGCCTCCGACTGCGCCTCACGGGCCCCAACCCCACGAGGGCCCCCGACTTCCCATGTGGAGGAACGACAAGTGAGGATCAAGCGCACCACCCCCCGCAGCGGCATCACGAGACGGACCCGGCTGATCGCCGTTTCCACCGGCATCGTGGCCGCGGCCGCCATCGCGATCCCCAGCGCGAACGCGTCGGAGACCCCGGCCACCTTCAGTGCCACCCAGCTCAAGAGCGCCAGCGCCGCGGTGCTGGACGCCGACGTCGCGGGCACCGCCTGGGCCGTCGACAGCAAGACCGGCCGGGTCGTCGTCACCGCCGACAGCACGGTCTCCCAGGCCGAGATAGCCAAGATCAAGGAGGAGGCCGGAGCCAACGCCGGCGCCCTCACGATCAAGCGCACCCCCGGCAAGTTCACCAAGCTGATCCAGGGCGGTGACGCCATCTACTCGGGCAGCGGGCGCTGCTCCCTCGGCTTCAACGTCCGCAACAGCGCGGGCACCCAGTACTTCCTGACGGCCGGCCACTGCACCAACGGCACGGGCACCTGGTACGCCAACTCGTCGCGCACCACGGTCCTCGGCTCGACCAGCGGATCCAGCTTCCCGGGTAACGACTACGGCATCGTCCGGTACACCAACACCTCGATCAGCAAGCCCGGCACCGCGAACGGCGTGGACATCACCCGTGCGGCCACGCCCGCCGTCGGCACCACCGTCATCCGTGACGGCTCCACCACCGGCACGCACAGCGGCCGGGTCACCGCCCTCAACGCGACCGTGAACTACGGCGGCGGCGACGTCGTCTACGGTCTGATCCAGACCAACGTCTGCGCCGAGCCCGGCGACTCCGGCGGCTCGCTCTACGGCAGCAACGGCACCGCGTACGGTCTGACCTCGGGCGGCAGCGGCAACTGCTCCTCCGGCGGCACGACCTTCTTCCAGCCGGTCACCGAGGCGCTCAGCGCCTACGGCGTCAGCGTCTACTGACCGGCGCCCCACCGGCACCACCGCACGGCCGATCCTGACGGCCCGTTCCACGGCCGGCAGCAGGTGAGCCCCCGCACAGCGATCGCTGTGCGGGGGCTCACCCTTGTGCGGGGGCTTCATGCGGCCGCAGGCGGATTCGTAGGGCCCGGTGCGGTTTTGTATGGACTTGTGCGGCTTCACGTGCCCCGTGGCGACGTCTCATCGTGGCGTGAGTCCCCTCCCTTCCGGCCGTACGGATTCGGACGACTGAGCGTCAACACGCGTTGATTCGGGCGCTGTAAGGGCGAAAACAAGACAGGACTAGACCTCACGGTCAGTGCACGGGTTACTCATGCGTAGTGTTTGCAATTGAATCGACCTGGGGTGACCGTGAACAGTCAAGAAGGTGGGGGCGTGTGACGCTCGACGCATGCGCGTCCTGAAGTCGACCTTGTGTGCGCCCTACAACCCTCGGAATAGTGGGCGCAGTTCAACCGGCACGGACGCGGCATTTTGTCGTGTGCCGCCTCCGTGTCCGTACGCCTTCCGGTCCGTGAGGTCCCCACAACCTCCCGGGCCGACCCCCCACAGGAGGACGCGAGTTGAAGCACCGACGCATACCCAGGCGGCGTGCAGCCGTGGTAGGTGCGGGAATCGCCGCACTGGTCGCCGCGGGAGTCACCTTCCAGACTGCGAACGCGAGTGAGACGCCCGAGACCGCCGCACCCAAGACCCTGTCGGTCGCGGCGGCCGGAAAGCTCGCCTCGGCTCTCGTGCAGGACCTCGGCGCCGACGCGGCGGGCACCTACTACGACGCCCAGGCCAAGAGCCTCGTCGTGAACGTGCTCGACGAGGCCGCCGCGCAGGACGTCCGGGAGGCCGGCGCCAAGGCCAGAATCGTCGAGAACTCCCTCGCCGAGCTCAAGAGCGCCCACGCCACGCTCAAGAAGGACGCGACCATTCCGGGCACCTCCTGGGTGACCGACGTGGCCGCCAACAAGGTCGTCGTCACCGCCGACCGCACGGTCTCCGAGGCCGAGCTGGCGAAGTTGAACGAGGTCGCAGGCGAGCTGGGGCAGACGGTCGAGGTCAAGCGCACCAAGGGCGAGTTCAGGCCCTTCGTCTCGGGCGGCGACGCCATCACCGGCAACGGCGGGCGCTGCTCGCTCGGCTTCAACGTCGTCAAGGGCGGCGAGCCGTACTTCCTGACCGCCGGTCACTGCACCGAGGGCATCTCCACCTGGTCGGACTCGTCCGGCAACGTCATCGGGGAGAACGAGGCCTCGAGCTTCCCCGACGACGACTACGGCCTGGTGAAGTACACCGCTCAGGTCGACCACCCGAGCGAGGTGAACCTCTACAACGGTTCCTCGCAGGCGATCAGCGGTGCCGCCGAGGCCACCGTCGGCATGGAGGTCACCCGCAGCGGCTCGACCACCCAGGTGCACGACGGCACGGTCACCGGCCTGGACGCCACCGTGAACTACGGCAACGGCGACATCGTCAACGGCCTCATCCAGACCGACGTGTGCGCCGAGCCCGGTGACAGCGGCGGCTCGCTGTTCTCCGGCGACAAGGCGATCGGCCTCACCTCCGGCGGCAGCGGCGACTGCACCTCCGGCGGCGAGACCTTCTTCCAGCCGGTGACCGAGGCGCTGTCCGCCACGGGCACCGAGATCGGCTGACGCTCGTTCCGGCCTGACGGCCACGGGAAGTCCCGCCTCGCGCGCGAGGGGCGGGACTTTCGCGTGCCCGGAGCGGGCGTCACGGCCGGGCGGTCCCGGGTGTCCGGCGCCGGGCCGCCAGCAGGGTGATGACGATGCCCGCGGCGGCCCACGCCGAGAGGACCAGCAGGGCCGGCGTGACGGCGTTGCCCCTGAAGTAGGCGACCGAGCGGGCCGCCCAGGTGCCCGCGCCCGGCGGGAGGGCCGGACCGATCGCCTTCCAGAACGGCGGCAGCATCGGCAGCGGGAAGGCGCCGCCCGCGCTCGGGTTGCCCGCCACCACGACGAGCAGAATCGCCAGCCCGATGCCGACGACGCCGAAGACGCCCTGGAGCGCGAGGGTGGCCGCCCCCACGGCGAAGGTGATCAGGGCGCCCAGCCCCCACAGCGCCGGCACGCTGCCGGGCAGCGCGTCCAGCACCGGGCCGACGATCACCGCTCCGCCGAGGCCCCCGACGACCGACACCAGGGCCATCGTGGCGAGGCGGATCGCCGCCCGGCGCGGGTTGGCGGGACGGGCGCCGGTGCTGATCGCCAGGATCGACGCGCACAGGTACCCGCCCACGCACCAGCCGACGACCAGGTAGAAGGACGACAGGCCGTCGAAGTCCTGCGGCGAGGCCGGGGCCACGTCGACCGTGCGCAGGGTCCGCCGCTGCGACTTCTCCAGCTCGGCGGTGAGGGACTCCAGCGTGGTGGCGAGGACCGTGCCGCCGCCGGAGGCGACCAGGAGGGTGTCGGTGGTGCCGGACGGGTCGATCACCAGGGCGCCGTCGAGGTCCCGGTTCATGATCTCTTCGCGGGCCGTCGCCTCGTCGGCCACCGGACGCGGGTCCAGCGGGGAGCCGGGCAGCCGCTCCAGCCGGGCCGTCGTGCGCTCGGCCGCCGCGCCGGGGGCGACCACGCCGAAGGGCACGTCCTTCGGCCGTGGATCGTGCAGCGCCCCCACGTAGGAGGCGACGAACAGCAGCTGGAGAGCGATCACCCCGATCACGAGCAGTGTGGCCCGTGGAGTGACGGCGTCCCGCACCTCGGTGAGGAAGGACACCGTGCCGTCGCCGGTGCTCTGTGCCATGCCCCCACGGTCCGGGGACGGGGGTGTTTGCGCAGGTGGGCCGGGGCCGAACGGATGTCGTACAGATGTTCGGGAATTGGTCTATGGTGGAGGTGGGGAGCTTGGGAACTGATGTTCGAAGGACCGAAGGGCCGATCCCCGGGTCCGTGAGTGCGGGAGGTGCGTGTGCCGGGTTTCCCGCATCTGCACACCGTCTCCGGGTTCTCCCTGCGCCATGGGGCCTCGCACCCGGAGCGGCTGGCCGAGCGTGCCGCCGAGCGGGGCATGGACGCGCTCGCCCTGACCGACCGCGACACCCTCGCGGGCGCGGTCCGCTTCACCAAGGCCTGCGCGGCGGCGGGTGTCCGTCCGTTGTTCGGCGCGGACCTCGCCGTCGAGGAGGCCGCGGCGGACGGGGAGACCTGGCGGGGCCGGCGTCGCGCGCCGGTGCGCGGCGGCGCCTTCGTCGACGAGCCGGCGTCCCGGGTCACCTTCCTCGCCCGGGACGGCGGCCGGGGCTGGGCCGACCTGTGCCGGATCGTCACGGCCGCGCACGAGGGCGGGCAGGGGCCGCCCCTGCTGTCCCGGGCCGCCTGCCACGGGGACGGGCTGACCGTGCTGCTCGGGCCCGGCTCCGACGTCGGCCGCGCCCTCGCCGCGGGCCGCCCCGACCGCGCGGCCCGGCTGCTCGCCGCGTGGCGCGAGGTGTACGGGGACGCCCTGCGGCTGGAGGCCGTCTGGCACGGGCGGGCGGGCACCGGACCCGGTTCGCTGCGGCTCGCCGCCCGCACCGTCGGCTTCGCCGCCGAGCAGCGGATCAGGCCCGTGCTCAGCAACGCCGTACGGTACGCCGATCCCGGCGCCGGCCCGGTGGCCGACGTGCTGGACGCCGCGCGTCGGCTGGTGCCGGTCGGTGCCCTCGGGGAGCTGGACTCGGGTGAGGCCTGGCTGAAGGGGCCGGACGCGATGGCCGAGGTGGCGGAGCGCGTCGTGACGGCCGCGGGGTTCCGGCGCGACACGGCCCACCGGCTGCTGGAGCAGACCCGGGCGACGGCCGCCGAGTGCCGCGTGGACCCCGAGGGCGACCTCGGCATCGGCACCGTCCACTTCCCCGAGCCGCATCTCGTCGGCGCCGGGCGGCGCACCGCGCAGCGCGCGCTCGCCTCCCGGGCGGCGGCGGGCATGGTGCTGCGCGGCTACGACCGGCGGCGGGAGTACTGGGAGCGGATGCACCAGGAACTGGACATCATCGCCCACCACGGCTTCGCCTCCTACTTCCTGACGGTCGCTCAGGTCGTGGACGACGTACGGGACATGGGCATCCGGGTCGCCGCGCGCGGCTCGGGCGCCGGGTCGCTGGTCAACCACCTGCTGGGCATCGCCCACGCCGATCCGGTGGAGCACGGGCTGCTGATGGAGCGGTTCCTGTCCAAGCGGCGGCTGGTGCTGCCCGACATCGACATCGACGTGGAGTCCGCCCGCCGCCTGGAGGTCTACCGGGCGATCATCGACCGGTTCGGCGCCGAGCGGGTCGCGACGGTCGCGATGCCGGAGACGTACCGGGTGCGGCACGCCATCCGTGACGTGGGCGCCGCCCTGTCGATGGACCCGGCCGACATCGACCGCATCGCCAAGTCCTTCCCGCACATCCGCGCCCGGGACGCCCGCGCGGCCCTGGAGGAGCTGCCCGAGCTGCGGCGGCTGGCGGGGGAGAAGGAGCGGTACGGGCGGCTGTGGGAGCTGGTCGAGGCGCTCGACGCCCTGCCGCGCGGCGTCGCCATGCACCCGTGCGGGGTGCTCCTCTCGGACGCCTCCCTGCTCGCCCGTACGCCGGTGGTGCCGACCAGCGGCGAGGGCCTGCCCATGTCGCAGTTCGACAAGGACGACGTGGAGGACCTCGGGCTGCTCAAGCTCGACGTGCTGGGCGTGCGGATGCAGTCGGCGATGGCGCACGCCGTCGCCGAGGTCGAGCGGGCCACCGGGGAGCGGGTCGACCTGGACGCGGTGCCGGAGGGCGATCCGGACACGTACGCGCTGATCCGCTCCACCGAGACGCTGGGCTGCTTCCAGATCGAGTCGCCCGGCCAGCGGGACCTGGTGGGGCGGCTCCAGCCGGCCACGTTCCACGACCTGGTCGTCGACATCTCCCTCTTCCGGCCCGGACCGGTCGCCGCCGACATGGTGCGGCCGTTCATCGAGGCGCGGCACGGGCGGGCGCCGGTGCGGTATCCGCACCCGGACCTGGAGGACGCGCTGAAGGAGACGTACGGGGTCGTCGTCTTCCACGAGCAGATCATCCAGATCGTCGACATCATGACCGGCTGCGGGCGCGACGAGGCCGACCGGGTGCGGCGCGGGCTGTCCGACCCCGAGTCGCAGGCGCGGATCCGGGTGTGGTTCGCGCAGTGGGCGGCGCAGCGGGGCTACGACGCAGAAACGATTCAGCGCACCTGGGAGATCGTCGAGGCCTTCGGCAGCTACGGCTTCTGCAAGGCGCACGCCGTGGCCTTCGCCGTGCCCACCTACCAGTCGGCGTGGCTGAAGGCCCATCACCCGGCCGCCTTCTACGCGGGACTGCTCACGCACGACCCCGGCATGTACCCGAAGCGGCTGCTGCTGGCGGACGCGCGGCGACGCGGGGTGCCGATCCTGCCGCTGGACGTGAACAAGTCGGGCGTCGCCCACCGTATCGAACTGGTGTCTGAATCGCCTACGTCGTCCGGGCGTTGGGGACTCCGGCTGGCCCTGTCCGACGTACACAACATCAGCGAGGCCGAGGCCGCGCGGATCGCCGGGGGACAGCCGTACGCCTCACTGCTCGACTTCTGGGAACGGGCCCGGCCGAGCCGCCCCCTCGCCGGACGCCTCGCGCAGGTCGGCGCGCTGGACGCCTTCGGCGCCAACCGGCGCGACCTGCAACTGCACCTGACCGAACTGCACCGGGGCGCGCGCAGCGGTGGCGGTGGCCAACTCCCGCTGTCCGGCGGACGGAAGACGGCCCCGGCCGGGCTGCCCGACCTCTCCCCGGCGGAGCGGCTCAGCGCCGAACTGGGCGTGCTGTCCATGGACGCCTCGCGCAATCTGATGGACGACCACCGGGCCTTCCTCGACGAGCTGGGCGTGCTGTCGGCGCGTCGGCTGCGCGAGGCGCGGCACGGCGAGACGGTGCTGGTCGCGGGCGCCAAGGCGGCCACCCAGACGCCGCCGATCCGGTCCGGCAAGCGGGTCATCTTCTCCACCCTGGACGACGGCACCGGCCTGGTCGACCTCGCCTTCTTCGACGACTCCCACGACGCCTGCGCCCACACCGTCTTCCACTCCTGGCTGCTGCTGGTGCGCGGCGTGGTGCAGCGCCGCGGCGCGCGCAGTTACAGCGTGGTCGGCTCCGCCGCCTGGAACCTCGCCGAACTGCTGGAGGTGCGCCGGGAGGAAGGGCTGGAGGGGGTCGCGGCCCGGCTGGCCGGTCCGGGCGGCGCCGAACCCGCGGACGGCGACGGCGACGGCGCGGCGCGCAGGCGGCTCGCCGGTTCGGACGGGCTGCCGGCGCCGGCCGGTTCCGCGGCCCCCGATCCGATGGAGGAGCGGAGGATCCGGATGCCCACGGGGTACGAGATGCACCCCTGGGCCGATCTGCGCCCCGCGGGCGAAGGGCCCGCGGTGGGAAGGAAGTTGTGGCACCAGAGTCCGGGGAGTGCGGGATGACCATCCTCTGCGTACGTTTCCAGCTGCCGGTGATGTACGAGGCGGCCCTGCCGGGGCTGCTCGGGCTGCTGGAGGAGTTCACGCCCGTGGTCGAGGCCCTGCCGCCCGACGGGGCGCTGGCCGATCTGCGGGGCGCCGAACGGTACTTCGGGCGCGACGCGGTCGCCCTGGCGTCGGTGATCCGCGTCCGGGCCCTCGCGCTGCACGGCGTCGACTGCGTGATCGGCGCCGGGCCCGGCCCGATGCTGGCCCGCATGGCGCTCGGTGACGCCCGGCCCGGGGTGACGTGCGCGGTGCCCGGCGCCCCGGAGGGCATCGCGGAGTTCCTCGCCGGCAAGCCCGTCACCGCGCTGCCCGGCGTCGGCACCGCGACCGCCCGGACCCTGTGCGAGTACGGCCTCGACACCCTCGGCCGGGTCGCCGCCGCGCCGCCGGCCACGCTGCAGCGCCTGGTCGGCGCGAAGGCGGGGCGCGAACTGCACGAGAAGGCGAACGGCGTCGATCGCGGCCGGGTCGTGCCCAACGCCGTCTCCCGGTCCCTGGCCACCGAGCGCCCCTTCGACCGCGACGAACTGGACCCCGGCCGGCACCGCCGTGCCCTGCTCTCGGCCGCCGGGGAACTGGGCGCCCGGCTGCGTGCCGTGGACAAGGTGTGCCGCACCCTGACCCTCACCGTGCGCTACGCCGACCGCTCCGCGACGACCCGCAGCCGCACGCTCCCGGAGCCGACCGCGCACTCCGCCGCGCTGACGAGGACCGCCTACGGCATGTACGAGGCGCTCGGCCTGCAGCGCGCCCGGGTCCGCGCGATCGCCCTGCGCGCCGAGGGCCTCGCGCCCGCCGAACAGGCCTCCCACCAGCTCACCTTCGACCCCGCGGACGAGAAGGCCCGCCGCATCGAGGAGGTCGCGGACCGCGCGCGGGCGAAGTTCGGCCCCCGCGCGGTGATGCCGGGGTCACTGGCGGCGTAGGCGGCGCAGGCGGGGCCGGGGGCCGGTCGGCCACCGCAGGCGTGTCATCAGGCGCAGCTGTCACCGGAATTTTTTTACTGACGCGTAACTTCACACTTGCACTACTCGCCCGTAACTTGACACGTGAACAGCATCCCGTGATCCGGATCACAGGGCACGAGCCGCAACTCCCTTGATTCGCCCTTCCCCTGAGCCGCGAGGAGATCACCCGATGCTGCCCTGGAAACGCCTGCTCGGACCGCTGGCGGCGGTCCTGCTGACCGCCGCCGCCCTGGTCGCCCCCGCCGGCGCCGCCCATGCCGCCGACCCGCCCGACCGTGGCTGGAACGACTACTCCTGCAGGCCGTCCGCCGCCCATCCCCGGCCCGTCGTCCTCGTCCACGGCACGCTCGGCAACTCCGTCGACAACTGGCTCGGTCTGGCGCCGTACCTGAAGAACCGCGGTTACTGCGTCTACTCCCTCGACTACGGCCGCATCGACGGCGTGCCGTTCTTCCACGGTCTCGGCCCGGTGGAGAAGTCGGCGGAGGAACTGTCCGCCTTCGTCGACAAGGTGCTCGCCGCGACCGGCACCGCCGAGGCCGACCTCGTCGGCCACTCGCAGGGCGGCATGATGCCCCGCTACTACCTCAAGTTCCTGGGCGGAGCGGGCAAGGTGAACGCCCTCGTCGGCATCGCGCCGAGCAACCACGGCACCACCATGCTCGGCCTGACGGCGCTCCTGCCGTACTTCCCGGGCGCCGAGGACCTGCTGCACGAGGCGACCCCGGCCCTCGCCGACCAGATCGCCGGGTCCGACCTGCTGACCAGGCTCAACGCGGGCGGCGACACCGTGCCCGGGGTCCGCTACACGGTCATCGCCACGAAGTACGACCAGGTCGTCACGCCGTACCGCAGCCAGTACCTGAGCGGGCCGGACGTGCGCAACGTCCTGCTCCAGGACCTGTGCCCGGTCGACCTGTCCGAGCACCTCGCGATCGGTCTGACCGACCGGATCACCTTCCACGAGGTGAACAACGCCCTCGATCCGGCGCATGCCACGCCGACCACGTGCGCGTCGGCCATGAAATGACATGTCCTTGACATCCTGACGGAGGGGTGTGCGTACGGGGCCTGTCCGGCCCGAGCCGCCGGACAGCCCCCGGGCTCCGGGGTGGTTCAGCGACCCCGGCGTCCGCCCGCCGCCGCGCGCCGCCGGACCGACGCGAACAGGGTGGCCGAGCCGATCGCCAGCGCGGCGGCGCCGCCCACCGCGAGGTACGGCGTACCGCTGTCGCCGCCCGTCTCGGCGAGGTTCTGTCCGGCACCGGCCGCCTTCGGCAGGTTCGGCGTGCCGTCGTCGTCCGCCGCCGCAGCGGCGGCGGCGGGCTCGGCCGAGGTCGCGGGGTCGTCGTCGCCGTGACCGTGGTTCTCCACGGTCGACTTGTCGGCACCGGCGGCTATCTGGTCGTCGGACGGCGCGGAGGCGGCGGGGGTGGGGGAGCCGGCGTCGGCGCCGTCATCGCTGCCGCTGCCGCTGTCGCCGCTTCCGGCCTCGGCGCCGCTGCCGCCGAACGTCACGTCGGAGCAGGAGTAGAACGCCTCCGGGCTGTCCGAACGCTGCCAGATCGCGTACAGCAACTGCTTGCCGGAGCGCTCCGGGAGCGTGCCGGAGAACGTGTAGAAACCGCCCGTCGCCGCCGGGTCGGTGGCCGTCGCGACCGGGTTCTCCAGGTCCAGGTCGTCCCAGCCCAGCGGCTTCGCCGGGTCGTAACCGGGCTTGGTGATGTACACGTTGAACGTGCCCTTGTGCGGGGCGGTCACACGGTACTTGAAGGTGTACGAGCCGCTGTTCACGCCCGTCGCCGGCCAGTCCGCGCGGGCCAGGTCCAGGCCCTTGAACGCCGCGTCGCCCGCGCTGCACAGCTTTCCGTCCGGGATCAACTGCTGGTGCTGTCCGGCCGCGTTGCCGATGCGGACGCCGTTCCAGTCGTACAGCGCCTGGGTGCCGCCCGTCTCCACGGCGGCCTTGCAGGCGGCGGACTTCGGGCTCTCGGGGCCTTCGGCGAAGCACTGCGAGACGCGGCTGACCGGGTCGCCCATCGAGCCGTGGGCCGCCGCGGGCGCGGCGGACAGCGCGGTGAGGGCGAGCGGGGCGATGCCGGCGGCGGCGACGGCGGCGGCCCCGCGGCGTGCGGGCTTGCGTCGTACGGGCATGCGGAACTCCTCGGAACGGTCCTGATGCGCGATCACATGGGGGGCTCCGGGGGTGAACCCCGGGCGTGATCCCGTGGGGGGTGATCCGAAACTAGCCCCGAGGACCCGCGAAATCGCCTGCTGGGGGCGGGTGGAGGCGATCCTTATGGCGGCGTTAAGGGAGTGCTCAGGCTGCGCTCAGACAGCTAGCGTTCGCGGCATGCGAGACGAGGAGATCCGGCCGGCCGTCCCGGCCGACGTACCCGCCGTGAAGGCCGTCACCGACGCCGCCTACGAGCACTACATCGAGCGCATCGGTGTGGTGCCCCAGCCCATGGAGGCCGACCACGCGGCGAACGTGGCCGCAGGCAAGGTGTTCGTCGCCGAGGAGCCGGGCGGCGAGGACCTGGGCGGCATGAAGCCGGGCGGCGAGGAGCCGGCCGGCAGGCAGTCGGCCGGGGAGGAGTTGAGGGAACCCGGCGGCGGGCGGGTCGTCGGGCTCGTCGTGGTCGAGGCGTTCCAGGACCATCTGTTCCTCGACAGCATCGCCGTTCACCCCGACGCCCACGGAAGAGGCGTGGGGCGACGGCTGCTGCGGTTCGTGGACGCACACGCGCGTGCGCTCGGCCTGCCCGAAGTCAGGCTCTACACCAACGCGATGATGTGGGAGAACCAGAAGATCTATCCGAGGTACGGCTACGAAGTCGTCGAGCGGCGTGTGGCGGGGCCGTACGACCGCATCCACTACCGCAAGAGGCTGACCTGACGCGTCTCACGGGTCGCGCCGCGTCGTCAGCAGTCCGGCCACCATGTGCGGGCGATGTCCTTGCGGACCTCGGGTCGCCCCGCGGGGCGCTCGTCCGCCTCCTCCAGGACTCGGCGGACGTCCGTCTTCTTCAGGGGCTTCTGCACGGTCACACGGCGCATGGCTGCCTCCTTCAGTGCTACCGGGTTCCGCGTTCTCACGGAGGTAGACACGTTCGGCGAGAGTTACTCATCGGCGCGGGTCTGTCAGTGGCGGCTGTCACGAATCGGACTGTCAGTGGCTGGTGTCACTCTGGGGTGCATGACCATGAACAGCGCTCCGCAAACCCCGCAGGACTGGGAAGCCGCGGCAGCCACCTTCGACGAGGCGCCCGATCACGGCCTGCGCGACCCGGCGACGCGCCGTGCCTGGGACGCCCGGCTGCGCTCCTGGCTGCCCGAGCGGGCGGGCGACGTCCTGGACCTCGGCTGCGGCACCGGCAGCCTGTCGCTCCTCGCCGCCGAGCAGGGACACCGCGTGACCGGTGTCGACCTGGCCCCGGCCATGGTGGCCCTGGCCCGCGGGAAACTCGCCGGACGTGACGCGGTGTTCCTCGTCGGTGACGCGGCGGCACCACCGGTCGGCGACCGGCGCTTCGACGCCGTGCTCGTACGGCACGTGCTGTGGACGCTGCCAGGCCCCGCGCGCGTGCTGCGGCGCTGGTGGTCGCTGCTGCGCCCCGGAGGGCGGCTGGTGCTGGTGGAGGGCGTGTGGGGGGAGACCGGCCCGGTCGGCATACCGGCCGACCGGCTCACCGCCCTGCTCGCGCCCCTCACCGGGCACGTGCGCGTGGAGCCGCTGTCCAACGACCCGCTGCTGTGGGGGAAGGCGGTGACCGACGAGCGGTACGCGGTGGTGGCGACGACGGGTTGAGCGGCCCGCGGCCCTGGGCCGTGTCCGCGAAGCGGCGCCTGCCGCGCGCCGTCCGGCACGCCCCTCTCGCCGCACCGCCCGAAAGCCCCAGTGCGCCCAGTACGAGCGCTTCCGGGCGGCACTCCCCAGCCTCCCGCCGGGGGGACCCCCGGGGCACCCACCGGACGCCGCGCGGCCGACCGCCCTCCGGGCGACGACGCCGCTTCGCGGACCCGCCTAGGCCGTCAGCGCCTCGAAACCGCCGCCGCGGGCGAGGTTCTCCAGCTCGTCCAGGGCGGCCATGGCGCGCGCGGCGGCCCCGGGGTCCCGCTCCGCGAGCCCGCTCGCGGCGAACTCGTCCTCGTCCAGCCGTCGTACGTCCGTGCCGTCCGCCGAGCGCCACAGGTCCAGGTCGAGGTCCTCGACGACCAGCTCGCCCCCGGTCAGGACCGCGGGGCGGGTGATGTCGCAGTACCAGCCCTTGAGGCCGCCCCCGGCGTCCCGGACCTCCTTCACGGAGTACCAGCGGTCCCGCCAGTAGTACTCCGTGAAGACGTCACCGGCCTCGAAGCGGACGAAGCCGAAGTCGCGGACGGCGTCGCCCGCCCACGGGGCACGCACGGCGACGCGCGTGCCGTCGTCCGAGAGCAGCTCGGCCGGGTAACGGATCTTCGTGCGGCCCGCCTTGACGAGCACGACCTCCACCCGGCGCGCGCCGTCAGGAGAGTTCGCGGACATGGCGCACCTCCGTCCCGGCCACCTCGTACCCGAACCACTTGTTGATCGCGAGCATCGGCCCGTTCCCCGCGTCGTTGCCCGTGAACGCCTCCCGGTACCCGGCGGCGCGGGCCCGGTGCAGGGAGTCGTTCTTGGCGAGCTTGGCCAGGCCCCGGCCGCGGTGGGCGCGGGCGGTACCGGTCATCGCCGTGCTGTAGCGGGTGCCGCCGTCGGTGTAGGCCGCGGTGAAGGCGGCGGGGCGGCCGTCCACCACGGCGACCGAGGTCAGGGCGAGATCGAGGAGGGGATGCCGCCAGGTCTCCGCCAGCCAGGCCTCGTAGTCGGTGAACTCGACGTCGATGTCGCTCGGTTCGTCCGACGTGGTCTCCGCGTCCAGCTCGAACATCGGGCGCGGATCGTCCGCGAAGTCGGCACCCGTGCGCAACTCGACGCCGGGCGGCGGGTCCTGGAGCGGTGGCAGCGTGCCGTTCACGAGATCCAGTCGGAGGAAGTGGGCCGAGCGGCTCGCCGTGTAGCCGCGCCGCTCGGCGAACGCGCGGTTGGCCGGCTCGTCCGGGACCCACGAGAAGACCTTCGTCACGCCGAGGGAGGCCAGCAGTTCCTCGGCGGTACGGGCCAGGAGCGATCCGGCGCCGCGCCCCGTCCGGTCCGGGCGGACGTAGACGTTGGCGGAACCCCGGCCGGGCTCCGGGCTCTCGTGGGCGAGGCTGACCTGGGCGGTGCCGATGATCTCGCCGTCCTCCTCGGCGACGAGCTGCGTGAAGTGGGCGTCCGGGTGGGAGTGCGTCAGGTTGTGCAGCACGGATTCCGGCGTGGACAGCATGAAGGGGACCGCCATGAGACGGACCAGGGAGAAGCCCTCCGCGTCGGCTCTGACGCCGGGACGGAGGTTGCGCACGATCACGGTCATGGAGGCGCACGCTACGGGGGGAGGCCGCCGGATGCCTCTCATTTTCCGTCGCGTGCGGGACAATCGGGCGGTGAACTTGAAGATCCACATCGACGACAGCGCTCCGCCGTACGAGCAGGTGCGGGCGCAGATCTCCGAACAGGCCCGGTCGGGCGCGCTGCCGGTGGGCTACCGGCTGCCGACCGTGCGCGGGCTGGCCGAGTCGCTGGGGCTCGCCGCGAACACGGTCGCCAAGGCCTACCGGGCGCTGGAGGCGGACGGGGTGATCGAGACGCGGGGGCGCAACGGCACGTTCGTGGCCGCCGCCGGTTCGGCGGCGGAGCGTGAACTGGCGTCGGCGGCACAGGCCTACGTCGAGCGGGCGCGCAGACTCGGGCACACGGAGTCCGACGCGCTGGCAGCCGTACGGGACGCCCTGCGCGCGGCTTACGGGGACTAGGCCGAGTCCGCGCGGCTTACGGGGACTGGGCCGAGTCCGCGCGGCTTACGGGGACTGGGCCGAGTCCGCGCGGCTTACGGGGACTGGGCCGAGTCCGCGAGGTGCCGGTGCCGCTCGGCGTCCGGTGCGGGCCGGGCGTCGCGCGGCAGCGCCGCCTCGCCGACACGGCCCCGGCCGGGCGGGAGCCGGTCACGGCGTGCGGGTGGGCCTGAGCCCCGCCGACCGCGCCGCCCTCGCGAACGTCGCCGCGTCGTGCACCGCCGCCCCGTTCGGGTCGTTGTTGAAGTACGCGTAGACGTCCGGCCCGTCCGCATCGTCCGGCCCCTCCCGCCCTTCCGGCCAGGTGTCGGCGATCCGCTCGGCCCACGTCCGCAGGGACTGTCTGCCGTAGCGCGGCCACGCCCTGGCGCGGCCCTGGTGGAAGCGGACGTAACCCCAGTCGGCGGTGCGCCACAGCGGTGTCACCGGGCGGGCCAGGACGTCCGCCCAGCACAGGGCGGCGCCCCGGGCGGTCAGGACGTCGCGGACCTCCCCGTTCCACCACGACGCGTGGCGCGGCTCGACCGCGACCCGCGTCGACGCGGGGAAGCGGGCCAGGCAGGCGTCCAGCAGGGCCGGGTCGCAGCGCAGCGTCGGCGGCAGCTGGAGCAGGACCGGACCGAGGCGGTCGCCCAGCCCGGCGGCGTGGCTCATCAGGCGCTCCACCGGCTCCTCGGGGTCCTTCAGCCGCTTGATGTGGGTGAGGTACCGGCTGGCCTTCACCGCGACGACGAAGTGTTCCGGCGTGCGCTCCCGCCAGGCCTGGAAGGTCTCCCGGGACGGCAGCCGGTAGAACGCGTTGTTGATCTCCACCGTGTCGAAGCGTGCCGCGTACTCCTCCAGCCACAGCCGCGTCGGACACCCGGCCGGGTAGAGCACGCCCCGCCAGTCCTTGTACTGCCACCCCGACGTCCCGACGAACAGGGTCATACGTCCATCAAAGCACCCCGCTACAGGTACAGCCCGGCGTCCGCGCCCTCCCGGGGTTCCGGCAGCGACGTCGGCGAGGTGCCCCGGCGCAGCGCGTACAGCTCGGCCAGCGTGGCGCCCTCGCGGCCGACGCCCTCCTCGGTGCCCAGCCAGTTCACCGCCTCCCGGCGGGTCAGCGGCCCCACCTCGATGCGGGCCAGGCAGCGGCCGGGCCGGACGACGGCCGGGTGCAGGCGTTCGAGGTCCTCGTTGGTGGTGACGCCGACCAGGACGTTGCGTCCCTGGCCGAGCAGGCCGTCCGTCAGGTTCAGCAGGCGGGACAGCGCCTGTCCGGCGGTGTGCTTGGCCTCGCCGCGGATCAGTTCGTCGCAGTCCTCCAGGAGCAGCAGCCGCCAGCGGGACTTGCCCGCGGTGTCCTCCTCGCCGATCGCGATGTCCATCAGATAGCCGACGTCGGAGAACAGCCGCTCCGGGTCCAGGACGCAGTCCACCTGGCACCAGTCACGCCAGGACCGGGCGAGCGTGCGCAGCGCCGACGTCTTGCCGGTGCCGGGCGGACCGTGCAGCAGGAGCAGCCGCCCGGCGATGTCCTTTGGGGTCGTCTTCATCAGGCGGTCCATCGCGTCGGCGACCGGCGCCGTGTAGTTGCCGCGCACCTCGTCCCAGGTGCCCGCGGAGATCTGCCGGGTCGTGCGGTGCGGGCCGCGCCGCGGTGAGACGTACCAGAACCCCATCGTCACGTTCTCCGGCTGGGGTTCGGGTTCGTCGGCCGCGCCCTCGGTGGCCTGGTCGAGGACCTTGGCGGCCAGTTCGGCGCTGGTCGCCGTCACCGTGACGTCGGCGCCCCGGTTCCAGCGGGAGACCAGCACGGTCCAGCCGTCGCCCTCCGCGAGGACGGCGCTGCGGTCGTCGTCGCGGGCGGCGCGCAGCACGCGGGCGCCGGGCGGCAGCAGGGTCGCGCCGGAGCGGACGCGCTCGATGTTCGCCGCGTGCGAGTACGGCTGCTCGCCCGTCGCGAAGCGGCCGAGGAACAGCGCGTCGACGACGTCGGACGGGGAGTCGGAGTCGTCGACGTTGAGCCGGATCGGCAGAGCGTCGTGTGGGTTCGCAGACATGCCGTCCATGATCCGGCACGCGGACGCCGCGTGCACCCGGTTTCCCGGGCGCGCGCCCTGTCCCCTTCGGTGGTTCGGCAACACCTGTGGCGGCCCCGCCGGTTCGGGCCGTGCGGGTGGGTTTCGCGGACGACGAAAGGTCCCCGGAGGCCGAAGTGCCTCCGGGGACCGGTGGTTCTGGTGGGGCGTCGCCGGCCGGGCCGGCGCCGTACTTACGGAACGAGCTTCAGCAGGCGGTTCGGGGAGCCGGTGCCCGCGCCGGTGACCTTGCCGGTGGTCGCGCCGTTGACCAGCGCCGAGGCGACCTGGGACGGCGTGGCCGAGGGGTGGCCCGCGAGGTAGACGGCGGCGGCGCCCGCGACGTGCGGGGTGGCCATCGACGTACCGGAGATGGTGTTCGTCGCGGTGTCACTGGTGTGCCAGCCGGCCGTGATGGAGGAGCCGGGGGCGAAGATGTCCAGCGCGGAGCCGTAGTTGGAGTAGCTGGCGCGGGCGTCCGTGCTGGTGGTGGCGCCGACCGTGATCGCCTCGGCGACGCGGGCCGGGGACGAGGAGGAGGCGCTGGTGTTGCTGTTGCCCGCGGCGACGGCGTAGGTCACGCCGCTGGCTATGGAGTTGCGGACCGCGCTGTCCAGCGTGCTGGAGACGCCGCCGCCGAGCGACATGTTGGCGACCGAGGGGCCGGAGTGGTTCCTCGTCACCCAGTCGACGCCCGCGATCACGCCGGCGGTGGTGCCGGAGCCGCTGTTGTTCAGCACCCGGACGGCCACGATCTTCGCCTTCTTGGCGACGCCGTACGTGCTGCCCGCGACCGTCGTGGCCACGTGGGTGCCGTGGCCGTTGCCGTCCTGGGCGACGTTGTCGCCGTCGACGGCGTCGTAGCCGTTGACCGCCCGGCCGCTGATCTGGCTGTGGGTGATGCGCACGCCGGTGTCGATGATGTACACGGTCACGCCGCTGCCCGCGGTGTCCGGGTAGGTGTAGGTGCCGTTCAGCGGCAGGGAGGTCTGGTCGATGCGGTCCAGACCCCAGGGGGCGTTGGTCTGGGTGGCGGCGACCCGCACGCGCTGGTCCTGCTCGACGGAGGCCACCGCCGGGTCGGCGGCGAGCCGCCGGGCCTCGTCGGCGGAGAGGGTGGCGGTGTAGCCGTTCAGCGCGGCGCCGAACGTCTTCTTGACCGTGCCGCCGTACTCCTTGATGAGGTTCTTGCCCGTGGTCGAGGAGGCCTTGAAGCCGGCCGCCTTCTTCAGCGTGACGATGTAGCTGTCCTTGACCGCGGAGGGGGAGCCGGCGGCCAGCACGGTCCCCTCGGCGGGGGCGGCCTGGGCGGGCAGTGCGGTGAGTCCGCCGACGAGGGCGGCGGTCGCCAGGGTGGTCGTGGCGGCGATCCGGAGTCTCTTGCTGCGCAGCTGTGCCATTACGAGGGAGTCCTCCTCTTAGGCGCGCGTGCCTGGGTGGGGCACGCGTCTGTGGGGGGTGCGGGCGCGTCGCACGCACGGCCGAGAGCGTCGCGTTCCGCTCACCGGCCGGAGTAAAGAGTGGATCTACTGGGCCCGTAGGACAAGAGGTTTGAACGCCCGTCAACAAATTTGTCGTGGGCACGTAACAAAACAGGCCCAACTGCGGCCGGAAAGCGGATGGGTGAACGCCGTACCGAAGGGGAATGACTTGGCATGGACACTGCTAGTCAACACGCGTAGCTGGTCCCGAAGTTGTATGCAGAGATCCTGCTATAGGGAGGTTCCATGAGACGTTCCCGCATTGCCGTCCTTGTGAGTTCGCTCCTCCTCGCCGTCGGCTCCGTCCTCACCGGGGCGACCACGGCGACGGCGGCACAACTCGCCGCGTCGGGGCCCTATGTGGCCCTGGGCGACTCCTACGCCTCGGGAGTCGGAGCCGGCAGTTACATCAGCTCCAGCGGCGACTGCAAGCGCAGCACGAAGGCCCACCCCTACCTCTGGGCGGCCGCCAACTCACCCTCGTCGTTCTCCTTCATGGCCTGCTCGGGCGCCCGTACGGGTGATGTCCTGTCAGGTCAGCTCGGCCCGCTCAACTCCTCGACCAGCCTTGTCTCCATCAGCATCGGCGGCAACGACGCCGGCTTCGCCGACGTCATGACGACCTGCGTGCTCCAGTCCGACAGCGCCTGCCTGTCCCGCATCGCCACCGCCCGCGCCTACGTCGACTCGACGCTGCCGGGCAACCTCAACAACGTCTACTCGGCGATCCGCAGCAAGGCTCCGTCGGCGAAGGTCGTCGTGCTGGGCTACCCCCGCTTCTACAAGCTCGGCACCTCCTGCCTCGGCCTGTCCGAGACCAAGCGCAAGGCGATCAACGACGCCTCCGACCACCTCAACAACAAGACCGCCGAGGTGGCCCGCAGCCGCGGCTTCCTGTTCGGGGACGTCCGCACCACCTTCAGCGGCCACGAGATCTGCTCCGGCAGCTCCTGGCTGCACAGTGTCAACTGGACCAACATCGGCGACTCGTACCACCCCACCGCCGCCGGCCAGTCCGGCGGTTACCTGCCGGTGCTGAACAACGTCGCCTGACCCGTCACGGGGAAGGCGTCGCGGAGGCGGAGGCCTCGTCCGTCGGGGTCTCCGCCACGCAGGTCACCGAGAACGGCACCGGGCCGGCCCCGGTGCGCACCGGGGACCGCACCTCCACGCTGACCGCGTTCTCGGACGTCCCGCTGTCGTCGTACGTCGTCACGAGCGCCGTCTCCTGCCTGCTGCGCCCGCCGCCCTCCGGGAACGACAGCGTCCGCCAGCCCGAGTCCAGGACCTCGCCGTCCCGCGACACCCACCGGTAGCTCACCCGCGCGGGCAGCCTGCCCACCGTGAACGTCGCCGTGAAGGCCGGGGCCCGCCCGTGCGGCGGCGGACAGCTCCCCGAGTACGCGGTGTTGGCGCCCGTCAGGCTCACCGTGACCGACTGCGGCGGCCGCGTGGTCGCCGGGCCGCTGCTCGGCGTCTCCGAAGGGGCCGCGCTGCTCGAACCGCCCGTCTGCCGCGTGCTCTTGCCCGTCTCCGCGGGCGAACTCACGCCCGCGCTCGGCACGTTCGTACCGGTGCCGCCCCCGCCGTCACCCCCGTCGCCGTCGTCCAGCAGCGCGTAGGTCAGCCCGCCCAGCGCCAGGACCGCGGCGAGCGCGCCCGCGACCAGCACGGCGGCGGCACGGCGGTTGCGTGCCGGGGGCCCCGCGTCCGTCGTGGTGGTGTCCGGGCCGGGACCGGGCCGGACGGGCACCGGCGGGGTCGGCGCCGGCCGCGGATGACCCGCCACCGTCGGCGCGGACGGGGAGGCCTCCACCGCGCCCGCGCGCGGTGTGCCGCCCGCGCCCACGAGCCGCAGCTCCCGCTCGGCCGGCTCGGCCGGCATCCGCTCGGCCGGGTCCTTGCGCAGCAGCCCTTCGATGACCGCGGCGAGCGGCCCCGCCCGGAGCGGCGGCGGCAACTCCTCGTCGACGATCGCCCGCAGGGTGCTCAGCGGCGTGTCCTGACGGAACGGGGAGTGGCCCTCGACCGCCGCGTACAGCAGCACGCCCAGCGACCACAGGTCGGACTCGGGCCCGGGGGTGCGCCCCAGCGCGCGCTCCGGGGCGAGGAACTCCGGTGAGCCGAGGACCTCACCGGTCATGGTCAGCGCGGAGCTGCCCTCGACCGTGGCGATCCCGAAGTCCGTGAGGACGATCCGGCCGTCGTTCGCGATGAGCACGTTGGCCGGTTTCACGTCCCGGTGCAGCACCCCCGCGCCGTGCGCGGCGCGCAGCGCGGCGAGGACCTCGGCGCCGATCGCCGCCGCGCGCCGCGGCGGCACCGGCCCTTCGGCGTCCAGGACCTCGGCCAGGGTCAGGCCGCGCACCAGCTCCATGACGATCCAGGGGCGGCCCTCGTCGGTCGCCACGTCGTACACGGTCACCACGTTCCGGTGGGCGACTCGGGCCGCCGCCCACGCCTCCCGCTCCAGACGGGCGTACAGCCGCTGCACGTCGGAGGCCGGCAGCCCCGCCGGGGCGCGCACCTCCTTGACGGCGACCTCGCGGCGCAGGACCTCGTCACGGGCGCGCCACACCGTCCCCATGCCGCCCTCGCCGAGCGGCGACAGCAGTCGGTAACGGCCGGCGATCACTCGCTCACTGCCCGGTTCTTCGGACACGGGCGCCCCCATTCGCAGCCGGGCGAATCATCCGCTTGTTGTGCGCTTCCCCACGAACGTAACTCAGCCGAGTGCGGATGCGGCCCTCCTGAACACCAGTCCGGCTCCCGGGGCCACGCCGACGAAGCCGGAGCCCGGCGGCGCGGCGCACCAGGGAGCCGGGCGGCCCGGAACTCCTCCGAGGGCCGGTGAGTCCCCCGCGTCCCGGCCCGCTCCTGGCCGTCGTACGCGCGACGCCGCAGGAACCGGCACCGCGGCAGGCGCCACGCGCGCACCGTACGGCCGCCCTCGCGCGTGTGGGGGCCGCGGATGCCGGTGCGAGCGATGACACTGAGCACCCGGTCGCCCGCGCGTGTGTGTGTGGGGCCGCGCCGCTGCCGCAACTCGGCCACCAGGCGCTGGCGGTCGCCCTCGCGCGTGTGGGCCGAGCCGCTCCCGGCGCGCACGCCTGCGCCCCGCATGCGCCCCCTGCTCATTCCGTTGCTCATTCCGTTCGCCACGGCGACCGCCGCCGGGGCCCTCGTCGTCGCCGCTCTCTTCGTCGTCCAGGCCGCCCGGACACAGGACGAACGGACCGCCGAACGGGACCGGGCACGTGAGATCGCCCACGTTCTCGCCGCGTCCGGACACGCGCGCCGCGACCGGCCGGGACGCCCGGGGGCGCAGTATCGGAGTAATCGCTTCCGCTTCCGTGGGGCGCGCGGTCGTCACCGCAGCCGGACACGACGAGCCGCCGGACGGCCGGGAGCACCGGCTGTGGCTCATGCGCCCGGGCGCCCGACCGCGCTCCCTCGGCCTCCTTGACGGCGACACGCCCCTCGTGGCGACCGGTGTCGAGCGGTCCGCGACGTCACTCGCCGTGACCGTCGAACCGGACGGGGGATCGGCGCAACCCACCGGCCAGCCCGTTGTCCAACTCTCCCTGAAATCGGTCGGATTCGGAGAGTAATCGTCAACCGCCTTGCGGGGAAGGTGAATCCTGTGACCGCGATACACGAGTGCCCCATGAGGGCGATAGGGTTACTCTGCCCGGGCCGGGTGGACTCGTACGGGTGGGGAGTGACATGGAACAGATAACAGTGCGCAGCAGGGCGAGGGTCCCTGCGATCACCTGTGGGAGCAGCGCGACCAGTTCGCGCCTCGACCGCCACCTCGCGGTGCTGGGCGGCCCCGCCGTCCCGCAGCGGGAGACGATCGAGGCGACCTCGCTGATGCGTGAGCTGACCGCGCGTGACACCACGCACGGCCGCAGCGGCAGGGGTGCGCGCGTCAGGCGCGTTTCGCTCTTCGCTCCGCTGCGCCGGCTGCGTCGCACGCTCTTCGGCAGCAGGTAGGCCCGCGCTCGTCGGCCGCACCGCCCCGGCACGGCGCTGCGCTCGCGCCGTCCGTCATCCCCACGGCGCGTGGCAGCGCCCCAGGTGCGCTCCGAGCGCGGGTACCACCCCTTCGTCCCGCCGCCGTCCCGCCCGCACTGACGACGGTGGCGCCCGCGATCCCGTTCAACCCGCGCGGCAGGCAGGCCCGTCCACCACTCTCCGGCCGCCGCGCACGTCCCTCGTCACCGCGCCGGCCGGCCTCCCCTCGGGGAGCGTCGCGGGCCACCCGGCAGCCCGTCAGTCCGTCGGTCCCGTCGGCTCGGACGTCCGAGCCGCCCCGGCGCCGTCACCCCGCTCCGCGAGGCCTCGCGACCCGGCAGGCCGCGACCGGGCGCACGGCAGGCCACGGACCCGGGCGCACCACCGGCCGCGCACCCGTCAGATCAACGCCAGCTGGCCCTCCGGGCCCTCCTCGTGCGCGTCGAGCACCGAGGCCGGCCTGCGGGCCGATTCCGGAACCGGCAGCACGCCCGCACTGCGCAGGTCCGACGCCGTGAGGGGCGCGGTGATCGTCAACTCCGCCCGCTGCGGGCGCAGTTCGGCGAGCAGCGTCAGAACCGTGATCAGTTCGAGGAGTTCCGAGGTCCAGGTCTGCGGCCAGGTGGCCGGGCGGATCGCCGCGAGCGTGCCCGGCTCGGCCGGCGCCGTGCGGGCCGCGAACCACTGCTCCAGCACCCGGGCGCCGTTCACCTCGTAGTCCCAGGCCTCCGGCGGCACCGGCGAGATACGGCCCTCGTCCAGGCGCAGCGCCTCCTCGTCCCGGTCGTAGTCCACCGTCACCGGGCGGGTGGGGAGCGGGGCGCGCACATAAGGGCGCCGCCCGCCCGGCAGCTTGGGCCGCTCGCCGTCCCGGCGCATCAGCCACAGCATGCGGTGCCCCAACGCCACGCCCCGCGACCACAGTTCGGGGTCACGGGTCAGGGGCACCGCGCCGCCGGGCCGGATCACCGCCAGCGTCCACGCCAGCACGTCCACCGGCGCGGGGGAGTGGCCCAGCCGCTCGGCCAGGTGCTCCAGCAGGCCCGGCGCGAGGTTCGGTTCGCCGCCGCCCGGCCGCCGGTACAGCGGGCGCACCCGGCCCGGCCGCGCCAACGGCAGCAGGGACGTCGCCAGCAGGACCGGCCCGGCCGGCTCGGGGCCCGCCGCCGTCTCCACCGTGAAGATCTGGTGACCGTCCGCCACCCGCCACAGCTCGGGCCGCGCCGCGTCGATCAGCCGGTGGTCGGGGATCAGCCACTGCTCGTCGAACGGTGCGCACAGCACCCGCACCGGCTCCGGGCAGGGGCCCGAGGCGCGCGCCAGCCGTTCCGTGCCGCCGGTGCGGCCCGGCAGTTGCCCCACCGCCGTGTGCAGTGTGCGGGAGCGGGTCGGCTCCAACAGGGCCCCGCGGTCGGCCCCTTCGGCCTTGACCAGCGCCTCCCAGCGGGCCCTCAGGGACGCCGGGTCGGGTGCCGCCGGCCACCCCCGGCCGATGCGCGGCGGTGCGACGGACCACGGCATGAGGTCCGCCAGCGGCGGAGCGTCGTCGTGCGTCACGCCCGGCATCGTACGACGGCCGCCCCGGACGGCGGCCGGGGACCGCCCGGCACACGGCCGCCCGCGCGCACCCGGCGCCTCCCAGGCGTCCGCGCAGGCGTCCGGGGCGAGGCGCGCCGAGCCGGGCCTACGTGGCGTCCAGCGTCACCGTGAAGGAGAAGCAGTCCCCGCGGTAATGGATCACCGCCGCGTCCAGCGCCCGGCCCCGCGCGTCGTACGTCACGCCCGTGTAGTGCAGGATCGGGCTCAGCAGCGGCACCTGGAGCAGGCGTGCCGTCTCCGGGTCCGCGAGCCGCGCCGACACGGTGTCCGTGATGCGGCTGATGTCCGCGCCGACGACGTCCCGCAGCACCTTCGTCATCGGCCAGCGGACCAGGTCCTCCAGGTCGATGCGGTCGGCCAGCTCCGGACGCACGTAGTTGCGCGCGTGGTTGGTCGGCTCACCGGTCTTCTCGTCGCTGCGCAGCCGGTGATACGTGGCGACCTCGCCGAGATCCGGGAAGTGCTCGGCGAGTTCGGCCGGGACCGGGGCCCTGCCGTGGTCCAGCAGTTCGGTCGTCATGCCGGACTGCTGGGCCACGATCGCGTCCACCGAGCCGAGCAGCCGGACCGGGGCGCCCCGCCGGGCGTGCGGCTCGATGAACGTGCCGCGCCGGCGGTGCCGCGTGATGAGCCCTTCCTCCTCCAGCTCCTTGAGCGCCTGCCGCATGGTCAGCACGCTCACGCCGTAGTGCCCGGCCAGCTGCTCCTCGGTGGGCAGGCGCAGCGGGTCCCGGGGCGAGCGGCCGAGGATCGAGGCGCGCAGCGACTGCGACACCTGGTACCAGAGCGGCAGCTTGCGGTTCAGGACGATCGAGTCCGGGGCGAAGGAGGTCACGGGCTCATCCGTACCGGTCGGCCATGCTCAGTGCAAGGGGCGGAAGTGCCGCTCAAGGCCCTGCCAGACGTCGTCGTAGCCCTGCTGCAGGTGCTCCGCGCGGGCCGCGTGCGGCGTCAGCGTCACCGGCCAGCGCGTCTCGAACATGAACGCCAGGCCGTCGTCCACCTTCTGCGGCTTCAGCTCGGCCGCGCTCGCCCGGTCGAACGTCTCCCGGTCCGGGCCGTGCGCCGACATCATGTTGTGCAGCGAGCCCCCGCCGGGCACGAAGCCCTCGGCCTTCGCGTCGTAGGCGCCCTCCACCAGGCCCATGTACTCGCTCATCACGTTCCGGTGGAAGTACGGCGGACGGAAGGTGTCCTCGCCCACCAGCCAGCGCGGGGCGAACACCACGAAGTCCACGCCCGCGAGGCCCGGCGTGTCCGACGGCGAGGTCAGCACCGTGAAGATCGAGGGGTCGGGGTGGTCGTAGGAGACGGACCCGATGACGTTGAAGCGGCGCAGGTCGTACACGTACGGCACGTGGTTGCCGTGCCAGGCGACGACGTCGAGCGGCGAGTGGTCGTAGCGCGCGGACCAGAGGTTGCCGCAGTACTTGTTGACCACCTCCACCGGCCCCTCCACGTCCTCGTACGCGGCGACCGGGGCGCGGAAGTCCCGCGGGTTCGCGAGTCCGTTGGCGCCGATCGGGCCGAGGTCGGGGAGGCGGAAGGGGGCGCCGTAGTTCTCGCAGACGTAGCCGCGGGCGGTGTCGTCGAGGAGCTCCACGCGGAAGCGCACGCCGCGCGGGACCAGCGCCACGTCGCCCGGCTCGGCGTGCAGCAGGCCGAACTCCGTGCGCAGCAGCAGTCCGCCGCTCTCCGGCACGATCAGCAGCTCGCCGTCGGAGTCGCCGAAGACGCGCTCCATCGAGGAGTTCGCGTGGTAGAGGTGCACGGCCATGCCGGTGCGCTGGGTGACGTCGCCGTTGCCGCCGAGGGTCCACAGGCCCGCCAGGAAGTCCGTCCCGGCGGGCGGCTCGGGCAGCGGGTTCCAGCGCAGCCGGTTCGGGTCGGGGACCGTCTGCGTGAAGGGCGCCGTGCGCAGCGCGCCGTTGCCCGTGCGGGTGAACGCCGGATGCGCGGCCGACGGGCGGATGCGGTACAGCCACGAACGCCGGTTGTGCGCCCGGGGCTCGGTGAACGCCGAGCCGCTCAGCTGCTCCGCGTACAGCCCGAGCGGGGCCCGCTGCGGCGAGTTGCGGCCCTGCGGCAGCGCGCCCGGCACGGCCTCGGAACTGTGCTCGTTGCCGAAGCCGGACAGATAGGACAGCCCCTCGGCGGTCTTCCGCGCTTCGCCGCGCTCGAACGCGCTCACCCGGGCGGTGCCCCCATCGCTCATGATCGCTCCCTCGCCGTCCCACGCCTGCCCGAACCGGGTCTCGATTCCTATGCCTAACCATAGGATTACGCTTTCCCTCGCGCAAGAGGTCGCCGGTCCCCGCGGACGGGCCTCCTCCTCAAGGTCCCCACCGCATCCTCATCAGGAACGACGAGAACCAGACTTCAGGGGGATCCGGCCGGTCGCACCCGTGTTCTACGCTCCCCGGCATGTCGTGGACGCGGGGCATCCTCGCCGTGCTCGCGGTCTGTGTCACGCTGTCGGCCGGATCCGCGGGCTGCGGCTCCGGTGATGCGCGAGAGACGGGGAACGGGGAGTCGCCGGCGGCGGTCGGCCGACTCCTCGACGAGACCGACGAGGAGGGCCGGCGCTATCGCGAGATCGGCGGGGAGCACGCCCCGCGCATCGGCATCGAGGTGCAGCCCGAGGACGACGGCAGCTGGGACGTACGCCTGAGACTGCGCGACTTCCGCCTCTCGCCGCCCGGCGAACGGGCGCGCGCGGTCCCGGGGCAGGGGCTCGCGCACCTCTACGTGGACGGCCGGCTCGTCACCCGGCTGCACACCCGCGAGCACCGGCTGCCAGCCGTCCCGCGCGGCACCCACCACGTCACCGCCCGGCTCTACGCCGACGACGGCACCGTGTGGGCGGTCGACGGAGAGCCGGTGGAGAGCACCGCGGCCATCACCGTGTCCCGGCCGGGGCCCGCGCCCGGCGCCCGCGGGGCGGACGCCGGACCCGGCGGGTGAGCCCGGACCCCGGACGTCCGGGGTGAGTTCGGGCTCCGGACCTCAGGGGTGAGGTTCACCGGAGGGCCCGCAAACGGCATGATGAGCCTCGTGCCCCACCCGACATCGCTACGGCGCGCTCCCGTACAGCGGCGCAGTGCCGAACGGCTGGCCCGGATCCTCGACGCCTGCGCCGACCTGCTCGACGAGGTCGGCTACGACGCCCTGAGCACCCGGTACGTCGCGCAGCGCGCCGGTGTGCCCATCGGCTCGGTCTACCGGTTCTTCGGCAACAAGCGGGAGATGGTCGACGCGCTCGCCCAGCGCAACCTGGAGCGCTACACCGACCGGATCACCGAGCGCCTGCGGCAGTCCGGGGGCGAGGGCTGGCGCGCGGCCGTGGACACCGTCCTGGACGAGTACCTGGAGATGAAGCGCACCGCGCCGGGCTTCTCCCTGGTCGACTTCGGCAACCAGATCCCGGTCGGCGCGCGCGACGGCGAGCCGAACACCCGGGTCGCCGACCGCTTCACCGAACTGCTCGCCGGCCATCTGCGCCGCGAGCCGGACGAGGAACTGCGGCGCACCTTCCTCGTCGCCGTGGAGACCGCGGACACGCTGGTCCACCTCGCCTTCCGGATGGCTCCCGGGGGCGACCCGAAGATCATCGCGGAGACGCGCGAGATCCTGCGGGCGTATCTGGCGCGGGTGCTGGACTGACCCGGCGGCGCCCGGCAGGGAGCCCTCCCCGGGAAGGGCCTCGACGCGACAGACCGCGCCCGCAAGGGCCTCCCCACCATGCCTACCGGTCGGTATGCTCGCGGACGTCGGGCGTCACCGCCGCCGCCACCCCCCGGGAGGACCCGTGTCCCGCACCGCCCTGCGAATCTGCCCGTTGTGCGAGGCCACCTGCGGGCTGACCCTCACCGTCGAGGGCACCCGTGTCACCTCCGCCCGCGGCGACCGCGACGACGTCTTCAGCAAGGGGTTCATCTGCCCCAAGGGCGCCGCCTTCGGGGCCGTCGACGCCGACCCCGACCGGCTGCGCGGCCCGCTGGTCCGCCGCGACGGCGAACTGCGCGAGGCCACCTGGGAGGAGGCCTTCGACGCCGTCGCCGCGGGCATCCGCCCCGTCGTGGAGCGCCACGGCCCGAACGCCGTGGGAGTCGTCCTCGGCAACCCCAACGTGCACACCATGGCCGGCGGCCTCTACCCCCCGCTCCTGATCGGCGGACTCGGCACCCGGAGCGTCTTCAGCGCCTCCACGGTCGACCAGATGCCCAAGCACGTGTCCTGCGGCCTGCTGTACGGCGACGCCAACCTGATCCCCGTGCCCGACCTGGACCGCACCGACCACCTGCTCCTCATCGGCGCCAACCCGCTGGAGTCCAACGGCAGTCTGTGCACCGCCCCCGACTTCCCCGGCAGGCTCAAGGCCCTCAGGGCCCGCGGCGGCACGCTCACCGTGATCGACCCGCGCCGCACCCGCACCGCCCGGCTCGCCGACCGGCACATCGCGATCCGTCCCGGCGCCGACGCGCTGCTCCTCGCGGCCATGGCGCACGTCCTCGTCGAGGAGGACCTGGCCGATCCGGGCGACCTGGCCCCGCACCTCCAGGGCCTCGAAGAAGTGGCCGACGCCGTACGGGACTTCACACCCGAGGCCGTCGCCGGCGCCTGCGACGTCGACGCCGGCACGATCCGCACCCTCGCCCGCGAACTCGCCGCCGCGCCCACCGCCGCCGTCTACGCCCGCATCGGCACCTGCACCGTCCCGCACGGCACCCTCGCGAGCTGGCTCGTGGACGTCCTCAACATCCTCACCGGCAACCTCGACCGGCCCGGCGGCGCCCTCTTCCCGCAGGCCGCCACGGACCGGACGCCGCGCCCCGCCGGACCCGGGCGCGGATTCGCGCTGGGGCGCTGGCACTCCCGGGTGAGCGGGCATCCGGAGGCGAAGGGCGAGGTGCCGCTGTCCGCGCTCGCCGAGGAGATCGACACCGCCACCGCCGACGGGGCAGCGGTCCGCGCCGTGCTCACCGTCGCCGCCAACCCGGTGCTGTCCGCACCCGACGGCGACCGTCTCGACAAGGCCCTGGGCGGCCTGGACTTCATGGTCAGCGTCGACCCGTACCTCAACGAGACCTCGCGCCACGCCGACGTCGTACTGCCGCCGCCCCCGCCCGCCCAGAGCCCGCACCACGACTTCGCGTTCAACACGCTCGCCGTGCGCAACCAGGTCCGCTACACCCGCCCCGCCGTCCCGCTGGAACCCGGCCGCATGGCCGAGACGGAGATCCTGGCCCGCCTGATCCTCGCGGTGACCGGGATGCACGGCGCCGACCCGGCCGCCGTCGACGCCATGGTGATCGAGCAGACCCTCGGCAAGGCGGTGACCGAGGCCCACTCCCCGGTGCACGGCCGGGACCCGCGCGAACTCGCCGCGCGACTGACCGGCGTCGACGGCCCCGAGCGGCGGCTCGACATGATGCTCCGCCTCGGCCCGTACGGCGACGGCTTCGGTGCCCGTCCCGACGGGCTGTCCCTGGCGAAGCTGCTCGACCACCCGCACGGCATCGACCTCGGCCCGCTCGCGCCCCGGCTGCCGCAGCCGCTCAAGACCCGCAGCGGCAAGGTCGAACTGCTGCCGGGGCCCGTCGCCGACGACCTGCCGCGCCTGCGCCGGGCCATGACCGAACGCGCCGCAGGGCTCGTCCTCGTCGGCCGCCGCCATCTGCGCTCCAACAACAGCTGGATGCACAACGTGCCCGCCCTGACCGGCGGCACCAACCGCTGCACCCTCCACATCCACCCGGACGACGCCGCCCGCCTCGGCGTGACCGACGGCGCCCCGGTGCGGGTGACGGGCGCCGGGGGAGAGGTCACCGCCCCCGCCGAGGTCACCGACGCCGTCCGGCCCGGCGTGGTGAGCCTGCCGCACGGCTGGGGACACGACCGCCCCGGCACCCGGCTGCGGCACGCCGCGACCGATCCCGGCGTCAACGTCAACCAGCTCCTCGACGGCAGCCTGCTCGACCCGCTGTCCGGCAACGCGGTCCTCAACGGCGTGCCCGTCGAACTCGCGCCCGCGGCCGAAAAGCCCGGCCCGGTGACCTGAGCAAAGCTGTGACCTGGAGTTTTGCGCTTATTGCTCGCAGGTCAACATCTTGTTAACGCCGCTCGACGGGACCTAACGTCGCTCGCACCGCCGGCCCTGGTGGGATGTTCAAGGGCGAACGTTAGGTATCCATTCATGCTGACCATCCTCGGCTTCGCCATGATCGCGACCTTCCTGGTCCTGATCATGATGAAGAAGATGTCGCCGATCGCGGCGCTCGTGCTGATCCCCGCGCTGTTCTGCGTGTTCGTCGGCAAGGGCGCCCATCTCGGGGACTACGTCATCGACGGCGTGACCGACCTCGCCCCCACCGCGGCGATGCTCATGTTCGCGATCGTCTACTTCGGCGTGATGATCGACGTCGGGCTGTTCGACCCGATCGTCCGGGGGATTCTGAAATTCTGCCGGGCCGACCCGATGCGCATCGTCGTCGGCACCGCGCTCCTCGCCGCGATCGTCTCCCTGGACGGCGACGGCTCGACCACCTTCATGATCACCGTCTCGGCGATGTACCCGCTGTACAAGCGCCTGAAGATGAGCCTGGTCGTGATGACCGGCGTCGCCGCCATGGCCAACGGCGTGATGAACACCCTGCCCTGGGGCGGCCCGACCGCCCGCGCCGCCACCGCCCTCAAGCTGGACGCCAGCGACATCTTCGTCCCGATGATCCCGGCCCTCGCCGTCGGCCTGCTCGCCGTCCTCGGCCTCTCGTACGTCCTCGGCCTGCGCGAGCGCAAGCGGCTCGGCGTGCTGACGCTGGACGACGTGCTCGTCGAGGAGCCGGAGACCATCCTGGTCGGCACCGGCGGCACCGGCGGCACCGGCGGCACCGGCGGCACCGGCGGCACCGGCGGCACCGGCGGCACCGGCGGCACCGGCGGCACCGGCGGCACCGGCGGCACCGGCGGCACCGGCGGCACCGGCAAGGGCAAGGCCCCCGCCCGCACCGGCGGTTCGGGCTCCGGCACCGACGCCGCGCCCGGGGAGCCGGCCGACGAGGACGCCGACCTCCAGGGCCTGGACCCGAACCGGCCCACTCTGCGGCCCAAGCTGTACTGGTTCAACGCGCTGCTCACGGTCGGCCTGCTCACCGCCATGATCATGGAGTGGCTGCCGATCCCGGTGCTGTTCCTGCTCGGCGCCGCGCTCGCGCTCACCGTCAACTTCCCCCACGTCCCGGACCAGAAGGCCCGGCTCGCCGCCCACGCCGACAACGTCCTGAACGTCTCCGGCATGGTCTTCGCCGCCGCCGTCTTCACCGGCGTCCTGCAGGGCACCGGCATGGTCGACCACATGGCCCGCTGGCTGGTCGACGTCATCCCCGACGGCATGGGCCCGCACATGGCCCTCGTCACGGGCCTGCTGAGCCTGCCGCTCACCTACTTCATGTCCAACGACGGCTTCTACTTCGGCGTCCTGCCGGTCCTCGCCGAGGCGGGCGCCGCGCACGGGGTGTCGCCGGTGGAGATCGCCCGCGCCTCGATCGTCGGCCAGCCGCTGCACATGTCCAGCCCGCTCGTCCCGGCCGTCTACGTCCTGGTCGGCATGGCCAGGGTCGAGTTCGGCGACCACACCCGCTTCGTCGTGAAGTGGGCCGTCCTCACCTGTCTGGTCGTCCTCGGCGCGGGCATCCTGTTCGGCATCATCTGACCCTCGACCCGCCTCCAGGGAGGACACGACCATGGGGCCCGGTGGGAACCGCGGCTGGCTGCTCCGCCTCGTCATCGCCTTCGGCTTCGCGCAGGGGGCGGTGTCGATGGCCCGGCCCGCCGTCTCCTACCGGGCCCTCGCGCTGGGCGCCGACGAGCGGGCGGTGGGCGTCATCGCGGGCGTCTACGCCCTGCTGCCGCTGTTCGCGGCCGTCCCCCTCGGCCGCCGCACCGACCACGGACGCTGCGCGCCGCTGCTGCCGGCCGGCGTCGTCCTGATCGCCGGGGGCTGCGCCCTGAGCGGCGTCGCCGGCTCCCTGTGGGCGATGGCGCTGTGGAGCGGCGTGATGGGGCTCGGGCACCTCTGCTTCGTCATCGGCGCCCAGTCGCTCGTCGCCCGCCAGTCGGCCCCGCACGAACAGGACCGCAACTTCGGCCACTTCACGATCGGCGCCTCCCTCGGCCAGCTCGTCGGCCCGGTCGCCGCGGGCGCGCTGATCGGCGGCCACGACATGGCGCGCAGCAGCGCCCTCGCGCTCCTCGTGGCGGGGGCGGGAGCCGCGGTCGCCTGCACGTCGCTGTGGCGCATCGAGCACCGTACGACGGCCAAGTCCCGTGCCCGGCGGGCAGATCGCGTGCCCGTGCGGGGCATCCTGCGCGCGCGGGGCGTGCCCGGCGGCATCCTCATCAGCCTCTCGGTGCTGTCCGCGACCGACGTCCTCACCGCCTACCTCCCGGTGGTCGGCGAGCACCGCGGCATCGCGCCCTCGGTCGTCGGCGTGCTGCTCAGCCTGCGCGCGGCGGCCACCATCGCCTGCCGCCTGGTGCTCACGCCCCTGCTGCGGCTGCTCGGCCGCACCCTGCTGCTGACCGTGACCTGCCTGCTGGCCGCCGTGCTGTGCGCCGGGATCGCGCTGCCGGTGCCGGTGTGGGCGCTCGGCGTGATGCTCGCGGTGCTCGGCTTCTGCCTCGGCGTGGGCCAGCCGCTGTCCATGACGACCGTCGTGCAGGCCGCCCCCGACACCGCCCGCTCCACGGCGCTCGCCCTGCGGCTGACCGGCAACCGGCTCGGCCAGGTGGCCGCGCCCGCCGCCGCGGGTCTGGTGGCCGGGGTCGCGGGCGTCGCCGCGCCGTTCGTGATGCTCGGCGCGCTGCTGCTGCTCTCCTCGGGCGTCGCGCTGCGCTCACCGGCCCGGCCTGCCGCCGATCCGGAGCCCGCGGCCCCCGGGGCGCGTGAATCCGGCCCCTCTCTGAGCCGAAAGGGCGACATCTGACGGTTCGTACGGCGTGGTCACCGCATTCCGTGACGGAGGTGACTAAGAGTCAGGTGAAGAGTGATTTGTATGAAAATCACCTGACTCGGAGGAAAGTACATGACCACCTCGGTCCGTCCGCGCCGCGCCGCCGCGCTCGCGGTTCTCGCCGCCGCGGGATCCACGCTCCTCGTGGCCCCCACGGCCGTCGCCGCCCCCGGCGACAACGGAGACATCAAGGTCCACTCCGTCGGTACCGCGTCCGACGACCCCGTCAACGAGCCGAAGGTGTGCAATTTCTACCTCGCCGCCTTCAACTTCGACCCGGGCCAGACCGTGACCTGGACCGTCGAGACCCAGCCGAAGGTCCCGGGCGGCCCCAGCGAGAGCGGCGTCCTCGCGCTGCCGACCGGTGCCGGCAAGACCAAGAACATGAAGCTGCCGGACGGCACGTACAAGGTCACCTGGAAGATCGTCGGCGGCCTGGGCGACGACAAGCACAAGGTGTTCAAGGTCGACTGCCCCGACGACCCGGCCAGCCCGCCCAACGGCGGTCCCCCGGCGGGCGGCGGCGGCCTGGCCCGCGACGACGCCTTCACCCCGGTCGCCGGAGCCGCGGGCGTCGGCCTGGCCGCGATCGGCGGAGTTGCCTGGCTCCGGTTCCGTCGTCGCGCCGATGGCACGGCCTCCTGAGCGCAGGGGCCGGCCCATGAGCCGGACGCGCGCCTACCGCCTGACGCGGACGGTCCTCGTGACCGGCTGCCTGGTGGCGGGCGGCGTCTGGTGGGCCCAGGACGACGAGCCCGGAGCGGTCGCCGCCGCTCCGGGCCCCGCGGCGACCCGCCCGGACGGCACGTCCCACGCCGCCGAGCGGGTTCCCGCACGGACGGCGGCCCCGGCCGCCCCGCCCGGCGCCGGACCGAAACCCCCGGCCGCCCCGTCCGCGAGGCCGCGTCCCCCGGCCGCGCCCCGGCCGCTGCCGCCGTCCCGTGCCACCCGCCTCTGGGTCCCGCACATCGGGGTCGACGCCCCGGTCATGGGCCTGGAACTCGACGCGCAGCGCCGGATGACGGCCCCGCCCGACGACGACCCCAACCTGGTCGGCTGGTACGAGGGCGGGCCGACACCCGGCGAGAACGGCACCGCCGTCGCCGTCGGACACCTCGACACCATGAAGGGCCCCGCCGTCTTCGCCGGCCTCGGCGAACTCACGCCCGGCCGCCGCATCGAGGTCCGGCGGGCCGACGAACGGACCGCCGTGTACACGGTCGACGCCGTGAAGTCGTACGAGAAGGACGACTTCCCCGACGAGGAGGTGTACGGCCACCGGGGCCGCCCCGAACTGCGGCTGATCACCTGCGGCGGCACCTACGACCGGCGCGAGGGCTACTCGGGCAACGTGGTCGTCTTCGCCCACCTCACGCAGGTCCGCGACCCGGGCCGGGCCCACCCGGCCGACTGAATCTGGGCATCCGCTTTCTCACCTGCTGAGCCGGACCCCCCGATCCCGCCCTGTCTCTTCCCTCGGGTGCGCACATTCCGTTAACTTCCGTGACCCACAGCCCCGTACGTCCTGTACGGGGCGTCCGACCGCGGAGCACCAGCGCCCAGTGAGCCCTCGGGGGCACCTCTCATGACACGCGCCATCTCCCTGCACGACGTGAGCAAGTCCTACACCCGCGGTGTCCGCGTGGTCGACCGGCTGTCCCTGGACATATCGCCCGGCGAGTTCCTCGTGCTGCTCGGCCCGTCCGGGTGCGGCAAGTCGACGGTGCTCCGGATGATCGCCGGCCTGGAGGAGATCGACGAGGGCCGGCTGTTCCTCGACGGCGAGCTGTCCAACGAACTGGCGCCGGCCGAGCGGGACATGGCGATGGTGTTCCAGAACTTCGCCCTCTACCCGAGCATGACCAGCCGCGACAACATCGGCTTCCCGCTGCGCATCGAGAACCCCGGCGCCGACCCCCGCCCGCGCGTGGACGCCACCGCCCGCATGCTCGGCATCGAGGACCTCCTCGACCGCTTCCCGAGCCAGCTGTCCGGCGGTGAACGCCAGCGCGTCGCCATGGGCCGGGCCATCGCGCGCCACCCCTCGGCCTTCCTGATGGACGAGCCGCTGTCCAACCTCGACGCCAAGCTCCGCAACCACCTGCGCGCCGAGATCTCCCAACTCACCCGCGACCTGGGCGTCACCACCGTCTACGTCACCCACGACCAGTCGGAGGCCATGTCGCTCGGCGACCGGGTCGCCGTCCTGCGCGGCGGGCTCCTCCAGCAGGTCGACACCCCGCGCGCGGTCTACGCGCTGCCCGCCAACGTCTTCGTCGCCGCCTTCATCGGCACCCCGCGCATCAACCTGCTGCGCGGCCTGGTCCGGGCGCCCCTCGACGGCGCGATGACCATCAGCCTCGGCAAGCAGTTCCTGCGGCTGCCCGAACCGCTGTCCCTGGACCACCAGTTGCTCCGCGTCCAGCAGGGCCGCGAGGTCATCGTGGGCCTGCGCTCGGAGGCCGTGCGGATCGCCAAGCCGGCCGCCGCCCGGGCCGGCGAGGTGGCGATCACCGGCCTCGTGGAGCACGTGGAGTACCAGGGCCACGAGAACCTCGTCCACTTCAACACCGGCTCGCGCCCCGCCGTCGTCCCCGACCTGGAGGCGCCGCGTCCCGCGCGCCCGGTCCGCAGGCGGCGCCGGGAGGGCACCGTCCTGGACCGGCTCAGGGAGAAGGCGGGCGGCCTGCGCGCCGGACCGGTGGTCGTCCTGGACCACCCCGCCGACGACGAGCCCGAGCCCGCGCGCGCCGAACCCCGGGTGCCCGGCGACCTCATCGTCCGCACCACCCCGGACATCGCCCTGCGGCACGGCATGCAGGTCCCGCTCCTCGTCGACCTCGCCCACATGTTCGTCTTCGACCACAACGGCGAACGGATCTGCCCCACCCCGGCACGGCTGCCGGACCTCGGAACATGACCCCCCACAGGGACGAGCCCATGAATCTCCGGTTCACCCGGGGCCGCACGGCCCTCGCGACGGCCGGCCTGGTGCTGGCCGTCGCCGCGCCCGCCGCCTACGCCGGCCTCGACGACGCCGGCACCACACCGGCCGCCGCCGTGTCGGACGCCGTGCCCGCCCGCGGCGCGCCGTACGTCGAGACCCAGCTGTTCTTCGGCACCGAGCGGCCCGACGGCGGCCCGGCCGTCACCGACGAGGAGTTCACGGCCTTCGTGGATCAGGAGGTCACACCCGACTTCCCGGCCGGGCTGACCGTGCAGACCGGGCGCGGGCAGTGGCGGGACGCGCACGGCCGGATCGAGAAGGAGCGGTCGTACGAACTGGTCCTGCTCTACCCGGTGGCGCAGGCCCGGGCGAGCGACCGGAAGATCGAGGAGATCCGCCGGGCGTACGAGAAGACGTTCGGGCAGGAGTCCGTGGCCCGGGTCGACATCCGGACGAGGGTCGACTTCTGAGCCACCGCCGGGCAGGGTGAGCCGCGCCATGCGGACCGCCCCTGGTGCCGGAAAACTAACGGCGCTAGTTTGGGGTCCGGACGACGAGGCCCGCCCGGAGGGAACGCCATGAAGGCACACGACGGCATGTACATCGACGGCGCCTGGCGCCCGGCCGCCGGCCAGGACGTGATCGAGGTCGTGAATCCGGCCGACGAGCAGGTCATCGGCCAGGTCCCGGCAGGCACCGCCCTGGACGTCGACACCGCCGTACGGGCCGCGCGCGCCGCCCTCGCCGGGTGGGCCGCCACCCCGCCCGCCGAGCGGGCCGCGCGTATCGCCGCCCTGCGGGACGTGCTGGTCGCCCGCAAGGACGAGATCGCCGAGACCGTCACCGCCGAACTCGGCTCGCCGCTGAAGTTCTCGCAGAACGTGCACGTGGGCGCCCCGATCGCGGTGGCGGGCTCGTACGCCGAACTCGCGGCGGCGTACCCCTTCGAGGAGAAGGTCGGCAACTCGACCGTCTACCAGGAGCCGATCGGCGTCGTCGCCGCCATCACGCCCTGGAACTACCCGCTGCACCAGATCGTCGCCAAGGTCGCCCCGGCGCTCGCCGCGGGCTGCACGATCGTCCTCAAGCCGGCGGAGGACACCCCGCTGACCGCCCAGCTGTTCGCGGAGGCGGTGCACGAGGCCGGCGTCCCGGCGGGCGTGTTCAACCTGGTGACCGGCCTCGGCCCGGTGGCGGGACAGGCCCTCGCCGAGCACCCGGGCGTCGACCTGGTGTCCTTCACCGGCTCCACCGCCGTCGGCCGGCGGATCGCCGCCACGGCGGGCGCCGCCGTGAAGAAGGTCGCCCTCGAACTCGGCGGCAAGTCCGCCAACGTCATCCTGCCCAGCGCCGACCTCGCCAAGGCGGTCAACGTCGGCGTCGCCAACGTCATGTCCAACTCCGGCCAGACGTGCAGCGCATGGACCCGGATGCTGGTGCACTCCGCGCAGTACGACGAGGCCGTGGAACTGGCCGCCGCCGCGGCCGCCAAGTACGGCGACCGCATCGGCCCGGTCGTCAACGCCAAGCAGCGGCAACGGGTGCGCGGGTACATCGAGAAGGGCGTCGCCGAGGGCGCCCGCCTGGTCGCCGGCGGACCCGAGGCGCCGCGCGAGAAGGGCTACTACGTCAGCCCGACCGTCTTCGCCGACGTCACACCCGGCATGACCATCGCGCAGGAGGAGATCTTCGGCCCGGTCCTGTCCGTCCTGCGCTACGAGGACGAGGACGACGCCCTGGACATCGCCAACGGCACGGTCTACGGCCTCGCCGGCGCCGTGTGGGCGGGCGACGAGGCGGAGGCGGCGGCCTTCGCGCGCCGCATGGAGACCGGCCAGGTCGACATCAACGGCGGACGCTTCAACCCGCTGGCGCCGTTCGGCGGTTACAAGCAGTCCGGCGTCGGCCGCGAGCTGGGCGCGCACGGGCTGGCCGAGTACCTCCAGACCAAGTCGCTCCAGTTCTGACCCCCTCCTTCGTCCCGTCTCCCTCCCCCCAGGAGAGTTGCCCCGCCATGGCTGTTCGCGCCGCCGTCCTGCCCGCCGTCGGCTCCCCGCTGGAGATCGCCGAGATCGACCTGCCGGACCCCGGACCCGGCCAGGTCCGCGTCCGGCTCGCCGCCGCCGGCGTGTGCCACTCCGACCTGTCCCTGACCAACGGCACCATGAAACTCCCGGTCCCGGCCGTCCTCGGCCACGAGGGCGCGGGCACCGTCGTCGCCGTCGGTGAGGGCGTGGGGCATCTCGCGCCCGGTGACGGCGTCGTCCTCAACTGGGCGCCCGCCTGCGGAAACTGCCACGCCTGCGCGCTCGGCGAGGTCTGGCTGTGCGCCAACGCCCTGGCCGGCGCCGCCGAGGTGCACGCCCGCCGCACCTGCGACGGCACCGAACTCCACCCCGGCCTGAACGTCGCCGCGTTCGCCGAGGAGACCGTGGTGCACGAGTCCTGCGTGCTGCCCGCGCCGGACGGCGTCCCGCTCACCGACGCCGCCCTGCTCGGCTGCGCCGTCCTCACCGGCTACGGTGCCGTCCACCACTCCGCCAAGGTCCGCCCCGGCGAGACGGTGGCCGTGTTCGGCGTCGGGGGAGTGGGCCTGGCCACCCTCCAGGCCGCGCGGATCGCGGGCGCCTCGAAGATCGTCGCGGTCGACGTCTCCCCGGAGAAGGAGGAACTCGCGCGCGGCGCAGGCGCCACCGACTACGTCGTCGCCTCCGACACCACCGCCCGCGAGATCCGCGCCCTCACCGGCAAGCAGGGCGTCGACGTGGCCGTCGAGTGCGTGGGCCGCGCGGTCACCATCCGCACCGCCTGGGAGTCCACCCGGCGCGGCGGACGCACCACGGTCGTCGGCATCGGCGGCAAGGACCAGCAGGTCACCTTCAACGCCCTGGAGATCTTCCACTGGGGCCGCACCCTGTCCGGCTGCGTCTACGGCAACTCCAACCCGGCGCAGGACCTCCCGGTGCTCGCCGACCACGTCCGCACCGGACGCCTGGACCTCGGCGCCCTGGTCACCGAGCGGATCGCCCTGGAGGGCATCCCGGCGGCCTTCGAGAACATGCTCGCGGGCAAGGGCGGGCGGGCGCTGGTGATCTTCTAGGGTCCGCCGCGCCCTCGTCGCGAGACCTGCCCGCACGCGCCCCGGCCTCCCACGGGCGGCCGGGGCCGCAGGCGTGCCCGCGTGCCGTACGGGCCCCTCCGCCCGTGCCGTGGGCGGGCGGAAAACTCCTGCCGCACGACCCGTTGACGTCCATACCGTCCGGTCAGTACGTTCCCGGAAACCCCGAGCCGCCCCCCACCGTTCCGTCCCCCGCAACTCCCCGGAGCGTGCACTCATGGACACGGCCCCTTCCGCTCAACCGCTCACCACCCCCACCCCCGCCGCACCGAACCGGCGCCGCGTCGCCGGCGCCGCCGCCCTCGCCTCCGCCGTCGAGTGGTACGACTACTTCGTCTTCGGCATCGCCGCCGCACTCGTCCTCGGCGACCTGTACTTCCCGGCCGGCAGCTCCACCGCCGGCGTCCTGGCCGCCTTCGCCACCTTCGCCGTCGGCTTCCTGGCCCGCCCGATCGGCGGCATCGTCGCCGGCCAGCTCGGCGACAAACGGGGCCGCAAGCCCATGCTCGTCCTCGCCCTGACCCTGATGGGCGTCGCCACCACCGGCATCGGCCTGCTGCCCACGTACGAGACCATCGGCGTCGCCGCGCCGATCCTGCTGGTCCTGCTGCGCGTCGCGCAGGGCGTCGCCGTCGGCGCGCAGTGGGGCGGCGCGATGCTGCTGGCCACCGAGTACGCCCCCGAGGGCAAGCGCGGCATCTACGGCAGCGTCGTCCAGCTCGGCGTCCCCATCGGCGTCGTCACCGCCAACACCGTCTTCCTGCTGGCCGGCGCGCTCACCACGGAGTCCGCGTTCACCGCCTGGGGCTGGCGGGTGCCGTTCCTGGTGGGCCTGCTCGTCCTCGGACTGGCCTGGTACATCCACACCCGCGTCGAGGAGACGCCCGAGTTCCGGGCCGCCGAACGGGCGCTGGCCGAGAAGGAGCAGGCACAGGCGGCGCGCACCTCGCCGCTGCGCACCATCGTGCGCGGCCACCTGGGCACGGTGTTGCTGGCCGGCGGCTCCTTCGCCGTGAACACCGCGACGTTCTACATCCTCATCACCGGCGTCCTCGACTACACCACCCGCGAACTCGACATGGAGCGCGGCCCGGTGCTCACCGTCTCGCTCTGCGTCAGCCTCACCCAACTGGTGCTGATCCCGGCCTCCGCCGCCCTGTCCGACCGCATCGGCCGCATCCGGATCTACGCGATCGGCGCGGCCGGCATCGGCCTGTGGGCGGTGCCGCTGTTCCTGCTGATCGACACCGGCTCGCTGCTGTGGCTGGCCGTCGGCACGTTCGTCGCGAGCTGTTTCCTCAGCATCATGTACGGCCCTCAGGCCGCCCTGTTCGCCGAGTTGTTCACGCCGGAGATGCGCTACACCGGCGCCTCCCTCGGCTACCAGATCGCGGCCGTCTGCGGCGGCGGGCTCGCGCCGTTCGTGATGGTCCTGCTGCTGGAGGCCACGGGCACCTCGATGGCCGTGTCCGGCTACATCGTCGCGCTCGCCGTGGTCGCCCTGCTGTCCATCAAGGTCCTGGCGGACCGGGCCCGTGCCCAGTCCGGCTCGGCGGGCTGAGTCCGGGGCCCCGCTCGGGCCGCCGCTCCGGAACCCCCCGGGGCAGCGGCCCGGCCCGCCGCCCACGACCGGGACACGGCGCCGCCCGCCGGCTGCCCGGCGCACGGCACGCAGGCCACCGACCCGATCGGACAGCCGTACGTCGCCACCTGAAGCGGGCCGGCCGCACCCGGCGCGGTTTCTGCGGGCGGGCCGGGCCGCTGGGCGGGGGTCGCGCGCGGGCGGGTCAGGTCGGCCGGCCGCCCCCGACGCTCAGCGCAGTGACGTCGGGTCGATGCCCAGCAGCCCGGACAGCGCCGTCTCGCCTGCCGCCGTCACCTTCACCGCCCGTTCCGAGCCGATGCGCACGCACCAGCCCGCGTCCAGGGCGTGGCGGCACAGGGCCGCGCCCGCGACGCCGGCGAGGTGCGGGCGGCGCTCGGTCCAGTCCAGGCAGGCACGGGCGAGCGGGCGGCGGCCGCGGCGGTCCAGCCCGATCCCGGCCGCCGCGAACCACGTCAGTCCCGCGTCCGTCAGCGCGAACCCCGTGTCCTGGCGCAGCAGCCCGCGTGCCGTGAGCGCGTCGGTCACCGTGGTGCCGAGCCGTCCGGCGAGATGGTCGTAGCAGGTCCGGCCGCGGGCCATCGCCGACCCGGCGCTCGCCTCCCGCAGCGTGCGCGGGCGCGTCGGCACGGCGTCCGGCGCGACCTGCGCGGCGAGGTCCTCGACGAGCTGCGCCCCCCGGGCGTCGGCCAGCCGCACGTACCGGTGCCGGCCCTGGCGTTCCTCGGCGAGCAGCCCGCCCGCGACGAGCTTGCCCAGGTGTTCGCTGAGCGTCGAGGCGGCCACGCCCGCGTGCCGTGCCAGCTCGCCGGCGGTCCACGCGCGCCCGTCGAGCAGCGCCAGCAGACAGGCGGCCCGCGTCTCGTCCGCGACCAGTGCGGCGAGCCGCGCCAGCCGCGGAGCCCGGGCGTCCCTCGATGTCATGCGTCCAGAATGCGCCACGCACGCTTCGGCGGGCACCGAAGGATGCGGCGGGCGGAGGGCGTCAGGCGGTGCGCGCGACCTGCTCGTACTGCACCGCGAGCCCGTCGAGCAGCGCCGCGAGCCCCGTCTCGAAGGCCCGCTCGTCGATCTTCTCCTGCTGCTCGGCGAGGAGGTGGGCCTGCCCCAGGTGCGGATAGTCGGTGGGGTCGTAGGCGCTCGCGTCGTCCACGAAGCCGCCGGCGAACGAGCCGAGCGCGGAGCCCATGATGAAGTACCGCATCAGCGCGCCGATGGAGGTGGCCTGCGCGGGCGGCCAGCCCGCGTCGACCATCGCGCCGTACACGGCGTCCGCGAGCCGGAGCGCGGCCGGGCGGCGGCCGGGGCCGCGGGCGAGCACCGGGACGATGTTGGGGTGGTCGCGCAGGGCGGTCCGGTAGGAGACGGCCCAGTCGTGCAGCGCGGTCCGCCAGTCCCGGCCGTCCTCGAACATCGACAGGTCGACCTGGGCGCTCACCGAGTCGGCGACCGCCTCCAGGATCTCGTCCTTCGTGCGGAAGTGGTTGTAGAGCGAGGGCCCGCTGACCCCCAGTTCCGCGGCGAGCCGGCGCGTGGAGACGGCGGCGAGACCCTCCGCGTCCACGAGCGCACGGGCCGTCTCGACGATCCGGTCGGTGCTGAGCAGGGGCTTGCGCGGTCGGGCCATGGCGCACATAGTAGGGCTGCACCAGGAAACTAGCAGTGCTAATTTAAATGTACGGCTTTCAAGATCCGTCTTCTGTGGGGTGACTCGGCATGAACCTGGAGCTCAGCGAGGAGCAGACCGCCGTCCGGCAGCTCGCCCGGGACTTCGTGGAGCGCGAGATCGCCCCCCACGTCGTGGCCTGGGACCGCGCGGAGGAGGTGGACCGCGGCATCGTGAAGAAGCTCGGCGAGGTCGGCTTCCTCGGCCTGACCGTCGAGGAGGAGTACGGCGGCTCGGGCGGCGACCACCTCGCGTACTGCCTGGTCACCGAGGAGCTCGGCCGCGGGGACTCCTCGGTGCGCGGCATCGTCTCCGTCTCGCTGGGCCTGGTCGCCAAGACGATCGCCGCCTGGGGGAACGAGGAGCAGAAGCGGCAGTGGCTGCCGGGCCTCACCTCCGGCGACCACGTCGGCTGCTTCGGCCTGACGGAGCCGGGCACCGGCTCCGACGCCGGGAACCTCACCACGCGCGCGGTCCGCGACGGCGGGGACTTCGTCATCAACGGCAGCAAGATGTTCATCACCAACGGCACCTGGGCCGACGTCGTGCTGCTCTTCGCCCGCTCCACCGACGCGCCCGGCCACAGGGGCGTCTCCGCGTTCCTGGTGCCCACCGACACGCCCGGCCTGACCCGCCGCACGGTGCACGGCAAGCTCGGCCTGCGCGGCCAGGCGACCGCCGAGCTGACCCTGGAGGACGTCCGGGTACCCGCCTCCGCGCTGCTCGGCGAGGAGGGCCAGGGGTTCAAGGTCGCCATGTCCGCCCTCGCCAAGGGCCGGATGTCGGTCGCCGCCGGCTGTGTCGGCATCGCCCAGGCGGCCCTGGACGTGGCCGTCAAGTACGCCGGTGAACGTGAGCAGTTCGGCAAGACCATCGCCCACCACCAACTCGTCCAGGAACTGCTCAGCGACATCGCGGTCGACGTCGACGCCGCCCGGCTGCTCACCTGGCGGGTGGCCGACCTCGTCGACCGGGGGCGGCCGTTCGCCGTGGAGTCCTCCAAGGCCAAGCTCTACGCCTCGGAGGCGGCCGTCCGCGCCGCCAACAACGCCCTCCAGGTCTTCGGCGGTTACGGCTACATCGACGAGTACCCGGCGGGCAAACTGCTGCGCGACGCCCGCGTGATGACCCTGTACGAGGGCACCAGCCAGATCCAGAAGCTGGTCATCGGTCGTGCGCTGACGGGGGTCTCCGCCTTCTGAGCCGGCGTTCTGAGTACGTCACCTGAGTATCCCGGCGGATGTGGCGCGGGCCACGTCCGCCGATCCTTTCCCCATGAGCGACACACCGGTCAAGCAGCAGAGCACGGCCGCCTTCTACGGCCAGGCCGTCGCGTCCTTCGCCGTCGCCCTCGGGGCCACGGCCGTCGGCATCCTCAACCTCGAGACGGACGCGTGGGTGCGCGCCTTCCTCGGCATCGCCGTCCTCTACCTCGTCACGTCCGCCTTCACCCTGGCCAAGGTGATCAGGGACCGCCAGGAAGCGGGGCAGATCGTGAGCCGCGTCGACCAGGCGAGGCTCGAGAAGATCCTCGCCGAGCACGACCCCTTCCAGAAGCTCTGAGCGATCATGCTAAGCGCTCGCTCACCTTCGGGGGTATGGTGATACCCCTGTCGGACAGTGAGGGGTGAGTGATGAGTACGGCGGAGGAGACGGCCGGCGGTGAGGCGCAGGCGTGGGGCGAGGTCACGCCCGACGCGGCCCGGCGACTGCTGATCGCCGCCGTGGAGGCCTTCGCCGAGCGGGGCTACCACGCGACGACGACCCGTGACATCGCGGGCCGCGCCGGTATGAGCCCGGCCGCGCTCTACATCCACTACAAGACCAAGGAAGAGCTCCTCCACCGCATCAGCCGGATCGGCCACGAGAAGGCCCTGGAGATCCTGCGGACGGCGTCCGGCGGTGCGGGCGGCGCCGCCGATCGGCTCGCCGACGCGGTGAGCTCCTTCGTCCGCTGGCACGCCGGCGGGCGCACCACGGCCCGGGTCGTGCAGTACGAACTGGACTCGCTCGGCCCCGAGGCCCGCGCCGAGATCCTCGCGCTGCGCCGCAAGGTCGACGGCGAGATCCGCGGGATCATCGAGGACGGCGTCGCGACGGGCGAGTTCGACGTCATCGACGTGCACGGCACCACACTGGCCGTCCTCTCGCTGTGCATCGACGTCGCCCGCTGGTTCAACGTGGACGGCCCGCGCACCCCCGAAGAGGTCGGCGCCCTCTACGCCGACCTCGTACTGCGCATGGTCGGGGCCGGGACGGCCCGCGGCGGGCGCGGGCCCTCGGACGGCGCTCAGAGGTAGTAGCGCGCCACCGACTCGGCCACGCACACCGGCTTGTCGCCGCCCTCGCGCTCCACGGTGAACGCGAGCGTCAGCTGCACGCCGCCCGTCACGTCCTCGACACCCGCGATCCGCGCGGTGGCGCGCAGCCGCGAGCCGACCGGGACGGGGGCGGGGAAACGGACCTTGTTGGTGCCGTAGTTGACGCCCATCTTCACGCCCTCGACGCCGATCAGCTGCGGGCCGAACAGCGGCAGCAGCGACAGGGTCAGATAGCCGTGCGCGATGGTCGTGCCGAACGGGCCCGCCGCCGCCTTCTCCGGGTCCACGTGGATCCACTGGTGGTCGCCGGTGGCCTCCGCGAACAGGTCGATCCGCTTCTGGTCGACCTCCAGCCAGTCGGTGTACCCCAGCTGCTCGCCCACCGCCGCCTTCAGTTCGTCGGCGGAGGTGAAGATCCTCGGCTCTGCCATGTCGCTGGCCTCCCGCGTCACAAGTCCGGTGCTACCTCTAAGCGACTGCTTAGCATGGTCGCCCGCACGTTCCCTGTCAACGGAAACGGGGCGGGGGAGCGGTGGGTAGGCTTCGGGGAGTGCCCCAGATTCCCGAGAAGATCCACGAGCTCACGGTCGGCCAGCTCGCCGCGCGCAGCGGCGCCGCCGTCTCCGCCCTGCACTTCTACGAGGCCAAGGGCCTGATCGGCAGCCGCCGCACCGCGGGCAACCAGCGCCGCTACAGCCGTGACACCTTGCGCCGCGTCGCCTTCATCCGGGCCGCGCAGCGCGTCGGCATTCCGCTGGCCACCATCCGCGAGGCGCTCGCCGAACTCCCCGAGGAGCGCACCCCGACCCGCGAGGACTGGGCGCGCCTGTCCGAGGCCTGGCGCTCCGAACTGGACGAGCGGATCAACCAGCTGAACCGGCTCCGTGACCACCTCACCGACTGCATCGGCTGCGGCTGTCTCTCCCTGGACGGCTGTGTCCTGTCCAACCCGGACGACGTCTTCGGCGACCGCCTGACGGGCTCCCGCCTGCTGGTGGAGCAGGGCGGCGCCCGCCGTCGCGCCGGAACACCGCGCCGGGAGCAGGAGTCCGGGGGCTGATCCGCCGACGGCCCGGGAGTCCGGCCGACGGCCGGTGTGCCGGGCGTTCGGCACCACCTGGTCCTCGGCGGCAGCGCCGTGTGCCCGCGGTACTCGGCCCGCGCTGCCGTCACCGGCCGCGCACGCGTTCCCGGCCCGCGTCGCTGTCACCGGCCGCGCACGCGTTCCCGCGCGTACTCGGCCCGCGCCGCCGTCACCAGTTGGGCGTTCGACGTCGCGGGTGTGCCGTCCGGCAGGAGCAGCGTGTCCTCCAGGCCGATCCGGGTGGCCAGGCCCAGCCGGCCGGCCAGGCGGAGCACCGGCCAGGCGCCGCCGTCCTCACCGTGCAGCAGGACCGGGCGGCCGTGACCGGTGTCCAGGCCGGCCAGCAGCGCGCGGGCCGTGTCCGGCGCCGTCTCCGGCGAGGGGTCCGTCACCTCGGCGAGCACCCGCAGCACGCGGGAGGCGAGCGGTGACACCGCGAAGCGGGCCGCGCCGTCCGTGCCCGACCAGATGCCGGCCTCCACGCCGACGCCCCGGTCGAGCAGCGCGGCGGCGACCTCCTCGGCGCCCGGCTCGTGCCAGTTGACCGACGCGTGGTCGGGCAGGACGGTCCAGCCGCGCACGCGCTCCACCCGCGCCGCGGCGTCCGGCTCGGCCCACGCGCCGGTGGTCACCCCGACCGGCACCCGCACCCGGGCCCGCAGCGCGTCCAGCGTCGCCGCGATCACCCGGGGGGACAACGTGTCCTGCCCGCACGGCGTCTTGGGGTGGACATGGATGTCGTCGGCGTCGGCCGCGACCGCGAGGGCGGCCGACTCGGCCAGCGCCGCGGGAGACAGTGGCACCATCGCGCCGTCGGCGGCTCCACGAGCTCCGTTCAGACAGACCTGCAGCATGCCGTCGATGGTGCCAGGCGCCCCCGGGGGAGGGGGTGCGGCATGCTCGTCGCACCCCCGTTGCGCTCGGGCGTCGTCAGGCGGACACCAGCAGTCGCCCGTGCCTGGCGTCCGCCAGGGCCTGCGATGTCAGGACCGGGCGCGGCACCAGGATTCCGCAGTCCGTGCAGACCGGGCCCGCGGAGGGCTCGTGGTCCAGCCCGTACTTCCACACGAGCCGCTCCCCGCCGCACACCGGGCAGCCCGCGCCCGGTTCGCGCTCCAGGGCGGCGATCAGCCGGCGCAGCACCTCGGCCAGCGGCTCACGGGGGTGCAGCCGCGGGTCGTCGCACCAGGCCACCCCGAAGCCGCCCCAGGTCAGCCGGTGCCAGTCGTCCACGCTGCCCGGTCGGCGCAGCCCGTCGTGCTTCTCCTTCTTGCGTCGCTCGGCGAACTCGACCTCGTAGGCCAGCCACACCGCACGCGCTTCCTCCAGTTCCTCCAGTGCGGCCACGAGCCGCACCGGGTCGGGAGAGCGGTCCTCGGGGCCGAACCCGGCCCGGGAGCACAGATGGTCCCAGGTCGCCCTGTGCCCATAAGGGGCGAACCGCTCAAGGCACTTGCGCAGCGAGTAGCGCCGCAGCGCCAGGTCGCATCGTGGATCACGGACCTGTCTCGCGAGACTTCGGAAACCGGCCATCGTCCTGCACCTCCGTCACACTGCACCTTGTTTTCCGGTCACTTCGGCGTCGTTGTAAGGACGTCGTCGAGTAGACGTATCGACAAGCGATTCGGCTCCATCCGATTTCCGGAGTTCCCCCGGAGCCGGGCGGGGGGCATACGGGTCAACTGCCATGGCCCGTATGCCGGTTGTGCTTCCTCCACAAACTGACGCATGTTCATCTTCCCTCCCGGGGATACCGGCGGTAACGTCGGCCAACCCCGTCGGGAGGAGTTGCCATGCCATGGCGCACCCCACGCACCGCCCTCGACAGACTGAGAACTCCCCGCGGAATCCACGGGTTCCTGAAGACCGCCTCCGTATGCGTTCTGATGGCCGCTCTTTTGTCACCGCTTTCCCCGGCGGTGGCGGCGGAGGCGGCCGGGACCGGGGCCCGGGGCGCCCCCGGCGCGGCGGTGACCACGGCGGACGACCACTGCGGCGGCCAGTGCTCGGACATCCTGCCGCCCGGTCAGAACGGCAACGCCACCCTCGCCCAGATCCTCCTCAACCAGGCCTTCGGCACCCAGCCCGCGCACGCCGAGGATCAACTCGGGCCCTACGCACGCCTGGCGACGGGCCACCCGGAGCTGACCAACGACAAGATCAACACCTTCTTCAACGACGCCTCGTTCGGCGTCCCCGCCGACCAGGTCGCCTCCACCCTCAGGCCGGCCGGCCGCGGTGACGTCACGATCGTCCGCGACAAGAAGACGGGTGTGCCGCACATCACAGGAACGACCCGGTACGGCACGGAGTTCGGGGCCGGGTACGCCGCGGCCCAGGACCGGCTGTGGCTCATGGACCTCTTCCGCCATGTCGGGCGCGGCCAGTTGACGCCCTTCGCGGGCGGAGCGGCCGCCAACCAGGGCCTGGAGCAGGAGTTCTGGCGCAGCGCGCCGTACACCGAGGCGGAGCTCCAGGCCCAGATAGACAACGCCGTCGCCTCCAACGGGGAGCGCGGCAAACAGGCACTGGCGGACGTCAACGCCTACCTGGACGGCATCAACGCCTACATCGACGCCTCCGACAAGGGCCGCTACTTCCCCGGCGAGTACGTCCTCACCGGCCACAAGGACTCCCTCACCAACGCCGGCACCATCGAGCACTTCAGGGCCACCGACCTGGTCGCGCTTGCCTCGGTGATCGGCTCGCTGTTCGGCTCCGGAGGCGGCGGCGAGGTCGGCAACGCGCTGTCCCTGCTGGCCGCGCAGGACAAGTACGGCGTCGTCGAGGGCACCAAGGTCTGGGAGTCCTTCCGCGAGCGCAACGACCCCGAGGCCGTCCTCACCGTCCACGACGGCAGCTTCCCGTACGGGCAGAAGCCGGCGGACCCGCGGGGCGCCGCGCTGCCCGACGCCGGTTCCGTGACACCGGAGCCGCTGGTGTACGACCGCACGGGCAGCGCGGCCACGGCGTCCGCCACCGGCACGACCGCCGACGCGGTCCAAAGCGCGGTGTCCTCGGCCCGGCGCGGCATGTCCAACGCCCTGGTGGTGAGCGGCGAGCACACCGCGAGCGGCCACCCGGTCGCCGTCTTCGGCCCGCAGACCGGCTACTTCGCGCCGCAGCTGCTCATGCTCCAGGAGATCCAGGGCCCCGGCCTCAGCGCCCGCGGCGCCTCCTTCGCCGGCCTGAGCATGTACGTCGAACTCGGCCGCGGCCAGGACTACGCGTGGAGCGCCACCACCTCCGGCCAGGACATCATCGACACCTACGCCGTCGAACTGTGCCGGGACGACCACCACTACCTGTACCGCGGCACCTGCACGCCGATGGAGAAGGTCGAGCGGAAGAACGCCTGGAAGCCGACGGTCGCCGACGGCACCGCCGCGGGCTCGTACACGATGCGGGTCTGGCGCACCGCGTACGGGCCGGTCACGCACCGGGCCACGGTCGGCGGCAAGAAGGTCGCCTACACCACCCTGCGCTCGTCCTTCCTGCACGAGACCGACTCGATCATCGGCTTCCAGATGCTCAACGACCCGGCCTACGTGACCGGCCCGGAGTCGTTCCAGAAGGCCGTCCAGCACATCAACTTCACCTTCAACTGGTTCTACGTCGACTCCGAGCGCAGCGCCTACTACAACAGCGGCGACAACCCGGTGCGGGCGAACGGCGTCGACACCGAGTTCCCGGTGTGGGCGCGGCCGGCGTACGAGTGGCGGGACTGGGACCCGGCGACCAACACGGCCGCGTACACGCCCCCGGCCGAGCACCCCAACTCCGTCGACCAGGACTACTACATCTCCTGGAACAACAAGCAGGCCAAGGACTACACGGCCGCACCCTGGGGCGAGGGCTCCGTGCACCGGGGCGACCTGCTGGACGACCGGGTGCGCGCGCTGGTCGCCGACGGCGAGGTGACCCGGGCCTCGCTCGTGCGGGCGATGGCCGACGCGGGCCTCGCGGACCTGCGGGCAGAACAGGTGCTGCCCAAGCTGCTCAAGGCGATCGGCGGCTCACCGGTGACCGATCCGGCAGCGGCGGCGGCCGTGGACCGGCTCCGGGCCTGGGTGTCCGCCGGCGCCCGGCGCACGGAGACGGCGGCCGGGTCCAGGAAGTACGCCCACGCCGACGCGGTCCGCATCCTCGACGCGTGGTGGCCGCTGCTGGTCAGGGCCCAGTTCGAACCGGGCCTCGGCAGCGATCTGTACGGCGCCTTCACCGCCAACCTGCCCGTCGACGAGTCCCCGTCGGCGGGACACGGCCCGACCGGCGCGCACGCCGGGAGCGCCTTCCAGTACGGCTGGTGGAGCTATGTCCACAAGGACATCAGGGCGGTGCTCGGCGAGGAGGTGCGCGGGCCGCTGGCGCGCCAGTACTGCGGCGGCGGGGACCCCGGCACCTGCCGGGACGTCCTCCTGAGCACCCTCAAGGAGGCGGCCGGCAGGACCGCCGCGCAGGTCTACCCCGGCGACGAGCTGTGTTCGGCGGGCGACCAGTGGTGCGCCGACGCGATCAACCACCGCGCGCTCGGCGGCATCAAGCACGGCCTGATCAGCTGGCAGAACCGGCCGACCTACCAGCAGGTGGTGGAGTTCACGTCGCACCGGTGAGACGGCGGCGGGGCCGACGGTCCGCGCGTGTCGCGCGTCGGCCCCGCACCGCCGTCACCGGTACAGCAGGTACTCCGCGCGCGTCGCGCGGAACGCCGCCAGCTCCTCCTGCCAGCCGGCCACCACCTCGTCCGGGTCCGCGCCCGCGTCGATCGCCCTGCGCACCTGCGTGGAGCCGGTCAGCTTGTCGATCCAGTTGTCCGACCGCCAGGCGAAGCCGCTCCATGTCCGCTTCGCGGTCACCAGCAGCGCGATGCCGGTCAGCACCGGGTCGAACGCGACCCGGTCGTGCACGTGGATCTGCACGCCCCCGACGGTCTTGCCCTGCCACTTGGAGAACGTGGGTGCGAAGTACGCCTCCCTGAACCGCACGCCCGGCAGGCCGAGTTCGTTCGCGGCGGCGGCCCAGCGCCCGTCGATCCCCTCCGCGCCGAGCAGTTCGAACGGCCGGGTCGTGCCGCGTCCCTCGGACAGGTTGGTGCCCTCGAACAGGCAGGTCCCCGGGTACACGAGCGCCGTCTCCGGCGTCGGCATGTTCGGGCTCGGCGGCACCCACGGCAGCCCGGAGGCGTCGTAGAACTCCGACCGCTTCCAGCCCGTCATGGTCACCGTCTCCAGCGGCACCGGCTTCGTCAGGAACTCCCCGTTGAACAGCCGCGCCAGCTCCGCGACCGTCATCCCGTGCGCCTGCGAGATCGGTTGCCGACCCACGAAGGTCGCGAACTCCTTGTGCAGCACGGGTCCTTCGGCGGACCGCCCGGTCACCGGGTTCGGCCGGTCCAGCACCACGAACCGCTTGCCCGCGAGGGCCGCCGACTCCATGCAGTCGAACAGCGTCCAGATGTAGGTGTAGAAGCGGGCGCCCGCGTCCTGGATGTCGAAGACGACGGTGTCCACGCCGGACGCCGTGAAGATGTCGGCGAGCGGCCGGCCGCTCTTGAGGTACGTGTCGTAGACCGGCAGGCCGGTCGCCGGGTCGTCGTAGCGGCCCTCGGAGCCGCCGGCCTGCGCGGTGCCGCGGAAGCCGTGCTCGGGCCCGAAGACCGCGATCAGGTCCACGCGGTCGTCGGCGTGCATGACGTCGACGATGTGCCGTACGTCCCGGGTGATGCCCGTCGGGTTCGTGACCACGCCGACGCGCTGCCCGTCCAGGACGGCGTACCCGTCGGCGACGAGCCGCTCGAAACCGGTGCGCAGCGGGCGTCCGCCGCCCGGAGCCGCGTGCGCGGCGGACGCGAGGGCCCCGGGCGAGGCCGCCACCGCGGCCGTGGTGGCGAGCAGGCTCCGTCTCGACAGCTTCATGCGGTGACCTCCGTGATCGCGGCCGGTGTCGTGGCCACGCACGCTAGCGTGCGGCAGGCTCCGGCGGAACGGGAAGGAGCCAATTGGTCTTTACCACTTCGCGAGGCCCTCCCGTCGTGAGTACCCCGGCGGCACGCCCCTTCCCCCGCCACATACCGACTGGTTAGTCTGGCGGCGCGGCGGTCCGTCGCCGCGCCGTGTCGGGTCGTGTCTGGTCGTGTCGGGTCGTCGAAGGAGACCGATGGTGGAAGCCGTGCAGGATGCGGGAGTCGTCGTCACCGGTGCGGGAGGCGGCATCGGTGCCGCGCTGGCCCGCCGGTTCGCCGCCGAGGGCGCGCGCGTCGTCGTCAACGACCTGGACGCCGACAGGGCCAGGACCGTCGCCGACGAGATCGGCGGCATCGCCGTCCCGGGCGACGCCTCCGCCGTGATCGCCGACGCCCGCGACGCCCTCGGCGGCACCGTCGACGTGTACTGCGCCAACGCCGGGGTCGGCTCGGGCGGCTCCGAGGCCGCCGACGAGAGCGTCTGGGACCTCGCCTGGAACGTCAACGTCATGGCCCACGTCCGCGCCGCCCGCGCCCTGCTGCCCGACTGGCTGGAGCGCGGCAGCGGCCGGTTCGTCTCCACCGTCTCCGCCGCCGGACTGCTCACGATGATCGGCGCCGCCCCCTACAGCGTCACCAAGCACGGCGCGTACGCCTTCGCCGAGTGGCTGTCGCTGACCTACCGGCACCGCGGTCTGAAGGTGCACGCCATCTGTCCGCAGGGCGTGCGCACCGACATGCTCGCCGCCAGCGGCAGCGCGGGCGACATCGTCCTCAAGCCCACCGCCATCGAGCCGCAGGACGTGGCGGACGCCCTGTTCAAGGGCATCGAGGAGGACCGCTTCCTGATCCTGCCGCACCCCGAGGTCGCCGAGTACTACCAGGCCCGCGCCGCCGAACCGGACCGCTGGATCGCCGGCATGAACCGCCTCCAGCGGCAGTGGGAGGCCACCCGGTGACCGCCCCGTCCGCCTCCCGCTACGCGGCCAAGCCCTGGCTGGCCCTGCTCACCGAGGTCCAGCGCGCCCCGGTCGACCCGGCCGACTCCCTGGTGCACGCCCTGCGCGCGTCGGTCGCCGGGGCCGCCGACCGCACCTGCCTCGCCTACTTCGACGGCCGGCTGAGCTACCGGGAGGTCGACGCGCTCAGCGACTCCGTCGCCGGCCACCTCGCCGCGCGCGGACTGCGGCGCGGGGACCGGGTCGCGGTGGTGCTGCAGAACTCGCCGCACTTCGTGCTCGCCGTGCTCGGCGCGTGGAAGGCGGGCGCGGTCGTGGTGCCCGTGAACCCGATGTACAAGTCGGGCGAGGTCGCGCACGTCCTGAAGGACGCCGAGGCCGCCGCGCTGATCTGCACCGACCGGGCCTGGGAGGCGTATCTGCGCGAGACGGCCGCCGGCTCGCCGGTGCGGATCGCGCTCACCGCCTGCGAGCTGGACTTCCAGACGCGCAACGACGCCCGGGTGCTGAACTTCGCGCGGCTCCCGCAGGCCGCCGACGCCGACGACCTCACCGCCGTCGCCCGCGCCGGACACCGCCCGCCCGAGGGCCGCGACCCGGACCCGGCCGACATCGCGCTGATCAGCTACACCTCGGGCACCAGCGGCACCCCCAAGGGCGCCACCAACACCCACCGCAACATCATGTACAACGCCGAGCGGCAGGCGACCGGCCTCCAACTGCCCGAGGCACCCGTGTACTTCGCGCTCGCGCCCCTGTTCCACATCACCGGCGTGGTGTGCCAGTTCGGCGCCTGCCTGACCGGGGCGGGCACGCTCGTCCTGGCGTACCGCTTCGAGGCGGGCGTCGTCCTCGACGCGTTCGCCGCGCACCGGCCGCACTACACGGTCGGCCCGTCGACCGCGTTCATGGCCCTGGCCGCGCACCCGGCCGCGAGCAAGGACCACTTCGCGTCCTTCACCACCATCTCCTCGGGCGGCGCCCCGGTGCCGCCCGCCCTGGTCGAGAAGTTCCGCGCAAGCTTCGGGCCCTATCTCCGCAACGGCTACGGCCTCACCGAGTGCACCGCCCCCTGCGCCGCCGTGCCGCCCCACCTGGAGGCGCCCGTCGACCCGGCGTCCGGCACCCTCGCCGTCGGCCTGCCCGGCCCCGACACCGTCGTCCGCATCCTGGACGAGCAGGGCGAGGAGGTGCCCTTCGGGCAGCAGGGCGAGATCGTCGTCCGAGGACCGCAGGTCGTCCCCGGCTACTGGCGCCGCCCCGACGCGACCGCCGAGACCTTCCCGGACGGGGAACTGCGCACCGGCGACATCGGCTTCATGGACGAACACGGTTGGCTGTACGTTGTCGACCGCAAGAAGGACATGATCAACGCGTCCGGTTTCAAGGTCTGGCCGCGCGAGGTCGAGGACGTGCTGTACACCCACCCGGCGGTGCGCGAGGCGGCCGTCGTCGGGGTGCCCGACGGGTACCGCGGTGAGACCGTCAAGGCGTACATCAGCCTCCGCCCGGGCGCCGACGCGGACCCGGGGGAACTCGCGGCGTACTGCAGGGAGAGACTGGCCGCCTACAAGTACCCGCGCCAGGTGGAGATCCTCACCGACTTGCCGAAGACGGCGAGTGGGAAGATCCTCCGTCGGGAACTGCGTTCCCACGCGCACGGCAACCAATAGCGACACGGAAGGCAGGTGGCGGCAGTGCCCAGGACGACGGACGGGGACGGCACTCCGGTGCCACAGCGGCTCCTGGCCGCCGCCACCCGGCTCTTCGCCGAGCAGGGATACGACCGCACCTCGGTGCAGGAGATCGTCGAAGCGGCAGGCGTCACCAAGGGGGCGCTCTACCACTACTTCGGCTCCAAGGACGACCTCCTGCACGAGGTGTACGCGCGCGTGCTGCGCGTCCAGCAGGAGCGGCTCGACGCCGTCGCGGACTCCGGCGAACCGGTGGAGAAGCGCGTCCGGGACGCCGCCGCCGACGTCGTCGTCACGACGATCGAGAACCTCGACGACGCGTCCATCTTCTTCCGCTCGATGCACCAGCTGAGCCCCGAGAAGAACAAGCAGGTGCGCGCCGAGCGCCGGCGCTACCACGAGCGCTTCCGCGCGCTGATCGAGGAGGGCCAGGAGGCCGGCGTCTTCTCCCGGGCGACCCCGGCCGACCTGGTGGTCGACTACCACTTCGGCTCGGTCCACCACCTGTCGACCTGGTACCGCCCCGACGGACCGCTCGGCCCGCGCGAGGTGGCCGACCACCTGGCCGACCTGCTGCTGCGCGCGCTGCGCCCCTGACCGCGCCCCGGACCGCGCGCACACGCGCGTGCGGTCGGCGCCGACCCCCGTAGGACCGGCCCGCACACGTGCGTGAGGGGCGCGCCACCGAACCGGCGGCGCGCCCCTCGGGCGGGTGTCACGCGTACTTCTTCAGCTCCCGCCGGGCCAGCGAGCGCTGGTGCACCTCGTCCGGGCCGTCCGCGATCATCAGCGTCCGGGCGCCGGCGTACAGCTCCGCCAGCGGGAAGTCCTGGCTGACTCCGCCCGCGCCGTGCAGCTGGATCGCCCGGTCGATGATGTCGACCACGGCACGCGGAGTGGCGATCTTGATGGCCTGGATCTCGGTGTGGGCGCCCCGGTTGCCGACCGTGTCCATCAGCCAGGCCGTCTTCAGCACCAGCAGCCTGAGCTGCTCCACCGTCACGCGCGCGTCGGCGATCCAGTTGTGCACCACGCCCTGGTTCGCCAGCGGCTTGCCGAAGGCCTCGCGGGACACCGCCCGGCGGCACATCAGCTCGATCGCCCGCTCGGCCATGCCGATCAGCCGCATGCAGTGGTGGATGCGGCCGGGGCCCAGGCGGGCCTGCGCGATGGCGAAGCCGCCGCCCTCCTCGCCGATCAGGTTGGTGACCGGCACGCGCGCGTGGTCGAAGACCACCTCGGCGTGGCCGCCGTGCCAGTGGTCCTCGTAGCCGAAGACCTGCATCGCGCGCTCGACGGTGACGCCCGGGGTGTCGCGCGGGACCAGCACCATGGACTGCTGACGGCGGATGTCCGGCCCGTCCGGGTCGGTCTTGCCCATCACGATGAAGATCTTGCAGTCCGGGTTCATCGCCCCGGAGATGTACCACTTGCGGCCGGTGATGACGTACTCGTCGCCGTCCCGCTCGATGTGCGTGGTGATGTTCGTGGCGTCCGAGGAGGCCACCTCCGGCTCGGTCATCGCGAACGCCGAGCGGATCTCACCGGCCAGCAGCGGCTCCAGCCACTGCTTCTTCTGCGTCTCGTCGGCGAACTGCGTGAGCACCTCCATGTTCCCGGTGTCGGGCGCGGCGCAGTTCGTCGCGGTGGGCGCCAGCTGCGGGGAGCGGCCGGTGATCTCGGCGAGCGGCGCGTACTGGAGGTTGGTGAGCCCGGCGCCGTACTCGGCGTCCGGCAGGAAGAGGTTCCACAGGCCCTGCCGCTTCGCCTCCGCCTTCAGGTCCTCGACGATCCGCGGCGTGTCCCACGGCGAGGCGAGCCGGGCACGCTGCTCGTGGGCGGCGCGCTCGGCGGGGTGGACGTGCTCGTCCATGAAGGCGAGCAGCTTGGCGCGCAGTTCCTCCGTGCGCGCGTCGAACGCGAAGTCCATGCCTGTCAGCCTTCCTGAAGAGTGGTCAGTCCGTGCTCGATGAAGACCGGCACCAGGTCGCCGATGCGGTCGAAGCCCCGGCCGACGGTCTGGCCGAGCGTGTACCGGTAGTGGATGCCCTCCAGGATCACGGCGAGCTTGAACCAGGCGAACGCCGTGTACCAGGAGACCGCGGAGACGTCGCGCCCCGAGCGCGCGGCGTACCGCTCGATCAGCTCCGCCGGTCCGGGGTGCCCCGCGGCCCGGGCCGTGGTGGAGACGGGGGAGTGGGGCAGGTCCAGCGGCCGGCTGTACATCACCAGCAGACCCAGGTCGGTCAGCGGGTCGCCGAGTGTCGACATCTCCCAGTCGAGGACCGCCCGGATCGTGTCGTCGTCGCCGATCAGCACGTTGTCGAGCCGGTAGTCGCCGTGCACGACGGTCGCGGCGGGCGAGCCGGGCAACTCCCGGCCGAGCGCCGCGTGCAGCTCGTCGATGCCGGGCAGGTCGCGGTTGCGGGAGGCGTCCAGCTGCTTGCCCCAGCGCCGCAGCTGGCGGTCCAGGAAACCCTCCGGCCGGCCGAAGTCCCCGAGCCCGACCTCGGCGGGGTCCACGGCGTGCAGCTCCACCAGCGTGTCCACCAGGCCCAGGACCGCGCCCCGCGTGCGGTCCGGGCCGAGCGGGGCGAGCTGGTCGGTGGTGCGGTACGGCGTGCCCTCGACGAACTCCATGACGTAGAAGGGCGCCCCGAGCACCTCCTCGTCCTCGCACAGCAGCACCGGACGCGGCACCGGCACGTTCGTCGGGTGCAGCGCGCTGATCACCCGGTGCTCGCGCCTCATGTCGTGCGCGGTGGCCAGGACATGGCCGAGCGGAGGCCGTCGTACGACCCACGTGGCGGTGCCGTCGAAGACCGCGTAGGTGAGGTTGGACCGCCCGCCCTCGATCAGCCGACCGGACAAGGGGCCCGTCACCAGACCGGGCCGCTCGCGATCGAGCAGGGCGCGCAGCCGGTCGAGATCGAGTCCGGGCGGGTGGTCGGGGCTCATCGTCGCTCCTACGGGCAGGTGAACAGGATGCGATCCATGATGCCGACCGGTCGGTATGCCGTCCAGGGGGGCGGCCCAACGTGATCGGGGCCACGATAGGCCGACAGCTCCCGGCCCGGGGAGGGCGGGAGCTGTCGTGGGGTGCGCGAAGGGGTCGGGCGGCCTGCCCGGGTCAGTGGTCGTCCCAGTGCCCGTCGTGCTCGGCGTGCCGGTGTCCGTCGTGCAGGTAGTCGACGTGGTCGCCGTGCTGGACGTGTGCGTGGCCGCAGCCCTCGCCGTGCCGGTGCTCGTGCGCCTCGTGCGCGAGGTGTCCGGCGGGCTCGCACTCGTCCCAGTGGCCGCCGTGCTCGCGGTGCAGGTGGCCGTCGTGCGCGTAGTCGAGGTGGTCGCCGTGCGGCACCTCGGTGTGCCCGCAGTCCGGGCCGTGGACGTGGGAGTGGGCGGTGTGTTCCCGGTGGAGCGTGGTCATGGTGCTCACCTTCGCGGATGGGGGTGACGACGTCGGACAGGCTGCCACGCGAACGGCGCATATCCGGTCATTCGGCTTGCGTGGCGTCCGGGTACCCCGGAGGGTCGAACGCATGAAGGCGATCAGCTACTCCCGCTACGGCGGTCCCGACGTCCTTGAGTACGGAGACGTCCGCGACCCCCGGGTGGGCCCCGACTCGGTGCTGGTGAAGGTGCGCGCGGCGGCCGTGAACCCCGTCGACTGGAAGTGCCGCGAGGGACACCTCGACGGCCTCCTGGAGCCCGTCTTCCCGGTCGTCCCCGGCTGGGACCTCTCCGGCGTCGTCGTGCAACCGGGCGCCGCCGTCTCGGAGTACGCCGTCGGCGACGAGGTCATCGGGTACGTGCGCGAGGACTTCCTGTCCCGCGGCACCTTCGCCGAGTACGTCGCGGCGCCCGTGCGCACCCTCGCCCGCAAGCCGCGCACGCTGTCCTACGAGGAGGCGGCCGGGCTGCCGCTGGTCGGTCTGACCGCGTACCAGACGCTCGTCAAGGTGCTCCAGGTCAAGCGGGGCGAGACCGTGCTGGTGCACGCGGCGGCGGGCGGCGTCGGCTCCGTCGCCGTCCAGCTCGCCCGGCACCTCGGCGCCCGGGTCATCGGCACCGCGAGCGACCACAACCACGACTTCGTGCGCTCGCTCGGCGGCGAGCCCGCGACGTACGGCGACGGGCTCGCCGAGCGGGTGCGCGGACTGGCGCCCGAGGGGGTGGACGCGGTGCTCGACACGGTCGGCGGCGACACGACGAAGGTGTCCGCGAACCTCCTCGCGCCCGAGGGGCGACTGGTCTCCGTCGCCGACCCGGCCGTCGTCGACTACGGCGGCCGCTACTACTTCGTGCGCCCCGACCCGGAGGACCTGCTGCGCCTGTCGGAACTGGCGGAACAGGGCGTGGTGAGCGTGCACGTCTCGGAGACGTTTCCCCTGGCCCGCGCGGCCGACGCCCACCGTCTGAACGAGGAGGGCCGCACCCGCGGCAAGATCGTGGTGACGGTGGACTGGGAGTCGGAGCCGGAGACGGGCTGACGGGATCCGAGCGGCGAGCCGGCCGCCGCCGGCTGTTTCCGCGCGCCGCCACTGTGACGGTGCCCGGCACGGCCGGCGACCTCGGGTGACGCAGCCGGCGTCCGGGCCGTCGGGCGCCGCCCGGCGCCCCGCCGGGATCGGCATGTGCCGCACGCCCGTCGGCGTCGGGGGTGGACTGGCCGCGGGCTCCGAGCGGCGGAGCCGACCGGGCACCGGGCGTCCGGGTGCCCCGGTGTCCTTCCGTACGCCATCGACGTCACCGCCCGTACGCCTTCGACGTCACCGCGCACAGCTTCGCTGCCGTCCGCGAAGACGGGCCGACGGCTCCCCGGACGGCGGAGCCGGCCGGCCCCGCGCGGGCGCGTCGGAACGTCAGAGCACGAGTGCCGCCCCGCACGCCGCCAGGGCCACCGTGCACAGGACGGCCGCCGTCGCGTGGCGCGGGGTCATCGCCCTCGGGCCGGCAAAGGACGCCAGCGTGGTGATGCGGCGCTGGGCGACGAGCAGGAAGCCCAGCCACAGGACGCAGACCAGGACCCCGACGGCGACGCGGCCGGGCGTCACGCCGCCGTGCAGCGCGGTCCGCACGGCGAGCACGGCGGAGACGGTGCCCGCCAGCGTCGTACGCCGCCACGCGAGCCGCGTCCGCTCCGGCTGGAGCCCCGGATCCCGGCCCGGAACCGCGACCGCCCCGCCGCTCACCCCTCCCACCCGACGAGCACGACGACCACCATCGCGACCGCCACGACCGCGACGACCAGACTCAGCAGTGCCGGAAAGCGCGACACCGGCAGGTCCTCGCCGCGCCGCATCGCCCGCTCGCAGCGCACCCAGTGGTTGACCGCCCGCAGGGAACACAGCACGCCCGCCGTGAGCAGCGCCAGCGCGAGCCCGACCCGCCAGCCCCAGCGCAGGTCCGGCAGGAACTGGTCCACGGCGAAGCCGCCGCCGATCAGCGCCAGCGCGGTGCGCAGCCACGCCAGGAACGTGCGCTCGTTGGCCAGCGAGAAGCGGTAGTCCGGGGTGCCGCCCTCCTCGCGGATCGCCTCGGGTACGAACCACAGGCGGACGTTTCGTGCGAATCCGATCACGCGCAGGACACTACCCGCCCGCCCGGAACGCCTTCAGGCGCTCGTACGCGGCCAGCCCGTCCGGCACCCACTCCCACTGTCCGAGGCGCCGCTCCACCTCCGCCTCGGGCAGGAAGGCGTGCCAGGCGACCTCCTCCACCTGCGGCCGGACCGGCAGCGCGCAGCGCACCTCGTACACCGCCGACCACCAACTCGCCCCGCTGCCGTCCTCGTACAGGAACTTGAACAGGAAGTCCGGTCGCGGCAGTCCCGTCACGCCCAGTTCCTCCTCGGCCTCGCGCAGGGCGGCCTCGTCATAGGCCTCGCCCGCGCCGACCACGCCGCCGACGAACATGTCGTACAGGGAGGGGAACACCAGCTTGGCCGGAGTGCGGCGGTGCACGAAGACACGGCCCTCGGCGTCCCGGGCCAGGACGAACACGCAGCGGTGGCGCAGGCCTTGCGCGTACACCTCGCCGCGCGGCGACCGGCCCACGACCCGGTCCTGCTCGTCGACGACGTCGAGGATCTCGTCAGCAGCGTTCATGACGCCATCCAAGCAGGCCGCGCCGCCGTGCCGGCCGGCCGTCCCGGAGGGCCGTTCCGGCGCCCCGGCCGACCGGCGCGGGACCGATCGTCACGTACCGTCACCGGCTCGCCCGTACCACCCGGTCGGTGCGATAACCCCATGTGCACCAGGAGTTGACGCGTGTAACGAGAGGGCGACCCTTGACGCGGGCCTTGGCTGCAGGTTTGCTGTGCGTGACCAGTTCATGGCAAGCCGACAGACCGACGCCCGCCGCGTCGCGTGAGGAAGTCCCGCGGTGTCCCCACCCCCGCCTCCCCTGGGCCGCGGCCGCAAACGCGCGGCGCAGGCCTTCGACGAGGCCCTCGACGACGCCGAACTCGCCACCGCGCGCGCGGCCTTGGCGCAGGGCCGCTGGCAGGCCACCCGCGCGCTGCTCGTCGAGACCGGCGACGACTGGGACTGCCGCGGCCACCGCGTCACCGTGCTCGCCCGCGAGCAGTACTGCGCCCCCTGGGCCCGCGAGTGGCTGCTCGCCGAGCCGGATTCCGCCGACGCCGCCGTCCTGCTCGCCCTCGCCCGGGTCCGGCGGGCCCTGCGCGGCAAGGAGAAGGCGCCCCGCGCCCGCGAGGCCTGCCACAAGGCCGCCGACCTCGCGCCCGCCGACCCCACTCCGTGGCTGGGCGTTCTCATGCTGGAGCGCGCCCTGGGCGACGACCAGGACGTGGTCCGCGCCTTCGAACAGGTCCGCGCCCGGTACGCCGACCACCACCACGCCCACCATCTGATGGTCGCCCGGCTCGCCGAGCGCCACCCCGACGCCGACCCGCTGCACGAGGTCTACGACTTCGCCAACTGGGCCGCCGAACAGGCCCCCGCCGACTCGCCGCTCGCGATCCTGCCGGTCATCGCGCACACCGAGCGCTACCGCGTGCTGGCCGCGGCGGGGCACGAGTCCGCCGACCCGGCCGCCTCCGGCCACTGGACCGGCCGCCGCGCCCGGGTGGTGATGAAGGCCGCCTTCGACTGGTGGCTGGAGTGGGAGCACGACGACCACCCGCGCCGTCTGATCGACCTCAACTTCCTCGCCCACGCCAAGGTCTGCGAGGGGCGGGGCGCCGAGGCCGCCGCCCTGTTCCTGCGCATCGGAGAGCACGCCACCGCCGCCCCCTGGTCGTACCACGACCGCGATCCGCACTCCGCCTTCCGTGCCGCGCGCGACAGCGCCCTCGGCACGATGTGAGACGCCACCACCCCCGAAAGGACGAGTCCCCGATGACCACGGGCAGCACCACCGGAACCACCGCGGACGGCGGCGGCATCAGCACCTTCAAGGGCCAGGACCGCGCCCTGCGCGCCGACCGCCTCGGCACCGTCGGCCTGCTGCTGTCCGTGCTCGCCGCGACCGCCCCCCTCATGGTCGTCGCGGGTGTCATGCCCACGACTTTCGGTGTGATGGGCATCGTCGGACAGCCCCTGCTGTTCGTCATCCTCGCCGTCGTCCTGGCCCTGTTCAGCGTCGGCTACGCCGAGATGAGCCGGCACGTCCACAACGCCGGCGCCTTCTACGCGTACATCTCCCGCGGCCTCGGCGGCACCGCCGGTGCCGGCGCCGCGCTGGTGGCGCTGGTCGCCTACAACGCCCTCCAGGTCGGCATCTACGGCATCTTCGGCTTCGAGGTCTCCGGCCTGTTCGCCACCTACCTCGACATCGAACTCGCCTGGTGGATCCCGGCGTTGCTCGCCGCCCTCCTCGTCGGAGCGCTCGGCTGGCTCAAGATCGACCTCAACGCGCGCGTGCTCGGCGTACTGCTGGTCATCGAGGTCCTGCTCGTCGTCATCTTCGACGTCGCGGCCATCGCCGACCCCGGCAAGGAGGGCCTGTCCCTGCAGGCCTTCAACCCGGAGAACCTCGGCGGCGCCGGCATCGGCACCGCCCTGTGCTTCTGCGTCGCCGCCTTCCTCGGCTTCGAACAGGCGCCCGTCTACGCCGAGGAGACCAGCCGCCCGCACGTCCTGGTGCCGCGCGTGATGTTCCTGGCCATCGGCGGCATCGCCGTCTTCTACACGATCAGCTGCTGGGCGCTCACCGTCGCCACCGGCCCCTCCGCCGTCGTCGGCACCGCGGGCGAACAGAGCGCCGGCATGCTGTTCTTCCTCACCGAGGGCCTGCTCGGCGAGACGTTCACGGACGTGCTCCACGTGCTGTTCGTGACCGGCATGTTCGCGGCGATGCTCAGCTTCCACAACGTCGTCGCCCGCTACGCCTTCGCCATGGGCCGCGAGGGCCTGCTGCCCGCCGCCTTCGGCCGCACCAGCAGCACGAGCGGCGCCCCCGCCACCGGGTCCCTGCTCCAGACGGTCGTCTCCGTCCTGGTCGTCGCCGCCTTCGCCGTCACCGACGACAAGCCGGCCGGCGACCCGACCGCGCCGATCCTGCACCTGTTCACCTGGACCGGCAACATCGGCGCCCTCGGCGTCACCGTCCTGATGGCCATCGCGTCGGTGTCCGTCCTCGTCTTCTTCGTCCGCCGCGGCGCGGCCGGCGCCCAGTTCTGGCGGCTGGCCGCCTCCGGTCTCGCCACCGTCGCGCTCGCCGTCATCATCGGCTACACCATCAAGGACTTCGACATCCTCGTCGGCGCCGGCGCCGGCTCGCACCTGGACTGGATGCTGCCCGGCATCGTCGCCCTCGCCCTGGTCGTCGGCATCGTGCAGGGCCTGGTCATGCGCTCGCGCGACCCCGAGGCGTACGCCCGCATCGGGCTCGGCAACGAGGCGTTCCAACTGGAGAAGGCGTCCGAGACCCGGCCGTAGGCACGCGCACCGCCCGGAACGGCCTTACGGAATCCTCGCGCGGCACGGCCGTACGGACCCTGACGAGCACCCGCGGCGGACCGCGGCTCCGGCCCGCCGCGGGTGCTCGAACGAACGGGTGAACCACGACCGGATCTGGCTGCGCCCGGCCCAGCGGCGCGGGACGGGACGGCCGGCCGGGAAGTTCCACGCGGGCCAGAAGCTGGTGGGCGGAGCGCGAACACCCGCCGTGGCGGCCCTGACACACGCGAGAGTCCGGCACCCCGGGGGAAAGGTGCCGGACTCTCGCGGATGCGGACGCGATGCGATGCGCGCCCGCCGTCGGGTGACCGGTGACGGTCGCCGCCCGCCCTATATGACCAGGGACAACAGCAGGACGAAGCCGCCCGCGACGACCGAGATGATCGTCTCCATCACCGACCAGGTCTTGATGGTCTGGCCGACGTCCAGGCCGAAGTACTCCTTCACCAGCCAGAAGCCGGCGTCGTTGACATGGCTGAAGAACAGCGAGCCGGCCCCGATCGCGAGGACCAGCAGGGCGGCGTGCGTGGTCGACATGTCGGCCGCGAGCGGCGCGACCAGACCGGCCGCCGAGACGGTCGCCACGGTCGCCGAACCGGTCGCCAACCGGATCGCCACCGCGATCAGCCAGGCCAGCAGCAGCGCCGGGATCGACCAGTCCTCGGAGATGTCCAGGACCATCTGACCCACACCGGAGTCGATCAGCGTCTGCTTGAAACCGCCGCCCGCGCCGACGATCAGCAGGATGCCCGCGATCGGGGCGAGGCCCTTCTCGACCATCCCGGACACCCGCTCCTTGGAGAAGCCGGCGGGCCGGGCGAGCGTGAAGATGCCGACGAGCACGGCCGCCAGCAGGGCGATCAGCGGGGAGCCGATCACGTCGAACACCCGCTGCACGGTGTTCTCGGGGTCGTCGACGACGATGTCGACCAGCGCCTTGGCGAGCATCAGCACGACCGGCAGCAGGATCGTCGCCAGCGTCGCGCCGAAGCCCGGCCGCTTCTCCAGGTCCTCCGAGGCACGCTGCGGGATCATGCGGTCCGGCGCCGGGACGTCCACCCAGCGGGCCGCGAAGCGCGAGAACAGCGGACCGGCGATGATCACGGTCGGGATGGCGACCAGCACGCCGAGCGCCAGCGTCACACCGAGGTTGGCGTCGACCGCGTCGATCGCGACGAGCGGACCGGGGTGCGGAGGCACCAGTCCGTGCATGACGGACAGGCCCGCCAGCGCCGGGATGCCGATGCGCATCAGGGAGTAGTTGCCGCGCTTGGCGACCATCAGCACGACCGGAATCAGCAGCACCACGCCGACCTCGAAGAACAACGGCAGACCGATCACCGAGGCGATCAGCACCATCGCCCACGGCATGGACCGGCCGCCCGCCTTCGCGAGCATCGTGTCCACGACCTGGTCGGCGCCGCCCGAGTCGGCGAGCATCTTGCCGAGGACGGCGCCCAGCGCGATCAGGACGCCCACACCCGCGACCGTGGAACCCAGTCCGGCGGTGAAGCTGGCGATGGCCTTGTCCAGCGGCGCGCCGGCGAAGGCCCCCAGGGCCAGCGACCCGATGGTCAGCGACAGGAAGGCGTGCAGCTTGAACTTGGTGATGAGCAGGACGATGACGGCGATGCCCGCCAGCACGGCGATGCCCAACTGGGCATGACCGGCCGTGGTGATGGGCTCGACGGTGTCCGCTGCCAGCATCTCGACGCTGAGTCTGGTCACGGTGATTCCCTTGCGGTTACGGGGATGGTGGGGAAGGTGGGGAAGGGGAGAGCGGGGCGCGGGTGACGCCCCCGGCACGGGTCACTGCATCGGCTCGGCGAGTCCTTCGAGGGCGTGCGCCGCCCGCTCGGTGATCTCCTCCGGGCTGCCGGTCACGTCCACGGCGACACCGGGCTCGTCCGGCTCCAGCGGCTGGAGCGTGGCGAACTGGGAGTCGAGCAGCGCCGTGGGCATGAAGTGGTCCTGCCGTTGCGACATCCGGTGCTCGATGAGCGCGCGGTCGCCCGTGAGGTGCACGAACACCACGCCGGGGGCGGCGGCACGCAGCCGATCGCGGTACGACCGCTTCAGCGCCGAGGAGCTGACCACCCCGCCGAGCCCGGACCTGCCGTGCGCCCAGTCGCCGATGGCGTCCAGCCACGGCCAGCGGTCCTCGTCGGTCAGGGGGGTGCCCGCCGACATCTTGGCGATGTTGGCCTGCGGGTGGAAGTCGTCGCCCTCGGCGTACGGGACGCCGAGGCGGGCGGCGAGCAGGGGACCGATGGTGGTCTTGCCGGTGCCCGCGACGCCCATCACCACGACGACATGGGGGGTGTTCATCGCTGCCTCGCTGTCTGATGTCTTCGTCGACACATGATGTCGACGACACTGAAACCTATTAGGTACGACGAATTCAAGACCCTGTGACAAATAAGTCTGACTTTTTGATCCCGTGATCCGGCACGTACGCTGAGTGCATGAGCACAACGGGCCGGGGCCTGCACGGCCATGTACTGGACACCCTCGGCCCCGAGATCACCGCGGGTGAGTACCCGCCGGGCAGCGTCCTTCGTACCGACGAACTCGCCCAGCGTTTCGACGTCTCACGCTCCGTGATGCGCGAGGCGGTACGCGTGCTCGAATCCATGCACCTCGTGGAGTCCCGCCGCCGCGTGGGCGTCACGGTCCGCCCCAAGTCCCAGTGGAACGTCTACGACCCACAGGTCATCCGCTGGCGCCTGGCCGGCGCCGACCGCCCCCACCAGCTGCGCTCCCTCACGGTGCTGCGCTCCGCGGTCGAACCCGTCGCCGCGAGCCTGGCCGCCCGGCACGCCACTGCGGCGCAGTGCGCCGAACTCACCGAATGCGCCCTCGGCATGGTCGCCAACTCACGCGGCCACCGCCTGGAGGGCTACCTGCTCCACGACGTCGCCTTCCACCGCGTGATCCTCAACGCCTCCGGCAACGAGATGTTCGCCCGCCTCGGCGACGTCGTCGCCGAGGTCCTGGCCGGCCGCACCCACCACGCCGTGATGTTCGACGACCCCGACCCCGCCGCCGTCACCCTGCACGTCCAGGTCGCCGAGGCGGTCCGCGCGGGCGACGCGGAGCGCGCGGAACAGCTCACCCGCGAGATCACCGTCGGCGCCCTCCAGGAACTGGACATCCTGGCGCCCTGACGGCCGCCGGGGCCCGCCGCCCTAGCTCAGGAACTCCCCGTCCACGTACACCCACGCCCCGTCCACCCGCTCGAACCGGCTCCGCTCGTGCAGCGACCCGCCCCGGAACGACGCCCGGAACGTCACCGTCCCGGCGCTGTGAAAGGCGGACCCGTCCGTCGTGCCGAGGATCTCCAGCCCGGTCCACCGCATCCCCGGATCGAGATCGAGCCGCGCCGGCCGCGTCCGCGGATGCCAGGTCCGCAGCAGAGAACCGGCGTCCAGCCGCACGAAGGCCGAGTACCGCGAGCGCATCAGCGCCTCGGCGGTCGGAGCAACCGCGGCACCACGGTGAAACCGCCCGCAGCACGCCTCGTAGGGCTGGGGCAGGCCGCACGGGCAGGAACGCGTCGTCATGGTCACCCTCCCGGGAAACGCCTGAGGGCCGCGACCTCGCGGTCACGGCCCTCACGCTCGTGTGTCCGAGGGGGGACTTGAACCCCCACGCCCGATAAAGGGCACTAGCACCTCAAGCTAGCGCGTCTGCCATTCCGCCACCCGGACAAGGTGTCCGTCGCGCGGGCCTGCCCGCGGCGACAGAGAAAACATTACCAGGCTTTCGGAGGTGGCCGATCACCCCCCGTCCCGGCGTGAACGGGGTGTGACGAGGCGGGACCGGTCTTGGGCAGGGCGGTCCGGAGGGGGAGGATGAGGGGGACCGACCAGCAGCGACAGTGGGAGGAAGCACGTGAGCCAGACGGACACGGCCAAGGGCGTCACCGGTGAGGACGAGGTCGTGGACCTCTGCCGCGAGCTGATCCGGATCGACACCAGCAACTACGGCGACCACTCGGGCCCCGGCGAGCGCAAGGCCGCCGAATACGTCGCCGAGAAGCTCGCCGAGGTGGGGCTGGAACCGCAGATCATCGAGTCGCACCCCGGACGCGCCTCGACGGTGGCCCGCATCGAGGGCGAGGACCCGTCGCGGCCCGCGCTGCTCATCCACGGTCACACCGACGTCGTCCCGGCCAACGCGGACGACTGGACCCACCACCCGTTCTCCGGCGAGATCGCCGACGGGTGCGTGTGGGGGCGCGGCGCCGTCGACATGAAGGACATGGACGCGATGACCCTCGCGGTCGTCCGCGACCGGCTGCGCAGCGGCCGCAAGCCGCCCCGCGACATCGTCCTCGCCTTCCTCGCCGACGAGGAGGCCGGCGGCACGTACGGCGCGAAGCACCTCGTGCACAAGCACCCCGAGCTGTTCGAGGGCGTCACCGAGGCGATCGGCGAGGTCGGCGGCTTCTCCTTCACGGTCAACGAGAAGCTGCGGCTCTACCTCGTCGAGACCGCCGAGAAGGGCATGCACTGGATGCGGCTCACCGTGGACGGCACGGCCGGGCACGGCTCCATGACCAACGACGACAACGCCATCACCGAACTGTGCGAGGCGGTCGCGCGGCTCGGCCGGCACAAGTGGCCGGTCCGCGTCACCAAGACCGTACGGGCCTTCCTGGACGAGCTGTCCGACGCGCTCGGCACCGAGCTCGACCCCGAGAACATGGACGAGACCCTCGCCAAGCTCGGCGGCATCGCCCGCATGATCGGCACGACGCTGCGCAACTCGGCGGCGCCCACCATGCTCGGCGCCGGCTACAAGGTCAACGTCATCCCGGGCCAGGCCACCGCGCACGTCGACGGCCGCTTCCTGCCGGGCTACGAGGAGGAGTTCCTCGCCGACCTGGACCGGATCCTCGGTCCGCGCGTCAGGCGGGAGGACGTGCACGCGGACAAGGCGCTGGAGACCGACTTCGACGGCAGGCTCGTGGACGCCATGCAGAGCGCGCTGCGCGCCGAGGACCCGATCGCGCGTGCCGTGCCCTACATGCTGTCCGGCGGAACCGACGCGAAGTCCTTCGACGATCTCGGCATCCGCTGCTTCGGCTTCGCGCCGCTGAAGCTGCCGCCGGAGCTGGACTTCGCGGGGATGTTCCACGGCGTCGACGAGCGGGTGCCGGTGGACGGCCTGAAGTTCGGCGTGCGCGTGCTCGACCGGTTCCTCGACGCGTCCTGACCATAATCGCTCAAGCATGCGGTTCGGACTGGAAAGGGTGAATGCGACGATACGTTCGTAGCCTCATTACACCCTCCTCGTTACTGGTGATGCGGTCCGCGATTTTTTGAGGCCGCATTGCCAACAAGGAGGAATAAATGATCAAGAAGGTCGTCGCTGCCGCGGTTGCCACGGGTGGGCTGGTTCTCGCGGGCGCGGGCATGGCCGTCGCCGACGCGGGCGCCCAGGGTGCCGCCGTGCACTCCCCGGGTGTGCTGTCCGGCAACGTTGTTCAGGTGCCCGTGCACGTGCCGGTGAACGTCTGCGGCAACACGATCAACGTGATCGGTCTGCTGAACCCCGCCTTCGGCAACACCTGCGTCAACAAGTGACGCCGACCCGCTGAGGGGCGTCAATGCCGTCGGCCCCGGAGTGCGCGCCATGCGCTCCGGGGCCGACCGGCAATTTCGCGGTGGGACCGCGAAGCACTGGGAGATCCGGGGAATTCGGGGATTTCGAGTCAAGCGCGAAGGCAGGGGAATCAGGAAATGCGACAGGTCACCCGCAAGGGCCTCATGACCGTGGCGGCGGCAACCGGCGTGCTCGCCGGAGTGGGCGGCGCCGCCCACGCCGACTCGGGGGCGTACGGCAGCAGTTCGGGTTCGCCGGGCGTGCTGTCCGGCAACACGGTGCAGGCGCCGGTGCACGCGCCGGTCAACGTCTGCGGCAACACCGTCGACGTCGTCGGCGTGCTCAACCCGTCGATGGGCAACTCGTGCGTCAACGAGAGTGACGGCGGCTCGTCCGGCGGCGGCTCGCACGGCGGTTCGGACGACGGCGGCTACGGCGACGGCGGTTCGCACGGCGGTGGATCGGGCGGCGGCGGTTCGCACGCCGGCGGGGAAACCGGCGGTTCGCCGGGCGTCGGCTCGGGCAACAACGTCCAGGTGCCGATCGACGTGCCCGTGAACGTGTGCGGCAACTCGGTCAACGTCGTGGGCGCCCTCAACCCGTCGATGGGCAACCACTGCGAGAACGACTCCGGCGGCCACACCACGCCGCCGCCCGGGAAGCCGGAGAAGCCCGGCAACCCGGACGAGCCCAACCGTCCCGGCAAGCCGGCCGTCCCGGGCGACAACGAGCCCGGGCCGCAGACCGTCACTCAGCCCCGGGGCAGCGACCAGCTCGCGCAGACCGGCGGCAGCCTGCCGCTCGGTGTCGTGCTGCCGGTGGGTGCGGGCGCGCTGCTCGCGGGCACGGTGCTGTACCGCAGGTCACGCGCCTCGGCGTAAGGATGCGGCGGAGCGGGCCCCGCGTCGGCGGGACCCGCTCCTTTTTGTCGTCCTTCTCACCCTTGCCGACTTCTCGTCTTCTCGTCTTTCGTCGTCTTCTCGTCGATTCGAGGGGTGTCCGTCTCACCAGGTGGCGCGGACCTGGCGGATGATCCGCCGCCGCAGGCGCACCCTGCGGCTGCCGTCGCGCAGCAGGCTCAGGCGGTACAACTCCCAGTGTCCGTACTCGGCGTGGTCGGTCAGCAGACGTGTCGTTTCCTTGCGGGAGACCCCGCGCGGCAGGTACACGTCGACAAATTCGTATTCCGGCATCGCATCTATTGTGCGGGCAGCCGCCCGGTACGGATAGCGTCTGCGGTATGTCTGATGCTGCGCAGCCCACCGCTGCCGAGGTACGCGCCGCCGCCGAGGCGGTCAAGACCGCGCTCGACCGCCACCTGGCCGCGGTCGAACGCCGGTCGGGTGAGGACGACCCCGCCGTCTACGAGGCGTTCAACGAGCTCGCCGCGGCCGCCGAGGCGTACGACGAGCTGCTCTACGACCGCTACGACGAGGTCACGCCCTTCGAGATCCCCGGTACGGACGACACGCTGCCGCCGTACACGGGCCCCGAGGAGCCGAACGCGCTGAGCGTGCTGATCCGCCGTGACTACACCGTGGCGGAGCCGCAGCGGCTGCTGGCGCAGGCCCAGCGGATCGAGGCGGCGGACGACGAGAGCGGCGCGGACGTCTCGGGCACCGTCCACGGGGCGCTGGGCATCCTGTTCGGCGAGTTCGAACCGGACGAGATCGCCTCCCGCCACAAGGAGTTCGGCCTGGAGGAGGGCGACTCCACGCTCTGGGTGACGGCCGCCGACGAACCGGCCGACGCCGGGGAGTGGCTGGAGGCGCCGTTCGAGCAGATCGACGCGCAGCGGGTGGTGTGCCGCTTCGACGTCAGCGCGGTGTTCGACGACGACATCGACGACGATGACGATGACGACGAGACCGACGACGTCGACGACGCCGACGAGGACGGGCCGGACGCCGACGCCCTCGACGCGGTGCTCGACGAGGACGACGATCTGGAGCCGCTGGACACGGACCGCTAGCGGCACACCGGCACACCGGCACGGGCGCGACGGCGGCGACGCCCTCGCCCACGGTCACGGCGGCGGTCGCGGGGCACCACCCCGTGCCCGCCGCCGTTCCGTGTCTGCCGTCTGCCGTCTGCCGACCGCCTGCTGCCCGGTCCGCGGTGTGCGGTCCGCGGTGTGCGGCGTGTGGCTCAGGTCGTGGTCGGGACCTGGGGGGCGAGCAGCGCGGGCAGCCGCGTCGTGCGCGGTTTGGCCAGGACCTCGGCCACGGCTCGGGGCAGTGCCTGCTCCACGCCGTGCACCACGGACAGATGGCGGTCGGCGCGGCTGAACGCCGTGTACACCCAGGGGCGGCTCAGGGCCTGCGCGGCGTCGCCCGGCAGCACCACGACCGCCGCGGGCCAGCGGGCACCCACCGCCTGGTGCGCGGTCAGCGCCCACCCGTGCCGCACGGTCTGCTCCACCCGCTCCTTCGGTACGACGACGGCCTCGCCGGCGCACGACAGGTGCAGTCCGTCCGCGTCGGCCTTCACCACGTGGCCCGGCAGCGTACGGCCCGGGGCGGGGGAGTAGGCGATCCGGTCGCCGGGGTCGAAGCCGCCGAAGCGGCCGGGGCCCGGGTTGAGCCGCTCTTTCAGCGCCGCGTTGAGCGCGCGCGTGCCGACCGCGCCGCCGTGCCCCGGAGTGATCACCTGCGTTTCCTCGGCCGGGACGCCGATCGCCCGCGGCACCGAGTCCGCGACGAGCTGCACGGTCCGGTGCACGGCCTCGCCCGCGTCCCGCACCGGCACGATCACGACCTCCTTGCCGGGCGCCTCGACCTGGATCAGCTCGCCGACGCCGACGGCGGACACCAGCTCGCCCAGCGGGCCGGGATCGGGCCGCCGCGAGGCGACCTGCGGGCACACCTTGGCGGCCAGCAGATCCGCGAACACCCTGCCCGGGCCGACGGACCACAGCACCGCCGGGTCCCCGGCCAGCACCAGCCGGGCCCCGTCCGGCAGCGACTCGGTGAGCAGGGCGGCCGACTCGACGTCGAGTTGCGGCGCGTCGAGCACCACCAGCAGGTCGAGGGCCAGCGCGCCGTCCGCGTCCCGCCCGGGCCCCTCGCTCCCGGCCAGCAGTCCGGCGACGGTGGCGACGGCGGGTTCGGTCGCCCCGGCCGTGCTCAGCAGGGCGGCGAAGCGGTTCCGGCCGAGCGGGCCGTGGGCGGCGGCCCAGGCGCGCAGCCCGAGGCCGAGCGCCGTGCGCAGCAGCGCCGCCGGTTCGGCGAGGGACGCCTCGCCGCCGGTGTGCAGGACCAGGCCGTGGCCCGCGACCGCGCGGATCAGCTCGCCGGCGGACCCCTCGGCCGCCGCGGCGGCCCGCTCCCACTCCCCGGCCGAACCGTCCTCCCTGGGCACCGAGTTGACCAGCCGGGCCAGTCCGTCGGCCAGGGACTCCTCCGCGAGCGCGTACCGCTCAAGACCGACGAGGACGCGAACCGGCCGTTCCGCCTCCTCGCCGTCCTCCACCGGAGTCGGCGCCGGAGCGCCCGGCTCGTCCAGGGCGTCCTGGAAGACCAGGGCCTCGCCCTCCGCGAGGGCGCTCTGTACGGCGGAGTCGGGGTCCGGCACGCCCTGTTTGGCCAGCGCGGCGGTCAGCATGGGCATCTCCAGCGCCGTGTGCCCGGCGAGAGCCGCCTGCTCCAGGAGCCAGGCCGTGACCGCCCGGCCCCGGCGCTCGTCCTCCGGACCGCACTCCGCCCCGAGCAGCGCCCGCGCGAACCCGTCGGCCTGCTCGGGGCGCACTCCCGTCACCCGCAGCAACAGCCAGGGATCGTCGGCCAGTTGGTCCTGCGCGCCCTCGCCGAGCACGGCCGCGACCTGCGGCGCCAGCGTCTGGGGCGCACCACCCCGGCTCAGCACGGCCCGTACGCCCTCGACGGTCTCCGGCGCGGGCGCGGCGGACGCGGCCTGGGCCGCCACCGGCTGCGGCCGACGGACCGGCTCCGGCGCGGGGCGGCGCGGGGCGGGCTCGGGCTCGGCGAAGACGGCGCTCACCGGCTTGTCGCCGCTCTCCACGGCCCGTACGGCGGCGAGCAGGTCGGCCGCCTTGCCGCTCAGCTTGGTGCCGGCCTCGATGGGCTTCTTCTCGGCCTTCCGCCGCTCGATGCGCTCCCGCTCCAACTGCTGGGCACGCAACTCGGCCTCGGCCTCGGACAACTGAGCCGCGCCCTCACCGTCGGTGGCGCCCGACTCGCCGTCGGCCCCCGATTCACCGTCGGTGCCCGCCCCCTCGGTGGCGCCCGACTCGCCCGCACCACCGGCCACGCCGTCCCCGCCGTCGGCCCGAGACGCCTCGGCGTCCTGCGCCCCGGCTGCTTCCACGGCGCTGCCCGCTTCGTCGCCCCCGGCCCCGGAAGGCCCGCCAGCCGTCGAGTCGGCTGCTTCCGCGCCGCTGTCCGCTTCCTGGGCCTTGCCCCCGGAGGGGCCGCCGTTCCCCGACCCGGCCGCTTCCACAGCGCTGCCCGCTCCCTCGGCAGCGGCCTCCGACGGCCCGCTGTCCTCGTCCTCCGAGGCGACCGGTTCCGCCGTGCCGTCCGCGCCGTCGGTCCGGGAGGACTCGTCGGCTCCCGGGGGCCCCGGCTCGGTTTCCTCCGTGGTCTCGGGCTCCGTGCTCACAGCGTGCTCCAGTCGTGATCGGGATAGCGGTGCACGGGCGCCGACACGTCGTCGAGCGCCCGGCAGATCTCGTCAGGAAGACTAAGCGCCTCCACTGACAATGCCGCCGTGAGCTGCTGCGCGTTGCGCGCGCCGACGATCGGCGCGACCACCCCGGGCCGGTCGCGGACCCACGCGAGGGCCACCTGCAGCGGCGTCACCGCGAGCCCGTCGGCGGCCGTCGACACGGCGTCCACGATCCGGCTCGCCGTGTCGTCGAGGTACGGCGCGACGAACGGCGCCAGATGCTCGGAGGCTCCCCGCGAGTCGGGCGGCGTCGCCCCGCGGTACTTGCCCGTCAGCACCCCGCGCCCCAGCGGCGAGGAGGGCAGCAGCCCGACCCCCAGGTCCAGGGCGGCCGGCAGCACCTCCCGCTCCACGCCGCGTTGCAGCAGCGAGTACTCCATCTGCGTGCTCGCCAGCCGGGTCCGCACCCCCGAAGCCGCCAGCTGCCAGGTCGCCGCCTTGGCGAGCTGCCAGCCGCAGAAGTTGGACACGCCGGCGTAGCGGGCGCGCCCGCTGCTGACGGCCAGGTCGAGCGCCTGGAGGGTCTCCTCCAGCGGTGTGTACGGGTCGTAGGCGTGCACGTGCCACACGTCCACATGGTCCGTGCCGAGCCGGGACAGCGAGGCGTCCAGCGCGGAGAGCAGGTGGCCGCGCGAGCCGTCGAACCGCCGGTCCGGGTCCGGGACGCTGCCCGCCTTGGTCGAGATCACCAGGTCCCGGCGCGGCACCAGCGCGTCGATCAGTTTCCCGAGCAGGTACTCGGCCTCCCCGTCGCCGTACACGTCCGCGGTGTCGACCAGGCTCCCGCCCGCCTCCCAGAACGTCTTCAAGAGGTCGGCGGCGTCGTGCTCGTCCGTGTCCCGGCCCCAGGTGAGGGTGCCGAGACCGATGCGGGACACGCGCAGGCCGGTGCGGCCGAGTTGCCTCTGCTCCATGAACGCCGAGATTACTGGCCGGACCCTGCTCAGTGGGGGGCCTGTGGACAACCGATCTCTCCCCGTCGCCCGCCGCACTCCCCGCGCCCGCCGGGCCCGCGCTAAGGTCTCACCAACGGACGTTACTCATCAGTAAGGGGATCGGCCATGCAGCTCGGGATCAACCTCGGCTACTGGGGCGCGGGAATGGACGGGGACAACCTCGCCGTCGCCCAGGAAGCCGACCGGCTCGGCTACGCCGTCTGCTGGGCCGCCGAGGCCTACGGCTCCGACGCGGCCACCGTGCTCACCTGGGTCGCCGCCCAGACCGAGCGCATCGACGTCGGCTCGGCCATCTTCCAGATCCCGGCCCGGCAGCCCGCGATGACCGCGATGACCGCCGCCACCCTCGACTCGCTCTCCGGCGGCCGGTTCCGCCTCGGTCTCGGCGTCTCGGGACCGCAGGTCTCGGAGGGCTGGTACGGCGTCAAGTTCGACAAGCCGCTGTCCCGGACCCGCGAGTACGTGGAGATCGTCCGCAAGGCCATGAGCCGCGAGCGCCTCACCCACGACGGCGAGCACTGGACGCTGCCGCTGCCCGACGGCCCCGGCAAGCCGATCAAGCTCACCGTGCACCCGCAGCGGGAGCACATCCCGCTCTACATCGCCGCGATCGGCCCGAAGAACCTGGAGCAGACCGGTGAGATCGCCGACGGCGCCCTGCTCATCTTCCCGTCGGCCGACCACCTCGAGGACACCGCCGTCAAGCACCTGCGGGCCGGGCGGGAGAAGGCGGGCAGGACCCTCGACGGCTTCGACGTCTGTCCGACGCTCCCGCTCGCCGTCGGCGACGACAAGGACGTGGCCGCGCTCGCCGACACGTTCCGCCCCTACACCGCCCTGTACGTCGGTGGCATGGGCAGCCGCAAGCAGAACTTCTACAACCAGCTCGCCCGGCGCATGGGATACGAGAAGGAGGCCGCCGAGATCCAGGACAAGTACCTGTCCGGCGACAAGCAGGGCGCCGCGGCCGCCGTACCGCACGACCTGATCGACTCCACGACCCTGCTCGGTTCCGTCGACCGCATCGCGGACCGGATGAAGGCCTACGCGGCGGCGGGCGTCACGACCCTGACGCTGGCGCCTGCGGGCTTCACGCTCGACGAGCGCCTCACCGCCCTGCGCGCCGGCACCCGGGCTCTGGAACGCGCGGGCCTCGCCTGAGAGTTCAGCGGCCGTGGTGGGGGCTCGGGGGTCTTCCCCGCCACGGCCGTCACTCGGAACAACGCGCGTGCGCCCGCGCGGTTACGCCTCCGTCGTGACCCGAGATCCGCGCCCACCGGGACGCCGGCCGCGCCGTCGGGGCCCGCACGGACCGCGTCCTCGGCCGGTCCCGGCCGCCGAGCCGGCCCGAGCGGGTCCGGCAAGGAGCCCCGCGGCCGAGCCGGTCCGAGCGGGTCCGGCAAGGAGCCCCGCGGCCGAGCCGGCCCGAGCGGGTCCGGCAAGGAGCCCCGCGGCCGAGCCGGCCCGAGGGGGCCCCGCAAGGAGCCCCGCGGCCGAGCCCTACAGCCAGCCCCGCCGCTTGAACAGCCGGTACAGCAGCACCTCCAGGGCGGCCATCACCGCGATCACGGCCGGGTACGACCACTCCCAGCGCAACTCCGGCATGTGGTCGAAGTTCATGCCGTAGATGCCCGCGATCATCGTGGGGACCGCGGCCATGGCCGCCCACGCGGAGATCTTCCGCATGTCGTCGTTCTGACGGACGCTCATCTGCGCCAGGTGCGCCGACAGGATGTCCGACACCAGCCGGTCCAGGGCCTCCACCGACTCGTTCACGCGCGTGATGTGGTCGTGCACGTCGCGGAAGAACGGGCGGGCCCTGTCATCGACGAACGGGACCGCGCCGAACGGCCCCGAGGCCGCCAGGCGGCTCAGCGGCAGCGCGAGCGGGCCGGTCGCCCGGCGGAACTCCAGGATCTGCCGCTTGAAGTTGTAGATCCGCGAGGCGGTGTGCCGGGAGCCGCCGCCGTCCGGCGAGAACACCTCCGCCTCCAGTTCCTCCAGGTCGGTCTGCAGCTCCGTCGCCACCTCCAGATAGTGGTCGACGGTCGCGTCCGCGATCGCGTACAGCACCGACGTGGGGCCCTTGCCGAGCAGTTCCGGTTCCCGCTCCAGCCGGCGCCGCACGGTGTTCAGCGGGGCGCCCTCGCCGTGCCGGACGGTCACCACGAACGAGTCGCCGAGGAAGATCATGACCTCGCCGGTGGAGACGGTGTCGCTCCGCGGCTCGTAGACGACCGGTTTCAGGACCAGGAACAGGGAGTCGTCGTACGTCTCCAGCTTGGGCCGCTGATGGGCCTTGAGGGCGTCCTCGACGGCCAGCGGGTGCAGCCCGAACTCCTGGGTCACCCGGTCGAACTCGGTCTCCGACGGCTCGTGCAGCCCGATCCACACGAAGCCGCCCGCCGCGCGTGCCTCGGCCAGGGCGTCGGACAGGTCATCGGGGCCCCCGCCCCGCTGCCCGTCACGGTAGATGGCACAGTCGACGATCACTGGGTGCGTTCTCCTGTCGCTCGTACGTCATTGCGCTCCGGCGTGCGCCTACCCTGGGCCGCATGCCCACGCTGATCCTGGTCCGGCACGGACGTTCCACCGCCAACACCGAGGGACTGCTCGCCGGCTGGACGCCCGGCGTCGCCCTCGACGAACGCGGGGCCGCACAGGCCGCCGCACTGCCCGGCCGGCTCGCCGGGCTCCCGATCTCCGAGGTCGTCAGCAGCCCGCTGCAGCGCTGCCAGGAGACCGTCCGCCCGCTGCTGGACGCCCGCCCCGGCCTCACCGTCCACACCGACGAACGCATCGGCGAGTGCCACTACGGCGACTGGACCGGCCGCAAACTCGCCGAACTCAAGGACGAGCCGCTGATGGAGGTCGTCCAGACACATCCGTCGGCCGTGCGCTTCCCCGGCGGGGAGTCCATGCGCGCGATGCAGAACCGGGCCGCCGAGGCGGTGCACGAGTGGAACGCGCGCGTGGAGCGCGACCACGGCCCCGACGCCGTGTTCCTCATGTGCTCGCACGGCGACATCATCAAGTCCCTTGTCGCGGACGCACTCGGACTTCATCTCGACCTCTTCCAGCGGATTGCCGTTGAACCGTGTTCCATCACCGCGATCCGTTACACCCGGCTCAGGCCGTTCCTCGTCCGGCTCGGCGACACCGGCGACTTCGCGTCCCTGGTGCCGCGCGAGGCGCCGCCGGCCGACGACGCCCCGGTGGGGGGCGGTGCGGGCGCACCGTGATCGTCGGCCGCAGTAGGGTGAAGCGGTCGACCGTTGCGTAACCACCATTCCGACCCGCTCCCCCTCATCGCTCGATTCCCTCGCCTCTCTTCGGTCGGATTCCCTCTATCCCCCCGATTCCCCCGATGCCCCCGATTCCCATGGAGACAGGACGTGTCCCGTCAGGTGTTCCTCTACGACCAACCGGACCGTTTCGTGGCCGGTACGGTCGGACTGCCAGGGCGCCGTACGTTCTTCCTCCAGGCCTCCGCCGGCTCCCGGGTGACCAGCGTGGCCCTGGAGAAGACCCAGGTCGCGGCGCTCGCCGAGCGCATGGAAGAGCTCCTCGACGAGGTCGTACGGCGTAGCGGCGGCAGCGCGGCCGTCCCCGCCGTGGCGCCCACCGAGATCGCCGACACCGCCCCGCTGGACACCCCCATCGAGGAGGAGTTCCGGGTCGGCACCATGGCGCTCGCCTGGGACGGCGAGGACCAGTGCATGATCGTCGAGGCGCAGGCCCTCGTGGAGCTGGACGCCGACTCCGAGGAGGACCTCGCCGAGGCCGAGGAGCGGCTGCTCCAGGACGAGGAGAACGGGCCCCCGATGCTGCGGGTCCGGCTGACCGGCGCGCAGGCCCGGGCCTTCGCCAAGCGCGCCCTCGACGTCGTCAACGCCGGGCGGCCGCCGTGCCCGCTGTGCAGCCTCCCGCTCGACCCGGAAGGACACGTATGTCCGCGCCAGAACGGATACCGCCGCGGAGCGTGACGACCACCGGCGCGGCCGCCGCCGAGCTGCTCGCCACGGGCGAGCTGACGGTGCGCGGACGCATTCGTGAGGCGTCCAACGCGGCGCTGTACTGCACGGTGACCCTGGACGGGCGGGAGGCGGCCTGCGTCTACAAGCCCGTCGCCGGGGAACGCCCGCTGTGGGACTTCCCGGACGGCACCCTCGCGCAGCGCGAGGTCGCCGCCTACGAGGTCTCCCGCGCGACCGGCTGGGACCTCGTGCCGCCGACCGTGCTGCGGGACGGGCCGTACGGCGAGGGCATGTGCCAGCTGTGGATCGAGGCGGCGCCCGACGCCGGACTGCTCGCCCTGGTCGAGGGGGAGGAGCCCGAGCCCGGCTGGAAGGCGATCGGGTTCGCCGAGGTCGGTGAGGGGCGCACCGCGCTGCTCGTGCACGCCGACGACCAGCGGCTGCGGCGGCTCGCCGTGCTGGACGCCGTCATCAACAACGCCGACCGCAAGGGCGGCCACCTGCTGCCCACCGGCGACGGCCGGCTGTACGCCATCGACCACGGGGTCACCTTCAACGTCGAGAACAAGCTGCGCACACTGCTGTGGGGCTGGGCGGGGGAGCCGCTGACCGAGGAGGCGGCCGACGTCCTCGAACGCCTCCGCGGCGACCTCGCCGAGGGCGGGACGCTCGCCGCGCGGCTCGCCCCGCTGATCACCGCCGCCGAACTCGACGCCACACGCACGCGTGTCGACGCGCTGCTCGCCTCCCGCACCCATCCCGGGCCGAGCGGCGAGTGGCCGGCGATCCCCTGGCCGCCGGTGTAGCGCCCCGCCGTCCCGGCAGCACAACGGCCCAGGCGGCGCAAGAGCGCCTTCCCGGCCATCCGGCGCCAACCGGTTCGTGTACGGAACATCCGTCCGGTTAGGCTCATGACATGCATGCCTGGCCCGCTTCCGAGGTCCCCGCCCTGCCTGGTCAGGGCCGCGACCTGAGGATCCACGACACCGCGACCGGCGGCCTCGTCACCCTCGACCCCGGTCCCGTCGCCCGTATCTACGTCTGCGGCATCACCCCGTACGACGCGACCCACATCGGTCACGCGGCGACCTACAACGCGTTCGACCTCGTGCAGCGCGTGTGGCTCGACACCAAGCGGCAGGTTCACTACGTCCAGAACGTCACCGACGTCGACGACCCGCTGCTGGAACGCGCGCAGCGGGACGACCTGGACTGGGCCGACCTCGCCGAGCGGGAGACCGCCCTGTTCCGTGAGGACATGACGGCGCTGCGGATGCTGCCCCCTAAGCAGTACATCGGCGCGGTCGAGGCGATACCCGGGATCGTCCCGCTCGTCGAGCGGCTGCGCGACGCCGGCGCCGCCTACGAGCTGGAGGGCGACATCTACTTCTCCGTGGAGTCCGACCCGCACTTCGGCCAGGTCTCCCACCTCGACGCCGCCGCGATGCGGCTGCTGTCCGCCGAGCGCGGAGGCGACCCCGACCGGCCGGGCAAGAAGAACCCGCTCGACCCGATGCTCTGGATGGCGGCCCGCGAGGGCGAGCCCAGCTGGGACGGCGGTTCGCTCGGCCGCGGCCGGCCCGGCTGGCACATCGAGTGCGTCGCCATCGCCCTCGACCACCTCGGCATGGGCTTCGACGTCCAGGGCGGCGGCTCCGACCTGGTCTTCCCGCACCACGAGATGGGCGCCTCGCACGCCCAGGCGCTCACCGGCGAGTTCCCCATGGCCAAGGCGTACGTGCACGCCGGCATGGTCGCCCTGCACGGCGAGAAGATGTCGAAGTCCAAGGGCAACCTCGTCTTCGTGTCCCAGCTGCGCCGCGAGGGCGTCGACCCCGCCGCCGTCCGCCTCGCCCTGCTCGCCCACCACTACCGGGCCGACTGGGAGTGGACCGACCAGGTGCTGCGCGACGCCCTCGTGCGGCTGGACCGCTGGCGCGCCGCCGTCTCCCGGCCCGACGGCCCGCCCGCCGAGGCCCTCGTGGACGAGATCCGCGAGGCCCTCGCCAACGACCTGGACGCCCCGGCCGCGCTCGCCGCGGTCGACCGCTGGGTGGAGCTCCAGCGGACCGCCGGCGGCACGGACGAGGGCGCGCCCGGCGTGGTCTCCCGCGCGGTGGACGCGCTGCTCGGCGTCGCCCTGTAGGCAGGCACAAGGAAGGGGCGGTGCGCCGGCAGCGCACCGCCCCTTCCTTGTGCCCCGCTCAGTCCTCCGCCGGGTCCTCGTCGTCGGAGCCGCCCGCCTTCGGCGGTCTCGGGGGCCGCGTACGACCGCTCGGGTTGTCCCGCAGGTACGGCGCGCCCGGCGGGCCGTCGCCGCCCTCCGCGGTGGCGTGCCCGGCCGGTCCCGTAGGACCGGAGCCGTCCCGGCGCCGCAGGTACCGCTCGAACTCGCGGGCGATCGCCTCGCCGGAGGCCTCCGGCAGCTCCGCGGTGTCGCGGGCCTCCTCCAGCGTCTGCACGTACTCGGCGACCTCGCTGTCCTCGGCGGCCAGCTGGTCCACGCCCACCTGCCAGGCGCGCGCGTCCTCGGGCAGCTCGCCCAGCGGGATGCGCACGTCGATCAGGTCCTCCAGGCGGTTCAGGAGGGCCAGCGTCGCCTTCGGGTTCGGCGGCTGCGACACGTAGTGCGGGACGGCGGCCCACAGCGACACGGCCGGAACGCCGGCGTGCGTGCAGGCCTCCTGCAGGACGCCGACGATGCCCGTGGGCCCTTCGTACTTGGTCTCCTCCAGGTCCATCCGGCGCGCCAGGTCCGGATCGGACGTCGTCCCGCTGATCGGCACCGGACGCGTGTGCGGGGTGTCGCCCAGCAGGGCGCCCAGCACGACCACCAGCTCGACGCCCAGCTCATGGGCGAAGCCGAGCAGTTCGTTGCAGAACGACCGCCAGCGCATGGACGGTTCGATGCCCCGGACCAGGACGAGGTCGCGCGGTTTGTCACCGCCGACCCGCACCACCGACAGCCGGGTCGTCGGCCACGTGATCTTCCGGACGCCGGCGTCCATCCACACCGTGGGGCGGTTCACCTGGAAGTCGTAGTAGTCCTCGGCGTCCAGCGCCGCGAACACCTCGCCCTTCCATTCCCGTTCAAGATGCGCGACCGCGGTGGAGGCGGCGTCGCCGGCATCGTTCCAGCCCTCGAACGCGGCCACCATGACCGGGTCGATCAGCTCGGGAACCCCCTCGAGCTCGATCACCCAGTGCCTCCTTCCGACGTGCCCTCACGTACGCCCCAACCTTACGGCGTGGCGCGCGGGCGCCCGCAGCCCCCTCGCACGGGGCAGTGCCCCCATCACTGCCCCGGCCACCGCCCCGGAACACCCGGGGCCCGTTCGCTCAAGGAGAGATCGCCCGCGGATCCGCGGACATGCGGAAGGGGCGGCTCCGTCGGCGGGGAGCCGCCCCTCGCGCCGGCTCCCCGTGCGGGGGGAGCCGTTCCCACGGGCGGCGGCCCGTGGGCGTCCTCGGGCCGGAACCCCTGCCGCGGTTACTTCTCGTCCAGCAGGCCCTGGACCTTCGCCCGGATCTCGTCGGTGGCCAGGCCGCGGATCGTGAGCGTCGTACGGCGGCGCAGCACGTCGTCGGCCGTCTCGGCCCACTCGTTGTCCCGGGCGTAGACGACCTGCGCCCAGATCTCCGGGGCGTCCGGGTGGACCCGCTCGCCGAGCTCCGGGCTCTCGTTGGCGATGCGGGCGATGTCGAAGGCCAGCGAGCCGTAGTGGGTGGCCAGGTGCCGGGCCGTGTCGGCGGCCATGCGCGGGCCCGGCGCCGGGTTGTCGACGAGCAGCCGGTGGGCGACCGCGCGCGGGTTGGCGACACCCGGCAGCGGCAGCTTCTTCGGCAGTGCGGAGATCGGTTCGAAGTCGTCGCCGAGCGGGTGACCCGGCAGCGCCTGGAGCTTCTGCATCACCGTACGGCCGATGTGGCGGAACGTCGTCCACTTGCCGCCGGCGACGGACAGCATGCCGCCCCTGCCCTCGGTCACCACGGTCTCCCGCTTGGCCTTCGCGGTGTCGCCGGGGCCGCCCGGCAGCACCCGCAGACCGGCGAAGGCGTACGTGATGAGGTCGCGGTCGAGCTGCTGGTCGCGGATGGAGAACGCGGCCTCGTCGAGGATCTGCGCTATGTCCTTGTCGTTGACGGCGACGTCCGCCGGGTCGCCCTCGAACTCCTCGTCGGTCGTGCCGAGCAGCAGCATGTCCTCCCACGGGAGGGCGAAGGTGATGCGGTACTTGTCGATCGGGGTGGCGAGCGCCGCCTTCCACGGCGAGGTGCGCTTCAGGACCAGGTGCGCGCCCTTCGACAGACGGATCGACGGCGCCGCGTTCGGGTCCTCCATGCGGCGCAGGTGGTCGACCCACGGGCCGGTCGCGTTGAGCACCAGGCGGGCGCTCACGCCGAACTCGTCGCCGGACAGCCGGTCGCGCAGCTCGGCGCCGGTGACCCGGCCCCTGGTGAAGCGCAGGCCGGTGACCTCGGCGTGGTTGAGCACGACCGCGCCCGCCTCGACGGCCGCGCGGACCGTCATCAGCGCCATGCGCGCGTCGTTCATCTGGTCGTCGCCGTACACGGCCACGGCCTTGAGGTTCTCGGTGCGCAGTTCGGGCACGTCCTGCTGCGCCTTCGCCGGGGACAGCAGGTGCCCGACGCCGTCGCCGAAGGCCGACAGCATCGAGTACGCGAAGACACCGGCCCCCAGCTTCGCAGCGCCGTGCGGCCCGCCCTTGTACACGGGGAGGTAGAACGTGAGCGGGTTCACCAGGTGCGGGGCCACCTGGCGGGACACCGCACGGCGCTCGAAGTGGTTCTCCGCCACCAGCTTCACCGCGCCGGTCTGCAGGTAGCGCAGACCGCCGTGGAGGAGCTTGGAGGAGGCGGAGGAGGTGGCGCCGGCGAAGTCGCCGGCGTCGACCAGAGCCACCCTGAGGCCGGCCTGCGCGGCGTGCCAGGCGGTGGAGATGCCGAGGATGCCGCCGCCGATCACGAGAAGGTCGTACGACGCCTTGGCGAGCTGCTCCCGGGTCTCGGCGCGGCTCGGGCCGACGCCGTGGGCCGGGCGCGTGCCCAGGGCAGGCACGGACTGCAGGGTGGGCTGAATGGTCATGTCGGGTGTTACTCCTCGTCCTCGAGCCAGCCCATGGTCCGCTCGACGGCCTTGAGCCAGTTCTTGTACTCACGGTCGCGCTTTTCCGCGTCCATGCGTGGGGTCCACTCGGCGGCCCGCCGCCAGTTGGCGCGCAGGTCGTCGGTGCTGTTCCAGAAGCCGACGGCGAGACCGGCGGCGTAGGCGGCGCCGAGGCAGGTGGTCTCCGCGACCATCGGGCGCACCACCGGGGCGTCCACGAAGTCGGCGAGCGTCTGCATCAGCAGGTTGTTGGAGGTCATGCCGCCGTCGACCTTGAGGGCGGCCAGCTCCACGCCGGAGTCCTTGGTCATGGCGTCGGCGATCTCCCGCGTCTGCCAGGCGGTGGCCTCCAGCACGGCGCGCGCGAGGTGCGCCTTGGTGACGTACCGGGTCAGGCCGGCGATCACCCCGCGGGCGTCGGAGCGCCAGTACGGGGCGAACAGGCCGGAGAAGGCCGGTACGAAGTAGGCGCCGCCGTTGTCCTCGACGGAGAGCGCGAGCGTCTCGATCTCGGCGGCGGTGGAGATCAGCCCCATCTGGTCGCGCATCCACTGAACCAGCGAACCGGTGACGGCGATCGAGCCCTCCAGGGCGTAGACCGTGTCCTGGTCGCCGATCTTGTAGCCGACGGTGGTCAGCAGCCCGCTGTAGGAGTTGATGATCTTGTCGCCGGTGTTCATCACCATGAAGGTGCCGGTGCCGTACGTCGACTTGGTCTCGCCCTCGGCGAAGCAGGTCTGGCCGAACAGCGCCGCCTGCTGGTCGCCGAGCGCGGAGGCGACCGGGATGCCGCCGAGCAGGTCGCCCAGCTTGCCGCCGGTGATCTCGCCGTAGACCTCGGCGGAGGAGCGGATCTCGGGGAGGATCTGCTTCGGCACGCCGATGGACTCGCAGATGCGGTCGTCCCACTCCATGGTGTGGAGGTTCATCAGCATGGTGCGGGAGGCGTTGGTGACGTCGGTGACGTGCTTGCCGCCGTCCGTGCCGCCGGTCAGGTTCCAGATGACCCAGCTGTCCATGGTGCCGAAGAGGATGTCGCCCGCCTCGGCGCGCTCCTTGAGGCCGTCGACGTTGTCGAGCAGCCAGCGGGCCTTGGGGCCGGCGAAGTAGGAGGCCAGCGGCAGGCCGGTCTCGCGGCGGAAGCGGTCCTGGCCGACGTTGCGGCCGAGTTCCCTGCACAGGGCGTCGGTGCGGGTGTCCTGCCAGACGATGGCGTTGTGGACGGGCTCACCGGTGTTCCTGTCCCACAGCACGGTGGTCTCGCGCTGGTTGGTGATGCCGATGGCCTTGATGTCGTCGCGGGTGATGCCGGCCTTGGCGACGGCTCCGGCGACGACCTCCTGGACGTTCGTCCAGATCTCGGTGGCGTTGTGCTCGACCCAGCCCGGCTTCGGGAAGATCTGCTCGTGCTCCTTCTGGTCGACGGAGACGATGCGTCCGTCGCGGTCGAAGACGATGCAGCGGCTGGAGGTCGTGCCCTGGTCGATGGCCGCGATGAACGGGCCGGCGGTGTGCGCGTCGGTCACTGTGTGCTCCTGGGGATTCCGTGGTGAGGGGCGGTGTCTGCGGCGAATGGCGGTGCCTTCGGGGGAGCCGGACGGCTCCCGGAGATGATGCTCACGCGAAGGCGACGTTGTAGATGCCCGCCGCTATGGCTCCGCCGATCAGCGGACCGACCACCGGGACCCAGGAGTAGCTCCAGTCGGAGCCGCCCTTGTTGGGCAGGGGGAGCAGGGCGTGCACGATGCGCGGGCCGAGGTCGCGGGCCGGGTTGATCGCGTAGCCGGTCGGGCCGCCGAGGGACAGACCGATCGACACCACCACGAGGGCGGTGATCAGGCCGCCCAGCACGCCGAGGCCGTCGCCCTCGGCGTTGAGGCCCTGGGTGAGGACCGCGAGCAGCAGGACGACCGTGCCGATGATCTCCGTGAGGAGGTTCAGCACCGGGTTACGGACCTCGGGGCCGGTGGAGAAGATGCCCAGGACCGGGCCCGCGCCCTTCTCCTGGGCCTCGACGGCCTTGGCCGCGGTGTCCTGCGCGCCGGGGCCGCCGACGATCTCCCGGTCGGTGAGGTGGGCGAGGAACTGGCCGTAGTAGGCCACCCAGACCAGCGCCGCGCCGATCATGGCACCGAGGAACTGGCCGGCGAAGTAGACCGGCACGTCGCCCCACTCGCCGTCCTTGATGGCGAGCGCGAACGTGACGGCCGGGTTGAGGTGGGCGCCGGACAGCGGCCCGGAGATGTACACCGCCGTCATGACGGCGAAGCCCCACCCGAAGGCGATGGCGAGCCAACCGGCGTTGCGGGCCTTGGAGGCCTTCAGCGTCACGGCGGCGCAGACGCCGCCGCCGAGCAGGATGAGTATGGCGGTACCGATGGTCTCGCCGATGAAGATGTCGGAGCTGGACACCCGCGACTCCTTTGTCCTTCGTCCAGGGGAAGCCGAACCCCGGGTCCCTCCGGGAGTTCTGGCGCCCTCAGGTGATGAGAGCGATGCCGGCCCTTGGCGTTGCCACACTCTAACGCGTATTGCCGGTAGGTGTTCGACAATGCCGACCGATGGACGTGGAGTCTCGCTGTGGCGTCACGCGTGCGTCAAGGGCTCTGTAATCGAAAACACGATCGTTATTGATCGTCGTGTGCTATCGATCCCCGTGGTCCGCGGCGCCCCCGTGCCTCGGGTGCCTGCCCCGGCCGGCGTCCGGACGCGACGCCGGCCGGAACGCCGTGCGGCGTTCCGGTCTCACCCTGCCCAGCGGGACGTGCTTCAGAACCGCCCGGCACCCAGGTCCCGGGAAACCGCGCGGGCGCAGTCGCGCACCGCGGCGATCAGCTCGGGGCGCAGCTCCCCGTCCCGGCACAGCCGCTCCACGGCGCCCGTGATGCCGACCGAGCCGACCGGCATGCGGCGCCGGTCGTGGATGGGGGCGGCGACCGACGCGACGCCCTCCCAGGTCTCCTCGACGTCCGCCGCGTAGCCCCGCGCGCGTGTCATGTCGAGGATCTGCTCGAAACTCTCCAGGTCGCAGACGGTCCGGTCGGTGAACGCCTTGCGGTCGGCCTCCAGGGCCTCGCTGTGCGCCACCGGGTCGTAGGCCGACAGGACCTTGCCGAGGGCCGTGGAGTGCAGCGGCTGCATGGCCCCGATCTCCAGGACCTGGCGGCTGTCGTCGGGCCGGAAGACGTGGTGCACGATGAGGACGCCCTGCTGGTGCAGGACGCCCAGGTACACGCTCTCGCCGCTTGACCGGGCCAGGTCGTCCGTCCAGACCAGGGCCCGCGCCCGCAGTTCGTGCACGTCGAGGTAGGTCGTGCCCAGCCGCAGCAGCTCGGCGCCCAGCTGGTAGCGACCGGAGGCCTCGTCCTGCTCGACGAAGCCCTCCTGCTGGAGGGTGCGCAGGATTCCGTGGGCGGTGCCCTTGGCGAGGCCCAGGGACGAGGCGATGTCCGACAGGCCGAGCCGCCGCTCGCCGCCCCCGAGCAGCCGCAGCATCGCGGCCGCCCGTTCGAGCGACTGGATGTTCCGTGCCATCGCCGTCCTGCCTCCGTCCCCTTCGACCGTCGACCCGCGACGTCGCTGCCGCTGTTCGGCAATGCCGAACACTACCGGTCCATGCCGACCTGCCGCTAATGGTCGGCCAATTCGTGTTACGCCGTCCGCCACCCCGCAGCCTGTCCGGACGCCGCGCCGCCCGCCATCCTCGTCCGGCCTGTGGACCCTCTGACCATCGGCCCCCGGTCCCGGCTACCCTGGCGACGTGCGTCACCGCCCGGGAGTTCCACGTGAGCTCTCTGCGGACAGACGCAAAGCCGACAGCCGTCGCATCAAAGGGAGCCCTTTCATGGCCTCGTTGCCGCCGACCCCTACCGCCGACAGCCGGACCCGCGCGTCCGCCCTCCGCGAGGCACTCGCCACCCGTGTGGTGGTCGCCGACGGAGCGATGGGCACCATGCTCCAGGCCCAGGACCCGACGCTGGAGGACTTCGAGAACCTCGAAGGCTGCAACGAGATCCTGAACGTCACCCGGCCCGACATCGTCCGCTCGGTCCACACCGAGTACTACGCCGCCGGCGTGGACTGCGTGGAGACCAACACCTTCGGCGCCAACCTCGCCGCCCTCGGCGAGTACGACATCGCCGACCGGATCGTCGAGCTGTCCGAGGCCGGCGCCCGCATCGCCCGCGAGGTCGCCGACGAGTTCACCGAGCGGACCGGACAGCAGCGCTGGGTGCTCGGCTCCATGGGCCCCGGCACCAAGCTCCCCACCCTCGGCCACACCACGTACGCCGCGATCCGCGACGCCTACCAGCGAAACGCCGAGGGCCTGCTCGCCGGCGGCGCCGACGCGCTGCTCGTGGAGACCACGCAGGACCTGCTCCAGACCAAGGCGTCCGTCGTCGCCGCCCGGCGCGCCATGGAGGCCACCGGCCACGACGTGCCGCTCATCGTGTCGGTCACCGTCGAGACCACCGGCACCATGCTGCTCGGCTCCGAGATCGGCGCCGCGCTCACCGCGCTTGAGCCGCTCGGCATCGACATGATCGGCCTGAACTGCGCCACCGGCCCGGCCGAGATGAGCGAGCACCTGCGCTACCTCGCCCGGCACGCGCGCGTGCCGCTGTCCTGCATGCCGAACGCCGGCCTGCCCGTCCTCACGTCGGACGGCGCGCACTACCCGCTGACCGCCCCCGAGCTGGCCCAGGCGCAGGAGAACTTCGTCCGCGACTACGGCCTCTCCCTGGTCGGCGGCTGCTGCGGCACCACCCCTGAGCACCTGCGCCAGGTCGTCGAGCGGGTCCGCGACCTGGCCCCGGGCGAGCGCAGCCCGCAGCCCGAGCCGGGCGCCGCCTCCCTCTACCAGACCGTGCCGTTCCGCCAGGACACCTCGTACCTGGCGATCGGCGAGCGCACCAACGCCAACGGCTCGAAGAAGTTCCGCGAGGCCATGCTGGAGGCCCGCTGGGACGACTGCGTGGAGATGGCGCGCGAGCAGATCCGCGAGGGCGCGCACATGCTCGACCTGTGCGTGGACTACGTCGGCCGCGACGGCGTCGCCGACATGGCCGAGCTGGCCGGCCGCTTCGCCACCGCCTCGACCCTGCCGATCGTGCTGGACTCCACCGAGGTCGACGTGCTCCGCGCCGGCCTGGAGAAGCTCGGCGGCCGCGCGGTGATCAACTCGGTGAACTACGAGGACGGCGACGGCCCCGAGTCCCGCTTCGCCAAGGTCACGAAGCTGGCCCAGGAGCACGGCGCCGCGCTGATCGCGCTGACCATCGACGAGGAGGGCCAGGCCCGCACCGCCGAGAAGAAGGTCGAGATCGCCGAACGCCTGATCGCCGACCTGACCGGCAACTGGGGCATCCACGAGGAGGACATCCTCGTCGACTGTCTGACGTTCACGATCTGCACCGGCCAGGAGGAGTCCCGCAAGGACGGCATCGCCACCATCGAGGGCATCCGCGAGCTCAAGCGGCGCCACCCGAGGGTGCAGACCACGCTGGGCCTGTCGAACATCTCCTTCGGCCTCAACCCGGCCGCCCGCATCCTGCTGAACTCCGTCTTCCTGGACGAGTGCGTCAAGGCGGGCCTGGACTCGGCGATCGTGCACGCGTCGAAGATCCTGCCCATCGCCCGCTTCAGCGAGGAAGAGGTCCGCACGGCCCTCGACCTGATCTACGACCGCCGCAGCGAGGGGTACGACCCGCTGCAGAAGCTGATGGCCCTGTTCGAGGGCGCCACCGCCAAGTCCCTCAAGGCCGGCAAGGCCGAGGAACTGGCCGCGCTGCCGCTGGACGAGCGACTCAAGCGCCGCATCATCGACGGCGAGCGCAACGGCCTGGAGGCCGACCTGGACGAGGCGCTGCGGACCCGCCCGGCGCTCGACATCGTCAACGAGACGCTGCTGGACGGCATGAAGGTCGTCGGCGAGCTGTTCGGCTCCGGCCAGATGCAGCTGCCGTTCGTGCTGCAGTCCGCCGAGGTCATGAAGACCGCCGTCGCCCACCTCGAACCGCACATGGAGAAGGTCGAGGGCGACGAGGCCGGCAAGGGCACCATCGTCCTCGCCACCGTCCGGGGCGACGTCCACGACATCGGCAAGAACCTCGTGGACATCATCCTGTCCAACAACGGCTACAACGTCGTCAACCTCGGCATCAAGCAGCCGGTCTCCGCGATCCTGGAGGCCGCCGAGGAGCACAGGGCCGACGTCATCGGCATGTCCGGGCTCCTGGTGAAGTCCACGGTGATCATGAAGGAGAACCTGGAGGAGCTCAACGCCCGCGACCTCGCCGCGAAGTACCCGGTCATCCTCGGCGGTGCCGCCCTCACCCGGGCCTACGTCGAGCAGGACCTGCACGAGATCTACGACGGCGAGGTCCGCTACGCCCGGGACGCCTTCGAGGGCCTGCGCCTGATGGACGCGCTCATCGGCATCAAGCGCGGCGTCCCCGGCGCGAAGCTCCCCGAGCTCAGGCAGCGCCGGGTCAGGGCGGCCACCGTCGAGGTCGAGGAGCGTCCCGCCGAGGGCGCGGTCCGCTCCGACGTCGCCACCGACAACCCGGTCCCCGAGCCGCCCTTCTGGGGCACCCGCGTGATCAAGGGCATCCAGCTCAAGGAGTACGCGTCCTGGCTGGACGAGGGCGCCCTGTTCAAGGGCCAGTGGGGCCTGAAGCAGGCCCGCACCGGTGACGGACCCACCTACGAGGAACTGGTCGAGACCGAGGGCCGGCCCCGGCTGCGCGGCCTGCTCGACCGGCTCCAGACGGACAACCTGCTGGAGGCGGCCGTCGTCTACGGCTACTTCCCGTGCGTCTCCAAGGACGACGACCTGATCATCCTGGACGAACAGGGCAACGAGCGGACCCGCTTCACCTTCCCGCGCCAGCGCCGCGGCCGCCGGCTGTGCCTGGCCGACTTCTTCCGCCCCGAGGAGTCCGGCGAGACGGACGTCGTCGGCCTCCAGGTCGTCACCGTGGGCTCCCGCATCGGCGAGGAGACGGCGCGGCTGTTCGAGGCCAACGCCTACCGGGACTACCTCGAACTGCACGGGCTGTCCGTGCAGTTGGCCGAGGCGCTCGCCGAGTACTGGCACGCGCGCGTGCGCGGCGAACTCGGCTTCGCCGGCGAGGACCCGGCCGAGATGGAGGACATGTTCGCGCTGAAGTACCGCGGCGCCCGCTTCTCCCTCGGCTACGGCGCCTGCCCCGACCTGGAGGACCGCGCGAAGATCGCCGGCCTGCTGGAGCCGGAGCGCATCGGCGTGCGGCTGTCGGAGGAGTTCCAGCTGCACCCGGAGCAGTCCACCGACGCCATCGTCATCCACCACCCGGAGGCGAAGTACTTCAACGCCCGCTGAGCCGGTGTGCCAGGGGCACGCGGGATGAACGAGGCGAAACGTTCGCGGACGACGTAGACTGATCGGTCCACCGCAGGCCGGTTCCCCCGTGGGAACCGGCCTGAACGTCCCTCAAGGAGGTGCGCCCGGATGACCAGTACGGTCCCCGCGCTCGGAACCCGTACGGCCGAAGGCTCAGCCCTGCAGGCGGTGCTTCTGGACATGGACGGCACCCTGGTGGACACCGAGGGCTTCTGGTGGGACGTCGAGGTCGAGGTCTTCGCCTCCCTCGGGCACACCCTGGACGAGTCCTGGCGCCATGTCGTGGTCGGCGGCCCCATGACCCGCAGCGCCGGGTTCCTGATCGAGGTCACGGGCGCCGACATCACCCTTCCCGAGCTGACCGTCCTGCTGAACAAGGGCTTCGAGGAGCGCATCGACCAGGCGCTGCCGCTGATGCCGGGCGCGGCCCGGCTGCTCACCGAACTGTACGAGCACGAGGTCCCGACGGCCCTGGTCTCCGCCTCCCACCGGCGCATCATCGACCGTGTGCTGGACCGCCTCGGCCCCCGGCACTTCGCGCTGTCGGTCGCCGGTGACGAGGTGGCGCGCACCAAGCCGCACCCCGATCCCTATCTGGTGGCCGCCGCAGGGCTCGGCGCGGACCCGGCCAGATGCGCCGTCGTCGAGGACACCGCGACGGGCATCGCGTCGGCGGAGGCCGCGGGCTGCCACGTCGTGGCGGTGCCGTCCGTGGCGCCCGTCGCCCCGGCCGGCCGGCGCACGGTCGTGACCTCCCTCGAAGAGGTCGACCTGGCTTTTCTGCGGAGCCTGATCGCCGCGCGATGACGGAAATGCGACGGGCGTTCACCTGGCGTGCGACGGCCGATTGAACGGGAATTCCCGGGCTGATGTGCGAATGAATTCGGCCCGTACGTGTGGCCGAATTGCGGGACGGGGGGCATGCGCCGGGCGTGTGAGGTTCGCCACGCGAGCGAGGGCCGGTGAAGGGTCCGGCGGGTGCGGTCCGCCCATTTCGGGCACCGCCGACGTGCCCTTGTGTCCCATTTGATGGAACCCTGTACTAATCCTTCCGGTGTCAGGTTTCCGGTGAGTCCACGCCCGGTTCCGCTGCGTGATGAGGGCTCAACTCCGGGCGCGGCGAAGCGGCCTGCGGGCGCGGACTAATCTCGTCACGAGGACGTCACCCCCTTCCCCGTGCCCCCGCCGCGACACCCCTGCATGCCGGGTACACGGATCTGACAGCTGTGGAGAAACTCGAGAATGAACCGCAAGACCCTGGTGCCGCCGGCCGTGCTCGGTCTGCTCGTGCCGGTGCTCGCCGCCTGCGGTGGATCCGGAAGCGGCCAAGGCGACGGCATCGTTGTCGGCACCACCGACCGGTTCACCGCCTCGAAGGACGCTCCCGCACCGTTCGACCCCGCCTACGCCTACGACGTCGGCCCCTGGAACATCCTGCGCCAGACCGTGCAGACCCTGATGGTCCAGCCGCGCGGCGAGGGCGACCCCGTGCCCGAGGCCGCCGAGAAGTGCGGGTTCACCGACACCGGCAACGAGCGCTACGCGTGCACCCTGCGCGACGGCCTCACGTTCTCGAACGGCGACGCCGTGACCGCGGCCGACGTCAAGTACTCCATCGACCGCGCCCTCTCCATCAAGGCCGACAGCGGTGTCTTCGCCCTGCTGTCGAACATCGACACCATCGAGACGCAGGGCGAGCGCGAGGTCATCTTCCACCTCAAGTCGGCCGACGCCACGTTCCCGTTCAAGCTGTCCACGCCGGTCGCCGGCATCGTCAACGCCGACGAGTACCCCAAGGACCGGCTGCGGGACGGCTTCGCGGTCGACGGCTCCGGTCCCTACCGCCTCAAGTCGGAGGTGCGGGGCGACGAGCTGGTCAAGGCCGTCTTCACCAGGAACCCCAAGTACAAGGGCGCCCTGGACGTGAAGAACAGCCAGGTCGAGATGGTCGCCTACGAGGACGCCGACGCCATGGGCAAGGCGCTGGAGGAGGGCGAGATCGACCTGATGACCCGCACGATGTCGCCGGAGCAGATCCGCGAGCTGTCCAACGGCTCCGGCGACGTCGACCTGATCGAGACGCCCGGCCTGGGCATCCGCTACCTGGCCTTCGACACCGCGGACCCCACCGTGAAGTCCAAGGCCGTCCGGCAGGCCATGGCCCAGATCGTCAACCGCAGCGAACTCATCTCCAAGGTCTACGGCTCCCAGGCCGAGCCCCTGTACTCGCTCGTCCCGGCCAGCATCACCGGCCACTCCAACTCGTTCTTCAACAAGTACGGCGACCCCGACCCCGACAAGGCCAGGTCGCTGCTCGAACAGGCCGACATCACCACCCCGGTGAAGCTGACGCTGCACTACACGACCGACCACTACGGTCCGGCCACCAAGGACGAGTTCGAGGTGCTGCGCAAGCAGCTCAACGCCAGCGGCCTGTTCGACGTCCGCATCAAGGGCACCCCGTGGTCGACGTTCCGCCCGGCCGAGCAGAAGGGCGAGTACGAGGTCTACGGCATGGGCTGGTTCCCGGACTTCCCCGACGCCGACAACTTCCTCGCGCCGTTCCTCGACAAGGACAACTTCCTCGGCTCCCCGTACGCCAACGGCCGGGTCCGCACCGACCTGATCCCGGAGTCCCGCCGCGAGGCCGACCGGCTGTCCGCCGCCCCGAGCCTCCAGTCCATCCAGGACATCGTCGCCGAGGACGTGCCCGTGCTGCCGCTGTGGCAGGGCAAGGAGTACGTCGCCGTGCGGGGTGACGTCACGGGCACCGCGTACGTGCTCAACTCGTCCTCGACCCTTCAGCTCTGGGAGCTCGGCCGCGGCGTGAGCGGCTGACACCTCCCGCCACCGGGGCCGCCAACAGCGGCCCCGTACACCGGGGGTACGTGACCGCGGCCCCGGGACGACGAAACGACGAGAAGGCACCTGCACGTGAACATTCGCAACCAGTGGCCCGTTCTCCCCATCGTGGCGGGGCTGGCCTCCGGCCTGCTGGCCGGATGCGGAACAGAGACCGGCGGATCCGGAGGCAACGACTCCAACGTGGTGATGGGGATGTCGGACGACGTCCTCGCCACGGACCCCGCCTCCGGCTACGACCCCGGTTCCTGGCTGCTGTTCAACAACGTCTTCCAGTCGCTGCTCAGCTTCCCCAAGGGAGGCACCGAACCGCAGCCCGAGGCCGCCGAGGAGTGCTCCTTCACGGGCACGGAGACGAAGGTCTACCGGTGCACGCTGAAGGACGGCCTGAAGTTCAGCAACGGCGCGGCGCTCACCTCGAAGGACGTCAAGTTCTCCTTCGACCGCATGCTGAAGATCAATGACGACGCCGGCCCCGCGATCATGTTCCCCACGCTCGACAAGGTCGAGACGCCGGACGAGAAGACGGTCGTCTTCAAGCTGAACACGCCGGACGCCACCTTCCCGAGCAAGATCGCCTCCGGCGCGGGCTCCATCGTCGACCACCGGCAGTACGAGGCCGGCCGGCTGCGCGAGGACGGCAGGGCGGTCGGCTCCGGCCCGTACAAGCTGGAGTCGTTCAACGACGACGAGGCCGTCTTCTCCGTCAACGAGCACTACAAGGGCACCGCCGACATCCAGAACGGCGGCGTGACCCTCAAGTTCTTCCACGGCGACCAGGCCGGCCTGAAGAAGGCCGTCCAGGAGGGTGACGTCGACATCGCCTACCGCGGACTCACCGCCGACGACATCGCCGACATCGAGCAGGGCGGCCCCTCGTCCGGCGTCGACATCGTCGAGGGCAACAGCGCCGAGGTCCAGCACCTGGTGTTCAACATGGACGACCCGGTGGCCGGCAAGCTCGGCGTACGCAAGGCCATCGCCCACCTGATCGACCGCGAGGCGCTCATCCGGGACGTCCACCAGGGCACCGCGACCCCGCTGTACTCGATCGTTCCGGCCGGTATCGCGGGCCACAACACGGCCTTCTTCGACGCCTACGGCGCCCACCCCGACAAGGCCAGGGCCCAGGCCGCGCTGCGCGCCGACGGCATCACCGGCAAGGTGAAGCTGACCCTGTGGTCCACCCCGTCCCGCTACGGCCCGGCCACCGACGACGAGTTGGCGGCCATCGCCAAGCAGCTCAACGCCAGCGGCCTGTTCGACGCCGAGATGCGGTCCGTGCCCTTCGAGCAGTACGAGAAGGACATCGCCGCCGGCAAGTACGGCGTGTACGTGAAGGGCTGGGTGCCCGACTACCCGGACGCCGACAACTTCACGGCCCCGTTCTTCGGCAAGGACAACGTGCTCGGCAACAACTACACGAACCGCGCCATCACCGGCTCGCTCATCCCGAGCACCGCCGCCCAGAGCGACCGCTCCGCGACCGACAAGGACTACGGCCGCATTCAGGACATCGTCGCCGAGGACGTGCCCATGCTCCCGGTCTGGCAGGGCAAGCAGTACGCGGTGGTCCGCGACGGCGTCTACGGCCTGGAGTACTGCCTCGACGCCTCGACCGTGTTCCGCTTCTGGGAGCTCAGCAAGGGCTGAGCCGGGCACGCCGCCGCACGGCAACGCGAAAAGGGCGCCCTCGGCACCGGAGTTCCGGCGGTGAGGGCGCCCTCTCGTGTGCGCGGCGGGGCCGTGAGCGCGGGCGGGGCCTACTGCGCGCCGGGGCGCACCAGACCGCTCTCGTACGCGTACACCGCGGCCTGCACGCGGTCGCGCAGCCCCAGCTTGGTCAGCACGTGCCCCACGTGCGTCTTGACGGTGGTCTCGCTGACGAACAGGTCGGCCGCGATCTCCGCGTTGGACAGCCCGCGCGCCACCAGCTTCAGCACCTCAACCTCACGATCGGTCAGCGTGTGCAACGTGTCCGGGACGGGCTCCTCGCCGGACGGCAGATGCGTGGCGTACTTGTCGAGCAGCCGCCGCGTGATGCTCGGCGCGAGCATCGCCTCACCGGCCGCCACCACGCGGATCGCCTGCACCAGTTCGTTGGCCGGGGCGTCCTTCAGCAGGAAGCCGCTCGCCCCGGCCTTCAGCGCCTCCACCACGTACTCGTCCAGGTCGAAGGTGGTCAGCACCAGCACCTTCGCCGGGCCGTCCCGCCCGGGGCCGGTGATCTGCCGGGTCGCCTCCACGCCGTCCATCCGCGGCATGCGGATGTCCATCAGCACCACATCGGGCTGCAGGGCCCGCACCTGGTCGAGCGCCTGGAGGCCGTCTCCGGCCTCGCCGACGACCGCGATGTCCTGCTCGGCCTCCAGGATCATCCGGAAGCCCGTACGCAGCAGGGGCTGGTCGTCGACCAGTAGGACGCGGATGGCCACGTAAGTCTCCTTCGCTAGTCCGGCCCCATTCTGCCCTGCGCGGCGGCGTCCGACTCGGGCGCCCTCACCGGCAGCGGATACGGCGGGGGAGTGCCGCCGAACTCCGGGCAGTGCGCCTGGTGGTCGCACCAGCCGCACAGCTTCGTCGGGCGCGGCCGCCAGTCACCCGTCTCCGTCGCCTGCCGGATCGCGTCCCACAGCGCCAGCAGCTTGCGCTCGACCCGCTCCAGGTCGGCGACCACCGGGTCGTACGTCAGGACGTCACCGCTGCCGAGGTACACCAGCTGCAGCCGCCGCGGGACGACCTGCTTCAGCCGCCACACCACCAGGGCGTAGAACTTCATCTGGAACAGCGCGCCCTCGGCGTACTCCGGCCGGGGTGCCTTGCCCGTCTTGTAGTCGACGATGCGCACCTCGCCGGTGGGCGCCACGTCCACCCGGTCGATGATGCCGCGCAGCCTGAGACCGGAGTCCAGCTCCGTCTCCACGAACAGCTCCCGCTCGGCGGGCTCCAGACGCGTGGGGTCCTCCAGCGTGAACCAGCGCTCGACCAGCCGCTCCGCCTCACCGAGCCAGCGCGCCATCCGCTCGCCCTCCGGGTCGTCGGCGAACAGCTCGACGACCTCCGGCCGGCTCTCGCGCAGCCGGTCCCACTGGCCCGGGATCAGCGACTTGGCGCGCGGCGCCGTGCGCTCGGCCGCCGGGGCGTCGAAGAGGCGCTCCAGCACCGCGTGCACCAGCGTGCCCCGGGTCGCCGCCTCGCTGGGCTTCTCCGGCAGCCGGTCGATGACCCGGAACCGGTACAGCAGCGGGCACTGCATGAAGTCGCTCGCACGCGAAGGGGACAGCGAAGCCGGCGCTGTGGCGGCGGGTCCGGTCACGCCCTGGTCCACCGCTGCCGCCGCCGGCCCCGCCGGATCCACCGCCGGGGCAGGACTGCCGTGGGGCACTGTCGCGGCTGGGGCGCTGTCGGTGCTCGTCTCCATGACGACAGACCTTACGGCCCGGCACCGACAGCGCCC